>CAVQPB010000005.1:0-439242 GCA_963714525.1 uncultured Pseudomonadota bacterium
CTGGAACACCGCATGGATAGTGGCTCTCCGGGCGATTCAAATAGCATGAGAGACGACGAAGGGCGCTACTGACTGGGTATACAGTCCCAAACGAGGCAACTTACTGCTGACTGACAGCCAATGCGCTCACGTAAGGAAATTCGTTTAACTAATTGATCAAAAGCTGGAAAAAAAGATCTTGTAGGAAAGCGGAGGGATGGACCGACCGCCACTTCCCTGGACTGAGGGGAGGTCGGGAAGGATTATTCGTGCGGGAGCGACCTTGCCTGTATCTCCTACCGCACAAACGATGGATGCAGCGGGTTGCGGTTGTCGACATAGGCTTGCATCGATCCGGCGCCGGTTGATTGCCACGTGCCGCCGATTCCCTGCGCATAAGTGGGATGCAGTGGATTGCGGGAATCGACATAGCGCGGTGCGCTACCGGTGGTCGCGATGGCGACGGCCGCCGTCTTGCCTGCATAGTACGAAGGATGCAGCGGGTTGTTCTGATCTTGCGCGTTGGCAAACGAGCTGCTGACGATCGCGATTGCGAAGAAGGTGCTACTAAGAATAGTGGTTTTGCGTGACATGGTAATTCTCCTTTAGATTGATACTGAAAATGACTTCATTGGTGATGGAATAATGTCCACGGCCCGGCAGGGCGCGCTGAATCCGATAGCGACGAAACGTAGCGCTCGAGTTTACGCAGCATGCGTTGTTCGATTAAGCGGATGATTCGGTTGATCAGGTTCATGGTTGGCTCCTGTTGCTTCCGTTGACATTTGTTTGTGCTACGGAGCCATAGTAAGGCGGCGGGACATACAGGAAACTGACGGATTGAAAAGATGCCCGTTTGCAAGGTCGCGCATCGCGAGCCGCCTGTATCGGCGCCGCTGGTACTGCCCACGGACCGTGAACTTCGCATCGTTATTGTAGGGTGGATCAAGTCCCGTAGGGACGGATCCACCACACGACGGAAGAGGAGAATAAGCTTATATTTTCTATGGTGGATCCGCTGCGCTTGATCCACCCTACAAATAATTTCTGTTTTACGGAGACGATCGTCGCGAAACCTGCATGGGGCCCAGTTGGCCTCGGGCAATTAGGTATTCAGTTGCGGGCGGGTCGTGATAATGTCAACTGAAAGATAACTGACACGGCGTGCCAGCTACTCGCGCATCACGCCAAGCTACTACTTTCCGCGATAGCTGATTCGGTAGATCGCGCCGGCCTTGTCGTCGGAAACCAGCAGCGCGCCGTCGGGCGCGACGATCACGTCGACCGGTCTGCCCCAGGCGACGTTGTCTTGCAGCCAGCCCTCGGCGAACGGTTCGTATTTCTCCACTCGATTGCCCTTGATCGTCACCATGCTCACGCGATGGCCGATCTTGGGTTCGCGGTCCGACGAGCCGTGCTCGGCGATGAATAAGCGATTGCGGTATTCGGCGGGGAACTGTGCGCCGGTGTAAAACCGCAGTCCGAGCGGCGCGGCATGGGCCGGCAGATCCAGAGCGGGCGGCACGAACTCGTCGCACGAACGCTCGTCACCGAACTTGGGATCGGCCACTTTCGAGCCGTGACAAAACGGAAAGCCGAAATCCAGTCCCGATTTCGGCGCGACATTCAGCTCGTCGGCCGGTGTGTCGTTACCCATGGCGTCGCGCCCATTTTCGACGAACCACAGCTCGCCGGTCTCGGGATGCCAATCAAACCCCTGCGTATCGCGGATGCCGCGGCCGAAGACTTCCGGCGTGGGCTTCGCTTCGCTCAAGTTTAGCCGCAGCAAGACGGCAAAACGCTCCGGGTCACCCTTGCACACATTACAGGTCGAGCCGATAGGGACGTAGGCCATGCCATCGGGGCCGAAGCGTATGGTGCGTAAACCGTGGATCTTCTGTTTGGGAAAGCCATCGTAAACTTTCACCGGCTTCGGCGGCGCGTTCAACTGCTGTTCGATCCCATCGAAGCGAAAAATGCAGGTAGGCTCCACCACATATAAAGCGCCGTCGCGAAACGTGACGCCATTGGGATTGTCCAAACTCTCGGCGACGGTGACGACCTTGGGCTTGGCGCCGCGCGCCGGCGGCAGCACCGCGTAGACCTTGCCTGCCTTATAGCTGCCGACGAACAGCGTCCCGTCTTTGCCGAGTGCCATGGTGCGCGCGTTGGGCACTTCATCGGTGTAGACAGTTATTTCGAATCCGGGAGGAAGTTTGATTTTTGCGAGTGGGCTGTTGGAACTTTGCGGCGTCGTGGCGCAGGCGGCGAGCAGGGCGACGATACAAAAAGCGGTAAGCGGGATAGTTCTAGACGGCAATAGCATTTTTTAATTCCTCTCTCCCTACAAGGTGCGCATCGTGCGATACGCCGTTAGTTGCCGAGCCAGGCATCGACCAAATTCTACACCTAAGGTCGTAGCGATTTACATCACGGTTGCTTAGAAACAGCGTAATGGTTACCTGCTTGCGAGCTATATCCCGCTTGCCTCGTGGCAATGCATGTGCCAGGACCCGCACCAGCATTGGTTCGTGGCGTGGTTGGCCTAAAAGTCATGATGTTTAGACGTTCCGTTATAAAATTGTCGGCATGTCCGTCAATATCAACATGAGGAAATATAGTGCGAGAGCCGTATTTTTTTATCGATTTGAGATCGTTGCGATTGATCTTGTCGCGTTTGCCGCAGGCCTTGTCAAACGCGATCGTGCGTTTTGGATATAACGCTGCGCACCGGCGCGGACTTAGCACCGCACTACTCGCGTTCGTTGTGCTGCAAAGCGGTTGCGCACACTCGCCCAAGGATAGCGGCCTGCCATCTGCGACTCAGGTCACGCCTTTTTCAATTGCTAAGCCCGGCGGTCTGTTCCCGGGCGGCTGGCAGGAACTGCGCTTCTCCAAGTTTCGTGCGCCGACGAAATTTGAAATGCTGGACGATGGCGGCGTCACTGTCGCGCATGCAGTTTCGGAAAATTCGTCCTCGGTGTTGTTGGAAAATATCAACATCGATCCACGTGAATATCCCGTGCTGCGCTGGAAGTGGAAAGCGCCGCGGTTAGTGCCGGGCGCCAATACCACCAGCCGGCGAACGGAGGATGCGCCCGTACGCCTGATCATTGCCTTCGACGGCAATAAAGATAAGTTGTCTTTTAGCGATCAAATGACTTTCGCCGAAACCCGTCTTTTGTTGGGTGTCGAGCCACCCTATGCGACGCTCGAATATGTGTGGGGCGATGGTGCGCCTAAGGAGACGGTCGTCGAGAACGGCTGGAATTCGCGCATTCGGTTGCTGTTGGCGCAAAGCGGCGCCGAACGAGTGGGCGAATGGGTATTAGAAACGCGCAACATCATCGACGATTTTCGACGCGCATTCGGCGAAGATCCCGGGCGCATGATTTCGATCGGCATCCACTGCGATTCCGATGCGACTGAATCTCGTTCGGAGGGATATTTCGGCGATATTAAATTCTTGCGCCTTGACGAGGCGGATCAGGCCGCTAGCGTGCAGCGAACCAGGCAGTAACATGTCGTGCTCGTGATAATGAAAGGGAATTATGCGCTAAGGAAAGCGCGATTGCACATTCGCTGTGGCATCCTTCCTCCCTCCCTTGCGCGCAACGCGCGCGGGGGAGGGGCGGGGTGGGGGCAACGGATTCTTGAATGCACAATGTTGATATAAATACCGATCGGTTTTTCGCATCGACCGTAAGGGCTGCCCCCATCCCGACCTTCCCCCGTGCGCGGTGCGCACAGGGGAAGGAGTAGTCTCGTTGCTTCGCAGTGGTTTGTTATTTAGGCAACGAAAAGTTGTAATAAATTTCGCAGCAGTACACTAGCGTAGAATGGCGTCCCTAACCTAGGGTTGTTCCAATCACGTTCGCAACATGTTCGGTCCCATCCAACATTTTTCGAAAAATTCCTACAACGGTCGTAGTGCTCGGCCTGGTCAGTTTTTTTAACGATCTTGCTTCCGACATGGTGATTCCGTTGATCCCGCTGTTGTTGGCAACGGAGCTCGCGGCCGGGCCCATCGCGCTGGGATTGATCGAAGGTTTGGCCGATGCGTTGGCGAGTTTCGTGAAACTTTGGTCGGGGCGGTATTCCGATCGCTTGGGCGGGCGACGTAAAGGCTTGGCAGTCACCGGTTACTCGTTATCGAATATTGTGCGTCCCTTTTTTGGTGTGGTGTCCGGCTGGGTCGGCCTGTTGGTGTTGCGCAGCGTCGACCGGTTCGGTAAGGGAATACGCAGTGCGCCGCGCGATGCCATGGTGGCGGATGTGACGCCACCGGCGTTGCGCGGCGTGGCGTTCGGATTACACCGCGCGCTGGATAACGCCGGTGCGGTCGGCGGCGCCTTGCTTGCCGCCGCAGTTATCGCGTGGTCGAATCTATCGTTGCGCGAAGTGATCGCGTGGTCGGCGGTGCCTGGATTTCTCGGCGTGTTGCTGCTCGTGCTGTTGGTGAAGGAACCTAAGCCTGTCGATTTGCGAAAAACGAATCCACCGCCGTTAAGTTGGTCGCTGCTGTCACCGACATTACGCCATTATCTGCTGCTACTCGCGTGGTTCACCTTCGCGCGTGTGTCGGAAACCTTCATCGTGTTATACGGTCACAATTTAGGAATGAGTGTCGTCACGCTGTTATTGTTGTGGGCGATGCTCAATCTTGCTAAATCTCTCGCCGCCTGGTGGGGAGGGACAGCAGCGCTAAAGCTCGGCAAGGAACGGGTGATGGCCATGAGTTGGTGCGCCTACGCGGTCACTTTCGTCGCGTTGAGCCTGAGCTCAACGCCGACCATGCTGTGGATCGTGACCCTAGTCTACGGATTATTCGCCGGTCTCGGCGAAGGCATTGAGCGCGCGGTCATCGGCGATTTTGCTTCGCCGACCGAGCGCGGCACAGCCTATGGTTGGTACAACATGATGCTCGGACTTGCGGCGATTCCAGCGGGCGTTTTGTTCGGCGTGATCTGGCAGTTCGCCGGGGCGCCGCGGGCGTTTTTATTCGCCGGTTTGGTTGCGGCATCGGCGGCGTTGACCTTACATCTCTACGTCGCACCGGGACTCAAACACGCGGCGGCGCCGGACTGACCATGGCGCTCATTTCGCTTGAAAATGCCCAGCTCGCCTACGGTCACGTGCCGCTGCTCGACCGCGCCGAACTCAAACTCGACAAGGGCGAGCGGGTCGGTTTGTTGGGTCGCAACGGCACCGGCAAGACTAGCCTGCTAAAGGTGATCGTCGGGCATGGCGCCGTTGGACGATGGCAAGGTATGGCGCGCGCCGAGTTTGCGCATCGGTTATGTGCCGCAGGAGCCGCCGCTGGACGATGCGGCAACGGTGTTCGATACGGTGGCCGGCGGCCTCGAGGGAGTGCAGAGTTTGTTGATCGAGTATCACGATGTTCTTCACCGTCTTGCGGCGCCCGATCACGATCCCGCTTTGCAAAACCGGCTCGATGAGTTGAGTCACGCCCTCGAAGCCAACGATGGCTGGCGATTGCAAAGCCGCATCGAGACCACGTTGCAGCATCTCGATTTGAACGCCGATGACAAGATCGGCAACCTTTCCGGCGGTTGGCGCAAACGCGTTGCTTTGGCGCGCGCGCTGGTAAGCGAACCGGACCTGTTGGTGTTGGATGAGCCGACCAATCATCTCGACATCGCGGCGATCGACTGGCTTGAGAATTTTTTACGCGAGTCGAATTTTAATTTGCTGTTTGTGACCCACGACCGGCGTTTTCTCGATCGAGTCGCCACGCGCATCGTTGAACTGGATCGCGGCATCCTGCGGGATTTCCCTGGAGATTACAGCGCTTATCGCAAGCGTAAAGAGGACATGCTGGCGATCGAAAGCGTGCGCCAGGAAAAGTTCGACAAAGTCCTCGCCGAAGAAGAGGTCTGGATACGCCGCGGCATCGAAGCACGCCGCACCCGTAACGAAGGCAGAGTGCGGCGGTTGGAGCGGTTACGCGTGGAACGCGCAGCGCGGCGCGAGCGCTTCGGCCGCGTGAATTTTTCCGTGGCGGCGGGCGAGCGTTCCGGCGAGTTAGTCGCCGAACTCAAACATATCGGCAAGTCCTACGGCGAGCGTGTCGTGATCAAGGATTTCTCCACGCGGATTCTGCGCGGCGATCGCATCGGGCTGATCGGCCCGAATGGCGCAGGCAAGACCACGCTGCTTAAACTATTGACCGGCGAAGTCAAATCCGATCAAGGCACGGTGCGCCTCGGCACCAAACTGAGCATCGCGTATTTCGATCAACTGCGCGCGCAATTGGATGACGAGGCGACGCTGATCGATACCATCAGCCCCGGCACCGATTTCGTCGAAATCGGGGCCACGCGCAAACACGTGATGAGTTATCTAGAAGATTTTTTGTTCCCGCCGCAGCGGGCACGGGCGAAAGTGAAATCGCTCTCCGGCGGCGAACGCAATCGTTTATTACTGGCGCGGCTTTTCACGCAACCGGCCAATGTATTGATTCTCGACGAGCCGACCAACGATTTGGATTTGGACACGTTGGAATTACTGGAGTCGTTATTACAAGAATACTCGGGGACGGTTTTCTTAGTGAGCCACGACCGCGAATTTCTCAACAATATTGTCACGCAAGTAATCGCGTTTGAAGGCGAAGGCAGGGTGGTCGAATACGCCGGCGATTACGACGATTGGGAAAGAGTGCAAAAGGCACGTGCCGCACAGGCAATACCAGCGCGCGCGGTGGAGCACGATGTCGTGAAAGCCCCACCAGTAAAGGCTCGTAGCCGGGTCAAGTTATCGTATAAAGAGACGCAAGAGTTGAATACGCTGCCGGAAAAAATCGCCGCGCTGGAAAAAGAGCAGGCCGAACTTCATCAGCGTCTCGCGGATCCCGAACTCTATCGCAGTCAAGCGGAACAAGTGAAAACAATGCAAGCGCGCGTTCAAACAATCGACGACGAACTCATGGAATTGCTCGCGCGTTGGGAAATGCTAGAAGCAAAACAGAAAGAGGCTAACGACTAACGACGTGCCCAAAGTAGCCAAGAGATAAAACAAACAAACCCATGAAGAACCACGACCAGCGTTGCAGTGATCTGGTCATTTGTTCCGGATCGCGGTTGGTGATTAAAAAACGCCGGCCATCGCTCGGCTCAACCAGGATATGAAAACCCGGTTGCGCACGTAGTTCGCGATGCTGTTTTTCCACTTCGCGTTTCGCTTGGGCGCGTGCGAGTTGCCATTCTTGTTCGTCGATATTGCCGTCGCGATTTAGGTCGAAACGATCCAGCAGCGCCGGCCTATTCTTTTTCCATTCCGCCAGCACATTTCCGACATCTTCACGCGGGTCGAGGCGCGTGTCGACGGGATTTAGCGTCTTGAATTGCCCTAGAGCATATAACTTATCTTTAGGTAGCAGCAGAAACTCCATGAAGCGCTGGTCACCGACATTTTTTACATCGTTGTGGCGCGTAAGGATGTCCGCATGATCCGGATCGACGATGCATTCGCCAGTCCTATCGCGTAGGAGGAAAGTGCTGTCACTGGTGTCTTGCTGGATCGTTTCCCATTTATCGTTGCGACGCTCTTGCACGAGGTAGCGATACCAGACGCAGGGCAGTCCGCGAATCCGGCTGAATAACGGCGCGCTCGGGTGCATTTCCGCGCGGCCTTTTAACTCCACATAACCTTGAACCGCCGAGGCGATGTTCGACGTGGGCGTATCGGCCGTCAAGCGATGACGGCGATGAGCAACCAACCACGCGCCCAAGCTCAAACAAGCGGCTACGGGCGCGAGGACGATACCCAGATCGCTCATCCGATTTATAAAGTCTGAACGCTATTGAGTGAATAGAGCGCGCACGTTGACGTCGGTCTTTTCCGCGCTGGCGAATTCGAGCAGGCGCGCGATTTTGAAACTGAAGAGGTTCGCGATCACGTTATCCGGAAACTGTTCGATGCGGACGTTGTTGATGTTCACGCTTTCGTTATAAAACTCGCGCCGGTCGGCAATGGCATTTTCCAGGTTGGAAATGCGGCCCTGCAGGTGCAGAAACTGCTCATTGCTTTTCAATTCCGGATAGGCCTCCGCCACCGCAAACAAGTTACCCAATCCCGCGCGCAACGCACCTTCCGCACGGCCGAGGGCGCCGATATCGTGGGCTTGCCGAGCGCTCGACACCTGGGCGCGCGCCTGCATGACCTTTTCCAAAGTCGACTGCTCGAACTTCATATATTGCTTGCAGGTTTCGACCAGCTTCGGAATCTCGTCGTGACGCTGTTTCAACAGCACGTCGATGTTCGCCCACGCTTTGGAAACGTTGTGCTTCAGGTTCACCAGATTGTTGTACGCGACGATGGCGTACACCACCACCAAAATTAAAACGGCCAGCAACAGCATCGAAAAGACAGTCATGATAGCCTCGTTTTCAATAATTAATTAATGAGTTACTAGATTGTCCTAATGTTATAGGATAAATAGAAAATTGGCGAATGATTTTCCAACGGATGAAGCGGAGCCAGGTATAATTTCGCCTCCCGGAAAGGTGTCAGAGTGGTCGAATGAGCCGGACTCGAAATCCGGTGTACAGCTTGCTGTACCGTGGGTTCGAATCCCACCCTTTCCGCCAAATAAAAACGCCCCGTTCACGGGGCATTTTTATTTGGTGAAGGGGTGGGTGGACGAAGCCCCGCGATTTTTCGACGGCTTGTACCCACCCCGCGCAAACTTAAGCTACTACAACTCCTGCTTGCATTAACATCGTCGTCAATTCGATCAACGGCAATCCAATTAGCGCATTTGGATCATCGCCGCGGATGTAGTCGAGCAGCGCGATGCCGAGACCTTCGCTTTTCGCGCTCCCAGCGCAGTCGTAGGGTTGCTCTGCCGCGAGATATCGCTCGATTTGCTCTCGGTTTAATGTCCGAAACTTGACTTCGTTAGTCGCAATTTTGGTTTGCGCCTTGCCGCTGCCCGCATCGAGTAAACAAAGCGCGGTGTGAAAAAATAAGATGTTTCCGCTCGCCGCCGTGAGTTGTTGGATCGCTGTTGCATGGTCGCCCGGTTTCCCGATCGCGAGTCCTTTCAATTCCGCGACCTGGTCGGAGCCGATTATCAAAGCATTTGGGAAACGGCTCGCCAGTGCGCGGGCTTTTTGTTCCGCCAGGCGCAGGGCGGTTGCGGGCGGGATCTCGCCGGGAAGGGGCGATTCGTCGATATCCGGGCTGACGGCGGTAAACGGCAGGCACAGCCGTTTGAGCAGTTCCTGCCGATAAACTGACGACGATGCGAGGATTAAAGGTTTGTTTTTCAATGTAAAAATCCTTTGACAGGGCGTCCGATCAATACTATCATGCGCGCCTTATGTCGAACGAAATTGTCATCGATGGTATCTCGTTCGCCAAGAAAAGCGAATCGCTTCAGGGTAAAATAGCGGTTAGCAGTCTCGAGCGTTTAAGGGAAGATCTCGCATCGCTACAAGGGGAGATTGAGTTCCGCCTCCAAGGGGGAATGGACGGCCGGCATAGACCTCGATTGATGTTGTCGATTTCCGGGCAAGTGATGTTGACTTGCCAGCGTTGTTTGGCCGAATTGCCGCATCGGCTCGATTTGCACAGCCGGCTTGTGCTGGTGGCGAATGAAGCGGGGTTACCGGACTTGAACGACGAAGATGAAGAAGCGGACGCGGTCGTGGCAAGCGGTAAAATGAATGTATCGGATTTATTGGAAGAAGAAATCATCCTGTCCCTGCCCTTGGCGCCGAGACACGATTTCGAGTGCGTCGAACCGAGCAAGGTCGACGAACTCGCCGTTAGCCGCCGACCTTTTTCTGTATTGGGTAAACGCGGATAGTATTTTAGTAAGTTCAGAATCGGTTTGATTGAAATTTGAATTTGAAGGAGTAACTCCATGGCAGTTCAGCAAAACAAAAAGTCGCCGTCGAAACGCGGTATGCATCGTTCGCACGATTTTTTGACCAATCCCCCGTTGGCGGTCGAGCCGACCACCGGTGAAGTTCATTTACGTCACCACGTGAGCCCAAACGGTTTTTATCGCGGCAAGAAAGTCATTCCCACCAAGGGCGAGTAATAGGCCCCGGTTTGTTTCCGCTTACCGAAATGACGATGCGTCCGTGACGATTACGGTCGCCATCGATGCGATGGGGGGCGATCATGGTGTGTCCGTCACCGTCGCTGCCGCCCTGTCGTATTTGAAGCACACGCTGGATACAAAGGTTATTTTGGTGGGCGACCGCGAAGCGGTGGAACGAACGCTCGCCGCCAGTGGCAGATTCGAATCGCAACGGATCAGCATTCAACTTGCCACGGAAGTGGTGGCCATGGACGAAGCGCCTGCTCTTGCCATACGCAAGAAAAAAGATTCGTCTATGCGCGTTGCAGTTAATTTGGTGAAAGAGGGTCGGGCCGACGCCTGCGTTTCCGCCGGCAACACCGGTGCGTTGATGGCTATTTCGAGTTTCGTGCTGAAGACTTTGCCGGGTATCGAACGGCCCGCCATCGCGGCTACATTGCCGACTTACACCGGTCAAACCTTGGTGCTTGATTTGGGCGCGAATGTTAACTGTTCCGCGCAGCAATTGCTGCAGTTCGGCGTGATGGGTGCGATGCTCGCTACCGCAGTGGACGGTAAAGATCGTCCCACGGTGGGGCTCCTCAACATCGGCGCGGAAGCGATCAAAGGCAACGACGTGGTGAAAGAAGCGGCCGATCTGTTGCGCGGCAGCCATCTTAATTTTTATGGCAACGTCGAAGGTGATGACATATTCAAAGGCACCGTCGACGTGGTGGTGTGCGATGGGTTTACCGGCAATGTGCTGCTGAAATCCACCGAGGGTTTGGCGCGTATTATGGGAACCTTCTTGCGCGAAGAGTTCAGCCGCAATTTGCTCACCAAGCTTTCCAGCATCGTAGCCATCCCGGTGATCAAAGCCTTTCGCCGCCGCGTCGACCCGCGCCAGTACAATGGCGCGACCCTGGTCGGGCTGCGCGGCATCGTGGTGAAGAGCCACGGATCGGCCGATGTGTTCGCATTCGAAACTGCAATCGGACGCGCGGCCGCCGAAGTGAAGAACGGCGTGCTAAAGCGCATCGAAGACATGATCGCCAGTCAGCAGGTCAGCGTCGCGTGACTTACTCCCGCATCGTCGGGACCGGCTCCTACCTTCCCGAGAAAAAGCTGACCAATCGCGATCTCGAAGCGATAGTGGATACCTCCGACGAGTGGATCTACACCCGCACGGGCATCCGCAATCGTCACATCGCAAGCGAGCAAGAGACCACCAGCGATCTCGCGTTGAAGGCTAGCCAGAATGCCATCGAGGCGGCGAAGATCGATCCTCACGACATCGATCTCATCATCGTCGCCACCTCGACCCCCGACATGATTTTCCCGAGCACCGCATGCTTGCTACAAGCCAAGCTAGGGATAAAGGGAGGCGCGGCGTTTGACGTGCAGGCGGTGTGCACCGGATTTATCTATGGGCTTGCGACCGCCGATCAATTCATTCGTTCCGGTCAGCATCGTTGTGCTTTAGTGGTGGGCGCGGAAATTTTTTCGCGCATCATGGATTGGAAAGACCGCGGCACCTGCGTCTTGTTTGGCGATGGCGCCGGCGCGGTGATTTTGCAATCGAGCGAAACGCCGGGCTTATATTCAAGCCATCTGCACGCCGATGGATCCTATGCGGGTATTTTGTCTACCCCCGGTTCTGTCAGAAACGGCGTGGTTTTCGGTGAACCCTTCCTGAAAATGGAAGGCAATAACGTGTTCAAGCTCGCAGTGCACGTGTTGGAAGAGGTGGGGCGCGAAGCCTTGGCCGCCAACGACATGTCGAGCGCGCAAGTCGATTGGTTCATCGCCCACCAAGCGAATATCCGCATCCTTAAGGCGGCTGCAAAAAAACTGGCAATACCGATGGAGCGAGTGGTGCTGACGGTAGAAGAACACGGCAACACATCCGCCGCATCAGTGCCGCTGGCTCTCGACGTGGCGGTTCGAGACGGCCGCATCAAGCCGGGCCACGTGGTGCTATTGGAAGGCGTCGGCGGTGGATTCACCTGGGGTTCTATTCTGTTAAAAATATGAGTGCAATGAATCTAGCTTTTGTTTTTCCCGGTCAAGGATCGCAAAGCGTCGGCATGATGGCCGGCCTTGCTCACATTCCTGTGGTCCGCGAAACTTTCACCGAAGCGTCCGATTTGCTCAAACTCGATCTGTGGAAGATGGTTGCCGAAGGGCCGGCGGAAGAGTTGAGCCAAACCGTCAATACCCAGCCCTTGATGCTGACGGCCGGTGTCGCTACGTGGCGCGCGTGGTTGAGCGCAAGCGGTATGCGGCCCGACTATTTTGCCGGCCACAGCCTTGGCGAATTCAGCGCGCTGGTCGCGGCAGAAGTATTGAGTTTCTCCGACGCGGTTCCGCTTGTCCGGTTTCGCGCCGAGGCGATGCAAGAAGCTGTGCCCGTAGGGCAGGGCGGAATTGCAGCCATTTTGGGCCTGGATGAAGATGCCGTGAAAGCCGCTTGCCTCGAAGCAGCGCAAGGCGAAGTGGTTGAGCCGGCGAATTACAATTCGCCGGGTCAACTCGTAATTTCTGGGGCCCGCACCGCGGTCGAACGTGCGATCGAAGCGGCCAAGGCAAAAGGTGCGAAACGCGCCGTGATGTTGCCGATGAGTGTGCCGGCCCACAGTTCGTTGATGCGGCCAGCGGCAGAGCGGTTACGCGAACGCATCGCGAGTGTCGCGATGTCTGCACCGAAAACACCGGTGATCCAAAACGTCGATGTGAAAAACTATGCAGACCCCGTGGCGATCAAAGACGCGTTGGTTCGCCAGCTCTACGGCCCGGTGCGTTGGATAGAAACGGTCAAGGCGCTCGCCGATTTGGGCATGAAGCAAGTGGTCGAGTGCGGTCCGGGAAAAGTCTTGGTGAGCTTAAACAAGCGCATCGACGATCGTATTCAGGCGCTGGCGATCACCGACCAAGCGTCGATCGAGGCAACGAAGTCCACGCTACAAGGATGAGGAGGCCATGAGTTTACAAGGACAAGTGGCGTTAGTCTCCGGCGCGAGCCGTGGTATCGGTCAGGCTATCGCAAAACATCTGGCGCAAGCCGGAGCCATCGTGGTCGGCACGGCAACGACAGCCGCCGGCGCTGCCGCGATTACCCAGTATCTTGGCGAGAGCGGCAACCAAGGCAAAGGCGTGGTATTGAATGTGAACGATGCGGCGCAGGTCGACTCTGTTATCAGCTCCGTGCAGCGGGAATTCGGCGCGATCTTGATTCTCGTCAACAACGCGGGAATCACCCGCGACAATTTGTTGATGCGCATGGGCGACGAGGAATGGGACGATATTCTTAATACCAATTTGCGCTCGGTATTTCGGTTATCGCGCGCGGTGATGCGCGGCATGATGAAAGCAAAAACCGGTCGGATCATCAATATTTCGTCCGTGGTGGGTGCGGCGGGTAATGCCGGTCAAACCAACTACGCGGCGGCAAAAGCCGGCATGATCGGCTTTACCAAAGCGCTAGCGAGAGAAGTCGGCAGCCGCAATATCACAGTCAATTGTGTGGCGCCCGGATTTATCGATACCGACATGACGCGGGCGTTAACCGAGGAGCAACATCGGGCGCTATTAGCGAGTATTGCCCTCGGCCGCTTAGGTTCCGTTGACGATATCGCCGCTGCCGTCGGCTACCTCGCCTCGCCGGGCGCCGCTTATGTCACGGGGACGACATTGCACGTAAACGGTGGCATGTACATGGGCTGACTCGGCTCACGGTATTGCCAATTGCTGTAAACATTGGTATGGGTTCTGATAAAATAGTGAAGTTTTTTCTCGACATAAGGGAAGGTAACGAAGATGGACAACATTGAACAGCGTGTGAAAAAAATTGTCGCCGAGCAGTTGGGCGTGAACGAAACCGAAATCAAGAACGAGTCCTCGTTTGTTAACGATTTGGGCGCGGATTCCTTGGATACGGTGGAACTGGTGATGGCGCTGGAAGAAGAGTTCGAAACAGAAATTCCCGACGAAGAAGCCGAAAAAATCACCACGGTGCAACAAGCGATCAATTACGTGCAATCCCACGTCAAGGCTTGAGTTGTCATAATCGATCGCGTGTCCCCGCTATCCTCATTGAATAGTAGAGAGCCATAATTGACTGGACGGCGTGTAGTTGTCACTGGGTTGGGAATCGTTTGCCCGGTCGGCAATACGGTGGCTGATGCATGGACCAACCTAATCGCAGGCCGATCAGGCATCGGTAAGATTTCTCGTTTTGATCCCTCTCCTTACGCATCGCATATTGCCGGCGAGGTAAAGGATTTCCTGATCGATCCTTACCTGTCGCCGAAAGAAGCCCGGCGCATGGATTTGTTCATCCATTACGGTATCGCCGCAGGTATACAAGCGTTGAAAGATTCCGGTTTGGATATGGCCAGCACCAATGCGGAACGCGTGGGTGTCAATATCGGTTCGGGCATCGGCGGTATTACCATGATCGAGGACACCCACGACGCGGTGCGCGCCGGTGGGCCGCGCAAGATCTCGCCGTTCTTCGTTCCCGGCTCCATCATCAACATGACCTCGGGCTATCTGTCGATCATGTATGGCTTGAAGGGCCCCAATCTTGCCAGCGTGTCCGCTTGTACCACCGCGAACCACAGCATCGGCGAATCGGCGCGCATGATTGTTTACGGCGACGCCGATGTGATGGTTGCGGGCGGCTCCGAGGCCGCGGTGGCGAGCCTGACCATGGGCGGTTTTTGCGCCGCGCGTGCGTTGTCGACGCGCAACGACGATCCACAAACCGCGAGCCGGCCCTGGGACAAGGGACGCGATGGCTTTGTGCTCGGCGAAGGCGCCGGGGTGATCGTATTGGAAGAATACGAACACGCCAAAGCGCGAGGCGCCAAGATTTATGCTGAACTAGCCGGGTTCGGAATGAGTGCAGATGCCTACCACATGACGGCGCCCATGGAAGACGGCGAGGGGGCTGCTCGTTGCATGAACAATGCACTAAAAGATGCCGGCCTAGTGCACGCTGATGTGGACTACATCAACGCCCACGGCACCTCGACGCCGCTTGGCGACGTCGCGGAGACTGTGGCGATCAAGCGCTGTTTCGGTGATCACGCGAAAAAACTCGCGGTGAGTTCCACCAAATCCAGCACCGGCCATTTGCTCGGCGCGGCCGGCGGTGTGGAGGCGGTGTTCACGTTGCTGAGCATGGAAAATCAGATCGCGCCGCCGACTATCAATTTGCACGATCAAGACGAAGCCTGCGACCTAGACTACGTCCCCAATGTTGCCCGGCCAATGAAAATCGATGTGGCCATGTCCAACTCCTTCGGCTTCGGTGGGACCAACGGTACGCTGGTTTTCAAGCGGCTCTAATCCTTAGGGAAGCTCTGATTTATTCCGATTTCGTCGCAATCCTGCGTTGCTCAGGAAAAATTGTTCCTTACATATCATTTATATGCTGCGTCACAATTTTTCCTTCGCGCCTTGTCTTGCTTAGAACTCGAAATAAATCAGAGCTTCCTTAGCTTAATTGCGTGGGAAACCTGGCGTGGCGCTACGGGGGCGCGGCGCGATAGAATACCCGACCATGCAAATATTCCACATATTTCTGCCGACGATGGATCGATTCCACCGCGCCGACGATGGTCGCTAAGCTGCGTGCGCTGCTGCTGACCCTACTAGTGGCCGGGTTGGCGGCGTTTGGCTGGCTCTATTACTTTGCGAACAAGGAATTGTCCTTACCGGAATCTCCGTTTCGTTTCAATTTAAAGGCTGGCAGCACGATGAAGTCCGTGGCGAATCAGCTCACCGATTCGCAATTGCTGTCGGAACCCTGGACGTTCGTCGCCCTCGCCCGGCTAATCGGCAAGAGCACGCAAATCAAAGCCGGCGAATACGAGCTGGAAAAGAATTTGACACCGCTTGCGTTGTTACGCGTGTTCGCGCGGGGACAAGGAGCGGAGCAAGCCCCGGTGCAGTTTATCGAAGGTCAAACTTTCTTTGAACTTCGCAAGATACTGGATCAGCATCCCGACCTCAAACACGATAGCAAAGACCTGTCGGAAGCCGAGATACTGAAGGCCATCGGCGCCGTAGAAACCAAGGCAGAGGGATTGTTTTTCCCTGATACCTATCTGGTGATTCCGGGAACCAGCGATTTGAAGCTACTGCAACGCGCTTATGCGGCAATGCAAAATCATCTTGCTACCGCTTGGGAGGCCCGCGATCAAGACCTGCCCTATAACGACGCTTATCAAGCGCTCATCATGGCATCGATCATTGAAAAAGAAACCGGCCAGCCTAGCGAGCGGCCATTAATTGCATCGGTGTTCATTAATCGCCTGAAAAAAAGAATGTTGCTGCAGACCGATCCGACGGTAATTTACGGCATGGGTCCGCAGTTCGACGGCAATATTCGCAAGACGGATTTGCAACGCGATACCCCTTACAACACCTATACCCGCGCCGGATTACCGCCTACGCCGATCGCCATGCCGGGGCTCGCCGCCATTCAAGCGGCGCTTAATCCGGCGGATTCGAACGCCTTGTACTTCGTCGCGAAAGGCGACGGCAGCCACGAGTTTTCCGCCAACCTTAACGACCATAATCGTGCCGTCAACAAATACCAACGCTAGCGCTCGCGGGAAGTTCCTCAGCTTCGAAGGTATCGACGGCGCCGGTAAAAGCACCCATCTTGATTTTGTTGCTGACTTGCTGCGTACGATGGGACATCGCGTGGTGCAGACCCGCGAGCCCGGCGGAACCCCGCTGGGCGAAAAACTTCGCGCCCTGGTGCTGGCCGAACCGATGCATCCTGAAACCGAAACCTTGCTGATCTTCGCCGCGCGGCGAGAACACATCGCGAGCGTCATCGAACCGGCCCTGGCGCGTGGCGATTGGGTGGTGTCCGATCGCTTCACCGATGCCAGTTACGCCTATCAAGGCGGCGGCCGCGGTGTGGCGGAGCAAAAAATTCAAATCTTGGAGACCTGGGTGCAGGATGGCCTGCAGCCCGATGTTACGTTATTGTTCGATTTGGATACGGCGGCCGCAAAAGAGCGGCAATTGAAAGCAGGGCTGATCCCCGATCGGTTCGAGCAACAGCAGCAGGATTTCTTTAACGCGGTACGCCGGGTTTACCTGGATCGAGTGAAGCGATTTCCCCGTCGCATTCGAGTGATCGATTCCGCGAACTCGATCGACCAAATTCAAGTAATACTTCGTAACATCGTCACTTCTATTTGAATGAAAAGCCTCTATCCATGGCAGTCCGCCATATGGAATGAAATTTGGCGCGCCGGCGACGGTGCGATGCCCCATGCCGTATTACTGCATGGCGCCGCCGGTTTGGGCAAGCTTGCTTTTGCCGAAGCGCTAGCAAAAAGTTTGCTGTGCAGCGAGCGCGCCGCAGATCATCGGGCTTGCGGACGATGCGATTCCTGCCGCTTTATGGCGCAGAGCGCCCATCCGGATTTCCGTTATATTTTTCCCGAGGCAGAGCAGGAAACATCGGACGTAGCCGCCGGCGATGCTACGACGGGTAAAGAAAAAAAGGGTAGTGAGTACATTACCGTAAACCAAATCAGAGCACTGGCGGATTTTGTTTCACTAACTTCTCATCAAAGCGGCCAGCGCGTCACCCTCATTGCACCGGCAGAACAATTGAATCTCAACGCCGCGAACGGGTTGCTAAAAATGCTGGAAGAACCGCCCGCCCAGGCAATATTCTTGCTGGTGACCAATCAGCTCAGTCGGATTCTGCCCACGGTGCGCAGCCGCTGCCGCCTGGTGCGTATGCCTGTGCCGACATCCGCGGAAGCACAACGGTGGCTGGCGGAGCAGGGCTGCAACGATCCTGCGCTCAACCTTCTCCTAGCGGGACAGGCGCCGCTAGAAGCGTTGCGCAGCGCCGAGGACTTAGAGTGGCACAGCCAGCGGAAAATGTTTTGCGATGCGTTGTCGCAGCCCGAACGCGCGGACGTAATCGGTATTGCCGAGTCGTTGCAAAAGGCGCCGGCGCCACAAGTGATGCGGTGGTTACAAACTTGGACGTACGATTTGATGAGCCAAAAAACCACTGCGAAGTGCCGCTATCATGCCGATTATCTTCAGCCTATTTCTAACTTAAATAAAAACTTACAGTTTATTGATTTATTTGTATTTAATAGAGAATTGATGGATAGCCGTCGACTCGTCCATCACCCGCTCAATCCTAAGCTATTTTGGGAATCTATTCTAATTAAATACTTTGCATTATTCTCGTAGATTACTGATAAATAATGTTTGTTGATTCCCATTGCCATATCGATTTTCCCGAGCTGTCGGAAAACATCGAAGCGTTACTCGCAAACATGCGCGCGGCTTGTGTTACCCACGCGTTGTGCGTCAGCGTGAACCTCGCCGACTGGCCAAGGGTGCTGGGATTGGCGGAAAGCCACAGCAATCTATTCGCATCGGTCGGTGTCCACCCTGATCAGCCGGTCGATGAAAGGGAGCCCAGTGAATCAGATCTGGTACGCCGCGCCGATCATCCACGCATAGTCGCCATCGGCGAAACAGGCCTGGATTATTATCGGCTGACCGGCGATCTGTCGTGGCAGCGGGACCGTTTCCGCACCCATATCCGCGCGGCGCTTACTTGCCGCAAGCCGCTCATTGTCCATACTCGTGCCGCAGCGGAAGACACCGTCGCCATCATGCGCGAAGAACATGCCGGCAACGCCGGCGGCGTGATGCATTGCTTTACCGAAACCTGGGACGTGGCTCGCGCGGCGCTCGATCTTGGCTTTTACATTTCGTTTTCCGGCATTATCACGTTCAAAAATGCCGCGGATTTGCGCGAAGTCGTGCGCCAAGTGCCGCTGGAGCAGATGCTGATCGAGACCGATAGCCCTTATCTTGCTCCCGTGCCCTATCGTGGAAAAACCAATCAACCGGCCTACGTTAAACATGTGGCGGAATGCGTGAGCCAGATCAAGAATATTCCCGTGGAACTGGTGGCCAAGACCACCACTGAGAATTTTTTTAAGCTGTTTTCCGACGCTAAGAATTAAGGCGTCACGCCATTGCGCAGCTTGCGCTTATTCCATTTTCGCGTCGCTATCCAGCGCCACGCCAGTTGTACGGAAAAATACCCGACTACCGCGAAGATCGACGACTGGATAGCCAAACCGATCAATAACGTGTCACCCAAGGAATAGACCCACGAGAGACCCTGGCGAATCATGTCCATCATGCTTAGGGAACTGAATTCGGCGATTCGTGGCGGCGGCGCCGTGGTTCCCGTCGCCAGCGCCCCCACTTTATAGGCCAGGATGTAGAGCGGGACGAAGGTAAAGGGATTGGTGTAAAACGTCGTCAACGCCGCGACCGCTAAATTGGCGCGCACGCCGATGGCGATCGCCGCCGCCGCGAGGATTTGAAACGGACCGGGTATCAGCCCGGTCACCAAACCAATCGCGACCCCTCTGGCCACGGAATGACGGTTCAAGTGCCACAGGCTTGGCCGCGTCAGCAAGCGGCCAAAGATACGCATGGCTTTATTCGAGTGGATTTCTTCCGCGCTGGGAAGATATTTCTTCAGCCAACCTTTGGCCATTCTTACTTCTCGATGGTGGACTGCATTGAGTTTAGCGTATCGTGACCTATTTGATTTACCTAACCGCTATGGCCTGCGAGCCAAGCGTGGCAAGGCTCTCCAGGCATGCATTGCCAGGAGCCGCACCGGATATGCTTCGTGGCAAGGTGATCTAAGAAGGGGCGCGGAAATACATCGAATACAAGCGATAAATCCTACTTTGCGTCCGGCGCTGGACTCACGGGGTTCGTCCCGCTCGGCCCGATTCCGCTGATCTGAACGATCACTTCCTCGTCTTTCGCGCCATCGTAGTGGACTTTGCCCGGGGTGTGTATGGCAAAGCCACCGGTCGCGACGGGAACCGTTTTCTCGCGATCGAAAATCTCGCCCTCGCCGGCCCACCAGGTTCCTTTTAGCACGGTCACATAACGCGCTTCCGGATGCCAATGGGGCCGGCTCATGACGCCCGGCGCGAATTTGGCGCGTATGACGTAAAGTCCCACCTCGCGCGGATTGCCGGCAACCACCACGAACTGCACACCTGGCAGGCCCGGATAATTTTGCCACTGAAGTTGGTCAACCGGTTGGATAGTGATGGTCTCGGAGGCTGCTTGGATCGCACTGCCGTAACCCAGAGCCAGCACACAGGCGAGCGCGGCGATCAACTGTTTTTTCATGACGACTTCCTTAGATTGATGGCAGACAAGCTCAATTATACTCAGAGCGCTTCGACCTCAACAAACTGGAATAGATTCGGACTGCGCTGCCGAAGCAAAGAATTTATCGCGAGTTTCTAAGGCAGGGCTTTCAGATGACGAAGCAGCAACGCCGCGTAGCGTTGCGGTTGTTCGAGATCGGGAAAGTGACCGCAATCGTCAAAACGGATGATCTCCGCTTTCGGCGTGCAGTCGAGCAGTGAATCGGCGCGGGTATGGCGATGGGACCCGTCCTGTTCGCCCCACATCATCGCGCACGGTACGTCGACATCTTTGAGTGTGGTGACGAGATTCCCGCGCCAGGCCCTGCACCACGCCCGCAAGACAAAAACATCCGCCGGACGCTAATGCCTCGCGAGCAACTCTGCGATAGGGTTCCCGGTCGGTGGTTTTCGGCAGCGCGATGTCGTACCAGGCATGAGCTGATTTACCACGCGCGAGCCAAGCAACGGTTTGGCCGAGCACCGGCACGCGTATCGGCCACGGAATGATGCGCTTGGCCCAGGCATGCATGGCCGCGAGTGACGGCGTTTGCGAGAGAAACAAACTGGCGACGCGATGCGGCGCGAGTTGCGCCGCGCGCATCGCATAAAATCCGTTGGCGCAACTGAAAGCCAAGGTAGCGCGGTCGATGTTGAGCGCATCCAACACGCCGATGACGGCACTTGCGCCTTGATCTAACGAATGAGTATAGGCGGGGTCCGGTACGGAGAAGCCGAAGCCTGGCATATCAAAGCAGACTACGCGCAGGTGTTGCGACAGCAAATTGAACAAGGCGCCGTAATGTTCGATGACGTTCGGTCCATCGGGGACAAATACGACGCGAGGCTTAGACGATTGCGTATCGAAGACGCGAACTGCTCCCACCGGCGTGTTCACCATTCGGGCGATCAATTGGGTATTCGCGATCCGTTTGTGACGGGATGCCGCCCACTGGGACAGGCGACTATCCAGCGATGAGCTGACCATCAATAAGTTCCGCCCTACATATTATTAAAAAAATCGTCTGGGGCGTTTTGTGTTTTACATCCCACGTCCCGGTATCCACTGCGTTCCCGCAAGCGGCACGCCGGCCATGGCAGCGGCTTCGATGCTCAGCGCGACCAAATCTTCGCGCTCGAGATGATGCACGTCGCCCTTGCCGCAGGCGCGGGCGATGGTGGTGAGTTCCATGTTCATGGTCTTAAAATAATTTTTCAAACGCTTTGCGCCGACAGCAGGCTCGAGGCGCAACTCTAGCTCGGGATCTTGCGTGGTGACGCCGACCGGGCATTTGCCGGTATGGCAGTGATGGCAAAAGCCCGGCGCGGTGCCGATCTTTTCGTAATCGGCGGTGGCGTCGATGTGTTCGCCGTTATGCATGTAGGTATCGCTGTTGCAGCCCAGCGCCATCAACACACCCTGTCCGACGGATACGGCGTCGGCGCCGAGCGCGATCGCTTTCGCAACGTCGGCGCCGGTGCGGATGCCGCCGGAGACGATGAGTTGAACCTTGCCCTTCATGTTCATGTCTTCCAATGCATCTACCGCTAGTCTTACCGCGGCCAGGGTGGGAATACCGACGTTCTCGATGAACACGGTTTGCGTCGCCGCCGTGCCGCCTTGCATACCGTCGACGACGATGACGTCGGCGCCGGCATGTACGCACAGCTTCACGTCGTGGAACACGCGGGTGGCGCCGATCTTAACGTAAATCGGAATCTGCCAATCGGTGAGTTCGCGCAGTTCGTTAATCTTGATGGTGAGGTCATCGGGCCCGGTCCAATCGGGATGTCTACAAGCAGAACGTTGATCGACGCCCGCCGGCAAGGTGCGCATTTTCGCGACGCGCGGATTGACTTTTTGTCCGAGCAACATGCCGCCACCGCCGGGTTTCGCGCCCTGGCCGATCACCACTTCGATGGCATCGGCTAGTCGCACGTGATCGGGATTGAAACCGTAGCGCGACGGCAGGCATTGGTATACCAAGGTCTTCGACGAGCGCCGTTCCTCTTCGGTCATGCCGCCGTCGCCGGTAGTGGTTGAGGTGCCGAGCTCCCGCGCTGCGGTTCCGAGTGCTTCTTTCACTCGCGCGGAGAGCGAACCAAAGCTCATGCCCGCGACTGTAATGGGAATATCGAGTTCGACGGGCTTCTTCGCGAAGCGGGTGCCGAGCACCGTTTTCGTCGAGCACTTCTCGCGATAGCCCTCCAGCGGGTAGCGCGAAATCGACGCGGCGAGAAACACCAAATCGTCGAATGTCGGCAACGCACGTTTGGCGCCCAGGCCGCGAATTTCATACAAGCCCGTCGCCGCCGCGTGCTGAATGTAATCGAGAATGCGGCGGTCGTAGGTGAAGCTTTGTTCTTTCAACAAACGTTTGGTCATATTTAGGAACCTCTGATTAAGTCCATCACGGCTCGCGTTGCGGCCTGAAGGGGTCGATCGCTAGGCGTCGGCGCGAAGCCAAGGGTGGTTCCCTTGGCGAGCGGCGCAACGACGCGAGCGGCCCCTTCAGGACCCAACCCGCATGGGCTGAAGTTTGCCGGGCGGCAGGCTTTGTTGCGACTCGCTTATGTGGAATGACCACACCGCGCTCGCCGCGTCGCGCCTGCCACCCGGCAAACTTCAGCGCGACCGTGAGGGACTTAATCAGAGGTTCCTTAGTATTCCTGATCAGCGTCGGCGTTCCAGTTATATAAACTCTTCGCTGACGCGACTCGTTTGAATTCTTTCGATGCGAATTTAAAACCTCCTTGGTCGAGCAGTGCCGATACTTTTTGATGATCGGCATCGGTCATCTCTTCGATGCGTGCATCGGCGCCTAGGCTTTTTATTTTTCCGCGCACATAGATCACCGCTTCGTACAGCGAATCACCGAGCGCGTGCCCGGCATCGCCGCACACCACCATGGTCCCCGCTTGCGCCATGAAGCAGGAGAAGTTGCCGACGTTGCCGCCGACCACGATGTCCAAACCTTTGAGCGAAATACCGCAGCGTAAGCTCGCATCGCCTTCGATGATCAAGGTCCCGCCGTGGCCGGTGGCGCCGGCGGATTCCGAAGCGAAGCCCTTCACGCGCACGGTGCCTGACATCATGTTTTCCGCGACGCCCCAGCCGACGTTGCCATGCACTGTCACGTGCGCCTGCTTGTTCATTCCAGCCGTGTAGTAACCGCCGTGACCATGGATGTCGATGTTGACGGGAGCATCGACGCCGACGGCGATGCTGTGGGTGCCTTCGGGATTGAGCACATCCACTTGCTTCACGCCGTTTTTCGCGAGATCGTGATGCAGATATTGATTGAGTTCGCGCAGAGTTTGCTGCGTTAGATCGAAGCTGATCTTTTCCATTTCGCTAGACTCTCCAGATATATAACTCTTCCGGCATCGGCTCAAAAAGCTTCGCGTTTTTGATGTCCGGCAACTTGGCCAAAGAGCGAAATTCCGATGAGATGGCGACGTAGTCGTCGGTCTCGGCGACGATGGCGGGTTTGCACGCATACGGATCGCGCACTAGCGCCATTTCGTCTTTCGTGCCCATCAAGAATGTGAAGAAGCCGTCGAGTTCCTGGAAGCCCTTCTTCAGCGCGGTTTCTAGATCGTCGCCTTCGCGCATGCGCCACTCGAGATAGCGGCAAGCGGCTTCCGTGTCGTTGTCGGTTTCGAAATGAACGCCGAGCGGTTCGAGCTTGCGGCGAATTTGATAGGGATTGGACAGCGAGCCGTTATGCACCAAACAAAAATCGGCGCCGGCGGTAAACGGATGGGCGCGATCGGGCGTAACGGCGGATTCGGTCGCCATGCGCGTGTGGCCGATCAGGTGCGTGCCTTGCAAACTCTTGAAGTCGTAGCGCGCTGCAACTTCTGCCGGTGTACCGATATCTTTGTACAGATCCATCGAGCGACCCATTGAGAGCACATGCAACTCGGGATAGTGTTCCTTGAGCCAGGTTTTCACGACACTGGATTCGAGATGCGAGATCAATATTCCGTGATTGCCTTTCTCGACGATCTCGACGGCTGAACCCAAGTGATGATTAAAATCGCGCTCGACCGCGGTCCAGTCGTAATCCATTGCCGGCGCATGCAGGCTGTATTTGAATTCGTTCGTGCCCGCTTCCTTGGTGTAGACGGCAAGCCCCGCCGAGTCCGGCCCGCGTTCCGTCATGCCGATCAGCATGGGCATCATCCATTCGCCGAGATGATTGCGCAATTCGGGTTTTTTGATCAGCAGTCCTACTATTCCGCACATATTCGTTGTCTCCAAAAAATTGTTACTGCCATGCCAGAGAGGCGCATGGGGATTGCCGTTTCAAGGCATCGTGCTTGAGAGGCAGTATCCATGCGGGTCTTCAGGCACTGTCATTCCCGCGCAGGCGGGAATCCATGTTGAATTGGTAATTCGACAAGCCAAATGGATTCCCGCTTTCGCGGGAATGACAAAATTAGATGCCGTTGTTACTAAAAAAACTCCACATACCGATTCAACTCCCATTCCGACACGTGACGCGAATACTCCACCCATTCCATGCGTTTGAGTTCGATGTATTCCTTCGCCAAATCAGCTCCGAGTGCATCGCACACGACGCTGTCCTTTTCCAGCGCGTCGATGGACTCCTTCAAACTTTGCGGCAACACCGACACGCCGCGCTTCTTGAGGTCTGTCGCGGAATAGGTATAGAGATTGTCATTGTTCGGCGTACCGGGATCGAGTTTGCGCTCGACGCCATCTAGTCCCGCCGCGATGATCGCCGAGGTGACGAGATAGGGATTCGAGCCTAAGTCCGGCAAGCGCATTTCTAAGCGGCCATACGGAATACGGACCATGGACGTGCGATTGTTGTTGCCATAAGCGACATACGCTGGCGCCCAGGTCGCGCCTGACAATGCGCGGCCGACCACCAGACGCTTATAGGAATTGACGGTCGGCGCGGCGATGGCGGTGAGCGCGGGCGCGTGAGCGAGCAGGCCGCCGAGAAAATGATAGGCGACTTTCGATAGGCCGAGCTTGTTCTTATCGGAATCGTCGTGAAAAATATTTTTCACTTTGCCGTCGCTGATGGACATGTGATAGTGGCCGCCGGAACCGGTGCGGTTCGCGAACGGCTTAGGCATGAAGGAGCAAATCATGCCGTGTTTTTTTGCGATTTCCGTTGCCGCCATTTTGAACAGAATCAAATGATCCGCCGAGGTCAAACAATCGGTGTAGGTGTAGTTGATCTCGAATTGGCCATTGCCGTCTTCGTGGTCGATCTGATAAACATCCAAGCCGATTTGCATCAGGGCGGTGACCAATTCCTCGAGGTATGCCGCGCTGCGCGAAAGCCCCTTGTAGTCGTAACAGGGCTTGTCGAGGTTGTCGCTATCGTCCGCCGGGCACCAGTTTCCCGGCGTCATTTTTCTTCAACAGAAAAAATTCCGGCTCGATGCCGGTGTAGAGCGTCCAGTTGCGCTTCTTCAATTTTTCCAACTGGCGTTTCAAGCACCACGCGCGAATCGAACGAATAAGGTTTGCCGTGCACGTGACCATCGCACACCATGCGCGCGTAACCGGGCATCCACGGCAATTCGCAGATGCGGCCTGGTTCGCCCACGGCCATGTAGTCGGGTCCTTCCGGACCCATGCCGAAACCCCACATCGCAAAGCCCGCAAAGCCCGCACCCGCGCCGACCAAATCGTCGTAGTGTCCGGCCGGCACGGCTTTGGATTTGGCCGCGCCGTGGATATCGACGAATTGCGCGAGGATGAACTTGATGTTCTTTTCCTTCAACCACTTTTTTGCTTCGCTTGGTTTCATCGGTTTTCTCCCGTTAAGAGCGATTAAGTATTGTTCCCTGTTGTTTCTGGGAATAGGGCAGATAAACCGACCGCGCCACCGCCCAGTTCTTCAGCGATTTCGAGCAGATGTTCCCACAGATAAACTCCATAGCTTCCGTCGCACCAGATTTGATAAAACGGCGCACCGTGCCGCGTACTCGGAATCACTAGCACCGACACACCTATCATCGATGTCATTACAACGGGGCGAGACAGGAGTCCGAGCGCGGCAAAATTAAAGCTGCAGGTTTGTAACAGCAGCTCGTTGATCCTCGGGCCGGCAACAATAATCTCCGCATCTTGCCGCAACACCGGCGTGACACCCAAAACGCCACGACCCAACTGCGCGCGAATTCGATCGGCGTAGTCTTGCCCAACGTTGTCTTCGATCAGAAATTCGCTGGTGGCTAGTCGAGCGATTAAACTGCATGCGCCGAGCGGCGCCCATTGGTTAATACCGGGTGGGGGCTCGATTCCGATGGAGTTAAGCCAGGCTTCCGCGCCCGGACCTTTGAGTCCGCAACGTTTTAGATGCGATAGATCGGCCAATGCGACTGCTTGTAGTTTCTCTCGCTCGCTGACGGGCGTGCCTATATGCACGGCAACTTGCATTTGATTGATGGTTGACCACCGCGGCGATAACTTTTCGAGCGCGCTGTGCAGCGGACTGGTTCGCAGCGGCGTCGCAGGATCGCTTCGCATCGGGGCATTCACGACGTCACCTCGGCACTCAACGCGGATATGACTTTTTGCCGCATTCCTTCCGGATCGTAGAATGGTGGCTTGACGATAGTCGCTGCGACCATGGCGCCGTCATCGATGCGTATGGTTAACTTTCCGCCGATGTTGGCGAGCGCGGGCGCGACGTAGGCGAGCCCAATCGCGTATCCCAAGGTTTCGCTCATCGCCACGCTGGTGACACGTCCGGCCATATCGCCGCGATCGATAATTAGGTGACACTCTTTGGGCAATGGTCCGGCGTAGGATTTTTCCAGCACGAACGCAATCAAGGTTTGCCGCAGCGGTTTGGCTTGTATAATTTTTAGGCTGCGTTGGCCGATGAAAAACGGTTTGTCCATTTTGACGGCAAAGCCCGACGCCGCTTCGAATGGTGTCGTTAATCCGTCGGTATCTTGGCCGATGATGACGTGGCCTTTTTCCAGACGCAGCAAGCGTTGCGCTTCGACGCCGAAAGGCCGAATATCGAAGCGCTTTCCGGCTATCCATGAGGAGATCCCACAGCGCCGCACCGTATTCTGCCGGCACATGAATTTCGTAACCCAACTCGCCGACGAATCCCACCCGCATGAACCGCGCGGGTATGCCGTACACGTTTCCCTCGCGAGCGCCGAGATAAGGGAATGCGGCGTCGGCGATATCGAAATCCGTTAGGGTCTGCAACACCGCACGGGAGTGCGGGCCTGCGAGATTCACCGCGGCGTAGTGACCCGTAACGTTGACGATGCCGACATTCAAGCGCCACAGTGTGTTGAGCCGCGTAAGTTCGCGGTAAACCGTAGCGGAGCCGGTGGTCGTGGTAGTGAAATAAAAATGTTGCTCGGCTAAACGCGCTACCACACCGTCGTCGATCATCACGCCGGATTCGTCGCACATGAGGGCGTAGCGCGTCATGCCGACTTTCATATTGGCGAAGCGGCCGGTGTAAATGCGCTCCAGGAATTCCGCCGCATCGGCGCCGTAAACCTCGAGTTTGCCTAGGGTGCCGACATCGATGAGTCCCAGACCTCTGGCGCACGGCGCGGACTTCTTCGCGTACCGCGTCGTCCTTAGTTTTACCGTCGAATTGATAATATTCAGGCCGCAGCCACACGCCCGCTTGCATGAACTTTGCATTTAGCGCCGCGTGGCGGCTATGCAAAGGCGTGATGCGTTCGGGATAAAAACTGCGGCCGGCCAAATGCGACAGCGGCACCGGATGAAAGAATGGCCGCGCGGTGGTAGTGCCGACTTCCTGGATCGGTTTGCCCAAAATCTTCGCCAGGATGCGAATCGCATTCATGTTCGAATGTTTGCCCTGGCTCGGGCCCATGCCGACCGTGGTGTAACGCTTCATCAATTCAATATTATCGAAACCTTCCTGCGCAGCATTGACGAAATCCTTGACCTGGATATCTTCATCGAAATCGACGAAATTTTTTCCTTTCGGATGATCGACAATAGGATAGGGATGTGAGGGCGGCGCGACCTCTGCCGGCACCGGTACCGGCGCGATCGCTGTGCCAAGACCCAGGTAGCGCGCGGCTTCCAGGCCGGCGCGCTCGCCATCTTTAAGCTTGCTCGTCAAGGTATAAACGCCGTTGACGCGACCCGCTGCGAACACGCCGGGAGGTAGTTGCTCGGGCACGAATTGCTCGACGTGAGTCGAGTAGCGCATTTTCGTGCCCGCTTGATAAAGCAAATTCAGCGCCGGCGCCCAGCCCACGCTCATCACCACGCCGTCGCACTCGATCGGCGCGCGCCGATCTAACTGCGCTTCTGTCGTGGGCGAGAGAGACTGAAGACGGACCGCGCTCACGCCGTCCTTCGCCGAGTTGGGAACCGCTTCCCAGATCGCGTAATCCAGATGCACGGGAATGCCGTGCTTTTCAACCTGGGCTGCGTAATTCGCCCGGTTCGCCATCTGCGCGCAAATCCAGCAGCGCGACAACCTCCATGCCATTCGCCTTCAGGTCCAACGCGGCGCGATAGCCATCGCTATTGGCCGCAAGTACGATGGCTCGATGCATTGGTTTTACGGCGTAGCGGTAGATCAAACGTTGGGCAGCAGATGCAAGCATGATGCCGGGCAGATCGTTGTTACGGAACACGGCAGGCTGTTCGAACGCGCCGGTGGCAACGACCACTGTGCGGGCGCGCATCTTCGTGATCTTGTCCTCGTCGACCAACGGCACCCAATGATCGCCGTAGTAGCCGGCCGCTTCGGTTCCCAGCATCACTCTTATATTCGGGCGAAGTTTCACCGCGCCGATCAGTTCGCCTAGCGCGTCATTGACTTGAGGATCGATCCCGCGCTGATAGGTCAGGCTGCCACCCGCTTGCGCGTTTTCATCGACCAAGACCACTTGCGCATCGGCATCGGCCGCCGCAATCGCCGCGGATAGGCCCGATGGACCTGCGCCGATAATCAACACATCGCAGAAGTCGTAACGCTTGGGGGTTTTGATGCGCGGCGCGTCGAACTTGACTTCGCCCAAGCCCGAGGTGTTACGGATGGTGCGTTCCCATTTCGGGAACAAAGATTTCGGCGTGTGAAACGCTTTGTAATAAAACCCCACCGGCAGAACGGGCGAGAGCTTATCCATGATCGCCATTCGATCTGCCCGTAGACCACCACGGGTATTGATGGCGATGGCGTTCATCTCGTTTTCCAGCGGTGTTACATCGGCGCGCAGGTTCAGTCGATTTCCGACCTGCATCATGGTATTCACATCGTGATTCGCCATGGAGAGAATGCCGCGCAGCCTATGATATTTAAAGCTACGCCCCATGGCGTGAACTCCCGATGCGTGTAGCGCGCTGGCGATGGTATCGCCGGCGAAACCGGAATATCGTTGGCCTTCGAACGAAAATTCAAGCGGGTGATTCCGATCGATCCATTCTCCAGCGACGGGCGGCAGACGCTTGCTCACGCGCCCTCCTGCCCGTACAAATAGGTGCGCTTCACTTCGTCGCGCTCGGTATCGCGCTCGGCGACAAACCACACACCGCTCGGCATGTGGTACCACCATTCGATTTTTATGCCCGGCGCGCCGTTACGGTTGAACACATAGTCGGCCCATAGCTCGTCGCTCGCCGTGTCGGGGTCCGGCATGGGACGTATTTCGCCCCAGTAGAAAAATTCCGAGACGGGCGGGGACCGTTGATGGGGCAACGCAATAACTTCATCGGTGGGACGGTGAAGAGTGAAGGGTGAAAAGTGAAGGGTAGAAACTCTTAGTGACCGACACTCGCGGCACCTTTCTCGCCCGTGAGCTTAAAATCCTTAAACCGCGATAGCGTAAAACCACGAATGAGTTCGTGGTTCGCGTCGTTCGCGACGGTGTAGGACATGGTCTTGCCGCAGACCGGCGTCGCCTTGAAGCCCCAGGTGCCCCAGCCGGAATCGAGGTAAAAACCTTTGATTTGTGTCTTGCCCATGATCGGGGCGAAGTCCGGCGTCATGTCCGCCATTCCAGCCCATTGGCGATTGATTTTCACGTTCGATAAAAACGGGAACATGTCGAGCATGTGGGACGCGAGGCCTTCGACGAAATCGAAAGTAGAGCGGGTGTTGTGCACCTCGTAAGGATCGAGAGAGGCGCCCATCACCAACTCGCCGCGCGCCGACTGGCTGACGTACACATGCAAACTGCCGGATACGAAAATCTGATCGAGCCACGGCTTCATCGGTTCCGTCACCATCGCTTGCAATGGATGAATATAGAGCGGCGTGCGAATGTCGAGCATTTTAGTGATGCGCGGAGTCGAACCGGCGACGGCGCACAACACTTTCCGCGTGGAGATATAGCCGCGATTGGTTTTCACGCCCTTGATCTCGCCGGCCTCGACATCGATGTTCAGTACTTCGGTCTTTTGATGAATCTCCACGCCGCGCTGATCGGCGCCACGGCCATAGCCCCAGGCCACGGCATCGTGGCGGGCGATGGCGCCCGGCGCGTGATAGAGCGCGCCGAGTATCGGCGCATGCCCTGCGCAGGTGATGTCCATTTGCGGGCAGGCGTACTGCACATCATACGCATCCACGACTTCGCTCTCGACGCCTAAATGCTTGTTCACTTCCGCGCGCCAGCGGGAGGTGCGCATGGCGGAATCTGTGTGGGCCAGGGTGAAATGCCCGCGATTGGAATAAAACAGATTCAAGTCGAAATCGGCGGACAGATCCTGCCAAAGTTTCACGCTTTGATCGTAAAACGCCACGCCTTCCGGCGTGAGGTAATTGGAACGGATGATGGTCGTATTCCGCCCGGTATTGCCACCGCCGATATAACCTTTTTCCAACACGGCGATATCCGTGATGCCGTGATCGCGCGCTAAGTAATAGGCGGCCGCCAGGCCATGTCCACCGGCGCCGATGATCACCACGTCGTAACTCGATTTAAGCGAGTCGTGGCTGCGAAACATACGCTGCTCCGGATACTTGGAGCTGAGCGCGAAACGCAAGAGACGATAGGGCATAGTGATCGTTGTAGCGAAATAACGATTGTAATATTATGCAACAAGTTTTCTTGTGAGTAAACTCCGCGAATCCGCGCGAAACCCGTCGAAATCCAAAAACTAAGGAAGCTTTGATTTATTTCGAGCGGGCGTAGGGTGCGCAACGCGCACGCGGCCCCTCGCAACTCGAACACCGAGCGATATGGCGAGATTTAAGTCCGCCGCGCCCGTCAGCGTCACGATCGCTGACGCTTAGTTGGAAATGATTTACTCAGCGCGCACGCCCGAGGCCTTCACGAGCTTCGCATAGCGCGCTTGTTCGGAGCGGATGAGCGCGCTGAATTCTTGCGGCGTGTTGCCGACCGGTTCCAACCCCAGCTTGAGCAAGCGGCTGCGCAGTTGCGGCGCTGCCAGTGCTTGTTTGAATTGCCCGTGCAGTTTATCGATGATCACACGCGATGTTTTCGCCGGCGCGGCAACGCCGTACCAGGAGTGCGCCTCAAAGCCGGCGAGTCCCGCTTCGGCGACGGTCGGTATCTCGGGCAGCAGTGGTGAGCGCTTCGCGCCGGCCGCGGCGATCGCCCTGAGCTTGCCGGCCTTGACGTGCTCGATCACGGTCGGCATGACGTCGAACATGAGGGAGACTTGCCCTCCCAGCAAATCGGCGATCGCCGGCGCGCTGCCCTTGTACGCTACATGCGTAATGTCGATGCCGGCCATCGACTTGAACAGTTCCGCGGCAAGATGCTGCGCGCTGCCGTTTCCGGCCGAGGCGAAACTGAGTTCGCCCGGCCGGGCTTTGGCGAGCGCGATGAGTTGTTTGACCGATTGCGCGCGCACCGACGGATGCGCGACGAGCAGAATCGGCGCGTCCACAAACAGCATAATCGGCGCGAAATCCCTGAGCGGGTCATAGGACAGCTTGCGAAAAACGCTGGGATTGATCGCCATGGTGGCCGAGGCGACCATGAGCAGGGTATAACCGTCGGCCGGTGCTTCGGCTGCGAGCTTGGTGCCGATGATTCCCGTCGCGCCGGGCCGGTTATCGACGATGACGGGCTGTCCCCAGGCTTGCTTCAACTTTTCGCCGAACAACCGGGCGAGCGTATCCATCGAGCCGCCAGCGGCGAAGGGCACGATGATCTTAATGGGTTTTAAGGGATAGTTGTCGGCGTAAGCGATCGGCGTCCAGGCGAGCGCGAGCGCAGCATTTGGCTTAGTACTGTTCAGCTGATCGCGAAGTTCGCTCTTCTCTGCTCTGCCCATTTCTCCGTCCGCTGTTGTTCCTCAACCCACGCTTCAGACGTTCCTCCTGCACCGCGATACTGTCTAGAGCGTTCTCGCGCACCGCTTTCACCACGTTCAGCAGGAAGAGAAAAGTGGCGACGACTAGGCTAGCAGAAATCGCTGTGAGATACGGTTGCAGTTCAGCTAGATTCACGTGTACCTCCAGGTATGAAGAGACGCCCAACGTTTGACATGAGGGGCAGCTGGAGGGCGTAGCACGGAAGCTGTCTACTCGATGGAAGGGTTAGCCGACACTTGGCACTACGCGAGCAAATACTTGGCAAGCAGGCTACCCGCAAGGAGAGTAGACGAGAAGACACTTGCGCTGGCGAGAAAGCGCGCAGAGTGGTTTTCTGGCTTGCTTGGATAGGTTTCCCAACCGATGACGTCGAAGTTCGGCAAGGAGAAAGCCTTTTGCAGGTTCGTCGGCCTTGGGATGACCGACAACTCTCGCGGGTACAACAGCAACCGTGGTATGCGGTGGCACCTCCTGCAAGACTACGCTACCAGCTCCAATCTTCGCTCGTTCTCGCACCAGAATGTTCCCGAGTATCTTTGCACCTGCGCCAATAAGCACCGCTCTCGCGATCTTTGGGTGGCGATCACCGCTAGCTTTCGCAGTGCCACCGAGGGTTACCTCTTGAAGTATCGACACGTCGTTGTCGACGACCGCTGTTTCGCGGATCACGATACCAGTTCCGTGATCAATGAATACCACATAGCGAATGATCGCTGCCGGATGGATGTCGACGGAAAAGACTTCGGATATTCGACCTTGAAAGTAGTAGGCAAGAGATTGGCGTCCGTTGAGAGAAAGCGCATGGCCGGCACGATATGCCTCAAGCGCGTGGAAGCACTTGTAGTTTAGAAACGGATTGGCAATTCCCTTCGAAGCCGGATCGCGCTGCGACGTCATTGGATTAAACGCTTTATTTTATTTCATGGCAAGTGATGTCCGGAGGGCATGAGCGCGAAGCAATTCGCATATTGTGGGCTGGGGTAGGTTAGCTCTGCGCGATTTCGTTTTGTTCGGTGGGATGGTTCCTACGCTACATTTTGTGTTGCCACGAGGCAGTTCCAGCTTGCCTCCTGGCATTGCCTGACTGGAGAGCCGCATGGATAGTATGGCCCAGACCATGCCATGCCACGTAGCAAGCTGGGCGCGGCTCCTGGCGTTGCTAACGTTGTGAACCGTCACTACTGTCCTTGCTCTCTGCGTGGCTGCGATGAAAGCGCGCAGTGTGTATTTTCGCGAACCGAACGCATTGTTCAGGATAAAGCCATACTTGACGAGCCCGGCTTGACGCATCCGATGTCGCGCGTTGCGCTAAAAACTTCTGCATTTTCCCCCCGCATTAATTACTCTGCTGTTGCCCATTTCTACAACCTCAGAACTAATTTTTAGCATCGTAGAATTTTTACTGACCGCGATAACAGCAGCTTCGGTTTTCAGTGGGCGACGTGCCGCCAGGAGCCTTATCCCGCTTGCCTCGCAGGCCATGCCACGCCACGAGGCAAGCTGGGCGCGGCGTCTGGCGTGGGTGCTACAGAGAGCTATTATCGTCTCTGACATCAAACCCGGCGGCGATGAAAGTACATATACCTTACTTTCGCGAAGCGATATGCATCGATCAACATTAGGCCATACATAAAAACACCGCCGGCATGACGCGCTAACCAGGAATGTTCCGGCGTGGTGAGTTGGTAACTGGTCATGGCGAAAAAGATTAGAAAAAAAACCATCACCAGTCCGCGCTGCGGCGTTTGGTTGAGCACTTGGCCGACGCCCGGTAACACCGCGGCGACGGCGAATACCATCCAGGGATGAAGCGGCGGGCGCGTTGAGTTTGTTTCGCTCACGATTTCGGGACTATGTTGTCGTGCAAATCTAGCATGTCGTGCATCAACTCGCGAAGAAAATCAGGATTCACCGTCATTTCCTCGAATTCTGCCATGCGGAAAACCAAGTAGCGGCTTTTTTCTGCTTGAGCTAATTGGTATATCACGCGCAGACCACGCTCGGTGATGAGTAATTCCTTGATGCGATTATCGGCAAACAATTTGGCGACATTGGTTTCGATCCGCACGATGTCGAGTCCGTGGTTTTGGGTGTTCGCGCGAAATTGCATCGGTTGCGGCCAACTGGCGGGGATGGGCAGGGCGACATCCAATTCATAGGACGGTGAAAAGAATTCGATGTTCTGTGCACGCGCGAGAATGTCAACGGTTCCGTTCACCGGCAACTTCGTCGCCAGAGTAACCTGCATCCACAGTGACGGAATTTTGCGGTAGCCGATGGTATCGGGAAACGCTTCCAGCGCGAATTGGTGCGATTGGAATTGCCCTGTCAGCAGCGGAAAATCCCCGTGCCGTGCAACGAGTTTCGGTTCGGCCATTAGTGGTGTGCAAAGATCGAACATACATGCACGCCTGCTCGAAGTGAGGGTTCGATCGCGGCGCCAAATGAAGGCCAGAAGCGCGAGACTGCCAACGATAATGGCTAGGTGTAATAGTCCCATACACAAACAAAAAACGGCTGGCATTTAGCCAGCCGTTGGAGGTTAGGCGCGCGGTGTCAATAACCTCTTGGCCGCGGCCACGCCATGGTGAATTGATCGCCGCGTTTCACATATTGGTAGCGATGGTACGCGAACCATAGCGAGGCAAGAATATAAAACGCCATGATCGACAGCAGCATTTTGGTGTAGCCCAGATAGGTCGCGAAATATACCGCGACGCACAGGATCAACAACACGATTGCGGTGATCGGATGGAACGGGTGAACGTAACCACGGCTGATAGAGCCGAGCGGCCATAGCTTGCGGAAGCGGATCATGTTGACGGACATGAACGTGTAACTCAGCAGGCCCGATAGGATAGAAAACCCGATTACCAAGTCGAGCGCGGTGACGAACACCAGCGCGAACACTACCGCGATGGGGACCAGAAACAAGATCGCCCGGTAGGGCGTGCGGTAGCGTGGATGTACGGCGCCGAACCATTCGGGCATGTAGCGATCGCGGCCCATGGAGAACCAGGCGCGCGAGGCGTCGTTAATGCAACCGTTCGCCGAGGCGAGGGCGGCGAACAAGGTGCCGATGAACATGATCGCTTGCAAACTGCCGCTGCCGGCGAGTTTGGCGGCATCGTATAGCGGCGTGTAGGCTTGGCCGAGATATTGCCAGGGCATCAGGCCCGCGGCGATGTACCAGGTTAACGCCGCGGCGATCAACAAAGTGATCATGCCGCTCATGGTGCCGAGCGGAATCGAGCGGCCGGCGGAACGCACTTCTTCCGCTGCCTGGCAAGTGCCTTCGATGCCCAAGTAATACCACATGCCGAATTGCAGCGCACCTAGGGCGCCGATCCAGCCATAGGGTAAATCCGTCAGCAAGTCCTTGTGCAGTAGTACTTTCCCGGGAGAGAACGGCGATACGCTAAAAAACAGAACGATAATGGAAATGAACGCAATTGCGGTAATGACAAAATTTACGTTCAAGGTCGCATATACACCGCGATAGTTAAGCCACGCCAGCAGCACGATCGTAAGCACTATGAACGGTCGCGTACTCAAGTCCGCCGCGCCCATGTCTCCCGCAAGTTGCTTAAGCAAATCGCCGACGACGATAGCGTTACTCGCCTCCAGCATGGTGTAGGCCATCACTAGATATAAGCCGACGTTGAACGCCATCAGCGGCCCGATGATGTGCTTCGCCTGGGTGTATTGCCCGCCCGCCGCGGCGACGGTCGACGTGACTTCCGAATCGATCATGGCGACGCAGGTGTAAAGCAAACCGATGAACCAGCAGGCGATCAGCGCGCCCCACGCGCCACCCTTGGCCATGGAGAAATTCCAGCCGGTGAACTCGCCGACCAGCACGATGCCGACGCCTAGCGCCCAAATGTGAATGGGCCCCAACACTTTTCTTAGACTGATGCGCTGTTGTCCGGTCGCCGCCGTGGTTGCGTTCGCCATAGATCCCCCTGTTACCTTTTGTGTCACCCTATGTTTTTTTACTCTTCGCCTTCACGAGAACTCATGAGGAAATCCTCGCTGAATTCCTTACTCACGCTAAAAGCGTCGAGCACCATCCAAACGAATAAGATGATCGAGACGATCCACGCGGCGTAACTGATTAATGTCCAGAGATCCATGGTATTTTTCCTTGTCCTTATTTTTGCGGCTGACCGAACCGTTCGTCTATCACTTGACGATATTCACGATCGGACGTCCGCAACAGAAAGATGAAGTAAGCGACGATGACGATAATAGTCAGCGGCAGTTTCCAGGAACGTAGATCGGCATCGAAGTCAAACTTCGCGTCGATCAAGGGCTTGGCATCGGCGGGCTTTTTCCCGAGCTTCTCCCACTGCTGCGCTTGCACGGGCGTTTGCTTCAGACCTTCCCAAGTCGGTTCCGGTTCTTTCGCCGCCTGCGTTGCGGCCGCTTCCGTTGCAGCAGGTGGGGCCGGCGCGAATGCCGCAACAATGGCATCCCAGCGAAACGGCACTAACAAGCAAATAAACAATACGACCAAGACCAACAAACTATCGATCGCCTGACCGAATCCGCTTTGCCGAGGTGGTTGATATGCCATACATTGTTCTCCCTTTACAAGATCGGATTTACCTCAACCGATTTTCGTCTAAATGTTTAATGTCTAGACCGTAGATGTGATCGCGATCGTCTTTGTAGTGTTTGATCATCGCCAGCATCGACGCGGTATTGAAGATCAAGATCAGCAACGCACCTAAGATCAACACGGCGCGCAAAGTTCCATCGGTGATGAATTGATCGGTTGCGAAGTAGACAAAACCTATGGTGATCCACAACAACACGATGAAAACCCAGGCCATGGCACTATCGCGCGCCAGCATGGCGTCGATACGAGAACGCAGAGATTGATCCATTCGCTATCCCTCCTGAAACATTTTTAAGCGGACACGTTGCGTAGAACCGCTTAGGAAAATCCGGGTAGTTCATGTTGCGAACTATTGTTTCCTATTTCTCACTCTACGCCCCAAGTTTGTGCGGTGTCAATAGCCCGCGCTGGCGTCTAATGCAAACGCGCGTAGTGGCCTAAATGGGTTTTGGATATGTAGCTGCGTTTTGAGCACGAGAATGAGGGAGAGAATGCGTCGACGCCGTGCGTGCTGCTATACTTTTTCCGAAATCATTCAGGGGAAGTCATGGCCACATCGCGATCCGCAAGCTCGCGCGACTCGAACGGTCGAACGCTCGATCAATATCTGGGGAACGCAATCCGTGAATTGCGCCAGCGCCATAACTTAACCATCGCGAACGTCGCTGAAAGTGCGGAGATCAGCCGCGGCATGCTGTCGAAAATAGAGAACGGTCAGACCTCGACCAGTCTAGACACACTGTCGAATATCGCCAACGCCTTAGGTATTACCCTGTCGAGTCTGTTCCGAAATTTCAACGTCCCGGTCGGCGGCGCCCAACACGTAAAAAAAGGCGAGGGCATGGAAGTCGTGCGGCGTGGCACCAAGAAAGGCCACACCTATCATTTGCTCGCCTACGATCAGGGGCCGAAGAAATTCTTCGAGCCTTTTTTAGTGACGATTACCGATGTCGGCGAAGTGTTTCCCGCATTCGAGCATCCCGGCACCGAATTCATTTATCTGCTGGAAGGCAAAATGAAATATCGCCACGGTCAGCACACGTACGTCATGTCGCCCGGCGATTCGCTTACCTTCAAAGGCGGCGTGCCCCATGGGCCGGCGCAGTTAATCAAATTGCCGATTCGGATGTTGGCGATTTTGATTTATGCGGACGATGGTGACAGGGTGGCCTAAGGCGATTAGCGAGCCGCGAGATGAGTTCGACCGGATTCGTGAGTCTAGCCTAACCAAAGAAAACCCCTGACTCGGCTGGAGACGGTGCTAGTCTAGTATGTATCTACGGCTGGCCGCGATGAGGAACTGATTCGGGCGTACATTCGCAACCGGGAGCACGAGTACAAGCGATTGGGGGCGAAAAATCTATGGCGCTTATGAGGCGCCGCCGAGGTGCCCAGTCGTAGCGTCTTTGAGCGGCTTGCCGCTTAAGGCTTCGGCTTTGGCATGGGCTTATTGCTGTGCGACTTGCATGGGAAGCAAAAATTCTTCAAGCTAGACGTCATTCTATTGCTCAGGGCGTGTATCCATGTCGATTAGAGAATCGTCGCCGACTGTCGCTGTAATTGGCGCCGGCATCGCCGGTCTCACTGCCGCACTTCGCTTAGCAGAGCGCGGCTATAAAGTGACCGTGTTCGAACAGCGCGTTTACACCGGAGGCAAGTTGGGCGCCCATTGCCACCGGCTGCTGCGTCTTGATACGGATGCCGATGATGCAGCGCCAGCGCCACCCGAACCGATCAAGCGCAGTTCTGCTCTCAAAACTCTCCGAGCAAGCAAGGGCGATTTCGGCGAAACTCTAAGGAGTCTCGCTGAAAACAAACCCTTGCCACCGACGGTGAAAGCGAAGTTGGTGCAAAAGCTCTTGGCTGATGAGAGTACCTTCAAGGACCCGCCCAAGCGACGCGCACGAATGAGCAGTGGGCAATTCGAAGATACAACAGCAGTACGATTGGCGGGATCCCTGTTTGCTCAGAAATCGAGCAATCTGGAGGGCCGGCACGGCGCTAAGCGTGCTTGGAAATTAACCGAGATCACTGGTGATCCAAAAACCCGAGAAACGCAAATCAACACGTTCGTGGTTAGAGGCTACGCTACTCGCGGAGAAAAGGTTACCCGCTTGGAAGTATCCGATGGCATCTATCACGAGCACTGCTATCACATGTTTCTCAATTGGTATCAGAATTTCTGGCAACTCATGGAGGATATCGGTAGGGAAAGGACTCAAAATTTCCTTCCTAAGAATGAATGTATTCATCTGTTTCCTGGCCTTAGTCCCATCGGCGAACGCACCAGAACGCTGAAGCAACTGGGCCTGCTGGAATCGGCAGCGGATAATCTGTTATCTGGGGCAGAACCGATTCCCGACATGTTCTTGTGGTTCTATTCGATGCTCGATCTAGTGAGCCAGCCTTTTGACCGGTGCCTATTTCTGGATACCGTCTCAGTATGCGGCTTCATGATATTGTGCTGGTATGCCACCGATGCCAGCGCAAAGTTTCACGAGCACATATTGACCAAGGCCTTTCGGTCCCGACGTATCTGACTTCAGCCGCTGCTTATCGTAATTTTTTGGATTTCACGGTAAGGACGCCAGATCCGATGCTTTGGGTTCTGAAGACGGATAGCTACGAGGGAATATTTGAGCCGCTGGAGTGCAAATTGAGATTCTGAACTGTGACATTCGTCTGGGCCAGCGAGTCGTCAAGATAGCGGTAGAGAACGACCGAGTTACGCATATTTACAGCGAGCCATCTGACATGTTTGGAGATCTGCGGGAAAAGGACGATGGAGAATGGCTCGAAGATAACGATATCGTAGAGGATAAGATCGCCCCAACCCTCTCCGCATCGCAAAAAGATTTTGATTTTGTCGTTCTCGCCGTACCGCCGAAAGCGTTATCCAACCTAATAGAACCGTTTAGGGAGAAAGTAGGTAGCATCAGTGGCACGCGTAAGCTTCAGAGTGGAGTAACCGCATGCTTGGACCTATACTTCAATCGTCACCTGGATAATATTCCGTAGATGCATGTAGTGCTACGCGATTCGAGACTAGGATTGACGTTTTTCGATAATCCAAACTTGGAAAAGAGAAACCAACACCTGTTTAAGCGTGGCGGCCACGAACTATTCTCTGCTAGAGGGTATGACGAAAAAGAATGCCAAGGAAGCTATTATTCAAGAATTGCAGCGCTACATCCTATTTGATCGGGAGCGCGACATAGATGCTGCGCGATCCTATTTGCAAATGAACACCAATGAACCTCTGTTCATTAACGAAGTAGGCAGCGAATCGTTTCGACCACAGGCGCAGACTGAGATCAAAAATTTGTTTCTGGCAGGAGATTTTTGCGACAATCCAGTCAACATTGTTACCGTTGAAGGTGCGTGATGAGTGGTTTGCAGGCCGCTCAGGCAGTTCAAGCGGCCACCCGATCTGACCCAGCATTCAAGACGGCGCCAAATAGAAGGGAATTACTGCGTAAGATTGAGATTCTGGAACCAGAGACCTATCCGAGCGTTAACTTCAAGGCAGTCAAGCTTGCTTTGGTCCCTTATGCCGCCGGCGCTAAAGTCTGGTCTCGACTCGAACAAATGTCGCAATCACCGTCAGGAAATCTCTCGTCTCGAGACTTACGCCCATCGGTATGGAACTACTTACTTTACCGGGAGCCTATGCCGCAGACTGGTGGGATTTTGCGCTCGATGCCGCCAAATGATGACCGATCTTACGACCCCAGAAGACTAGAGGTGTATTTTTCAGGAGAATGAACTATTCCATCTTTCGCTCAGTGCAACCGGCGCGCTGAACGCCCCCACATATGTTCAGTCCAGCCCGAGAACATGATTTTCCGGCTATCCGGAAAGGCGTGATCTCGGAGCTCAAAGGCATCCAATATCTCCCATACGCTCGGCGGACCGGCATATTGACTGGGTTGATCGCCAGCCGGCGCCGCCTTCTCGACGATCAATTTGACGTTGGCGCCGCCAGCGCGCATGGCTTCACCACTTCCGCTTCGCGTGAAAACCGTGCGGAAGCATAGGTGATCTTTGTTTGTTAACTATTGAATGGAATGTCGACCGAGGAACCATCTCCTTCCCTAGGTAAAGTCAGGCGTAGCACCAGAGTCTGTCTTTCATCTCGCCTGTTCCGCTCGCAGCGCGCAGGTGACTTCCGTAGGGTTTGAATAGTCAAAATCCAGTTGGTATTTTTTCTTTGGATAGCGCCATATGGCTTGCCCCGCTTCGACTGATCGCTTTTCGCTGACTGGGAGAGCTAAAATATGCATACCCAACGCGAGCGGATCGTCTTTTGGTGCGACGAAACAGCCGATTCCCAACTCTTTGTATGGTCCGATATCGGTATCCAAATAATCGACGATAAATATTACAACTGGTGTACGTCGGGCGCCACTGTCGACGCTCGAAAGTTGTGCTTAACCCGCTATTAACGTAGCCCTGCACAATATCTCGATCGACTGAATAGATGACGAAGCCCTGGCGGGCGTTGTGTACTCTTAGGGGAAGGTGGATCGTCCAAAGCTACCGCCATACAACAATCCTTCCCGCGGCCCAATTACGTCTACTTGATTGGTTTCGGTATTGACAACGCCGACATACTGGCTATCCATTTCATGATCGGTGACCGTCCACCGTTGCGCCCGCCAACAATAGATACTTTCTCTGTGAGATAGATCCCATGTTTGCAAACTCCTTCCGAACCGTATCGAATTCCTCCTGCTCCCAAGCCTGTTGTACATTCGAAAACTGTGTTAGAAATGTTTCTTCTAACCCCATATCGCAGCAGGCGCTCTTCGCCTCCTTCAAAGCATCAAGCAATTCGTAGACTCGCTGGGCATTGTCCGCCAGCGCCATCCTATTTCCTCTAACGATTCGATATACTTGACGATTCGATTGCCATGTTCAGCGAACAAATTCGCTAGCAACTCGTGCAATGACATTCCGCGCTTAGCTTGAGCGAAGATGAAAGCAACGAAATACTCGATCCAGTTGGGTGAAGCGTTGCTCGAAGTCTAAGTCTTTTGTTCGGACGATGCTGTCTGCAAGAGATTCACGGCATTCAACTTGTCCTTTTCTTGCCAAATGGCCTGTTGCAGAGCTTTGAGATTTTTAGGCGCAAAAAGTTTCTATCTGTTGCTCGCTTATGAATCTTGAAGACGTCACCTAATTTATATTTAAGTGTTTTCGGTTTAAGCGGCAACTCCCACTGGAGGTGTCGCAGGAAATCCAAGATCGATTTTTGCTGCTCGTCGATGGACGGTTGGGAACGCTCCGCCTAATTCGGGTAGTATTCATCGATCGCTTGAGATTATCAGCCTCTTAATACAGTTATACAGCGCTCTGCCTGCTCACCCATGTATCTATAAGCGATTTCCTGATATCAGGATTGATAGTGAGCCTAGCTATGCCGGAGAGGTTGGTGTAAAGTTTTTCCAGTTCGTCCAGGCTGAGCGGCGCCTCCTTGCAAAGGCCCTGCTTCAGCTTGACGCAATCTTTCTTTTGCGGAAACGCTTCGATTCGAGTTAGCCCATCGACGAGCGTTTGACTGAGTTTCAGCGATACGTTAACCGCGTTGATCAAAGACGGATCGCAGTTGCGAAATAAAAGCCTAGGCGCCTTAGAGTCATCGAGGTGTCTACGGAAAGTTTGCGCAGCTAGGGGCACAGTTAACCCTAGGTCACTCAGAAATCGCTGGTAGCGATTAACTAACGCATCAACCCGGTTCGATGTGTCGCCGGAGATTGGCGCCATCGTTGATCTGATGGTCTCATCCGCGTGGCGCGCCCCGATCTCAAATGTATGCCCCAGAAAATCACGCCCAGCCGCTAGCCAGGCGAACGCGCGTCCCCAAGAACGCCTAACATGGCGCTCGGGTCGGTATTTGGATTTGTGCGTCGCATAGTGCATCCTTTTGGTTTGGCACGGTCGTGTGAGTAATTATTATGATCGCGCTTTCGCCGACGCCGTGCAACCCCGGGGTATGCTTGTCGAACAAGCCGAAACTCGCGTACACTTTTGAATTGCGGCGACAACAATCTGCTCGGATCGCACACACACTCGCGGAGAACCACGATGCCAAAAAATCCGGCCAGCCCCGAAGAAGAACTTACCCGCTCGTTTTCCCGAATGCTCAACATGTCGCTCTCCGTGCCGCACATGCTCGAGATGGCCCGCCTGATGGCTGACACGTTGTCTACGGGATCAGACGAACAAGCTCCGGCAAACGAGACGTCAAACCGCAGCCGCGGTGCGAAAGAGCCGGTTGGCCTGGTGATAAAAGCCAATGCCACGCTGCTCACAAGCGCCGTACGCTTCTGGTTGCGCTGGCAGGAGCTAGTCTCTAAGCATGTGCCCACGATCAGTCGTAATCTGGCGGACATCCAGGCGAACCCCAAACGCAAAGAGGAGCTGCGCGCGCTACTTATCGACAACATGCGCGCTTACACGCGCGAGATGGCAGAGCTGCCTTGTGAGCAGTGTCGGTTGGTGCGTCAAGATCTCGAGAAAATGGAGGCGCAGCTGTTCGGCGCGGCACAAGAGAAGGAAGGTCGGCGACGCTGGAAGGCAAAACCATGAATCGCGCAGCCGCCTTCTCGCATCGCGTCTATGGTTAATTCGCTATCCGGCAGGGCCAACGTGCAACGACAAAGCGCGCGAGACGTTATCATCGGCCTAAAGCTAGACAAGTGGATTGATGAGTTACGCGCGAAACTGAACGCCTGGATCAAACTCGCCGATCCTGAGATGCAGGAGGCGTTAAACTGGCAGTTCCTCGGCGACTCAAAGTACTTCCGTCCGATCACGATCTTCTGTTGTTACCAGGCCGCTGCACTTGAACGTGCTGAGCGAGTTCCGGAAGAGCTACTAGTTTCGGCGCAGGTCATTGAGATGTTCCACAACGTGTCACTCATTATCGATGACATTGTCGACAAATCACCCACTCGTCGTGGTAAGCCTACCTTACACACGCGCTTTGGCGAGCTTAACGCCCTCATGGTCGCTGGGTACATCGTGGCTGATGGATACGCTATCCTGGCGCGGGACCTGTTTCGCGATCAGCATTTCGGCGCCTATAGAATTCGTCTTTTTTCTGAGTTGTTGAAGCGCCTCGGTGTGGCCGAATGCCTACAGTGGCGCTTGAGAAGGAAACCCCTCGGAGTGGAAGATTGGCGCCGCATCGCCGGCGAGGACACTGGCTCAATGTTTGAAGTATGCGCATGCCTCGGTGGGCAAGGAGAGAAGTTTCGGCGTTACGGCGGATTGCTCGGGACTCTTTATCATGGCTGTGACGATGTTGGTGATGTGCGCGGTGTGCCCGCGTTAGGTGGTGGTGGATTTGAGGACCTCCGCGATGGCATCCTCACGCTTCCTGCGGCCTTGGCGATACGCAACAAAGAGGTATGTAAGCTATTCTGTGCCGAGCGTCGCCTCACTCGTGAGCAAGAAAAACAACTCAGTGACGCGTTAGCAGCACAATTGCCTAACGCGGAAGCGCGCCTTGATGAGATCGCAGAGCAAGCCGCTAAGGAAGCCATTCGCTACGCCACGAATCCGGGCCCACTTCTCGCATTGGTCGATTACACACGCCAGCTTTCGACACGCTAGCGGAATGCTCAAGTCAGCACGACTCTAACAACGCCTTCGCCTCTTGGAGATCGAGCGTCGAAATACCCTCAGTGAACCAACTATAAACGGGTTCAAGGACGTTACGCCCCTGCTTACCTCGCCCGGTTGTGATAAGTAGCTTTGCCATACTCATAGCAGCGCGCAGTTCCCATCCTTTCGCATCCTGGCGATCCGCGATTTCTAGCGCGCGGCGAAAACAAACTTCCACTTCTGCGTGCGCGGCCTTGCCACCAACCAACAACAACTCCCCTTTTATCCTGTGCACCTCTGCGGCATAGTACTCTTCCTCAGTCTCGCGAATGTGTTCCAATGCGTTCGATATTTGGGCAAGGGCCTCGCTAAACTGACCATTTTTTTCGTAAGCGTCTGCCAACATCAAATAGAACCACGATTCACCTAACCGTGCGCCAGTCGCGCGATAATTGGCAAGCCCTAAACTTATTAGCTTCGCTCCTTCCATGGGTTCACCTGTCTGCGCCAACAGCCAGCCTCGCAAAATGTCACCAAGCACGATCCAATAGCTATGGCCGTGCTCAGCCGAATGTTCTATCGTTTTCTGAATCCACCGCATCGTCGACGTGTGATCTCGACGCGCCTGGCGCACAATGCCCAGCATCCCCAACGCTTGCGTCAATGTTAGCGATAAGCCCGCAGCCTGTGCAAGGCTGATCGCTTCTTCACCGCGTGCCACAGCCTGATCAGGGTAGCCAAGAAACCACAAAGTGCGAGCATGATAGGCAACGCATCCCACTCCTAAGTCTACGCCGGCATGCAAGCTATGAGAGCGGTGTTGCTCTGGATCATAATTCTGCGCGCCCGATCGCAAGTATTCATGGGCATTGCGAAATCTACCTCGATAGAGAGCTGTTAGCCCGGCGCATAGTTCGGCATCAACTTCGGCCGCAACATCGCCCTTATCATCGGCTAAAGCACGCAGAAACTCGACGGTACGCTCGGCGATGGGATACTTCGCTTGAAGCAATAACAATTGAAACTGGCCTCTCACGATTGAGAATAACTGCGGGGCCGCCCCGACCCGCTGGACCAAAAATTGAGCTCGCGCATAAGTGTGGTCCACCTCTTCAGCCGTGTAACCTTTGTTTGCGACCAATACGGGTCCGAGACTCGTGCGTACTTCCAATTCGATAAGTTCGCGCTGGGCGTCCTCGGGGGTAGCCCCCAAAAGCTCGAGTGCGCGCTGCAAATGATTCTCGGCCTCAATATTGGCTGAACGTGCGGCAGCGTTGTCGCCCGCTCGTAGCCAATACCTGACGGCTTGCGTAGTAAGTCCTGCTTCTGTGTAGTGATAGGCCAAAAGTTCCGGCGGGACTTTCTTTGACCCAATCGAATCGTTTTCCAAGGCGCTAGCAACTTTCGCATGCAAGTGTTTGCGTGCACTCTTGAGCAGTAGGTCGTAAGTGGCATCACGCACCAACGCGTGCTTGAAGACATAGATCTTTTCCCCCGCAACCTCCCGCATGGAGACCACTTCGGCCGCTATCAACTGGCCTATCGCGTCATTGAGGACTGTTGTCGGCATTTCCGCAACCGCCGCTAAGATTCTATGATTAAACTCGCGACCAATGGCAGCACCCACTTGCGCAACTGCTTTAACCGGGGCAGAGCGCTCGAGGCGGGCGATGAGTGAGTCGCGCAACGTCGACGGTATAGGTATCGATGTGATGGACCCGATATATTCGTAGCGGTCATCACCCTCTTTTAGCGAACTCGAGCCAATGACTGCTTTAGTTAACTCTTCGACAAACAACGGCACACCATCGGCGTGTGTAATCACGTGCTCTATCAAATTAGCCGGCAACTGTTTGCCTCGCGTAAGTTCGCCCACTAGTGCTTCGGAATGAACGCGGCTGAATTTCTCTAAGGACAGCGAAGTTACATGTGAATGTTCTGACCAGTTCGGGGCGAAATGGGACCTTTGAGTAATTATGACGAGCAATGCAGCGTCGCTAACTCGATGAATAAGGTTGTCTAAAAACTCGATAGTCGTCGGATCTGCCCAGTGCGTGTCTTCAAAAACGATCAATGAGGGTTGCTCTAGCGCGGCGGAATGGAGTAGATCGAGGAGGGCACGAATAGTATCTTCTTTTTGACGCTCGGGTGTCAGAGTCAGCGCACCGTAGCGATGCACCGAATCTACCGAAAGGGCCGATGCAATAAGTTGAACATCTTTCGTCGGGCGCTGATAACGGCCGGCGACCAAAGATTCAACCTTGTCCAGGTTGGCCGCTGGAGGCACGTCCTCATCGAGTCTCAAATTCAAACTGAGTCCCGCGACAATTGGGTATAGCGCAGTGTTCGTGTGATAAGGCGAACACTGAAAACGAAATAGCCCATGACCATGCGGGCCCAATCGATCGTGTAGCGCTCTAAGTAGGCGTGATTTCCCTACGCCAGCTTCGCCTGACATCAGCACAACTTGGGTTTGGGCATTCCGCGAGCGTTCCCAACAGGCTGCTAGCAAGCCAAGCTCTTGCTCACGGTTGATCATAGGTGTCAGGCCGTTTCTGGCCGAAGCGTCAAAGCGCGAAGCAAGCGCACCGTGGCCTAGAACGCGCCAAACTTGAAGAAGGCGAGCAAGTCCCTTGATGGGCTGCTCGCCCAAATTAGCGAATTCAAAAGCACCAGATGTCAACTGAAATGTGCGCTCGCTTATAAGAATTGCATTAGGCTCAGCAAGCGCCTGCAACCTTGCCGCAACATTGGGCGCTTCCCCCAGAGCTAGCAATTCGTGGTGTGAGGTGTCGCCGACTTGGCCAACAACTGCCATACCCGTGTCAATACCGATACGTACTGACAGCTCGATGCCACTGTCCGCCGCCCAACTGGCATTCATGGCGCGAATGGCCGTCAAGATACCCATGGCGGAGAGCACGGCGCGTTGGCCATCATCTTCGTGCGCGCGCGGATAGCCAAAGTAGGCCAACAGGCCATCACCCAAGTACTGGGCGACATGCCCTTCATAGCGCCTAATGGCCTCTCCCGCCGCTGCCTGATAGGCGTGAGCTATTTCACTCAACAGTTCAGGATCTAATCGTTCTGATAGGCTCGTCCATCCAACAACATCGCAGAACATGACTGTGAGCTGTCGTCGTTCTGCCCGTGTGAAAGGGGCCAAGGCTGATCGCCCAGCGGCGCCACCCTCATTTAGGTCAGAAATCGCTTTAAGCAACTTCTTGCGAGGTCCCAGCGGTAAACCTAGATCTCGCAGATCCTGTTCAGTAAGTAGTGCGATGGCTTGCAGATCGATCTCGTGCTCGACGAACATCGCATAGTAGCGCTCGAGCCCCTTTTCGTGAAGCCATGTTGACAGTGTTTCCATAAGTTAGCTGTCACACAAAGTTTATCCTTTGCAATGTATTGTACCCCGTAGAGGGATACCTGCGCATAGTAGTCCACTGGGTGCGCACTAGGGCCGCACATAACGAGTTGGTGCAGACCGTTCGTACAGTATGAATCCAGCAACTCTCGATCCTCATCGGTGAGATGCAATTTGATCTACCGCATAGCCAACTCCTCATCTAGGTACAAGTGTGGATCAGCGTAATACACGTGCCGTTTTTTTGTGTCGTTGTACTTGGAGGGCCGTCAATCGATGCAGTTGAGCATGTCTGAGACCGATAGTAATTTTTCTCGAGGTTTATTTCTTTCCGCGCCACGCGCGAGTTCTATTGCATCTATCCGCAGCCAGTCGGCATAGCTGACAAATTTAGTTCCGGTTCGAGACAATAAAGTACGCATGCCATCGGCGCCGGTCTTGGCAGTGTGGGTCATCGATTCCAGATCGCTCATCAACGCCTTGACCGTCTCGACGCTGTCGGCTCGATTGGTGCCGATGATGCCGGTTGGCCCGCGTTTCGCCCAGCCCGTGACGTAAAGACCGGGAATCCCGCTCCCCGATTCATCGACCATACGGCCGCTTCGATTCCGAACAATGCTTGAGGCTATATCAAACGGGATGCCTGGAATCGGTGCGCAACGATAGCCCGCGCTGCGTAAAACTAAGCTGCACGAGAGTTCAGTTTTGATTCCGGTTGGGTGCGCAAGTTGCTGGAATGGGGCGCCATCGAGCCGGTTGCGAGCCAGGACCGCGCGTTCAACTTTAAAGCCACCACAAATCTCAATCGGTGACTGTAAAAAATCAAAATGGATCTTCTTCGGCGTCCCGGTATCTGGCGCCATCGACCAGGCGCGAAAGATTTCCATATTTTTGGCGGCGACGAAGTTACGTTTGTCTACAATCTCGGCCTCGCTTTCCACGTTGAGTTGCAAATCAACGAGCGCGGCAAGTGCCTGCGCGCCGGATATTTCGCCCAATTCCCGCAGTTCTTTGCTGGTGAACTTCGCTTGCGCGGGTCCGCGTCGGCCGATGACGTGGATTTCACGAATTTTGCAGTGGGCAAGCGCGTCCAGCGCGTGTTCCGCTACGTCCGTATTGCGCAACTCATCGATCGGTTTTGCGAGCATACGGCACAAGTCGGCGGCGACGTTGCCTTGGCCGATGATGACGGCGACTTCGCCCGAGAGATCGAAGCTGCGATCGCGAAAATCCGGATGGCCGTTATACCAACCGACGAACTCGAGCGCGCTATGACTGCCAGGCAAATTCTCGCCAGGAATAGCGAGCGGCCGATCCGCCTGCGCACCGCACGCCAATATCACGGCGTCGTAGTGAGTCCGCAAATCTTCAAAACTCACATCTACGCCGACGTGCACGTTACCGAAAAATTCGAACCCCTCGGTTCGCGCAATCCGGTCGTACACTTGTATCGGTTCTTTCAGTTTCGGATGGTCGGGTGCAACACCATAGCGCACCAAACCGAAGGGCGCGGGCAAGCGCTCGAACATGCTCACTTGAACTGAATGGCCAGAGCGCAGCAGCGCTTCGGCGGCATAGAAGCCGCTGGGTCCGCTGCCGACGATCGCTATTTGCAGCGCGGTCGTACTTGCAGAGTCACTCATACACGGTGACGGATTAGAAACCCAACTCGGCTCTACGCTCTTCCGCGGTCGGCAGCGACGGTTGCTTCTCGATAATCAACGGCAGCTCGCGCGAACGAGATGCGTTGATTGCTATCCACGGCCTCTGGTCATCGGGCATATCGAAGGTATCGTAGATCGCGTGAACCGGACATGCGGGAATGCACGCGCCGCAGTCGATGCAGACTTTAGCGTCGATATAAACGCGCTCGGCATCGGCGTGAAAACATTCGACCGGGCAGGTCGCCACGCAGTCGGTGAAGCGGCACAAACGGCAATTCTCGGTAACGATGTGGGGCATAAACTTTCCGCCGTGAGCGCGCTAACCCGCCGTTCGAATCTCTACCAAGTTATCGGAAAAGGTTGGTGCTCGGCCGAGGTCGGCGAATTTATTTGGGTTGACCGCCGATACCGTGGAGTTGCTGCGGCTGTGGCTCATCCAGTAGCCCATCGGGGCGACGATCACGCCGGGCATCACCTCATCGCTAATCTCGGCGCGCGCGGCAAACGTTCCTCGGGCGTTGAACACGTCGATCGCCGAGCCATGATTGATACGGCGCGATTGCGCATCGGCCGGATTGATGAGCACAAACGGATCGCCGGCGTGGCCGAGCTGGCGCGCGATGTTGGCGTACCCGGAATTAAGAAAGGCGTGGCTCTTCGGCGAGAGCATGTTCAGCGGATACTTGGCCGCCTGCGGTCGGGTTGGTCGCCACCGATTCGTTGGGCGGTACATAGTGGGGCAGCGGATCGACCGGCGAACCGTCCTGAAATTCGTTCGATCCCTGACGAAACACCGGTACCACGAAGTTGCCGCCCGCCGCCATTGAGGCTTTCAATTCCACTTTGCCGGAAGGAGTCGGGAATTTACCTTCGGCATGCGGCAAATAATTATCCGGCGAGCCGACGTTGAGCCGGGCAAAGCCTTTTTCTTTCAGCAAATCCATCGTTACACCTTGCAGCATCGGACTGGACCAATCCATCGACTCCAGCGCCATCTGTTCGTCCGAGCGTTGGAAGAACGGATCGGTCAGGCCCATGGCTTTGGCGAGCCGCCGGAATAATTCCGTATTCGGCACCGCTTCGCCCTGGGGTTCGATCGCCTTCTGGTTCAAGCTGAGATAAAAATGGCCCCACGAGAACATGAGATCGAGCTGCTCGGCCTGGGTGGTCGCGGGCAGCACGATGTCCGCGTAGCGCACCGTGTCGGTGATGAACTGTTCGCTCACCACGGTGAACAGATCGTCTCGCATCATGCCTTGCACCATCTTGGGTTGGTCGGGCGCGACGATAAGCGGGTTGCTGTTGTAAACGAGCACCGACTGTATCGGCGGATCGAGCTTGAGTTCTCCCGTCAGCGCTTGGCCGAGCAGCCACTGATTCAGCACCCGCGTGCCGGGTTTGATCCAGTCCGGGCGCATCAGCACATCCCACTTCATCGGGAACGCCCAGATCGGCAGTTGCAAAATGCCGCCGCCGACTTTGCGCCACGCGCCTACCAACGCCGGCAGACAAGTCAACGCGCGCACGGTCTGGCCGCCGCCGGCATGCCGCTCGACTGCGACGCCGATGCGGATCACCGAAGGCTGGGTCTTCGCGTATTCGCGCGCGAGCTTGCGGATATCATCGGCCGGTATGCCGGTCCATTCGGCGCATTTCTCCGGCGGATATTCCAGCGCGCGCTGCACCAGTTCCTCGTAACCCACCGTGTGGTTCGCGACATAGTCGCGGTCGACCAAGCCTTCGCTGATGATGACATTCATCATCCCCATGGCGAGCGCGCCGTCGGTGCCGGGTTTGATGGGAATGTGCCAGTCGGCCTTTTCGGCGGTGCGGCTGCGCACCGGATCGACCACCACGACTTTGGCGCCGCGCTTTTGCGCCTCGGCGATAAAGGGCCAATGATGCAGATTGGTGCTGAGGGTGTTGCAGGCCCAAAGAATGATGTACTTGGAATGCACAAAGCTTTCCGGATCGGTGCCCGGCGAGGGCCGACGGTCATCATGTAACCGGTGGACGCGCCGGAATCGCAGAAAGTGCGTTCGCTGACCGTCGCACCTAGTTTGTTGAAGAACGGATCGCCGACGTTAAGCCCATTGAGGATTCCTTCGGTGCCCAGGTAGCTGTAGGGGAGGATGGCGGTCGGGCCGTGACGGCTGATGATGTCCTTCCAACGGCTGGCGATCTCGTCGATCGCCGCGTCCCAGGTAATGCGCTCGAACTGTCCTGAGCCCTTGGCGCCCTTGCGCCGCAGCGGATAGAGGATGCGGTCGGGATGGTGCACGCGCTCTTCGTAATGATTGACCTTGACGCACAGCCCGCCCTGAGTGAACGGATGATCCGGGTTGCCGCGCACGCCGGTGACCTTGCCGTCCTTGACACTGACGATCATGGAGCAGGTGTCGGGGCAATCGTGAGCGCAGGCGCCTAACACGGTGCGCTCGCCCGAGTCCTTGGTAACGGTTGCGGTGGTCATGATCAATTCCTCCAACGTAAGCGGTCAATTTATGCGGTTAGGCCGAGAATCAAGACATTCAGCCCGGAAAGAGAGTTTAGCTCGGAGAGCGGTTACTAGGTTAGCCCAAATCGGCAACACTTGCGCATAGCCTAACGGCGGCAGCATACTCATACCTTACGCACTTGAAACCATCAGTCACATGGTAGTCCCCACGCCTTATTCGGTCACCCGTTCCGAAACCCGCGATGCCGACGAGCAAGCGGAAATGCTCGAAAGCTGGGATCAACGCTACGAGCAACTCAGCGCGGGGCCGTTTGCCGGGTCGTTGGTTGAAGTCACCTTCGATAGCGTAAGGTTATTTCGCGAAAAAACCTCCCAGTCGGTGCAGCAGCGCGGCAGCCCGGGACATGGCCGGCGGGCGTTTTCGGTTGGGCTCGCATTATCGGATGTTGCCCGTTGGAGAGGCTTGGTGGTGGATACCCACGATTTGATCAATGTTGCGGCGGATATCGAACTGGATCTACGGACGCCGACCGAGTGCGAGTGCGTCGCGATCGAGGTGGATGCGGAAGATTTCGCCGCTTACGCCAGACTCATGCAAGAGCTAGATGTAGATCGTACGTCTGAAAGGAAACGCGGTGGTACCGAGCTACGCCGATAAGCAGCAGGCTCTGAAGACATTCCTGCGTGATACGCTGACAGCCTTGGTCGAAGATCCGACCTGTTTGGCCCACGAAGCAGCCCGACGTGGATTGCGCGAGCAGGTGTACGCCCGCCTGCTCGATGCCATAGACTGGGAGGTACAACACGAAACTCACGCTGCACTCGGTCGACGCGAAATGCTGGCGAGAAAAGCGCAGGAATTTGTGCTCGCTCATATCGACCAAGCGTTTACCATTAGCGAGCTTTGCGCGTATGTTGGGTGTTCCAGACGCACCTTGCAATATTGTTTTCAGCAAGTGTTCGGTATCAATCCGATCGCCTACGTGCGTGCTGCGCGGCTAAACGGCGTCCGCCGAGCGATCCGAGCAGGATCCGGCCACGCCACGATCCAAGACATCGCCGCGCAATGGGGCTTTTGGCATCTCTCCCACTTCTGCGAGGCCTACAAAGAAATGTTCGGCGAACTGCCTTCGGTTACTCAACGCCACAGCCGGCAATCCGCCGGGAGAGCCGCGTCACAATCTCCTGCCCACGGCTCGTCGAACCCTTAAATTACATCAACGGTTTCCAGGCAATACATTCTTGGCGCTGTTCGCCTAGGCCCTGAATACCGAGCTTCATCGTATCACCGACTTTGAGAAACACCGGATTCGGCTTCACGCCCATGCCCACTCCGGGCGGCGTGCCCGTGGCGATCACATCGCCGGGCATCAGGGTCATGAATTTGCTTACGTAGCTGACGATTTGCTTAACGCCGAAGATCATGGTCTTGGTATTGCCGTTTTGCCAGCGATGGCCGTTCACTTCCAGCCACATGTCGAGATTCTGCGGATCGGGGATTTCATCTTTCGTCACTAGCCACGGACCGATCGGCGCGAAGGTGTCGCAGCCCTTGCCCTTATCCCACGTCCCGCCGCGCTCGATCTGGAATTCGCGCTCCGACACGTCGTTGACGATGGTGTAGCCGGCGACATAGTCCAAGGCCGAATCGAGCGGCGCGTGCTGGGCGATGCGGCCGATGACTATACCGAGCTCGACTTCCCAGTCAGTCTTCACCGAATCGCGCGGAATCATTACCGGATCGTTGGGGCCATTGATCGCCGTGTTGGGTTTCATGAAAATGATCGGCTCCTTCGGCACGGGTAAACCGGATTCCGCCGCGTGGTCAGAATAATTGAGACCGATGCAGATTACTTTACCGATCTGCGCAACCGGCGCGCTGAGACGTGGATTACCCTCAACCAATGGCAGCGTGTCCGGGTTAATGTTCTTAAGCGTTTGTTGACCCATCACCGAAATCACGTCGGGATACAAGTCGGAAGTAACTTTCGACAGATCACGAATCTTGCCGGCGCTGTCGAGCATGCCGGGTTTTTCGCCGCCGAGCGGGCCGTAGCGTAGTAGTTTCATCTGTAGTTCCTCCTAAAGTGAAATGGAATATGGGATTTTTAATTTGTCATTCCCGCGCAGGCGGGAATCCATGTTGACTTTGCACAGGCCCAATGGATTCCCGTTTTCACGGGAATGACAGAACTGTGTTTTCGCGGTTATGTCGTCATACCGCCGTCGACGATGAACGCTTGCCCGGTCGCAAATCGCGACTCGTCGGACGCAAGATAAACCGCGAGCGCCGCGATTTCCTCCGCCGTGCCCAACCGCCCCATGGGTTGGCGCGCGATAAAATCCTTGCGTGCTTGCACCGGATCGGGCAGGGCGTTGATGCGCTCTTGCAGCGACGGCGATTCCACCGTGCCAGGACAGATGGCGTTACAGCGTATGCCTTTGCCGACGTAGTCCGCCGCGACGGCTTTGGTCAATCCGATCACCGCCGCTTTGCTTGCGCCGTACGCAAATCGATTCGGCACACCTTTCACATTCGATGCCACCGAGGCGATGTTGATGAGGCTGCCGCCGCCGCTCGCCAGCATGCTCGGCAAAAATGCCTTGATGGTGTAAAACATCGAGCGCGCGTTGAGATTGAAACTGAAGTCCCAATCCTTTTGCTCGCAATGCAAAATGTCGCCGTGGTGAACGTAGCCGGCGCAGTTGAACAACACATCGATCTTGCCGATATCTTTCGCCGCGGCGATCACTTCGCTTTCCTGCATGACATCGAGCTTGCGGGTTTTGAGGCCGAGCGTAGCCGCGAGATCGGTGAGTTTATCGGGGTTGAGATCGGTCGCCCAAACCGTTGCACCTTCCTGTGCGAAGGCGAGCGCCGTCGCACGGCCTATGCCTTGCGCCGCTGCGGTGACGAGGGCGATTTTTCCTGACAGTCTACCGGCCATGTTTTCTCCAGAGAGGGATCGGCTCGCATGCAAGCCGTAATGACTATTTTTCCAGCATTATAATCGAAGCAGGTTTGGGTCGTCAGTTCAGTAGGACATTGTTCTGCGAGCCGCGCTTGCCCACCACGGCCGCTAATGCTGGCGTTTGAAGGAGCCGTCCCGGACGTTGATCAGTTTGCTCGCGCCAAATCCGCCAGAAAGCGATTGAGTTGATCGGTAATGAACGCGTACTCCGCCGTTGTCTCCGCACCCGGACAGCATGCAAGATGACCGAGGTAGGACGGAATCTCGACGTAGACGCCGTCCTTGACGCCGCGATAAATCTCTCGCGCCATGTACGACGGTATGGTGCGATCGGTCATGCCCGGCATGATCAGCGTCTTGGCTTTGATCTTGCCGAGCGCCTGCATGGTGTTTCCACCGAAGGCCCGCCCGACGTCATGGTCGCTGGTGGCTTGATAGCGGTAGATCAAGCTGCGGGCATCCCAAACCTTGGCCCAATTCGTGCCGAACGCGCGCAGTGCTTTTTGGTATTGATCGCTGCCGACCAAGGTGTTCAGATGTTCATCGCTGTATAGCCACGGAAAATAAATCATGCCCGCCGTGACGATGCCATCGACCGGATTCTCGACATAGTTGCCGGCGTTCCATTTTGGATCAAGCTTGATGGTATTGATCACCGCGTCGAAGATCGCGTTCACGTGACGATCGCTGCGCGCGCTCGGCACGATGGCGAGCAGTCCTTTGGCGAAGTCGGGGTAGTTAATGCCCCATTCCAGCGCTTGGAACGAACCCATGGATGGACCGCCGACCGCCAGCAGGTTCTGCAGCCCTAGGCCCTTGGTGAGCAATTCGTGTTGTGCCCTCACCATATCGCGGATGGTGTAGGCGGGAAACGCGGCGCCCAAGCCGTCAGCCGGCTTGCTCGACGCCCCGCCACCGATGGCGTCCACCGTGATTACAAAATACTTAGTGGTATCGAATGCTTTGCCGGGGCCGATGAAAATCTTGTAACCGTTGCGGCCTTGGCTGGCGCCGTGAGTGACCAAAATAGCGTTGTCGCGCGCGGCGTTCAGCTCGCCGTAGGTGTCGTAGGCAACGCGCATGTTCTCCAATGTCCCGCCGTTCTCGAAAGCGAACGTGGCGATGGTGTAGAGCTTCGGCTCCTGGCCCGCCGCGGCCAGCGACAGTAACGCGCCGAGCAGCGCGATGCAAAGGTTACGTACCCGTTCATACTTCTGCAGAACGCAGCGGGTTCGCATTGACGCAACAACACGAATACGGTTGTTCAAAAACAGATCGGTGTTCGATTTTGTGATGATCGCTCCTCCTTAGAGTCATGCCACCGGCAATGACGTGGCCGAGCCGATTCGTCCGCTCGGATCGTGAGGAAATAATGTTACTCCATCGCGAGTTTATCGCGAACTCTCGTTATCGACGGGGTAAACAATCACCCATCGTGGCGGTATCTAGGCGTGCTGTGGATCAAATGATATCGGTAGTTCGTTTGATTATGCCGCGCGAACGCACGCTAATCGCAGCGGGTTCGGATCGTCAGTTAAGTAGGGCATCGTGCTGCGAGCCGCACCCCGCTTGCCCCGCGGCAGGGTATGCCTGGAGAGGGTTATCCCTGCTGCCTCGCAGGCCGATCAATTCAGCGACGGCAGCCAGAGCGCGACCTGAGGAAAGCTGAGCACGAGTGCTAACACGGCCACTTGCAACAAAATAAATGGCCACAGCGACGCGAAGATTTGATTAAGGGTGATGCCGGCGGGCGCGACACCTTTTAAGTAAAACGCCGCCGGGCCGAACGGCGGCGAGAGGTAGGAAATCTGCATATTTAAACAGAACAACACGCCGAACCACACCGGATCGTAGCCGAGCTGCTTCACGATCGGCACGAAAATCGGCATGGTCAGCAAACAAATGCCCACCCAATCCATGATGCAACCGAGCACGACGAGAATCAGCATCATGATTAAGATAATCGAGATCGGCGGCACGTCGAGTCCCGTCATGAGTTCGCTGACGAACGCGGGACCGCCGGCGAGGTTGTAAACGCCGATCATGGCCGTCGCGCCGAACGACAGCCACAGCAGCATGCCGCAGGCGCGAAGGGTCTGCTCGCTGGACTCGCGTATTATTTTCCAAGTTAAATCGCCGCGTATTGCCGAGGCGATCAGTGTGCCGACCACGCCCATTCCCGCCGCTTCGGTGACTGACGCGATGCCGGTGTAGATGGTGCCGAGCACCGACGCCATGACCAGCATCGGTAACAGCAAGCCTTTTAGCTTGTGGAGCTTTTGCGTGAGCGGGATATCGCGTTCCTCCGCGGGCGCGGGCGGGCCGAGTTTCGGATTGAGCTGGCAACGGATGAAAATGTAAATCATGTACACCGCCGACAGAATCAGGCCGGGAACGATGTTGGCGGTGAAGAGATCGCCGATAGGGACGTTCACCGTAAGTCCGTAGATCACCAGCACGATCGACGGCGGAATCATAGTGCCGAGCGAGCCGCCGGCGCAGATGGTGCCGATGGCGAGTTTTTCGTCGTAGCCCAAGCGCAGCATTTGCGGCAGCGCGATCAAGCCGAGCAGCACGATCTCGCCGCCGATGATGCCGGTCATCGCGCCCATGATGGTGGCGGCGACCATGGTTTGAATCGCCAATCCGCCCGGCAACTTGCCGGCCCATACGCGCATCGCGTCGAACAAATCCTTCGCCACGCCGGAGCGTTCCATCAGCGAAGCCATCAGGATGAACATCGGCACCGACACCAGCACGTACTCGTTCATGAAGCTGTAGATGCGGCTGGCGATGAGTTGCAGCCCACCTTCGCCGAATAGTCCCAGCGCGAATACCACCGCGATGAGGCCGGTGACGAACGCCAGCGGCAAGCCGAGCAGGAGTAACACGATCATGGAACCGAACATGACCGCTGTCAGCGTGCCGATATCCATGAGCTATTTTAAATTCTTTAAATCGCCGATGAGCTGCAACAACGTTTGCAGCACCATAAAGGCAGCGACGATAGCGAATACGGTTTTGACTATAACGGGGATAGGCCAATTCAGCGCAGTTCCGGACTGTTCCATGAAGGCAATGGAATCGGCGGCTTGCTGATAGGTCGCGAGGGTGAGTACGATGAAAAACAATAAAGTCATCAGCGAAACAAAAACGTTCGCGCGGCTACGCCATAGCGGCGAGAATCGCTCGGCGGCGATGCTGATGACGATGTGGTTGCGATGCTGATGAACGTAGGGACCGCCTAGTAAAAATGCGATGGCGCACAGCATCACGCTGAGTTCATGGCTCCAGATGGTTGGAGCGTTGAATAGGTAGCGGGAAGCAACTTCGTAGGCGATCATCGCGACAACGATGAGAAACAGACTACAGGCGACCGCGCCGATGGCGTGCACTACGGGTTGTAGTTTTTGTTCGAGCATCAAAACAACATTAAGAAAACAATCGAAAAAAACTTGTCATTCCCGCGAAAGCGGGAATCCATGGTGACGTGTAAAGGCTAAATGGATTCCCGCCTGCGCGGGAATGACAATCTGGGGATTTTAAGTCCCTAATCAAGCAATCCCGCTTTTTTTAGAAACGCAACTTGCGAATCGTTGATTTTTTTCGCCATCTCGCTACGCGCTGCATACTGCTTCCACACTTCACGGGCAACGTTGCGGAATTTGCGTTGTTCTTCGACGCTCCAGGCGATGGGTTCGAAACCTAGCGACTTCGCTTGTTGAGCCACCTTTTCATCCTCGGCGCGGCTACGCGCTACCTGGTTGCGCGAAAACTCTTTTACCGACGACTCCAGCAACGATTTCAAATCATCGGGCAAGGTGTTCCATTTTTTGAGGTTCATCGATATTTCCGCCATGCCCATTGAATGGAAGCCGGGATAAGTGGGGTATTTCGCGAGCTTGTGATAACCGAGTTCGTGGTTCATCGACAGCGTGCTCCAATCCGACGCGTCGACCACACCGCGCTCGAGCGACGTATAAACTTCGCTACCAGGAATGTTGACGGGCGCGGCCCCGAGGCGTTTGAAAATATCCTGACCGATACCGACCGGGGCACGTATTTTGAGTCCTTTGAAGTCGGCAATGCCGCGCAGCGGTTTCTTACTGACCAGTGACTCTTTGCCGTACCACGTCCCACCGATGTAGTAAATCTTAAAGCGCTGATAGGCTTCGCGCGCGAGCTGCAGGCCGCCGCCTTGGTCCATCCACTGCGCCATTTGTTCGGGCGAATCGAATGCGCCTTGCGGGTCGGTGAGCAATGCCAAGGCAGGCTCTTTGCCGGCGGCGTAGCCACCGCAGCCGTACTCGGCATCGAGCACGCCGCTGGTCACGGCGTCGAGCGCTTCCGCCGCCGCCACCACCGAGCCCGCCGGGAGTGGTTCGATGACTAAGCGGCCTTTGGATTTGGTTTTTACATCGGCGGCGAATTGCTCGAAGACTTTAAATGGCACCGTACCCGCTTGCCAAAGAGCCATCATTTTTATTTTGATCGGCGTGGGCTCGGCCGCGAACGTGGCGCTTGCGAATGCGAGCGTCACTGCCGATAGCAGAAATCGTTTCCTCCAGTTCATTACACAGTACCTTTTTTATTGCGGGGCTTTATCGGTGCCGCGATAAAGAATACGCATTGACTCTTCGTTTACTGCTGCATGAAAAGCCCGTTCATCGGCGCCGAAATCTACCTTTGGCCGCGGCTCGGCCTCGAAGTGATGGTAGGTATCGATGCCGCGCACCAACATGGCGCTGTCGCGACTACCGGCGATCTGACGGATATAGGTCGGCACATAACGGATGGCGTAACCGATACGGCGGTCGTTCGAAGGGTTAGGCGGCGAGCCATGCACCAAGCGCACGTGATGCAGCGACATTTCGCCCGCCTGCAGGATCACATCGACCGCGTCATCGGGATTCACATCGACTTCGACTTCCTGCCCGCGCGTCAGCAGATTATTTTCCGCAAACGTATCTTTGTGTGGCAGTTGATCCTTCAAATGGCTACCGGGAATCACTTGCATGCAGCCGTTACTGACGTTGCTGTCAGTGAAGCCGACCCAGGCGGTGACCACATCCGGCGCCGAAAGGCCCCAATAGGTAGAGTCTTGATGCCAAGATACATAGGCGGGATCGTTGGCCTCTTTGGTGAAAAAACTCGAACTCCATACCAGAAGATTCGGCCCGAGTATCGCTTCCACGGCGTCCAAAATGGTGGGGTGGCGCGTTAACTCATCGATCCAGGTAAATAACAAGTGGGGTTTGTTGCGCAGCGCGCCGCTTAACGGCCCGCCTTGGGATTGTTCGAATTTTTCGAGCCGTGCGCGGTACTCCGCTGCTTCCGTCGCACTGAGTATCCGTTTCGGAAAATGATAGCCGCGTTTGGAAAAAGACGACACCTCTTGCCGGCTCAATCCCGGGTTGTTGGATTGTGACGGTAGTGCGCTCATAGATCGACCGTTTCTTGCAATCGCGTTGGGATAGTCATTGTAGCGAGGCTGTTCTTCGCTGTCACTTAGGTTCTGGATGATGCGCCGCAGCAAGCTGGATGCGGTTTGTGGCGCGCCCTATTTATTAGCGTCGATGAGCGAGCGATAGAGTGCGAGATAGCTCAATGCACTGGCCTTCCAACTGAAATCGCGCACCATGCCTGCGCGTTGCAGAGCGGGCCAGGTCGCTGCATCGCGATAGTGGGCGACGGCACGCTCGATAGCGGTTAGCAGTCCCGTCGCCGACATGTCGTCGAAAACGATGCCGCTCGCTTGGTGCTGGGCGAGGGCCGTTTCGCTTGCATCGGCGACGGAATCCACCAGGCCGCCGGTCGCGCTGACAATAGGCGGCGTGCCGTAGCGTTGGCTATACATCTGATTCAGTCCGCACGGCTCAAAGCGGGACGGCATCAAAAATAAATCGATACCGGCGGTGATGCGGTGCGACAGCACTTCGTCGTAGCCCAAATGAACCGCGACCCTGCCGGGATACTGCTCTGCGTAATTTCTGAGTGCTTGAGAAATAACCGCGTCGCCGCTGCCGAGCACGGCAAGCTGACAACCCAGCGCCATGAGTTGCGGAATGATGTCGATCACGATATCGATTCCCTTTTGGCCGGTGAGCCGGCTTACGATTCCCAACAGCGGCGCGTCGGCATCGGCGTCGAGACCCATGCGTCGCTGCAGCGCGGCTTTGTTTTTGCGTTTATTACCCAGGTTATCCGCATCGTAATGAAATTCTATATTTGGATCGGTACGCGGGTCCCAAGCGTGTTCGTCGATGCCGTTTAAGATGCCCACGAGGTCCGCCTTGCGGGTGGCAAGCAAGCCCTGCATGCCCATGCCCAAAGGCTCTTGTTGGATTTCCTCGGCGTAAGTAGGACTGACGGTGGTTATCCGATCGGCGTAAAAAAGTCCGGCCTTGAGGAACGAGACCTGGCCATAATATTCGATGCCGTTCATGGCAAAGCTCTGCGGCGGAAGCCCCAGCCAAGTCAGCGTTTCCGGCGGGAATATCCCTTGAAACGCCAGGTTATGGATAGTCATTACGCTGGGCGGTTTGGGATCGGGTTGGAAGTTCAAATAGGCCGGCGCAAGCCCGCTTTGCCAATCGTTACAGTGCACGATATCGGGCCGCCAGGTCAAGGGCGATGCATCGCTGGCCAGGACGGCGGCGACGTAACCGAGCAGTCCGAAACGCATGTGGTTATGCGGCAAATCTTCACCGGCGTTGTCCTGATAAGGTCCGTTGGCATGGTTGTACAGTTCGGGGCAATCGAGCAGCAGCAGCGGCACATCGGTGCCGGGCAGATGCGAGGTACGCAGGACGCAATCGGGATAATATCCGGCGACATTGGAAATCAGCCCGACCTTGCGCGAGTGGGCGAGCTGACGCAGTACGTCGGCATAGCCCGGCAGCAGAATACGTACGTCGAGGTCGAGGCTACGCAGAGCAGCCGGCAAGCTGGCCGACACGTCAGCCAGTCCGCCTGTTTTAACTAGAGGATAGACTTCCGAGGTAACGAACAGTATTTTTGTGCGGCTGCGGGCCATAACTTCGTATTGTACGGCAACCCGCGAACAGCGGAGACGCGGTTGATTCTGAGGTTTGTTAAAAAACGTAGCGAGGATGCCTGGATGCGAGCCGCGATGGACTTAATCAGAGGTTCCTTGATGTACATGGGGATTCCGAGCACTGCGCAACGACGCAGACGGGCACCACAGTAGTTTTCAACCGCTAGGTCGGGCGTTTCTTGCGTAACTGTGCGTCCAGCGTGGCAAACAGGCGTGCGCGGGTGATGGGTTTACTTAGGTAATCGTCCATGCCGGCGGCGAGGCAGATTTCGCGGCTCTCGCTGATCGGGTTAGCGGTGAGCGCGACGATCGGAATACGCTTCGCGCCATTCTTTTCTTTGAGGCGGATCGCAGCAGTCGTCTCAAGGCCGCCCATTTCGGGCATTTGCAGATCCATTAAAATCAAATCGAAGCGTTGGCGTTCAACGGCGCTTAGCGCTTCACGCCCGTTGTTCGCGATGACCACCCGGTAGCCGCGTTTTTGCAGCAGATGTAACGCAACCAGTTGATTATCGAGGTTGTCTTCGACTACCAGGATAGTACAGTCCGCAGGATCGAGCGGAAGACGCTCGGGCGGCAGAATATCGTTGATCTTGATCCGTCCGAAGGTGCTCGCCGGGTTACCTGGGTTGACTGGACTGTCCGCCGTGCGAAAGTCCGACGCACGGCGTTTCACGCCCGAATACGGCCGCGCGTCGCGCTCGGCCAAGGTGGTGACGGAAATTGCGGGTGCGGTCATCCACGCATCGCTGGTGATGGGCGTCAGTTTAGGTTTAGCGCTTTCCCGGCTGCGCACAGGCACGGGCGTCTTTGCCGGTTCCATCTGAGCGCGCAGCAATTCATTGGCTTGCTGATGAACCAATAGGAATAACCCCAGGAATATCACACCGATTCCTGCCCAAGCCAACGCGGTAGCGGACGGTGGTGGCGGCGCCATAACGAGCGCAGCGCTCCAGGGCGCGAGCACACCTAGCATCATCGCGGGAAAACTCACCGGGCTCGCCGCCGTGCTCCAAAGACTCATGGCGCACACGCTGGCCGTTAGGAGAACGACGCCGACTTGGGTCAAACTAGAAAGGTCGCTTAGCACCAGCGCGAGCAACCCCCAAATCATCCCGCTCACCAGGTTGACGACGGCGTCGGCGCCGCGCCATACCGATGGGTTGTTGGCGTCGGCCCGCGCCAGATAGGCGCGCGCCATCAACGACCGCAGACCGGCAATACCGGTAATCCCGAGTACCCATGCGACCAGGCTGACGGTGGGAATTTGCCGCAACATGATTCCGGCGACCAGCACAGCGGCGATGCCCTGCATCACGAGGTCCAGCGGACTCCGTTCGAACGATAATTTAATCTGGCGTCCAGCCAACGCGTTCATAGGTCTAAGCCGACGTCATGGAAAAATAAACTAGCGATAGAAACTTAACCATGGCTACAAGGCGAAAAACTGCAAAAGTTATCGTAGGATAACAAGCTTTGCCGGCGGTCGCCAAGGTGGTCGGAACGAAAATCAAGAACATAGGTTAACTGCCGGTTTTGATGGGAAGTTGCGCGAGGCTTACCAAGCGCTGGGTCGAGGCGTCGTGGCCTACATTCGACGATTTATCGATCAACTCAGCGAGGATTTTATTCGCCAGTTGTTTACCCAATTCAACGCCCCATTGGTCGAAAGAATTGATATTCCAGACGATGCCTTGAACGAAAACCTTATGTTCGTACAAAGCGATGAGCGCGCCTAAGGTCTTGGCGTCGAGGCGCTGTAGCAGCAGCGTGTTGGTAGGGCGATTGCCGGGAAATACTTTATGGGGGGCCAGCGCCAGGATCTGATCTTGGTCGAGGCCCGCCTTGCGCAATTCTGCTTCCACTTGCGTTAGGTCCTTGCCCTGCAGCAGCGCCTCGGTCTGTGCCAGGCAGTTAGCAAGAAGCTTAGCCTGGTGATCGCCGATAGGATACTCGCTCTCGATCACGGCGATGAAATCGGCGGGCACGATTGATGTTCCCTGGTGGAGCATCTGGTAAAACGCGTGCTGGCCATTAGTACCCGGCTCGCCCCAGATGACCGGCGCCGTCGCATAGTCGATGGCCCGGCCTTCGCGGTCAATGCGCTTGCCGTTACTCTCCATATCCAATTGCTGCAAGAAGGCTGGGAATCGCGCTAATGCTTGGCTGTAGGGCAGAACTGCGTAACTTTGCGCATGCAAAAAATTGCGCTGCCAAATGCCGATGAGCGCCAATATCACAGGCATATTTTCAGCCGGCGGCGCGCGGCGGAAATGCTCGTCCATGGCGTGAGCACCGTCCAGCAATTCGCTAAAGCGATCCATCCCGACGAGCAGCGCCACGGACAAACCAACGGCGCTCCACAGCGAATAGCGCCCGCCCACCCAGTCCCAAAACTCGAACATATTGGCGGTGTCGATCCCGAATGCCGCGACCTCTTTGGCATTGGTGGAAACCGCGACGAAGTGCTTCGCCACGGCTTGATCCGAACCCAGTTTGTCGACCAGCCAACGGCGGGCAGAATGAGCGTTGGTCAGGGTTTCCTGGGTAGTGAAGGTTTTGGAGCAGACGATGAACAGCGTGGTCGCGGGATTAAGCGCGACTAAGGTTTCCGCTAGGTGCGTGCTGTCGACATTGGAAACGAAATGAACCCGTAAACGCGGATGAGCAAACGCTTTGAGTGCGCCGCAGACCATCGCGGGACCGAGATCAGAACCGCCGATACCGATGTTGACAATGTCGGTAATCGACTCGCCCGAGTGGCCGCGCCAGTTACCCTTGCGGACGGCCTCTGTAAAGTTTCCCATTAGCGCAAGCACCCGATTCACCTCGGGCATAACGTCGGCGCCGTCGACGATCACCGGCTGATTAGATCGATTGCGCAGCGCCGTGTGTAAAACCGCGCGCTGCTCGGTGAAATTGATCTTCTCGCCGCTGAACATGCGCTCGATCCAGCGCGGCAGCGCCATCGCCCCGGCGAGCTGTAGCAACTGGCTCAGGGTGACATCGGTTAGCGGCTGTTTGGAGAAATCGAGGCTGATGCCGCAAGTGGAAAGCGAATAGCGCTCCGCTCGCCCCGGATCCGCAACGAACCATGCGCGAATATCCGGCTGGCCAAGTTGCTCTCGATGGGACGTTAGGTCTTGCCAGGCGCTGGTTTCGGTTGGTGAGGGCACGATAGTTATTGTTGCGAAACGGAGGTTTTCTTGCGAGTTTGGGCCTGCTGATTCATGGCATCGATTTTTTTCTTGTGACGGAAAAATTTCGACGCGACGTTTTTGTTCTTAATCGTTGGAACCGCAGGCAACGTCATCATTTCTTTTGCTCTTTGTTCGATTTGGTCCGGATCTTCGTTAAAGAAAGTCGCCCGTTTGAATGCATAATCATTATAGGTTCTAGAAGAATAGGTGTTCCGCTTTAAATAACCCAACGGAATAAAAGCTTCCTCGAATTGACTGAACGAGTTGATGAAGTTCAGCTTAATCCAACCGCGCGTCACATTGACGATACGAAACGATTTTTTGCCCTGGGGATAAAAACTCACCGCATTTAAGTAGGGTTGACGGTAGAATTCCAGGCGCCGGAACATTTCCGGGGTCGGCCTGGCCCAAAAAACCTGCCCCGCCAACTCGTCGTAGTCGTAAACTTGTGCAGGCGCGGCGGCTGCAAAAAATAACAAGGCGAGGGTACAACCAAATTTGCGCATCGATGTCATAGAGAGCGGGTGAACTTACTCATTTTAGGCCATAACGGCCGAGTTTGCCTAAACGCGGACTTAAGCCAGATAGACACGGCAAAAGCCAAATAATTGCGGGATTTGCAGGTTTTTTATCGCGTCAACTATAGTTCCGGGTAAGCGTTAAAATTTAGATTCAATTTGCAATCGAGGTGGCGATGAAACCGTTAAAGACCGGATTGTTATTAGTATTGATGCTGCTCTTCGCGGGGTGTGCGTCGACCCGAATGGCGCGACCGGAACCGCCTACCCTCGACGAAATCGTGGCGATGAGCAAAGCCGGAACGCCCGCCGAGGAAATCATCAAAAAACTCAAGGAATCCCGCGCCTACTATCCGCTAACGGCGACGGAAATAACCAGCCTGCACGACCGTGGCGTGCCCGATAGCGTGCTCGACTACATGTACAAGGTACATTTGCGCGAGATTCGCGAAGACGAGGCGCAACAAGCCTATCACCGTCGCGGTTGGTATGTTCATCCGTACTTCTACTTCGGTAGCGGTTACCGTCACCGCTGGCGCGGTGGCATGTTTTACGGTTGGTAAGCCACAAATTCCGCGGCTAAAGGTGGCTGAGAAACGCCTTGGTGCGAGCGACGCCCTCGTGCAACTGTTCCAGGGAAGCGCAGTAGCTAAACCGCACATGCCGCTCGGCGTGGAACGTTCCGAAATCAATCCCCGGCGTGACCGCGACGTGAGCTTGCTCCAATAAATCCCAGGCGAATCGATAACTGTCGTCGGTAAATTTCGAGCAATCGGCATAAACGTAAAATGCACCTTCCGGCGTAATGGGAATACCGAAGCCTAGTTCCTTTAATGCGGGAATTAGGTAATCGCGCCGCGCCTGAAATTCGCGTCTTCTCGTTTCCAGTAATTCGATGGTGTTGGGTTCGAATCCTGCCAACGCCGCGTGTTGCGCGATGGCCGAATTGGAAATGAATAGATTCTGCGCCAGTTTTTCGATCGCCTTGACGTATGCGCTGGGCGCGACGATCCAGCCCAAGCGCCAGCCGGTCATCTGAAAATATTTCGAGAAGCTGTTGATGATGAACACGTCGTCCGACAGCGCCAACGCGGTCTGCGCTTTTCGACCGTAGCTTAAGCGCCAGATAAATTTCATCGACGATCAAACGGCCGCCATGCCCTTGAACCGCGGCGATCAGGCTCGCCATTTCATCGGTATGGATCATCGTGCCGGTCGGGTTCGCGGGTGAGGCGACCAACGCGGCGACGGTATCGGCGGTCCAATTTTTCTCAATGAGCGCCGCGTTGAGTTGATAACCGCTGCCGCTGTCCACGGGCACACCGACCGGCTTGCCACCCATCACGCGTATGAACTGGTGATTGCAGGGATAACCCGGATCCGTCAGCAATACTTTCTCGCCCGGATTGACCAATACGCCCATGGTGAGCAGCAGCGCGGCGCTCGCGCCCGCCGTGACAGCGATGCGCTCGGGGGAAATATTTACTCCATAGCGATCGCTATAGAATTGCGCGATCGCCTGGCCGAAGTTCCGGAATGCCGAGCGACGCAGTATAAGGAAAACGGCCCGATTGCAACGCCTTCGCCGCGGCGTCCAGCATCGGCTGCGGCGTGGGAAAATCCGGTTCGCCGATACACAGATTGATTACCGAATGGCCGGCGCGTTCCAACTCGCCGACGCGGTTGAACAGCTCGACGACATGGAACGGCGCGATCTCGTCCATGCGCTGAGCGATGCGCACGGTCGGCGCGAGATGTTTGGGATCGGCGTTCATGATTATTTCTGTTGAGCTTTCGAAATTTCGTCCCACAGTTTAGCGAGGCGTTTCAGCGATACCGGCACCGCCGTACGCAACTGTTGCGCGAATAAGGACACGCGCAATTCTTCCAGCAACCAGCGGTACTCTTCCATCGAACTATTCGTACCATTGCCGTTGCGGCGCTTCTCGTAATTGTGCCACAGGGATTCGACGTCGAGCGCGAGATCGAAATCCCGTTGTGGCGCCTCCCGCAGCTTGTCGAGGCGCAAGGTAATGGCTTTTAAATAACGCGGATAATCGGCGAGTTTCTCCATCGGCGCCAGGCGCACGAAACGTCGAAACAGCAAATGACTAAGCTGGGACTCAATGTCAGTGCGGCTCTCCAGATAGATGCCGCTGGGAAGACCAGCCAGTCTCGTCTGCACCGCATGGTGCTCTGCGAAGATGGCAGAAAGCTGCTCGCAGAGCACATTGGCCTGTGAGGCAAGCTGAGCCTTGTTCGTGGCGATGCGCTGTTCGAAATCATGCGCGCTGCCTATAATCGGCCGACCGGCGAGAAACACGCGATGGAAAGCCTGATAGAGCACATCGTCGCGCAATTCTTCCTCGATGGTGCCGAGGGAATTTGTTGTCAATTCGCCGAATGGCGCATCGGGTAGGCTCGCGTAAGCTAAGCTCACGGCGCGTAATGCCGGCAAATTCTTTTCCAAGTAGCGCAACGGTTGCGGCAACGCCAGCATACACAGTCGCACCAAGCCGCGTTCCGTAACCGCCGCCGCGGCGTTGGCATGATCGAATAGGCGCAGCGCCACCGAATCGCCTTGATCCTCGATGGCCGGGTAGGCGAGCACGGTGCGGCCATTAATATTGACTTCGATTTCGCTCGGCAGATCGCCGAAATCCCAAGCGCGAATACCGTCGCGTTCGAATTGTTTAGTACCCTGGCTGCGAACGGATACGGTCGCCGCTAGCCCTAGTTGCTGCCGCAGCGCTTGGATATCGCGCCCAACGGCGAGTTCATCGCCGGCGAGATCGACGACACGATAATTCATGCGTAAATGATCCGGCGGCGTAGGCCAGTCTTCACCGGCGATGACCAAGCGGTGATTTTTTTCGATATAAGCAGCCAGCGCCAAGATCAACGGCTGCCGTTCCGGATCGGCTTGGTCGAGCGCTTCCAGCGCCCGCGTGACCGATTCCGCCAGCGGCACGAACACACGGCGGATGCGTTGCGGCAAGCCGCGCATCAAGGTCGTGATTTTGTCGCGCAACATACCCGGCACCAACCAATCGCAGCGGGTCACGTCGAGCTGGTTGAGCATCGCCAGCGGCAAGGTCACTGTCACACCGTCAAGCGGATGACCGGGATCGAAACGATAGCGCAGCGGATAGTCTTGACCGTTGATCGTGAGATAGGGCGGATAACGATCCTCGGTCACGCCGTGGGCGGTATGCCGCATCAAATAATCGCGCGACAGAAACAACAATTTCGGATTCGCGCGTTCGGCATCTTTGCGCCAATGCTCGAAAGTCGCGGCGTTGTAAATGCCTTGAGGAATGAGCGGATCGTAAAACGCACATAGCGTCTCGTCATCGACCAACACATTTTGCCGGCGGGATTTGTGTTCGAGTGCTTCGATTTCTTTGATCAGTTTAGTGTTGTGCGCGAAATACGGCGCGCGCGATTCGTAATCCCGTGCCACCAGCGCGCCGCGGATGAACAACTCGCGCGACTGAGTGGGATCGATCGGGCCGAAGTGGACGCGGCGCTTAGTGACGACCGGCAAGCCGTACAAAGTCGCGCGCTCGAACGCGACGACCTGACCGCTTTTCTTTTCCCAATGGGGATCGTGGTAACTGCGCGCCAGCAGCCGTTTACCGATTTGTTCGATCCACTCGGGCGAAATTTCCGCCGCGCAGCGGCCGTAGAGCTTGGTCGTTTCCGTCAACTCCGCCGCCATCACCCATTTGCTTTTCTTTTTTGCGAGCACGGAATCCTGCGGCAGGAAAAATTTCGTGTCGCGCGCACCGAGATAATTGTCGGCCTCGGGATCTTTGAAACCGACGTGGCCGAGCAAGCCGGTCAGCAACGCGCGGTGGATTTGGTCGTAAGTCGCCGGCGTTTCGTTCAGGCGCATGCCCATCTCGGCGATGAGCGCGTGCAACTGCTGGTGCACATCGCGCCATTCACGCAGGCGGATGAAAGAAAGAAAGTGCTCATAACAAAGCTGTGCCAATTTGCGGTTGGATTTTTTGTGTTTGATCGCGTCGTCGAAGAACTGCCAAATTTTTAAATAGCTCAAGAAATCGGAACGGTCCTCGACGAATAAACGATGTTTTTCCAATGCCGCGTCGCGCTTGTCTTGCGGCCGTTCGCGCGGGTCTTGCACGGAAAGCGCCGCCGTCAGGATCAGCATTTCACTCAGACAATTTTCCGCTTTGGCAGCGAGTAACATGCGGCCGATTTTCGGATCCACCGGCAGTTTGGCGAGATCGCGGCCGAGTTGGGTCAACACCCGCTGTTCGTTGATCGCGCCGAGTTCCGCGAGCAGTTGGTAGCCCGCGTCGATGCTGCGCGGGCTGGGGGCTTCGAGGAATGGGAATGTGGAAACATCGCCCAAGCCCAGCGCCTGCATGCGCAGGATCACTGCGGCTAGCGACGTGCGCAATATTTCCGGCGTCGTATATTCGGGCCGCGCATCGTGATCGGCTTCGCTGTAAAGCCGGATGCATACGCCGCTGGCGATCCTGCCACAACGCCCGGTACGCTGCTTCGCCGCCGCGCGGGAAATCTTCTCCACTTGCAGTTGATTGATCTTGCTGCGCTGGCTAAAGCGATTGAGCCGCGCCAACCCGCTATCGATCACGTAGCGGATGCGCGGCACGGTCAGCGATGTTTCGGCGACGTTAGTGGCGAGAATAATGCGCCGCGCGGCGCCGGGCTTGAACACGCGGTCTTGCTCGGCGACCGACAGCCGTGCGAATAGCGATAGGATTTCCGTGTTCGGAATCGCGTGTTTGCGCAGACGCTTCCGCCGCATGGCGTATCTCGCGCTCGCCTGGCAGGAACACCAAAGCGTCGCCCGCGCCGGGCGTGGCCAGCAATTCGTCGACGGCGCGGATGATCGCGGCGTTCAGGTTCATTTCCTCTTCGTCATCGTCATCACCCATCGCGCGATAGTGGATATCGACGGGAAACATGCGCCCCGATACTTCCAACACAGGCGCGCCGTTGAAATGCGTTGCGAAGCGTTCCGCATCGATAGTAGCCGACGTGATGATGACTTTCAGCTCCGGGCGTTTCGGCAACAATTGCTTTAGGTAACCGAGCAGGAAATCGATATTGACGCTGCGCTCGTGAGCTTCGTCGATGATGAGCGTGTCGTACTGCGACAACCAGCGATCGCTGTGAATTTCGGCGAGCAGAATACCGTCGGTCATCACTTTGACCAAGGTATCGGCTTGCACGCGATCGGTAAAGCGCACTTTGTAGCCGACCAGTTGGCCTAACTCGGTGTTTAGCTCCTGCGCGATGCGCGCGGCTACGCTGCGCGCGGCGATACGGCGCGGCTGGGTGCAGCCGATGGTGCCGTAGATGCCACGTTTGAGTTCCAGACAAATTTTCGGCAACTGTGTGGTTTTCCCCGAGCCGGTCTCGCCACAGACAATCACCACTTGGTTCGCAGCGATGGCTGCCTGGATCTCCGCGCGCTTATTGGCGATTGGCAAGGCATCGCTGAAGCTCGGCTGTGGGAGCCGATCCTGGCGATGCTTGGCTTTGTCTTTGGAGAGGCGGATTTGCTGTGCGAGTTTCTCGACGGCGGCCAAGTTGTCTTGCCCGCGTACGCGGTTTAAGCGTTGGCCTAGGCGCACCCGGTCGGCGAATAGCGTTTCGTTGAGATCGGCGACCAGGTCGGGCCAGTTGATAGATTCAGAAAGAGTCAAGGGAGAGCAGCGAGAAAAGCGCGATTCGACATATCAAGCCGTCCATTATATCGGTGGGCTGGTTAGGACGGGGGCGCTAGGCGCCTGTTTACGCGAGTTGTTGGTCGGCGGGTTACCCCACAACGACCATCACGGTTTCGTGCCGTATTTTTTGACATTTGATGCATTATTTTATAAACTACATCAATTATTAAAAAGCGTATCAACTATGCGTACCACCATCACCATTGAAGACGATGCGTTCGCCGCGGCCCAATCATACGCGCGAGCGCGGGCGCTTAAGCTGGGGCAGGCTGTGTCTGAGTTGATTCGCCGGGGTAGCGCGGAAAAGCTGCCGATCAAGCAGCAGAAAGGTGTCTGGGTATTTGACTTGCCGTCTGATACCCCGCGCGTAACGGCGCGGCAAGTGCAACAGATGCTGGACGAGTCGGCATGAGACGCTCATGAGCCATCTGCTCGACGCCAACGCCTTGATTGCGCTGGGCTGGCCCACGCACGAGCACCACCCGCGCATAATCAGTTGGTTCAGTCAACATGCCCGCGCGGGATGGGCGAGCACGGCGTTCACGCAATCTGCTTTTGTCCGTATCGTTACCCAGCCGGCATTTTCAGGGCGCGCCATCGCCGTCGGCGACGTGGCGGAATTGCTGTTACGCAATACCGCCCATCCCAAACACCGGTTGGTGGCGCTCGATTTCGGCTTTGCCGATGTTTGGGCGGCTTGCACCGGGGGAATCCTCGGCCACCGGCAAATCACCGATGCATGGCTGCTGACGGCCGCCATACGCAATCGGATGAAGTTGCTTACGTTTGACTCGGGCATAGAGCAACTGCTGGCCAATGCGCAAGAACGCAGTAAACACGTGACGGTGTTGCACGCGTGATGTATTGCGCGCGTATCGCGGTAGTGATCGATTTGATACATTGTCGTTGTTCGGCCGGCCGGCGTTGATCCGCCATTCACATGATGAAAAGACTATGAGTCCCTTCTTATTGTACGAACAGCAGCACGCGGTGGTGACGCTCACCATGAATGAACCGCAAACGCGCAATGCGCTTACCGGCAACTCGGCAGTCGATGAGTTCGTTGCGGCCTGTATGCGCATCAATGCCGATGCGAGTGTGCGGGTGGTGATCATCACCGGAGCGGGACCGGTGTTTTCCGCCGGGGGGAACGTCAAAGACATGCGGCGTTTCTTCGAACAGGACATCGATCCGGTGCGCATCCGCGAGGAATATCGCAACGGCATACAGCGTTTGCCACTTGCTCTGTATAATCTCGAGGTCCCCACCATTGCCGCGGTAAACGGCCCAGCGATCGGCGCGGGCTGCGATCTCACTTGCATGTGCGACATTCGCATCGCCGCCGAAACCGCGACCTTTGCCGAGAGCTTTGTCAAAGTGGGTATCATCCCCGGGGACGGCGGCGCCTGGCTACTGCCGCGAGTGGTCGGTATGTCCAAAGCCGCCGAGATGAGCTTCACCGGCGAGGCGCTCAGCGCGGCTGAAGCACTTGAATGCGGACTCGTGTCGCGCGTGGTTCCCCCTGGCGAATTGCTGTCGGAGGCGAACCGTCTAGCACAGAGAATCGCCGCCAACCCCGGCCACGCTTTGCGAATGACTAAGCGTCTGTTGCGCGAAGGCCAGCACGCTCGCCTCGAATCGCTGCTGGAGCTGTCGGCGGGATTTCAGGCGCTCGCGCATAAAACTCCACAACATAAGGAAGCGGTGATGGCATTCATCGAGAAACGGAAACCGGTGTTTGACGATGAGTAGGGACAGCGCCGCTGAAAACTTTCTGAATGGCTTCGACAATCGCTTCACCCGCGAACTTCCGGCGGACCCAGAGGCCGCCAATTTTCGGCGCCAGGTGCATGGCGCCTGTTATTCGCGAGTGGCGCCGACGCCGGTCGCCGCGCCACACCTGATCGCCTACGCACGGGAAGTCGCTGAACTGCTCGATATCACCCCTGCGATCTGTGAATCGCCGCAATTCGTGCAAGTGTTTTCCGGTAACGAGTTGCTGCATGGCATGGATCCATTCGCCATGTGCTATGGCGGCCATCAGTTCGGTCAATGGGCCGGACAGCTTGGTGACGGTCGCGCGATTATCCTGGGCGAGACCGTCAATCGCGCAGGACAGCGCTTGGCCTTGCAGCTCAAAGGAGCCGGACCGACGCCGTACGCGCGCGGCGCCGATGGTTTGGCCGTTTTGCGATCATCGGTTCGCGAGTTTCTGTGCAGCGAAGCCATGCACCACCTCGGTGTGCCGACGACTCGTGCGCTGTGCGTGGTGGCCACCGGTGAAAGCGTAATTCGCGACATGTTCTACAACGGCAATCCGCGGCCCGAGCCGGGCGCCATCGTGTGCCGCGTGGCGCCGAGCTTCACGCGGTTTGGCAATTTCGAGAATCTCGCGGCGCGCAATGACATCGATCTGCTGCGCAAGCTGGTCGATTACACCGTGGCTACGGATTTTCCCGGGCTCGGTGAGCCTGACCGGGAAACCTACATACGCTGGTTTCGCGAGGTCTGCACGCGTACGGCGTCGATGATTGTCCACTGGATGCGGGTGGGCTTCGTACACGGCGTAATGAACACCGACAACATGTCTATTCTGGGCCTGACGATCGATTACGGCCCTTACGGTTGGCTGGAAGACTACGATCCCAACTGGACGCCCAATACCACCGACGCGGAGCATCACCGCTATCGTTTTGGCGCGCAGCCCCAGGTCGCGCTGTGGAACCTGGCGCAACTGGGCAATGCGCTGATGCCGCTGGTGCAAGAGGCCGCACCGCTGGAAGACGCGCTAGCGGAATACAGCAAGCATTTTCGACATACAGTGGCAACAGATGATGGCGGAGAAACTCGGGTTCAGGACGTTTCATGCGCCGTCCCATGCTGAGCTGATTTCCGAGTTGCTGGAGGTGCTGCAACAAGTTGAGACGGACATGACCATTTTCTTTCGGCGCCTGGCCTTGCTTGATACGTCGCCCGCCGCGTCTGAAGACGGCGCTGCTCGCACCGTTCGCGGCAGCATATTATCAGCCGGAAAAATTGAACGATACCCAGCGCCAGCGGACGCTTCAGTGGCTGCGTCGCTATGCCGGACAAGTGCGCGCGGAAGGCGTGCCGGAACAAGAACGTCGGATAAGCATGCAAAGCGTCAATCCCAAGTACGTGCTGCGCAATTACCTTGCGCAACTGGCGATCGATCGCGCTGAACAGAACGATTACGCACTGGTGAACGAACTGCTCGAGGTGCTGCGGCGCCCCTACGACGAGCAGCCGGACAAGGAAACCTTCGCCGCCAAGCGCCCGGACTGGGCGCGACATCGGCCCGGTTGCTCTATGTTGTCGTGCAGCTCGTGATTGGTTCCGCTTACTAGTGTCGTGACACGTAAATAACGAGACAAATAAAAATGATGGATTTTTTCGTCTGGCTAGGCGCGAGGAGGCCGCATAGCGGGCTCTATGCAACGACGAGTAACAAAGCCAGGCGGAAAAAGACGCATTTTTATGTCTCGTTATTTACGTGTCACGACACCAGGTCTTTGCCACGAGCCGCACCCAGCTTGCCTCTTAGCAAGGCATGCCATGGCAGCCAATATCCACGGGCATCGCAGGGCATCAAATATTTTGTTTGACGCATGTCGATACCAAGATGAAATCCAATTTGTTTAAAGCTTTCATTGAAATTTGAGTGCGCAAACGACTAGCATGCCGCGGTGAGCACGTTTGGTGCGGCTCACCGGTCTGTGATATAACAAAACGATACTACATCGGCGATAAACGCCGGGAACATTTTCGCGAGGCGCTAGCGCTGGAGTGCCCTCGGTCTTAAAACCAGGAGAGGCTTTTGCTACAGCGCATATATCGATTTATTTGCGTCACACTTTTTTTCGTAGGCCTAAGCAGTGCGAACATTTGTCGCGCCATACCAGTGCTGGATCAAAGCTTCACCGAGCCCACGGATGCCGCGGCTTTCATTAACGAAGCGGCGCCGTTTGTAGCGCAAGTCTATACCGCCGGTCTGAGCGGAACGCTTGTTTCGATCAGCGTCGACGTCAGTTCGAGCGATAGTTTTCCGTTGCGGGTGAGCATTCGCGCCGTGATGGACGGCCTACCGACGGGAGTGGTGCTGGGCGAGACCTTGCTGGCCGGCAGCAGCGCGGCGTTGTCGGAGGCGATCGCATTCGATGAACCCATCGAGCAAATCGCAGGACAACAATATGCCATCGCCCTCGACTATCCGGGTCAACCATCGCCGGCAGGCCTGGCGAACCGCTGGGCGGGAGCGAGCGGGGACGTCTACGTAGACGGCGCGCTTGCCCTAAGCCTCGACGGCGTGAACTGGTTCATCGAGATGCCCGCAACGGTTGATTTACATTTTCAAACCGTCGTGAACGTCTTGCCGGTCGCGCCTGTCACTGCATTGATGGCGATAGGCGCGCTAGCCGGTTTAGTGCGCGGGCGGCATACTGGTCACTCCGGAAAGTCTGCTCCGACGGTCACGGTCTCCCACTGATCCAGCGAAGACAAAACCGCGGAAAATTTTGCACGCACCCGCGTTAGTCCATCTTTGCCGAGCACCAGATTAAGCGGCGGAGTAGGATGCTCGACGACTTTGATGATTGCCTCCGCGGCTCGGTCGGGATCGCCGGCCTGTTTGCCGCTGCGACTGGTGATTTCGTTGCGCCGAGCGCCGGCGGTCTGTGCGTAAGCTGCGATCGGGTTACGCGGCTGCTTAAGCGAGCGGCCGGCCCAATCGGTGCGAAACGGGCCGGGTTCGACAACCGTTACGCGGATGCCAAGCGGCGCGACTTCTTTGGCCAATGCCTCGGACAACCCTTCGACAGCGAACTTGGTTGCGTTGTAATAACCGCCGCTGGGATTGCCGATGAGGCCGCCGACCGAGGAGATGTTAACGATATGTCCTTGTCCCCGGGATCGCATGCCGGGCAGCACGCGTTTAGTCAAAGCCGCTAATCCAAAAAAATTTGTTTCGAACATCGCTCGCACTTCGTCATCGTCGCCTTCTTCTACCGCCGCCAGGTAACCATAGCCTGCGTTATTGACGAGTACATCGATGCGCTGAAATGTTTTCTCCGCCTGCGCAACCGCCTCGTTTATTTGGCCCGCGTCAGTGACGTCCAGCGCGAGCGCGATTGCAGTACTCGGATAGCGGGCAACGAGGTCGGCGATCTGATCGCTGTTGCGCGCGGTAACGACGCAGCGATGTCCTAATTGCAGTACGCGCGTTGCGAGCGCACGTCCAAGGCCGGTTGAGCAACCGGTGATGAACCAGACAGCATTAGTGTTTGGCGGCATGGCATGTATCCTTTAAACTGCTCCTGTGACAAAAAAATAAATCATCGAGGAACTTAACATGAGGATACTACGAAACATCGCCTGCGGTTTAGTCCTGGTATGGTTAGCCGCTGCGCCGACTGGGGCAGCCGATCTTCCGACGGCCGACCCGGAAAGCCTGGGGTTTTCATCCGAGCGCCTTGCGCGCATCGGTCCCGCCATTAAAGCCGAAATCGACAAGGGACAGTATCCAGGCGCGGTCATGCTGGTCGCGCGCAAGGGCAAGATCGTCTACTTCGATAGCGTTGGTCAGCTCGACCCCGTCAGCGGCAAGCCGATGACGAAGGACGCGATCTTCCGGCTGTACTCGATGACCAAGCCTTACACCTCGGTGGCGGCGATGATGTTGATGGAGGACGGGAAGTTGCGTGTGACCGATCCCGTATCGAAATACATTCCGGCATTTGCCAACTTGCAGGTCAGCGTGCCGGTGATCGATCCGAATACCACCGCGATAAAATATGTAAACGTGCCCGTCGATCGCGAAGTCAACATTCAAGATCTGCTGCGTCACACGTCGGGATTCGTTTATGCCGGTTTCACTTCGCATCCAAAGGTCAAGGAGCTTTACACCAAGGAGGGTGTCGACTGGAAGGACGTAAAGCCCACCGAGCAGATCGAGCGCTTGGCGAAAGTGCCGCTCGCCCATCAACCGGGAACGACATTCGAGTATGGCCTTTCGAGCGATGTGCTCGGTCGCGTCATCGAGGTGATTTCCGGCATGCCGTTGAGTCAGTTTCTGCAACAGCGCATCTTCAAGCCGCTCGGCATGACGGATTCCGCGTTCATCGTCTCGAAAGACCAACTTGGCCGTATCGCCCAGCCTTTCGCGACGGATCGCGCGACCAACACACCGATCAATCTCCTCGACATCACGGTGGCGCAAAAGAATGACGCCGGGGGCGCGGGCAGCGTCGGAACGGCGTCGGACTATGCCCGCTTCCTGCAGATGCTGATCAACGGCGGCCAGCTAGATGGTGTACGACTGCTGAGTCCCACCACCGTGAAATATATGACGGCGGACCATCTCGACGCGGACTTCAAGGCCGCAGGCGTGACCACGCTCCCCGCGGGCACCGGCTTTGGACTCGGTTTCGCCGTGCGGCGGGAAACGGGTCGGTTCGAAGTCACCGGCAATGCCGGTGAATACTATTGGGCGGGTGCCGCCGGCACCGGCTTCTATGTGGATCCGAAAGAAGACCTGATCTGCGTATGGATGACCCAGGGCCAGCCGGGCATGGCGCGCCGCTACGATCGCTACTTATTCAAGCAGCTCGTCTATCAGGCGATCGTCGAGTAATTCTATTTCTAAGGAAGCTCTGATTAATTCCGATTTCGTCGCGGTACTGTGTTGCGAACAAATATCTTCGTACATGTGATGCGTATGCTGCGTCGATATTTTTTGTTCGCTCCTTGTCTTGCTTCGAACTCGAAATAAATCAGAGCTTCCTTAAGATCGACACGCTATGTTACTAGGCATCAATCGATCGATGGGTGCGTATTACGATCGATTTGAACACTAATTTCGGCGACGTGGACACATATTCCGGTACTCATGGACACGTCTTTTACAGCTCGTGGCTAACTACTGCTGGAGATTCTGTCGGCGAACGATCCTAAAGCAGTCTATTTGCTCAGCTAAGAGATCGGGAATAGCTACCCTTTGCGGCCCTTCGATGGCAACACGCGAGGGGCAGCTCTCGCATGCATAGCAGACTTTGAGTTCCACAAAACTGCTGTCGGCGATCGTTAGCAAAAGCAACGCGGCCAATTAAATCTGGATTCATGCGAAACGCGAAGCGGCCAAAGAATCAAGTCAGCAAAGAACGAAACGCAGTAAACATAACGTCGAATCGAATTAACTTACGTTGATAACCGACAACGATACCACGATCGCTATTGTTCAACTCTTCGCACGCGCGAACTCCGCAGCGGGCCCGCAGCCTTCCGCAACGAAAGCAAAGCCCTCCCGAGAAGCCACATTCTTGATGCTGTTCACGACACCGCACGGGATTTATTTGCTGGCATCGCCAGGAGGCTCGTGGATATTGCCTCACAAGCCATGCATCGCCAAGAGGCAAGCTACACGCGGGTCTGGGCTTACTCTAATATTGATAATTTGCACGCTATGGCGCGTTAGTGCAGTGGTTGCGTAAATTAAGGATCGATACGCGCTCGCGTTATTTCTCGAATATTTCCTCTATTTTCGGAAATTTCGTATCATAAGCTGCGCCTGAAGTATCAATTCGCGGATCGAAACGCCTTTAGCATAAATCGCTGAGCGGTGGCGGATTTGCATCGCCTGAAAACGAACATAAGTTTCGACATACCACACACAGAGGAGACTCAATATGAGATTGAAGATTTCGCTGGCGCTCGCCTTGGGCTTTGCCACCAGCCTGGCGCATGCTGCGTCCGAACTCGTGATCGCGACGGTCAACAATGGCCACATGATCACCATGCAAAAACTCACCAAGCACTTCGAGCAAGCTAATCCCGACATAAAAGTTAAATGGGTGACGCTTGAAGAAGGTGTATTGCGGCAGCGCGTCACCACTGATATTGCCACCAAGGGCGGTCAGTTCGATGTGATGACCATCGGTATGTATGAAACGCCGATTTGGGGTAAAAAAGGTTGGCTAAAGGAAATCTCCACGGATGCAAACTACGACGTCGACGATCTGCTGCCCGCTATGCGCAATGGCCTGTCGGTCGATGGCAAGCTGTATGCCGCGCCGTTTTACGGCGAAAGCTCGATGCTGATGTACCGCAAAGACTTAGCGGACAAGGCTGGCATTACCGTAGCCGCCAACCCCACCTGGCCGCAGATTAAAGAATTAGCTGCGAAGATCCACGATCCAAAAAACGGTGTATATGGCATCTGTTTGCGCGGCAAGCCGGGCTGGGGCGACAACATGGCGTTCCTCTCGACGTTAGTGAATACCTTCGGCGGGCAATGGTTCGATATGAAATGGAAGCCGCAACTGCAATCGAAACCTTGGAAAGACGCCATTACATTTTATGTCGATCTCCTGAAAAATTATGGCCCACCGGGTTCCTCGGCCAATAGTTTCAACGAGATTTTGGCGCTGTACAACGAAGGCAAATGCGGCATGTGGATAGACGCGACCATCGCGGCATCGTTCATCACCGATCCCAAGCAATCCAAAGTAGCCGACAAAGTCGCGTTTGCCCAAGCACCGACCATGGCTACACCCAAGGGAGCGAATTGGCTGTGGGCGTGGGCACTGGCGATTCCCGCCGGCACCAAAAATACCGATGCGGCGCAGAAGTTCATCAATTGGTCCACCTCCAAGGACTATATCAAATTAGTTGCAACGGAAGAGGGTTGGAATGCGATACCCACCGGTACGCGCAAATCCACCTATGCAACGCCGGAATTCTTGAAAGCCGCTAAGTTCGCCGATGCAGAGAAGAAAGCGATCGACTCGGCTAATCCAAACGATTCCACTTTACCCAAATCGCCCTATGTCGGCGTGCAATTTGCGGCCATTCCGGAGTTTCAGGCGATCGGCATCGCGGTAGGTCAGCAGATGAGTGCGGCGCTTGCCGGCAAGACCTCGATCGACGCGGCGCTAAAAGCATCGCAAATCGCGGCCGATCGGGAAATGCGCAAGGCGAAGTACTACAAGTAAGCGGGGTATAAACGCAGGCTCGCGCCTAGATCTTTTTGCTGTGACGTCTCTGTGCATCGACTGAGATGCACAGAGACGGCGTGAGTAGCGTCCCTCGAAATCACATTCCCACGCTGGAATAACGCAAACCTTTTACGACATGAGCCGAGTACTTCCTCGCGCGCTACTAGCACCCGCGGTCATCACCTTGTTCGTGTGGATGATCGTGCCGCTGGTGATGACGATCTATTTCTCCGTCGTCAGTTACAACTTGATGCAACCGGGTGCGCACGAATTCATCGGGTTGGAGAACATCGAGTTCTTTGTCACGGACCCCGATTTTTGGCCTGCGGTTCTAAATACCGTAGTGCTGCTCGGCAGTGTTATTGCCATCACGGTCATTCTTGGCATCGCGCTGGCACTCTTGGTCAATGAGCCGTTTCCTGGGCGCGGCATTGTTCGCGTTTTGTTGATCTCGCCGTTTTTTGTCATGGCCACAGTGAACGCGCTGCTGTGGAAACACATGATGATGAATCCGATCTACGGTGTGTTGGCGCAGGTGTGGAAATTCTTCGGCCAAGAACCCGTGGACTGGCTGACCTACCATCCGTTGTTCTCCGTCATCGTGATGGTGGCGTGGCAATGGCTACCCTTTGCCTGCCTCATTTTCATTACTTCCCTACAATCTCTCGACCGCGAACAGATGGAAGCGGCCCGAATGGATGGTGCGAATGCGATACAACGATTTATACATTTGGTGCTGCCCCACTTGGGCCGCGCCATCGCCGTGGTGGTGATGATCGAGATGATCTTTTTGATGAGCGTGTTCGCCGAGATTTTCACCACCACCGGCGGTGGTCCCGGCAACGATAGCACTAACGTTGCCTTCCTGATATTCAAGCAGGCGTTGATGAGTTTCGATGTGGGTGTTGCTTCGGCGGGTGCGCTGTTTGCCGTAGTGTTGGCTAATATCGCGGCGATTTTCCTGATCCGCTTAATTGGCAAGAATCTCGACTGACGAAAATTATGAAGGAGAAGCTGCCGCTCGTCATTCGTTCCATTGCCGCCTGGGCTGCGGCGTTGCTGGTATTTTTTCCGCTTGGCTGGCTGGCGCTGACGGCATTCAAAACCGAGCTGCAGGCGATTCATGTACCGCCATTATTTTTCTTCACGCCGACCCTGGAGAATTTTTCTTTGGTGCAAGAACGCAGCGATTACTTGCTGTACGCGAAGAACTCGCTCATCACCAGCGTCGTTTCGACTTTGGTTGGGTTGGCGATCGCGGCGCCGGCCGCTTACTCAATGGCCTTTTTTAGAACCCGCCGCACGCGCGATATTCTGATGTGGATGCTATCCACCAAAATGATGCCGGCCGTCGGCGCGCTGCTGCCCGTGTATATCCTGGCTCAGAGTGTCGGTTTGCTGGATTCTTTGACCGCGCTCGTTGTCGTTTTCACGCTGTCCAATCTGCCCATCATGGTGTGGATGCTGTACTCGAGCTTCAAGGATATTCCCAAGGAAATCCTCGAGGCCGCGCAAATGGATGGGGCGAACGTCTGGACCGAATTTCGTAACGTGGTGTTGCCGCTGTCGATCGGCGGCTTTGCGTCGACTGCATTGCTATGCCTGGTGCTGAGCTGGAACGAGGCGTTTTGGTCGTTGAATTTAAGCTCCGCCAAGGCTGGCACATTGGCGACATTGATCGCCTCCTACTCCAGTCCCGAAGGATTATTTTGGGCTAAGTTGTCGGCGGCATCGTTATTGGCGATCGCGCCGATTGTGGTATTCGGCTGGTTTAGCCAGAAACAACTGGTGCAAGGCCTAACTTTCGGCGCGGTCAAATAGGGAGTACGCATGTCGTTCCTACAACTTCAGCGCGTGGAAAAATCCTTCGGCCAACACCGCGCGATTAAGAGCCTCGATCTCACTATCGAAAAAGGCGAGTTCATCGTTTTCGTCGGGCCGTCGGGCTGCGGAAAGTCCACGCTACTGCGTTTGATCGCGGGTTTGGAGAGCGTCGACGGCGGCGCCATCCATCTTGATGGCAAGGACATCACCAAACTGCCGTCGGCCAAGCGTGATCTCGCCATGGTGTTTCAGAGTTACGCGCTGTATCCGCACATGAGCGTATTCGACAACATGTCCTTCGCGCTCAAATTGGCTGGCGTGGATAAAGCCGTGATTCGCGACAAGGTCGAACGCGCTGCAAAGATCCTCAACCTCGAGCCGTATCTGCAGCGTACGCCTCGCGCCCTCTCCGGTGGTCAGCGCCAGCGCGTCGCCATCGGCCGCGCGATCGTACGCGCACCGAAAGTATTCTTGTTTGACGAACCGCTATCCAATCTGGACGCTGCGCTGCGCGGGCAAACGCGCGTGGAGATCCACAAGCTGCACCGCGAACTCGGCGCAACGACCATCTATGTCACCCATGATCAGGTCGAAGCCATGACCTTGGCGGACCGGGTGGTGGTGCTGCGCGACGGCGCGATCGAACAGGTGGGTTCGCCGCTGCAACTGTACGACCACCCGGCGAATCAGTTCGTCGCACAATTCATCGGCACGCCATCGATGAACATGGTTCCCGTCGAAGCACTTGGGGCTCTCGCGCCGTTAGCTGGAAAATCGATGCCCGCCGAAGGTTCTGTTGGGGTGCGACCGGAAGACGTGCACGTGTTGCCAAAGGGCGATGGCAAAGTGCAAGGCCGCGTTGAGTTGATCGAGGCACTGGGCGCCGATACCTTGATCTATGTCGAAGCCCTCGGCGTTTCGTTGGTTTCACGGCAAAACGAGCGGACGACCTTGGCGCCGGGGGATACGGTCGCCATTGAGTTCGATCCTAACTCGTTACATATCTTTAACCGCGATGGAAACGTCGTCGCTGCCTCTTAAAAATCGCCGATAGAGAACTATGAGTACAGCGCCAGGCATCGAAGGTCTAACGATATTGCACCTCGGATTGGGCTCGTTTCACCGCGCACACCAGGCAGTTTATTTGCAAGACCTGATCGATGCGGGCGACAGCGGCTGGTCGCTGGCAGCCGGCAACCTACGCGCCGATATGGCTGATACGATAGCCGCATTAATACGTCAAGACGGCCAGTACACACTCGAGACCGTCTCGCCCGTCGGAGAACGTCGGTACGAACGTATTACAGCGATTCGTCAAGTGATTCCCTATACACCCTCGCTCGCCGGACTGATCGCATTGGGTGCGCACGCTAACACTCGGATCATTTCTTTCACCGTCACCGAGGCGGGCTATTATCTCGATGCTAAAAATCGGTTAGATCTCAATTTTTCCGATCTCGCGAGCGACTTGGCGCAGGCACGAAATGGTAAGCCCGGCCAGACGATCTACGGTGCGCTCGCCGCGATTTTGCGCGCACGCATGGCCGCCAATGCCGGTAAGGTAACTTTGCTTAACTGCGATAATCTGCGTCACAACGGCGAACGGTTTCGCAGCGGCTTATTGCAGTTCATCGAGCTTGCGGGCGATCGGGATTTACTCGCCTGGGTTGAGTCAAATACAACCAGTCCCAATGCCATGGTCGATCGCATTACCCCACGACCATCGCCGGAGGTAAAAGACCGTGTTAAAGCCGCCACAGGCTGGGACGATGCCGCGCCGGTGATGGCCGAGAGTTTCATCCAATGGGTGATCGAAGAAAATTTCTGCAATGGCCGCCCTGCTTGGGAAAAGGTGGGCGTGCAAATGGTCGAATCGGTTGCCCCTTATGAAGAGGCTAAAATTCGCATCCTCAACGCCAGTCATAGTTGTATCGCATGGGCCGGCACGTTGTTGGGCTATCAGTTTATTCACGAAGGTACGCACGATGCGTTGATCCGCCAATTCGCCCACGATTATGTGACCGACGACGTGATTCCCTGTCTCACCCCGAGTCCTATCGATCTCGCGGACTATCGCGACGTGGTGCTCGAGCGTTTCGGCAATCCGGCCATTTGCGATACTAACCAACGCGTGGCGATGGATGGGTTTTCGAAAATACCGGGCTTCATCGCGCCGACGATACGCGAACGGCTCGCCAAGAATCAATCGATCGAAAGCGTGGCCATGCTGCCCGCCTTGTTTCTGGCGTTCTTGCAGCGCTGGCGCCGCGGCGAAATTCCTTACACCTACCAGGATCAGGGCATGGATGAAGCGGCTGCCCATGCCATGTGCGATGCTGCCGATCCGGTCGCGGCGTTTTGCACTGATAGCGTGTTGTGGGGGCCGCAGGCGGGTGACCCCAGGCTGATCGCGGCGGTGCGAGTTGCCGCGTTGCGCGTTAATAATTTTGTGAAGGAACATCGGCCATGAATGAACGTTTGCAGGATCGCCACGCTTTGTTGACCGGCGCCGGCGGCGGTATCGGCCTCGCAGTCGCCGCTGCTTATCTGCGGGAAGGCGCCCGCTGTACTTTGGCGGATGTTGCCGTTGAGCCTTCCACGCAGGTGCAGTCGTTAATGGCACAATACCAAGATCGTGTGGGTTACGTCGATGCCGACGTTACGAAAGCTGCCGACATAGACCGTTTGATCGAAGCGGGTCGCAGCCGATTCGGCGCCATCGAAGTGTTGTTTAACAACGCCGCGCTGTTCGATATGGCGCCGTTATTGGACAGCGACGAAACGATGTACGACCGATTGTTCGCCGTTAATGTCAAAGGGATGTTTTTCGTCATGCAAGCTGTGTCTAAAACAGATGGTCGCCGAAGATGTTACAAGGGTTCGGTCATCAACCTTGCCTCGCAGGCCGGACGCCGCGGCGAAGCGCTGGTGTCACACTACTGCGCCACCAAAGCCGCGGTGATCAGCTACACGCAAAGCGCTGCCTTGGCCATGGCGCCGCACAAGATAAGGGTCAACGCCATCTCGCCCGGCGTGGTCGATACGCCCATGTGGAAAAACGTGGATGCATTGTTCGCGCGCTACGAGGGACTCGCGATCGGCGAGAAGAAGATTGCCGTGGGTAAGGCGGTGCCGTTGGGTTACATGGGTAAGCCGGAGGACATTGCCGGCGCCGCGGTGTTCCTAGCGAGCAGCGATGCTTCCTACATTACCGCACAAACGTTGAATGTCGACGGCGGCAGCGTGATGAGTTGAGCCATGGCGAAATCCCATCTTCATAGCGTGCCGCGCCAGCGCCAGCCCGAACTGGAGCGCGATTTCACCCGTTCACCCGAGCTCGGCTATGAACCACCAGAAGAAACGGGATTGGTGCGTTGCCTCGCCCATGGTTTTCCGACGCCGTTGGCGCGCTGGCATTTCCACGACGAATATGAGTTACATCTCATCGTCGCCACATCCGGAAAAGCATTTGTCGGTGACTGGATCGGCCCCTTTCAACCGGGCCATCTGGTGTTGTGCGGTCCGCGCTTGCCGCATAACTGGATCTCACTTGATTTGCCCAAGGATGGCGTAGCGGAGCGGGATCTGGTGATTCAGTTTCGCCACGAGCCGATCGCCCGCGCCGCGGAATGCATTCCCGAATTGAAAGAGATTTTGCCGGTGCTTGAGCGCGCGCGCCACGGTATCGAGTTTTTCGGTATTTCCGAACGGGCGCGAGAGCATTGGATCCGAACGAAACGTGCGAGCGGCATGCGGCGCTTCACGGCATTTTGCGATTTTCTTGCGGATCTGGCGAGCTGCACCGATTATCGTTTGTTATCGAACGTACAGATGCAGGGGATGAACGATGACGCGCAGTTAGAATCGATTAATGTAGTGGTCAGTCGCATCACGGCGGATGTCGCTCAACCTTTTTCAGCCGGCGATTTCGCCGCACGACTTGGCATGAGCGAGAGCCATTTCTCGCGCTTCTTTCGCCGCGCCACCGGCAACACCTTTACTGCATTTGTACACCGCGTGCGTATCAACCGCGCCTGCCAACTTTTGATGGAGTCGGATCGCTTCGTTTCCCGCATCTGTTACGAAGTTGGATTCAACAACGTCGCTAATTTCAATCGGCGCTTCCTCGAAATCAAAGGCATGACGCCGTCAGCGTTTCGCCAGCAGGCCAATAGCCGATTTGGCTCCAAGCAAGCGTCTAACTAACCGCCTACCCGCATGTACTTAGGGATAGACCTCGGTACGTCCGAGGTGAAAATTCTGCTGCTCGACGACAACCAAATAGTCGTCGCTAGCGCAAGTGAGCGCCTCGCATTATCCCGTCCGCAACCACTCTGGTCTGAGCAGAATCCTGCCGACTGGTGGTTCGCTGTCGAACGGGGGTATGGCGCAACTGAAACAAAAACAAAAGTACGCGTTGGCTGCGGTCAAGGGCATTGGCTTGTCCGGGCAAATGCACGGCGCGGTGTTGCTGGACGAACGAGATCAAGTCTTGCGTCCGGCGATATTGTGGAACGATGTTCGCTCGGGTGCGCAATGCGCGGAACTCGAACGATTGGTTCCACAGTCGCGGCGCATCACCGGCAACCTCGCCATGCCGGGATTCACCGCGCCGAAATTGTTGTGGGTCGCGCAGCATGAGCCGGGTGTATTTCGCTGCCTTTCGAAAGTGCTATTGCCCAAGGATTATCTGCGCTTGATGTTGAGCGGCGAACACGTATCGGATATGTCCGACGCCGCCGGAACGCTATGGCTCGATGTTCACCAACGCGATTGGTCCGACACCATGCTCAGCGCGACTGGTTTGAATCGCGCACACATGCCGCGCTTGGTCGAGGGCAGCGAGCCGGCTGGCGTATTGCGGCGCGATGTCGCCCGCGCCTGGGGAATGGACGAGTCTGTGATCATCGCCGGCGGGGCAGGGGACAATGCCGCGAGCGCTATCGGCATGGGCATCATCAACGACGGCCAGGCATTCATTTCGCTCGGCACGTCGGGTGTATTTTTCGTTGCGAATGACACATACCGGCCTAACCCGGAGCAAGGTGTCCATACATTTTGTCACGCGTTACCCCGGTTGTGGCATCAAATGGCGGTGATCCTTTCCGCCGCGAGTTGTCTGCGCTGGGTTACTCAAGTCACGAACGCCGCGGACGAAGTTGCGCTGCTTAAGGAAATCGAAGCGGCCGACCCCCGTGAGTTCGCGCAAGCGCCGATTTTTCTGCCTTACCTTTCGGGCGAACGCACGCCGCACAACGATCCGCATGCCCAAGGCGTGTGGTTTGGGCTCAGCCACGACACGAGCCGCGCGGCGTTGGGTTACGCAGTGGTCGAAGGCGTCGCGTTCGCGCTGCTCGATGGCTATCGCGCATTACAAGCAGCGGGAACCAGCGTCGAGACAGCATCGTTAGTAGGAGGCGGCAGCAAGAGTCGCTATTGGAGTAGCCTATTGGCAAGCGCGCTTGAGCTACCCTTGCTTCGCCATAGCGGTGGCGACCTCGGTGCGGCATTGGGCGCCGCGCGGCTCGGCATGTTGGCAAGTAACCCCAACGCCGACATCAGCGCTATTTGCGCAGCACCGCCCGTGATCGACCGCATCGAACCGCAACCGTATCTAGTGCAAGCGATGCAGCCGCGCTTCCAGCGATTTCGAAAGCTGTACAACGCGTTGCGTTCTAGTTTTTCTACTTAGAGGTGCCTGGAGAAGTCCGTCCAGCTTGGTTCGTGGCATTGCCATGGCTGGGAGGCAAGCTGGGAGCGGGTCGTGGCAAGGCACGCATCCGCTAGCTCGGCAACCGATCCGCCAATTGCCGTTCAAACATCCAGCCCGGATACTCACGCGGCAACTTGCTGACTTCATTGAGCGTCGCAAGTTCGCTCTCGGAAAGTTTTAATTCGCTGGCGGCGAGATTGTCAGCGAGTTGTTCCTGACTCTTCGCGCCAATGATCACGCTGGTGACCGCCGGTTGCTGCAACACCCAAGCCAACGCGACCCGCGCTACCGACACGCGATGCGCGGCGGCGATAGGACGCATCGCTTCGACAGCGCGAAACGCGCGCTCGCGATCCACCGGTGGGAAATCGAATGTGGTGCGTCGCGCGCCTTCCGGCCCGGAGGCGTCTTGCTTGAATTTTCCACTGAGCAATCCACCGGCGAGCGGACTCCAAACGAGAATGCCGAGCCCCTGATCCTGCGCGACGGGAATGATTTCACGTTCGAGTTCGCGCCCGGCGATCGAATAATACGCCTGAATACTTTCGAAGCGATTCCAGCCGTGACGCTCGGAAATTCCGAGGCCTTTCATGATTTGCCACGCAGCGTGATTTGAGAGGCCGATATAACGAACTTTGCCGGAGCGAACGAGGTCTTCCAACGCGCGTAACGTTTCCTCCAACGGCGTTACTTGATCGACGCCGTGAATTTGGTAAAGGTCCACATGATCGAGCGCAAGCCGGCGCAGGCTGGCATGCATTTCATTCATGATGTGCACACGCGTAAGCCCGACTCGATTCGGTTGCGCACCCATGCGCACGCGCACCTTGGTGGCGATCACCAAATCTTCCCGCGGCAGGCCGAGCTTGGCTAGCGCCGCACCGACGATGGTTTCCGACTCGCCTTCCGAATACACATTGGCGGTGTCAATAAAATTAATGCCGGCATCGAACGCTGCCTTGATCTGCGCTTGCGCATCGGCGACACCGAGTTTCCCGACCACTTCCCATCGCCCCTTGCCGCCATACGTCATCGTGCCGAGACAGATTTCTGAAACATACAGGCCGGTACGGCCCAGCAGGCGATAACGCATATGAGTCTCCTCGAGGTTGCAGCGACGGGCTGTTATATTGTTTGACGTGTTTCAACTTCAAATTCGTGCGTCTTTTCGGTCTTTATAGATTCTCGATATACATCCGGTTCCAGGTCGGGCTGATGATCAACTGATTGATGCAAACATGGGCCGGCATTTCGGCGATGAAACGGATAGCATCGCCCAGGTCCTGCGGCTGCAGCATGCGGGCGCGATCCTCCAAGCTCGGCGGGACAGGTCGCCGCTCCATGATCGGGGTGGCCACTTCGGCCGGGCAGATCGCGCAGGCACGAATGCCGTTCATGCACTCTTCCATGTTGATGGTCTCGGTCATGACCGTCACCGCATGTTTGCTGGCGTTATAGGCGGCCCCGGTCATCTTCGGATTGAACACGCCGGCCCAGGATGACACGTTGATGATGAGCCCGTCGTGCTTCGCTCGCATCGCGGGCAACACGGCGTGAGTGGTGTAAAACGATCCGTTGAGATTGATGCCGACCACTTCTTTCCAGCCCTCGACAGTCTGATTTTTCCAGTAACGATTGGCCGTATTCAACCCGGCGCTGTTGAGCAGGATATCGATCCTGCCGTGGCGGGACAGGATGCCGTCGGCGGTTTTCTTCACCGCCGCGGCATCGGAAACATCGAGCACTTCGATTTCGGTAGCCCCTCCGCTGATGCGAATTTTCTCTGCCTCGGGCGCGAGAATTTCCTTGCGCCGGCCGGACATCACCACGATAGCCCCGGCTTGCGCCAGCGCTTGCGCGCCGGCGAGGCCGATGCCGGTTCCCGCCCCGGTGATCCAGGCTACTTTCCCTTTAAGTTTGCTCATGTTTGTTTCGCCGCTGACTATCGTCCAATAGGAATCGCCAGCGGGCGGATCGGCGACGCAGTTCCACCGCGCAGTTTCAAAGGCGAAGCGATGAATAGAAACTCGTACACCTTATCCTTCGACAAATCTTCCAACCACAAGGCCTCCAGCAACGAGACGCCGCGTTCGGCCTGAAGATAGGTATGCACAGGAACAAAGTTTTCCGGGTCCTTGGAGGGAAAGCTCTCGACGCCGAAATTGTCCGCCCCCACCAACATCGCCTTTTGCGATTCAACCAGCCACTGCGCGGCTTCCAGGCTTAGGCCGGGCTGATCCGCGAGACGGTATTTCGCTTCGTCCGGCCACAGGGTCATCACGCCGGTGCGGGTCAACACGACATCACCCGGCCGCAAGGTGGTGCCCTGCTTCTTCAGCGTTTCCTGTAAATCAGAGACCGTTATGGAATAGGAGGTCGGTAAGTGTTGCACGTTCTTGTGCTTTGCCACGTCGATCAGCACGCCGCGCGCAACTATCGGCGGATACTTGTCGGCGCCGGACTTGGTCCAGCCACGCACGCCGAGGGCATCGTCTGCGCTGACCTGGTTCCAAATCTTCCCGCGCAGCCCGAAGTGATTGAGCGTATCGATGTGCGTGCCGGTGTGGGTATACATGGAAACGCCGTCGCCGGAGTAGGACAGCAGTTCCTTGCCTTCATTTCGGGCCGGCGTGTGGGTCATCCAAATTTGAAAAGTCGGATCGCCGAAGGGCGCGCAGCAAGTCGGCATGCCGACGAACAACTCCACGCCCAGATCGTAGACCTTGCCGCCGGTGACTTGCTTGAGCACGTCGAGCCGGGAAGAGTCGGTCATCATATTCAGCGTACCGATTTCGTCCGTGGGACCCCACGGGCTTTTTGCCGCCACATTTTTCGCAATCTGCGCGAGCGCTACGCCTGAGGCGAGCGCTACCCCCATCACACCAACAAGGCCCAGAACAGCAACGATCCGTTTCATAGCTCACCTCCGACGTTTTGATATAGGGACAAACAGTCCGATCAGTAAAATTAAAATCGAACCGCTTTTGAGAGATTGGAATTAGCAAAAGAGAGTATGGCGATGTATTGCTCACCTCCAGGACGAAATGAGGGCGAAAAAATAACGCCCTCAAGTTAAAAACCCAAATAAAAAATTATAAAGACCTTATCGACAACGGAAAAATTCTATACCCATCGTGTCGGTTGTCAATCGGGCGATATGGGGTTTAACGAACGTTCACTTCTCACCTATACCCGCTGAGCCATATCCAGCTTGGCTCCTGGCGATGCCATGCCTGGAAGGCAAGCCTATAGCGGGCTGTGGCGATGCCTGCTGTAAAAATCGCTGATATATTAAGGCGGCATGCGCATTAAATATAGAGCTTCCCTAGGCCTGTGCTTTTGATTTTCTGCCGGGGGCTGCGGGTGGAATATATCCTGACATCCGGCACAGCAGCGAATCGATCTCCTTGCCGTCTTTGTATCGAATCGAGCGGCATACGATCACATCCCCCCTGGCCGACAGTTCAGTTACGCTGAGGCGCACCTTCGCAAGCGGAATTCCAGTTGCAGTGGCAATTGCCGAATCGAGCTGCTCGCCGTTGAGTTTCAAGAATTGCAGGATATCACCCATCTGAAATAGCCCTAGTTGTGGAGTTGTGCGAACGCTTATGTGAGCGGTATTCGCATAGGGGGCATAGTTTACTCCTATTCGCCGATCGCTGCTGCGTCGATGAAATCGATCGAGGAAAACGGCCCCTAGCGGTCAAATCCATCGGATCGTGCTCGCGCTTAAAACTGAGAGCTGTCATTTGATGAAGACCGGTGACGCGCTCCTCGCCATCCCGGGCAGAACCCCGCTAGCTTCGGAAGCCCTCGTCTCTGAGCGGCTCCCGGCGATGCCGCTAAACTTTTCGCGGTTAACTAAGCAGACTTCGCCGAGCTCGCGCGCTCAATCACCTTCAACACCGCCGAGGAATCCATCTCCCCGTCGCCGCTGCCCATCAGCGCATTGAGGTGTTGCGCGAATAACGCCGCGCCCGGTAAGTTCAAGCCGATCGCACTTGCGGTTTCCATCACGATCTTCATGTCTTTTTGGTGCAGCTTGGTTTTGAAGCCTGGCTTGAAGTCGTAGTCCAGCATGCGCTTGCCATGAATTTCCATGATCTTGCTGCCGGCGAATCCGCCCATCAGCGCTTCGCGCACTTTGCCGGGGTCCACACCCATGCGCCGCGCCAGGGCCATGGCCTCGCTCACCGCTTCGATGCTGACGCCGACGACGATTTGATTACACGCTTTCGCGACTTGGCCCGCGCCGCTGTCGCCGACCAGCGTGATGGTTTTACCCATGCATTCGAGGATGGGTTTCACTTTGTCGAACACCGCTTGCTTGCCGCCGCACATGATGGTGAGCGTGCCGTTGACGGCGCCGACTTCGCCGCCGGAGACCGGCGCGTCGATCATGTCGATGCCTTTTGCCGCTAAGCGTTCGGCCATGGTCTTGGTTATTACAGGAGAGATGGTACTCATATCGATCACCACCGAGCCGGACTTCGCGCCATGAATGATGCCGCCTTCGCCGAAGATGACTTGCTCCACATCGGGTGTGTCGGCCACCATGGTGATGATGACGTCGCATTGCGCGGCGACGTCTTTAGGCGATGCGCAGGTAATCGCACCGGCGTCTTTCAATGGCTGCATGGATTCCGCACGGCGAGCGTACACCGCGACGGAGTAACCACCTTTGATGAGATTCAATGCTTGCGGGCGACCCATGATGCCGAGGCCAACGAAACCGACTTTTAGTGCCATGTTGTGCTCCTTAACGCGGAAGGGTAAGGCGTGGACGCAGCCCTGTTTTTGCTAGTTTTCGCATGCTGTCAAAAGCAGATTCGTCGCTACGCTCAGAATGACAAGTTGTAGAAGTGCTTTACAGCTTATTCACTTGATTAGGTGGGTTGCCCGTGGTGAGGGCCGCTACTAAATTCTTGGCGGCGAGATTCGCCATCGCGCGGCGGGTGTTCTCGCTCGCGCTGCCCAGATGCGGTAATAATACTACATTGGACAGTTCCAAAAATTCCTTGCGGAAGTTTGGTTCGTTCTCAAACACATCGACGCCGGCGCCGAAGATCTTGCGCTGCTATCAACGCGTCGATCAGCGCCACTTCATCGACGATGCCGCCACGTGCGATATTGATCAATACCGCGTCTCGTTTCATCAATGCAATCTCGGCAGCGCCGACGAGGTGATGATTTTCCGGCGTGTAAGGAACGAGCAACACGATGAAATCCGCTTGCTTCATCAACTCATCTTTGCTGACATACGTCGCGTTGCAATCGCGCTCGATGTCGGCGGCAACACGGTTGCGGTTGTAATAGATGACTTTCATGTCGAAGCCGCGCGCACGGCGCGCGACGGCTTGGCCGATACGGCCCATGCCGACGATTCCCAGGGTGGCATGGTGCACGTCGCGGCCGAGCATTAACGTCAGCGTATTTTTTGTCCACTTGCCGTCGCGAAGAAACTGCTCCGACTCGGTCATGCGTTTCGCTGTAGCGAGCACATAAGCAAACGCAGTATCGGCAACGGTCTCATCCAACACGCCCGGCGTATTGGTGACCATCATTTTGTGCTCAGTTGCGGCGTTGACGTCGACGTTGTTATAACCGACGCCGATGTTGCACACAGCTTTGAGATGGGGCAGTTTCGCAAGCAGGGCCATGTCGATCTTGTCGGAGCCGGATGACATCACGCCGATTTTATCCGCGAGCTTCGCCGCAAGTGTTTCGGCGCTCATTATGTCGTCGGACTGATTACCTTCGACATCGAGATGCTCGCGCAGATAGGCGAGCGTCTCGGGAAAAATCTCACGGGTGACCAGAACTTTTGGTTTCATAGATTGGAGTTAATCATATTGTTGAGCGGGCAGCCAAAGCGCGATGTCGGGCCACATATACAGTAAGAACATAGCGAACACTTGGATGACCATAAACGGCATCATACCGGCGAATATTTGATTGAGCGTTACGTGAGGCGGGGCGACGCCCTTCAAGTAAAACGCGGCCATCGCCACCGGCGGTGACAGGAATGCGGTTTGCAAATTCATCGCGACCATAATGCCGAAGAATAGTGGATCGATTTGGAAATGGGCAATCAGCGGCAAGAAAATCGGCATGAAGATGACTATGATTTCAGTCCACTCCAGCGGCCAGCCGAGTAAAAAGATGATCACTTGCGATAGCAACATGAACTGCAACGGGGTAAGGTCCATGGTCTTGACCCAGGTCTCGATCAGCTCCTGCCCACCTAGCAAAGCGAAGGCTGCGGAAAAAACGCCCGATCCAACAAGCAACCAACACACCATCGCGGAAGCCCGCGCCGTGAGAAACACCGCTTCTTTAAATCGCTCCCAAGTCAGTTGGCGATAGGCGAGGGCGAGAATGATGCCACCTGCGGCGCCGATCCCCGCGGCTTCGGTGGCGGTTGCCCACGCGGCGATAATGCTGCCCAACACGAAGCCGATCAGCAACGCCAGTGGCAGAAATGATTTCGCCAGGTTGACGAGAATTTCCGACCACGGTGTGCGTAATTCTTCAGCGTTAAGCTTCGGTGCGATCTTGGGATTAATCATGGCGCGCGCCATGACGTAGATGATGTAGAGTCCAGTCAACATCAGTCCCGGTAAAAACGCGGCGGCGTAAAGTTTTGGAACGGACACGCCGGCCGTCGCGCCGTAAAGAATCAGCATGACCGATGGCGGAATGAGAATGCCGAGACAGCCGCCTGCGGCGATCGTCCCGGCCGACAGCTTCACGTCGTAACCGGCGCGCAACATGGCGGGCAGTGCGAGTAAGCCCATCAGCGTGACCGTGGCGCCGACGATGCCCGTTGCCGTGGCAAAGATCGCGCAGGTCACGATGGTTGCGACCGCGAGCGCACCGGGCGTGTTCTTCATTGCCAACTGCACGCTGCGAAACAGCTTATCGATCAAGTTCGCGCGCTCGATAATGTAGCCCATGAAGATGAACAAAGGCACGGAAATCAACACGTCGTTGTTCATCACGCCGAAGGTGCGTTGCACGATCAACGGAAAAATTTGATTGTCGCCCCAAGGTTCGCCGGCGTTGGAAATCTGGTAGGCGATGAAACCGAAGATCATGCCCAAGCCCATCAGCGTGAACGCGGTCGGGAAACCCAACATGATCGCCGCAACGATCAACGCCAGCATCAGCAAGCCGTAGTGACCGCTGGTGATTTGATCCGCCGATAAAAACACCGCGAACACGCCGAAGATCACGACCGCGAGCGAAACGATGCCGATCCAAATGCCTTTACTCATGGTTTGGCGCCCGCCGCGCCGTTATCTTTTACGCCAATCATTTGTTTAAGTTCTTCGACATCGACTTCTTCGACGTCGTGCGCACGCGCAGGCCACTGGCCGGTGCGCAGACATTGCACACAGCGAATGATCTCCGCAATGCCTTGTAGAAACACCAACATGCCGGCAATCGGAATCAATACTTTTACCGGGTAAATAATAATGTCCGCGGAGTTATACGAGGTTTCCTTTTGCGCCCAGGACGTTTCCGCGTAACCAATTCCGGCATAGGCGAGCGCCAAAATTCCTGGAACAAAAAAGGCGAAATACAGCACCAAATCTAGACCAGCTTGCAGGCGCGGCGGAAAGTATCCATATAGGACGTCGCCACGCACGTGGCCATTGCGCGACAGCGTATACGCGCCCGCCATCAGAAACAGCGCACCATAAAGCATCCAGGAAAGATCGAACGCCCACACGGTCGGGTCGCCGAGTTTGCGCATGACAACGTCGTAGGTGACCACGAAGGTAAGAATTAAGATGCACCAGGCGAAGGTCTTACCGATCCAGGTGCTGAAGCGATCAATGAAGAGCAAATAACGTTGCATGGAATCCCCGATACGAAACGCGCGGCATCATCGCCATCATGCCGCGCGTTTAATTGAATGAACGGTTAGTTAAGCTTTCTTGCCGAAGAAATGGTTGTAGGCCATTTCTTGGCTAGGCTCGATCGCGTAGCGCCAGGGGCCGACGCGTTTCACCCAAGTCTTTTGCGATTCCAATACTTTTACGAAGAACGGGTTCTCTGCGGAGCGCTTTGCAATAACCGCATCCCATGCTTTTAATTGCGCCTGGAGAATGTCGGTCGGCGTGCGGATGAATTGCACGCCCTTGGCTTTCAGTTCGGCCATGTCACGGGAGTTATTGTTCATGGCTTTGTAGCTCATCTCCGCTGACATGGCGCCGGCGGCGTTAGCGATAATCGCCTGAAACTCTTTCGGCAGCGCGTCATATTTTTTCTTGTTGATGATGATCTCTTGGCATTCCATCGGTTGATGAAAGCTTTGCACCATGCAGACCTTCGACACATCGGCGAAGCCGAGGGTGCGATCCGAAGTCGGATTATTAAATTCCGCCGCGTCGATCAATCCACGTTCCAACGCAGGAACGATTTCGGCGGACGGCAACATCACTACCGACGAACCCATTTCTTTATAGAGATCTACCGCGAGGCCGATGGTGCGGTATTTCAATCCTTTGAAATCCGCAGCGGTTTTGACTTCCTTCTTGAACCAGCCGAGGGGTTGATTCCACATCGGAACATTGAGGAAACCCTTGACGTTGTATTTAAGAATTTTGCCGACCAGCTCATCGTACAGCGCTTGACCGCCGCCTTGTTCAACCCAGCCGAGCAGCATCTGGGCGTCCATGCCGATGGCGGGGCCGGTGCCGAATAGCGAATACGCGGTGTTCTTACCGTACCAATAACCGCAGGCGCCATGGGCTGAATCTAGCGTGCCGGAATGCACTGCATCCAGCATGTCAAATGGCTTGACCACTGAACCCGCGGGCAACAGTTCGAACACTAATTTGCCGCCGGTCATGTCAGAGACTTTCTTTACGAAAATCTGTGAAAATTCATAGAACGCGTCTTTGGTCGGCCAGCCCGCTTGGCAACGCAATTTGATCGGCGATTGCGCCTTGCTCACCATCGGAAAACTAAGGGCAGCGGCCCCGGCGACGCCGGCAGTGGCCGCTGTTAAAAATTTGCGCCGGGAGGATTTGCCCTCGCTGGAAATGGATACGGAAGCGCCGATCTCAGCGCGAGTCTTCTTCATGGAAACTCCTCGTTATGATTTGCGTATAAAGCTGCTCGCTCGGGCTGCATCTGCTGAGCCCAACCTCGCCGCAAGCGTACACGGCGAAGGGTGCAAAAGCAAGCCGGTTAGCTGTGCTTTCCCTCTGCGAATCATGGTTTTCAGCGCGGTTAAGCCACCTGCCGCATGGACATTGGCTGCTGGCATGGCATGCCTGGAACGGCAAGCTGGTAGCGCGTCGTGGCGCTGTTTACTTGCGCGGCTTTGCGAAGGGCGTGAATTTAGCCTTTGACGGTTTTTTATTCGGGAATGTCACGCTAAGCTGCGCCTTCAGGTCCGGCGTTAGTGTTCCTGGCCATGCCGAGGTTGACTTGAGAATATTTCCGTCGCCGGGCATCAAATCAACGACAGTTTTTTCACCCGCTGCCCTAATCTCTAACGTACCGACGGCGCCGGTTGTGGCAATCGGTTGATCGGCGTGATCGGTCACGTAAACGACGATTGCTTTCTCATCCATTACTAATTCGAAATGATAGGCCCCCGACATGCGCACTTGGCCGCCATGGGGCGATGGCCTTGCGTCGAAGTAGTCGTCGCTGTGAGCGCGCACATCGCTTGCGTTGAACGTGACCGTGGCGACAACCGCGAGCATGAGTTTACTGAAATGAGATATTGAGTTCATGGTTTGATCCAGAAGTTTAGGAAGTTCTGATTTATTCCGATTTCGTTGCAATACTGCGTTACTCAGGAAAAATTGTTTCTCACATATCATACATATGCTGCGTCACCATTTTTCCTTCGCGCTTTGTCTTGCTTAGAACTCGAAATAAATCAGAGCTTCCATTAGTTAAGATCTGAGCCGAGCGAAAAGGCACGGGATTCACCTGGTATCATCTTCCTCTTGGTTGAATTAGACGAAGCGAATCGAGATGAAGGTTTGTATTGTGGGGGCGGGCGCCATCGGCGGCTATGTCGCCGCCAAACTTGCACTGGCCGGGACGAAGGTAACCGTTATCATTCGCGGCGCGAATCTCGCTGCGGTGAACGCCAACGGCATGACGCTAGTGGAGGAGGGCGCTGAGCACGTGGTGCGCGATATCGTTGCCACCGACAATCTCGCGCGGGTCGGCGAGCAAGATTTGGTCATACTCGCGATGAAGGCCCATCAAGTCACGGCTGTGGCTAACCAGCTTGCGCCATTGCTCGGCCCCGATACATCGATAGTCACCATGCAAAATGGTATCCCCTGGTGGTATTTTCAGAAGCACGGCGGCGAGTTTGATGGCAGGCGCATTGAAAGCGTCGATCCCGGCGGCATGATCGCTGAACACATACCTATCGATCGCATCGTCGGTTGCGTAGTCTACCCGGCGTGCGAAATGGTCAGGCCGGGCGTGATTCGTCATATCGAGGGCAATCGTTTTCCCGTGGGCGAATTGGATGGCTCCGAAACGCCGCGCGTGGCCGCCATCGCCGAACTGTTTAGAAAAGAGGGACTGAAGTCGCCGGTGTTGACCGACATTCGTTCTGAGATTTGGCTTAAGCTCTGGGGGAACCTCACCTTTAACCCGATCAGCGCGCTGACGCAAGCTACTTTGGTCGACATCTGCCAGTTCCCGCCGACCCGCGCGCTCGCGGCGAACATGATGACGGAAGCACAGACCATCGCGAATAAACTCGGCATCGAATTTCGCGTCTCGCTGGAACGGCGCATCGCCGGCGCGGAGGGAGTAGGGAAACATAAGACGTCGATGCTGCAGGACGTTGAAGCGGGCAGGGCGCTGGAGATCGATGCGCTAGTCGGCGCCGTGATCGAACTCGGTCGCCTCACCCAAACACCGACCCCGCACATCGACGCGGTTTACGCCTGCACCAGCTTGCTCGCGAATATGTTGCGCGAAGCGGGTGGTCGCTTAGCTATCAGCAAGATAAACTAATCCATCCAACATGTCATTGCGAGCCGCCTTTAGCCCCGGACTTGATCCGGGGGCAGCAATCTCGTTGTTGATCCAGCTAATCAATTGATTACCCAGATTCCATCACGTTATTAAAATCACTACATGAAAACTTTCTCAACCCTGACTGAATTGCTCGCCATCGGCGATCCGGCGCGAACAGCCATCGCCGCGCCCGCTCGCGTACCCATGACGTTCGCGCAACTGCGGAGACAAGTGGCGGCTACCATCGCGACACTCAATCAAGCGGGAATAGGGCGAGGCGACCGGGTCGCCATCGTCTTGCCGAACGGCCCCGAGATGGCCAGTGCATTTATTTCCGTTGCCACCGGCGCAACCGCGGCGCCGCTTAACCCAGCGTATCGCGCGGAGGAATTCGAGTTTTATTTGACCGACCTCAACGCCAAGGCGCTGATCGTCGCCGAGGGTGACGAGACGGCGGCGCGCGCCGTTGCGGCTAAGCTGGCGATTCCAGTTTTTGCGTTACGTGCGGATGTTAACGGCCCCGCTGGGAATTTTTCGTTGCACGGAGAACGGGCTGCCGCAGTCGATGGGTCGCGAACCGGTTCGGCGACGAGTGACGACATCGCGCTGATCCTGCACACGTCCGGCACCACCTCGCGGCCCAAAATCGTGCCGCTTACGCAACGTAACGTATGTGCGTCCGCGCGAAATATACGCGACACTTTGCGCTTCAATGCGCAGGACCGCGGCTTGAACATCATGCCGCTGTTTCACATACACGGGCTGATCGCCGGCTTGCTGGCGCCGCTCGCTGCCGGTAGCCAAGTGCACTGCACGCCGGGATTCAACGCGTTGAAATTTTTTGCCTGGATGGACGAAGCAAAACCCACTTGGTTTTCCGCCGTGCCGACCATGCATCAAACCATTTTGGCGCGCGCGTCGAATAACGCCAAAACTATCGCCGCGAACCCGCTGCGCTTCATCCGCTCCTCGTCGGCGTCGCTGCCGCCACAAGTGTTATTGGAGTTGGAGAAAGTTTTCAACTGCCCGGTGATCGAGTCCTACGGCATGACGGAAGCGGCCCATCAGATGGCGAGCAATCCGCTGCCGGATGGGAAGCGTATTCCGGGCAGCGTCGGTATCGCAGCGGGACCGGAGGTAGCGATCCTGGACGAGACGGGAATTTGTTTGCCGCCGGGCACCGTGGGCGAAGTCGCGATCCGCGGCGAGAATGTGACCTTGGGTTACGAAAACAACGCCAAGGCGAATGCCGAGGCATTCACCAACGGCTGGTTCCGAACCGGCGATCAAGGCGTGATGGACGCCGAGGGCTACCTTACGCTGACCGGCCGGTTGAAAGAAATCATTAACCGCGGCGGCGAGAAAATTTCGCCGCGCGAAGTGGATGAGGTGTTGATGGATCACCCGGCGGTGCAACAAGCCATCACGTTCGCCATGCCGCACGACAAGCTCGGCGAAGACGTCGCCGCGGCGGTGGTGCTGCGCGCGAGTGTGAGCGCGACGGAACAGGAATTACGCGGCTTCGTCGGTCAACGTCTGGCGGATTTTAAAGTGCCGAGGAAGATCGTGTTCCTCGACGAGATCCCAAAGGGCGCGACGGGTAAATTACAACGTATCGGGCTGGCAGCTAAGCTAGGCCTGGCCTAGCGGCAATGCATCGCCAAGATGCCCATGGATATTGGCGATTGGCATGGCATAGCTGGAGATTCAATCTGGAAGCGGATGACAGCCAATGGTCAAGCGAATTATTTTTCGCCTGATTCCTTACGCACTCCGTTCCAAGGCAGGAAAGTGGTCTCGGAGGATTGCCCCCAATAACCGCTGAAAGAACGATAGTCGGCGGAAAATAATATTCGCGCAAAGCCGGTGCCGTATTTGTCTTGCCAGGTGCAGGTGACGGTGTAAGCGCCTTCTAGTTTGCAATCAGATAACTTTCCCGTTTCCATGCCGGTTTCTTCTTCGACAACGTAAGTACCCGACAATTGCTTGCCATCTTCGATGCTAAATGTGGTGAGTATCGAATCCATGTCGTCGCCGTTGAATACCTGTCCCTCGTAGGTCGCTAAGATCGGCGGTGGCGGCGCCTGATCGCTTTGCGCTTGAGCGACGGCGCTGCCAAAGATGACGGCGATGAACATATAACGCGCGGCGGTTTTCGCATTCACGTTTAACTCCTTATTAGGTATTGAGTACGCGGGCGATTATCGTAACAGATAATAAAAAAAGGGCGCTAACCAGCGCCCTTTTTCGGTGACGTTATCGAATCTCAGTGCACGGCTTTGAGTTTCGGCGAATCGTGGAACTGTGCTTCTTCCGTCGAGCCGGTCAACGCGGTGACGGAGGATTGCCCGCCTTGGATCACAGTGGTGACATCGTCGAAGTAACCGGTGCCGACTTCGCGCTGGTGTTTGACGGCGGTGAAACCTTTGTCGGCGGCGGCGAATTCTTTTTGCTGCAACTCGACAAAGGCGGTCATGTTGTCGCGCGCGTAGCCGTAGGCAAGTTCGAACATGCCGTAGTTAAGGGCGTGGAAGCCGGCCAAGGTGATGAACTGGAACTTGTAACCCATGGCGCCCAATTCGCGCTGGAATTTGGCGATGGTGTCATCGTCCAGATTGCGCTTCCAATTGAAGCTGGGCGAGCAATTGTAGGACAACAACTTGCCCGGGAATTTCGCGTGGATCGCATCGGCGAATTTCTTTGCAAATTCCAAATCCGGCGTGCCGGTTTCACACCAGATCAAATCGGCGTAGGGCGCATAGGCCAAGCCACGGGAAATGGCTTGGTCGATGCCGTTTTTGACGCGGTAGAAACCCTCAGCCGTGCGTTCGCCGGTGACGAACGGTTTGTCGTTTTCATCGACGTCGGAGGTCATTAGGTTTGCGGCTTCCGCGTCGGTGCGGGCGAATACCAAGGTTGGCACACCCATGACGTCGGCCGCTAAGCGCGCGGCGACGAGTTTCTGCACGGCTTCTTGCGTGGTGACGAGGACCTTGCCGCCCATGTGGCCGCATTTTTTGGCGCTGGCTAATTGGTCTTCGAAGTGAACGCCGGCGGCGCCCGCTTCGATCATGGCTTTCATCAATTCAAAAGCGTTCAACACGCCGCCGAAACCCGCTTCGGCATCGGCGACGATGGGCGCGAAGTAGTCCAGATCGCCTTTGCCTTCCATGTGCTGAATTTGGTCGGCGCGCTGGAATACGTTGTTGATGCGGCGCACCACGTGGGGCACGGAGTTGGCGGGATAGAGCGACTGGTCGGGATACATTTCACCGGCGATATTGGCGTCGGCGGCGACTTGCCAGCCGGAAAGATAAATCGCCTTAAGACCGGCTTTCACTTGCTGCATGGCTTGGTTGCCGGTCAGGGCGCCCAGGGCGTTGATGAAAGGTTCGGTATTCACCAACGTCCACAGTTTTTCCGCACCGCGGCGGGCGAGGGTGTGTTCGATGTGCAGGCTACCGCGCAGGCGCACGACGTCTTCCGCCGAGTAACCGCGCTTTAAGTTTTTCCAACGGGGATTGGTGGCCCATTCCTGCTTGAGTTTTGCTGCTTCGGTTTCGCGACTCATCATATTCTCCAGTAACTATCATTAGGTATTGCGGTGTACAGCCTACAGGCAACCACTCCGCATCTGTTTGTCCTTGAATCTGTCGCCATTAGGTTTGAGTAAAAACAGCGTCGCAGATCGATTTTTTAGCGGGTGGCCGGAGATCACGTCCGACAACCGGTGAGATTGCCGCGGGTGGTCGGCAACTCTTTGTTTTGCGCCCATTTGCCGGTGCGGCAAAAGAACGCTCACGTTGAAGCTCGAAGTATAGATAATAAAAATAGTGCAATGCAACAATTTACTCGGATTAGTTCATTCTGGCTATAGCGACTCCGCCGCGACCACAATGCCGTCCGCGTCCGCATATAACCACTGTCCCGGTGTAAACTTAACGCCGCCGAACACCACGGGGATGTCGATGTCGCCAATGCCTTTTCTCAAGCTGCGCAGAGGATGGGTGTTAAGCGCGCGTATGCCGACGTCGATTTTGCTTATTGCCACGGAATCGCGTATGCAGCCGTAGACGATCACAGCGCTCCAGTTGTTTTGCTGTGCCAGCAACGCCAATTGATCGCCTACCAGGGCGCAGCGTAAACTACCGCCGCCATCCACCACGAGTACATTGCCGTTGCCTGGTGTCGAGACGGTTTGCCGTATGAGGGCATTGTCTTCGAATACTTTGAGCGTACGAATTTGCCCGCTGAACGCGGCGCGACCGCCAAATTCCATGAACATTGGCGCTACAATAGCGAGCTTATCGCTATGCGTGTCGCATAAGTCTGCGGTTGAAAATTCGGCCATGGAATTACGCGGCTCCATTATTGTTACAAGGTTAACTTCCAGTATTATATAAGATATAAGACTTACCAGCCAACTTCACCCTCAAAAAGGAGTTTTAAATGACCCAACAGGTCAAAATCCCCAGCGTCGGACAGAAGATCACGGTCAAACCTGACTTCACGCTTAACGTGCCGGATCAACCGATCATTCCCTATCTCGAAGGCGATGGTATCGGTATCGATATCACGCCGGTAATGAAAAACGTCGTCGATGCGGCGGTGGCAAAATGTTATGGCGGGAAACGCAAAATTTCCTGGATGGAAGTGTATGCCGGGGAAAAATCCGTCAAGCTCTATGGGGAGAACGTGTGGCTGCCGCAGGAGACGCTCGACATTGTTCGCGAGTACGTGGTATCGATCAAAGGGCCGCTAACCACGCCGGTGGGCGGTGGGATACGCTCGATCAACGTCGCATTGCGCCAGGAACTGGATCTATACGTCTGCTTGCGGCCGGTGCGCTGGTTTACCGGTGTGCCCAGCCCCGTGAAAGAACCACAGAAGACCGATATGGTGATCTTCCGCGAGAATTCCGAAGACATCTACGCGGGTATCGAATGGCAGGCGGAAAGCGACGCAGCGAAAAAGCTGATCGAATTCCTGCAAACAGAAATGAAGGTTAAAAAAATTCGCTTCCCCGCGACTAGCGGAATCGGCATTAAGCCGGTGTCCCGCGAAGGTACGGAGCGGCTGGTACGGCGCGCGATTCAATACGCGGTGACTAACAAGCGTAAATCCGTGACCTTGGTGCACAAAGGCAACATCATGAAATTCACCGAGGGCGCTTTCCGCGACTGGGGCTATGCGCTGGCGAAGAACGAGTTTGGTGCAGAGCTGCTAGATGGCGGTCCGTGGATGAAGCTGCCCAGCGGCGTTGTCATCAAAGATGTCATTGCCGACGCTTTCTTGCAGCAGATTCTTCTGCGCCCGGACGAGTACGACGTGATCGCGACCTTGAATCTCAACGGTGACTACATTTCCGATGCGCTGGCCGCGCAAGTGGGCGGCATCGGCATCGCCCCAGGCGCAAACCTTTCTGATACCGTAGCCATGTTCGAAGCCACCCACGGCACTGCACCGAAATACGCGGGCAAAGATTACGTCAATCCCGGTTCGCTGATTCTGTCGGCCGAGATGATGTTGCGCCACTTGGGTTGGGTGGAGGCGGCGGACTCGATTATTCGGTCCATGGAAAAGACCATCGCATCGAAAGTCGTAACGTATGACTTCGCGCGTTTAATGCAAGGCGCAACGCAAGTGCCGTGTTCCAAGTTCGGCGAAGCTTTGGTCGCCAACATGTGACGGTCTCACCAGTCGACGCAACGCCGCCCTAGGTAACCGACAGTCACTAGGGCGGCGTTGGTGAAACTGGTAGACTACTGTGGAAAATTGAAAATCTTACTGCGGTGATTGGATATTCGAAGCTTGCTTGCCTTTTGGCCCTTGAGTGACTTCAAAGCTAACCTTTTGGCCTTCTTTTAGCGTTTTGAAGCCATTCATCTGGATGGCCGAGAAATGAGCAAACAAATCTTCGCTGCCGTCATCCGGCGTGATGAAGCCAAAGCCCTTCGAATCGTTGAACCATTTTACTGTCCCTGTTGGCATTTTGATCTCCCCTGCGAAAACTTTAAAACTGGGTTGGAAACCCGACTTTGGTTTGATTTCCAGACCTACTCGCCAAGTCTCACATATTGCAGGATAGCCTGAAGCCAAACTCGCCCCTATTTTTACGCCAACTCTTGGCGAGAAGTCAAGTGAATTGGTATTTTTTTGCGCTAAATGCTCGTGGGGCTTGAAAAATTCCACCGCCTTGCCAAAATAACAACTAACACGGCCTCACGCTCAAGGTAATTCCTTAATGGCAGTCAAGCGACAGGACGGTACGGTCCTAGAGACGGAAAAGGCTAAGGTAAAGCCGCCGCCGTTGTACAAGGTTGTTCTGTGCAATGATGATTTCACTCCGATGGAGTTCGTGATCCTGGTGCTGCAAAAGTTTTTTTTACTGCCGCGTGAACAGGCAACGCGTATTATGCTCAAAGTTCATACGGAAGGTAGGGGGGTTTGCGGTGTCTATCCGCTGGATCTCGCCACCACGAAGGTGGAACAGGTAATGGCGTTTGCCAAGCAACATCAACATCCGCTGCAATGCGTGATGGAGGAAACATGATAGCGCAGGAGTTAGAAGTAAGTTTACATATGGCCTTCGTTGAGGCTCGGCAAAAACGGCACGAGTTCGTGACCGTTGAGCATCTGCTCTTAGCGCTACTGGACAATCCCTCGGCTACCGAAGTGTTGCGAGCGTGCGGCGTGAAGCTGGATGATCTTCGCAAAGCGTTAGCCGAATTCGTTCAGCAACATACGCCCACGGTCGCCGGTCACGACGAAGTGGATACTCAGCCCACGCTCGGTTTCCAGCGCGTGATTCAGCGCGCCATCTTGCATGTGCAATCGTCCGGCAAGAAGGAAGTTACCGGCGCTAACGTCCTGGTGGCGATCTACGGTGAAAAAGACTCTCACGCGGTGTATTTTCTACATCAGCAGGATGTTAGCCGCCTCGACGTCGTCAATTTCATTTCCCACGGAATCAGAAAAGTGCCCCAGGGCAGTCCGGCGCGGGAAGATGGCGAGCACGAGGCCGAGCAGGAGCAGGGCAGTGGTGGCGCGTTGGAAAGCTTCGCGCAGCACCTCAACGCTCAGGCCGTGGCCGGCAAGATCGATCCGCTCGTGGGGCGCGACAAAGAACTCGAACGGGTCATCCAGATTCTTTGCCGGCGGCGCAAAAACAATCCGTTGTTGGTCGGCGAGGCCGGCGTGGGTAAGACCGCTATCGCTGAAGGCTTGGCACGCCGCATCGTCGAGGGCAAGGTGCCCGAGATTTTGGCTAAATGCCAGGTTTATGCGCTCGACATGGGTGCGCTCCTAGCTGGAACGAAGTATCGCGGCGACTTCGAGCAACGGCTCAAGGCGGTGCTGAAACAGCTCGCCGACAATCCCAATTCCATACTTTTCATCGACGAGATCCATACGGTCATCGGCGCGGGCGCGGCATCGGGAGGCACGTTGGACGCATCGAATCTGCTGAAGCCGGCGCTATCGTCAGGCCAGATGAAATGTATCGGCGCGACCACTTATACAGAATACCGCGGCGTGTTTGAGAAAGATCATGCCTTATCGCGGCGCTTCCAAAAGGTCGACGTGAACGAGCCCAGTGTGCAGGAAACGGTCGAAATTCTGCGTGGTCTGAAATCTCGGTTTGAACAACATCACGGTATCAAATACACGCCCAATGCGTTGACTACGGCTGCGGAACTGTCGGCGCGCTACATTAACGACCGGCACTTGCCGGACAAAGCGATCGACGTGATCGACGAGGCGGGCGCCGCACAAAAGATTCTGCCCAAGGCCAAACAGCGCAAAGTGATCGGCAAGCACGAGATCGAGGAAATCGTGGCGAAGATCGCACGCATACCGCCGAAATCCGTGTCGAGCGACGATCGTACCGCATTGATGAGTTTGGATCGGGATTTGAAAGCCGTGGTGTTCGGTCAAGACAAGGCGATCGATGCCCTGGCCTCCGCCATCAAAATGGCGCGCAGCGGGCTCGGGAATCCGCAAAAGCCGATAGGATCATTCCTGTTTTCGGGGCCGACCGGTGTGGGCAAAACCGAGGTCGCCCGTCAATTGGCTTACACCATGGGCATCGAGTTGATACGCTTCGATATGTCCGAATACATGGAACGCCACGCCGTCTCGCGTTTGATCGGCGCGCCGCCGGGTTACGTCGGCTTCGACCAAGGCGGATTGCTGACTGAGGCGATTGCCAAACATCCCTACGCCGTGTTGTTGCTGGACGAAATCGAGAAAGCCCATCCGGATATATTCAATATCCTGTTACAGGTAATGGACCACGGTACTCTGACCGATAACAATGGCCGCAAAGCGGACTTCCGCAACGTCATCATTATCATGACGACTAATGCGGGCGCGGAATCGCTGACCAAAACATCCATTGGATTCACGCAAGATAAGAAGGTCGGCGATGAAATGGCCGACATCAAGCGGATGTTTACACCGGAATTCCGCAATCGGCTCGATGCCACGATCTCATTCGCCGCACTGAACGAAGAAGTTATTTTGCGAGTAGTCGACAAGTTCTTAATGCAACTGGAAGACCAGTTGCATGAAAAGAAAGTCGAGATCGTTTTTACCGACGCCCTCAAGGCTTATCTTGCGGAAAAGGGTTTCGATCCGCTCATGGGTGCGCGTCCCATGGCGCGTTTGATTCAGGACACCATACGCCGGGCGCTTGCGGATGAACTCCTGTTCGGTCGCTTGGCCAACGGCGGTAAGGTTACTGTTAATGTCGGCGACGATGGTAACGTAGCTCTGACATTCGCAGAAGAGCCCGAAGCTGTAACCTAAGTTAGGAGCCGGCCAAAGCCGGCTTCTAACCCCCCCATCTTAGCCTGCTTCGGAGGAAATCGGCTTTGAAAACACTATCCCTATCTCTTATAGCAGCGGTTGTTGCCTTTTCCGCTTTTGCCCATGAGGGCGCTCATGCCCAAGATCCGCGCGGTCGCGATCTCGGCTTGAGCTGTACCGGCTGCCACGGCACCAACGGCCGCAGCGCCAGCGGCATGCCTAACATCGCCGGGCTGGATCAAGCCTACATCGTCAAGCAGATGAACGATTTCAAATCCGGCGCCCGGGCTGCATCGGTCATGCACCAGATTGCGAAGGGTTACAACGACGAGCAGATCGCTTTGCTCGCCGCGTACTTCTCCGCGCAAAAGAACTAATTTTTGGGGAGGGCCACATCATGGCATACACACGACGTGATTTTATTCGTAGCGCCGGAGTCGGCGCCGCGGCCGTTGCGCTTGCGGGCTGCAGCGTCGCGCCAGCGGTCAAGAAGAGCGCCGGACGAGTGGTGGTGATAGGCGCCGGCTATGCCGGGGCCACCGCGGCCAAGTATATCCGTCTCTGGGCGCCCGACATCGAAGTCACGATGATCGAGCCGGGCGAGCTATTCATTTCCTGCCCGATGTCCAACCTGGTCGTGAACGGCAGTAAGACCTTGGCGGACGTGAGCGCGAGTTACGGCGCGTTGCGCAGCAAGTACGGCATCAATTTTATTCGCGACACGGCGGTTGCGATCGACGTGGCCAAGCAACAAGTGCGCGTGGCCCAGAGCAAGGATGCTATCGGCTACGATCGTTTGATCGTCGCGCCGGGAGTGCAGTTTGTCTACGATTCGATTCCGGGATTGAAGGATGCCGCGGCCCAGGAATCGATTTTGCACGCCTGGAAAGCCGGGCCGCAGACGGTGGCGCTACGCAAACAACTCGAAGCCATGGCGGACGGCGGCGTCTATGCCATACACGTGCCCAAGGCGCCCTATCGCTGCCCGCCCGGGCCCTATGAACGGGCTTGTTTGGTCGCGGATTATTTCAAGAAAGCCAAGCCGAAATCCAAGGTGTTGATTTTGGACAGCAACGAAGATGTGGTTTCAAAGAAACCGTTGTTCACCAAAGTTTGGAAAGAGATGTATCCGAATCTGATCGAGTATCGGCCGAACAGCGAGTTGGTCGACGTCGATGCCGCCGGCCGCACCGTTAAGCTGACGTTCGACGACGTGAAAGCAGACGTTCTCAACGTATTGCCGCCGATGAAAGCCGGGAAAATCGCCGAATCGGCGGGTTTGATCACCGCCAACAATCGTTGGTGCGAGGTGGACTTCCTCACCTACGAATCGAAGGTTGCCAAGAATGTCCATGTGCTTGGCGATGCCATCTTAGCCGCACCGGCCATGCCTAAGTCCGGCCACATGGCCAACGGTCACGGCAAGAACTGCGCGTCCGCCATCGTTGCGTTGATCAAGAATCAGCCGGTCAATGCAACGCCCATGCTCACCAACACGTGTTACAGCTTCGTCACCGACAAGGACGTCGTCCATATCGCGTCGGTCCATCGCTACGACGATGCCAAGAAGACCATGGTGACGGTCGATGGTAGCGGCGGTTTGTCAGCGGGTCCGACTGAATTGGAAGGGCAATACGCGCTAGCGTGGGCTAAGAATATCTGGGCAGACGTGTTGGCGTAAAAACCATCGGCTGAAACGCCGCATGGATACTGCCTCTCCGGTATGCATGCCCGGAGAGGCAAGACTGGTAAGCCTCTCAGGCCTGCTCAAAAAAAGTCAATCCCGAGGTCTATGGCGGCATTGCCACAGACCTCTTTCGCATTAATTCCCTACGGATTAACTCTAACGAAGCGTACCGCGTCCGCTCCCGCCTGGCCGTTTACGTCGCTGACTTGCACGTACCCGCCAGTGCCTAGCGCGAAGTTGTAACGTCCGTGCAATACCCATGCGCCGCCGCCTGTTTTTTGGTTATAGTTGGCCGTGTTCGTTCCGGACGTTGACGTTACGCTGATCGGAACGGTGCTGGATCGATTGGCGAATACGGTCCAGCGCACGTAAACATCGTACGCGCCGGCGACCGGAATAGTCGGCGTCCATCGGTACGTGTTATTGCCTTCACCGCAACTGTAGAGGGAATCCGATCCATAGGGAGATGCCCCCGCCGAAGCACACCACGCGCCGGTGAAGGTGCGGCCGCCCGCGGAATCTTGCACGGTCTGCGGCGCGTTATCGACGATGATTTCCGATGGCGGAGGCGGCGGTGGACCGCCGAATTTCCAGCCGACCGGCTTATACAGCCAAACACTGCCATCGTTGATGCCGTGCAGCGCCATGAACGCGTCGACATTGGGAATGTACTTCCATTTACCCAGCACGCCGCCGGCGGAATCGTTGTCCAGCGGCGTCGCCCCGACCGGGGCAACTTGTTTGGTGATCGTCCAGCCGGAGCCGTCTGCCGTTAACGTGGGCGGCGGCTTGATCATCCACACCCGCCCGTCGCGGGCCCACAAGGCATACTGGCGCCGCTCCAGATCGAAGTCCATGCCAGCCGTACGCATGTTAATGCCATTAACCGCTCCGGTCGGAAGAAGAGTTGGAAACTCGCCGGTCGGATCCACCGGCGTCACTTTCGTTTGCCCTTTCACCGTCGCTGAGTTGAGGTCCCAGTAATCGAAGTAGGAGTATCCTGCGAGGTATTTTTGCTTCTTCAGGAACACCTTCATAAACGGGTCATAGGCACAGGTGGGCTGATCATCCAGCGTGGCTAGAACATAGGCGCCGACCTTTTGCCAAGTGTCCGTGCTTGGCGTGTTGACGTTGCTAATGACGTAACGATACAAGCTCAATTGTCCGCCGCCGGTTGCGACATAGGCGACGTCTTTACCGTTTTCCACCGCATAGCCGGTACATCCGTTGACGTTGGATCCAAGCAAGCTAGGGGCGGCGCTGGGAACATTGACGATTAAATCGCGGTTTTGCCACATATTGCCGCCGACCGTCTCGGGAAAGGGATTGACGCGTTTCACGTGGGAGCCGGTGGTGCCGCCGACTTTGTTGCCATCGGCTTTAGTCGGATCGAACAGGTAAGGACCGGTTCGGCGCGAACTATTGATGTCCACCTGGACCATGAAGGGCCCGCCGTTATTGAACGCGGCGCCGCCCAGCACCAGGAAACGATCGATGATCGGCAAGAACATGTTGTTGTCGTAGGTATGAGCGGACATCGGCGCGTTGAACTGCCCATCCACTGCTTTCCAGGTGCCGCGGTCGTCTTGATTCACTTCACTCGGCAGCGACGCCCGCTCCCACAGCCGCGTGGTGCCGCGCCAGCGGTAAACATCATTGGCGGAATAATTTGCATGACCGCCGCCGAATAGCCACAGGTCGCCGCGATTCGGATCCCACGCAAAGGAACTCCAGGCCAGAATAATTTTGGACGGCGTGACATTGGAGAGGTTCATAAGCGGCCGGCGTTCCGACGGCGTCCACACCGAGGAGAAGGCATTCAAATTAACCTTGATCCAAGAGCCTGCGGGAATGCCGCTCAACAGCGCTTTAAGTCCATCCAGGTTGGGCGCTGTGCCGACTGGGTTGCCGTCGGTGGGTTGCGCCTTATTTTCGGCCACGATCGGTCCGAAGTTAACCGGCGCGGCTTTCTCGACTACACCGATTTCCATCGCCGAACTAATGGCCGTATTAGCGGAATCGGTGACTTCCAGCGTGATGGTGTTGCTGCCTAGAATGGAGGGCGTGCCGAAAATGCGGCCGCTGCTATCCTCTAACTCAAGCCCCGGAGGCAACGATCCGCTGGTAATCGCAAATCGGTAGGGCGGCACGCCGCCGATGACGGTGACGTTTTCGTTGTAGAACTCACCGATTTCCGCGCTGGCTAAGCTCGGAATGGTTTCTTCTCCGCCGGGCTGCGTGTTGATTTCGAACTGTAGGCCGGGCGCGGTGACTCCAATAAATTCGAAGCGTACCGCGTCGACTTTCAGCGAACCACCCGCTCGGGCGGAAATTTGAATCTCGTTTCTAATTGCCGGATCAAACTCGTAAACACCGAGCAAACCCCATTGCCCGAGACGCTGATTTTGATCGACGATCAGGGTATTTTCACCGCGCGCATGGCGTATGGTCACATCGGCGATGTCGCCCGCCGCCGTCGACACGTGGCTGCCCCAAACAAAGGCCTTGTAGTAACCCTTGCGATCGACATTCAGACTAAACGTCGCGCTGGCGGCGCCGCTTGGGCTGACTAAAACTTTTCCGCTGCGAGACAGGTAACCGTCCTCGGCGTTAAACTGGCCTTGTTTGGTCACGCTGGGGCTGTCGTTGGTAATCACCACATTGGAAGCCGCGGTCTGGCCTTTGTCGTCCGAACTGCCCCCGCCCCCCCCGCCACCACCGCAACCGGTTAGCGATGCGATGATCAAAACCAACGATAATTTGGCGAGCGGTTGTCGAGATACGGCGGATAACTTAATCATGATGTTAGATTCCTCTTCTAGCCTCTTGCTTTGGCATTGTTTTTTTGCGTGACGTAAAAACAGATTATTTTTCAATTGCTTAAATGACATCGAGACGGAACAATTTGAGTATAAAGTAGAATTTTCTGGCCGTAAACCTAAAGCCTAACCGCATTGACATTGGGACTACACGCGCGGCTGTGCGGGTAAGTGCAACAAATTAAACTGAAAAGGGAGATCTTTGAGTCTGGGAGAGCGGTTGGTTCGTTGGGCGATCGTCATCGGCTTCGCCCTGCTGGCGTTTGTGACGGGCCTTGCGGCCCTGTTGATTTATTGGACCGGACAACCCGGCAATATCTTGCTGTTATCCATCGTGGCGATCGGTAGCGGATGGATCGCTTTTATGTTCCGCCGCAGCCTCAAGCGAACTGCTGGGAGTTAAAGTAATGCCTTGCCGGGATGCCCGTGGATACTTGCTCTCCTGGCATCATGCCCGGAGAGCCGCGCTGGTATTGGCTTTCAAGCCAGCGATTTTTGAAAACTAACTGGATACGGTTTCCGGTGCGCGATTCTCCGATAACGCTTTGGAGTTTTTATCTAGGCGGAACACCAAGGGCTTAACCTCAACGTTCTGTTTCGGAAGCTCGGCGCGTTTTACTACGTCGGTCACCAAATAGTGATTCGGCGACAGATCGCAAATCGGATCGGTGTTGGTCGCATCTTGCGTGAGCATGTAAGCCTGACAACGACAGCCGCCGAAATCTTTGGTCTTGTCCGGGCAGGAGCGGCACGGCTCTTTCATCCAACTGTCGCCGCGATAGATATTGAACGCGTCCGAGTCGTACCAAATCGCGTCCAGCGCCATGTCGCGCACGTTGGGGAAATTAATTCCGGGCAGCATGCGCGCTTCGTGGCAGGGCAACACCATGCCGTCCGGCGCGATGTTGATGAAGATATTGCCCCAACCGTTCATGCAGGCTTTTGGCCGCGTGGCGTGATAGTCGGGCACGACGAAGAAAATCTTCATCTTGTCGCCGACGCGTTTGCGGAATTCGTTGACGTAAGCTTCGGCTTTGTTCAACTGCTCATGGGTCGGCAGCAGTTGCTCGCGATTCAGGAAACTCCAGCCGTAGTATTGCGTGTTGGCGAGTTCGACATAGTCCGCGTCCATCTCTTCCGCCAGGCCCAGAATCTTATCGATGTGGTCGAGATTCATGCGATGCAGCACCACATTCAACACCATCGGATAATCGTATTCTTTGACCAGGCGCGCGATCTTTTTCTTCAGATCGAAGGTCTTGGTGCTGGAGAGAAAATCGTTCATCTCCTTGGTGGAATCTTGGAACGAGACTTGGATATGATCGAGGCCGTTGTCCTTGAGGCGCTTGATGCGCGCCTCGTTCATGCCGATGCCCGATGTCAGCAGATTGGTGTAGAAACCCAGCTTATGCGCCTCGGCGACGATGTCTTCGAGATCGTCGCGCAGCAACGGCTCGCCGCCGGAAAGACCCAATTGCACCACGCCCATCTTGCGTGCTTCGGTGAGCACGCGTACCCATTCGGCCGTCGTTAGCTCTTGATCGTATTTGGCGTAGTCGATCGGGTTGTAGCAATAGACGCAATGCAGCGGACACTTGTAGGTCAACTCGACGTTGAGCCACTGCGGGTAGGGAATACCGCTACGCTGCACTTGTTTTAACTCTGATCCAACCGCGTTCATAAGCTATCTCCAGGCCGGTGAGCACATCTTTGCGCAGGTCCGGCTCGTTAAACGTCTTCTGTAATTCTTCCACGATCGCGGCGATGGTGGCCTTGCCATCGACTCGTTTGATAATTTCCCCGGCGCTGCCGTTCAACTGCACCCGGCCTTCCGGGTAGAGCAACACATAAGCTTTGGGCACATCTTCCCATTGCAAGCGGAAGTGCTTGGAAATCTCGACCGTATCGCTAAGCTCAAGCGGCTTCTTTTCGCTCACGCTTGGCCTCCATGATTTGTTCCGGCGTGAGGTAATTGAAGGCCATGGAATCGAGCATAGCCCACAACACGTCGAGCTTAAATTGCAGGATGTCCAACGCGCGTTCTTGCAAAGGCCGCGTGTTGAAATGTTCCAACGTGATGCCAAGCCCTTGCTCGACATCACGACGCGCCTGGGCGATGCGTTTCTTGAAGTAGGACAAGCCTTCCTCTTTGATCCACGGATAGTGCTCCGGCCAAGTGTTAATGCGCTCTTTATGAATATGCGGTGCGAACAGTTCCGTCAGCGAGGAACAAACCGATTCTTGCCACGGCCGTTGCCGGGCAAAATTGATGTACGCCTCGACGGAAAAACGCACGCCGGGCAACACGTGTTTCAACGAAGTGATTTCTTCGCGCGTGAGGCCCACGGCTTCGCCGAGCCTGATCCAGGTTTCGATGCCGCCTTCGTCTTCACCAAAACCATCGTGATCGAGTATGCGCTGGATCCAGCCGCGCCGCACTTCTTGGTCGGGGCAATTGCTCATCACCGCCGCGTCTTTGATCGGAATGCTGATCTGATAGAAGAACCGATTCGCCACCCATTTGCGTACTTGATCCGGCGTGAGCTTGCCGGAATTCAGCAGCACATTGAACGGATGATAGATATGATAGCCCTTGCCCTTTTCCCGCAGCTTGGCCTCAAATTCTTCTCTGCTCCACGGCAATAAATTCATTCGCACACCATTATGTGATTTCCTATAACTCGATTTCCAATCCATCATACGCCACTTCAATACCGTGACGAGTGAGCTCCGCCCGCTCGGCGGAATCTTCATCGAGGATGGGATTGGTGTTGTTGATGTGGATCAAAATCTTGCGCGGCTTGGTCAAGGGTTGCAACACTTCGATCATGCCGCCCGGTCCGCTTTGCGCCAGATGGCCCATGTCCTGAGCGCGCTTGGCGGATAAGCCCAAGGTGATCATTTCATCGTCGGTCCAGGTGGTGCCGTCAACCAACAGGCAATCGGCATCCGCCATCAGCGGCTTTAGATGCGGCTCGATTTGGCCCAAGCCCGGTGCATAAAACAGCGTCTTGCCGGTTCGCGTGTCGGTGACGCGCATACCCAAATTGTCGCCCTCGTGTGGGTCGTTGCGATGGGGCGAGTAGGGCGGGGCTTTGCTCTTTGAGCGGAAACGGCTTGAACATAAGATGCTCGGCGCCCGCAACGGAAAAACCATCGCCGCGCGGCTGCGACTTGGTGCCAATTCACCGTGCAATAGTGACCGAGAATATTAAACAGTGGATTGCCGGTGGTCATGTCGTCCTTGACCATATCGGTGCAGTAAATTTCCAGCGGTTTACCCTCGCGCAAGCTGAGCAAGCCGGTGGTGTGGTCGATTTGCGCGTCCATCAGAACGATGCCGACGATGCCCGTGTCGCGCTTGGCGCGGGCCGGCTGCAGCGCCGGAAAAGCGCGAATCTGGCTCAGAATATCCGGCGAGGCATTGAACAGCACCCAATTAACGTTATCGGTGCTGACGGCAATCGACGATTGCGTGCGCGGCTGCGCACGGATTTTACCCTTGCGCGAACCATCGCACATCGGGCAATTGCAATTCCACTGCGGAAATCCTCCTCCGGCGGCGGATCCTAATACCTTGATTTTCATAATATTTTTTGGCTTACATCATAACTGCGGGCAAACAAAAAGGGGGCTTTTAAGGGCCCCCTTTTCTTAAGGCTTAGTACTTAGCGATTAGCAACGTACATCGTTACTTCGAAGCCGAAACGCAGGTCAGCAAATTCAGGTTTGGTCCACATGTTAATGTCTCCTAGTGAATGTTTGAGTTAAGTTACTTTTTCGAATCTTCCCTGATTGGACGACTCAGACTCAATTTTGGGTTTGGACTCGTTTTAATTCAATGCAAAAATCAGTAAATTTGTCTAATGAAAATCATTAGATAAATTTAGCGATTGGCAACATACATCGTTACTTCAAAGCCAAAACGCAGGTCGGCAAATTCGGGTTTGGTCCACATAATTAAATCTCCTGACACGTTGATAGTTGATCAATTTCTACAAAATGGATTGTGCGCGCGGGTAGGGGCAGGGGCAACGCAATATTCCGTAATTTTGGCTAGTGATTTTCATGAGATACGGTACGACAGATAACCCGTGACAATCAAAAATTTCATAAACCCATGATAAATAAAATTTATTTTTTACCTCCGTACCAGGATGGTCATAAGGCCGGTGTCAACGGCTACTAAACGCCCCCTATCCTTAGTACTATACGAATATGAGTCTGCGTTCCAATATCAACTTGCTGATTACGTTGGTGATGGTAGTTTTCGTCATCGCTCTCGCCACGCTGGAAATCGATGCATCGCGTCGCGCGATACGGGAGGAAATGGAGGCCACGACTCGGGTCACCGTGCAGTTGTTGACTAACCTTATCCAAAACGAAGTAGCCCAAGGCGTTCAACCGTCTCCACGCGCACTGGTCGGGTTCTTAGAGCAAATGGGCCGCATCCGTGCTCACGACATTCGCATCGACAATGCAGTCGGCATCCCTATTTATGAGTCGCCGCCGTCGCCCTACAAAATGGGGCAGACGGCGCCCGCTTGGTTTACCAAACTGGTGTCGCCGCCGGTGAAACCGATCACACTCAACGTGGGTGCCGGGAAGCTGCGGATTTTGCCGGAGCCATCCCGCTCGGTATTAGATGCGTGGGACGAGTTGCTCAAACTATTCTGGCTGTCTTTGGCGCTATTTACGCTGGTAAACCTCATCGTATTCTGGTTCGCGGGCCGTGCACTGCATCCGGTGAAAGACATCGTAGACGGGCTGCGAAAGTTGGAGCTGGGGCAATTCCATGCGCGCCTGCCGCGCTTTAAGCTGCGCGAGATGGCGGTAATTTCCGATACCTTCAATCGTATGGCTCAAGCGGTGGAGGAGAGTTTCACGCTCAAGCGCGAAGCGCAAAAAACTGCCCACGAGCTCAAGGAAAATCGCGAGTTGACGCAACTCATTCAGCGCCACATCGAAGAAGAGCGGCGCAATCTCGCCCTGGAATTACACGACGAATTAGGCCAATCGGTCACCGCGGTCAAAACCATCGCCACGTCGTTAGTGAACCGTACCCGCGATAAGCAACCCGAGCTGCAATCCGCCGCGCAGATGATCGTCGATGTGTCGGGCCAAATGTACGATTCCATGCACGGCATGGTGCGGCAGTTGCGCCCGCTGGCGCTGGATAAGCTCGGTCTGCATGACGCGTTGCAAGAATTGGTGGATTCGCAGAAATCGCGCAATCCCAACATCCAATTCAATCTCGCCATGCAGGGGGACTTTACCCACATCGATCCCGATGTCAGCATCGCCGCCTATCGCATGGTGCAAGAATGCCTGACCAACATCGTGCGCCACGCCGGCGCCACGCAGGCCGACGTAAAAGTAGAATCGGGCGAGGGGCTAAACATAACGGTGCAAGACAACGGTAAAGGTTTGCCGCCCGATCAGAGCGGCCGCGAAGAACGCTTCGGGCTAATGGGCATGCGCGAGCGTACCGAAGGACTAGGGGGAACATTCGAATTGGAAAGCGAACAGGGTGTTCGGGTGAGCGTTAAGCTGCCGCTGCGCGCGGCGGAGGTGACTTGATGTCCAACATACGCGTCATGCTGGTGGACGACCACGCGGTGGTGCGCATGGGTTTCAAGTTACTGCTTGAGGGCGCCGACGATATCGAGGTCGTGGCCGAAGCGGAATCCGGCGAAGACGCCATCAAGCGCTATGTCGAAATCAAACCCGACGTGGTGGTGATGGACATATCCATGCCCGGCATCGGTGGACTGGAAGCCGTCACGCGGCTGCTGGCCAAGGATCCGGCGGCAAAAATATTGATCCTCTCCGCCCACGAGGACAGCAGCCACCCAAAGCGCTTGTTGAAGGCCGGCGCCGTGGGTTATCTTTCCAAACGCAGTGCGGCAGAAGAACTGATCCAAGCCATCCATCAAGTCGCCACGGGCAAGACCTTCCTAGATTCCAAGTTGGCTCAGGCCATGGCGGTGCAGCAGTTGACCGGCGAACAGAACCCCGTTGAAGTCTTGTCGGACCGCGAATTCGAAGTATTCATGTTGCTGGCCAAAGGCCAATCGGTCGCCCATATCGCGGAGAAATTATTCCTGAGCCCGCGCACGGTTGGCACTCATCTTTACAACATCAAACAAAAACTCAATGCGGGAAATTCAGCGGAGATTACGCTCATCGCCATGCGAAACGGCTTGCTGGAACACTAGCATCGGTGCGGCTCCTGGCAAGGCATGCCCTGGAAGCCGCGCTGGTATTGGCTCCCAGGCCGATCTTATTGCGCTAAGAAACCGCAAACGCGCTGCGGCAACCAATCCAATCTTCCCGGCAAAGGCGCGCCAACATAACCTACATGGCCGCCGGCAGCGCAAAAATCCAAACTGACCTGAGCCGATATTTCGTTTCGAGTGGGCAAAATCTCGACCGGCGTGAAAGGATCGTTGCGCGCGTGGATCAGTCGGGTCGGCACTCTTATGCCCGTTAGCAGCGGCTTGCAACTGGCGCGGGTCCAGTAGTCGTCGACATTTTTGAAACCGTGCAACGGCGCGGTGACCGCATCGTCGAACTCGCGCATGTTGCGCGCGCGTTCCATCGCCGCTGCATCGAAAAGCTCGGGAAATTGTTTCAGCCGGCGCCTTGAACCGGCCTTAAGCGTACTCAGAAAATTCCAGGTGTAGATGCGATTGAGGCCAAGGGCCAAATGATCTCCGGTGGCCGCGAGTTCGTAGGGCACCGACACCGCGACCATGGCCGTGACGATTTTGCCTGCGCTTGTCCCGCGCTCGCCGGCCCATTTCAATAACGCATTGCCGCCCATCGATACGCCTACCGCAAACAGAGGCGCGGCGCCTGCCAGCATTCGAGCGCGTTGCAGCATCCAGTCAATTTCGACGCTGTCGCCGGAGTGGTAGGCGCGAGGCAAGCGGTTCGTTAGGCCGCCGCAACCACGAAAATGGGGAACAGCCCGCGCCAGCCCAAGCGCTGAACCTGCGCCATCAAACTACGGGCATAGTGGCTTTGGGAGCTGCCCTCCAGGCCATGAAACAGCACCAGCAGCGGCGCGTTCGCCGCACCGGAGACGCTGTCGGCGGCGATGATATCGCCGTCGGGCGTGTCCCATACGGAACGCGTGTAATCGATTTTTGGCGCCGGCGCCAACAGCGCGGCGTAGAGCGTTTGCGAGTGGCCGCCGGGCAGCCACCAAGGAGGGCGATAGTCAGGCGTAACGCGGCGATGCGTTATTCACGCTACCGCAACGCGGCGGAAACGGTGCTACGCGTGAATAGAGCGGAATTTAAAGCCAGCGCCCGTACGAATGTAGAACAACGCCCCCGTCGGCGAGGTCAATGGCCCGTGGGGAATGCCTTTGCGCGCCAGATGGAAATCGCCGGCGCGAACGGTCGCGGCGCCGATTCTGAGTTCGCCTTCGAGGACGACGCATTCTTCGTCGGTATCGTGCTCGTGGGCGGGCAAGCGGGCGCCGGGCTGGAAGCGGAACAGCACGCCTTTGCCATCTGCCGATTCGAATAGCGTCTTCATTTTGATCAACGGCATGACGTCGAGCCAATCTTCATCGCTTAATGGCACGGTGAGATGGGTCTGCGGAGCTGGCGAGGCGTGGCTCGCGGCGCGCTTCAGGATGCGCTCACGCAGCGCCGCTTTAGCGGCCAGCGGGGGTTCGATCGGCGTTACGCCGAGCGCCAGTGTCTCGAGGGTAGTGCTGTCTAGTACCTGTTCGGCAGTCGTTTTCATTCTGAGATCCTAGTTTATTTCGACCAATTGTTCGCGCATTCTATCTAGCGCTTTGCGTACATGGGATTTCACCGTACCTAGCGGTAATTGGGTGTGATCGGCAATTTCCTGATGGGTCAAACCGCGAAAAAAAGCCAACGCCAGCAACTGCCTCTGGATCGGTAAAAGTTGTTCCAGTATGGCATAGAGCCGCGAATTTCGTTCCATCGCCAGCAGTATATCCTGCGGATCGGCGCGTTCGTCATAGGGCTCGACTGTAAGGGTTTCCGGTTCCGGGTGGGGAATCGCTTCGTCTTGGCGGCGCAGGTAATCAAGCGCGCGGCTGCGGCAAATGGTCAACACCCAAGTGAGCGGTTTACCGCGGCCGCTGTCGAAGCGGCCCGCTTGTTGCCAAACCTGCATGAACACGTCTTCCACCACTTCTTCGGCGGCCTCCTGCTGGCGCAGGATGCGCAGAGCCAGGCCGAAAACCCGGCTCACCGTCGCATCGTAGAACGACCCCAGCGCCTGCTGGTCGCCCTTGGCGATGGCCACGATTAACCCGGCCAGGCGATGCTGCCGTTCTTGGACGGGATCGGGACTGGGCGCCGGCAGCGCGTCGACAGGTTTCATGGGCGGCATTATATCGAATGCCGAACAGTTGAGGGCGACATCGAGACTCATCCTCCCTATACGCAAGAAACGAAAAGTTGGATGCGGCAACATCCAATTTTCAACGTCAGCCGTATATGCGGGTGTAGCACCTTTTCCAACCTTAGAGGAGTCAAGCATGAAAAAGTCTTACGGTATCACCATTTTTGCGGCGATCCTGACCCTGGGTCTCGGCGCCTGTTCCAGCATGTCCCATAAAGAAGCGCCCATGGCCGCCAAGCAAGCCAGTCTTTATGACCGCCTCGGCGGCAAGCCCGCCATCACTGCTGTGGTGGATGATTTTATCGCCAACGTCGCCGGCGATAACCGCATCAACGGCCGCTTCGGCGCGACCGATATACCCAAGCTCAAATCCAGGCTGGTAGACCAGGTATGCAACGCCACCGGCGGACCCTGCACCTATACCGGCAAAGACATGAAAACCGCCCACACCGGCATGCGCATTCAAGAGGCCGAGTTCAATGCCTTGGTCGAAGATCTGATCAAATCCCTGAATAAATTCAAGGTCGGCAAACAAGAACAAAACGAACTGCTCGGCGCCTTGGGTTCGATGAAGGGCGATATCGTCAATCAATAACGCTAAGAGCTTCACTAGCCTAGAGATTCCGTAGACCGTCTCTAGGACTATTGGGCCGATTGCTTTCGGGCATCGGCCCTTTTTTATGGTGCGCCCGGCAGGGCGCACTTACTTGGAGGTGAAAGTCCTCTACTCACCCGGCAAGGGGAAGAGTTAGCTGAACGGCAAGGGTGTCGCGGGCGACTGCGAATCTGGAGGAAGCCGAAGGCAAAGCGCTGGCCTGACGAACAGGAAGCGGATACGAGGCGTTGCAGCGGGGTGAGGCGGCCATTATCGCCAAAGCCCGAAACTTGCACGGAACGCGGCGACGTATATCCGACAGGTATAAGCGTGAAGGTAAGTGTGCCATACCCGGGGAGATCTGCATGCGTGCTTTGTGCTACCGACATCGAGAGGCGTCGGGATGCGCATGCAGAAGTCAGCAGAAGGCATAGTAGGTTGGGGACGAAGCGGAGAGCCCGAGAAGAGCCCTGGCCGAAGGCCTGAACATTGAACAACGCGATTAGGACATTCGACCTCGATGCAAATCGATGACGCACCAAGGCAGGCAACTGCACCCAACACGGAGGGAGGCGGACGGATTTCGCCAAGGACCGATCTGGGCGCTGAGGTTGGCACGGCGGCGGATGGGCAAACGAAAGCGGGAGGGCTGCGGCAGGGGATGGAGGCCGTGGTCGAACGAAGCAACCTCTGGCAAGCGTATGAGCGGGTCTTGCGGAACAAGGGCGCGGCAGGAGTCGACGGACTCACCGTGTTTGAATTCAAGGCATGGCTGCAACAGCACTGGCCAAGTGTCAAGGCAGCACTGCTGGCAGGCGATTATCTGCCAGCGGCGATTCGCAAAGTGGCGCTGCCCAAGCCCAACGGCGGGGTGCGGATATTAGGCATCCCGACGGTGCTGGACCGACTGATCCAGCAAGCGTTGCTGCAAGTCCTACAACCGGAATTCGAGCCTGAATTCTCCGAACATAGCTACGGGTTCCGGCCGGGCCGCAATGCCTGGCAAGCGGTGCAACGAGCCCAAGGCTACATCAGGGAAGACCGCCGTTGGGTGGTCGACCTTGATGTGGAGAAATTCTTTGACCGGGTCAATCACGACATTCTGATGTCCAGAGTGGCGCGCCGGGTCAAAGATGACCGGGTACTGAAACTGATCCGGCGTTATCTGGAAGCGGGCATGATGTCAGAAGGGGTCGTCAGCGCGAGGACGCAAGGCACGCCGCAAGGCGGACCGCTGTCGCCGTTGCTGTCGAACATACTGCTGACGGACCTGGACCGCGAACTGGAACGCCGGGGGCACCGGTTTTGCCGTTACGCCGATGACTGCAACATCTACGTCAAAAGCGAAAGGGCAGGACAGCACGCGATGGCAGCGATGATCGACTATCTGGAGAAGAAATTGAAGCTTCGGGTGAATCGAGACAAGAGCGCCGTCGCGCGGCCTTGGCATCGGAAGTTTTTGGGCTACAGCGTGACGTGGCACAAGCAGGCACGTCTGAAGATCGCCGACAGCAGTTTGAAGCGACTGACGGACAAAGTGCGTGAAATCGTCGGCGGGAATGCCTCGCGCAACCTCGACCAAACGATCGCTGCACTCAACCCCGTGCTGCGTGGCTGGACAGCCTACTTTCGACTGACAGAGGTAAAAGGTGTGTTGCGGGACCTGGACGGCTGGATTCGGCGCAAACTGCGCTGCTTGCTGTGGCGGCAATGGAAGCGACCGGCCACCCGTAACCAGCGATTGCAAGCGCAAGGGTTGGACGGAACGCGAGCATGGGCATCGGCCAGTAATGGACGAGGCCCCTGGTGGAACGCCGGTGCGAGCCACATGAACGCGGCCTATCCGAAACGCCTCTTTGATGCACTGGGGTTGGTTTCGTTGCTGGATACTCAGCGACGCTTCCAGCATGTTTAATGAACCGCCGTATGCGGAACCGCATGTACGGTGGTGTGAGAGGGCGACGGGGGTAACTCCGTCCCCTACTCGATTAATCGTCGGCAGCAGCCACAGCGGCGCTTTGACGAACTCGACCGTCTAGGTCTTGAAGAAGACGATAAATTACCCATTGAGCTTCAAAGCGACGCGTGGTGGCGAAGCCGATAGGGCGGAAAAGTAACACGCCTTCCGCCGTTGAAACGATTAACGATGGGATCAGAACGATGGGGGCAGGTCTTGCATAGAAGCAAGCGTAGGGTGTGCGCGACGCGCACGCGGACATAGGGCTCAGTACGAGCAGAGCGCTACTCCCACGATCCCCGTCCCACTTGCTTCGTGCCAATACCTGCCCTGAGCGGCACGATCCAAGCGTCTCGTGGCAAGGTCATTGAGATCACGGCACGCATGACCGAGACCGTGTTACGGTTCGATTCGCGCTAACATCTGAGTCGCGGTTAGGATCGGAATGCCTTGGAACTCGTTGAGTACTAGCAAATCCTGATCGCCGCTTACAATCACATCCGCGCCCGCCGCGATAGCGCAAGCCAGCACTACATCATCGTCTGGATCGCGGCTAATCGGTTGGCTAAGCGGCGTGGCCACAACAATTGAAATCAGGTCAGCGTAATCGGCAAGAAGCGCTTCAGCGGTGAGGTCGGCGGCACTGATGCGTTGCGCAAATTTTGGTCGACGCAAGACATCCGATAACTCGCTTAGCAAAAGGGAGCTTGCGTATATTTCGATCGTTGATCCATCTATGATTCGATCGAGTAGTTGCCGCGGCGGGCCGCGCCATAACAATGCCGAGACGGCGACATTGGTATCGAATACCAGCCGCATTACCTACGACTGCGGCGTTCTAGACGGACGGCATCGATTTCTGCTTGAAGATCTTGCTCGGTCACCGGCGAAGCATTAGTGTTGTCGATCTTGCGCAACGACTCTTGCAGTCGCGCCGCGGCGCGGCGCTTCAATTCTTCACGTAATAACTCTTGCACCGCCGCTGGAGTGAGCAACCCGGCCGCCTGTGCATCCCGCGCCAGGCGCTCTGGCAGCATAAGCTTAAGTTCCAGTGTCGTCATGGTTGACCGTCAAGCGTGTTGATGCGCAATTATCTGAATAACTATCATGATAAAACATTTCAAGTATACGTGGACAAAACGTTAAACTCATCACGCCAGCTACGCTTATTTTTAATGCGCATTTATTGTGCACCGCCGGGAGGCTGATAGCGCAGCGGCACCGCGCCGCTGCTGTCGGGGGTGCCGAGCAAGCGCAGCAAATCGGCAAGCTGGGCGGCGTAATTGGGCTGGGCGCGGGCGGAGCCGAGAAAGGTCGGTGCGCTGTTCGCCGCCCAGCGGCCTTTTCCTTCCAATTGCAGCGCGCCGGAAACGGTGGCGAGTTGGTAGTTCAAGCCGCCATCTTTTGCGTCGATCGCGAGGGTATATTCGCCCAAAGGTTTCACCGGACTCAAGGCCAATGCGGCTTGCTTCCAGACTACATTGGCCTTGCCGTAGCTCGCTGGACCGGCGTAGGTAAATTCCGGTGTAGACACATCCAGCGTGCCGCTCGGTTTCCAGATTTCAAGCGCCGGCATGGCCATGAGCAACAGGCCAGCGGGCGCGGAAACCGTTACGTCGTGGAGTTTCACGCCGCCGAATACGCTTTTTCCCACGACTGCCTTACCCTGTAACTGCGGGCCGTTAAATTCTAACGCCGCGGCGAGCTCCGTGCGCAGCAGCCGCCACGGCTGTAAGCGCCATTGGATGCGATCGAATTGCAGGCTTTGCCCCGTCGCCGGCAAGGTCGCGTTGACTCCGCTGAATTCGCCGCGCCACAGGCTGCCGCGGCTGTCTTGAATAACGATCGGGAACGGCGCGAATTTCGGCAGCGCCCATACCACCAGCCAAGCGGGCGCCGTGACGATAAGAAACAATAGATAGAGCCCGATCGCGCCGAAGAAATAGCGAAACGACGGAAAACGCACAGCGGGCATGGCGAGCCTCACGGCGCTGCTCCCGGCCCGACTAAGGTGACACTGCCCTTGACTCGTCCCGATTCCGCCGCTTGTATTTGCAGGGTTTCGACCCGTAGCCGCTGCTGGCTTTGCACGTTTTCCAGTAATCCGAGTAAGCCGTCGAAAGCGACGCCGTTTAATGTCAGGCGTACCCGTTGCGAGTCGACCCTATCGATGGCGCTGACTTTATCGCGCATCCCGGCCGCCTGCAGCGCGCTTTCGATAGCTTGACGGGCATCGCCAGAAGCCGCACCAGTATTGGCTTGCAGGCCGGTTATCTCCTGCAGGTTGGCGCGCATCTGGGCCGCGTCGGCGCGCAACTGCGGCAAATTAGCCACTAGTTTTTTGCGTCCTTCGCTGATCGGCAGCCACGCCAGACCATACAGCAAGGCCAACAACACGAACACACCGCCGACAGTTAAGATCGCCCGCTCTCGAGCATTTCGCGCCAGCCAAAAGGTTTGCCAAGCCTGTTTCATTATGGATTCTCCGACAGCGCCAAGCGCACGCTGACGCCGTCTTCTTTTTGTGTGCTGGCCTCGACGCTGGCCCCCGGTACGGTCTTCACCAGTTCGTTGCGCAATTGCTCGACGGCGCTGCCGTCGCCGAGCAACACGTCGAGCTTAAGCGTTCCCTGATCGTAACTTAGGGCTTCGACCCGCTTGGCGTTGTTGATGAGGGCCAGGGATTTGTGCAGCAGCGGCAGGAAATCCGTCGCTTGTTGCTGGCCGCTGGCGCGGCGCAGTTCGGCTAGGTTACGTTGCATTTGCAGCGGCGCATCGACCACGACTTTTGCGTCCGGAAAAGCGGCGCGAAATGTCTTATCCATGTCCGTCGACAGTGCTTTTTTCTCGCGGCTCAGGCGCCACCAATCGGCGCCGGTCGCCAACACCTGGGCGCAGATGATTAATCCGGTTAATAGCAATATCGGCCGTAATTGCGGCACGAGTTCCCGCAGGCTGGAGGACGGTGAATAGTCGCCCTGCAGCAAATTAATTGCATTGGATGTATTGAGGAAGCGCGGCGCCCATTCCCAGTCCTGGCCGGGCACCACGGACACGCCGAGCTGCGTGGTCCACAGGGCGAGATCCGGGACGCGCGCCGCTCCATCGGTGGCGCGCAGGATGATTTTTTCCGGCAGGCGTTGTTTGTCGCGCGCCTCTTGCACGGCACGGCGCAGGGCGAAGGGCGCGCCATCGTCGCCCATGCCGTCCAGCGCCAGGCCGGCGCCTTGCGCTGTGCGAACATAACCCTCGTGGCCGTCCCAGATCAACGTCCAAGCTTGTGGCTCGAGTTCCGGTAAACAGGTTTCCGCATAACCGCGTTCGGGGCGAAAGCCCAACAGTCGCAGCCGATCGCAAACGCCGTCGAGCCAGGCGCGATCGACGATGGCGACGCGGGTAAAGCCGTCCGTGTCGCGCAGTCCCGTTGCCACTTGCACTTGGTCGGGATCGGAGAGGATTTTTTCCTCCACGGCAAATGGCAATAGTTGCCGCAGCTTTTGCCCGCGTACCGGCGGTAGTTTGACTTCGGTGAACAACACCAGGCTCGCCGGCACGATGATTTCGATTTGATCGGCACGCGGCAATTCCGCCGGCGCCGCTATGCCGCTACGCTGCAACTCGCCGGTGTTGGCGCGCAGTGCGTATTTCAGCGCCACGTCGTTGTCGACGGCGAAGCCTGCTTCCGGCAAATAGATTTGTAATATGGTCATCAGTCCAAAGTTTGTTTCTGCCACACGATGATGGGCCAGTTTGAAGCGTCGATGCGCCGGATCAGCGCGACCAGGCCCGTTCGGGTAGAGCCGAATTCACTCACGGCGGCGACTAGGAAGTAGTTGCTTTTTACATCGATATTGGTCGCACTCCATGGATGGATGGTGGGATCGTTGGGATCGACTGGCGGGAGGAAAGCGCTGGTCTGGCTTTCGAAATCGGCAAATTCCTTGAAAGGTGTCTTATTCCGCAGCGTCAGTATTTGCTGCCCGGACTGAGCGCCAAATACCGCATCCAGCACTTCTTTGGGCGCCGTATTCACGTTCAATAGCGTAATCGGTATGGTCGGCGTGGATGTACCTTGCGCGGGGGGCGTTACAACCCGTATCGCAGTGATAAACGGTTTTAGTTTTTTGATCACATCCTCATCGAAACCCTGAATGCGGTTGAGCTCGTCCAGACTTTGCATCGGTTGGTTGGCGGTCCGGTAGGGCTCGGGTTTACCGAGGTAGGTCAGGTCTTCCATCGGGCCCTGGTCGTCTAGATCGACGTAGTCCCTTAACGCATCCGCAAGGCTGGTCGGCAGGTCCAATGCCGTCAGTAACTCGGTGAACCATTTCATTTGAAAACTTTGTTGCAGAGGATCAGTGGCGGCGAGATTGTTAACATTGAATAACCCCTGCTGATCGGCGATTCCTCCACTGACACTACCGCCTTCTACCGGCGTGACCAACGCGTACTTCGCCCAGTTTTCTTGCAGGTGATCGTGGGTTGCGGTTTCGCTATTTTTCAGATCTTCCACTAACACTAAGCGACCAAAATAAAGCGCGGCGCGGCTCACGGCCAGCGCTTGCGCTTGGTTATCGAGGTTCTCGCTTTGGCGTATCCACATATTCTGTTGCCATGCGGCGTAGGCGGCAACGCTGGTCGCAAGCGCCACGATTAACATCGCCATGATGATTGCCACGCCGCGCTGCGATTGTTTGCCGCAGTGTCATGACAGCAATAACAGCAAGCGAGTAATGGTTTCGCCGCTCTCCAGAGTAAGCGCGACTTCGACGGCCTTGGGCAGCGGCGTTACCGTCGTGGTGCCGGTGCTAAGACCCGGCCAAGCATCGCGCCACTGATTGGTGTTGTCGAGATAGCGCAGTTGCAACGTGCTAACGTTCCCGAGCAGCGGCTGGACAGTGGGAACGGTGCGCTGGCCCTGATCCAACACCGGCCAAACCAGTTCCTCGACCGTGCCTTGTTTCAATCGATAGCCCAAGCGTTGCGGCGCGGCCAGGGTTCCGCTGGCGCCGGGCAGGCCCATGCGGGTGAACATGAGTTGGCCTTCACTCTCCTTGGCAAACGTCGTATTCCCGATGAATGCCGCTTCCGTGAGGTTATTGCTATTGCGTATGTCGCGGTCGACGGCATTGACCAAATCCGCTTCCAGCCGGGCAAAGAAAACAGCAACCTCGCGCCATTTGCGGTTTTCTTGCGCCACTCGATCCCGTGCATCGAGGATGGACGTGAGGCCGCGATACGCCAACGCCGACATCACGGCGAAAATGGTCAACGCGATTAACACTTCGATCAAGGTAAAGCCGCGGGCCGCGATGGACTTAATCGGAAATTCCTTTCTCACGGTTGCGGGTCCGTGAGATAACCGATCAGGCTGGCGACGACATAGGCTTCGTCGCCCTTGGCCGAGACTTTGATTTCGACTTTTCGGAACTTGGGGTTCTCCGTTTGGCTGGTGGTCTGCGTCCAGGTGAAGGTTTGGCCCGCTTGATTTGCCTCACCCGTTTGCACGCCGGCGGACGGGAACGATCGTTTGATGACTTCTTCGTTAAGCCGATTCTGCGCCACCCATTCGCCGAACATGCGCTGTTTCAAGAACGCGGGCGCCGTCGGTGGCGCTGCCCGTCGCGCGCCCGGCCGCGGCCAAAGCGATGGCGAGAATCGCCAGCGCAATCAGGATCTCGATCAGAGTAAAACCAGCGCGGCGGTCCATCATGCTTTATCGTCGACGGTGACTCGCCCGGTCGCTGAGCCGTGGATACTGAGTTGGCGATCGCGATATTTGATCTTCATTTCAAACGGCGGGTTCAATCCTCCGGCGAGAAACACCAGCCGCTCGTCGAGCTTGATGGGATTGCCCGCGACTTTTATTTCACCCCATTCGATGTCGACGGGAAACGTACGTTCACGCAGGATATCGTCGCTGCTGGGCTCATCCCATTTGCCCTCTTTGCCCCGTTGCCAAAACTGATAACTGCCGGTTTGCGCCGACCACGCCACCGGCTTGCCGGTGATCATCGCCTGGCTCTGCGCGTGTTCCAGCAACGCCGCTAGACGGTTCGCTTCTTCCCCCAACACTTTACTGTCGTCCTGGTTGAAATTTACACTGACCACGGCGAGGGTGATGCCGACGATCACCATCACCACCATGATCTCGATCAGCGTAAAGCCCCGTTGCCAACGTTCCATGGCTAAGAAATCAATTGCTCCACGAACCGACATCGGCATCGTTGCCTTCGCCGCCGGCCAAACCGTCGGCGCCCAGGCTGAAGATATCGACATCGTTGGTGTTTTTCACGCCGGGGCTGAGATATTTATATTCGTTGCCCCACGGATCTTTCGGCAAGCGATCGAGATAGCCGCCGGTTTTCCAATTGGGCGGCGCGGGCGGTGCGGTAGGTTTAGTCACCAGCGCCTGCAGCCCTTGATCGGTGGTGGGGTAGGCGTGATTATCCAGCCGATATAACTTCAGCGCCTGGCCGATGGAATTAATGTCTTGCTTTGCGGCGATGATGCGCGCCTCATCCGGCCGGCTCATAATGCGCGGCACCACCAGCGTGGCGAGGATACCCAGGATAACGAGCACGACCATCACTTCGATCAGCGTAAAGCCGCGGGTTGATGTTATTTTATTCATGTAGGGAACCCTGTGATTAAAAAATATCCCGTATTGTAGTAGATGTGAAGGCAGAGCGGCGGATACAAGCTGTCGTGCCGCTCGCGAAAATGGCCGAATAGCAGCGAGGGAATCAATACGCTAACGGCCCAAAGCGGTGGATGAGAAACAAAGTGCAAGGCAGTGAATACGACGGAAGTGATCCCGTTCGCAGCGCTGACGCCTGACCAACGCTTCCTAGCCCAACTTCGTCGTAGCAGTTCTCCTTGCAAGGCGCCGCGAAAAATCAATTCTTCGATCAACGGTTGAAGTAGACATAGCGACAATACGACGCTGAGTTTCCACGGCTGGTTGCCAACCCCGGCAGTCGTAGTGGCAAGCACCAACCAGAAACCAATACCGGCAACGAGCGCCGCGATAAATTGCCAATCGCGTAAGAACGGCGGACAGCGGTCGAGAGCCAGATCTCGAAGGACGGCCCGCACTATTCAACGCGGCGCCATGCGGCGCCGGGTTACGTAGGCTACGCTCACGATCAACAGAAACAACAGCGTTGGATCGAAGGACTGATGCTCGCCTAGCACGCAGCCGCCACCACCACTGCCACCGCCGTTTCCGTCACCACCCGTCACCGGTCCGGAACCGGTGAGCGCGATGGGTATGTCGACATCGCTCGCGATTACCACATCGGCGCTGCGAACGTTGTTTCCTTGCGATGTGAAGGTCACATCGATGGAGCATTCTTGGCCCGCGCCGAGATCGAACGGATAACGGCCCGCCGCGCTGGTGCTGAAACACGTGGTGTCGGCGTTAAAATCGTTTTGATCTTTTCCGGCGATGAGAATGCCGAAAATCCGGATCGCCGTTCCCGCGGGATTTCTCACGATCAGCGTTTTCGGCGCCGATGTTCCGCCGGCGCTGAGGCGGCCGAAATCGAGCAGGCTCACATCGTTGCGACTGCCGTCTAGGATAGAGAGTATGGGGAATGTCGCTTCGTTAACTGCGGCGGCGGCATCGACGACATATTGGTAGCACGGGCGGGCGCTGTCCAACAGACAATCCAATCCCTTGTCGGTCGGAGTGGACGGCCGCCGCGACGTGCTCTGCAAGATCGCTTTGATTTGCGATGGGGTAAGGTTCCGATTGATGTCGAGCAGTAAAGAGGCAACGCCGCTGGCGACCGCCGTCGAGAAGCTGGTGCCGAATAGTACCGCCATCGAGTTGTCGTTTAACGGCGTCGTTGTGCCGCGATCGTTGAGCGAGAGCATGCCGTTTTGGCCGACGTCGCTGGCCGAATCGGTGATCACGCCACCTGGGGCGGACACCGTGACCAGCGGCCCGAAGTTGCTGTAGTCGGACGCGAATTGCCCGTTCTTCAGCGAGGCGCCGACACTGATCACGCCGGCACAGTTTGCCGGCAACGCATTGATGCTGTCTTCCCGGTCGTTACCGGCGGCGACGATGACGGTTGCACCGCGCGCAACGACGTCGCTGATCGCGTCCTGAAGCGATTGGGTGCACGAGGGAGGCGTCGCGTCCGCTGGAATACCGAGACTTAAGTTGATGATCTTTGCAGGATTGTTGTTAGGCGGGGCGCCATTGACGGCTATGCCCGCTGCCCAGCGCATGCCATCGATGATGTCCGAAGCGTAGCCGCCGCATTTTCCTAACGCTCGAACGGGAAGGATTTTAGCGAACCAATTAATGCCGGCAACATCGTCGTTATTCGCGTTTGCGGCAATGATGCCGGTGACATGGGTTCCATGCCAGTCGCTGGCAACGGCGTTGGGACAACCGGAAAAATTACCCCGCCCCGATTCCGCTGCCGTGATCCAGTTGCCGGGATCGCGTGTATCGCTATCGCGGCCGTCGCCATCGTTTGCGGTGTCAAATGAGCCATCTGCATCCGCGCCGATGAAGTCGTAGCCGGGCAGCAATCGACCCGCGAGATCGCTATGCTCGAGTATGCCGGTATCGATTACCGCGATAGTGGTGGTGCTCGAACCTTGGGTCAGATCCCACGCCGCCGGCGCGTTGATGCCGCCGGTGGGATCGGTTAGATACCATTGATTGACTAAGACACCGCCTTGGAACGGAATGCCCGGACTGAATCCAGGATCGCTGGGCGACAAGGCGGGGAACATCTTGTAATCCGGCTCGGCGTACTCGACGGTCGGGTCGGCTGCGATTTGCGCGGCGATACTGCGTGCTTCCGCGTTAGAGACAGCGGCCGCAAGTCCCATTACTTCCACCCGATCACCCATCGTACGCACATGTCGCAGCGCTTTGCCGGCCGATGCGGTGAGCGCCTTGGCGCGTACCGCGCCGCTCGGTAGCGCGTTCGTCGCTTCGCTTTTGAACTTAACGATCACGCGATCGGTAACTTGCGCCGCGCGAACTTCGTTAGCGCTTTGCATCCAATGCGGCGGGCGATAGATTTCGGACTGAGCGGGGCTGGTTATCGGCGCAAGCGCAACGAGCGCAGCCGCCGTGATTGCAAGGGTAGTTTTACTATTGATTCCCATTGGGTTTGTCTTGTTGAGGTTTGAGTTTGCGATCCAACTCGGCGTATTCGACGTCGGGCCGCGCCGAAATTTGTTTAATCGCCTGGGCAACCGAAGCTTCATCGGCGGCGCCGGATAACACATAGATCTGCGCGCCGCCGGACATAGGACGCACATGCCTTACTTTCAACTTGGTCGTCTGCGTTAAACTTTTCAGCAGGCTGGCGGCAGCAGGTTCGGTGTTCCCGTCTTTGAATTTCACGATGATTTGCGCGACATCGCTACCGGCTTTCGTTTCGGCACAGACACATCCGGTGATTCCATGGAGCAGCAGCAATACGACAACGATTGAGCGACGAAGTGAGTTCATGGGTTTCTTTACGATGTTAGGGGGCTATGCCAGGGACCGCATGGATATTGTTTCGCAGCGATGCATGGCCGGACAGCCGCACTAGTATTGCCTCGCAGCCATGGTCAAGTCGACATTCATTATTTGATTAGGGTATTGAGTTCGAATATCGGTAACAGGATTGCCACGACGATCAGCAACACTACCACGCCCATGAACAAAATCAACACCGGTTCGAGCAAGCTGGTGAGGGTCGTCACTCGGCTTTCGATTTCTTGGGCTTGACTGACCGCGACACGCTCGAGCATTTGATCGAGTTTGCCGCTTTGTTCGCCGCTGGCGATAAGATGCACCATCACCGGCGGGTACATTTTCGTGCTTGCCAACGAGCGCGACAGACTACCGCCTTCTCTCACCAATTTCTCCGTTTCGATCAGCGCATGTTTCATCGGTAAATTGCTCACCACGCCTACGCCCGCTTGCAACGCGGTGAGCAAGGGCACTCGGCTCGACACGAGTATCGCCAGGGTCGAGCCGAGCCTAGCTGTATTAACGCCTCGCACTAGACGGCCGATGACAGGCAATCGCAACATGAAGCGATCGAAGCGCATGCGGATCGCCGGCTGTTTCAGCGCCCGCGCGAACAACCAGCCACCCGCGATCAGCGCGATAAGCCAATAGATGCCGGTCGCCACGACAAAGTCCGACAGCGCGATCATGGTGCGTGTCAACAGCGGCAGGGTTTGCTTCGAGTTTTCGTAAACCTGCACGACTTTAGGCACGACGTAAGTCAATAGCCCGATGACGACGGAAATCGCAACGAAGGTGACGACACCGGGGTAAATAAAGGCGAGCGTGGTTTTCTGTTGCAGCGATTGGCGCTCTTCGGTGTAATCGGCAAGGCGATACATCACTTGCGACAGTTGGCCGGATTTTTCACCGGCTTCGACCAACGTACGATACAACTCAGGAAACACGCGCGGAAACTGCGCCAAGGCCCGCGCCAAGGTTTGCCCGGCTAACACTTCGCCGCGGATGCCGGCCAACACTTGGCGGATGAATTGATTGTCCGCTTGTTCGATCAACGCGTTCATGGTTTGCTCGACGGTCAAACTCGCGCCGAGCAACGTGGCGAACTGCCGGGTGAGGAGCGCAAGTTGCGCCGTCGAGAGTCGGCGACGGGACGGCTTACGCGAACTTACTCTTCCCGGCAGGTCGGATTGCTGCGTCAGCCCTTCCACTTCGATCGCCGTCAAACCCTGCTCGCGCAACATCGCCCGCACCTGGCGCTGGCTGTCGGTCTCCAGCACGCCTTTATGCAGGCGGCCCGATGGGTCTAGAGCTTGATAGCGATAGCCGGCCATTTTAGGAGCGTGAAGAGTGAAGGGTGAAGAGTGAAGAGTGAACTACGGGTGCTTGGTGGTGTTGCTTCAACTTACTAACTTTCGCGAGTAACTCTTACGATTTCTTCGAAACTCGTCAGTCCTTCGGCCACCCAGCGCATGCCGTCGCGGCGTAGGCTGGTCATGCCGCGTTGCGAGGCGTGTTCGCGGATGTGTTGTTCTGCCGCCGCGTCGTGGATCATCTGGCGGATATCGTCGTCGACGGTGATGAGTTCGTAAATCCCGCTGCGGCCTAGGTAGCCAGTCCAGTTGCACGCGGCGCAGCCGACGGCGGTGTAAATGATTTCGGGAACCGGGCCGCCGTTGAACGCCTCGCGAACTTCTTGCTCGGGTGGGTGGGACTTGCGGCATTCTTTGCAGGTGAGGCGCACTAAGCGTTGCGCCAGTACACCGAGTAAAGTCGAGGCCAGCAAGAATGGCTCGATGCCCATATCGATCAAACGCGTGACGGCGCTGGCGGCGTCGTTGGTGTGCAACGTCGCTAACACCAGGTGACCGGTCAAACTCGCTTGCACCGCGATCTGTGCGGTTTCCAGATCGCGAATTTCACCGATCATGATGACGTCCGGATCTTGCCGCAGGATTGCGCGCAACGCGCGAGCGAAGGTCATTTCGATGCGCGCGTTGACTTGGGTTTGGCCGACGCCGTCGAGATCATACTCGATCGGGTCTTCCACCGTCATCATGTTGAGCGTCGCCGAATCCAAGCGCGACAGCGCGGCGTAGAGCGTGGTGGTTTTGCCGGAACCGGTGGGTCCGGTCACGAGCACGATGCCGTGGGGCTGGTGAACGAGCGTGTCGAGTTGGTTCAGCGTGATCGGCGGCATGCCGAGCCGGTCGAGTTGCAATCGACCGGCTTGTTTGTCGAGCAAGCGCAGCACCACGCGCTCACCGTGGCCGGTCGGCAGAGTCGATACGCGCACATCCACCGGCCGCCCCGCCAAGCGCAATGTGATACGGCCATCTTGCGGCAAGCGTTTTTCCGCGATGTCGAGCTGCGCCATGATCTTGATGCGCGACACCACAGCGCCATGCAATGCACGCGGTGGTTCCAACACATCGCGCAACGCACCATCGACTCTAAAGCGCACGACTGAGCGCGTCTCGAACGGCTCGATATGGATGTCCGAGGCGTTCTCGCGCAGCGCTTGGGTCAACAGCGCATTGATCAAGCGAATAATCGGCGCGTCGTCTTCCGCTTCCAGCAAATCGGTGATCTGCGGCAGTTCCTGCGCGAGCGTGGCCAAGTCCATGTCCTGGCCCATGTCGCCGATGAGTTGCTGGGCTTCGTTGTCTTGGCGGGAATAGACTTGCGCTAAGGCTTGTTCGAAGCGCTCCTTATCCAACACCAAGGGCCGTACCGGTTGGCGCAAAATGCGCCGCGTCTCCGCCAGCGCGCTGGACTCGAGATCGTCGCGAACCCAGAGTTCTATGATTTCGCCCTGTTGCCGCACGGCGATCACGCCCTTGGCTTTAGCGAAGTGATAGGGCAGGCGGCGGCTGACCTGGGAATCGGGATGGCTTAGTACGGGGGGTTGCGGGCTGGCCAGTTGGCCGGCCCGGGCGATTTCGTTCACGGCTGAACAGGTTTGAGTGGATCGCGCGGCCGGATCGACAGGTGGTCGTTTCGGCGAATCGAGCGGGCGCGTTCGATCTTCAGGGGTAACCGGTGTCGGATCGGGCACGCTTATGAGCGGCGTTGTCACCGCGCCCTGCGGCATCGGTTTGGGTTGCGCCGGCTGGGACTGTGGCGCCACGTCTTTTTTCTGTGGCGCCGGTGGAATCGGCGGCAATTGCGGCACCGGCATATCGGGCAGGATCCAGCGATGTTCCGGCTGCGTCAAACCTTGCTCGTTGCGGATGTAGTCGTAGCGTTCGTTGGTGATGCCTTGCGGCCCCGCTTTGTCGCGCAGGATCACCGGACGGATGAACACCATCAGATTAGTCTTGGCGCGCGCGCGCCGTTCGTACTTGAACAAGTTACCGAAAATCGGAATCTTGCCCAACACGGGAACCTGGTCGATCGTGTTGGTCACGGAATCTTTAATCAGGCCGCCCAGCACCACGATCTGGCCATCGTCGACCAATATGGTCGAATCGATCGAGCGTTTGGTGGTGATGAATCCCGCGCTGGTTTCAGGGCCGCGATCGGAAACTTCTTGCGCGAGCAGCAGCTTCACCGAGCCGCCTTCGGAAACAGTCGGTTTGACCTTGAGTTGCAGGCCGATGTCTTTGCGCTCGATCGTCTGAAACGGGTTGGCGAGGCCACCGGTGGTGGAAGTCTGGGTGCCGGTAATGAACGGCACATTCTCGCCGACGACGATTTTCGCTTCTTCGTTATCGATGGTCAGAATATTCGGCGTCGACAAGACATTAACGTTGGCATCGGATTCAAGCGCCCGGGCGAGCACCCCGAGATTCAGGATTTCGCCGATGCCCGGGACGTTGATCGTACCTTTAATAATGCCGATGGATAAACCGCGTCCGGCGGTGCCGACGTTGGCGGCGACCGTACCGATGGACGGGTTGGTGCCGGAAGGGAAATTGGTCCCGCCGATGGCGCGTACACCGCTATCGGCGGTGCCGCTCAAGTCTTGCCACTGGATGCCGAATTCCGAAGCCTTGTCCGTCGATACTTCCACGATAAGCGCCTCGATGAAGACCTGCGCGCGGCGCGCGTCGAGCTTATCGATCACGCCGCGTAGGCCGTTATAAACATAGTCCGGCGCGACGATCACCAGGGAATTGGTCGCCGCGTAGGCCTGTATCGTGCCACCGCCCGACGCTTGCGGGATGTTGACAATGGGGGCGGCAGCCGCCTGCGCGCCCGGTTGACCCGGAACGTTCGGTTGAATGGAGACGGGTTGCGGTATCGGCGACCCGCCGCTAGACCCCGTGGCGCCACCCAGAATGCCGCGCAGGGTTTCCGCAACCTTGACCGCTTCGGCGTTGCGCAAATACACCACGCGGATATTGCCGGTTTCGCTGGTTTCCACATCCAGACTTTCCACCAATTTACGCACCTTCGCCAGCACCGCTTGATTGTCGCCGCGGACGATGAGACCGTTGATGCGGCCGTCCACGGCCAGGGCCAGCTTGGGCTGAGCGCCGGGGATGTTGGCCTGGGCGCCTGCTTCCGGCATCAGACGCGGCAGCAACTGCGCCATCTCAATGGCCGAGGCGTATTTCAAACGTATGACATCGATTTCGGTATTCGGCGCGACGTCAATGGACTGAATGATTTTGTCGATGCGCTTCAAGTTTTCCGCGTAATCGGTGATGACCAGCGTGTTGTTGTTCGGGTAGGCGTTAATGACGTTGTTGGGTGCGATCAGCGGCCTAAGCACGGGCAACAGTTGCGCCGCCGATTCGTATTTCAGCGCAAACACCTGGGTGATCATTTGATCGCCCTTGAACTTGCTGGCGCCTTCCACCATCGGCGAGTTGTTGAGCTTGGCATCGGCCTCGGGAATGATCTTGATCACGCCGGGGCCTTCAACGGCGGTGAAGCCCTGCAGCCGTAGCGCGGATAACAAAATCGGATAGACCAAATCCTTGGATACGGGATTCGCCGAGATGATGTTCACCGTGCCCGTGACTCGAGGATCGAGGATGAAATTCTTACCGGTAATCATGCTGACACTTTTCACCACCGATTGGATATCAGCGCCGACGAAGTTCAGGGTGACTTTTTCGCGATCTTTGCTTTTATCCGCGGCAGTCACGGAAAACGATAACGCAAGAGCGATGAGGATGGTGCCAAGGTGCCGCGAAAACGTTGCGCGCATAAGTTTAAGTCATCGGTTATTGACGAATATTATAGTTAAGTTGCAATGGCGTCCCCGCTCGCAAGCCGTCTACTTTGACCTGGCCGACCTGCCCGAAATGCTGATATAAGCGCATCAAATCGGCTTGGGAGTTGACCGGAACGCCGTTCAACGAGCGGATCACATCGCCATCCAGCAACCCCAGCTTTTGCAACAAACTGCCGGCCGGCGCTTCTTGAACCGAGACCCCACCGCCTGGATTGTCTTGGACCCGACCTATGTTGGTCAGTTGGCGAGGGTCCTGCAGTGCCGATTGCAATTCACCGCGCGAAAGCGCCGCAGTGTTTTGATTAACGGATTGTACGTTAAGTCTAAATTGAGATGGCGATGGTGGCAACCGCTGCGCCATCGGTGGCGGCGCGGCCAGGGCCATGCCGGGCACTCCCGCTTGCGCGTCGCCATCGAACTCGAGTTTTTCGATGGCGCCGTTACGGCGTATCAAAACATGGCGCGGGAACACACTTTCCAACTGTGCGCCCGGCAAGATGTCCGTGCCGATTTTGACCGGTTGATCTTTGCCGTCGAAATTTAGAATTGCAAACGCGGGGAACGGCGGCAAACCGGCGAACACACCTTTGAGCTTGGCGTTGAGCGGGCTCGCAACGACTACCGGCGCGACTGCCGCCACCTCCGCGTTCGGTTCGCCGAATAAATGACGCGCGATGATTTCCCCCGCCCCAGCCGGCGGCAACATCGGTGCAGTGTGATTTTGTGACGACGATCGACCAGCAGGGCGTGGCCAAAAAATCCAGGTCCAATTGGCAAGCAACCAACACAGCAACACGAGGAGGGCAAAGCTTGTGAGGCCGATCCAACGGCGCGAAATCCAATTAGATGGCGCGAGCAACATGCGCGGCAATTTTAGCGCGGCCAAGCCATCTGCTCCCATGAATAAAACCTTCCCTTTTGGGGCATCGTCATTTTTGAAATTGACTTGAATCAAAGACTTATCTATTAATTCTCAGTATAACATTAGATCGTTACAAAATTATTCCTTGTGCGAAAATCCTCTGAAACAGGTTCGCCAGGAGCCGCGCAGGGTGCGGCGTTCCAGCCATGATGGCCGCAGAAGCACTATCCGCGCGCCTTGTGGCGTGGCGCTTTGTAAAATATCGTATGCGTGCTATCGACGCGCTACCATATATTCAGATTACAAGTCCGCAACATAGTTGCATCGACGCCTGAGCACGAAGTCATTCCGCGCGTAGAATTCAGTTTCTAATCCACGGAAGCGGCGCTGACCAGTTGCCGCGTCATCCGCCGTTGCAAAGACCCTGGCGGGATGGGATCCCGCCCTACATTTTTCTTATAACGCCGCGAAATAATCCGCCATCTTTTTTCGCATCGCTTCATCGGGCAAACGTCCTTGCCCCGCGCCCATATTGTCGATCAGATGCTTTGGATTTCTCGTCGCGGGAATCACACAGGTGACGGCGGGATGGCCGAGGATGTATTTCAGAAAAAACTGTCCCCAACTCGCGCAATCGATTTCGCTCGCCCACGCCGGTAACGGCTTGCCCTTGACCGATCCGAACACGCTGCCATTCGCGTAAGGCCGGTTGACGATGACGGCGGCGCCGACGTCGGCGGCGAGTTTCAGCATGCGTTGTTCCGCTTCCCGCTCGGCGATGGAAAAATTCAGTTGCACGAAATCCATGTCACCCGCTTTGATTGCTTTTTCTAAGGCATCGTACGCGCCGGCGTGGTAGTGAGTCACGCCGAGATATTTAATCTTGCCGGATTTCTTCCAATCGCGCAGTGTCGCGAGGTGAGTGCTAGCATCCTGTAGATTATGAACCTGCATCAGCTCGATTTTGTCTCGGCGCAATTTGCGCAATGAATCGTTCATCTGTTTGATGCCCGATTCGCGGCCGCTGGTCCAAACCTTGGTCGCGATCCATAGTTTGTCGTTGATGTTGAGCTCTGCCGATAAATCGCCGATCACCGTTTCCGCGCGGCCGTACATCGGCGAGCTATCGATCACGGTTCCTCCGAGTTCAACGAAACGCTTGAGCACGTCTTTCGCCGGATCGCGGTCGGCGGCAGCGCCACCGATATCGAACGCATCGTAAGTACCGAGACCGATTACCGGAAGGAGTTCTCCGCTTTTCGGAATTTTGCGCGAGATTCCCCCGGCCGCTAAAGAGTTAAGAGGACGTGCCATCGCGATTGTGGCAGCGGTTGCGCCGAGAAATTGCAAACAGTGCCTGCGCGCACTGCGTTTAGCTTGGTCACTGGAATCCATCGTCGAAGTCGTCGTAAATGATCTTATTGTATTGCGAGTTACGAGCCCTTACCACAATGGGTTTCCGTGTTTGCCTCTATCTCTTGCTTCGCTTGACGCGCTACACTATCCAAATGCGTATCGTCGGAAACCAAAACCGTAGCGAAATCGAACTCGATCCCGTCACCGCGTACCGACGCGGCCGGAGGCTCGATGCGATGTTGCGCGCTACGAGTCTGCCTATTCCACATGGCGTGACGCGCGGATCCCATGATTATTTTCAGCGCATGGATGAGGCGCGGATGATCGAAACGGCGCGGCGCCTCAACGGCTTAAAGATGCGGAATTTGGACAAATGAAAAACCGCGATCCGTTACCGGCCTGATTTTATCGTTCACTAACTTATAGTTTCATCCTTCATGGATCGTCTCGACGCACTCCGCTCCCAGCTTGCGCAATTCGCCGACGAACGGGATTGGGATCAATTTCATAATCCTAAAAATTTGGCAATGGCATTGATCGCCGAGGCGGGCGAGTTGGTCGAACATTTTCAATGGTTATCGCCGCAGCAGGCAGAGAATCTTGCGCCGGAAACGAAATCCGAAGTGGAAATGGAAATCGCCGACGTGTTGTTGTTCCTGCTGCGTCTCGCGGATAAGCTGGATATCGATGTGGTCGCCGCGGCGGAAAAGAAAATGGTGCTGAACGCGGAAAAATATCCGGTCGAAAAATCTAAAGGCATCGCCACGAAATATAATAAGTTGTAATGCTCGCCTATCGTCATCTGTTTCACGCCGGCGGTTACGCCGACGTCTTCAAACACGCGTTGCTGACCGGGTTGTTGCTGTCGCTGCGCAAAAAAGACAAACCTTATTTTTATCTCGATACCCACGCCGGAGTCGGGCGATACGATTTGACCCATCCTTGGGCGGAAAAAAATCGCGAGTTTGCCCACGGTATTGAATTGTTGTGGCAGCGCAAGGATATCCCGCCATTATTAGTGGATTATTTGCAACTCGTTCGGGCGGAGAATCCCGACGGCAAATTACGCTTTTATCCCGGCTCGCCGCGCATTGCGCGTAAATGGCTGCGCCCCGGCGATCGCATGGTGCTGACGGAACTCAACCGCGACGATTGCACGGCGCTGGCTAAACTCTACGCCACGGATCGCCAAGTTCACGTCCATTGCATGGATGCTTACCAGGGATTGAAGGCCTTTTTGCCGCCGCCGGAGCGGCGTGGTTTGGTGCTGATCGATTCTTCTTTCGATCGCGCGAAGGAATTTACGCGTATCGCCGAGGCTTTAGCGGTAGCCCACAAACGCTGGGCGACGGGAACGTATGCCGTGTGGTATCCGCTTATGGAACCGGGCGCCATGGTCGCATTCGACCGCGCCATTCTCGCCACCGGCATACCGAAAATATTGAAGCTGGATTTTGCCCTCGAGGCCGACGACTGGACTCTGACCATGCGCGGCTGCGGCATGTTGGTGATTAATCCGCCCTGGAAATTCGATCGTGATGCAAAAGCGTTGCTCGATTGGCTGTGGCAAGCGTTGTCGACGAAAGCAGCGGGTGGCGCAAGCGTGTCTTGGTTGGCGCCCGAGTAAACCTGCGGTTGTAACGATCTGGTTTTTCATCCTCGCCAGAACCCGCTTCTAGCTTGGCTCGTGGCATGGCATGCCCTGAGCGCGGCTTCCCTATTGGCTCGCAGGCCAACGGCTCACGAATTATTTAGCGTCGCGCCCGGGTCTTCGATTGACAATTGACTAGTCTGAGCTAGGCTCAAAATTAGAACAATAAGAGAGTAAAACATGAACACAATACTGGTTGGCGCTTCGATTACCGTTATAGGATTGATTTTCGTCGCAATCATGTGGTTCAGTCCCGAATCCCGTCTCCTGCGCTGGGCCAAGCAGGCCTCCCATTGGGACTACGCGACGGCAAATTCCCGTTTACAGGAGGCTCGCCGGGTTGTGGTTTCTCAATTTAGGCATCCCAATGGCGAGGTTTCCCAATCCCTTGCCGACGCCGCGTTCGATCTCGCGGTCGCGTGCACCGATAGAATCAACGAATTGAACGGTAAACCTCATGGCCCGGAACATCAAGACCGGCTGCGTCGCGCGTTGCTTAAAACCCTGCAAAAGGAAGCGGACTACTGGGTTGTCGGCGGCTACGGCATCGATTCGCTCGGCCGCGACCAGGAGCCGGCGCTGTACGCGTCGCGGCGCAAAACAGTCCAACCTCTGCGGTAGATTTTTTGCGCCGGCCTAGGCCGTAGTACCGTTTACTCTTACTCCGCCACCACCTCGAAGTAACGCTTTGAAATCGCGGTTTGATTTTCGTAGATCGAACCCTGATTGAGCGCCGGCGGGTAGGGCATGCGGATGTGTCCCGAAGTCGTCCGGGGTTCCACGGTCGGTTCGCCGCAAATCATGCGGCTATCAAATTCTTCTATGTTCGTCCAGTTGACCAGCGGCCACGCATCGGCTGCCGTGCATTCGTACAGCAGCAATTGACGCGGTTTATCCGAAGTGTTTTGCGCCGAGCCGTGGACCAGCCGGACGTGGTGAAACGAGCATGACCCCGCCGGCCCCGTCGCAGCGAGCGCCGATTTGTAATCCAAGGGTATGGCCGCCGGATCCATCGCACCGCAAAACCGGCCCTCGGCATGATGATTGTAGGTAGGACCTTTATGGGAGCCGGGCAAAAATAGCATCGGGCCATTTTCCGGTAATACGTCGTCGAGCATGACGCCGATGGCGAGGATGTCGTCGTTAGTGTGGGGATAAAAAGCCCAATCCTGGTGCCATTCCACCGGCGAGCCGTAACGCGGCGCTTTGATATTGAGCTTGGAGCCGTGCAAGCGCACGTTCGGCCCCAGCAGCTTGGTCAAGATCGCCACCATGCGCGGACTCTTGACCATGTCCCAAAACAATTTATCAAGGGTATGGGGCTTTTTGATGCGCCGCACACGCGGATTGTCCGGCGTATGGGTCGGCTCGAAATCGTAAATGTCATCGTGCGTAGGCCTGCCTTTGGCGCCGGCCAGTAAGCCATCGATGGTGCGGCGGGCGGCGCTCAGTTGCTCGCCGTCCAACACGTTCTCTACCAGTATGCAGCCTTGTTCATGGTAGCGTTCAACATCGCGATCCGAAATCATCCCAGCCTCCCCAAAGTTATTTTTGCGCGGTCTTAGCCGCCAAGGTGTCGTCAAAAAACTTTCTAACGTATTCGATCAGTTGCTTTTCGTGGCCTTCAAAAAAGTGCTCGGCGCCTGGTTCCATGATTTGCTTGGAGCCTTTTACCTTCACTTGCTGAAGTTCTTTCAAGCGTTCATCGACGTACCACAACACCACGTTGTAATCTTTTTCCGTATAAAGGTCTAACACCGGTACCGGAATGTGTATGGGTTTATCGTAGGTGCCGTGCACCATGCCGACGGACACCCAAGCGAACAACGCCGGATTGTCTTCGTCGCGCCACATGTATTCGTTCACCATGCGTGAACCGAGGCTGTGGCCGACGAAGGCGATGCGCTTGTAACCCTTTTTCTGTAGATATTGCACCGCGGCGTAAATGCGCTCAACGGCTTCCGGGAAACAGCGGTTCGTAATGGGTAAACTTAGCCGCCGGCGATAGCACCACTTGCTGGATCGACAGCGTGGTGTAGCCATAATCCGGCAGCGCTGAACGCAGCGGGCCGACCACTTCGTAATCCGGATGCCAGCCGCGGCCATGGACCAGCACCACGGCGGCTTTGGCATCCTTTGGCTCGGTTAACAGGCTCAAAAATTTGATGCCGGATTTAGTCGTGAGATAAACGGGATCGCCGACCACCACGTTCGGCAGAATCTCGTCGGCCCATTTCTTCTCGCGCGCGTAATCCGGCGGCGTGTCCTCGCTGAGCGCGGGAAACGCGAAACAAAACAAAACGAGCGCGATGAGTTTTTTCATACAGTCCTTAACGATTACGGCATCAATATGGTTGAACCCGTGGTTTTGCGTGCTTCCAAATCTTGGTGCGCCTTGACCGCATCTTTCAACGCGTAGGTTTGGCGCACGTCGATTTTCACTTTGCCGGAACCCACGACGCCGAAGAGATCGTCGGCGGATTTCACCAGGTCTTCACGCTTGGCCATGTAGGTCATCAAGGTCGGCCGCGTGACGAATAGCGAACCCTTCGCGGCGAGCATGCCGGTAGGAAGGTCCGGCGCATTGCCCGACGAGTTGCCGAATATCACCATCAGTCCGAGCGGGGAGATGCAATCGAGTGATTTCATAAACGTATCTTTGCCGACCGAATCGTACACCACCGGAACGCCCTTACCACCGGTGATTTCCTTTACGCGGGCGACGAAATCTTCACGGGTATAAACGATCGGGTGATCGCAGCCGTTGGCTTTGGCCAACGCCGCTTTTTCGTCGGAGCCGACGGTGCCGATCACCGTGGCGCCCAACGCCTTCGCCCATTGGCATAGAATCAAACCCACGCCTCCGGCTGCCGCGTGAGCAAGAATCGTGTCACCGGCTTTAACGTTATAGGTGCGGCGCAACAGATACTGAGCCGTTAAACCCTTTAACATCATGCCGGCTGCCTGTTGGTCCGTGACACCCGCAGGCACTTTGACCAAACGATCAGCGGGGATAATGCGCACTTCCGAATAAGCGCCGGGCGGGCCGCCAGCATAAGCGACACGGTCGCCGACCTTCAGATAATCCACGTCGGCCGCGACGGCCTCGACCACGCCGGAACCTTCCAGCCCGATGCCGCTGGGTAAGGGCAGGGGATACAATCCGCTTCGATGGTAGGTGTCGATAAAGTTCAAGCCGCAGGCGAGGTTTTTTACCCGCGCTTGGCCGGGGCCGGGCGCGCCGACCTCGACATCTTCGTACTTCAAAACCTCCGGGCCACCGACTTGTGAGAAACGGATTGCTTTTGCCATTTTGGTTAGTTCCTTAGTAGAGAGTTAGAGCGGTTAGCGGATGAATTGTTCAACTTGGTCGGCGCCGAGTCCGGCATCGGCAACGGCTTAAACGACGATTTCCATTTGGATGCCATCGATTTGCAAAAACCACTAGGGGAAAAGAATTTGTCACGCATGTTCATGCGCGAGGCTCCTGGAAAATTGTTTGTCAGAGTATTATCTCGCTTATCGATTTTTCATGCAAAACCAACTCGTTTCGTTCGAATTGATGACCCTTATGCATTTACTTTCCGCAATCGAATTATCGGCTGCTTTTTCCAACGGATCGCTGTCGCCCGTCGAGGTTACACGCACAATCCTTGATCATATCGACACTTGCGAGCCAAAACTCAATGCGATGTATTTATTGCACCGGGAGTCAGCATTACGTCAGGCGAAGGCGTCCGAGGCGCGTTGGCAAAAGCGAATGCCCCTTTCAGCCTTGGACGGCGTGCCGATTACCATCAAGGAGAATATCGCCACCAGCGGCGATCCTGCGCCCATCGGCACGGCTGCGAACGATCTCACGCCGAAAGATTTCGATGCGCCGCCGGCCGCGCGCGTGCGCGAAGCGGGTTGTGTGTTGCTGGGCAAGACCACGATGCCGGATTTCGGCATGTTGTCATCGGGTCTGTCGAGTTTGCATGGTGTGACGCGCAATCCTTGGCGGCTCGATCGTAATACTTCCGGCTCGAGTTCCGGCGCCGGCGCCGCGGCTGCGGCGGGTTACGGCCCGTTGCATTTGGGCACCGACATCGGCGGGTCGGTGCGTTTACCCGCTACCCATTGTGGAATTTTCGGCTTGAAGCCCAGCCTCGGCCGGGTGCCGATTTATCCGCCGTACCTCGCGCGTGTAACCGGGCCGATGACGCGTAACGTGCGCGACGCGGCGTTGCTGATGAATGTCCTAGCCACATTCGATGCGCGCGACTTCATGAGCCTGCCCTTTGAGTCGATCGACTTTACGAACTTGGCGATCGAGCCGCGCGGTTTACGCATCGGTTTGGTGCGCGATATGAAAGTCGGCTTGCCGGTCAATGCCGAGGTTGCGAGCGCGATTACCGCCGCCGCGCAAGCGTTGCAGCAAGCAGGTGCGATCGTCGAGGAAATCGATTCATTCCTCACGCCGGAAATGTTGGACGGCGCGTCAAAATTTTTCGAGGCGCGCGCTTACAACGACTTCAACGCGATGTCGCAACAACAGCAGGCGAAGTTACTGCCTTTCATCGCCGAGTGGTGCAGCTATCGGGCGGAAAAATTTTCAGGTGGCGATGTGATGGCGGCGTTCGGTCAAATCTTCGCGTGCCGTGAAGCGGCCGTGCGCGCGACGCAGCCGTTCGACTTTTTGCTGTCGCCGACGTCGCCGATTCTGCCGTACGAGGCGGAGCACGCGTGCCCCGGTAACGATCCGCACAACGCGTTGCCACACATCGCGTTCACGGTGCCGTGGAGTTTGTCGGAGCAACCGGCCGCGTCGGTCAATTGGAGTTTTAACGTTGAGGGTTTGCCGCTCGGCGTGCAGATTATCGGTAAGCGCTTTGCTGATATCGGTGTGCTGCGCTTAGCTTACTTGTTGGAACAGTTGCGCCCCCTTCAACGCGCATGGCCTATGTCGCTATGACTAAAGCGTTAAGAAACGGTGGATCCTCTGCGCTTGATCCACCCTACGCAGAGCATTGCCACACGCCGCGCACAGCTTGCCGCCTGGCAAGGCATGGCCTGCGAGGCAGTATCCATGCGCCTCTCCGGCCACTGATGTAATCTGCTTGGAGCATCAACGCGTGGACACATCCGATCTCATCGATCGTTATTGCCAAGTTTGGACCGAGCCCGATGCCGATCGCCGCAAGGAATTACTTGCATCCGTTTGGGCCGAGGGTGCAACCTACACCGATCCTTCCGTCCATGGGGCGAATGCGGTCGAGCTGCTGGCGCATATTGCGAAGGTACAGGCACGACGTCCGGGCGCAAAAGTTTTACGAACGAGCAGCGTTGACATTCATCACGGCATCGCCCGATTTGCGTGGCATGTCGTAGAAGCGAACGGCAAACAACTCCCGGAAGGTCTTGACATTGCCTTTCTCACGCCCGATGGCGGAAGGATACAGCGCATTATCGGTTTTTTTGGTCCGCTTAGCAGCAGATTAGGCTGACATCGGACATGCATGAAATAGAAGATATGTGCCGATGTAAAAAGCGATAGTGGCTTGCAAGCCAATGCGCAGTGTAAGTGGCGGGCGGCAACTAACTGAAATCGACGCGGTGGCTGCGTCTTCTTGATTTTAGCCAGAAAAGCACGAGCGGTTGTCGGCGGACTAAGGTTCATGAATCATTTCCGGGAACGGTTAAAATGCTGAACTACAATTCTTCCGACAAACGCACGAGTTGAAAGGGAATACATGGCTACGCTAAATCGCACCAAAGACAATCCCTGGCATCTTAAGACTCCGCCGGGAACCTCCGAGTACACCATGCACGCTGACGAGAAAGATGGCGCACGCGTTCTCGTGTGTACGGTAGGCAAGACCGTTCTACTTTACGATGCCCGCTGCATAGATGATCTTCACGCGATGCTGAAGGCCAATCGAGAATGGATTGAACTCGGCGGGGCCGATGAACAAAAGCCGGCAAAGGAAGGCAGCGTCGAGGCATGGGGGCGTTCGCCCAAAAATCCAATCGGTGGGTGGTATGGTTTAAAGAAAGGCCTTCGCGGCCGCTTTGGCGTTTACATTCCACCGCTAATGGAGGAACTTGGCCTTTGCGAGCTTGAGCATAATCCTAAGAACAATCGAATTCGTGCAAAGTGAATCGTCGCTTTTTGAAGGATGATAATGACGACAACATACCAAACGAAAGACCTCAGGCTACTGACTATCGTCGCGTTATGTTGCATGCTCGTTGCGCCACACGCTCATGCAGCAGATATGACCAAGATTAAATTCGGACAAATTCGAATTAGTTTTTACGCCGTTGCCGGTGCGGTAGTTCAAGAAGTGCTCGGTAAACTTGGTCACGAAATCGAAGTCGTTGAAGGATTACATCCGGAAATTTTTCCCAAATTGGGCGCCGGTGAAGTCGACACGTTGGTGGCCGCCTGGTTGCCCCATGGCCATGCCGAGTATTGGCAGAAGTATGGTGACTGCTGTGTGGAGGTCGCGACGTTGTATGAAGGCGCGCATTTTTTCTGGGCGGTGCCGGATTATGTGCCGAGCGATGTGGTGGCAAGCGTAAACGATCTCGCTAAGCCCGAGGTCGCGGCACGAATGCAAAAACTGATCAAGGGCACGGGTCCGGGTTCGGGGCTGATGATTCAGTCGCGCAAGATGATGGACGAGTATGGCCTTAGCGCCGCGGGCTATAGCCTTGAGCCGAGTCCGGGCAACGAATGGATCGTGCGTTTACGAGAAATCGTAGCGCAAAAACAATGGGTGGTCACGCCGTTGTGGCAGCCGCAGTATTTGAACCAAGCCATCAAGCTGCGAAAACTCGAAGAGCCGCTGGGTTTGATGGGTGCGACAAAATCGCGCTGCGTTCGTCATCAGCAAAAAACTCGCCGCGCAGTTACCGGAATCGACGCTTAAAGTCTTGCGGCGCATTCATCTTGGCATGGAGGCCGTGACGCAAATGGATTACCGCGTGAACGTAGACAAAAAAACGCCGCGCGAAGCGGCGCTGGAATGGATGCAGCAAAATCGCGCGGTGGTTGATTCGTGGTATTGATTGCAGCGCCACGTGTACAACGAAGCTTCAAGGTCCTACGCGATTGATCGAGCGTTTCGCCTGGGTCACACTGCTGTGGCTGGCGAGCCAAAACTTTGCGCACGCTCACGAATGCGCGAAAATCGCCGACGACGCGAAACGGCTGGCTTGTTACGATCAAACGTTTGGCCGCGACGCGCAGTCGGGTGCGCAGGACAAGGGGTTAATCGTAAAAACCCCGCCAACAGAACAGCCACTGGAATTCGCCCAACGCGGCCGCGCGGGCTCCAGCATGGATGAGCGCTGGGACTTGCAACCGAAATCGTCGCGAGAGCGCTTCGTCCCGCGAGCTTACAAGCCGGTCTATGTGATTCCCATTTCGTACACCAATCGCGTCAACAACTCGCCGTTTTCGCCCTCGCCGGGCCATCAGGTCGACAGTCCCGCGAATTTGGACGCGGCCGAGGCGAAGTTTCAATTAAGCCTGAAAACAAAAATTTGGGAAGGGGTGTTCGGCGATCGCGGCAATCTCTGGGCCGCCTACACTCAGTCATCGCGCTGGCAAGTCTACAACGGCGATTCATCACGGCCGTTTCGCGAGACCAACTACGAACCCGAGTTGATCTTGGTGTTTCCACTGCACCACGAGTTGCTCGGTTGGCAAGGGCGCATGGTGGCGGTGAGCCTAAACCATCAGTCCAACGGACGCGCGTTGCCGTTGTCGCGAAGTTGGAATCGCATCATCGGCGAAGTGGGTTTGGAGCGCGGCGCTGTTGGCCTCAGCCTGCGCGCTTGGTGGCGCGTGCCGGAAAATGCGGCGGACGACGATAACCCGGACATCGAAGATTACGTCGGCCGCGGCGAACTATTGCTGACTTACGCCTTGGCGCGCAACGTGTTCTCCGTGCAGGCGCGGCACAGCCTGCGCAGCGGTGAGCGCTCGCGCGGTTCGCTACAATTCGATTGGGCGTTTCCTCTCATCAGCAACTTGCATGGCTATCTACAGCTCTTCAGCGGCTACGGCGAAAGCATGATCGACTACAACTTCCGCCAAAACAAAATCGGTCTTGGTATTTCCGTTATCGAGTGGCGCTAGCCACCGTGCCAGCAGCCGCGCCCGGCTTGGCTGTTGGCGTGGCATGACCTGCGAAGCATTATGCACGAGCCTTTCTCTTTAGACGGAGCATGGCGGATCATAATGTCGATGGGGTAAACTTCATCAATGCAAAAAGACTGCCTTCGAATGTAAGCAATATTGGTACGTTACAAAACCGCTCTGAACTGTTACAACCAATTTCGGGAGCACCACACAAGAAGCTAAGTTCATTTATTGGTGTGCGCAGCAATTTCGAAACGGGCATTATTCGTAGGCTAATCAAATCAGGCTTGGGTTCGCATGGAGGAGAGCAACAACGTGGTCTCGTTATTAGGTTTCGTGTGGTGGTTGATTGCTGGTGTTCTTGGCGGCTGGTTACTCAGCGGGTTGCTAGCGCGCGCGCTGAAGCGTCGGATTCCATCGACTGCTAGCGCAAACGCCGGACCGACAAGTAAAAAATTTGTTGAGAAAATTGTTGAAAAACCAGTTGATCGCATCGTCGAAAAGGTCATCGATAACCCTCGTAATTTAGCGCGCATCGCTGAGCTGGAAACGGAAGTTTCGAATATTCCGGGATTGCGCAACAAGATTCAGACGCTAGAGTCCGCACCACCGCGGGTGGTGGAAAAAATTATCGAGAAACCGGTGGAAAAGATTGTCGAGAAAATTGTTGAAAAGCCAGTTGAGCGGATCGTTGAAAAACCGAGTGTCGACCCGGCCGAGCTAGCCGAGCGCGATCGGCAAGTTCAAGAGTTTGAGGCACGATTCGCGGAACTCGAAAACCACTTAGTGCTACAGGAAAAGGCCATCGCCACACGGGACGAAGAAATTGCCGCGTTGAAATCCGCTGCACCCGACCCCGCTGCGGATACACGGGACAAACAAGGATGGCGTTACCAATTGGCAACGGCGGAACGGAAGGTTTCCGAACTGCAAAACTTGCTCGCTACCCGGGATGAAAAAATTGCCCGTCTCAACCCGGTTGAACTCGTCGATGTCAATGCGGCGCGCGCCGCTGGTTTTGAGATGAAAGGAGAAGATGACCTGGAAATTATCGAAGGTGTCGGTCCGAAGATCGCCGAATTGTTCGCTCAACTCGGCATAAAAACACTCCGGCAATTGTCCGAACTGACGACTGCGCAAATTCAATCCATCGTCGATACCGGCGGGAGCAATTTCAGCCTGGGCAATCCCGAAACCTGGCCCGCCCAGGCTGACCTTGCGGCACGCAATCGCTGGACGACCCTCAAAGCGCTGCAACAAGCCCTGGTCGCCGGTAATATCGGTAAAAACAATAAAGGCTCCCAGTAATGGAAAGCGTATTTGGACTAGACGCCGAGCAGTATCGCGCATTTAGTAAATGGCACAGCATTGTTGCCGCATTGCTGGTATTTCTGCTGGCCCTTCTTTGGTTGTTGGGCTATGGGCCCGGCGCGTTTCGCGATTGCGCCGAGGAAAAGTCACCGACGAGCGAATTGCGAAACTCTGTCTCGGAATCGTCAACGCCCGTTCCGGCGCCCGCTGCACCCGACGCCACCACCGCGGCGCCTACGCCGACGGCACCCGTCACACCGCAAGTTGCTACAGACTCAGCGCCCGCGACCCCTACGCCTCCTGCTCAAATTCCTGACGGCAAAGCGACCGCAGAAAAGGCAAATGGCGAAACCGACACGAGCTCATCGCCGGCGCTTCCGCAATCGCGTCGCCCCGAGCGAGATAAGCCAATCGGCACCGCGCCGAGTGCGCGAGTATATTTTGCACGGGATAAGTATCGTTTGCCGAACGATGCATCCGACAAACTTGCAAAAATCGTGACCTACTTAAATGGGAACGCCGCTGCCCGCGTGCAGATTTCGGGTTATCACGATCGCTGGGGCCAGCTCTCGTACAACCTCGAACTCGCGAATAGGCGAGCGAAAGAAGTGGCAAAAGCACTGGAAAACGCTGGAGTGTCGAAAGGACAAATCCAGTTGCAGCGGCCGTCCCAAACCCGCGGCAGCGGCAATCCCGAAGAAGCGCGACGGGTAGAGTTGAAAGTAGTGAACTAAGATTTTGATTTCCACGGGGAATATTTGTAACGGGGTGTCCCTAGCGCCCCGTCCTGCTTGCCGATCGACCATGTATGTCCTGCAAAGCAGTATCCATGGGGGTCTTCAGCATGCCGCCGTTTTCTGTCGTATCGATAAGTAAGCAAGAAAAAAATCGCGGCAGTGGCGCGATGCCTCATCTACCGCTTTTAGCTTAGGCCGTTCGGATGATGGCATGAGGCAGCGATTGCGGTAGCATGATGCTCAATCGGCAAGCATTGTTCGATCGGCGGCTCATAGGGAGTGATTCCGTTTCCAAATCAAAATCGGACGCGAAGGCGAGCCGCAGACAGTGCGGTAGCACGGCAAGGCGAAGCCGACAATGTTTGATTTGGAAACGGAATTAACCAAGCAGGGAGGAAACCATGGCATTAACGCGACTAAAGGCAACGAGTGGCGGGTGGACGCATCGACCCGTGGCGACGGCAACCGGCCGCCGGCGCAGCTCCGGTGATGTCGATCAAGGACTGCAAACCTTTCTCAACACCCTGACCGCAACGGGTAACGTCGATCTCTTGGAAAGCGGTGAGGCGGGTACGACTGCTGCGCGGCGCGGGACTTTGGCCACTGCCTTGACGTTGGAGACGACGGTCGCGGCGGGCGAACAACTGATTCTGATGGCGCGCCACGCTTCGGGCGCGATTACTTTTCATGTCGGCGATGAAGTCGGCGGCGGCCGGCGGGGGCGCAGTAACGTGCGGCGACGGTCGTTGCGATTTACAGTTCATACCCAGAGCGTTGCCGGCGGGGCGGGATCGCGGCGCGGTTTGTTAGGGCGGGTGCTGAAGACATTTCTGTTCAAAGTAGTCAATAAGGTCGCTGGCAAAGTCACTGATTTTATCCTCGAGAAACTGGCAGCCCATTGGGAGAAGCAAGCGTGGGCCAAGGCCCAGCATCCGCGCCTCGGTTGGGTGGCGGTGTTAAAAGCCGACCTCGCCAAGGAGAAACCCCTGCTGCCTGCCCTCGATATGTCGCGCATCTCCACCGATCCGGCGCGCCGTAATCTCCTGTTTATTCACGGCACGTTTTCCAGCACCGAGGGTGCCTTCAAGCATCTCGCAGCGACTCAAGGCAGCAACGGCGAGGATGTGTTTCAGCAGTTAGAGGCGATCTATCAGGATCGCCTATTCGGCTTCAATCACTTTACCATTAGCGAAACGCCGGAAGAAAATGCTAAACGGCTGCTCGCTGACTTGCCGGCGCAAGGCGCGACCTTCGATGTGGTGACCCATTCGCGCGGCGCGCTGGTGTTGCGCACGCTCACGGAGCTCGGGCCGCAACTCGGGCCGGAGGCCGCGCGATTTAGGATTGGCAAAGTGATATTCGTGGCCGCCACCAACGATGGCACCACGCTCGCGAGCCCGGCCCGCTGGGCCGAGTGCACGACGTGGTTTGCCAATATCATGGAAGTATTTCCGGACAATCCCTTCACCACTTTTGCTTCGTTCCTGGGCGAGTCGCTGGGCTGGCTGGCACAACGCGTCCCCGGTGCGCTGCCGGGATTGGGGGCGATGGACCCGCGCGGGCCTACCATACAGGCGCTGCAAGCCGGATCACCATTACGCCCAACAGTTATCTCGCGCTGGCGTCGAACTTCGAGCCCGGCCCATGGTTGGCCAGGATGGCGGACGCCGGTGTCGATGCGTTTTACGCCGAAGCGAATGACTTGGTCGTCCCCACCGATAGCGGCTGGCGCGTTGATCCCGGCGGCAACCAGGTGATCGGCGCGCAGCAGATCGGTTGTTTTGGTCCCGGTGGGAATATAACGACAGGCCAGGACGAAAGCGTGCACCACATCAATTTTTTCGCGCAGCGCAGCACGGTGGATTTTTTGAGCCGAGTTCTGTCGGGAAACCCGCTCGGACTCTCGCCTCTGGATCCCGCGACGACGTTGCCCTATCGCGGATCGCGTCGCAGCGGGGCCACTGCGCTACCGACCAGCGCGGCAGTGAAGGCACCCACCGCGCCAAGCCCTACGCTCGCACCATCACCCGCGATCGCTAAGGTCGAAATGAATGGCCGCCCGATGCCGCCAGCGGACGAGATGTTTGAACTGTTCGTCCTTTCCACTTCCCTTGAGAAGGAAGAGCCCGGGTCCCGCAGCCTGGTGGCGAGTTTCAGAAATGCGCGCGTTGTCGTCGATTATCGCTCTCGCGGCGGCGATGTCGGTGGACGCTGGAAAACTATTATCACCTATCACGAACGCATCAAAGACTACATCGATGGCAAACCGGGGGTGACCAGCTTGCCGTCTAATCGCGAGATGATCGAATTCGGCACGGCCCTGTTCGAAGCGCTTTTGCCGGGTGATGTCCGTCGGCTGTACGATGCGGCGCGTGCCGAACTCGGTCGGCGCCGACTCAATATTTCCTTCACGTCCATGGTGCCGTGGATTTCCGATAAGCCGTGGGAATTCGCCTACGATCCGACACGCGCTACATTTATTTGCGCGGAGGAAGTGAATTTGGTGCGCAACGTGCTCACCGCCGTGCCGGCGGACGCGATCGCCCCGCGTAATGGCTTGCTGAGAATTTTGGTGGTGGCGGCGCAACCGGTCGGACTCGTTGCCCTGGCGGCCGACGACGAGATCGAAGTGATACATCGAGCGTTTCGTTTCTTGGAGGAACGCGGTCTGGCTAAAGTCGAAGTCATCCGCGCGACGACCCCGGCCGCACTGCATCGCCGTTTGGAGCAAGCGGATTTCGTCGACGATGAAATCGATATCGTGCATTTCATCGGTCATGGCGCGTACGATCGCGAGACCCAACGGGGTTTATTATTCTTCGAGGACGGGCGAGGTGCGGTGCAGGAACTCGATGCCGAAACTTTTCGTCAGATCGTCTGCCGCCGCGGCGTTCGATTAGTGTTCTTGAACGCGTGCGAAACGGGCGTCGGCTACGGCGGCGCCGGAAATTCTAGTTCGCGGCAAGAGCTGAATTTCACCAACGGTGTCGCGCCCGCCCTGGTCGCCGGCGGCGTGCCGGCGGTGGTTGCAAATCAATACAAAGTGTTGGACGTGTCGGCCACCGGCTTCGCCGAGAATTTTTATTTGATGCTGGCGCGCGGCCGCAGCATCGGCATGGCGGCGCGCGAAGCGCGCATTTCCAGCAAATATTTGGTCAGCGGCGAGTCGATCGATTGGGCCGTGCCGGTGTTATTCGCGCGTAATCCCGATGATGTGTTGACGCTGCCGCAGGATTACATCGCATTACCTGCGGAGGAAGTAAGACAGTTACGCGCCGCCGCGCTGCGTCGCTCGCACCCGGGCGAACCGCGCCGCGAACGCATCGGCATCTGGGACGTCAATCGCATTTTGCCCGACCTCGAAGGCATGGTGAGGCGGCTGAACGAAAGTCAGCAGGCGTATACGTTCCAAGCGGTCGATATGGCGGCGCCGATCGGCACCTGGCGCGCGGTGCGTTATGAGGGCGAAGAGACCGGTTTTTTGATCGCCGAACAAGTCGAGAAGCGCCTGTCGAAAGTGCCAATGAATTTGGGATTGGATCAATTGTTGTGCGTCACGGAATTACCGCTCGCCGGCGACGACGTGCTGAATTTGTACGGATACTACAACCCCGTGGCGCGAATCGGTTTCTATTCGGTGTACGGATTTATCGACGAGCTTACCGATCAGGGGCTAACCATGGAACGCGCGATCGCCAACGGCATCGTCACGGGTTTGTCCGGTTTTTCGATGCACAAGTCGGGGCCCAAATCGTGTCCTCAGTATTACAACGCCGAGCGCGACATCCGGTCGATCGCCGGGAAACTTTCGTTCTGCAAAATCTGCGCGAAACGCTTGCAACAAAGTAAGGCCCACAGCGAGACGCAGAAGCAAGCGCTGCGCGATTTGCTCGCGGCGCTTTAACGCCATGGGCATTCTACTAAGCTCAGATCGTGTGTAATCGACCGTGCCAGGAGCCACGCCCAGCTTGCCTCCTGGCACGGCATGGCCTGAGAGGCAGTATTCATGCGGTTCTCCGGCATGCCGGTTTATACGTGAAAGTTGTAAACTTCTGCGACACAAGCAGTTTTCACGGCGCTGCAACACCGCTTGTGGTATCATCCGCGCCTTCGTTTAATGCTTGAGTGCCCCATGTCCCGCGCCATTCGTAACATCGCCATCATCGCCCACGTCGACCACGGCAAGACCACGCTGGTCGATAAGCTGCTGCAGCAGGCCGGCACCTTCGCCGCCCACCAGCACATCGCCGAACGGGTGATGGATAGCAACGATCTTGAACGCGAGCGCGGCATCACCATCCTGGCGAAGAATTGCGCGGTGACTTACGAAGGCACCCACATCAACATCGTCGATACGCCCGGCCATGCGGATTTCGGCGGTGAAGTCGAGCGCGTGTTGTCCATGGTCGACAGCGTGTTGTTGCTGGTCGACGCGGTGGAAGGCCCGATGCCGCAAACGCGTTTTGTGACGCGCAAGGCGTTGGCGCTGGGGTTAAAGCCCATCGTCGTCGTCAACAAAATCGATCGGCCCGGCGCGCGGCCGGACTGGGTGGTCAATCACACCTTTGATCTGTTCGACAAACTCGGCGCGACCGAAGCGCAGCTCGATTTCCCCGTGATCTATGCCTCGGCGTTGAACGGTTACGCGACCAACGATCTCAACGTGACTAGCGAAAACATGCGGCCGTTGTTCGAAGCGATTTTGCAATACGTGCCGGTGCGCGATGCCAATCCCGATCTGCCGTTGCAACTGCAAATTTGTTCGCTGGATTATTCCAGCTTCGTCGGCCGCATCGGCGTAGGCCGCATTAAGCAGGGCCGCATTCGTTCCGGCCAGCAAGTCGCGGTGATGAACGGCCCCGACGCGACGCCGGTGATGGCGAAGGTGAACCAAGTGTTAAGCTTCGAAGGTTTGGAGCGCGTGATCGTGCCGGAAGCAGAGGCGGGCGATATCGTATTGATCAATGGTGTCGACGAAGTCAGCATCGGCGTGACCATTTGCGATCCCGCCGCGCCACAAGGCTTGCCGTTGTTGCGTGTCGATGAGCCGACGCTGACGATGAATTTCATGGTGAACACCTCGCCGCTGGCCGGCAAGGATGGTAAGTATGTCACCAGCCGCCAGATTCGCGAACGCTTGGAGCGCGAACTGCAATCCAACGTTGCGCTGCGCGTGGAATTTTCCGGCGATTCCGATACGTTTGTCGTGTCGGGCCGCGGCGAATTGCACTTGACGATACTGCTGGAAAACATGCGCCGCGAAGGTTATGAACTGGCCGTCGGGCGGCCGCGCGTGGTGATGAAAGAAATCGACGGTGAAAAACAAGAACCCTACGAATTGCTCACCGTCGATGTGGAAGACGCCCATCAAGGCGCGGTGATGGAAGAGCTCGGCCGCCGCCGCGGTGATCTGCAAGACATGCAGCCCGACGGCAAAGGCCGCGTGCGCTTGGAATATCGTATTCCTGCTCGTGGGCTGATCGGCTTTCAAGGCGAATTTCTAAACCTCACACGCGGCACCGGTTTGGCCAGCCATATATTCGACGACTACGGCCCGGTGAAAGGCGAGATCGAGGAGCGCCGCAACGGCGTGTTGATCAGTCAAGACAACGGTGCAGCGGTTGCCTACGCGCTATGGAAATTACAGGATCGCGGCCGCATGTTCGTCAGTCCCGGCGACGCGCTGTATGAAGGCATGGTCATCGGCATTCATTCGCGCGACAACGATCTGGTGGTCAATCCGATCAAGGGTAAACAGTTGACCAATGTGCGCGCATCCGGCACCGACGAAGCCGTGCGCCTTGTGCCGCCGGTCGAGTTGACATTGGAAAAAGCAGTCGAGTTTATCGCCGACGACGAGCTGGTCGAAATCACGCCTAAATGCATCCGCATCCGCAAACGCTATCTGCTCGAACATGAGCGTAAACGCGCGTCGCGCGCAGCGGATAATCTAGCCGCTGCGTAGTTTGAATTTCCCCCTTTTTAAAAAGGGGGAAGTTTTCTCAGGCCTAGTGCCAGTGTCCATGGCGCCAACGCCAGCCGCCACCAAACCGTAACCACACGCCGGACCGCCAATGGGAACGATGGTGCGGTCGCCGCGCCCAATGACCCGGCGCCCACGCGTATGCACCGTGCCGCCAGGCCCAACGCCCACCGATCCACACATGCACGGGACTCGGTGCAACGGTTATCCGCTCATGTATCACTTCCGGCGGTTCCTGCGTCGCAATTTCATCCGATGGGTTAGGCACGCGATCCCGATAGATCACGCGTTCGTGTACACAACCGCTGAGCGCAATAACCGAAGCGCTCAATAATATCAAAAAATATTTCATCGCGAACCTCGCTTTTTGTTTCCGAAAACGCTGGTTCTATTCTGATCGCGATCGAAACGACGAACGTAACAAGCTTGTCGAGAAGTGTTTCAAAATGTTGTAAAAAAATGTAGGGCGGGATCCTAATCCCGCCGCACGAAAGACAATCGCACAACGCCCATCCGACGAACATCCGTCGGAAGGCGCTGCGCTTTTTCGATCTACCGGCGACTGCGTTAAGGACGAGGCGGTACGGTAGACTTCGTCATGTTGTGGCTGAAAATGTCCTCCGCAATGGTGATGCCTAGCGGCACGCCACCGATGTTCTGCGCAAGATCGGGCTTGCCGTTGGCCTTAACGGCGAACGCGTCAAACACCCAATGCACGCCTAGGTAAACGCGGCTGCGGCCATTCTCTTCAATCATCTGCGCGAGGCCCTTAGAAAAACTGCGCACATGTTTGGGCCGGACGGCGCCTTTATTATCTTTGTTGAAACCGTTGAATTCTTCCGATACAAACGTTAAGCCGTCGAATAGATCATCGGTTCCGGCTGCGGCGTCGCTGTAGAACAGCCGCGTAATTTGAAAAGCGGCCGCGCCGAACGTCGCGTGCCCCGAGGGGTAGGCGGGAAAGGGCGGCGTGAAATTCTTCGCGATGCCCGTGCGTTCATGCTGGCATGGATAAGCATGGGAGACGGGCGTGAATTGCTTGCCCATCGTGTTGGTGCTCGGTGCACCCAAGGGTAGCCAAAGCGGATCGCAATCGTTGTCGATATTGTTCTTACCCTGTCCGGAAGGGCCCATCGAGTTGTCGTGCTCGCGAATGCCAACCACGGGTCGCCAGAAATCGTGAATATACTTTTGGTCCCATGCCAGGATGCCCGCGTCGGCCATGGCGACGTTAATCAGCGCGAATAGCCGGGCGTTCTTATCGGTAGCGTCCGCGCCGGTGTTTAGTTTCTCGGCGACCTTACGTACGATCTGGTTATACAGCCGCGGCGGCGTGCCGAGCCCAGGGGCGCCGTCGTAGCCCCAGTAGATGCCGATCAGCGTTTGATCGACGCTGCGAGGCGAGTACGTTGAGGTAAGTGTTCCCATCAATTCAGGCGCGATGCCACGACCGCGTACTTCAACCAATGCTTTCTGATAATCGGCATCGCCGGGTTGCGGCGGGGGATCCAATTCCCACCGGTCGGTGATGGCAAAGCCTTTCGATTTTGCGCCATAGAACGGCGCGTGGTAACCCTGATCAGGATTGTCCGGATCGGGGCGATGGCGGCCGTGCGCCATCGAACCCGCATGGCCGTTGTCGCCGGCGCCGGGATCGTCTTTTCGATCGGCCAGTATTTGCTGTGCTACCAGCAAACCGAAGGCATGACCTTCAGGGAGGCCAGCTCCGGTTAATCCCGCTTGAAAATGCTTTTCGTCGAAGAAAGCCTTTTGACTAGGAAACAAGCTAGACAATGTTGCATGCGCAGCCGCTGCGACCGCCGCATTTACGGAAGCACCAGGAAGCGGCGGCGGCAGAGCAGGTAAATACGGTGGTAGCGTGCCGACTATGCCTGCATAAGCGTCGTACATCGCCAGGTGAACAATCGCCAATGCGCGCGAACTTAAAGTCGGGCCGGTTTGTTCGCCCTTGCCGTTCGTGTGACTGACTCTGTTCGCCTCCAGAGCCACGTCATTCCAATACAAAATGGGGTCCATGATGACCATTCCTAATCCGATTAATCGAGAGGCCATGCTGCGCTCCAATGATCGGAGACTCAATATGTCAAACGGATGAGTTCGTTTAGGCCATTTGGCCTACATCAAACGATAGGGGTGCGGTGAGGTTTATGTGATGTCGAGTGAATATTCCCTACGCGGAAGCTCTTACGAGATCAGGGCTTCGATTATTGATCAGGCCACGAGCGTTATCCAGAGCGGTGGCGGCAGTGGCATTGCCTAAGGGCCGCGCCACGCTTGGCTCCTGGCGAAGCCATTTTTAATACTTAGTTCCGTCAAGCGGGACAATGAAAGCCGAATTTTTTGCGTGTGGTTTTACGCGGGGAGTGGCTGAGTGTGAAGAGCGCGCGATTATGCGTGAGAGAGTTTTTTTTGTCGAATCGCGGCAGCATGCCGAAAACGTGCCGAGGTTCTCCGCGACAAATTGCGCCAGCGACACGGGTTTACGGCCGAGCAAGCGTTCAAGATCGTCGGACACCGGGATCTCGACTACGCCGCTGATGAGCGCATCCCACCACTCGCTGATCGCGAGAACCTTCATGGGACTGACGCGCGCCGCTTCGAGATACCCGCGTGCCTCGTGCATGGTGATATCGATATATTCGAGTTCACGGTTGGTCGCCTGGCACACGAGGCGCGCGAAGTCAGCGAAACCCAATGCCTCGGGTCCGCTGAGCGTAAGTATTTCGTTGCCGGTATTATCGTCGGACAAGGCGGCCGCTACTGCTGCAAGATCGCAGGCGCTGAGCCAGGGAAACTTCACTTCGCGGAAAGGCGCGCGCAATTCGCCGTTTTTCATCGCCGAGCGCGCGAACAACAATAAATTCTGCATGAACGGCGCGGTGCGCAATATGGTGGTGCTGAAACCGTGGGCGCGAATCTCGTCTTCGACGACACCGAACCAGCGCAGTATACGCACCGGCGATCGGCTATCGGCGCCGATTAATGAGAGCAAGGTAATTTCTTTTACACCCGCAAGTTTTGCCGCGACGATCAGCGCCCGTTGCTTGGCGATTAAGTCTTGATCGATGCGTGGGATCAGAAACATTTCACGCACGCCGTCGAGGGCACGTGCAAGGGCAGGCTTATCGTAGAAAGAGGCTTGATGAACTTCGAATTGGGTGGGAATACCGCGGCTGAGCGCATCCTCCGTGAGCAGGCGTTTGCCACCGGGCGTTTGCGTGAGTCCATTGATGATAGGGCACGCTACCAACCCCGTCCCGCCAGCCACAAGTAACACGATCGCTCTCTCCGCCGTATCTTTATGAATACAATGCTAACAGAATCTTGTCGGTAAGCCCGCTAACACGCTTGGAAAAATCCCAAGAGCATTAGCGGGTAAGGGGACGCTTTATCGAGTAGAGTAATCGTTTAGCCAATCCCGCGATCATTTCGTCAACTTGGAGTAGGCATGCTTGGATGGTTGTTCACCAACCTTGCTCAGCTCGCGGGCAGAAGCGCTGGCTAGCGCAATCGCCGGGTTGAACAGCTCGCGCAGCCGAGATACTCGCTCACCGTCGAACTCGAGTACCACGATTACGTTGCGCTCGAATTGTTCTCCCGTGGCAACCATCGTCCCACTCGCCGTGTATTGAGCAAAATAAGTATTTGGGCTCAACGTAGGGAAAAGCTGGATGTGGTCGAATTTCCAGTCCCGGCCGAGCTGCGCAATCGCTTGAACGCTATTGATCATCGACTCACGGCCACGAATTTCACTGTTGATCTCGGGGATATAGAGCGAATACTCGAGAACAGCATCTTCCTTGAAAGTCGACGCCATGGCATCGGTGTCTGGAGATTTCCAAAGCTCCAGATAGGCAGCGAGGGCTTGCTTTGCTGCCCGTTGTAACGTTTCGCTTGCTGATGCTTGCGTGGCGGCGACGGTGATCGTCTCCGCCGATTTGATGGGTTCCGCTTGCGCGCCGCCCAAAACCAGCGCGAATGATGCGGCAAAGATAGCACCTGTTTTCGTGTTCACGGCTAAACTCCTTTCATGATTAAGTTTGTTTACTAACGCAAATTAACGACGCGTAAACGAAGGGTGGAGAGGATTCGCGCTCTGGTCGTACGGAACCGTATTCACTGCGCCGGTCTGTACCCAGCCTGCATCGCTACCACTGCGCGCATAGCTTGGCGATAGAGGATTGTTGATGTCGCGATAGACCGTCGTTGCCGTGGTCGTGATTGCCGGGGCGTTGGCACCGAATTTTTCCGCATAGTAGCCAGGATCTAGCGGGTTACTCGCGGCATGGGCCAAACTGGCGCCGGCCAAAGCCGCAGCGATGACGGTAGCTTTCAGAATCTTGCGTGCTTTCATGGTGTTTCTCCTAAAAAGTATGAGCGCTCATTTGCTTGATGCCTTCCTGTTGCGCTCGGGACTGAAAGGATCAGTTGTCTTGCTTAACTCAACAACATGGAACGAACTATACGCGTTCGGATTTATCGGATAAACTGGCATTTATCGAAATAACTGTTCATAAATACTGAACAATAATGCAGCATGGATCGACTTCAGGGCATGGAAGTATTTGTAAAAGTGGTGGATTCCGGGAGTTTCGCACGGGCGTCCGAACGGCTACAGATGGCGAAGGCGACGGTCAGCACCGTCGTTCAGAACCTGGAAAATCATTTAGGCACGCGACTGTTGAACCGCACCACCCGGCGCTTGAGCTTGACGGACGACGGCGCGGCGTATTACCAGCGCTCGGTTCGTATTTTGTCGGACGTGGAGGAAACCGAAGCCGCCATCGCGCAATCCCGCGCCAAACCGCGCGGCAAGTTGCGAGTGGACATGCCCATTTCTTTCGGTCAGTACTATGTGATCCCGGCGCTAGGCCGGTTCGCGGCGCAGTATCCCGAACTCACCGTGCAGGCCATATTGAACGACCAAGTGACGGACTTGGTGGAGGAGGGCGTGGATGCGGTGATCCGCATCGGCGCGCTCACGGATTCCACGCTGGTCGCCAAAAAGATCTATGAGTCGCGCGCCATATTGGCTGCCTCACCGGAATTCATCGCCCGTTTCGGTGAACCCAAAACCCCGGAGGATTTGAAAGGCTTTAATTGCCTAGGGCTGATACAACCCGGCACGGGGCGGCTACGGCCGTGGACCATGCAAAATGGTGAGCAGACCTATGTCCACGAGCCTGGCGGAAATTTCAGCACTAACAATGTCGATGCGCTGGTGGAAGCCGCGGTCGGCGGATCCGGTGTGATTTATCTGCTGGATTACATCGTAAATCGCTCACTCTCTGCCGGACTGCTGCAACCCGTGCTGCCGCAATGGTCTATCACTCGTCCGATCTCCGTGGCTTATCCGCAAAATCGCCACTTGTCGGCGAAAGTTCGCGTGTTTGTCGATTTTGTTTCCGGGTTGTTTCCCAAGACAAAATCTCCGGCAACTTCAGTCTAACCACGCGGCGTTCGCTTCTAATCACTTAAACATGTAAATGCATATAATCATATGCATGACAAAAGCGATGAAACAGACCTCTACTACCAAAACGTCGGCTATTTCTAACGATGACGCGCCGAAGCTCACGCAGGCTCACTTTGATCGGGCCAAGTTTCGGCTGGGTGAGAAGACCGTTAACCGGCTTGAGTGGCAATCCGCGGTACGAGCACGGGTCGGCAAGCAACGGATCAGCATCATGCTCGACACACCCATCGTCGACCATTACAAAGCGGTGGCAGGTGAGCGTGGCTATCAGACGCTCATCAACGACACCTTACGTCGTGTCGTCGAAGGCGAATATTTTATGAACGAGATGCGTTCGGTCATTCGAGAAGAATTGAAAAGCTTGGTGACAGGAAAAAATAATCTCGCATTCCTCGTTAAGCTAGTCAGAGGTTCTGTAGTTATCTCATAACGGATCCGCGAAACACAGCCCGCGTTGCAACCGGCATGAGTGGGACGCTAGTGTAGTGCATCGTACTTAGCGGGACATATAAAAATGGTGGATTTTTTTGGCTGGTGAGGCGCGAGGAGGCCGCATAGCGGGCTCTATGCAACGACGAGCAACGAAGGCAGACGGAAAAAGACACATTTTCATGTTCCGCTAAGTACGATGCACTACACTAATACTTCGCGTTGCCGGGAGCTTCGCCCGGAGATCGAAGATAGCTGCGTACCATTTGTTCGGCGAAGTACGAAAGTTCCTGCGGGCCGGGTAACGTGCCATCCAGCAATTTTTCTGCGCGCTCGAACAATGGCTCAAACAGTTGGTCTTTGTCGGGCGCGCCGCGCAAACGCAGCGGCTCGTCGCGTGCAATCAGCCCCGACCATTGCGCGCGCACCGCTTTCCATAACGGTTCCGTGCGTTCGATATAGCGATCGCCAGCCGACCAATCGACCCCCTCGATGCGATCGTAGCGGTTGTAGCCGAATTCCCGCGCAAGTACGGGATCGATTGTGCGCGGCTGGCCTTCGGCATCGAGCACAACTTTTAGATTTTGCTGCTCGTGCACCCAGCCCGTCGGCAAGATTATGTGGCGATTGGTGCCGGCGAGAACATGATAGTCACTGCGTACGCTGAACTCCCGACGCGGTAACGGACGCCAACCTTCTTCGCTCTCCCAGCTCGAATAATTACCGAGATGATGCCAGCGCCCCGTGCCGGCGTAGCGCGGCGAATCGTCCACTTGATAGACGCTCTGGCGCCATGCAGCCTGCCGCGCTTGTGGAGACAGAGGTTCTCTCACCCAGGCGTTATAACCGCGATAGACGAACTGTTCGGCGGGCTCGTATTGCCAGTCTTGCCGCCAATGCTTGGTGACGAACGGCCCTTGCACTTTGCCGTCTTTATCGACGATGGACATGACCAGCAGATGTTGCAAGGAAATAAAGGTACTCTTGTCTTCGATGACGTAGACCTTCTCCGTGGCCCAGCTTTGGTAGGGCCGATCGGGTTTGAAATCTTTGGTGAAGCCGGCGACCTCGAGAAAATCGAAACTGGTGCGGTAGCCGCCCGCCATGGCGAGGATGGCGCGCCGGTCGCGCTCGAAGCTGCTCAATCCCGGCTCCTGCAGACGCTTAAACTCCGCCGTCGGCTCCTTGACCAACGACACCGCTGGGCCTTTGGTGGTCCCGCCCCGTGGCGCGAGCTGGGAGCTATCGATGAAATTCCAACTAAAAGTATATTGCCGGGCTGGATTGGTCGACGGCGAATTCGTATCGGCGGCGAGGGCCAATTGCGCGACGATGAGTAACAGCAAAGGTGCAATGTGCATCATAAGCTCCCGAGGCGAACGAATAGGTAGGAATCCAGAAAAGAATGGAGTTATGTAAGACAAACAAGTTCCCGGGTCACAGCTGGGAGATGCGGTGCACTAACATTTCTAAGATAATGAATCGGTCACCCGCTCGCTCACTCATGAAAACTTCACCCCTATTGATCATGCCAGCAAAATCAAAGTTAAGGTTAATGAATTCACGGAGCCTTGCCTGAACGCAGGTTTCCCTGCGGGATCCGATCCGGGATTTCATCTGTTTGAGACCATGCTCGTCACGCGTAACCAGCGGGTGCGCTACGTCGAACGTCACTTCGCGCGGCTGCAACAAAGTGCTCTTGCGCTGGGTTTTGGTTTTGATCGCGAGCTCGTGCAATCGGAATTGGACGTTGCCGTTGCGGGGATGGCCGCCAGCATCGCCTCACGGCTGCGGCTGGCGCTTGCCCATGATGGTCATGTCGAAATCAGCAACGCTCCTCTGCTGCCGCTAAACGACGGTCGTGTCGATTTGTTGATTGAATCCCAGCCGCTGACCAGACCACGACCGTTCTCGGCCCACAAGACGACGTTGCGCGCAGAGTACGACGAGGGCATTCGACACGCCGAGACGCGCGGCGCTTTCGACAGCTTATTCTTTACTAACGATGGGCGTCTGGTCGAAGGCGGGCGCAGTAATGTTTTCGCGCTGATCGATGGCCGCTGGTGGACTCCGCCGCTCGCCGATGGTGCGCTTCCAGGCATCATGCGCAGTCTGCTGCTCGAAGATCCGGCGTGGCAGGCCGGCGAACGAACGATGCGGTTGTCGGACCTGCGGCGCGCTCGTTCCCTGATCGTGTGCAACGCATTGCGTGGCGCGGTGCCGGCGCGCCTCGTGATCGATCCGTGATTATGGTTTTTCGCGATCGGTTAGTGGATTATCTTTCGCGCGGTACCCTCCGGTAAAACTCCGTGCAGCATGTCTTCCCATTGCGCGAGCAATTGATTGCAGGTGCTGCGCAACATTGGTTCGAGTTCGTCGTTTTCGACCATGAGCTTGAGATGCCGCATGATCATGCGCACCAGGCACGGGTTGCCGCCATTTCTCGCAAACATACTCATTAAATAAAGCGTAGCGCTGGTGATAACTTCAGGGCGAGCGGTATTTAAATTGCTGTCATTCGTTTCAATCGACATGATTTATTCCTCCAAAATTTAAGCGGCGGCGACAAGCGGTTCACCCGGCTGCCACTCGCAACTAGTGAGACCGCCGGCCTGCAGCGCATCCAGAACGCGTAATGTTTCCTTGGCCGAACGGCCGACGTTTAGCGCGTTGACCGAGGCGCTTTCGATAATCAATTGCGGATTGATGATGAACGTGGCACGTAAGGCTACACCCTCGTTTGACAATACGCCGAAGCCGTTGGTCAACTCGCGCGTAACATCACCGACCATGGGAAATTGCACGGTGCCGAGTCCATCTTGGCACCAGGCGCGATGAGCGTGGACACTGTCGACGCTAGCGCCGACCACAGCACAGCCACGCCGGTCGAACTGGTCGAACAACGCGTCGTAAGCTTTTATTTCAGTGGGGCAGACGAACGTGAAATTGAGAGGCCAGAAAAATAGCGTCACCCAACGACCGCGATACTCCTCGAGTGTGAAAGTTTTGAATTCACCGGTGGGCAAATACGCGGTGCCTTGGTAGTTCGGTACTAAATCGCCGGGCTTTAACATGAAGTCCTTTCCTTATCAAAAAAATAAAGACGTTGAAGACAAGCCTGCCAATCGTCGGTTTGGGCTAGGTTGCTTGTGTAGATCGAGAACCATCGCCAGAAGGCGCTAGCAGCTTGCCTTTCAGCAATGCCTGCCTGCAGAGCCGCATGGGGACTGGCTCTCAGGCCGGCATGAATTGGAAATCCAAGGCTTATTCTTACGGCTAACTTTCTCCCGCAAGTCATGCTGCGGTTTCTAAAGCCCAAGCGAGGAACGCTCCCACACTCACTGCGCTCGTTGTGGGAAGCAGCCGGCGCGGCCGATACGGTAGCAGCCAAGCGACCAGCACGCCCGCGATCGTGAGCACTCCGCACCACAGCACGAGTCCGATTCCGATGCCTAAGCTGTGGATTGAGTAAATCGCAGCGGCCAGCATGAGTGTCCACCCCAAGCTTCGCCAGGTAAGTTGCCTCTTCGCAACGTTAGTGCCGAAAACCTGGACGTGGTGCCGCTCCATTGCCAGACTTAGCGCACTAAACGCGGCTAAGCACAGCGCGAAACTCACTAGGGATATCATGCGGTACGTCGCTCCGGAACGGCGCCCGCGTCGGCCGATTGGTGAGTATTTGTTGACGCGCGTGGTGACCGCTGCCGGCGCAGCATTTTCGCAAGCACCCAAGCGAATAGTGCGGCGAGCATGATCATGGTTAGATCAAAACCGGCGAGTACCCAATCGCCAGCCAGCAGCGTGCGGCCGAGATGGACGTTCGTGGTAAGCGCATTCAAGATTGGCAACAACCCGAACATCGCCACGCCAAGCGACAACTGCTCGACCCAGGTGCGTGACGTGGGACGTAACGCCGCATGCAGCAACATCATCGCCCAAGTTGCAAACAACACATGCCTCTCCCACTCGTCGCGCGCATTAAGGCCGATCGGCAGCAACCGGTTGGCCCAGAAATACGCGGCGATCCCAATCGGCAAACCCGTCACGATGCCAACGTTGAAGTGTTCGACGAAGCGCAGTCCGACATCGGGTTCGCCGTTACGGCCTAATTGCTGGCGGCGTTTGGTGGTCCACAGCACCAGCCCGGTGGCGATCATCGCCGCGCCGGCAAGGCCGCTCAGGAAATACAACCAACGCAACACCGCTCCCGCGAAATGGCCTTCGTGCAGCGCGATAATGACGTTGGAGAACGTTTCCGGCCCGTCGCTGGCGGCGTCTTATCGAATAACACAGCCCCAGTGACGCCGTCGAACCAGATATTTTCGTAGCGCGGATGCACATCGCCATAGGGCAATCTGCCGATGTCGATACGCGCGTTGGCATCTCCGGGATTGATGATGCTCACCGCGCGGATCTGCCCTTCGCCCCAGCGTGCCTGTGCCTGAGCAAGTAGGGGGCCGATCGGCGTGAGCGCTGCGGCACGCCCGGCCGGTTTGGTTTCATAAAAGTTGTCGCCATGGCCTTGCTCCGCCTCAAATTGTTTCTGCGCTACTTCCCCGATGCCGTAGATAGCCGTGCGTACCGACGGCATGTATTCGTAGGTGTAGAACACCAGGCCAGAGTAGGTGATGACAACGAAAAACGGTAGCGCCAACACGCTGGTGAGATTGTGCGCATCCAGCCACGAGCGCTGGCCTTTGCCCGGACGAAAAGTGAAAAAATCCGCGAAGATTTTCTTGTGCACTACTAGACCGGTGATCAACGCCACCAACATAAACATGGTCGCGATACCGACGATGTAGATCGCGATGTTGTATGGAATGTAGTGCAGCGCGTAGTGCATGGCGTAAAGCGCGCTGCCGCCGCCGGTCTTGCGTGCTTGCTCATAGGGCGTGCCCGTCGTGGGGTCAAGCGTTTCGGTGAATTCTTTGCCTTCCTTCCCGTTAAGCGCCGGTTTTGGCGCTGCGTAGAGCGAAAAGTAAGGTTCGCGCCGCCCATAGGGCAGTGAGACATACCACTCCTTCGCATCCGGCATCTTCTGTTCTAGGCGTTCAAGTCCAGCCTCGACCATGCGTTGCGGCGACATAGCGCCAGCGGGCGCAACCGGCAGTTCTGGACGCATCCAACGATCGATCTCCGAGTTGAAATAACCGGCGCTGCCGGTGATGAACATGAAATACAGCACCACCGACAGCGCCAAACCTATCCAGGTGTGCAGCCAAGACATCGATTGGCGAAAGCCGCCCTGGAAGCCTCGTTGATCGTTCATTTGCAAATTCCTTTCGTCACGCCGTAGACCCGAGCATCCAAGCCAAGACAGACAGCGCCAGGGCCGGCACCATGAGGTTAAGCCACACGCGCTGCAAACTAGCCGTAGTGAAAACCCACATAATGATCCCAGCCCAGACCGCGAAACTCACTAATGTCGCGGCGGCGGTGGCCGTCACTCGCGGCATCGCGCCGGTGCGAATCAGCAACCAAGCGAGCACGATCGATGCCGCGCTGGTCAAGGCGAAACCACCGACCGCAGCGGCGACACAGCGCGCTGCGATGGCCCAACGATATGCTGAAGACGGTGGATTTCGCTTAGGCGTCATGGCTGGCACGCATCCCCCTAGAAAACCTGTCGTAACAACAATTGCATCAGCCGCCGGTTACCGACACCAACCTGATCAGCTCGATCACTGCTGCTTTGCATGGCGGTGTAATAGGTTTCATCTAGCAGGTTACTCACGTTCAAAGCGAGGGTCGTCTTTGAACCGAATCGATAACTCACGCCGGCATCGACGAGGGTGTAGCTGGGTAACGAAATCGTGTTGCCCTGATTGCCGTAGCGTTGCCCCACGTGAACCACACCCAGCGAGGTTTTGAGCTTGGCCAAACCCCATTCGCGCCAAGCGTAGGTAAGCGCCAAACTAAATTGCTTTTCCGGCGTATTGGCAAATCGGTTTCCTTCAAAGCTCTGGCCGAGCCGCGCGGCGTCGTTTTCATAGACCGCGTCGGTCTTGGTAATGCGGCTTTGCATCAGCGCAAATCCACCGCTTACTTGCAGATTCGGGGTGATCGCGCCCTGAATTTCCGACTCGATCCCGCGGATTCGCGCCGAACCAAACAAGACGTTAAACGTACAGTTGTCGATTTGCTCTTGCGTCAGCGAGGGGTCTTTGTCGCACGCAGAAATGTTGTCTTGCGTAATTTGATAAATCGAATTCGTCCATAGCGCTTTAGCATTGAACAGCGACACCTTAACGCCCGCTTCGAAACTTTTGCCGCCGGTCGGCTCCAGTTGTCCCGCCACCACGTGTAGCGCCACTTTGCGGTTGGAACGCGTTGCTGGCGCCGGCGAATATGCTGACGCTGGGCGTGATGTCATAAGAAGTCGCGAGCCGCAGCGAGGTCGTGTCGGAGCGCTGCGAGAAACCAAAATCTAGGACGCCGTCGACGCGCGACTCTTGCTCGTCGCGGAAACGGTCATGGCGCACTCCGAGCACCGTGCGCCACCGCGGCGTCCACTGGCCGAGCCAGGTCGCATAAGCCGAATTTTGCTTGCTGCCGCCGCTGTCGACAAAAGGCGAGCCGTTCACGGTTAGATTATTCGGCCGTTGGTTATTATTAAGATCGAATATGTCGATGGTATTTTCATTGGAGATATCCGCGAATTCGCTGCCCTCCAAAATCTTGAACCGATACTGTTCAAGTCCGCCGCGCAAGGTGTGGCGGGTATCGCCGAGCCCGAACCTGCCGGTAAGCTCGGCGACCGCATTGCGAGTGACGTAGTTCTCTTTCCAATCGCTGTACGAAATCGCTATGATGCGATTGCCATTCCAGGAACGGCCGTCGTCATTGTATAAATCGAACGATTCGCCATTGACAGGTTCGCTGTCGGCATTGCGAAACTCTTCCAAGTGACGTTTCTCTTTGTATTGCTGCAGCCGCACGCGCGCCGACAGCGAGTCGCTTGCGCGATGTTGCCAATCGAGCGCGATTCGATCGAACGTGCGCCGGCTATGGTCATCGCTTTGGTGAAAACTCCAATCGCGCGGCGCGAAGTTGCTGCCGGAAAAAGCACCTTCCAAGATAGACGATTCCACGATCTTGCGGACTGTCTTGGTAATAGCGCTCGTATTGCAGCAACAAACTGCCGCGATCGCTGTAATCCCAATTCAAAGACGGTGCGATAACATAGCGCGGCGTCTTGTCGGGCCTGCCTTTACGCCATTCCGCGCCCTCTTCATACGCGGCGATAAAACGGCCTTGCAGCGCACCGTCGAAGGCAAGCGGCCCGGTGATGTCGGCGCCGAGTTTGCGGTAGCCAAAATCGCCTATGCCGGCTTTGATTTCGGCGGCAAAAGTGGGAAGTGGTTTTTTCGTGACAAGATTCACCGTACCGCCGAATTCGGCAATGCCTACTTCCGCGCCGGCAGGTCCCTTGGTGACTTCGACGCGCTCAAGCACATCGGGCAGCGAGCGCGGGACACCGTAGCGCGCTCTGCTGCGCAACCCGTCCACAAACACGGTGCTGGTGCTAAATCCGCGGATCAATATGTTTTCGCCGTTCTCCCCACCGTTGTCGTCGAGCGTCACGCCGGGTATGAAGTTTGCTAAATCGTTCAAACCCTTGATGTTGAAATCGCGCAGAAATTCCGCGCCGACGACATTGACAGTAGCGGGGAGTTGCTGGGTGGGGAGATCGATCCCCAAAGCGTTGCTGTTGTCGGGCCGATAGTCTTTGATCGGCTCGCTGGCCGCGCCTAGCAGTGGCCGCGTTGACTTAACGCTGACTTCGCCAAGCGTGGTTTCATTCGCTGGTGTGGCTGCTTGCGTCGGTAGCGCAGCGCGCACAGGCGCCGGTGGTTGCACCGGCGGCTTGGGCGCTGCCGAAGCGGGGTTTGATTGAGCGATCGGCGCCTGCGCCGTTACCGTTGCCGCAGTTGCCGAGGAAGTGTCCGATTGCGCTAGCGGCGCGCCCGCGGGGAGTTGTACTGCAGTAGGTTTAGGCTTGATATCCTCTGTGGTTCTAGATGTTGAAGCAATACTCCTCTCCACACTACTCAACAATGCAAGCAAGCGAGCGCCTCCGCCAGCTTGCCTCGCTATTTGCTGTGCTCTCGTCTTGGCTTGATCGAGGTTGACGGCGCTGCCCACCTGAATCACGCCGACCATGCCCTTCGCGACGTGTTTGTTGCTTTGGTACAAGTAGATCCCTTCGCGGCTGAGTTTGGCTGATAAGGATTTTCCGGGTATGCCTTGCCAGTGGTAAGCACCATCAGGCACGAGCGTTGATGTTGCTGTCACGGTTTTACTCTTGCCGATGGGAATGAATTTCACCGTATCGCCCGGCTGAATCTTAAGATACGCCGGTTCGAAAGTTGCCTTCGCTGCATTCATCCGCACGCCGTGCTCAGCCGCATGTGTTGACGCGATCGTCGCCGCGAGCAAGACCAAAGAGAAAATCGAAAGTGCTTTGTTGTTAGCGCAAATCATACCTACCCATCCTCAAGGTTGAATTCCAAATCAACTTGGCTGGCTGGCCGACCTGGAATCCGATGAACTCCCGGTGATAGGCTGGCTTGCTAACTAAACAATAACTCGCGTTATTTCGCGATGATTTTCACTTAACTCAAAAACAACTATTGCCAGCAGGCAAATCCAGCTTTCGACACCGGAATTGGCCCGCCGGCCTCAGAACGAATAGCGAACGCCTGCCTGAATCAGCCGCGGCATGCCCACTTGAATGCCGCGGGTACGCTCGACGATGTAGTCGCGGTCGGCGATATTTTTCACTGTAAAAAAAGCGGTCAGTTGATCGCGAATGCGATAGTTCAAAGCTAAGTTGAAGATGGTGTAAGCATCGATCTCGCCGCGTTGTCCATCCGCGCTGGGCGCGACGGTGTTGGCGAAATCGCTGAACTGTTCGCTGACATATTGAACCTCGAGCTCGCCGCGCAACGGCCCAATCTCATAGCCCGCCGCGGCGGCTAAAGTATGTTTCGGCGCATAGGGTTGGCGCTTGCCGGCTTCACTGCCGTTGGCGATGCTGCCGTTCGCGACGTTGCGAAATGGTTCTTCTTGCGTGGCTTTTTCTAGATGGGTGTAGGCGACGCGGCCGAAGAAACCGCTGAGAAATTCAGCCTGCGCGCCGAACTCCAATCCCTGGAACAACGCCTCGCCCTCGGAAAGGGGCGTATTGCCGCCGGCGATGGAGCCGACCGCGATCAGGTTATCGAAGTCGTTACGAAAGAACGCCGCTTGCAAGTTGACGCCGGGCAACGGTTGGCTGCGCACGCCAACTTCAAAGTTAGTCGACGACTCGGGACCAACCTCGGTGATCGTGCCGGTGCCGCCGATTAGGTCTTCCGCCCGCGGTGGAGCAAAGCCCTTATGAATGCTCGTGAAAACCGTCAGTTTCTTAGTTGGGTTCCAAGTCACGCCGAGACCGGGCAGGGTCTCGTTGACGTCGGTCTCGCCCGAGCTGCCGGTAAGGCGATTGCTGCGTTCGGCCTCAATTGATTCGTGTCGCACGATAGGCTGTACGCTGAAATCGCCGAAGTCGAAGCGGTTTGCCAAAAAAACCGACCACGCTTTGGTTTCGCGCAAGTTATCTTCGGCCAAGGCGCCGTTGCGGCCGGTGGGGCTGGTCGCGTTGACCTGCTGGCGATCTTGCTCTTCGATGTGCAGCTTCACGCCGGCTTGAAATTCGCCTAAGCCGTGCATCAGCTTAAGGCGTGGTTCTATGCCCGCTGAGTAATAGCTGCGCAGGCGGCCTTGTGCGGAGTTGCAGGTGTCCGCGTCCACTTCCGTTCCGGCCAATCGCGCCGCGTTGAAATCGGCGCCACACTGGGCATCCTGGCTGTTGCTGGCCTGGCGCCACCAGTCGCGATCGAACTTGGAATAGTACAAACTCGTGAGCAGCATCGAGCCTTTTCCAAAATCGAGTTCGTGGGTTACGGAGGCGCCGATACGCTTGGTCTCGAACTCGTCGTTTTTAAACGGGTTGTAGCGCTCGCCGAGCCGGTCGAACTCCGCTTGGGTTAGGCCGCTATAAGTGATCTGCGAGTCCTCTCGGTAATAGTTGCCGCGAAATTTCAGCGCTTGATTGCCGGCGAAATTGAGGACGTAGATGAGATTTAGGTCGTCGAGTTTGTGGTTCATGTTGTCGCGTGCCCCGTCACCCTGTTTGTGCGAGTAGTCGGCCAAAAAACCTGCACCGCCGAGGCGCACCTTGCCGTTGAAGTAGTCGCGATTGCCGAGTGCGCCTTGGACATAACCGCTAAAATCCCGTGGCGGGGTGGGCATCACGTAGTTGACGATGCCGCCGATGGTCTGCGGGCCATACAACAGCGAGCTTGCTCCCTTGAGCACCTCGATGCGCGCGTAACGGTCGATCTGCGGGTGGTAGTAGCTTGCATTGTCGCCATACGGCGCATAGGACAGTGGCAGGCCGTCTTCCAGCAGCGTGATCTTGGTCGAGCGCGTCGGGTTGAGCCCACGGATACCGATATTCGGGCGCAGGCCGAATCCCTCTTCGTCGCGCATGACGACGCCCGGCACGCGGCGTAGCGCTTCGTTGACGGTGAACACGCGGCTGGTCTCTAGTTGCTCTTCGTCGACGATCTGGCCCGCGCCGGCGATGTCGGGCAGACGTTCGGGTCTGCCGATTACTTCGATACTCGGCAGAACGAACTCCGGTGCTTCGGTGGTTTGCGCGTGCACGCCCCCGCCTATCGCGATGAACAGGGTGGTTGTAAGGGTTCGAAAGTGAATTGAGGTACGACAGGTTGTCATGATGTTCTCCCTAGGTTGAGCGAATTTGATTGGACTCGAAGAACCGCCGGCTCGCTCTAGCATCGCGCGGACTTCCATTTTGAATTTTGTTGCTTGTTGCCTAAGTAGTGACTTGTAATCAAACAGTTTCATTTTGTTATCCTCGCCAACAGCCGCCATGGATGCGGCTCACAGCCATGCATCCTCGGAGAACCGCATCCCAAGCGGCTCTCAGACGTCTAGGCCCTCAATCTCAAGACCCTCGTAAAAAAAATAGCTGGCTAAAGAAGGGCGTGGAGAGAGGTGGAAACACAAACCTCGTCGCACTTGTTGGCTGGCTACAAAAGCGCGTTTACCCCGGTTGGAGGTGCAGAGTTCTCGCGCATCGTCGGTCGCGTGTCGGGAGTCATTTCGTCACGCTGCCTTTCGATTCGGTATTTCTGAACTACAAATCGCAAATATTCTTATCGGCGTCTTACTTCGTTAACAACACTCGGCCTTGCTTGGTGAGGCGCAAAACATAGACTTGACCGTTGTGTTCGATCAGCGCTTCGTTAGTTCCACCGAGCAGTTCGTGCAAGGGGATTGCTTTACGTGTGATCGCGACTCGGGCCGACGATCCGCTTGATTTATGGGGCTGCCGCAGCGCGTTATCTCTCAAATTCATCATGGCTAATCCTGCTAAAAAAACGGCTGACTGGCTGCGGTGGAATAAGGAGAAATTCCATCTGACTGGCTGACCGGTTCAAAGGAGACGTTAACATTCGTCTGGTTTACGTTAATTTTCCAGCGATGGATCGGTGACAAAACCAATGCGCACCAAACCGAGCTTGGCAGCGGACGACATCACTTTTGCTACTCGCTCGTACAAAGTCGTGCGTTCGACTTTTAAGTGAAGTTCCGGCTGCGGGTCCATTTTTGCGGCGGCTTGCAAGCGTTGTTGCAGGCTCGCTTCATCCTCCAGCGCTTCGCCGTTCCAATAGGTTTTTCCATCGGCGGCGATGGCGAGTTCGACATGTTCGGGCTTGGTGATGTTGGGTTCCGACGATGCTTTCGGCAGATCGATCTTGACCGAGTGGGTGAGCAACGGCGCAGTGACGATAAAGATCACCAGTAACACCAACATCACATCGATCAGCGGAATCATATTGATCTCCGCCATCGGCGCTTGATTGTTGGTACTGTTAAGGCTGCCGAAAGCCATTACGCGACCCCCTTAACCCGCGCACCGGCCTGGGTAAGCGGAATGGCAGCTTCGTGGCTGGCCGTCGCCGTATGACTTTTATCGCTCAAATTACCGGTGGAGAGGAACGCGAATACGTCGTGGGCAAAGCTGTCCAATTCGGCGAGTAACTTACGATTCGAACGCTGAAAAAAGTTGTACGCCAGCACTGCGGGAATGGCGACCGCGAGGCCTATGCCGGTCATGATCAGCGCTTCGCCGACCGGGCCGGCGACTTTGTCGAGCGTGCCCTGGCCCTGCATGCCGATCGCGACCAGCGCGTGATAGATGCCCCACACCGTACCGAATAGGCCGATAAACGGCGCGCTCGAGCCGACCGACGCTAAAACACTCAGGCCGGATTCCAGCTTGGCCGTATCGCGCTCGATCGAACGGCGTATCGAGCGCGTCAGGAAATCATCGGCGCTGCCGGCGTCGATCAGCCGTTGCGTGCTTGGCCGGCGATGGTGCTCGCAGGCGGTGATTCCTTCCATCACGACGCGTGAGAAGGGTTCCTCCCCACCGCTCGCGCGAACCTGTTGCGCCACGTGACCTAAATCTCGCGCCTCCCAAAATGCTCCAAGAAACGCGGTGCTTTTGCGTCTCAACAAAAAGTTTTGCAGGCTCTTTGCGATGATGAGATACCACGTCGCGATGGACATGATCAACATCACGACCAAGATAAATTTGGCGATGCCGTCGGCGTTGGTCAGAAAGTGGGCGAAGCCTAGTGTTTGTGTTTCCATTTTTCTCGGTTCCGTTGAAGCGTACTGAATTAGTAGTTAATTGAGCGTGAATTGAATCGGCACCAACACCCATGCGGAGACTTTTTCATCCCCCTGTCTTGCCGGCACGAAGCGCCACTGCGTTACTACCTCTCGCGCGGCCCGGTCTAGCCGGGTGTATCCGCTGCTGCTTTTAAGCTCCACTTGGCTGGGAAGACCATTGGCCTCTACAAATACACGCAACACCACCCGGCCTTCCTCGCCCATGCGGCGCGACGTGGCGGGATATTCCGGTGGGGGATTGTTCAAGTAGTCGGCGTTGAAATTGGGTAACACAATCGGCGCGGCTGGGGCCGGCGGCGCGACAACGGGTGCGGGTGGTGGCGCGGGCGGCTCCTCAGCTTCGATCGGCGCGGGCGGTTCCGGCGGTGGCGCGGGCACTTCGATTGCCGCAGGCGCGGTTGTCGGCGCCGCAACGACGCGCCGCTCTGGCTTAGGCATGGGCTTGCGTTCGATCGGTTTGCGTTTGGGGGCCACTGGCAGCGGTTTAGGCGGTTCGATCACGACCGGCGGTGCTGCGGGCGGCGCGGGACGAATGATGTTTACCATCAACGTCGCGACATCGGTCATCGCCTGGCGGGCGGGCTTGAGCTGCCAAAGAAACGCGAGGCTGGCTACATGAATCCCAATTACAAGGGCAAATACGCCCGCGCGCTGCGCTAGATTATTGTTGGTAAGCTGGAAAGCAGGAATCGCGGCATTCATGACTACGAATGATAATGATTCTTGTTAACAAGTCAAGCCGCTAGGAGAATTTAATCGAAGGGTCTTTAAGCAGGCGCCTAAACGGATGCAAGAGATTTCACCTGATTGGCTACCAATTGGGAGCCTGTAATGAGGTTAGTGACCAATCGATCATGACGTTGTTAAAAAAATTTACCCCCTCTCTTGCGCGCGACGCGCGCGGGGGGTTGGGGTGGGGGCAACGGTTTTTTGAACTGACAATGTCGATAGGAATATGAATCGGTTTGGCAAGTCAAGAGTAAGAGCTGCCCCCACCCCAACGCCGTGCGGTGCGCACAAGGGAAGGAGTTGCCCCTTTGCTTCGCAGAGGCGGATCAATTAAAGGCGCGAAAGCGAGTGAAAAGTTGCATCAATTCCGAAGTACTACACTAGTGTCGTGACTCACAAATAACGATACATAAAAATGCGTCTTTTTCCGTCTGGCTTCGTTGCTCGTCGTTGCGTAGAGCCCGCTATGCGGCCTCCTCGCGCCTCACCAGACGAAAAAATCCATCATTTTTATTTGTTTCGTTATTTATGAGTCACGACACTAGAGCGGTTTTAAGTCCTGCAATAGCGTCGGGATCAGTTCCGTCACCGTCGGATGGATGTGCATTGCCCGCGCGATGACGGAATAGGGCGCGTCGGCGTACATCACATCGAGCAACGAATGCACTACTTCGTCACCGCTCACACCGAGCAGCGCCGCGCCGAGGATGCGCTTGGTTTCTGCATCGACGATCACTTTCATCAAGCCTAAGGTTTCGCCGCGTTCCTTGGCGCGGCCGACGCGGGTCATGGGTAGGGTGCCGATCAGCGCCTTGCGACCGGAGGCGCGCACTTCGCGCTCGCTCAAACCAATCCTCGACCTAGCGGCGGGTCGATGAACAGCGCGTAGGCGGCGATTCGATCGGAGACTTTGCGTGGATCGTTATCGAGCAGATTCGCGGCGACGATCTCATAATCATTCCACGAAGTATGGGTGAAGGCGCCGCGGCCATTGACGTCGCCCATGGCCCAGACGTTCGGCACGTTGGTGCGTAGTTGATCATCGACTTGAATGTAACCGCGCTGATCGGTGGCGATTCCCGCAGCATCGAGCCCGAGATCCTCGGTGTTGGGCTTGCGGCCGATCGCGAACAACAGATGGCTGCCGACAATCTCCGGTGAACCGCTTTCGCATTCGGCGGTGATTGCTACGCCATCACCGCGTTTTTCCACGCCGATGCATTTCGCGTTCAAATGTAACTCGATGCCTTCGCGCGTGAGTATGTCCTCCACCGCCTTCGATATGTCTTCGTCCTCCCGGGCGATGAGGCGCGGGCCTTGCTCCACCACCGTCACCCGGCTGCCGAAGCGCCGATACATCTGCGCAAACTCGAGGCCGATGTAGCTGCCGCCGATGATCACTAAGTGTTCGGGCAGGAAATCCACCTGCATCATGCTGGTGTTGGTGAGGTAAGGGAGCTGCTTGAGCGCCGGCCAATCGGGCGCCAGCGGCCGTCCACCGACGTTGATGAAGATCTTGTCCGCTTCCAGTATTTCGTTGTTCACCGTGATGCGATGCGGCGCGACGAAGCGCCCGTGGCCCCAGAAAACCTTAAGCCCAGGCATGCCCTTGACCCAGTTAGTTACGCCGTCGACCGATGCTTTGACGATCGCGTCTTTACGCGCCTTCACGGCGCGCATGTCCACGCCGATCAAGCCGTCGATGGTGACGCCGAAGTCCGTATGACGCCGGGCAACGAATGCCGCTTGCGCGCTTGCGACTAAGGCCTTGGTCGGGATACAACCGTCGTTCACACACGTGCCGCCGAAGTGTTCGCGTTCGATGAATGCAACCGTCATGCCCGCGCGAGTGAGCCGTGCGGCGAGCGGTGGGCCAGCTTGGCCGCTACCGATGATGATCGCGTTGAAATGTTGAGTCATGATTACTCCTTCGCTTTGATGGCAAACGTATGTCATCATAGACTGTAAATCTTGCGGCCACTTTGAGGGGGTATGACGTGCTGCGCATCATGATAGTCGAAGATGATCCGGTATTTCTTAATCGGTTTTGCAAGATTATTGCCTCCGAACCGGAGTTTGAATTGTTTGCCGCATTGCGCGACGGCAAATCCGCGCGGGAAACGCTAGCGCTCGATGCGCCCGATGTGCTGGTGATCGATTTGGGGCTTCCCGACTTGAGCGGTATCGAGATCATCCGCGAAACGGCGCAGCGGTATCCCAAGACCGATATCATGGTGGTGACCGTGTTCGGCGATGAAGCCCATGTCATCGCGAGCATTGAAGCAGGCGCCACCGGTTATCTGCTGAAGGATACGCTTCCGGACGAATTCATCGGCCTCATCAAGCAATTGCACGCCGGCGGATCACCGGTCAGTCCGATGATCGCGCGTCAATTGCTGAAGAAGTTTCGTCCAGCGGATGTGGTGAATCCAGCTCCGGTCACTGCCCAGCGAACGTTGTCGGGGCGCGAAACCGAAATCCTATCGCTGATCGCGAAAGGATTCAGCTTTGCCGAGATTGCAGGTTTGTTAGAAATTTCTCCTCACACTGTTACGACTTACGTCAAAAAAATCTATCAGAAACTCGCGGTACACTCCCGTGGCGAAGCGGTATACGAGGCCAGCAAGATGGGTCTAATTAAATAGCCGCGTCCGGGCATCATGTGTGTCGATCGCCGACAGATGCTCCGCTGGGTTTTGTTCTGTTTGGGGGTTTTCCCCACGACTGCTGTTGCGCTAGACAGAGTTCAAACGCTCGACTCCGCCGAGTTTGTCCTCGATAACTCAGAGTCGCCACCGAGCGATTCCGCGCCCTGGCAACGACTGACACTACCCGATAACTGGAATCTATCGCGGCCCGATCAAGGCGGGTTCGGCTGGTATCGCTTGAGTTTCGACGGTTCCGCCGCAACACCGGAACTACAGTCGATTTATGTGCGCAAGCTCAGCATGAATGCGAGTTTCTACATCAACGGTGCGTTTCTCGGCAGCGGCGGCACATTTGAGGAGCCGGTAGCACGGCATTGGAATCGGCCGCTATTCTTTTCCGTACCCCCGGCGTTTCTGAAACCAGGACACAACCAACTTCAGGTTCGGCTGTGGGGCTACCCGAATAATCGCGCTGGACTGGATCAAATCGAACTGGGTGCATACAGTGAACTGCATCCAAAATACGAACGCCGCTATTTTATTCAGACCATCTTGCCGCAGTTATGCAATATCGTTGTCCTTGCGCAAGGGTTGATCGCACTGGCAATTTGGGCGCGGCGGCGAGCGGAAACCTATTACGTATTTTTCTTTGCGTTTACGTTTTTATGGGCGATCCGATCGACCCACATGTTTATCCGCGATATTCCGGTACCGGCATTTTATTGGGATATCTGGGTGCAAAGTTCGTTTGGTTGGTGCGCGTTGTTGTTCAACGTATTTGCGCTACGTTATTCCAATGTACACTGGCCTTGGCTTGAGCGGAGTTTTCTCATCTACGCAGTACTCGGGCCCATCGTGATGTATCTCGCCGGGCCGATCAAACTCCATGCTGCCGCGAGCAATTGGTCATTCGTCATCGTGCCGCTAGGGATATTCTGCGAAGCGTTTCTGGTGCGCACGGCATTGCGTAGCCGCTCGTTCGAAGACACGCTCGTGGCCGCGGTGTGGGCACTGGTGATCGCCGCGTCCATCCACGATGGGCTCGTGCATCGCGACAAGCTGGCATTCGATAGCTATTACCTAGTGTCCTACGTGATGATCTTGCTGTGTCTGGTGGTCGGCTGGCATCAAACCAGCCGCACGGTGCACGCGCTTACCGAAACCGAAAAGCTCAATTTAGCGCTCGAGCAACGCGTGGCCGACAAGCATGCCGAGCTCAAACAAAGCTTCGAGCGCGTGCGGGAGATGGAGAAACAGAGGGCAGTGAACGAGGAACGCCAACGCATCATGAGCGAGATGCACGATGGCATGGGCGCGCAGTTGATTGCCACGCTGGAACTGGTCGAGCAAGGCGACACGGCCGGTGCGACGATAGCCGGTGAACTAAGAGAGGTGCTCGATAGTTTACGATTGACAGTCGATTCTCTCGAGCCCGCGGAAGACGATCTGCTATCGGTGCTCGCGAACCTTCGCTACCGGCTGGAAGGCCGCCTGACCAAGCAGGGCATACGCCTCAATTGGCAGGTGAGCGACGTACCGAAGTTGCATTCCCTAACACCGCAACAAGTGCTCGACATCTTGCGGATATTGCAGGAGGCGTTCACCAACATTCTCAAGCACGCCGGCGCTAAAACCATCACTATTGCCACCGGTTTTAGCGACACATCCGTATTCATACGGGTCATCGATGATGGACAAGGTTTTGTCACCAATCGCGAGGGCCGCGGTCTCACCAGCATGCGCCGCCGGGCGGAAGCGCTGCGCGCGAAACTGGAAATCATTCCGTCGATAACCGGCACGTCGCTCAGTTTGTATCTGCCGCGCTGATCGCAACGCACTGTTGTTCTGGTTTCTCATCCCAATTTACGGCTACCACTTTTAGGCTATAACCTTTGGCTTAGCTCGGATGCGGTAATGGTCGACGCGTTCGCGGGATTTCGACCTCGCTAGCACAACCCTAGACTCCTCGGTAACGAATCAAGCACGTCATGGCGCGACATTCGTATGGGTCGGCAATGATGCCGATTGAACTGAAACCCGCTGTGGAAGTTTCCCTCAGTGGCACAACCGAAAGGAGAAATTACTATGAATCGCAATTTGAAGAAATCGTTATTCGCAGCGGGTGCGCTAGTTACCGCCCAGGTGTTCGCAAGTGTTGCCATGGCGGCGCCGCCGGCATCGGTCCGAGGAACATGGACGTTGACCGCCAATCAGAGTTTCGACACTTTGACCATCTCCAACCAGGGCAGTAGCACCGCAGCGTGTAAAGTCATACTCGGCACCGTCGGCGGCGCCGCCGCACCGATTTACGGCTTCTATTGCCCGGACACGGGACGCATACACTTCATCCACAAGAATGTTACGACGAAAGTGCCGATTCGGGTATTCGATGGAATTTTGTCCGACCAAGTAACAGGATCGCCGGACCGCATGTCGGGAACGTATACGTCCGACTATTCGCCCACGTTGCCGTTTGGGTATTACGGGTTTTCCGCCACTAAATAGGCGGGCGCTGGATTGGACTCTGGTGACCACTCAAGGTGTCGAGCCGGAGCCAGTTTGATACGTGGTCACCACACTTCTTTAGGAGAAAATCATGAGAAAACTTTTACCATTTTCACAGGGCTGTTGGGCAAACGTTACACGCGCTGCGATGATTGCGTTGCTGTCGACTACGGCCGCATCGGCGCAAACCCTTGCGGCGCTGGATACGGGCGACGAACCGCGTTGCGCCAAGGATGGCGCATGCAATATCGCTGTTTGCAGCGCGCAACAGGATCCCGATTGCGCGGATTTGGATCTGCCCCCTGGCGCTGGTCCCGATCCGGTCACGCCTACTACGACCATATCGCTTGAAATCATCAACTGCAGCGACACCGAGGCGAAGGACATCCGCGCCGTGGCGTGGAATTTAGTCGACGACTGGACTAATTTCGACGCTGCTATCGAGCAGCAAACTTCATTCAATCTCGGAAACTGCACTCACGACCGATTTGCGCGCGAGGGCCGCGTCGAATGCATGGCCACGGATCAGTGCAAAAATGACGGTAGTTGTCAGACAAGGATACTCGGTGCCGACACAAAAGAGAATACGGATTTATCCCGATTTCTTGACGAGAACAGCAAACCTCGCGCAAGCTGATCGGCGGGCGTGTATGGCTGCACTCATGACCCACGAGTTCGCCCACTCATGCTCACGATTTGAAGGCCGAGCCGAGGCGCGCGAGGATGCCGCGTTTGACTATTGGCAAACACGATTTCCCGGCACCAGCGGTTTTGACATCAACGATACCGATAGTGTTAGCACGAACGATTGCGGTTTGGACTGATGGATCAGTAGTCTAGCGGGCGAGTAATACTCATCCGCTAGACTATGGGCTAGCTCACCATCGATGTCCTGAACGCCGCTTCCAGCTTGCCTCGCAGCCATGCATGCCCGGAGAGCCGCATCTCTATTGGCTTCTAGGCCAACTACTTTGATGTTTAGATTCTGCCGAGCATCGAACTAAGCAATCGCAAGCTTAAGATGTCCGACTCGTTTCGTCGCTGGCCGCACTTTTATTTCGATGTCGTAGCCGAGCCGATTCAAACAATCCATCAATTTACGTTCCGAAAGGTTAGAAAACTCTCCACGCAATAGGGTGGATACCTTCGGCTGGGTAGTACCCATGCGTTCGGCGGCTTCGGCTTGCGTTAGGTTGAGGCGACGAATCGCCTTGGTGATTTCAATCACTAAACCAGATTTTATTTTTAGCTTCTCAGCATGCGGCTAGACCCAGATCGGCAAAAACATTGCCTGAGCTGAATTCAACGTCAATTCCATCGATAGTGCGTTTTTTCATATCAAAGCTCCTTTGCCATAGCTTCAGCCACCTTTAATCGCACGCGGATGATAGCCATGTCTTGCTTAGGCGTGGCAACGCCGGTTTTGCTCTTTTTCTGGAAGCAGTGCAAAACAAATACTGCTTGCTCGAATTTCACGCTGTACACGGCATGGTACGTTCCACCGGCATCGTCTTCAACGAGTTCCAGAAAGCCAGCTCCACCGAAACCTTTGAGTACCTTAGCTGCCGCATGCTGCTCACCACGCTGGGCAATGTCGAGGGCATGACCAAAGAACTTGCGCACAGCGATCGGCAGTCCCATCAAATCCTTTTTACTACTGCCGATCCAGGCCAGGGGTTTTTGTGTGGGCGGTGGCATAGGACGAAACTATATTCCATAAATGGTATATTTTCAAGCTCGAAACAGTTTGCGAATTCAAAACCCGTTGATGACCGAATTGTCGGCGGTGTTTAAAATTTGCTCGCATCAAAAGTTCAACCCGATCCCTCTCCTTCCCTGTGACAAAAACGTGATCTTCTCGTGAACGGTGCTTGAAGTGAATTGTGCATGCTCTCAATCCAAATAGGCGTTCGCGCTTATTGATCAACCATCGTCAACAGGATAGGGAATTAGGTGGACGCGAGCGACAATCTAATTTGCACAGCGTGCATGTGGTTCCCCTTCCAATTTCTGGAGGCACACACATGACGAACGATTCGCATAGGCAGTATTCACCAACGCGGCATTTGGTCGCGCGGCACTTGTTTCTAAATACAGTAGTCGGCGCCTTAGCCGTTGCTCTGTGGTGCGGCGCGGCCGCCGCCGATCGCGGTGAGCGCGAAGGTCGCGACGATCGGGGCGATCGCGGCAACAGCTCGCACCAGTTGCGTCAGCTCATCGATAGCCAAGTCGGTGGCATCGACAAACTGAAAGTTCCGGCGACGAACGCCGACATTCCTGTTCCGCCGGGTCCGGCGACGCAGCCGGACCGCTACAAGACAACCGAGGCGAAGCGTTACCTCGGCAAGCTGCTGTTCCACGATCCCGTGCGGACCGCGCGCATCAACATCAACACCGGCCAGCCCCTTGATCTGCCCGCCGGGACAGCCTTCGGCGGGACGTTGAGCGCCTCCGATCCGAACATTCAGGCAATCGCCGATGCCCAGCGACGGGACACTTCATGCGGAACTTGCCACCTCGGCGAGGCGGCAGGCAAGGCCGGTGAGCAGATCAATTTTGCCAGCGGCGGCGAGGGCCGCGGCTACACGGACGAGAAAGGCAACTTCATCCCGCGTCGTCGACCGCAGACTATCCTCAGCAAGCTGCGCAGCCAGCCTATCTTCCCCGGCGATGCGCTGGTCGATGCGCTTCCGACCCTGGCGGATATTTTTATCGACGCCAGTGGCCAGCGAGTGGTCACCACGCCAGCTCTCTTTTATCACGATCCGAAACCGCTGGCCCTGCTCGCAACCGGCCGGCTCGACCAGTTGGACAGCGTGGGGCGCCAGGCACCGAGCATGATAGGTTTCGCGTTTAACAACCGCCTCCTCTTTGGTGGCATCGGCGGAGAGGTACCATCTACGCCGGGTTCGCTAAACCCGCTCAACGACGTGGCTGGCGAAAACATGACACTCCTGCTCCTTGACGCCCATCGCATGATTGGATTTCAGTCGGCGGAACTGCTGAAAATCCCGGCGTTCGTGAAATTGTTCCGGGATGCCTTTCCGGCGGAAGCCGCTGAGGCCGATGCCTCGCAAGACATGACGAAGCTCGTGAACGACGTGACCGAGTTGCGGGCCCAGGCGACCTTCTTGCGCACGGTGGTTACCCGGAATACGCCGTTCGATCGGTTCGTCGCCGGAGATGATCGCGCGCTGACCGGCAGCCAGCGGCGCGGTGCACAGCTCTTCTTCACCAAGTCCAGCGAGGGCGGCGCCGGCTGTTTTTCCTGCCACAGCGGGCCGATGCTCAACAAGCAGGCCAATGACCCCGACGTCGCCGGAATCGGGCAATTCGTCGAGGAGAACTTCATCAACATCGGCATCGGCGACCATCCGGTTCAAGCGCTAAACGCGCTGGCGAGGGGCCATCTCGACCCCAACAAGCTGGGCAAGGACGGCTTCCCCTACCATGCCGAGGACACCGGGCGGGAGGAGATCACCCACAACCGGGACGATGCGTTCAAGTTCCGCGCCTTGACGCTGCGTCAACTCAAGGACGCACGGACCTTCTTCCACAATGGCTCGTTCACCAAAGTCCGTCGATGTGGTGGAGTACTTCAACGCGGGTGTTCCCCAGGACCCGACCGCCGGAGCAGCGCGGACTCTGGATACGCGCTTCACGCATCCTCGCGGGCCGGGTACCCCGAGGGGTCTGGGCCTTTCGGAAAGGCAAGTCGACGATCTCACCGACTTCCTGGAGAACGGTCTGTATGACTTTGCGTTCCGGGACTACGATCCCAAGTCAACCACCGACAGTTTCCAGCCGAACGAACGCGACCTCACTTACTCGAAGTACCGTCCGGATCTCACCGCCCTGGGAGCCAAGGATGGCTTCATGCTCAGCGGCCTGGCCATCGACAACAACGATCCACTGACGAGGCGGGACCAGGGTCTCGAGTTCCTCGACGTGACGAGCCAAGCCGCCATCTCTCGCATCGACTCTGACCGTCGCGGCGAGGGCGGACGCAACGTGGATGTTTATAAAATCACAAACAACAGCACGGCTATCATAGACACGCATCTGCTGGTGATTGCCAAAGGGCTGCCGAAAGACGTAAGGTTGCGCAAAGCCAGCGGAACGACGAGCACGGGCGATCCGTATCGCCGAATCTTCTTGCCCAACGGCGTACTGATGCCAGGCCAGAGCACCATCGTGAGGTTGCGCTTCGAGCATCGAGGGCACGACGATTCTTCGGCGAAGTACACTCTCGTGCTGCTGTCGGGACAAGGCAACCCATGACCGCGGCTAGTTGACCTATCCGCCGGGGCTCTGCTTTCGAGCAGAGTCCCGGCGCTAACCTTGCCAACATCGGAAGGCGCGGTTTACGGGGACGGCCGCTTCGATATTATCGACAATGTCACCACCCACGACCGCAGTCTTGATCAATGCGCCGTGAGCCGCTTCCACACTGCCTCACGGCAATGCATGTCCGTGAAGCCGCATCGCTATTCGCTCACAGGCCGACGAGTATCGGAAACGCAGATTCTCATAATTGATCGCCTTTAATTACCCGGCGTCAATATGTCGTTCGACATAGTACTAATGATTTGTTGACGCCGGGACCCGCCCGCTGAATAATTTTCGTCGCAAGAACTCACGCGCGAAAGCACAGGTCGGCCATGACAGAATTCGTTCCAGCGGCAAACTCACCGGCTACCCGCCTGGTTGTCATCCTGCACGGATACCGCAGCCGCAAGTTCGGGCGGCTCGAGCGCCTGATCGCCGCCATCCACGATGACTTGGCCGACGCCGACGTGTTGGCTCCCGAGTTGGAGACTGCGCGTTTGCTATCAACAAAACCGGCCGCCGCCATTGCCGGAGATGTCATCGACAAGATCGATGAACGCTGGCGAAACCATGGCGGCTATGAAGAAATCATCCTCGTGGGTCACAGTACCGGCGGTGCGCTTGCACGCAAGGTCATGCTCGGCGCATGGGGACCGGGGAGCAGCGTGCCGTTTGAAGGGACGGGCAACTTCGATCGCTTTACCGAAATGCGCGAGTGGGCGGGCAAGATCAGTAGGCTCGTCCTGATTGCTGGAATATCGTCGGGGTGGCGGACATCCGGCCGTCAGCGGTGGAAAGAGTGGTTGTGGCTCAATTTCTTTGGGCTACTCGGTCATCTGATGCCGATTAAACCCACGGTGTTTGATTTCCGCAGAGGCGCGCCGTTCATCGCCAATACGCGGCTACAAATGGTCGACCATTTGCGCGAACAATCAGCGGGTCGTCGGCCCCGCGACATGATAACCATACAGATGCTGGGATCAAGCGACGGTATCGTCGCTCCTAACGAAAGTCTCGACTTCAATTCTTACAACGCGCTTGACCAGCAATTGTTCATTCTTGAAGTTCCGCTGTCGGATCATGTCAGCATTCTCGATGTCTCCGTTGACGATCCCGATAACGTGGCAAACACGGATCGTCGCAACTTGCTGCGCGCAGCGCTATATGGACAAGTAAATGGGACAGGCGACGGCGCCAAGCCTGCGCCGCCCTTATTGGACGTTGCGCGGGATTGGCACGAGCTCGACGACCACCTGCCACGCGGCGCCGATCCCTCGGTGGAGAACGTTGTGTTCGTCATTCATGGTATCCGGGACGACGGGCATTGGACCAAGAAGATCGCCGCGCGAGTTAAGGACGCAGCGGCGAACGCGAAAAAATCATGGCGATCAGTGACCCCAAGCTATGGTTATTTCGCCATGCTCCCCTTTGTGCTGCCGTGGATTCGCAGACAGAAAGTCGAATGGTTGATGCACGAATATTGCGAGGCAGCGGTGCAGTATCCCAACGCTAGTTTTCATTATGTCGGACATTCCAACGGCACTTATCTAGGCGCCGCGGCGATGCGTGACTATGTCGGTTGCCATTTCAAGCATGTGGCGTTTGCCGGAAGCGTGGTTCATCCGGCCTATGATTGGGCGGCACGTGCGCAAGACAGCGGCGTTAAAGCGGTTATCAACTATGTTGCGACACGCGACTGGGTTGTGGCGATGGCGCCCAATGCCGTGCGTCACTTGCATCGACTGTTCGATCTGGGCGGTGCAGGCCATTTGGGTTTTGTACAAGCGCCAGACTTCGTCAAAAACTTAAGCTATGTGAAAGGTGGCCATGGAGCGGCCATCTCCGAGCAGCGCTGGGACGAGATCGCCGAGTTCATTGTCACTGGCGCCGTGCCGCCGACTAGCTCTAAACCATCAGGCGCTTTTCAATCCAAGCAAGATTCGATCATTCGCAACCTCGCGAAAGCGTCTCCGTTGCTCGCGGTAGTCGTTATCGCTTTGGTGCTCGGCATCCTAGTGGAAATGATCGCCGCCGCCGCGGGACAACAGGGACCGTCCTGGTTCGCCGGACTGACGTCGGGGCTCGCGAACGTGCCGGGTCTGCGCGGGATTGCGGATTTCCTAGGGCAAATCTCGACTTACCTATCGCATTGCTGGTCGAGCTTGAGTCAATCGATCAAACTCGTCGGCTTGATTGTGTATGCGGGCTTGTTGCGTTTTATTACCACCCGTTTTTGATGGATGAAGATTGAAGTACCATGACCGAGGCAATTTCAAAACGCTTTGCTGGTGCGTAGCGCGGGAAGAATAGATGGCGAGCAAATGTCCGCGTTGCGGTGCGGATCTTAAACTAAAATTGCTCGGCCGAGCATGTGTCTCTCGCTGCACGCAGGGTCATGGCGATTTTGTGCGGAGCGAACAAATTGTTCCGTTACTCGGCGAAAGTGCCGATCCACGCATATGGTTTAGCGAAAAGAACATGACTTTCCGCGGCGTTCAAGCAGAATCATGTCCCGGCGGTCACTCGGGGCTTGCAATGTATAGCATCCGGGCTCCCGACGGGGAAACAATGAATCAAGAGATATGTTTGACTTGCGGTGGCATCTGGCTCAAACCCGGTGATGGTCAAAAGCTAAGTCGCATGGGGACGAAGCTCTCCGCACCGATGCCTTCAACGCCAAAATTCAGAGACTCTCGCTTGTATTTAGCGGCCTGCGCTCTGGGTTCTCTTTGGTGGACTGTTGACGTGTATACCAATGGGTATTCTTGCAACTACGACGGCTGGCGGCCGATTGGGCTTCTCATAAGCTACTTGTGCAGCATTATTGGGAGTCGTTTGACTGCACTTTTGCCTTTTTCTTTATCCGTATTGTCGCTTCATATTGTGGTCGTTAAAACACGAGAGTTCTGAGCACACCAAGCTCGTCCGAACGTATGTTGCTGTTCATAACAACTCGGTTCCATCGGTGTAATTTAACCTCGCACATGCCCTGAAAGGCGCGCCTGGATTGGGTTCCAGGCCGGACCCTATTGCGGTTCAGGTGCTCTTTCCAAAGCTTTGATTTTCGTCCCCGGCCCGAGGCGCGTTACGCGTTTGTCTTGATTCGGGCAAGACTTTCGCGCAAGATGCGTAAAGACGAACAAGAACAACGCCCCGGCGGGAAGGGTGAGGTGTTACTGCAAGTGAATGGTGTCCTTTTCACTTTCCACCTCGAGGTTACGGCGGCTAAGCGGGAGAGCGAGAAATCCACCCTATGCATCGGCGGTGAACGTTCGGACGTAGGCGCTTTGTATTAGGGAGCGGCTAAAAGACGGCGTGTTTGCACCGATAAACCTTGCACATTGTCCTAACCTGCGTAGCGACCTGATAATGGGTTGCGCGCCCACCGCCTCCGGCCAACACTTGCCGCCGCTCGACGCGCCTGCTGTTGTCAGCCCTTCGTGGGTTCGCGTCATAGCAATGTCAATACCGAAGTTAAAATTCGCAAAGTGGCGCACAATGCGCCACGACACAATCCGGAGGCAACATGGAAGCAGACCTAGCAAGTCGCATTGCAAGCAATCCCAAATACCAGGAGCTCAAAGCCAAGCGTACTAGCTTCGGCTGGTGGCTCGCGCTGGCAATGATGATCGTCTACTACGGCTTCATTTTGCTGGTGGCCTTCAACAAGCCTTTCCTGGCACAGAAGCTGGGAACCGGCGTCACGACCATCGGCATGCCGATCGGCTTTGGCGTCATCGTGTTCACCGTTGTCATCACCGCGATCTACGTGCGCCGCGCCAACAGCGAGTTCGACGCGCTTGCCGACCAAGTCATCAAGGAGTCGTTGAAATGACCCGTCTTTCAATCCTCAATAAGTCGGCTCTGGCGGTCCTGGTGTGCGCTGTGCTTGCCACCGGTGTGTGGGCCGCGGGCGGCGATCTCGGCCAGGCGCAAAAGCAGGCGACCAACTGGACCGCGATCGGCATGTTCGGCGTGTTCGTGCTGTTCACCTTGTTCGTCACCAAATGGGCCGCCTCGAAAACCAAGTCCGCGGCTGATTTTTATACCGCCGGCGGCGGCATCACCGGCTTCCAGAACGGGCTGGCGATCGCCGGCGATTACATGTCGGCGGCGTCGTTTCTCGGCATCTCGGCTGCGGTGATGACCGGCGGCTTCGACGGCCTCATCTATTCGATCGGCTTTTTGGTCGGCTGGCCGGTGGTGACCTTTCTGCTCGCCGAGCGGCTGCGCAACCTGGGCAAGTTCACTTTTGCCGATGTCGCCGCGTTCCGCTTCGCACAGACGCCGGTTCGCATCTTCGCCGCCTCCGGCACCTTGGTGGTGGTGGCTTTCTATCTCATCGCGCAGATGGTAGGCGCTGGGCAGTTGATCAAGCTGCTGTTCGGCCTCGAATACTGGATCGCGGTTGTCAGCGTCGGCGCGCTGATGATGGTTTACGTGCTGTTCGGCGGCATGACCGCGACCACCTGGGTGCAGATCATCAAGGCCTGCCTGCTGCTCGCCGGCGCGTCGTTCATGGCCTTCATGGTGCTCTATTCTTTCGGCTTCAGCCCGGAGGCGATGTTCGCCAAGGCGGTCGAGGTCAAGACGGGTCTTGCGGCTGCCGCCGGCCAGGCGCCGGCCGAAGCGGCCGCGACGGGCAACTCGATCATGGGCCCGGGCGGCTTCATCAAGGATCCGATCTCGGCCATCAGCTTCGGCATGGCATTGATGTTCGGCACCGCCGGCCTGCCGCACATTCTGATGCGCTTCTTCACGGTGCCTAACGCCAAGGAAGCACGCAAATCGGTGCTGTGGGCGACTACCTGGATCGGCTACTTTTATCTGCTGACCTTCATCATCGGCTTCGGCGCGATCAGCTTCGTGCTGACCAATCCGCAGTTCCTCGACGCCAGCGGCGGGTTGCTGGGCGGCGGCAACATGGCGGCGATTCACTTGGCCAACGCGGTGGGCGGCAACGTATTCCTCGGCTTCATCTCAGCGGTGGCATTCGCGACCATACTCGCGGTCGTGGCAGGACTCACGTTATCGGGCGCGTCAGCGGTGTCGCACGACCTTTACGCCACGGTAATCAAAGGCGGCAAGGCCGACAGCGCGTCGGAGTTGAAGGTGTCGCGCATCACCACCGTCGCACTGGGCATCGTCGCAGTGGCGCTCGGCATCGCCTTCGAGAAGCAGAACATCGCGTTCATGGTGTCGCTGGCTTTTGCGATCGCGGCGTCGGCTAACTTCCCGGTGCTGCTGATGTCGGTGCTGTGGAAGGACTGCACGACCCGCGGCGCGGTGATCGGCGGCTTTCTTGGGTTGATCTCGTCGGTGTTGCTGACGATCGTGTCGCCGTCGGTGTGGGAAGCCACGCTAGGTAACCCGAAAGGCTCGGCGCTATTCCCGTACCAGTCGCCGGCGTTGTTCTCGATGACCATCGGTTTCGTCGGCATCTGGCTGTTCTCGATCCTCGATCGCAGTGAGCGGGCGCACAAAGATCGCGCGGGCTTCCTGGCGCAGCAGGTGCGCTCCGAGACCGGCATCGGCGCCGAGGGGGCTAGCGGGCACTGACCGAGTCGGGGCGGCGCATCGTACGATGTGATGAACACTGCCGACGATTCGACGCACGACCTCACCGCGCGGATCGATCGAGCCGCGTCGGTCGCGGAGCTGGCCGCCGCCGCGGTACGCCTCGACGACCTGGTGGTAAGGTGGCGTCACGACGGCACGACCGATCGATCGCATCGCGGGTGAGGTCAGCGATGTCAACACACGTCTCTTCTCACGCCTGTGGTCGCTGCTCGCACCTGTTGAATTAGTCGACAACAGTTGCCTGATCGTGATGGGCAGCGAAGGACGTCGCGAACAGGTACTGAAGACCGACCAGGACAATGCGCTGTTGCTGCGTGACGGCGTGGACCCCGCGTCCACCGCAGAGGTGGCCAGCCGTTTCAGCGAAGCACTGAGCGCGTTAGGTTATCCGCCCTGCCCGGGTAATATCATGCTCAGTAACCCGCTGTGGCGGCAGCCGCTCGCCGCCTTCCGAGACACATTGCGCGACTGGCTCTACGGCGCCGATCCCGAGGGACTGCTGCGCCTCGCGATCTTTCTGGATGCCGCGCCGGTGGCCGGCGACGCCGAGCTGTTGCGCGCGGCGCGCGCCTACCTCGACCGCATCTTCGCCGACAACGATGCGCTGCTGGCGCGCTTCGCCGCACCCGCCGACCAGTTCGACGAAGACGGCAGTTGGTGGTCGCGGGTCACCACACGCCGCGACGACCGCGTTCTCGATCTAAAGAAACTTGGCACTTTTCCAATCGTGCACGGCGTGCGCGCGCTCGCGTTGCAGCATCGCGTACCGGCGTTGGGAACGGCGCAGCGACTCGACGCATTGGTCGAGCGCGGCGCGCTGGACGTAACGCTGGCGCGCGAATTGATCACAGCCCTGCATGTCTTGATGGCGCTCAAGCTCGACCATCAACTGCGCCAGCGCAAGCAGGGCCGGCCGGCCGACAATCTGCTGCGGCCCGCTGCGCTTGAACCTGGTCAACGCGAGGAGTTAAAGAATGCGCTGGCTACGGCGCACCGCTTCCGCGCTTTCCTGCGTCGGCACTTTAGGCTCGATGCGTTGTAGCGAGAATACTAAAATGTTACGAGGACTCGCCGCCCAACGCCTCCTGGCACTGTTTGTCGCCGGCTGGCTGGTGTTTAATTTCCCGTTGCTGAGCGTCTGGGACCGTGACACTACGCTGTTTGGTATTCCGCTGTTCGTGGCGGCGCTGTTCATTGCCTGGGCGGTGCTGATCGCCTGCGTTTGCTGGATCAACGAACGCAGTGCTGAAGACGATCCTCAAGAACCGGGGGCGGACTGACCATGCTGCCCGCTTCGCTCGTCATCGCCGCCTCGTTCGCCTACCTCGCGTTGCTGTTCGCGGTGGCGTATTGGGCCGATCGGCGTGCGCAGCAACGTCGCTCTGTGATCGGCAATGCCTGGGTTTATACACTGTCGATTGGCGTGTATTGCACCGCGTGGACTTACTTCGGCAGCGTCGGCCGCGCCGCATCGACCGGTGTTTGGTTCCTGCCCATTTACCTCGGGCCTACGTTGGCGATGGTGCTGGCGTGGATGGTGGTGCGCAAGATGATCCGAATTGCGCGCACCTACCGTATCACCACCATCGCCGACTTCATCGCCAGTCGCTACGGTAAGAGCCGTCTGCTCGCTGGCCTGGTGACCTTGATCACAGTGGTCGGCATCGTGCCCTACATGGCGCTGCAGTTGAAGGCGATCGCCAGCGGTTATGGTTTGCTCACCACCGCACACGGCGCACCGCCGGTTGCCGCCACGCCGTGGTGGAGCGATAGCACGCTGTATATTGCGCTCGTGCTGGCGGGCTTCACCATGGTGTTCGGCACGCGCCATCTCGACAGCAGCGAACGCCACGAGGGCATGGTCGCCGCGATCGCGTTCGAATCGGTCGTCAAGCTGCTGGCGTTCACAGCGATCGGCGCGTTCGTCGTCTGGGGGCTGTTCGACGGGCCGGCCGACATCTTCGCTCGGGCAGCGGCCGCGCCTGAGCTGAACGAGCTACTCAGCCCGGCCAATGGCGGTGCGTTTGCCTACGAACAATGGTTTGCGCTGACTTTGCTCGCCGGCGTGTCGCTGCTGTTCCTGCCACGCCAGTTCCAGGTCATGGTGGTGGAGAACGTCGACGAGCGGCATGTCAAGCGCGCCGCCTGGGCGTTCCCGCTTTATCTGCTGCTGATCAACCTGTTCGTGCTGCCGATCGCGCTCGGCGGGATGTTGCACTTCGGCTTCGGCGCGCGCGACGCCGAGACCTTCGTGGTGTCGCTGCCGCTCGCACTCGGCCAGCAGGGCTTGGCGCTGCTGGCCTTCATCGGCGGGCTGTCGGCGGCGACCGGCATGGTGATCGTCGAGGCGATTGCGGTGGCGACGATGGTCTGCAACGATCTGGTGATGCCGCTGCTGCTGCGCACGCAGCGCTTTGGCGCCCGCGCGGGATCGGACCTGACCGGTTTGCTGCTGACCATCCGCCGCGCCGCCATTGTCGGCCTGCTGCTGCTCGGATATTTATATTTTCGTCTCGCCGGCGAGGCTTACGCATTGGTCAGTATCGGCCTGATCAGCTTTGCCGCGGTGGCGCAGTTCGCGCCGGCGATGCTCGGCGGCATGTACTGGAAGGGCGGCACGCGCAATGGCGCACTGGCCGGGCTCGCGCTTGGATTCGCGCTATGGATTTACACTTTGATGCTGCCGTCGATCGCCAAGTCGGGATGGCTGGCGGCGGACTTTCTGCAGCATGGGCCCTGGGCCATCGAGTGGCTGAAGCCCGAGCAGTTGTTCGGGCTGGCGCGCCTCGATGCACTGACGCATTCGTTGTTCTGGAGCCTGCTTGGCAATGCCGGCGCCTATGTCGATGGTGTCGCTGTGGCGCACGCCGTCGGCGCGCGATGCCAGCCAAGCATTGCTGTTCGTCGATGTGTTCCAACGCACCGGCGGCGGCGCCACGCCGGTGTTCTGGCGCGGCCGCGCCAAGGTGGCCGACTTGTTGCCGTTGGTCGGGCGCTTCCTCGGCCGCGACGCCGCCGAGCGCGTATTCGCAGATTATGCGCGGCGCACGGGCGTCGGCCAGATCGAGCGCATCGTCCCCGATGCAGGGTTGGTGCAGTTCGCCGAGACGCAACTGGCCGGCGCGATCGGCAGCGTGTCGGCACGGGTGATGGTCGCTTCCGTCGTCGAGGAGGAGACGCTCGGCTTCGACGACGTGATGCGTATGCTCGACGAGGCGTCGCAACTGCGCAGCTATTCGCGCGAGCTGGAAGAAAAATCGCTGTCGCTGCAACGGGCCACCGCCGAACTGCGCGCCGCCAACGAACAATTGAAGAGCTTGGACCGGCTCAAGGACGATTTCATGTCGTCGGTGACCCATGAACTGCGCACGCCGCTGACCTCGATCCGCGCCCTGGCCGAGCTGATGCAGTCTGATGCCGACATGGACGCGGCGCAGCGCCAGCAGTTCCTCGGCATCGTGGTGGCCGAGACCGAACGCTTAGGAAGGCTCGTCAACCAGGTGCTCGACATGGCCAAAATCGAAGCAGGGCATGGCGAGTGGCACAGCACCGACATCGATCTGCGCGCCTTGCTCACGCAGGCGGTGCAGACCACCGCCGAGTTGTTCCGCGAGCGCGGCGCCGAGGTGGCGCTACACATGCCCGCGCAGGTGCGGCTGCTGCGCGCCGATCCCGATCGCCTGACCCAGGTGATGCTAAATTTATTGTCCAACGCGGCTAAGTTCATGCCGCGCGAAGGTGGCCGCGTCGATGTACGTCTGATGGCCGATGACGACGGCGTTCACGTCGAAGTGCAGGACAATGGCCCCGGCGTGCCGGCCGATCAGCAGTCACTGGTGTTCGAAAAGTTCCGCCAAGGCGGCGATGCGTCGAATCGCCCTTCCGGCACCGGGCTGGGCTTGCCTATCAGTCGCCGGATCGTGCAGCATTTCGGCGGCCGCATGTGGTTGCGAAGCGAGCCGGGGCAGGGGGCCTGCTTCGGCTTCTACTTGCCGTGGAATGGTTCGAGTGACGAGGAGACAGCAAAATGACCTACCGCGTTCTGATTGCCGATGACGAACCGAACATCGTCATTTCGCTCGAATTTTTGATGCAACGCGAGGGCTACCAGGTGAGCGTGGCGCGTGACGGCCAGGCCGCCCTGGACGCGATTGTTCGCGACCGGCCCGACCTGGTGCTGCTCGACGTGATGATGCCCGGCAAGAGTGGGTTCGACGTCTGCCAGGCGGTGCGCGGCGATGCATCGCTCGCCACGGTGAAGATCCTGATGCTCACCGCCAAAGGTCGCGACACCGATCTGGCGAAAGGCACTGCGCTCGGCGCCGACGCCTACATCACCAAGCCCTTTTCCACCAAGGAATTGGCGGCGCGCGTGCGTGAACTGCTGGGCATTGCTCCGTGAAGATCGACTGGCGCGAGGTCGCGGCCATCTCTCGCGCCCGGCGTGGTGCTGGCGATCTGGAGCGCCGCCGTCGCTGCCGTCATCTGGGCCACGCTCGAAGCACCCGACCGCGCCGCGCTGGCCGCGCTGATCGAGCCGCGCCTTGCCCTAGCGCTGATGTTCTGGCTCATGCTTTCCGGCGCACTCGGCGCCTTGCTGCGCATGGCGTACCAGCGCTGGGTCGTCGCGCCGGCGCGCCTGGCCGAACAAGTGCAGGCGCTCGCCGGCAGCGACGTGCAGCGCGAGATCGCGCCGCGCGGCAGCGCCGAAAACCAGGCGCTTACCGCCGCGGTCAATCAACTGGTAAGCCAGCGTGGCGAGCTTCGCGCCGACATCGAACATAAGGTGCACGAAGCCAGCCGCGAGATCGAACAGGAGCGCAGCCGGCTCGCCGCGCTGATGTCGGAGCTGACGCAAAGTGTGGTGGTGTGCAACCTCGACGGCCGTATCCTGCTCTACAACGCCCGTGCCCGGTTGCAGTTTCGCGTGCTGTCGCAATCGCCGTCGCTGGCCGACGGCAGCGAACTGATCGGACTCGGCCGTTCGATCTACGCCGTGTTCGATCGCAAGCTCGTGGAGCATGCGTTGGAAAGCGTGCAACAGCGGCTGCAACGCGGTGTGGCCAGCCCATCCGCGCAGTTCGTCACCGGCGCGCGCGGCGGGCAGTTGCTGCGCGTGCAGCTTGCGCCGGTGCGCGCGGTCGCGGGCGACGCGCCCTCCGCCGGCGCGACCGACGTTGCGCTCAACGGCTTCGTGCTGATGCTGGACAACATCACGCGCGATTTCGCCGAGCAGTCGCAACGCGACCAGATTCTGTACGATCTGACCGAAGGCAGCCGCGCTTCGCTCGGTAACCTTCAGGCGGCGGTTGAAATGCTCGACTTTCCCGATCTCGACACCGCGACGCGCGCACGATTCCACAGCGTGATTCGCGACGAAGTGAATGCGATGAGCCAGCGCATCCGCGAGCTCGATACTCACACGACGCAGATGTTGAAAACGCGCTGGCCGATGGAAGACATGCTCGGCGCTGACCTTCTCGAGGCGGCAGCGCGCCGCATCGAGTCGCTGTATGGCGGCCGGGTCGCTTTGAGCGATGTCGATGGGTCGTTGTGGCTCGAGGTCGATAGCTTTTCGCTGTTGCAGGCGCTCGTCTTCCTTACCGGGCACCTGGCCCAGGACTACGCCATCCGATCGTTCAAGCTCCGCCTTGCGGCGGCCGGGACACGCGCCCACCTCGACCTGGTCTGGAGCGGCCAGGCGATGAGCACCGCGACCGTATCAAGCTGGGAGAACGAGCCGATGAAAGTCGGCGCCGACGTGAGTTCGTTGACCGTGCGCGACGTGGTCGAGCGCCATGGCGGCGAATTCTGGTGTGAACGGGATCGCGAGCGTGACGAAACGTTTGCCCGCTTTCTGCTACCGCTGGCCGGCGAACATGAACGGCTCGACACGAAATCATTTGCGCGCGGCGACAGCCGGCCCGAATACTACGACTTCGATCTGTTCCGCACCTCCGAGCAGTCGCGCGAACTCGCCGACCGCAAGCTCACGGATCTGAGCTATACGGTTTTCGATACCGAGACCACCGGACTCGAGCCATCGAAGGGCGACGAGATCATCCAGATCGGCGCAACGCGCATCGTCAACGGCAAGCTACGGCGGCAGGAATGTTTCGAACAGTTGATCGATCCGCAGCGGACTATCCCCGCCGCGTCGATTCCGATCCACGGCATCGAGCCCGCGATGGTCGCCGGCCAGCCGACCATAGCCGCGGTATTGCCTGCGTTCCATGCCTTCGCGCACGACACCGTGCTGGTCGCGCACAACGCCGCGTTCGACATGCGCTTCCTGGAACTCAAGGAAGAACGCAGCGGCGTGCATTTCGACCAGCCTGTGCTAGACACCTTGCTACTGTCGGCGCTCGTACACCCGCAGCAGGAGTCGCATCAGCTCGAAGCGATCGCCGAACGCTTTGATGTTGCCGTACTCGGCCGCCACACGGCGCTCGGCGACGCGATGGTCACTGCCGAGGTGTTCCTGAAGCTGATCCCGCTGCTGGCGGCGAAGGGCATTCATACCCTTGGGCAGGCGCGTGACGCGGCCCAGCAGACGTACTATGCACGCATTCGCTATTGAACTTTACTTGTTTAGATCGATGGCTCGGCGAATTGAAAAATATTTTACTGCAGCCCGATAGTAAGTCATCGGTGGATCGCGCCAACAACCGCTTCCAGCTTGCCTCGCAGCCATGCATACCCGGAGAGCCGCACCCCTATTGCCTCGCAGGCCGATGCCTACTGTGGCTCCGGCGCTTTCTCTAATCCTTTGATCTTCGCCCCCGGCCCGAGCTTGCGTTTCTTGAACCAGCCGCTGTTCATTTCCAGCGAATATTTCGCCGGCGCTTTCGCCATGTGGGCATCAAGGGTTTGCGGTTTCATTTCCTCGACGTTGATGATCACGCCTTTTTCATCGATGAAGGCGACGCTCAGCGGAATCAAGGTGTTTTTCATCCACATGCCGGTAACGTGGGGTTGGGGATAGACGAACAGCATGCCTTCGTTGTCCTTCAATTTCTTGCGATGCATGAGGCCTTGCGCGCGGTCCGAGGGAATGCTCGCGACTTCGGCGATGACTTTGTGCACGCCGCCGACGCCGAGTTCGATTTTCGGCAGCTTGGGCGGCTCAACCTCGGCGTGAGCAAAGCTGCGACAAGCCAAGAAAACGATGAGTGAAATTTTTTTCATGATTTAGTGTTTTCCGGTGGAGCCGAAACCGCCGCCGCCGCGATCGCTGACGGCGAATTCTTCCACAATGTTGAGTTTGACTTGCTGTATCGGAACGATGACCAATTGTGCGATGCGTTCCATGGGGTTGAGCGTGAAGGTGGCTTGGCCACGATTCCACAGCGATACGAATACCTGGCCCTGATAATCCGAGTCGATCAAGCCGACTAGATTTCCTAGAACGATGCCGTGTTTGTGACCGAGTCCGGAGCGGGGCAGGGCGATGGCGGCGTACCCCGGGTCGCCGATGTGGATAGCCAGGCCGGTGGGAATGAGGTGGGTGGTCCCGGGCTCGATGGGCATGACTTGATCGATGCAAGCGCGTAGATCCAGACCCGCTGCGCCCGCCGTGGCATAGGCCGGCAACTGATCGCGCATGCGCGGATCGAGAATTTTTACATCCAGGGTTTGCATCAGTTTTTTTCTTTGCTGGTTTTCTTGAGTGAACGGGCGCGAGGTGTTATTTGGCGCGCCATCAGCATGGCGATGTGTTGCACCAACTGACGCGCCAGCGCGTCTTTCGGTTGACGGCCCAGCGGATGCACGCCGTCGTCGTCGAACAGGATCAACTCATTGTCGTCGCTGGCTATGGCGGTTTGCACCAGATTCGCGGCGAGTAGCGGGAGCTTTTTGCGTTTGCGTTTCGCTTCCGCGTATTCGTGCAGATTGTCGCTTTCGGCGGCGAAGCCGACACAGAACGGCGCGTTTGGCAACTGCGCCACATGACCGACGATGTCCAATGTGGGCGCGAGTTCAATGGTCAATGCCGAAGTAGATTTTTTTATTTTGCTGCGGCTCGGTTGCTTGATGGTGTAGTCGGCGACCGCAGCGACGCTGATAAAAATATCTTTGCCGTTGACGTTCGCCATGACCGCTTTATGCATGTCCGCGGCGCTGGTTCCTGAAACGAGCGGTCGCACCCATCGGCACCGCAAGCTGCGTCGGCCCGCTGACCAAGGTCACCTTCGCTCCGGCATCGAGCGCAGCGCGGGCAATCGCGTAGCCCATCTTTCCCGAGCTGCGATTGGTGATGCCTCTTACCGGATCGATCGCCTCGAAGGTCGGTCCCGCCGTAATCAGCACATTTTTTCCCGCCAATAATTTAGGCGCGAAGTAGGACTTGATCTCGGTAAAAATATCCGCCGCTTCCAGCATCCGCCCCATGCCGACTTCGCCGCACGCTTGATCGCCCGCAGCGGGACCGAGCAGCGCTACGCCGTCATTTGCGAGCGCCGCGGCGTTTCGTTGAGTCGCCGGGTTATCCCACATTTGGCGATTCATCGCGGGCGCCATGAGCAACGGGCATTCCCGCGCTAGGCATAGGGTGGAGAGCAAATCGTCCGCCAGGCCGTTTGCGACTTTCGCCATGAAATCCGCGCTCGCCGGGGCGATGACGATTGCATCGCAATCCCGCGAGAGGTCAATGTGCGCCATGTTGTTGGCTTTGCGCGGATCCCAAAGGTCGGTGTACACCGTGTTGCCGGATAACGCTTGCAACGTCACCGGCGTGATAAAGCGGCACGCTGCTTCCGTCATAACGACTTGCAGTTTGATGTCGTCTTGCACCAGCAGGCGAACCAGTTCCGCGACCTTGTAGGCGGCGATGCCGCCGGTGACGCCGAGCAACAATTTTTTTGGACGTTTTTGTTCCATAATGAACATCATTCTAACGAAAAGAGTTGGCTATGGCGATTCGCGATTGGCCCGAGGACGAGCGTCCGCGCGAGAAGCTGCTGGCCCGTGGCCCGGCGGCGCTGTCGGATGCGGAGTTGTTGGCGATATTGCTGCGAACCGGCGTAAAAGGAAAAAGCGCCGTGGACCTGGGCCGCGAGTTGATCCAGCGCTTCGGCGGCCTTAACCGATTATTTGCGGCCAGCGAAGCGGCGCTAAGCGAGGCGCCCGGCATGGGGCCGGCCAAGTATGTGCAGTTTCAGGCGATCTTAGAGATCGCGCGGCGGGTGTTGGCGGAAGACATGAAGCGCGGCGATCTCTTATCATCGCCCCAGGCGGTGCGCGACTATCTGCGGCTTTATTTTCAGAAGCATCAACGCGAGGCGTTTGTCGTGATTTTTCTCGATACCCAGCATCGCGCCGTTGCCGTAGAGGAGTTGTTCGTCGGCACCTTGCACCAAACCAGCGTCCACCCACGGGAAATCGTTAAGCGCGCGTTGACTCTGAATGCTTCTGCGGCGGTATTCGCCCACAATCATCCCTCAGGCATCGCCGAGCCGAGTCCCTCCGATCGTCATTTGACCCAGGTGTTGAAGGATGCGCTTGCCGTGGTAGAGGTGCGTGTGCTCGATCATTTCGTAGTCGGCGACGGCGTGCCGTATTCCTTCGCCGAGCATGGCTTGCTTTGACTGGCAAAGAATTTTCGTGCGATAATTATTGTTTAGTTTGGAGCAGGGCCATGGCCAGAGCATGCATCATTACCGGGAAAAAGCCCCTCGTCGGCAACCACGTTTCCCACGCGAATAACAAAACGAAACGCCGCTTTTTACCGAATTTGCAGCGTCGCCGCATTTGGGTTGAAAGCCAAAACCGTTACGTCAGCCTGCGCTTGACCACGGCTGCTCTGCGCTCGATCGATAAGAACGGCATCGATGCGGTTCTCGCCGACCTAGCCGCCGCTGGCGTTAAAGTCTAAGGAGTATTAAATCATGCGCGATAAGATCAAACTGGAATCGACCGCCGGAACCGGGCATTTTTACACCACCACCAAAAACAAAAAAACCATGCCGGAAAAAATGGAAGTGAAAAAATTTGACCCCAAAGCCCGCAAGCATGTGATCTACAAAGAAACGAAGCTCAAGTAATTTCGAAACTTTTAGCCAATAAAAAAGCCCGCATTAGCGGGCTTTTTTATTGGGATAACGCAAGCGTTATGCGTAACAACGCAGTCGGTGGGAAAATTCCCGCAGCGGCGCGATGCCACTGGCTTCCGCACGATGACACCAATCTTCTAGTTGGCGCACCAATTGTTCTCGAGTCGCGTTCGAACGGCCCCAAATCGCATCCAATTCCTGGCGCATCGAATAAATGGTTTTCAGCACGACACTGGAACTCATCACGGTGTTGAATTTCTCGCGGTCCGGCTCCGATAAAGCTTCCGGCTCGAGGTGCAGCCAATGCTTCAACGCACGGAATACGCCGGAATCGGTGATGGTCGACAGCGACGGGATGCGTTGTTTTAAGTTGGCTAACTCTTCCGTGCAGGTTCGCTGTAGCGAGCGGCGATAATTGATCAACACTTCATAACGGTGAGTGATGATGGCTTCCAGGGTTTCGCCATCGCACGCGGCTTTGGCTTGGGTGTAACGAACCTTAGGCGCGACTTTTTTCACCGTTGCTAAACCGAGCATTTCCAAGGCGCGAATGTAAACCCAGCCGATATCGAATTCATACCACTTGTTGGAGAACTTCGCCGACGTACCGTAGGCGTGGTGGTTGTTATGCAGCTCTTCGCCGCCGATAAAAATGCCCCACGGAATCAAGTTCCGGCTGGCGTCTTCGACCTGAAAATTGCGATAGCCCCAATAGTGGGCGACACCATTGATGATGCCCGCGGCGAACAGCGGAATCCATATCATCTGCACCGCCCACACCGTCAGGCCCATGGTGCCGAACAAAATGAGGTCGATGGTCAACATCAACGATACCCCGAGGGTGTGATTCTTGGAGTAGAACTTTTCCATGAAATCGTCAGGCGTGCCGCTACCGAATCGATCCAACGTATCTTGATTCTTTGCTTCCACGCGGTACAGCTCCGCGCCTTCCCACATGACCTTATTAATACCGAGAATCTGTGGGCTATGGGGATCCTCTTCCGTTTCGCAGCGCGCGTGGTGCTTGCGATGGATAGCTGTCCATGCTTTGGTGTTCTGGCCGGTGGTGAGCCACAGCCAGAAGCGGAAAAAATGGCAGACCGCCGGATGCAGATCCAGGGCGCGGTGGGCCGAGTGCCGGTGTAGATAAACTGTCACGGCAACGATGGTGATGTGGGTGAGAACCAGACATAAAACGATGTAGCCCCACCAGGGTAAAACGATCAGGCCGTTCAATAAATTGTTTAACAGGACCACTAAAGCCCTCCCAATGACATGAATGGTTGCAGATTGTACGCGAAGGGGGGCGTGACGCAAGCCTTATTTGCATAGGAATTGTAAACTTCTATTACAAATAGGGGGTTAAAAGCAAAAATAAATAGCCAATAATATCAATGGCCTGCGAGCGGCTTCTAGTCTAGCTCTTAGCTTGATTCGCGCCGGTTTCCGGCTTGGTTTGGGCGCCCCGGAGGATGCGAATCTCCCGTTGCGGGTAGGGAATATAAATGCCTTTATCCTGAAACGTCTGCCAAATCCGGAGAAAAAGCTCCGAACGGAGTTGAATTTGCCCGGCTTCTGGATCGGAGATCCAAACGCATAACTCAATCTCGATGCCATTCTCGCCAAAGCCCGTAACAAATGCCCCCGCTTGTGGCTCTTTCAGTGCGCGGGAATGCTCGCGGGCGATTGCCGTAAGCAAATCCAGCGCCAAGGGCAGCGGGCTTGCGTAGCTGATCTGTACCGGTAAGCGCAGTAAAACTCGCCTGTCTGATAGGGAATGGTTGATCACCGTGCCGGTGATCAGGCTTTCGTTGGGGATGATCGCCTCGGTGCCGTCCAGGCTACGCACCACGGTGTAGCGGGTTTTGAGTTGCGACACCACGCCTTGACGTTGATCGATGGTCACCATATCGCCCAGGCGGATCGAGCGATCGAGCAAAATAATGAAGCCGCTGACGTAGTTGCTGGCAATTTTTTGCAGGCCGAAACCAAGGCCCACACCCAAGGCGCCGCCGAATACCGACAACACCGTGATATCGATACCTACTGCGGGCAGCGCAATCAATATCGCCAACGCCAGCAGAATGACGCGCACCAGCTTAATGAACACCGCCCGCAAACTCGGGTCCCAGTCGTTCGCCGCCATGGCGCGGCTTTCGATGGCGCGGGCGATCCACAGTGCAATTAACACGGTGATCAGTACCGTCACGATCGCTTGCAGGATTAGGAATACCGATATGCGCTGTTTACCGACGCTGACGCTGATGCCGTCGAGCACGTCGGTCACAAACGGCAGCACCCCGACGATGTATAACGCCATCAACGACCAGATGCCGTAGCCGATGAAGCGTTCTGAAGCTTTTAGAAAGGCGTTCGGCGGGAACACCCGGCGCACGATATAGAGCGCCAAGCGCACCAACGCGAGCGAGCCGAGGAGCGGCACGGCCACATCCAACATGGGATGCGCGCCCTGGTGTAGCATCCAGCGCCGCCCGATCATGACCACCAACAGCGCGACGACCGGAAATACGATGCGCAACAGCCCGCCTTTGCCCACCTCCCAACTGGGTGGTGCGCTAGCCGAGCGGCGATTGACCAGCCATGCCGCCAGCGCGCCCGCGGCGAGGGCTAGCGCGATTACCACCAACTCTTTCAGGACCAGCGGATTGCGTAGATCCCGCAGCGCCTCCATGAGGCCGGCGAGTAGTTCGCTGCCGGTTAGGTCCATGGATACGGAAGCTCTGAATAATTCCGATTTCGTCGTGATACTGCGTTGCTCACAAAAAATATCTCCTTACATATCATTCATATGCGGCGTCGATATTTCTTGTTCGCGCCTTGTCTCACTTAGAACTCGAACTTATTCAGAGCTTCCTTCGCTCATTCGAGTCGGATGCCGTGCTGCCAATGCTGACGCCAATTCTCGCTATAGGCTTGCGCTAGTGTGCGCTCGTAGTAGATCAACACCACGTTCTCGGCGTTGTGTTTTTGCGCCGCCTGGGTGAAGTTAAAACTACCGGTGATCACGACAGGATATAAGCCATCGGCATCGATCAGCATGACTTTATTGTGGGCCGCAGCGTGTTCGCCGTCGAGCATGACCTTGACGCCGGCGCGCTTTAAATCGCGCAACAGAAAGCCCGCGCCCTTCTCGAACTGGTCCCGGTCGGCGAGCACGCTGACCTCGATGCGCCGTTGCTGCGCCTCGATTAAGGCGCGCGCGATGGCCTTGTTGGTGAAGCTGAAAGCGAGCACGCGGACGCTTTGTTTCGCACTGCGAATCGCCTGCGCGATAACGGAGGCGGCGTTATCTCCCGGGGTAAATAGAACCCGCACCTTGGCGGCATCGACGGTCGTATCTGCGAACGACGAGAACGCCATAAGTACCGACAACATAACTGCGACAAGGATTTTCACGTTTGTTTTTCCAGGACAATGGCGAAGAATCCATCAGTGTTATGGCGGTGGGGAAAAATTTGAAACGGCTCGCCGCAATCGATTTCGATCTGCTGCGCGCGCAGAATCTCCTGAGAATTAAGCGTACGAAACTCCGGATTCGCCGCCAGGAACGATTCGACGATGGCTTCGTTTTCTTCATTCAAGATGCTACAGGTTGCGTAAACCAAGCGCCCGCCGGGCTTGACGAGCTGCGCGGCGCCCGCGAGGATATTAGTCTGCTTGACGGTCAACTCAGCAATGTCGTCCGCGCTTTGCCGCCACTTCAAATCCGGGTTGCGCCGAACGGTGCCGAGCCCGCTACAGGGAGCATCGACCAACACGCGATCGACTTTTCTTGCGAGGCGTTTGATGCGCGCGTCGTTCTCGTGCTCGATGCGTACCGGTTGCACATTCGATAAGCCGGAGCGTTTCAAACGCGGTTTGAGATTGGTCAGCCGTTTCTCCGACACGTCGAAGGCGTAGAGCCGCCCGGTCGAATGCATCAGCGCGCCGAGCAACAAAGTCTTGCCGCCGGCGCCGGCGCAAAAATCCACCACCATTTCGCCGCGCTTGGGCGCCAGCAAATAGCCCAGCAATTGGCTGCCTTCGTCCTGCACTTCCACATGCCCTTCGACCAGCAGGCGATGTTGCTGCAACGCCGGTTTGCCAACGATGCGAATACCGACCGGCGAGTAGGGAGTGGCCGCGGCTTCGACTTCGATTTCTTTCAATTCATCGAGTACTGCGGCGCGGTTCGTGTGCATAGTGTTCACGCGCAAGTCCAGCGGCGCCGGTTGATCGAGGCCATGCGCGAGCTCGATGAGTTGCTGCCGCGAGTGATGCTTGAGATACAGTTGAATCAACCATTCGGGAAGATTGGTCTCCGCCGGCAGCGACAGATGGCCAGGTGGGGCGTCGACGATGCCGCGCAGCATTTCACGCTCATGGGGTTTGGTGAAACCACTCAGGTTTTTCACCTCCCAGCCTTGAACTTTTACCAACGTCGCAAGCAACAGCAAGCGCGGCTGATCGCTTTGCGTAAGCTGCATCAGCCACAGCCGTTTGCGCAGCAAGGCATAAATCGTCTCGGCGATGAGGCCGCGATCGCGCATACCGAGACTGCGGTTGTCGCGAAAGAAATGCTTCAACACCGAGTCCGCCGGGTGGACGAAACGCAGCACTTGCTTGGTCGCCTCAAGCAATAAATCGAATTGGACGCTGGAAATCAAATCGGCAAAGTTTAATTGGAAATAGTTACGGCTTCGCGCTAAGGACTTTAATCGCCATCAAGTTTTGCTCGATGACGCTGCCTTTTTTGTCCGTAACACGAATTTTAACAGGGAGGTAGTGATGTTCCAAGGCGAGCCACACTTCCATGCCGTCGTCGTCGCCTTTGCGTTGCTTGAGAATTTTAAGGGTGCGGAAGGTGCCGCCCTCCAAGTCGAGGGTTTCTTCGCCCGCTCGCTCGAAAGCGTAGCGCTCCAATTTGCGGCCGTTGGTGACGATTACGGTGAGATCTTCGCCCAGCGGCGGGGTGAAGGCGAGTTGAAACAGCAGGCTCAGCATATCCTGGGCGCCGGCGCTGACGGCTTCGGTGCGTTCCCCACTCTTGCCGTTGAATTGCACCGAACTTTCCGGCCAGTTGAATTTGGCGCTGTCTTTTCTGCCGCGGCGCTCGACGCTGAAGGCGGCGGGGCGCAGGCCGCTGGTGGTGATGTCGCCTTCGCTCGCTTGAACATACTTCCCCGCAATTGCGAAGATGCCAGTGCCCTGAGCGACGCTGTCGAGCCGGTAATGTCCGTCGGCAAAATTCCAACTTAAGATCAATTCACCCGACACCACACCCATGCGCAATTTGTACTGGGCCTCACCGGCGGCGGGTAACGGCAGAGCATTCGGATCGATCGTCGCGGTCGGCGGTGGCTCTGGTAACGTGGAAATACTCGGACTCGCCTTGGCGATTTCCGTTTCTGTCGGCGGCATTTCGTTTGGCATCGCCGGTATTTCGCTGGGTTTGCGTGGGATGATCAGCGGTTGTTCTGCGGTCGGTGCGGGAGTCTCGTTTTTAGCTTGAGAGCGCACCGGGCGGCGGCAGGTCCTGCGCGATGGGCTCTAAGGAAGCGGGCGCGGTGGCGATGGCAGGTATCGGTTCCGTTGCCACAGCGGGCGGCGCAACAACCGCGTCATCGGCGGGCATGGTCGGATTCTCGATCGGCGTCGGCGCTCGCACTTTCGCACCGGAACGTTCGAGCACACTAGCCATAGACGGTGGTGGCGCGGGTTCCGTTGCTGGGTTTTCAACGATGGGTTCCGGCGTCGGCTCGACAGCAGGCGCCGGGCTGGGAGCCATATCCAGCGCGGCTTCTGGCATAGGCATGGCTGAGGCCCGCTCTGCGATTGGGTCCGGGGTCGGTGTCTTTTTTCGCGGTGGTTTAGCGATAGGTTTTTTGGCGACGGGCTGGATCGCCGGCAGCGGTGTTTCAAACGGCTTAGTCGGCTCCGGTGCAACGGCTACCGGCGTGGCGATGGTCGCATTGAGGGCCAACCGCGGCGGTTCAGATATGCGTTCGGACTCCGTAACGCGCAAGCCGTATAAAAACAGCGTATGGATGGTCACAGACAGCGCGACCATCCACCAAAAGGTTCGCGATGGGCGAAACGCCGGTAAGGTGAGCGCCGCCACGATTATTTTTGCGCACCTTCGTCGATCACGATTTTCGTCAGCACTTGTTCCAGCATATGCTCGTCGTTGGCCGCCATGACTTTTACGGGAACGTAATGCTGATCTTTGCCGAGCCACAACTCAAAGCTCGCTTCGTTTTGATCGTCTTTGATTTTCGCCACATGCAAAGTGTCGTATTGACCAGCAGGCGTTTTCACCATTTGATCTTTCAGCACCCGATAGGGATACGCTTCCACTTTCTTGCCATCGGTTAACGTCACCGATCCGTCGTTCTGCGGCGGTGTGAACATGAATTGGTATTTAAGCGACAGGCTGTCGAAAGTCAGCGGCTTCAATTCATGTTTGCTGACATCGCCGTTGCGCGTCAGCACCAGTTCGTGATCGCCCCAATTAAAATCGGCGACGCGGGATTTCTCCGGTTTATTGCTGATGGTTTGAGTGAAGTGGTCCGGCCGCAAGCCATCGGCCGTCACCGTGCCGCTCGCGGTTTGCGTGAGCGTGGGCAACAGCCAACTCAAAATCGGTTTCGCTACGCTTTCGATGCGATATTTGTTATCGCGGACGGTGAATTTTTCCGTCACCTCGCCCAACTTCAGCGTGCCTTTAAACAGCGAGTAAGTAGTGTTGATCTCACGCACTTCCGCGTGGGCGACACCGCAACACAACAAGGTCAGTGCAAACCAGTGTTTCATGCTTCTTCCCTCGGGCTGATAAGCGCGCCGCCATCCAACGCGGCGCCACTGTAACTAACGCGTTGACCCGCACCCAGGCCGACCTTGCCCTCGACCAGCCAGCGCAACGCGCGCGGATACACGATGTGCTCTTGGACTAACACCCGCGCAGAAAGCGTAGCCACGTCGTCATTCGGCAACACCGGCACTGCCGCTTGAATGATGATCGGGCCATGATCCAATTCCCGTGTGACAAAATGCACCGTGCAACCGTGCAATTGGACACCGGATTGCAGCGCCCGTTCGTGGGTGTGTAAGCCAGGAAAGGTCGGCAACAATGAAGGATGAATGTTAATCAAACGGCCAAGATATTTATCGACGAACGCCGGCGTCAACACGCGCATGAATCCGGCGAGCACGACGAAGTCCGGCTGCTGCTCGTCGATCTTTAGTGCAAGTTGCGCGTCGAACGCTTCGCGCGTGGCAAACAGCGTGTGATCGACCACCGCCGTCGCGATGCCGCGCTCGGCGGCATATTTCAACCCCTTCGCATCGGCGTGGTTACTGATGACCAGCGCGATGCGGATGGGGAGCTTGGCCTCGACGATGGCTTGCATGTTGCTGCCGCGGCCGGAGATGAGGATGACGATGGATTTCATTTCGCGACGGAATAGCTGTTCCGAATTATGTCATATCCTTAGCTATTTTCTTGCGGCGACGAATAACCATTGAAAGCAACGGCCACAATTGATAGATTGCGACATCGACACTCTTGAAGAGGCCCATCGTGCACCGCAATCTTGTTTTGGTACTGTTATTTGTAGTAAGCGCAACCCCGCTTTACGCCGCGGATGCTGTCTCGACCCAAGATATCGACCGCCTTGCCAAGGAAATCGAAGCGAAAGTGATCGCCTGGCGGCGTGACATCCATGAGCATCCGGAGCTCGGCAATCGCGAAGTTCGCACGGCAAAGCTCGTCGCCGAGCATTTGCAGAAACTCGGTCTCGAAGTCAAAACCGGTGTGGCGAAAACCGGCGTAGTCGCCGTGCTCAAGGGTGGCAAGCCCGGCCCCGTGGTGGCGCTGCGCGCCGATATGGATGCGCTGCCGGTGGTTGAAGCGGTCGATTTACCATTCGCGTCGAAAGTGAAAGGCGAATACGAAGGCAAAGAAGTCGGCGTGATGCATGCCTGCGGCCACGATACTCACGTCGCGATTCTGATGGGTGTAGCGGAAATGTTCGCCAAGATTAAAGACCAGCTCCCAGGAACGGTCAAATTCATTTTCCAGCCAGCGGAAGAAGGCCCGCCGCGAGGTGAGGAAGGTGGCGCGGCGTTGATGGTGAAGGAAGGCGTGCTGGAAAATCCTAAACCGAACGCGATCTTCGGTTTGCACGTGGTCGCCATGATGACCACCGGCACCATCGGCTATCGCGCCGGGCCGATGATGGCGGCGGCGGATATTTTGCGCATCAAAGTCAAAGGCCGCCAGACCCATGGCTCGCAGCCGTGGAGTGGCGTTGATCCCATCGTCGCCGCATCGCAGATTGTGTTGGGTCTGCAGACCATCGTCAGCCGCCAGGTGAATATCACCAACGAGCCGGCGGTCGTCACCATCGGCAGCATCCACGGTGGCAACCGTTTCAACATCATCCCCGAAGAAGTGGAGATGGTCGGGACCATACGCACCTTGGACGAAGCGATGCGCGATGACATTCATAAACGCATCAAAAATACTGCGGAGATGATTGCCGCGAGCCAGGGTGCGACGGCGCAAGTCGAGATTGAAAAGCCCTACGCCGTGACCATCAACGACGAAGAACTTACCGCGCTGATGGTGCCGACCTTGAAACGCGTCGCCGGAGACAAGAACGTTTACATACGTCCCAAGACCACCGGCGCGGAAGACTTTGCCTTCTATCAGCAAAAAATTCCTGGCTTGTTTTATTTCGTCGGCATCACGCCGCCGGGCAGCGATCTCACTAAAGTCGCCGTCAATCATTCGCCGAAATTCTTTGTCGATGAATCGGGATTGCTGCTCGGCATCCGCTCGCTCGCCGCGGTGGCGGTCGATTATTTGCAGATGGGAAAATGACCTCCTTACGTATGCGCACGCCTAAATGTCCTTGCCGATGCCCTGAGAGCCGCTCTGGTATTGGCTCTCAGGCCAATCACTTTTGCATTTAGTGCGCCGACGAAATGACTGTCACACTAAAAGATGTTCAATCCGCTGCCGAGTCAATACGCGGCAGCGTGGTCGAAACACCCTTTCTGCATTCCCGCACCCTATCGCAGATCACCGGCGCCGAGGTCTATCTCAAGTTCGAAAACCATCAGTTCACGGCCTCGTTCAAAGAGCGCGGCGCATTGAATAAACTGTTATCGTTAACCAACGAAGAGCGAACCCGCGGTGTGATCGCTGCCTCCGCCGGCAATCACGCCCAAGGGCTTGCCTTCCATGCCAAACGCCTCGGTATTCCCGCCACCATCGTCATGCCGCGCTTCACGCCTAACGTCAAAGTGGAACACACCCGCGGCCACGGCGCCGAAGTGATCTTGCATGGCGAAAATTTCGATGCGGCAAAAGTTTACGCCCTCGACTTGGCGGCGCAACGCGCGTTGGTTTGGGTTCACCCCTATGACGATGAAAAGATCATCGCCGGCCAAGGCACGATCGCACTCGAAATGCTCGCCGTGCAACGTGATCTCGACACGCTCATCGTTCCCGTCGGCGGTGGCGGCATGATCTCCGGCATGGCTATCGCCGCCAAAGGGCTGCGGCCGGGAATGGAAATCGTCGGCGTCCAAACGGAACGTTTTCCGTCTATGGTTTGCGCTGTCAAAGGAGTCGAGCCGCGCTTCGGCCGCAACACCATCGCCGAGGGTATCGCTGTCAAAGAGCCTGGCCGCATCACCCTGGCAATCGTGCGAGAACTCGTGAGCGACATATTGCTGGTCGACGAAGGCGATATCGAAGAGGCCATCGTGCTGTTGCTCGAAATCGAAAAGACCGTGGTCGAGGGCGCCGGTGCAGCCGGGCTCGCGGCGCTATTAAAAAACCGCGAGCGTTTTCGCGGCAAGCGTGTCGGCTTGGTGCTATGCGGCGGGAACATCGATCCGCTGATGTTGTCTGACATCATCGAACGCGGCATGGTGCGCTCGGGCCGGTTGGCGCGGATACAAGTGGAATTGCGCGATCTGCCGGGCTCGCTGGCGGAAGTGACGGCCTGCCTCGCGGAAATCAATGCCAACATTGAGGAGGTCCATCATCAGCGCGCGTTTAGCCATTTGCCGATACAAAGCGCCGAGGTTGATTTTGTGTTGCAGACCCGCGGCCATGGCCACATCGAGCAAATCCTCGCCGCGTTGGAGCAGAAAGGTTTTAGGGCGCAACTCGTCCATTAGAGATAACGTAATTAATTCAATAGTCGTCATTCCCGCGCAGGGGGGAATCCATACTGAGTCACCTTTGCCAACGCCCTATGGATTCCCGCCTGCGCGGGAATGACAAGTAGTGAAGGAGTTTTTAATTTCTAGCGCTGGAGTTTTTCCAAAACTAATACGACTTACGCTCAGGAGAACAGCATGACTGAATCAAACGAACTATCCCGTCGCCACTTTTTGAAACTCGCCGGTGGCGCCGCGTTAGCCGCCAGCCTTAACGCTCGCGCTGCCGATGAAGAGAAAAAAGAAGAGGCCAAGGAAGACGTCAAAAACACCGTCATGACCGACGACGGCACCGATTTACATTTCATTTCCAAGGGAACCGGCACGCCGCTCATTATGATTCCCGGTTGGTCGCAAACGGCGGCGATGTACAAGAATCAAATCGATGCGCTGTCCGATAAGTATCGCTGCATCGCAATCGATATGCGCGGTCACGGCGATTCCGAGAAAGTCGCGCACGGCTATCGCATGCAGCGGCTCGCCGCCGACCTGCGCGCGTTTATTTACTACGAAGATCTGTCGGACGTGGTGGTGATGGGCCATTCCATGGGCTGCTCCGTGATCTGGGCCTATTGGGATATGTATGGCGGCGACCGAATTTCCAAGGTGATTCTAATCGATCAATCACCGACGGTGACTAGTCAGCCGGGCTGGACCGACGACCAGAAGGCCGAGGCCGGCGCGATTTTCGATCCGCCCACCTTGTACAACATCGCCGCCGGCTTAAGCGGGCCGGACGGGGTAAAAACCACGGAAGGATTCTTTGCGCCCGAGGGCATATTTTTTACCAAGGAATTTCCAGAAGACCAGCGCAAATGGGCGCTGGAGCAGAACTTAAAATTTCCGCGCAAACATGCAGCGGAATTGCTGGTCAATCACTGCACCCAGGATTGGCGCGACGTCATCCCACGCATCGACAAACCAACCTTGGTTGTCACCGGCAAGGGGAGTTTCATTCCACTGAAGTCGCAAGAATGGATCGCGAAGCAAATCAAAGGCTCCAAGCTGGAAGTATTTGATGCGGAAGAGGGCGGCAGCCATTTTATGTTCTTGGAGAATCCGGAGAAATTTAACAAAGTCGTGCAGGAGTTTTTGGGTTAGGTTAATTTGGAATACTTGATACGCCTGAAAAATCAGAATTTGTCATTGCGAGGAGCGAAGCGACGAAGCAATCTCGACTTTCTACCCTACAAATACTAGATTGCTTCGTCGCAACAACGCTCCTCGCAATGACATACTTGTAGGGTGGATCAGGCGCAGCGGATCCACCACAAAAAATATAAGCTTATTCTCCTCATCCACCGGTTGGTGGATCCGTCCCTGCGGGACTTGATCCACCCTACCTCGCTACCCAGTCTTGCCCTGAAAGCCGCGCCCAGCTTGGCTCCTGGCTTGATGGCTACTTTATTTTTGGGTCGATTTACCCGCGCGCACTCGCCGTATATCTTTCGGATCCGCGATCAGCGGGCGATAAATTTCGACCCGATCGTATTGCTGCAAAAGATAATCGTGTGAAACGAGTTCACCGAACACGCCGATTTTGTTTTTGGCTAAATCGATCTCGGGTATGTCCCGCAAAATGCCGCTGCGATAAATCGCCTCAACGGCGGTGGTGCCGGTTGGTACGCTTAACGCCATAATCACCTCGCGATTTGGCGCTGCAAAGGCGATTTCGATCCTTAGCATATCGTCGTCGGATGACAGCATCGATTGTCATAATTGGGAAGATTGCGTTATAGCCAAATTATCCCAATAACGGTCGATCAGGGATAGCTTTTCGAGCGCAAACGCAACAAAGATCTCAGCGACTTCCTTTATCGATTGGTCCGCGCCCGTCGTGGCGCAAATTGGCAACGATATTGTTTCATTCCGATGTTCTTGCCGCGATCAGCATATTGTCCGTAGCGCTCTTGGCTTCTTTAGCGCGCGATGCTCCTTTGTGGGGCTCGGGAGGTTGGGCGAAGTTACAGATAGTCGAGTAGTTATCCGCGACCTTGTTTACACAAAAACAATAGACGCCGCCGTTCAGGCGCCGCAGCAAGATGCTCGGTTCGTAATGGCGGCGCAGCAATTTTGTAACGGCGCGACCGAAATAATAGATCGCTTTATAGTCGCGAGGCGAAGAATAGTGAATCGCTTGATTGATCCGATGTATCAAAGGCAACAATCGTAGCTGCCATCGAGAAACTAGCTTATTGTGAATTAAATGATCAAAGTATCCGCGTTTCAATTCGGCGGTATACGGAACCGGTGGCCTGGGGAATCCCACCGTGGTGTTGAGTTTGGTTTGCCCGAACAAGCTTCGCGGAACACCACGCTCTTCGGCAATGCGACGCGCAATCGGTTTATCGTAACCGCCGCCAACGCGCCACGGATTCATTTCCTCCGAGCAACCAATGCGGTAAATATCGACGCGGCTTCGGGCGCCGATGAAAGGAAAAGGCAGCGACACGATCCCCGCCCGTAACCGTACTTCGCCCATCCCATGTTGTGACAGGTCGCTGCGGAAAAAGCTCGTCGTTAAGCCAGTGCCGGCGATTGTGATCGTAGTACTTCTTATCGCGCCAGATTTCTCCCAGGGTGCCGTTGAGAAGCATCGCGCTGCCGGCGACGTGATTGTTGATCTCGAGTAAATTGACATCGGCGATTTGGTATGCGCTGGCGAAGTAAAAAGCCTCCTCGGGAAGGCCGATTTTTTGGTACGCGAGGCGATCAATGGCAACGCAATCAAAACCGATTGCTTTGCCAATATCGGTTCCATCATCGCTTTGTACGTTGCGTTCGTAGCCGACAAACGCGGACTTATCGCGGGCGGTGGTGCAAGTGAACACTTTGTCAAGACCATATTTCGCTGCAATGGAGTTGATCGCCGTGGTATCGTAACCTCGGGATTGTGTTGACAGCACTTGCATCGTTACTCGCCGCGCGGGATCGCGTACGTTGGCTATGAGTTTGGCATAAGTGCTTTCCAGATAGTGCGACGTAGTCTTGAAATCCGGTGAAGGATGGCGGACGGCGTTTGTCCAGAAATTCGTATCCCTTGGCGCTAACTTTAAGATTTCTGTATAACAGGCGGTTGACGTGACCGCCAAGAGTTGGGATCTGAGGCTCGTATTGATTGATTCCTTTTGCGATCGAGTCAAAGACTTGGTCGTAACGGGCAAACTTCGGGTTCAGAGTGTCGTTGCAGAACGCGAGCAGAAAAGCCAAAGAATTGGAGATGCTGATGCCGGCATCGACTTGCCGGTAAAATAAACTATCCAAGAGTGTTGGAAGGGGGAACGAAAGTCATGCCGTCGTCGCTTATCCGGGCGCCGGTTCCGTTCACGCACTCAAACTCATCGAGCGCCCCAGCCTGGAACGGACCGTCCCAGCAACCCTCTACAAAGAAATCGTGGTGGACTTCAACCGCGCCACCATGGTAGACTTGCACAGTCCCGCGCGAAATGTCCAAGAGCGCCAGCCAACTCAATTTGGGCAGCGCATCGACTCGCTGATAAATCATCTCCAGCATGCTTGTAATCCCCTAAAAAGACGCAAACCCGTCGGCGCACCAACTGCCGGCAGCAACAGTCTTATTCGAAAAGGTTGGCGTCGGATCGCGATTTTATAGACTCGGCTCGCGGCGACTATACGATCGAGTTCGATTATATTGCAATTTCTCCTATATAAAAAATTATCGATCTATGAGAGCGCGAACTGGCGCTTTGAAGGCGGGTAACCTAGCTTGCGCTTGTTCCAGAACGATTTCACCGCATGTCCGCCCGCTTCACGAAGGCGTCGACCAAAGTGCTCGCGATATGATTAAACACCGGGCCGATGATGGTTTCCAGCCATTTGCTGGTGAATTCGTATTCGAGTACGAGTTCGACTTTGCAGGCCTGTTCGCCGAGCGGATGAAAACGCCAATGGCCTTGCAGCCGCTTAAATGGGCCGTTGACTAGCTTGACATCCATTTCGCTCGGAAAGATTTTTTCGTTGCGCGTGGTAAAGCTTTGCTTGATGCCATGGAAGTCGATCTTGATCGCGGCCTCGGTGATTTGCTCGGTCTTCAGTTTGATCGTCGTGCCGCCGCACCACGGCAAGAATTGCGGATAGCGTTCGACGTCGTCCACTAAATGGAACATCGCAGCGGCGGAGTGGGCGACGAGTACGGATTGTTCAACGCTCTTCATTGACGGAATTCTAGCGTAAGACCGGATGCTAAAATACCGCTCCTATCGCAACATCGGTTCCTATGAGCATCGCTCAAAATAAAAAAGCCTTTTACGACTATTTCATCGAAGAGCGGTTCGAAGCCGGCCTGGTATTGGAAGGTTGGGAAGTAAAAGCCATACGCGCGGCGCGGGTGCAGTTGAAAGAAGCCTATGTCGTGGTGATGGGCGGCGGACTGAATTTGATCGGCTCCCACATCAGCCCGCTACCAACGGCCTCCACCCACGTCCATCCCGATCCGGTGCGTACGCGCAAATTGCTCATGCATCGCGAGGAGATCCATAAGCTCATCGGCAAGGTCGAGCGCGCGGGTTATACCTTGGTGCCGCTCGATATGCATTACACCCGTGGCCGCATCAAGCTTGAGATCGGGCTGGCGAAAGGCAAGAAGCAACACGACAAACGCGAGACGGAAAAAGAGCGTGAATGGCAACGGGAGAAACAGCGGTTGCTTAAAGTTCGCTAACGTCGGCTAGAAAAAAGGGAACTCGTCAATGTTATCAATGAACTATAATGTCGCTCGATACTAAACATAATCGCAAACCCGACAACGCTTTCCGCGGAGATTTTATGGTTCGTGCGTTTTATTTTTTTGCTGCTGTCTTGCTCGCCTCCTTTAGTTTAGGTGCGCGGGCTGACCTTTATGGTTATGTCGACGAAAACGGCCGTGCTCACATCAGTACGAAACAACTCGACGATCGCTACCAACTTTTTCAGCGTTCGGTCGCGAAACCGAATGACAAGAAGAAAATCGTCGTCGCGGTCGAGGCCAAACTGCCCAAGATTTCCGGAAAAAAGCTTAATCTATATAACAAGCAGATCCAGAAAGTCGCGAAGAAATATCGCATCGATCCAGCGTTGGTTCATGCGGTGATTCTGGCGGAATCCCGTTTCAACCCAGATGCCGTATCGCCACGCGGAGCATCGGGGCTTATGCAATTGATGCCCGATACGGCGCAGCGCTACAAGGTCTCCGACGTGTTCGACCCGAAACAAAACATACGCGCCGGTGTGCAATATCTGCGCGATTTGCTCAAGCTATTCGATAACAATCTCGAACTCACGATCGCAGCCTACAACGCCGGCGAAGGCGCGGTGATCAAGAACGGCTGGCGCATTCCGCCTTATCCCGAAACGGTTGCCTACGTGCCCAAGGTACTATCGTATTACCGCCAGTACCAAGAAAAAATCTAAAAAAACCTACTGCGCGGCTCAAATCCTTCGTTGCGCAGTGCTCGAAATCCTCATGTACTTTTAGTACATTCCGGTTTCTGCGCGCTGCGCGCCTCGACTTTGAGCCGCTCGCTACGGTTTTCCCGTGCTAGCGAATTACGTTCTGCTTGCCGTTGTTTCTTTCTCTTTGTTGTTATCAGTAAATCGCGCTTATCCGCAGCGCCAAAACCTTTACGCATTCGTGACATTTGCGTGATGTTTGCCCGCTATAGTGATAACCGTAGTGAGTCTTACGACTCGGTCGATAACGGTCAATGGAGGAGAACATCATGTATGCACAATTCGCGAATTCCGACGAGCTTAGCGTAACGCAAAAACCCATAGGCAAACGGTTACGCAGCGCCATGCGTACGCTGACAACCATCCTGCAATGCGACGAGGAGTTCGATAGTTACGAGGCGCAACTGCGCTCGACCATCGAGCTTTCCGGCATGGTGAGCCCGCAGTACGATTCGATCACCCTGGAATCCTGGGACTGAGCGCCGCTGGGCATGGCGCGCGATCTTGCCGCATTAGCGCGGCGCAATCGTTTCGGGTCGTTGTTGGGGAATTACGCGGCGTTCGTTAAGCACATCGAGCGCAGCACCGGCCCGCTGCTTGATCTGTTCATCCGGGTTTGGCTGGCGCAAATCTTCTGGTTGTCGGGGCTGTTGAAATTAGCCGATTGGCAACACGCGTTGGAATTGTCGCGCAGCGAATATCCGGTTTCTTGGATGGATCCCGTGACGGCAGCCTATCTCGGCATCGGCATCGAGCTGGTCGCGCCGGTGTTGCTGGCGTTCGGCTTGGCCACGCGCTTTGCTGCGCTCGCATTGTTGGCGTTATCGCTCGTCATCCAGTTCAACTACATCGCGCTCGACACACATTTATTTTGGGCGGCGCTGTTTGCCTGGTACGTGATATTCGGCGCGGGCCCGATTTCCATCGACGCGCGCGTTGCTCATGGCCTTGCCGATACGGCGATTCCGTTTGCCGCGCCGCTGTTGCGGATCTTCGCTTGGGTAACGCGCGTCGCGGGGCCGGCCTACCAATTTCTGCTGCGAGGTTGGCTGGCAGTGGCCGTCTTGCTTGCCTTTATGGGCAGTGCATGGCTGACAGGCAAGCTGGACGCGGCTCCTGGCATGGTGCTGCCGCTCAAATCGGCAGCGCAATTCGGATTTCCATTAACCGTCACGCTCGCCTTGCTGTTGCTGTTAGGCATCGTGACGCGATTCAATGCGTGGCTATTGATCGCGATCGGCGGCGCGATACTGATGCTCGACTGGCAACAAATGAATTTTGTGTATTGGTTTATGGGCTTTGCGCTGGTCGCGATTCATGGCGCCGGCCGTTACTCTTTCGATCACGTCATCACCCGTCGATTAGCAAAACACTTTCCGCAGCTCGACGGCAAACCTGCCTTCAGCTTGGAAGGTTTACCGCGGGTGGTGATCGTCGGCGCGGGTTTCGGCGGATTGGCCTGCGCCCATCGTCTCGCGCGCACGCCGGTGCGGATCACGTTAGTCGATCGTCATAACTATCATCTGTTTCAACCCTTGCTCTATCAAGTCGCGACCACGGCCTTATCGCCCGGTGATATCGCCATGCCGATACGCGGCCTGTTCCGCGATCAGTTCAATGCACGCGTGTTGTTGAGCGAAGTGACGGGCATCGACAAAGAGAAACAACAAGTCATGCTCGGCAACGAACGTCTCGCCTACGATTATTTAGTGTTGGCCACCGGCGCGCGGCATAGCTATTTCGGCCGTGAAGAATGGGCCGCTTACGCGCCGGGTTTGAAGCGAGTCGAGGACGCGACGCAAGTGCGCGGTCGCATTTTGTCCGCCTTCGAGCGAGCCGAAGCGACCGACGATGCGAACGAGCGCGCGGCGCTGCTGACCTTCCTCATCGTCGGCGGCGGCCCCACCGGTGTCGAGCTCGCGGGCGCCATCGCCGAGTTGGCGCGCTACGGCATGGAGAAAGAATTCCGCAATTTCGATCCCGCCACCGCGCGGGTGATCCTGGTGCAATCGGGTTCGCGAGTATTGCCAACGTTCCCAGAAAAACTCTCTGCAATCACACAATCATCGTTGGAAAAGCTCGGCGTCGAGGTGATGATCAACAGCAAAGTCGAGCAGATCGACGCAGACGGTGTGACCATCAACGGCAAGCGGCTCGCGACGCGCACCGTACTGTGGGCCGCAGGCGTGGTCGCCTCGCCGGCGGCGAAATGGCTGGGCGCGGAAAGCGATAACGCAGGTCGAATTAAAGTCGGATCGGATTTGAGCGTGGCGGGCTTGCCGAATGTTTTCGCCATCGGCGACACCGCGTTGAGCGCAGCGTGGGCCGGCGGACCGGTGCCGGGCCTGGCGCCCGCCGCGAAACAGGGCGGCGAATATGTCGCAAAGCTGATCGCCGCACGCATCTTCGGCCGCGCGGTCGCGAAACCATTCCGCTACCGACATCTCGGCAGCCTCGCCACCATCGGCAGAAAATCCGCCGTCGCCGATTTCAGTTTCCTCAAAGTGTGGGGCGCACCAGCGTGGTGGCTATGGGGCGTGATCCACATCGGCTTCCTCGTCGGCGTGCGCAACCGTGTGTCGGTGATGTTCGATTGGTTCTGGGCGTATCTCACGTTCCGCAGCGGCACGCGCTTGATTACCGCGAGTGCGGCGCCGGAAGTGTCGCGAGCAACCGCGATCAAACAACTCGCTGCTTAAATCTTCGAATCCACTACGCCACGAGGCGGATCCAGCTTGCCTCGTGGCGTGGCCTATCCTGCGAGGCAGTATCCACGCGCCTCTACAGGCATCACAAGACTGATCCCCGTGCTCATTGACAAGCAAGCGTAGCTCGCATGTAATGAAACGAAATCCGAGAAATAAACAATGTCGTATCAGGTGTTAGCGGATGTCGTACTTACGCTGCATGTCGCGGTTGTCGCATTCGTCATCGGCGGCCTGGTTCTTATTATTATCGGCAACCTCTACAACTGGCGGTGGGTCAATGCATGGTGGTTCAGGCTCACGCATCTCGGCGCTATCGCGGTGGTCGTCGCCGAGGTTTGGCTCGGAGTGGTCTGTCCGCTCACCACTCTCGAAATGTGGCTACGGGAGCAAGCTCATGTGACGACCTACCAGGGCAGCTTCATCGAACATTGGCTTCAACGCATCCTCTATTACGACGCCCCACCTTGGGTATTCGTGCTCGGCTACTCACTCTTCGGTCTGTTCGTCGTCGCGACCTGGTGGTATTTTCCGCCAGTCTCCAAGCGTCGCCGCAAGCCTAAAGCATAGCAAGCTCAGAATGGATTCCCGCTTTCGCGGGAATGACAAATAGTGGAAGGGGCGGGTGGGACCCGCCCTAACGTTTTGTATTTTTTAAAAACCGATTCGCGAGTGTTCTGGCGTCCGGGCCTTAAGTATCCAACTCGGCGATCTGTTCGCGTATGGTCTTGGTCATATCGAGTTCGCCGATCTTCGCTTTACCTTGTTGTACATTGCTGGTGATTTTCTTTGCGTCTTTTTCCGGTAACACATCTTGGATCGCGTTTAGATATTTCCATACCGGTTCCGGTGTTTCCGCGTTGGACTTGGGCACGAATTTCGAGCGCTTCACCAACTGCATTTTGTGCACGTAACGTGGGCAGTTGCCGAAGATCTCGCGCACCGCGATGCGCACGATCATGACCGCGCCGGGATACTGGCTCATCAGCGGATCGTTATCCTGGATCGATGCCGTGCCGTTGACGCGCACGCGGTGAGGGTTCATGAAATCGATGAATAATAGGCCGACATTCGGATTCGCGAGTACATTGCCTGCACTGAGGAATAAGCCGTTGCCGTCGTAAATTGGGAAGGCCAACGTCGTTTCGTCGACTACTTTCACGAAGCCGGGATCGCCGCCTTTGTAGGAAACCTGCGGCCGGCCTTGCGCGTCTGCCGTCGCGAGGAAGAACATATCCATCGCCTCGATCATGGCTTTGTTTTCTGGGATGATCACGGGTGGTGCAAATTCGGCGATGCGGTCGGCCATTTTGCGCGTGCCGAATTTGTCTTGCATTTGACGCATGGTTGGGGTGTAGTCGATGGGCATTGCGTTTTCCTCCAGTGAATATTGTTGTGAAAAGATTGAATTAAGGTTGGACACCTTCGATGGCGATCACATTGGTGTTCGCGCATTTTTGCCGCAATGCCAGCAGCGGCGCGTATTCTTTCGAACCGTACCATTCCTTCAAGCGCGCCATGCTGTCGAACTGCAGGACGATGACTCGTTTGGGTTGCCAGGTTCCTTCGAGGCCTTCACACGCGCCGCCGCGCACGAGATATTTTCCGCCGTATGCAGCGATGGTCGCCGGCACCCCGGCACGGTATTGTTCGAAAACGGCAGGATCAGTAATGGTAACTTCTGCGATGAGATAAGCGGACATTTCTCCTCCGTATTAAGTTTTTAGGTATCTTTCTGAAGAGGCAATATCAGTGCGCCTCTCCGGTGATGCATTTCCAAGAGCCAGTATTCATACGGCTCCTGGCCAGCTTACTATTTGTGACTGGCGAGATATTCCTCCCCATCAAGGGGAGGGTAGGGTGGGGATGGGTTTCATTTCGGGAAAAAACTTGACCCATCCCCAACCCTACCCTTCCCCTTGAAGGGGAAGGAGGGAACGTTAAGCCCGCTGCTCCACCCAACCGATCACCGACTCCAACGCTTTCGATAAATTCGTCGGATCGGTGCCGCCGGCCTGCGCCATGTCGGGCCGTCCGCCGCCTTTGCCGCCGACTTGAGTCGCAACGTGGTTGACTAACTCGCCGGCCTTAATTTTCCCCGTGAGATCCGCAGTCACGCCGGCGATCAGCGACACTTTGCCATCGCTCACCGCGCTCAACACAATCGCCGCAGATTTGAGTTTGTCTTTCAGCTTATCCATGGTTTCGCGCAGCGCTTTCGCATCGGCGCCATCGAGATTGGCCGCGAGCACTTTCACGCCTTTCACGTCGCGCGCTTGATCGGCGAGATCGTCGCCTTGGCTCGACGCTAATTTAGATTTCAATCGCGCGAGTTCTTTTTCCAGCGATTTCACTTGATCGAGCACGGCGGAAATTTTTGGCACAAGTTCCGCCGGTTGTGCTTTCAACGCGCCGGCGACTTCCGTCAATGTGGCATCAAGTTTTTGCACGTACTCCAATGCGCCGACACCGGTGGTGGCTTCGATGCGTCGCACACCCGCCGCGACGCCACCTTCCGATAAAACTTTGAACAGGCCGATATCGCCGGTGCGCGCCACATGGGTGCCGCCACAGAGTTCTCGTGACGAGCCGATGTCGAGCACTCTCACTTCGTCGCCGTATTTTTCTCCGAACAACATCATCGCGCCGATTTTTTGCGCGTCGTCGATGGCCATGACCCGCGCTTGCGTCGCGGCGTTCGCCAGTATTTCACGGTTGACGATATCTTCCACGCGGCGAATTTCATCCGCCGTCATCGGCGCGTGGTGAGAAAAATCGAAGCGGGTTTTATAGGCATCGACCAGCGAACCTTTTTGCGCCACGTGGCTGCCGAGCACTTCGCGCAGCGCTTTGTGCATCAAGTGCGTGGCCGAGTGATTGCGCATGGTGCGGCCGCGCATGGCTTCGTTCACTTGCGCGCGCACGCTGTCGCCCACGCGCATCGGTTTGGAGCCCGTGAGCAATACGCCTTGATGGCCGAATACGTCGGCTTGTATCTTTTGCGTATCGCGTACCTCGAAACGATAATCGGAGTTGATTAATTCGCCTTCGTCGCCGACCTGGCCGCCGGACTCGGCGTAGAACGGCGTCGATGCTAATACCACCGTGCCGGTTTCTCCGACGTTTATTTGATCGACGCTCACACCATCGCGGTAGATGGCGATGACTTTGGATTCTTGCGCGAGTTTCTCGTAACCGACGAACTGGGTTTTTTCGCCTTGATATTCGATGCCCGCCGCCATCTTGAACTTGCCCGCCGCTCGAGCTTGGTCGCGCTGCTGCGTCATCGCCGCATCGAAACCCGGCTTGATCGACACTGACGCCGCGCTCGCGGGTGATATCGGCGGTGAGATCGAGCGGAAAGCCGTAGGTGTCGTAGAGCATGAACGCCGTCTCGCCATCTAAAACTTTCGCGCCGTCGGCAAGTTTGGACTCCAAAATCTTCATGCCGTGTTCGAGGGTTTCGGCGAAACGCTCTTCTTCCGCTTTGATGATCTGGGCAACGCGGGCTTCGTTGCTGCGTAATTCCGGATAGGCATCGCCCATGACTTGCGCGAGCGGCGCGACCAGCTTGTAGAAAAACAAATTCTTCTGGTTCAGCTTGTAACCGTGGCGCATGGCGCGGCGGGCGATGCGGCGCAGCACATAGCCGCGGCCTTCGTTGCTCGGAATCACGCCGTCGACAATTAAAAAACTTACAGCGCGAATGTGATCGGCGATGACCTTGAGGGAATTGTTGTTGAGATCGGTGACGCCGGTTTCTTTCGCCGCGGCTTTGATCAACGTTTGAAACAGATCGATGTCATAGTTGCTGTGCACGTGCTGCAACACCGCCGAGATGCGCTCCAGGCCCATACCGGTATCGACGCTGGGTTTGGGCAAGGGATGCAAGGTGCCCTTCTCGTCGCGGTTGAACTGCATGAACACCAGATTCCAAATTTCGATGTAGCGATCGCCATCGGCATCGGCGCTGCCCGGCGGCCCGCCGGCGATGTCCGCGCCATGGTCGTAAAAAATTTCCGTGCAGGGGCCGCAGGGGCCGGTGTCACCCATCTGCCAGAAGTTATCGCTCTCGTAGGGTTTGCCGCCGGGCGTGTCGCCCATGCGCACAATGCGCTCCTTCGGCACGCCGATGTCGTTGGCCCAATGGTTATAGGCTTCGTCGTCGGTTTGATAAACGGTCACCCAAAGCTTTTCTTTCGGCAGGCCGTATTCCTCAGTGATCAATTCCCACGCGAAGCGGATGGCATCCTTCTTGAAATAATCGCCGAAGCTGAAATTGCCGAGCATTTCGAAAAACGTATGGTGGCGCGCGGTGTAGCCGACGTTTTCCAAGTCGTTGTGCTTGCCTCCGGCGCGCACGCAGCGCTGCGAGGTGGTGGCGCGGTTGTAGGCGCGCTTGTCCTGGCCGAGGAATACGTCTTTAAACTGCACCATGCCTGCGTTGGTGAATAGCAGGGTAGGGTCGTTGCCCGGTACGAGCGGGCTGGAAGCGACAATTTGGTGGCCGTTACGAGCAAAAAAATCGAGAAAACGTTGACGAATTTCGGAGCTTGTCATGAATCGGTGATTGGATTAGGTTTTGCGCTATTCTCGCATCATTCGGCCCCAAGCGGGAGGAGGGCACGTTCACGGGAACAGATTCGTGTGCGAGGTGTCTGACAGTTTAAATGCGTAATAATTGCCATGGGTTCCCTAGCGCAGTAGTATCTTATTTTGGAAATGTTGAGGTCACCATGAATACGGCTTTGTACAGAATGATGCTAGCCAGCGCGGTTGCGGTTTCGCTTTTATCGGCGGCTCAGGCGGCGGAATCCGGCGACAAAGGCGAGGTTGTTAAACAGGATGCAGGGCAATCGTCGATTGAGAAATTGGTCGCGAATCAGCCGGCAAAACCTGCGGCGGCAAGCTCTGACCCCGCGTCCGACAAGCCTATGACCATCAATTTCAGCGATTTCGTCAAAGACGGTGCGGGTTGCGGCGTGCCAAATTTGGACACGTCTATCAAGTAGTTCAATCCAGAACACACTAGTAAAGCGTCAAGGCTTTTGGGTTTTCTTGACAGTCTTGTTTTAATATTCTGTTTCGAAAGAAGATATAGTTAATTGATTTAATTATATTAACTAGTATCGGCTAACTAAAACACAATAAATACTGAATAATATCTTGATCATTCAGTATTCATGGGTGTACACTTTTTTCCATGGCACTGCCTGAACAATATCTCACCTCCGAAACCATTTCGGAAACCATTCTGGCGGCGGCATTGCGCCGCTTCGAGCAGTTCGGCTACAGTAAAACCACCATGGCGGAGATCGCCGCGGATTGCGATATGTCCGCGGCAAATATCTATCGTTATTTCGAGAACAAACTCGAGATCGGCGCCCAGCTCGCCCGGCGCTGCCTTGCGGAAGAATGTACGGCGCTGACCGAGGTCATTAACACACCGGCAGCCGCATCCGAGCGTTTAACGGGATTTTTGCTCGGCAACCTGCGCTATACCTATCAGCGCTGGTCGGAGCAACCGCGCATCAATGAATTGGTCGAGGCCATCGCCCGGGAACGCACGGACGTGGTGCAAGAACATCTTCGCTTTAAGCAAGAACTTCTCACCAAGCTCATCGATGAAGGAAATAGCAACAAAGAATTCTTCGTGCAGGATCCAAAACAAACCGCCGAGGCGATATTGGTGGCTAGCACGGTATTCGATGTGCCGCTGTTCATGCACATGCATTCCTACGAAAAATTCGAGGCCATGGCTAAAAATGTGGCGGACCTGATTTTGCGAGGATTAGTCGCGAGGCCGGCGCCGTGATCCTCGTCAGCACGATTATTCAAGGCTTAAGCGTATCCGCTAGGAGATCAACTTGCGTAGCTATGTAGAGTTCATTCTAAAATTCCGTTGGATCGTGATATGGTTGATTTTGCTGATCACCGCGTTTTTGGTCATGCAGGCAAAAAATCTGAAGATCATCATCGATCCCGATGCGGTGTTGCCGCAATCCCATCCCTACGTAATCGGCACCAACAAAGTCGATAAAATTTTCGGTTCTAAATTTATTGCCGTGGTAGGCATCACGCCGAAGTCGGGCGACATATTCCAACCCCAGGTGCTGCAAAAGATACAGGACTTTACCCGCGAGATTCGCGACAAACCGGGGGTTGTGAAAGAAAATCTCCTGTCTCTAGCCGCCAATAAAGCCAAAGACATCCGTGGCAATGCCGACGGCATGGAGGTTCGTCCCCTCATGGCCAAGGTTCCGCAAACGCCGGCGCAAATGGCGGAATTGAAAGCGGCAATTTTGCGTAATCCGGCGTATCTAAATTCCATTGTCTCGAAAGATTTTAAGTCCGCGGCGATCATCGTCGACTTACAAAAAGGCCCGACCGGATTCCGCGGCATGATGGACACCATTACGCCCGTTGCCGACAAGATGCGCGACGACACGGTCGAAGTAAACATCAGCGGCTTGCCTTCGTTCCTGTCGCGCATCGAAATTTTTTCCGAGCGGGTGGCGATATTTTTCCCCATCGCCATTCTGCTGGTAGGGTTGATCCTGTTTGAAGCATTTCGCACCTTTCAAGGGTTGTTCCTGCCTTTGCTTACGGCGATTCTGGCCACCCTTTGGGGCGTAGGCATCATGGGGCTGTCGGGCATACCCATGGATGTGTTCAACTCGAGTACGCCGATACTGATTCTTGCCGTTGCCGCGGGACACGCGGTGCAATTGCTGAAGCGCTATTACGAGGAGTATCACCATATGCGTGACACCACCTCGCTTACACCCAAGGAAGCGAATCACGCGGCGGTGGTCTCGTCGGTGACGAAGGTTGGCCCGGTCATGCTCACTGCAGGTGGCATCGCAGCACTCGGATTTTTCTCGCTGATTGTGTTCGAAATCGTATCGGTGCGCACCTTCGGGCTTTTCACCGGCATCGGGATTTTGAGTGCGTTGATCATCGAGATGACGTTCATGCCGGCGCTGCGCTCGTTGTTACCGGCGCCGGGGAAATTGGAACAAAAAGGTTACGAAAAGAACCGCTTTTGGGATGCCATCACTGGCGCAATCGCGAATTGGGTTACCGGGCCGAAACGTAATTATCTTTTCGTCGTCACGGCGTTGCTGATGGTGATCGCCGCGGTCGGTATGTCGCGGGTGTTGGTCGACAGCGCCACCAAGAGTTTCTTCGCCGATGACTTCGATTTCAAAAAAGACGACAAGATACTCAATGAGCGGCTGGGCGGAACGAATACCCTCAATCTCATCATTGAAGGTAAAGATCTCGACGCCATCAAAGACCCGCGTGTGCTTCAAGGTATAGAGGCCACGCAACGCTTCGCCGAGGCGCAGCCCAATGTCGGTAAAACCATCTCCATCGCAGATTTCATCAAGCGTATGAATCAAGCCATGAACGGCGACGATCCCAAGTTTTACTCGATTCCGGATAACCAGGAATTGGTTTCCCAATATCTGTTGTTGTATTCCATGTCCGGCGAGCCAGGGGATTTCGATTCCTATGTGGACTATGACTACAAGGTCGCGAACTTGACGGTGTTCCTCAAGACCGACAGCAGCGCCTACGTGCAGGAACTCATCGCCAAACTCAAAGACTTTACCAAGCAGAAACTGCCGGGCACGGTGACGGTGAGCTTCGGCGGCAGCGTGCCCGCCGGCGCGGGACTGACGGAAGTGATGGTGCATGACAAGGTGCTGAACATCGTCCAAATCGCCAGCGTGGTGTTCGTGGTGTCGTCGTTGGTATTCCGTTCACTGATCGGTGGCTTGCTGGTGCTGACGCCGCTGTTGCTGGCGGTGCTGGCTAACTTCGGTGTGATGGGCTGGTCCGGCATGCGGCTTAATATTCCCAACGCGCTGTCGTCGGCGATGGCGGTAGGCATTGGCGCTGACTACGCCATCTATCTAGTCTATCGTTTGCGTGAGGAAATCCAACAAGGTGTCGATGAGATCACCGCGGTGCGGCACGTGCTGGCTACCGCCGGTAAGGCGTGCCTGTTCGTCGCGTCCGCCGTGGCGGTGGGCTATGGCGTGCTATGGTTCTCGCCGGGCTTCTATATTCACAGTTGGCTCGCGACCTTGATCGCTTGCTCCATGCTGGTCAGCGTATTTGCCGCATTGACGTTAATACCGGCTCTAGTATTGGTTTTCCGACCCAAGTTTATTTTTAATGGAGCTACGATGGATCTAAAACCTGCTACAGCCGTCGCCGCGCTGGTTGCGCTCGGTTTAACTGCGACGCTGATTCCAATGGAGAGTAAAGCTGCCGATCCCACGGCGCTGGAAATCGCCGAGAAAAATTTCATGGTATCAAAAGTGATCGATTCAACTTCCGACGCGACGTTCACGCTTACCAACAAAAATGGCCAAGAACGGGTGCGCAAAACCTTCGGCACGTCCAAGCTGCAAGCGAATGGTGTCGACAATATGCGCATGACGCGTTTTTTGACGCCGTCGGACGTGAAGGGCACCGTGTCACTGCTGATCGAAAATTCCGCCAAGGACGACGATATTTGGATTTATTTGCCGGCGCTGAAAAAAGTCCGCCGCTTGGTGTCGAGCAACAAGAAAGATAGCTTCGTCGGGACGGATTTTTCCTATGGCGATGTGATCGGCCATAAGCCTTCCGAGTGGAATCATAAAACACTGCGCGACGAAGATTGCGCGGGAAAACCGTGCTGGGTGACGGAATCCACACCTAAGTCCGAGGATGTGAAGACCAACAGCGGCTACTCCAAGCGCCTCGGCTGGATCCTGAAGGAAAATTTTGTCGCGGTGAAGGCCGAGTTCTACGACGAGTCGGGCCAGCTCGTTAAAACCAGCAAGTTTTCCGATGTTAAGTTGGTGGATAAAGAACGCAACAAATGGCAACCGATGCGGCTCGAGTCGGCGAACGTGCAAACCGGCCACAAAACCGTGATCCAGTTCCAGAATTTCAAGGCGAATCAGAACGTGAAGGAAGATTTCTTCACCACCCGTTACATGGAACGGGATTCTTAATCTGCTTTCCCAAACGGACAAAAGCAGATTCTTCGGCCTACTGGCCTCAGAATGACAATATTAAAAATGGGTGTGCCAGGAGGCTCGCCCAGCTTGGATCTCAGGCATGCCATGCTTGAGAGCCGCACCGGATGGCGCTCCTGCGGCATCGGAAAATTGGAGGAAAAACAATGCCCCGCGCCGGCAGTCACTTTACACCGCAGTTATTCAAATTCTTGCGTGAACTCCAAGCCAACAACAACAAAGAATGGTTTCAGGAAAATAAGCCGCGTTACGAAGACCATGTTAAGGAACCGCTGCTGCGATTTATTTCCGACTTCGCCGATCACCTGGAAAAAATAAGCGAGCAGTTCAACGCCGATCCGCGGCCCAACGGCGGTTCGATGTTTCGAATCTATCGCGACGCCCGCTTCGCGAAAGATAAATCGCCGTACAAGACCCACGCGGCGGCGCATTTCCGCCATCGCGTCGGCAAAGACGTGCACGCGCCGGGATTCTATTTGCATCTGCAACCGGGCGAGTGTTTCATGGGTGGTGGCATTTGGCATCCCGATCCGCGCTGCATTGCATAAGATACGCGACGCCATCGTCGCCAAGCCGGACGAGTGGAAAAAGGTGATTAAATCCGGTCTTATCATCGAGGGCGATGCGCTGACCCGCGCGCCGCAAGGCTATCGCGCCGACCATCCGTTCGTCGAAGACTTAAAGCGCAAGGATTTTTTTACCTCGATTCATTTCAGCGATAAAGAGGCTTGCGCCGGCGACTTCATCCAGCGCTACGCCGATGCTTGCCGAACATCGGTGCCCCTAATGAGATTCCTAACCCGCGCAGTTGAGTTACCATTCTAGCTTTTCGATCCGGCTGATCTTTTTGCACCTACTGCGACACGTCTTGCCCTCACCCTTGACCCTCTCCCAGAGGGAGAGGGGATTAACTCCCTTCTCCCTCTGGGAGAAGGGTCGGGGATGAGGGCCAACGTTCCGAAGAATCGCCGACTATCAAGAATACGACAACGCTAAATAGATACTTAAAACTTGAGGAGATAACAATGAACGTAATTAGATTTTTTCCTGGGCTGTGGTTTGTTTTAGCCGGCCTAGCCGCGGCGGCGCCGCTACCCGAAGCCTCACCCGATACCGTCGGGATTTCCAGCCAACGCTTGCAACGTTTGGACGCCACCTTCCAAAAAATCATCGACGACAAAGAGCTGCCTGGCGTCACTGTCATGATCGCGCGCAAAGGGAAATTAGTCTATCAAAAAAGCTTCGGCTTTCAGGATCGCGAGCAAGCCACAGTGATGAATAACGATGCCATATTCCGCATCTACTCGATGACTAAACCCATCGTCAGCGTCGCAGCAATGATGCTGGTCGAGGAAGGGAAACTTCATCTCGCCGAGCCGATCTCGAAATACATACCGGAGTTCAAAGAGATGAAAGTCGGCACCGATACTATCGATGCCAACGGCAATACATCGTTCACCACCGTGCCCGCCAAGCGCCAGATTACGGTGCAGGATTTATTACGACATACATCGGGTTTAACCTACGGCGCGCCACTGAACGATAAGACCACGGTGCAGAAAATGTACAAGGAAGCGGGCATCGGCCTGACCGCGGCGTCGCTCATGGAATTTGTCAAGACGCTGGCGAAACTGCCGCTCGCTTACGAACCCGGCACCACTTACGAATACAGTCATTCCACCGACGTGTTGGGAAGCGTGGTGGAGGTGGCGAGCGGCAAGAACCTCGATGAATTTTTGCGCGAACGTATCTTGGTTCCGCTGAAGATGAACGACACGGCGTTCAACTTGCCGAGCGACAAACTCAATCGCCTGGCTCAGCCACAACCGAACCCGGAAACCGGCGCGAGATTGGACTTGCTCGACTTAACGAAGCGGACCAGCTTTTTCGCCGGTGGCCATGGCTTGGTGTCGACGACGGGCGATTACCTGCGCTTCTGCCAAATGCTGCTCAATGGCGGTGAGCTGGAAGGCGCGCGGATATTGGGTCCCAGGACGGTGGCCTACATGGCGTCGAACCATGTGGGGCCGAATATCGGTGTCGGCACGGTGTGGAATCCGGGGTCAGGCTACGGCTTTGGCTTAGGCTTCGGCGTGCGTAAAGAGACGGGCCTCACCGAATGGCCCGGCTCCGCCGGCGACTATTTCTGGGGCGGTTATGCCGGAACCTATTTTTGGATCGATCCTAAAGAGCAATTGACCGTGACCTACATGTCGCAAGAAATCACCCGCCGCAATCACTATCGGATTTTGGTGCGCGATTTAGTTTATCAATCGTTGATCGATAACTGTCATCCTGAACGAAGTGAAGGATCTGCTTTTTGGTTCTAGATAAAGTCGGACGAACCCTATGCCTCTCGAAGCACTGTTAGCTGCGCTACATCACATTTGCGTGTTCGGATTGTTTGTGATTCTCACCGTGGAGATGGTGTTGGTTCGCCCAGGCATTTCAGCCGAAGCGGTGATGCGGGTCGTGCGCATCGATCTTTTTTACGGAATTCTCGCGGGTCTGGCACTCGCGGCAGGCATACTGCGAGTCATCTACGGCGCCAAGGGCGCGGCATTCTACACAGGCAATCCAGTATTCTGGATCAAACTCGGATTGTTCGTGGTGATCGGCCTGCTCTCGCTTCCGCCGACGTTAAACTACATCAAGTGGCGCAAGGCATTGCGCACCAGCCCCGCCGCATTGCCGAGCACCAGCGCGATTCAGTCCACCCGCAAGCTCATCCATATCCAATTCGGATTGCTATTTTTACTGCCGATACTCGCTGCGATAATGGCTAGGGGAATTGGGTTGGGCTGAATTCGTGTAGCGCTTATCCGTCAACCAAACATGATAAATGGGGTAGGGTGGATCAAGCGCAGCGGATCCACCATTTGCAGCATGAATACCAGCGATATACACTTTTTTTCGCACGTTTGCAGGCTACGCATAAGCTATTCCATTACCCCTGTTACGCAATTGCCCATTCGGCCGATAGCACCTCTGCTTGCTCTAATACCGTTTGTGTCGCCTTTTCCTGCTTGTCAGGCGGATATCCGTATTTACGCAAAATGCGCTTCACAATCACGCGCAACTGGGCCCGTACATTTTCGCGCATGGTCCAGTCAATGGTGACGCTCTCGTCGCACTGTTTCAACCAGCTCGCGGGCGATTTTCGTTAACGTAGGTTCGCCGAGAACTTTGACTGCACTATCGTTCACTTCCAACGCGTCATAAAAAGCAAGCTCGTCATCGCTGAGCCCAAGCGCTTCGCCACGCGCAGCGGCGGCTCGCATATCTTTTGCGAGCTGGATCAGCGTCTCGATCACTTGGGCGGTTTCGATAGCGCGGTTTTGATATTTGCGCACGGCCTGCTCGAGTAAGTCGGCAAACGAACGCGCCTGCACGACGTTACGCTTGCCGCGTGTCTTGATCTCGCCCTTAAGGAGTTTCTGCAGCAATTCGACCGCAAGATTGCGTTGCGGCATGTCGCGCACTTCGGCGAGAAACTCGTCCGAGAGAATCGAAATATCCGGTTTTTTCAACCCGGCGGCCGCGAAAATATCCACGACACCTTCGGATACCATGGCATTAGAAACAATCTGCCGAATCGCATGTTCCAATTCTTCGTCGGTTTTCTGCTCACCCGCGGTATTTTTCGCGAGCACTGCGCGCACAGCCTGAAAGAATCCAACATCGTCGCGAATGCGCAATGCCTCGTCGTGCGGTACCGCGAGCGCGAACGCTTGGCCTAAATCCGTCACCGCGCGCAATAGCCTGGCCTTGCCGTCCTCTTGCTCAAGAATATGCTCCTGCGCTGCCGGCAGCAGCGAGAGACGCTGTTGAGCGGTGCCTTTGATCCACATCAAGTAATCGAAGCCATGAAACAAACCGCAGCACACTTCGTATTTTTCTAACATCACGGCTACGGCTTCGGCCTGATCGATCGCGGTCTTGCCGGTGCCACCGCTCTCGGTGTAAGTCGCGAGGGCTTTTTTCAGCTCATCGGCAAGCCCGAGATAATCGACCACCAACCCGCCTGGCTTGTCTTTGAATACGCGATTCACTCGCGCAATCGCCTGCATCAGCCCATGCCCGCGCATCGGTTTATCGATGTACATGGTATGCAGGCTCGGTGCGTCAAAACCGGTGAGCCACATATCGCGCACGATCACGATCTGAAATGGATCTTTAGGGTTGCGGAAACGTGCGGCTAAGTCTTCGCGCCGCGGTTTATTGCGAATGTGTGACTGCCAATCAAGCGGATCCGAGGCTGACCCCGTCATGACAACTTTAAGCGCGCCCTGCTCGTCAGTCGTCGCCGTGCCACGCTGGACGCAACACGACGAGTTCGCGATAAAGATCGACACAGATACGCCGGCTCATACATACCACCATCGCCTTGCCTTCAAGCGTCGCAAGGCGATTCTCGAAATGTTCCACCAGATCGCGGGCGACGAGCTTCGATGCGATGCTCCGATCCGACTACCGCTTCGAGCTGCGCCCAGCGACTCTTGAGCTTTTCTTTTCGCTCAATTTCCTCGCCTTCGGTAGCTTCCTCAAATTCCGGGTCGATATTCGGCCGTTCGGTTTCCTTCAGCGCAAGCTTCGCAAGACGGCTTTCGTAATAAATCGGCACGGTCGCGCCGTCGCTCACCGCGCGCTGAATATCATAGACACTGATGTAGTCGCCAAATACCGCGCGCGTGTTCGCGTCGGTCTGCTCGATCGGCGTACCGGTAAAGCCAATGAACGAGGCGTTCGGCAGCGCATCGCGCATGTGGCGAGCGAATCCATCGATAAAACCGTACTGCGAGCGATGGGCTTCGTCGGCCATCACGACAATGTTACGGCGATCCGAGAGCACATCCATTATTCCCCTCTCCCGCTCGCGGGAAAGGGTTGGGGTAAGGGCACCTCCGGCAAAAATTTTTGAATCGTGCTAAACACTACACCACCCGACGCAACGGTAAGTTTCGCGCGCAGATCGGCGCGATCTGCCGGCTTGAACAGGAGGCTGGCGCAACAGGTCACTGCAGCGCGCGAAGGTGCCGAAGAATTGGTCATCGAGATCGTTGCGATCGGTGAGCACAACAATTGTCGGATTCGCCATCGCCGGGTGCAGAATCACGCGTCCCGCGTAGAAGGCCATGGTTAGACTTTTACCTGAGCCTTGCGTATGCCATACCACACCAACCGCTTGATCGCCAAGGTTGCCGCCGTGTTTTTGCCCAGACGTCGTAACGTCCTAATGGTTCCGCTGTCTTCGTTAGCGCAACAGCCTCGGCCGCACGAAGAGTCTCTTCGACGGCCACGTTCACAGCGTGGAACTGGTGGTAGCCAGCCATCTTCTTAATCAGCATGCCAGCGCTACTATCACTAGCGGAATCCTCAAACACGATGAAATATCGCAATAGATCGAGTAAACGCCGCTTCTCGAACACACCTTCGAGGACCACCTGCAATTCGGAAAGTTTTGCGGATGCATCTTCGCGTCCCGTAATCGTGCGCCAGGGCTTAAACCACTCTTTCCCCGCGCCGAGCGAGCCGATCCGCGCCTGCATGCCATCGGAGGCGATTAGTACCGCATTGGTCGCGAACAGCGCTGGAATCTGCGACTGGTAAGTCTGAAGCTGCTGATAGGCCGACCAGACCGTCGCCTTCTCGTCTGCAGGATTCTTCAACTCGATCACGGCCAACGGCAAACCATTGATGAACATCACCACATCGGGCCGGCGCGTGTGTTGCCCTTCAGAGACGGTGAACTGGTTAACGGCCAGCCAATCGTTGTTGTCGGGCTTATCGAAATCGACGATCTTGGCCTGCGCCCCGGCGATCGAACCGTCCTTGCGCCGGAACTCGACGGTAACCCCATCGACCAGCATCCGATGCATGGCGCGATTGCGCTCCACGAGCGATGGCGCATCAGTGCGTATGAGCTTGCGATAGGCGTCGTCCAATGCTTCTTGCGGCAAGTCCGGATTGAGGAGGAAAAGCGCCTGGCGAAGTCGCCCGTCTAACACCACGTCACGATAGCTTGGATCGCTTCGCTCGGCGTCGGGCATTCTCACCGCGATGTCGGGGCCGTGAAGTACCGAGTAGCCGAGCGCCTCCAGCCAGGCGAGCGCGGCGTCCTCTACCACCGATTCCGCGAACCGCTGGGCAGTCATTTCTGTGGGACGATCAGTTGTGGTTGATGGGTCTTGAGCCAGGCCATGACATCCTGCAGCAACTGTTCGGCCTCGGCAATGCAATGCTCCGCCGAAGAATCGTCGATATCCTCGCCCGTGTAGTCGGATAGATTACGCTTGCGGCGCAGCGTATCGAGCACCGTCACGCGGGCGGGCGCCAATCCGATGGTCAGCGCCAGCCCCTGCACTACCATTGCATGATGCCCCGGGCGATTCGTATCCGGCCGGTAACCATGGGCCATCAACGCGGCCAGCGCCACCTGCATCACGGCCTTGTAGGCCGCATCAAAGCGCGTCTCCGGGCTGATCGTGGTCACGCGCGCATCGGCGAGGTTTCTCGCGGCCGCGGCCAGCAGCCGCTGTACTTCCGCTGCGTCGGGCGGGTGCTCCTTAAGCTGCCCGATTTTCAGCAAGTTCTGCAAACTCACCGGCATCCCCAAGCAAAAAGATCTTCGGCTCGCGCGCCACCCTGGCAACGAAGCGGTCGCGGCTGGCCAGCTTCGCCTCGAATGCGCCCTTGGTCATCACCACCGGATTCACGTCGCGACGCAACCGCTCGCCCGCCCGGCTCAGCGCCTCCACCACCGCAGCGAACGAGGCCGAACCCACCACCAGCACGTCCACGTCGCTGGTGGCGCGCTCGTTGCCCCGCGCCACCGATCCGAAGATGAACGCTAAGCGTATCTTGCCCGCAATCGGCGCCAGGGCCTCGCGCAGCACGTCGGCCAGCCCGGCCGTCTTGCGGAAGATACCGGCCAGTTCCTCTTGAATCGGGCAAGCGCGGTCTACCTGATAGCGCACCTGGTTACCCGTCACCGACCGCAGCAACAAGCCGGCATCGCTTAGCAGCTTCAGTTCGCGGTGCAGCGAACCGGCCGGCACACCGGTCAGCCGACCGATTTCCCGCACATAGAAACTCTCGTCAGGACGCAACAACAGCAGCGCCAGAATCTGGCGGCGATAGGCGCCGAACAGAATTTCGACTAGTTGCGGCGCGTGCGGGATGTCAGTGGCTCTCATATTGAGAACAAGTGTAGCGGATTTGAGAACGGGCTAGCAAGTACCGCACTACGGTGATGGCGCGCGCTTGGCGACCGCCACTAGAGCACTGTGTTCACCGCTTTGGTAGGCAGGCAACGCATACAAACCGCGCGCGAGGCGCTGCAACTGGCCAGCGGCCACCATACGGGAAAGCCGGCTGCGAGGGACGCCCGCAGCAACGAGTTCGCGCGAGCGTGCCGTGCAGGCGCAGCGCAGCAGCGTTTGGAGTCGGCGGTCAGCGATAGCAGTCATACCGACCTTGTTCCATAGTCTCGGTAGTTTTTCACAAGTACCGAAACTATGGAACCGGTAATGAGTGTCTGGCGATGGAACCGCCTTCGCGGCGATATTCGACCGCGACCCGGTTGACGAGCATGCGGTGCACAGGGCGGTTGCGCTCCACGAGTGAAGGCGCATCGATGCGCGTGAGCTTGCGGTAGGCATCTTCGAGCGCTTCGGATGGGAGGTCGGGATTCAGACGCACGAGCGCCGGGCGCAGCCGCCGCTCTAGTAGGACGTCGCCGTAGTTCGGGTCGGTGCGCTCCGCGCCGGGTTCGCCTGCGGCGATGTCTGGCCCGTGCAGGACTGTGTAGCCGAGCGACGCCAGCCAATTGAGGGTGGCTTCTTCGACGTGAGACTCGTTAAGACTCATCGCGCCCGCTCCTGTTGTTGCCGCGCCAACCTCAATGGCTCCGCGATCAGATCGCGAATATCCGAAATGACCTGACCCAGCGCCGGGGCCTCAAGTCGATTCTTGGCAAGAAACTGCGTCCATTGCGCCTGCTTTGGCGAATCATTCGCGAACGCATCGCTCAGTCCCTGCGGCATTTCATCGGGTAATGCGGTCTGGCGGTGCGTGAACGTGGCCGCAATTGCCCCGCCCAGCCGCGTGACGTCGGTCTTCCTCTCCTGCAACAAAGCGTAGATGTCGAAGTAGTCCTTCAGGCGGCTGTTGCGCATACCGAGATACTCCATGGCATGCAGCTTCTCCGCGATCACGGTTTCTCGCGGGTAGGCTCGCAACCTCGGGCGCGGCAAATCGAGCAGGCTCGGGTATTCCAGCCACTCCGGCGCGGGGATCACCACGTCACCGATGCCGATATCGACCTGCACACGTAACCGCGCCGACCCCATCCGCGCTTGCAATGTCACACGCTGGCCGCCGTAGTCATCCTCCGCACGGATCGGCTCCACGCGAACGGTATCGACTAGGTAAATCATCCCGTCCTCTTCTTCAGTCTGCACGCCGCATATATCGCTAAAAATTCCCAGCAGTGCCGCTTCGGAAAGATCGCCAAACCCCAGTAGGTCGGCATCGCGCGTCGGCCGCAGCGCCTCCCCGAGCCACACCAGCAGCACCAGCGCGCCCTTCAGCACAAACCGCTCGGCATGTGGCGAACGCGACAGGCGGTAAAGAAACCGCTCCACGGCGTAACGCGTGAGCACCAGATTCGGGTCCACGCCAATCGCCTTGGCATGCCGCGCGAGCCGTACTTGCACCGAACGCACAAGGCCGTCACGCGCGACGGTCATGCCACCAGCGCCTCAAGATAAGGCCGCATCACGCGCTGCACACGGCAGATAGCGGCGTAACGATCCAGCTCGGCCATTTTGAAACGGCGCGCGCGCCAGGCCTCGCGCAATGCTTCCAGCGCCACGTCCAAGCCGATCTTGTTGCGATACTTGAAGCAGTCGGCCAGGGTCTTGGCGACGTTGTAGACCCTCACCTGCCGGCCTTCGAGTTGATGGGCTTCGCTGCCCTCGGTCAGCGCCTTGCCCGAATAGCGGACGATGTGCAACGGCGGGTATTTCAGCGCCGGACGCCGCGCCCGCCGGTCGATGGCGATCCAGACCTCTGCAGGAAGTTGCGTCCCAATACCGTGGAACTGCAAAGCCGAGAGTAGGCAAATGACGCCGTGCGGCACGGCCGTGCTCGCCACCGCAAGGCCGTGTTGCTCGGTGATCGGGTGCTCGGAAAGACGATAAATGCCGCGTGCGATACGCTCGACCTTACCCGCCGCCACCAGGCGGCTCAACACCTGACGATGAATACCCGCGGCCGCCAGATCGCGCGCGGTAACGCCCTGGCGGCGGCGCGCGAGTTTCAAAACCTTGATTCTGTCGGTGACTGGAGGCATGTGTCAAACTGTAGGCGGATATAAATATTGGTCAACATTTTGCCACATATCCGCTTCGCGCCGGGCTCGCCCGCGGCGATGTCCAGGCCGCGCAGCCCAACGCTTCGAGCCAGGTGAGGGCGGCGTCTTCGACGGAGCGGTGAAGGTGCCGCTCATCCTTTGGTCTTGTATTTCAACGCGCTGCTCTCGCAGTGCTTTCGCACGAACTCCAACCAGCTGTCGTACCAGTACCAAGCCTTCTCTACTTGAACACCGAATCCCTTGCCGTCGGTCTTTGCATCTGCCTCGCGCCACAAAGTAGTGTGATCATGCATGGTGAAACGGGGATAACCATCCTTCTTTATCAGCTTCACGATCCCGCTCGGCAGATGCTTGGGCCGCTCCGTTTCTCGGATCACTGCGTAAGCCTTGTTTACATCCGCAGCCAGCGCCGAATCCCCTTTAACGAACTCAATCACCTCGTCCGCTTGCCCCCTGCGATTCGCAGTCTTCGCGACGAATAGCACGCGGTACGCGTAGCGTGGACTGTTGAATTCACCCTCAGAGAGGTTGCCCTCAAAACCTTCGACAAAGGCCTTGATGTGCGACGGCATCTCGTCGGGCAGTGGCAGTGCGGCGACCTGCTCCCGCGAGATCGACGAGAATTGCAGGCTGAACGCCAAGTGCTTGTCTATGCCGTGCTTCTCTCCGAACAGCCTCTTCACATACGTGTTGTAATTCAGGCAGCACGCTTGGAACTTTGCGCTGAGAGATACATCAAGGCGCGACGTCATCTGATGTTCAATCTCATGACGGATCCCGATCAGAAAACGTAGATTGTTAGACGTGTCCTTGTCGATCGGTGAATCGTGATCGTTCAGACAACGCTCCAACTCCCAGTGCTTATGCGCGCCGGCCTTCGTCTTGTCGAATGCTCGGCGCTTTGCTGTCTTGGTGAAATAGCGATACTCAACTCGCGCCTTCCGGTAATGCGCATGCAGCAAGTACGTCCACGCAATATTCATCAGGACGATAAAAACCTCGGACTTGAAGGTGATCAAAGGGCTGTTGAAGATTTGAACCGCAGCCAACGCCGCCTCGCGGGATTTGGTCAGCAGTTCACCAGAGACAGAGAAGGCGCGTCTAACGCGTCGCGAATCAGCTATCAACCCACCCTCGCAACAAGCTGCTCCGCGTCGTTCACTCGCAGCTCGCCAGAAATGAGCTTGGGCAGCAATATGTCGCGCAGTGACGTGTGTGTCAGTGATTCGCGGTCGTTCTCAGCAATACGTAGCAGTAACTGACTGGCAATCTCTCCGAAAGAAACTTGAAGATCGGCTGGTGGCACTGAACAAGGCAGGGCTCCGAGCCTAGCGCGACTTAATTCGGTTTGTCCCGTTGAGCCTTCACCAAGCTCTTCAATATCACTTTCGCGTCGCAGAAGTCCGACTCCAAGGAACCAAGGGTCAACACCATTTGCGGCTCGAACGACGGTCACGTGTGAATCGACAATCGCGCTCTCGGGCGCATACCAGAGCTGCGCGACTCTTCCGAGAGTTCCGACACCTGTTGAGTTCACAAGAATATCGAGTGCGCGCAACTCTCGGCCCTGAATGGATCTCTTGGTTGAGTCGTGGCGTCGCGATTGTGCAAAATTGACTCGGCGATCACGGATGCACTTCTGATTTAATACGCATATGCCACCCTCATCGACATAGGATGGGCCAATACCACGTGAGAGATAGCTTGTAAGGTCGCTCAGGGACTTAACGATCCACCCCCTCGGAATCTCGCCCAACTCCGAGTCCTCGAAGGAATTCGGGAAGAGGTCAGCGAGGTGCTGAGGCAGGCCGGGGTCGCGGCCTTCCGCTTTGGCGCGAACGGGGTCGAAGTCCACGAACCACGACTTGAACAGCGCTCGCGCCATCGCCTCCAGCGTTTCGTTCATCCGCCGGTTCAGCTCAATCTTGTCGTCCAGGGTGCCGAGGATGTGGGCGATGGCGCGTTGTTCGTCAACTTCCCGTGGCGCTGGAACTTCGAACGATTCAATCATCCCCTTCGTCAGCGCATTGCGTGTCGCGCCTGCGCCTGCCAGGGACAGCATTTGAGCTTGCATATCAGGCGAAACGAGGACGTATCGCAGGAAACGCGGCCACAGCACTTTTGGATTCGATCTGATAATGGCCACGTGCTGATTGACGCGCGACGGGAGCATTTCCGGGTCGATCTGACACACACGCGCGACAGAGTCGCCTGTGATGTTGAGCAGTACGTCTTGCTCGGTGACTTCAACGTTTGCCAACTCGGCGGCGTGCTGACTCGTCAAATAAACAATGCCGTCGCGATGGAAGCCATCGTTGTAGACGTTCTGGCTGCGAACAAGTGCAATCTCGCCGCTTTCGAGGTAGACGCTGCTCCCGCCCCTAGGGGTGGCGCCGCTTCCGATCTTTGAGCAGACGTTGCCCAGCCGAAACGTCGTCCACTCACCCGTCATACCCAAGCTCGCTTAGGTTGGCGGCGACGGTGGAATCCAGCTTCGCGGCATTGGCCTGTTGCTCACGCAGCGTCGCGCCCAGCCGCTTCATCGTGCTTTGTCCTTTCCACTTAACTCCGCCTCGATCTGCTCGATCGTCGGCAGGCTAGACTGTAACTCCTTGGGCAGCGCATGCGTGAGCCGCGTATCCCATTCGGCTACGCTGATGGGTTTGCTGTTGTCGCCTAGGGCATATTCAACCAAGACGCGGTTCTTCTCGCGCACCAGCAGCAGGCCTAACGTGGGCTTGTCATCGGCGTGGCAGAGCAATCGGTCTACCGCGGTCATATACATGCCGAGTTGCGCACCGTCGCCGGGTTGAAATTTGCGCGCCTTGAGTTCTATCACCACATACCGGCGAAGCTTGAGGTGGTAGAAGAGCAGGTCGAGGTAGAAGTCGTCATCGCCGATTTCCAGATGCACCTGCCTGCCGACGAACGCAAAACCTTGGCCGAGTTCTAATAGAAACTTTTGGATATGTGTGACTAGGCCTTGCTCCAACTCGGCCTCACGACGCGGTGCGTCGGTACCCAGAAAGTCGAAGAGGTAGGGGTCCTTGAACACTTGCACCGCCATGTCGGAATCCAGCGGCGGCAACGTAGCGGGAAAGTTGGTCTGCGATTTGCCTTGTCGACGGTAGGCCTGAGCTTCAATCTGGAACGCGAGGATGTTGCGTGACCAGCCATGCTCTAGCGCTTTTGCGGCGTACCAGAGTCGTGGCTCCGGACGATCGAGCTTCTCCAGCAGGGCGATGTGGTGGTACCAAGTCAATTGTGCAAGCGACGCTTGCACAATTGCCCGGTCGGGCCAAGCAGCGGCGAAGGCGCGCATGTATTTCAGATTGCGCGGCGAAAACCCTTTCATTTCCGGGAAGGCCTCGCGCAGATCGGCCGCAAGGCGGTCGATCACTCGGCTGCCCCAGCCCTGGTCGGATTGCTTATCCAAGATGCTGCACCCGATATCCCAGTACAGCAACACCATAACAGCATTGCCGGCGAGCACCACGCGCAAGCGTTCCTGGCGAATGCGCGCCTTCAGCCCCACGAGCCAGTCAGCGTAGTCCGCGGGCGCGTCGCTCGAAGGTGGTGGCACTGGGAACATCGCGCTGCGGTCGACGCGGCCGCGCTGCTTGCGCTCAGTTGCTGGACCAGTCTTGCTGACGACAGGTTTTTTCTTAGCCACCAAACCCAAGCTCCTTCAGGTTGGCGGCGATGGCGGCATCGAGCTTCGCGGCCTCGGCCTGCTGCTCGCGCAGCGTCGCAGTGAGCCGTTTCATCTTCTCCTCGAACGGCTCGCCGTCGGCCTCGGCGGCCTCGGCGCCGACATAGCGGCCGGGTGTGAGGACGTGGCCGTGCTTGCGGATGTCCGCAAGCGTAGCGCTTTTGCAGAAGCCGGGGACGTCGGCGTAGGTGCCCCCACCCTGGCCCTCCCCCGCGTGCGGGGGAGGGAATGAAGAGGGGTCCCCACGCCAGGCGTGGTAGGTGCCGGCGATTTTCGCGACGTCCGCATCGGTCAGTTCGCGGTGCACGCGGTCGGCCATGGTGCCGAGCTTGCGCGCGTCGATGAATAGCGTTTCGCCGCGGCGGTCGCGGAACTTCCCGCCCCCACCCCGGCCCACCCCCGCTGACGCAAGGGAGGGAGGAGATCCGGATTTGTTGCGGACGAGGAACCACAGGCAGACCGGGATCTGCGTCGAATAGAAGAGCTGGCCCGGCAGCGCCACCATGCAGTCGACGAGATCGGCCTCGATGATGGCCTTGCGGATCTCGCCTTCGCCCGATTGATTGGATGACATCGAGCCGTTGGCGAGCACGAAGCCGGCGAGGCCGGTGGGCGCCAGGTGGTGGATGAAGTGCTGCACCCAGGCGTAGTTGGCGTTGCCCGCCGGCGGCGTGCCGTAGGCCCAGCGCTGGTCGTCCTTCAGCAGTTCGCCGCGCCAGTCGCTGTCGTTGAACGGCGGGTTGGCGAGCACGTAGTCCGCCTTGAGGTCGGGGTGCCGGTGGTTGTGAAAGGTGTCCCCGTGGGCGATCTGCGCGTCGATGCCGCGGATGGCGAGGTTCATTTTGGCGAGGCGCCAGGTGGTGTAGTTGGACTCCTGGCCGTAAATGGAGATGTCGCCGAGCTTGCCGGCGTGGGCCTCGATGAATTTCTCGCTTTGCACGAACATGCCGCCCGAGCCGCAGCAGGGATCGTAGACGCGGCCTTTGTAGGGTGCGAGCATTTCCACCAGCACGCGCACCACGTGCGACGGCGTGTAGAACTGGCCACCGCTTTTTCCCTCGGCGCTCGCGAAGCGGGACAGAAAATATTCGTACACGCGGCCTAGGGTGTCTTTGGCGCGGTGATTGATCGCCTGCTCCCTCACCCCCGGCCCCTCTCCCGCAGGCGGGAGAGGGGAGTTGAAAGCGATGTCGCTGACTAGGTTGATGATCTGGCCCAGGCGCTGCTTGTCGAGGCCGGCGCGGCCGAAATCTTTCGGCAGTACGCCTTTGAGGGAGGGGTTGTCGCGTTCGATCGCGGCCATTGCGTCGTCCACGAGCGTGCCGATCGTGGGCTGAGGGGCACTCGCCTTCAGGTGCTGCCAACGAGCCTCTTTCGGTACCCAGAAGATGCTGGCGGCGCGATACTCGTCGCGGTCTTCAGGGTCGGCGCCTTCGGCTTGCTGCGCTTCGAGCTCGGCGTGTTTAGCCTCGAAGGAGTCGGAGATGTACTTGAGGAAGATCAGGCCGAGGACGACATGCTTGTACTCGGCCGCATCCATGTTGTTGCGCAGCGCATCGGCGGCAGCCCAGAGCTTGGCTTCGAAGCCGACATCACCAGAACCATTTATGATCGTTTTGTTGTTCTTCGCAGCTTTTGCCATGTCGTTTAGGTTCTCGTTGAATTTGTTGGCTTACAGTGAAGCCAATAGAGCAGCCGCATAGCTTCTCTATTGATCTTACGCCAAAGAAAAACCTAATTCGCTCGCGAAGACCAGGCGTTATCGCAGCTAATTCCTACACCGAGTGAACTTTATCAGTTTAAGCATTTCTCGGGAATGGGCCCATCGAGCGTGCAAAGCGTAATAATTCTTGCACACTTTGCGCTATGAGCAGGGCCCACCGCATCGATTACCTTCGACTATTCGGGATTAGATGGGGCTTGGGATGGTGCCAGTGATGCCCATATCATAAGAATGTTTCCAAAGCGGTCGCGCCGACGCCTACAGCCTATTACTCGTGCGGCGCATTTAAGCGGATACTTATGGATTGGCATTTTCGATTGAGCAAGGAGCTAACGTGGACTGGAAAGACCGTATCGAAGTAAATCCGGAAGTGCTGGTTGGTAAGCCCATTATTAAGGGAACGCGTATTTCTGTAGAGCTGATTCTGGATCGCGTCGCGGATGGATGGACGATGGAAGATGTCCTCGGCGCATACCCGAACATCAAGCGCGACGATGTACTCGCGGCGCTTAGCTTTGCTGCGGAGATTTTTCGGGAAGAACGGTTTGTTGCCATCGGAAAAGTAACCGCGTGAAAGTTCACTGGCTGGTTAACGAGAATTTTCCTGCTCCGTCGGTCGCTGTCATGCGCGCGTCCGGGCATGACGTACTATCGATTGCGGAATCTCATTCCGGCGTTGATGACACAGTGGTGCTTGCGCTTGCACGTGAACAAGACCGCTCGCTAGTAACGTTTGACCGGGACTACGGAGAACTATTGTTTGCGAAAAGTCATGCGCCGCCGCCAGCGGTGATCCTATTACGAGTTGTGTCGTAACGATCAGGTGGCGGTAACGCAAATAGTCGTTAATCCTTCAGCACAAACGTAACTTTCAACGTTACCCGGTATTCACTGATTTTTCCTTTACCGTCGACCGTGACTTTTTGATCCTGTATCCAGGCGCCTTGAACATTTTTCAAGGTTTTCGCGGCGCGGCCGATACCAATGTTGACGGCGTCGTCAAAGCTTTTTTTGGAAGAGGCGATGATTTCAGTGACTCGTGCAACAGACATGATGGTTCCTTTCGGTAAAGTTAAACGGGACTACGGAAAAAACTAACTACGAACTCGTCGTGACGCAGGATCGTACAGCGGCGTGAGATGCAAAGTGGCGGCGACCCGCTCGCTTGCGACTTCCAATTCATAACTGCCTGAGTTCAGCCACTCGTCGCTCACGCCTTCGGCACGTCTTACATAACCGTAGCCGATGTTCATGTTCACAGTGTAACCCCAGCCGGCGCTGGAAAGCCAGCCCACCGGTTCGCCGTCGCGATATATCGTTTCGCGGCCAAGTAATACTGTGGCAGGATCGTCGACCGTAAGGCAGGCTAAGCGTTTTATTAGAGGGTGATTTTTTTGCGTAAGCAACGCGTCACGGCCTAGAAAAGGAATATCGTGCTGCAATTTTACCGCCCACGCCAAGCCTGCTTCGAGCGGCGTGTGATCGGGACCGATGTCGCTACCCCAAGCACGATAGCCTTTTTCGAGACGCAATGACTCGATGGCGCGATAGCCCGCGAGCCTTATTCCATGCGGCTCTCCGGCATGCATTAATGCCTCGAATACGCCCAATGCGGCCTCGGTTGGCAAGTGTAGTTCCCAGCCGAGTTCGCCCACGTAGGTCACACGCAACGCGCGCACCGGCGCGCCGGCGATGGCCATATTTTGTGATGTAGCGAATGGAAAAGCGGTATTGCTAACATCCGCATCGTTCACGGCGGACAACACGTCGCGCGCACGCGGGCCCATCAGCGCGAGCACGGCGTAGCTCGATGTCACATCGCTCAAGCGCACGTCGCAATCGCCGGGAATATTTCGTTCTATCCAGGAAAAATCGTGAGTGGCGAAGCCGGTGCCGGTGACGATATAAAACTCGTCTGTGGCTACTCGCGCAACGGTGAGATCGCATTCGATGCCGCCGCGGCGATTGAGCATTTGTGTGTAGGTAAGCGAACCGATGGGTTTGGCGACATCGTTGGCGCAAATCCATTGCAACGCGCGCTCGGCATCTTTGCCCATCAATGAAAATTTTGCGAACGACGATTCATCGAACAACGCCACCGCTTCGCGACAGGCGCGATGTTCTTCGCCTACGTGCGCAAACCAATTCTGGCGTCCGTAGGAATAGATATCCCGAGCTTCGACACCCACCGGCGCAAACCAATTCGCGCGTTCCCAACCCATCTTCTCACCGAACACGGCGCTGTGTTTTTTTAGTTCGTTATACAGCGGCGACGTGCGCAGCGGCCGGCCGCTGTGATGTTCTTCAAACGGCCAGGCCATGGTGTAGTGTTTGCCATACGCCTCCAATGTGCGAGTGCGCACCCAATCGACGGATTGATGTGGCTGCCCGAAACGGCGGATATCCACGGGCCAAAGATCCATCGTCGGCTCGCCGTTTGCGATCCATTCCGCCAGCGCGCGGCCCGCGCCACCGGCGGATGCGATGCCGAAGGCATTGAAGCCGGCGCCGACGTAAAAATTTCTCAGTTCAGGTGCTTCGCCCAGAATAAAGTTTCCATCGGGCGTGAACGATTCCGGTCCATTGATTAACTGTTTCACGCCAGCCGTCTGCAATGCCGGTACACGGCCGATGGCGAGTTCCATAATCGGTTCGAAGTGATCCCAATTTTCGTTAAGGAGTTGAAATTCGAAGCCATCGGGTATGCCGCGTTCCGCCCACGGAATCGGATTGGGCTCATAGCCGCCCATCACCAGGCCGCCGACTTCCTCTTTGTAATAGGTGAGCCGATCGGGATCGCGCAAGGTCGGTAAATTTTTTGTCACGCCGGCGATGGCCTCGGTGACGATGTATTGATGCTGCACCGAAACCAGCGGCACGTTTACGCCCGCGAGTTGGCCGATCGCGCGTGCCCACTGCCCCGCGCAGTTCACCACGATTTCCGCTTGGATGTTTCCCAGATCGGTTACGACGCCGGTCACGCGGCGATTCTTTTGCTTCACCTCCATGACACTGCAATCTTCGATAATTCGCACCCCGCCCATGCGCGCGCCCTTCGCTAGTGCTTGGGCGATATCGGCTGGATTTGCTTGCCCATCGGTCGGCAGGAACGCGGCGCCGACCACATCGGCGACGTCCATGATAGGCCATAAATCCTGTGCTTCATTCGGCGAAAGAATGTGCATCTCCAAACCGAAGCTGTGGGCCGTGGTCGCTTGCCGTTTGATCTCGGTCATGCGCTCGGCATTGCACGCGAGTCGCAGGCCACCATTGCGCTTCCAGCCGGTGGCTAATCCGGTTTCCTGTTCGAGCTTGTCATATAGCTCGACGCTGTATTTTAGTAACTGGGTGATGTTGGCCGACGTGCGCAACTGGCCGACCAAGCCGGCCGCATGCCAAGTGGAGCCGCTGGTTAATTTCGCCGCGCTCGAGCAGTACAACTTCTTTAACGCCGAGTTTCGCCAGGTGATAGGCGACGCTGCAACCTATAATGCCGCCACCGATAATGACGACTCGCGCCGAATGGGGAAACGCGTTCACCGCTGAGTGACTAAGGTTTGTTGCCGGGTGGGGTTGCGGTATCTTTCTTTTGACCCAAAATCGTCATCGCCGATTGGACCATCGTCGCCACATCCGTCAGATTACTCGGTACGATCAAGGTATTTCCCGTCTTCGCAAAATTGCCGAACGCCGCGATGTATTGCTCCGCGACTTTCAAGTTCGCCGCGAGCATGCCGCCTTCCGAGCCGATAGCGGAAGCGACGGTGCGCACCGCGGACGCGGTCGCTTCGGCGATCGTGGTTGTGGCCGTGGCGTCGCCTTGTGCTTTGTTGATGGCGGCGGCTTTTTCACCTTCCGATTTCAGAATGTCCGCTTGCTTCATGCCTTCGGCAAGATTGATTTCCTCTTGCTTTTGGCCTTCCGATTTCGCGATCAGCGCGCGCTTCTCCCGCTCCGCCGTGATTTGAGCTTGCATCGAGCGCAGAATCGCTTCCGGCGGTGTGAGGTTCTTGATTTCGTAGCGCAGGACTTTCACACCCCAGGTGCGGCCCGCCTCGTCAAGCACCGCCACCACTTGATGGTTGATCACATCGCGGCTTTCAAAAGTCCTATCGAGTTCCATTTTGCCGACTTCGGAACGTAACGTCGTCTGTGCGAGTTGGGTGATGGCGGAGATATAGTCCGACGAGCCATAGGACGCCAAGCGCGGATCCGTGACTTGGTAGTAGATGATGCCGTCGACGGCGAGTTGCGTGTTATCGCGCGTGATGCAGGTTTGTTCCGAAACATCGAGCGGGACTTCTTTCAGCGAATGCTTATACGCGACGCGATCGACGAAGGGCACGATAATGTTGAGGCCCGGTTCCAACGTGCGCGAATATTTGCCTAGGCGTTCGATGACCCACGCGCTTTGTTGCGGCACGACGCGCACGCCTTCGACGACGAACACGATGATCAACGCCAGCAACAAAAATGGAATCGCCAAGCCTTGCGTAGGCGGGAAGCTCCAAATGGCAGCGCTGGCAATCAGAACCGCAATGATTTTTGCGAGCATCGATATTTTCCTTGAAAGTTGAGGTTATTGAGTAGAGGGTGAACGCGACACTTGTAATTGGCTGCCCCGGGCGCCGCAAATATAAAGCGTGTCGTTGAGTTGAACATCGGGATCGCCGACTAATTGCGCATCCCACGACGCGCCGCGATATTTCACCCGAACGCGCTTAGTATTGTGATCGAGCCAGGATTCAAGAGTGACGGCCTGGCCCACATCTAGCGAGTGAGCTTGCTCCGCGCCCGGCGCACGCCCTCGATGCCAGCGATTAACCATGAATAGCCCGATCGCCGCGATAACGCCGGTCGATCCGACCTGCGCGAGCGCGCCCGCGCCGACGTAGGCCGCCGCCGCGCCGGCAAATGCAGCGATGCCCAATACCAGCAGATAAAACGTTCCCGTCATCATCTCGATGATGATGAGGGCGAGTGCCGCGATAAGCCAAACTAAATAGTCAGACATGAATACGATTTCTCGTCATAGAACTTTCAAAATATGGCAAGACGACCGAACTACCACTGTGTCATCCTGAGCGCAGCGAAGGATCTGTTGTCAATGAACGCCGGAAAGCAGATCCTTCGCTGCGCTCAGGATGACAAGTTGGAGGTTCGAATCCTTTGTCACGCTCAGGATGACAGTCTTTGCAGCCATTCCTCGTAAGCATTTTCAAAACGTTTCAGGTTCACGTCGGTGTAGGAAACGTAATCGAAATCGATAGTCGAGTAAATTTCCGACATGATACTCCACATGGTTTCGCGCAATAGCGATGCGCATTTCATGGCGTGGAAACAATTGAGTAGGCCATCGTCCAAGCGGCCGAAATATTGCTGCAACAACATTTCGGTGAGGCGGGCGTCGAACTCGTTGTTCGAAGCGAGTCCGCCCAAATCGAATAGCGGACTGTTGTAGCCGGCGTAATCCCAATCGATGAGCCATAGGCGTTTCCCGTCATCGAGGAAATTCGCCGCGAGCAAATCGTTGTGCGAAAACACCAAAGGCATATCGCCAACAGCCGCTTCCAGCTTGGCTGCGCAAGGCACTAGGCTTGGGAGCAAGGCTAGACGCGGGCTCTGGCTTTGCCTCAAATTGGAAAAGTAACCACGCAGAATGTGGAATACCCAGAAGATCAGCACCGGCCCTTCCAAATAACGGGCAATGTCTTGGTGCGCGCGCTTGAGTAGATCGATGACGCGCGGGAAATTATTCGGGTCACGAATATCCGCTGCCGTGTAGGTCTTGCCCTCGATGTACTGCAACACCATCACCCCGCGATTGGCATAAACCACTTGCGGCGAAACACCTGCTGCATACGCTGCGTGGCTTGCGGCGCGCTCGTTGAAGCGCAGTATGCCGTGCAGGGGAATGTCATCGCCCAAGCGCACTACAAAACGCTGAGCACGATCGTTAACCAGGTAATTGCGATTGGTCATGCCGCCCGCGAGCGGCTGGGGATCGACCTTACCCGACCAGCAAGGCAACGCCGCGATGCGCGCGATTGTTTCTTCGGGAGTCACGCCGCACGCAAGTGCCAGGCTTTCGGGCGGCAGAAGGTCTGTATGCCGTAGTGAGACAAAGTCAGGCCAATTCCCGAATGACCGACGCCGGACCACGGCAGGCGCGGGCTGACTCTATCGCAGCAGTTCCAATAAGCAGTGCCGGCATTCACTTGCGATAGAATTTTTTCCGCTCGGCTTTGATCGCGGGTGTAGACGCTCGCCGTCAAGCCGTAGTTGGTATCATTCATTAAGGTCAGCGCCTCTTCGTCGTTTTTTACTTTTTGGATGCCGATGATCGGACCGAAACTTTCTTCACGCATGACTTCCATGGTGTGATTGACATTGGTCAACACCGTCGGCGCGAAATAATTACCGGGACCGGGTATACGTTGTCCGCCGTGCAGCACCCGCGCACCCTTGGCTTTGGCGTCGGCGATTTGGTGTTCGAGTATGTTTAACTGCGCGACGCGGGTGAGGGGGCCGATGTAGGTTTTCTCGTCCATCGGATCTCCGACGACGAAGTTTTCTACCTCGTGTACGAAAGCATCGACGAAGTCATTGTAGATTTTGCTGTGGACGTAAATGCGCTCCACCGAGCAGCAGCTTTGTCCGGCATTATAGAAAGCGCCATCGGCGGTGCCGGCGGCGGCCTGTTCAACGTTCACGTCTTCGCAGACATAACTCGGATCTTTGCCGCCGAGTTCCAATTGCAATTTCACCATGCGGCCGGCGATGGCTTCGGCGATACGTTTACCCGTCGCATAGGAGCCGGTAAAGAATACGCCGTTGATCGGTTGTTCGAGTAGCGTCGCACCCGCTGCACCCGTGCCGACGACCGTTTGAAACACGTCTTGTGGCACGCCCGCTTGATGCAGCAGTGCGCCAATGGCAAGTCCCGTTAACGTCGCGAACTCCGACGGTTTATACAGCACCGCGTTACCCGTGAGCAGCGCAGGAACGAACACATTACCGCCAACGAAATAGGGATAGTTCCACGCAGAGATGTTAGCGATCACGCCCAGCGGCTCTTGGGTGATCCATTCGTGGGTGTCGCCCGAGGTCAGGTGCGCTTCGTGTTTGATCGATTCGGCGACGCTGTCGCAAAAAAAATCAATGCGCGGCAATAGGCCCATCAGTTCATTGCGCGCTTGGTCGGATGGGTTTGCCCATTTCCGCAGTGAGCGTTTTTGCCAGCGGTTCCATGCGATCGGCGATCAGCCCGCGAAACCGTTGCAAGCATGCGATTCGCTCTTTGATCGGCGTGGCGCTCCAGGATTTTTGCGCGACGCGCGCTGCGGCGTATTTGTCGGCGATACTCTCGGCGCTGTCGTCAGGCAATTCTTTGATCAGCGTATTGTTCGTGGGGTTAAGAATTTTCAGCATGATTGTGATCTCGTCAATCGGATGATTTGGCGCGTACAGCATTCAAAAATTCACCGAGGATAGGCTGGGTATCGAGCAAGTCTGTGCGTTCGGGATCTTGAAATTCCGGGTGCCACTGCACACCGAACATGTAACCGTCGCCTTGCCAGCGCAGCGCCTCGGGAATGCGATCCGGCACCGACCAGGCTTCCACCGCGAGGTCCTTGCCGATAGCCTTTGCCGCTTGATGATGCACGGTATTGATTCTCGCTCTTGTCACGCCGGGATAGAGTTTGGCGAGGCCGGAATCCGGCACGAGCTCCACTTCATGGAAAGCTTGATCGTACAACGCACCGTCGCGATGATGCTGCTCACCGGGGTGCTGGGTAGCGATATCCTGAAACAACGAGCCGCCCATGGCGACGTTGATCAATTGCACGCCGCGGCAGATGCCGAGCACCGGTTTGTTCTGTTTCATGAAAGCGTGCGTCAATTCAATTTCGTAATCGTCGCGGATCTTGTCGCCGCTCCACTCGGGCTTCATCGGCGTTTCGCCATAGCTGGTCGGGCTCACGTCGGAACCGCCTTGCAGCACCAGGCCATCGAGTTCGCGGGCGTAGTCTTCCAGCTTGACGGGGCTGTTCTGTTGTGGAGAAGGAATCATCAACAACATCGCGCCGCTCGACATCACCCAGCGCGCTATGGATTGCTCCAAGTATTGCAACGTCTTGCCCTTGAAAATATTGCGGTCGTGGTCAGGGTGAAAGAAGCAGGCCGATAGGCCGATTTTTAGCATGATCTATATTCCAGTAAGTATCCCGTCACCACATGTCATCCTTCGCTGCGCTCAGGATGACAGAGCACTTAAAACGCCTCCGAAAAAATTCGCTCGAAATCTTCCTTGCTGCAAGGCCGCGGATTCGTCTGATGGCAGATATCCGGCACGGCGATCGCGACGAGCCGGTCCAGATGACTCTTGTTGACGCCCATCTCGGCCAGCCGCGCAGGTATGCCGATCTCCGCTTTCAAACTAGTCAACCAATCGATGAACGCATCGGCGCTGGCTTCTTTGCTCGATTTTTCCACACCGACGGTTTGCGCCAAAACGTGAAATTTATCCAGCGCCGCGGATTTGTTGAAGCGCATGACGTGATCGATCATGATGCCGTTCGCGAGGCCGTGGTGCATATCGGCCACGGTGCCCAACGCGTGAGCGCATGAGTGAGTCGCACCCAAATCTTTTTGGAATGCGATCGCGCCCATCATCGATGCCATCATCATATCGCTGCGCGCTTGGAGATTCTTGCCATCCCGCACGGCGATTGGCAACGCCTTGCCGGCGATGCGCACGCCTTCCAACGCGATGCCGTCGCAGATCGGATGATATGCGGGAGAGAGATAGGATTCGACGTTGTGGGTAAGGGCGTCCATGCCCGTCGCAGCAGTGACTTTCGGCGGTAGATCGAGGGTGAGTTCCGGATCGGCGAACACGGCTTTTGCTAGGATCTTCGGCGAGAAAATCACGCGCTTGATGTGAGTGGCATCTTCGGAGATCACGCTGGAGCGGCCCACTTCGCTGCCCGTGCCGGACGTGGTCGGAAGGGCGATGAAGTAGGGGAGATCCTTTTCAATCGACCGAACGTTGGGATGATCCCACGCATATTCGATCGCGTCGCCAGAATGAGTTGCCAGTAAGCCTACGACTTTCGCTACATCAAGCGCCGCACCACCACCGAGACCGATGACGCAATCGGCGCGATGAGCACGATAAGCCGCTGCGCCCGCCATCACTTGACTCGCGACTGGGTTCCCCTGCACGCCGGCGAAGACCGCGGCGGCCAAGCCTTGCAAACTAGACTTAAATTGCGCCAATAACGGCAGCGGTTCGATACCTTTGTCCGTCACGATCAGCGGGCGCTTTAAACCGAGCGACGTCAAATGCGCCACGACTTGCTTGCTGGCGCCGGGGCCGAAGTGGATCGGCGTCGGAAAGTTGAATTTTGAAATGGTCATGAAGATGTGTTTCGTTGCAATGTACTGCGAATATGCGATCCAACTTTTCGATTGTAACGGCGTTACGATTTCTGTTGAAGCCGAATTTCTTCCAGGAACCTGCCCTGAGAGGCAATACCGGTGCGCCTCTCAGGGCAGACATGGCTGCGATCAAGTATTCACGAGCTTCTTGGCGATGGATGTTATTCATTAATATGGGTAGTCAAGTTCGCGCTGATGGCGAATTGCCAGGACGCGTACTTCGTCTTTGGCTGGAATAAAGCGGTATAGCGCGACGTAGCCGGTTTTTCCGAATGAAATGACCAGTTCGCGCAGTTCGCCTCCCACGCGTCGACCGATAAACGGATGGGCGCGTAGCGATTCAACGGCACTGCGGATCGCGCTCGCCGCCGCGACGGCACCCTCAAGATCACGTTCCGCGATATGGTCAAAGGCGCGTTCAAGATGATCGATTGCCCGTGCCGAATAGACTACCCCCGCCAAGGTTTCGGCCGCTTCGCTTTCCTGTTTTTCGCAAGGCGCTCCAGCCACGCATGCACGTCTTCTGCCGCATACACCTCACCGGTACGATCGATTTCTGCATCCGCTTCCAGCGCTTCGAGCGCGAATGCACGCATGCGCTCTTCCCGCTCCAGTTGCCGCTCGAGCGCCTCGATCATCAGACTATGGGGTGTGCGACCGGTTTGTTTCGCTAATGTGGCCACACGAGCTTTGAGTTCCGGCGACAATTTAAGCGTGGTCGTGACTGACATAACATTAGTTCATCGATTGCTGGTGTCACTATAGTATTACTTAAATCAAAAATCCGCAAGGTCCATGTTGTACTGGCTTAAATAATCTCGAAGTAACGACGAAATTCCCAATCCGTCACCGCATCTTGAAATTGCCGCCATTCCCATTCGCGCGTGGCGGCGAAGTGATCGACGAACGCATCGCTAAAAAATTCACGCGCAAGTTTGGATTGCTTGAACACCGCGGTTGCCCGTTCCAGGGTACGCGGCAGGCGTTCGGTACGTTCGGCGCCGCGATTCTCGCCTTCGATCGGCGCCTCGCTTAGCTTTAGATTTTTTTCGACACCGTATAGGCCCGCGGCGAGGCAGGCCGCCATGGCGAGATAGGGATTTACATCGGCGCCCGGGCAGCGGGTTTCCAGCCGCGTCGCCTTCGGCGAGCCGGGTATGGCGCGGAATGAGGCGGTGCGATTATCCACGCCCCAGGTCGGTTTCACCGGCGCCCAGAAGCCATCCACCAGGCGCTTGTAACTGTTGATGGTCGGCGCATACATCGGCATCAATTCCGGCAGCACTTTAAGTTGTCCCGCGAGATAGCTTTTGAATATCGCGCTCATACCGTGCTTATCTTTGGCGTCGTGGAACAGATTTTTCTTCCCGTCCGATAAACTCTGGTGAATATGGCCACTGCAACCGGGATATTGCTGTGACCACTTCGCCATGAAGCTCGGCATGATGCCGAAGCGCGCGCCGATTTCTTTCGCCGCTAACTTGAACAGAATCGCGCGATCGGCGGCTTCCAGCGCTTCGGAATAGAGGATCGCCGCTTCGAACACGCCGGGCCCCGTCTCCGTGTGCAAGCCTTCGATGGGGATACCGAACTTCGGCATTTCTTCCATCAACGCTTTAAAGAAGGGTTGATTTTGTCCCATGCGTATCAGCGAGTAGCCGAACATGCCCGGCGTGATCGGTTCCGGGCGGGTGTAGTTTTTCTCGGCGAAGCTGTGCGGCGTTTCGCGAAAATTGAACCATTCGTATTCCATGCCGCACAGCGGCAGCAGGCCCATCTTTTCAGCTTTTTTTAATACGCGTTTAAGAGTTTGACGCGGGCATTCGGCTAGCGGACTGCCTTTGCCATCGACGAAGTCGCCGAGGAAGAACGGGACGTTGTCATCCCAGGGAATGTGCCGTTGGGTATTGAGATCGAGTTCGACCATGGCATCGGGAAAGCCCGTGTGCCAGCCGGTATATTTGGTGTTGTCGTAGGTGACGTCGTTCGAATCCCAGCCCAGCACGACGTTGCAAAACCCGAACCCACCATCGATGGCGGAGATGAATTTATCTTTGTGGATGTACTTGCCGCGCAACACGCCATCGATATCGGCGACGGCGACTTTGACGCGTGCGGTGTCGGATTTTTTGATGGTATCGATGATGTTGCTTGGGGATTTGTTGGTTTTCATGAAAGACTCAAAGATAAAGACTCGTCATCCTGAACGAAGTGAAGGATCTGTTTTGGTTTTTTTGGCGCCGGTAAAGCAGATCCTTCACTTCGTTCAGGATGACAGGAGGAGTAGTCAGGATGACAGACGGATTAAATGGCCGTGAAAGTATTGTCCACAAACAAATGAGCGCCGTTCACAAAACTCGCATCGTCGCTGGCGAGGAACAGCGCCGCCTTCGCAACCTCTTCAGGCTCGCACATGCGGCCTTGCATCGCCTTCATCGCTGCTTCGGAGGCATCGACACCGAGTTTGGTCAACGCGTCGACTTCGTACATGCCATGGGGTGTGCGGATGAAGCCGGGGCACACGGCGTTGCAGCGGATACCGCGATCACGATACTCTACGGCGATGGCGCGGGCGAACATGTGCACCGCGCCTTTGGTCGTGTCGTATAACACTTCCATCGGCGTCGCCGCCACGGCGGAGATGGACGAGGTGCAGACGATGGCGCCGCCGCCTGCAGCGAGCATGGAGGGCAGCACCGCCTTGGTCATGAGGAACATGCTTTTAACGTTCACCGCCATGAGCCAGTCCCATTCTTGTTCCGTGGTTTCCAAAAAGGGTTTCACGACGATGGTGCCGGCGTGATTGAACAGCACGTTAATTGCGCCGAAGCGATCGGTCGCGGCTTTCACCGCGGCGTTGACTTGGTTCGCCTGCGATACATCGCAGGCGACGAAAATAGCCTCGCCACCCGCGGCTTCGATTTGCTTTACCAACGCGCTGCCGTCTTGTTTGTCGACGATAACGATACGCGCTTCCTTCGCGCGCGAACAGCAGCGAAGCGGCGGCGCCGCAACCGCCCGCGCCGCCGGAGATCAGCGCGGTTTTTCCGTTAAGCCTGCCGGGCATTTTTGGTTTCCCCAGGACTTATTTTTCGCCCACTGCGCGTTCCGCCTGCTCGATTGCCGCGGCGCGCTGCTGAATCATGACGCCCTGCGGTGGACCTTTAAAGCGCCGGCGCTCAAAGCCGAACCAGACTATGGCGGTGAGTACGAAAAAGGCGATGGTGATGGTGAGCGCTTTATCGGATGGCGGTTGCACGCCGATGATGAAGATCAAGACCATCGCGAGAATGCACAGCACCGCCACAATCTTGAACTTCGGCCCCATGTCCCACGGGCCCATCTTGGTCCAAGTTTTTCCATGAGCCAGCAAGCCGAAGAAAATGGGTACGGTAAACGACAGGAACAGGAAAATCACCGTCACGGACACGATCACGAAATACCACTCGGCGTAGCTGGTGAATAACACAGCCAGAACGGCGGTGGTCCAAATCGCGGCAACCGGCGTGCGATATTTCGGGCTGACGGTTTTGAGTGCCGATGAAGCCGGTAATCCGCCGTCGCGGGAAAATGCAAAGATCATGCGCGACGCCGAGGTCACCGTCGCTAGGCCGCACAGATATTGCGATACCACGACCACAAGATAGAGGATCTGCTTCCAAGTCTGCGGCAGAACCTGATCCGATGTCCAGAAAAATATTCCCCAGCCTTGCTTGGCGCCTTCGCTCATATCGGGTATCGCGAGTACAAAAGCGCACAGCATTAGCCAACCGAATACTGCCGACCAAATGACAGAACTGACCATCCCTTTGGGTACGGAGCGCGATGCATCGACGGTTTCTTCAGACGTGTGCGCCGACGCGTCGTATCCGGTAATCGTGTATATCGGCAGCAACAGCCCAAGCAAAAATACGAACATCAGGCTTTCCGTCTTCGGCCACACCGGACCTGCCTCGGGCAAACCGCTATAGTTGGTGAACGTCCACAGCCGCGAGAAATCCCATTCTTTCGCATAAGCCATGAACAGCACGAACATCAGAATCGCGCCGCCGATAATTAAATAACCACTGAGGTCGGTAAGTTTAGTAGTGAGGCGTATGCCCAGATGATTAAACATCGCTTGGCTTGCCGTGATGATGACCATGAAGATCATCTTGGTCGCAAAGGTATCCGCCAAGCCGAGGCTGGGTCCGAAGGCGCCAATGAAAAAACTATAGGTGCCGATGTTGATGGCGCCCAGCACAGTGACAAGGCCAATTAGATTGAGCCATGCGGTTACCCAGCCTATGCCGACGTTCCCCAGAATCGAGCCCCAGTGATAGAGGCCGCCTGCGGTTGGATACGCGGAAGAAATCTGCGCCAACCCCAACGCGAATACAAACGAAATTAAACAACCGATGGGCCAGCCGATGCCGATGGCAGCGCCGCCCGCGCCGCTGATGGCTTGGCCGAGGGAATTAATCCCGCCGGACAGAATACAAATAATGGAAAATGAAATTGCAAAGTTGGAAAACGACTTCATGCTGCGCGCCAGTTCTTGCGCGTAACCCATGCCGTGTAAGGTCTTGATATCTTCTGCGATCACTCTCGCTTCATCGGATTGATTGTTTGCCATTCTGCTGCCCCCGCATATGGTTTATCGAGTAGTTATATTTATGATGCCGCGCAATACTCACGCGAGCGCTACGATCATAATCGAGTTTCGAGTGCATGTCATTCCCGCGCAGGCGGGAATCCATACTGAGTCACATCTGCCAACGCCCTATGGATTCCCGCTTTCGCGGGAATGACATCGTAGGGGCTGGTTAGATATTTACTTCCGTGGGCCGGCCGTCGACGATATCGCTCAACAATTTTCCCGAGCCGCAGGCCAAGGTCCAGCCCAAGGTGCCGTGACCGGTGTTGAGGAATAGATTACCGTATTTTGTTTTGCCCACATAGGGAATGTTATTCGGCGTAGCCGGGCGCAGGCCGGTCCAAAACTTAGCCTCGCTGCGATCGCCGACGTCGGGAAATAACTCCAACGCACGACGCAAAATATTTTCACAGCGCGCTTGATTAAGTTCCGTGTTGTAGCCATTGAGCTCCGCGGTGCCGGCGATTCTAAGCCGCTCTCCCAAGCGGGAAAATACCATTTGATAGGCTTCGTCCGTCAGGCTGATGGTGGGTGCAAGGCTTCCCGGGCGGATCGGAAATGTTACCGAATAGCCCTTCGCCGGATAAACGAGAATATGAACGCCGAGGGGTTTGAGCAACAGCGGACTGAAGCTGCCCAGCGCGACGACATAGGCATCGGCTTTGAGTTCTATCGTCTCGCCGGCCTCAAAGCGCACCATCACGCCGGTGATGCGGTCATTGGTGCGCGCTAGATCGGTTACATGGGTACTGAAGCGGAACACCACGCCGCGTTGCTCGGCCAATGCCGCTAGCCGTTCGGTAAATAATTTTGCATCGCCCGATTCGTCGGACGCGGTGTAGGTCCCACCGGCGAGTTTTGCCTCGGCTACCGCAAGCGCGGGCTCCAGTGTGATGCATTCCTTAGCCGACAAAGCCGCGACCTTGAGGCCGAATTGATTCATCACTTGCGACGCCTTCACGCCGGCCTCGAATTCTCGCTGATCGGTGAAGAAATGCAGAATGCCGCGTTCGAGATGATCGTACTGAATATTCGTTTCCGCCCGCAGCGCGCGCAAACGGTCGCGGCTGTAAAGGCCCAGCTTCACCAGGGAACGGATGTTATCGCGCGTGCGGCCGGGCGTGCACTCGCGCAAGAACTGCAAGCCCCAGCGAATTTGCTGCCAATCCGCGTGCAGGCGAAACAACAACGGCGCATCTTCTTTACCCAACCAGCGCAGAATTTTCAGCGGCGCGCCAGGGTTGGCCCACGGCACCGCGTGGCTAGCGGAAATTTGTCCACCGTTGGCGAAACTGGTTTCTAAACCCACGCCGGGTTGGCGCTCGACGACGGTTACTTCATGGCCGGCCTGGTTGAGATACCATGCAGTGGTCGTGCCGACCACGCCGGCGCCTAATACGATGATTTTCATAATTGATTGTTCAGAGCGTTGTTATGTTCAGCTAAACTACGCGTTTTGACTGGAGCTAATTGAAATGATTCAACGTTATCACGTCGGCAAACGGCTGTCTGAAATGGTTGTCCACAACGGTACCGCCTACCTCGCCGGTCAAGTCGCAGAAGACGCAAAACAAGACATTACCAGCCAAGTGAAACAGGTGCTCGCACAAATCGACAAACTGCTGGCTGAAGTCGGCAGCGATAAAACCAAGATTTTGTCCGCAACGATTTTCCTGCCCAGCATGGCGGATTTTCCGGCGTTGAATGCCGTGTGGGAAACCTGGGTTCCGGCGGGCCATTGTCCGGCACGGGCGACGGTGGAAGCGAAACTCGCGGCGCCGGATTACAAAGTCGAAATACAAGTCATCGCCGCGGCTTAAAAAGTTTTTTGGCATTGGCCTGGAAGGCAATACCAGCGCGGCGTTTCAGGCATGCATGCCGGAGAAGCACGCTAGTAGCGCGTCTGCGGCACTGCCGCTAAATTTTCTGTTCTCCGCGTATCAATCGGCCCGGCAATGCGCCGGTCGCTTCACCGTTGACCATCGTTTCAGTGCCGGCGGCGAAGGTGTGGCGATAACCTTCCGCGCGCTGAATCATGCGGCGGCCGCCTGCCGGCAAATCGTATATGAGTTCCGGCAAGTTGACGCGTAGTGCGTCGAAATCGATTAAGTTGAAATCCGCGCGATAGCCCGGTGCAATGATGCCGCGATCGTTGAGACCATAGGTGCGGGCGGTATCCAGGGTTTGTTTTTTCACCAAATACTCCAACGGCAAACCAGGGCCGCGCTTACGGTCTCGCACCCAGTGGGTAAGCATGCCGGTCGCGCTTCCGGCATCGCAGATGTACCCGACATGGGCGCCGGCATCGGCTATACCGCAGATGGTTCCCGGATCGGCGAGCAGGGTGCGCACGATGTCCATATCGCCGTCAAAATAATTCTCGAAGGTGTGCAGCAAAATCGCCTTGCCGTTTTTTTCCAGCAACAATTCGAGCGTTAAATCCACGGCATCGCGTCGCGCCGCTTGCGCGAGTGCGATAACGCTGCTCGAAAATTCTGGTTCATAGTCCAGTGGCTCTTGCAAACGGAACGTGCGCGGCAACATGTCGATGATCCACCGCGTATGCTCGTTATCCGGTAGTTCCGCCCACAATTTGCGGCGTAACTCCGGATTGGATTGTATGCGCGCGACGCGCTCGGCGGGCGAGAGATCGTTCATCGCGATCCACAGCGGATGCGTGACGAAGGGGTGTATCGTTCCTTCCAGCGCCATCAGCATGCCGATAGGCCGCGTGCCCACTTGGCCGGTGACGTTTTGCCCACGGGCGCGGGCGGCGGTAATGGCCGCCAGCGTGTCCTTCCATAAATCCGGCGCATTGTGAACTTGCAATAGCAACACCGATAACGGGCGCTGGGCGATTTCCGCGGCAGCGCGCAGTTTTTCAAAATCGCCGTCGCCGAAATCGGAATTCACTTCGATCACGCCGCTGCCGGCGCGTTTCATGGCCAGCGCGAGGCCGGCGAGTTCCGGCTCCATGGCGGTGAGCCCCGGCGTGTAACGGCCATCCTTAGCGCGATGTTTGATGGTGCGCGAGGTCGTGAGGCCGAGCGCGCCGGCGCGCAGCGATTGTTCCAGTAATAATCCCATCTCGGTGATTTCTGCATCGGTCGGCATTTCAGCGTGATCCGCGCCGCGCTCGCCCATGACGTAGAAACGCAGGGCGCAATGGGGCACTTGCGCACCGATGTCCATGATGCGCGGCATGGTCTGCAGTGCATCGAGGTATTGGGGAAAACTTTCCCAGCGAAAATCGATGCCTTCGGCGAGCACCGTTTCGGGAATATCTTCGACGCCTTCCATCAGATTGATAAGATACCGCTCTTGACCGGGACGCACCGGCGCGAAGCCGACGCCGCAATTGCCGAACACGGCGGTGGTGACCCCATGCCAGGAGGAGGGCGTGAGATAAGGATCCCAGGTCGCCTGGCCGTCGTAGTGGGTGTGAATATCGACCCAGCCGGGTGTGAGCATCAGCCCATCGGCGTTGATTTCACGTTTGCCGGCGTCGAGTTTAGCTCCGACCGCGCTGATGGATTGACCGTCGATCGCTACGTCGGACACGCGTTTAGTCGCACCGGTTCCATCGACGAGTATTGCATTACGGATGACTAGATCGTGCATGATTACAGAGGAAGTTGCGGAGAAATTATTTTACACGGTGGCAACAGATGTTGCACCGATTCGCCCCGCTATTCAAAAACGGATGCCAACAACTAGGAAAGCGGTCAGCGCACTTTACTGACCAAGAAGCCCGACAAAACGCCGGGGAGCTGAAGGCATTACTCGCACGCAATACCGAACGGACCCGTTGCACCAAGATGTGCCAATTGATGGGCTTCGATATAAAGTCCATGGCGCCCGCTTCGTAGGCGTTACCGATGGATTCCATGTCGTCCAGCGAAGTTAAAATGATCAGTTCTTCATGAATGGGTGGCGTTCATTTCTTGCGACAGGCTCGCGCGTATAGCTTCGAAGCTGATTTTCAATTGTTGCAACGTGGATTCGGTTTCAACAAAACTATGGTCTCGGGCTTGCGCTTCCAGCGAGCGACAGAGCTGTGCGACCTCGCGCGCGCCTAAATTTTCGCTACTAGCCTTAAGGGTATGGGCTGCGATCTTGAGGGCTTGCGCGTCGCTATCGGCAATCGCCAGACTTATTTGCTCGATGTATTTGGGCGAGCTGTCCAGATAGAGTTTGATGATTTGTTCGAATAGGCCGGCTTTGCCGCTAGCGGTTTGCAGCTCGCGGATGTTCTGGAGCATTTTGTGATCCAGTGCGCCGTTGGCACGGCGGACAGGAGGGCTAGCGCGTTCCGTTGACGCCGGCGGGTTAACGCTTCTGTGGTCGAGATCGGGCGATCCACTGCGCTCGCGATGCGGCGACCAGCGTAGCAACATCGATCGCAAAGAGTCGCGACTGAAGGGCTTGCTCAAGTAATCGTCCATACCCGCGGCGAGACAACGTTCACGATCGCCTTCCATGGCGTTGGCCGTCAGGGCGATGATCGGCACTCTAGCTTCCACGCTGCGGTTGCGATAAGACTCGATCCGGCGGATGCGGTGGGTGGCCGCGTAGCCATCCATATTGGGCATGTAGCAATCCATCAGGATCAGATCCGCGGGCTGTTCTAGCCATGCGCGCACCGCCTTCTCGCCGTCCAGTGCGGGCGTCGGTACACATCCCAGCGAGCGGAGAATGAGCATCGCGACCTCTTGGTTGACCGGATTATCTTCAACTAGTAACACCCGCAGTCCTGTCAGTGACGGTTCAGTGGCGCTCTGGGTCTGAGGTAGCGGTTCTTCCGTGGGTTGCTGCCAGGCCGGCGACAGCATCCGCAACAGGCAATCGTGCAGCCGCGATTGAATCACGGGCTTGGTCAGCCAGGCATGGATGTATTGCTTGGTGGCATCATCTGCGGGCATGTCGATGCCGACGGAGCTCAGCATGACCATGGGCAGTGACAGATTATCCATTCGACCGATGCGCTGAGCGAGTTGCAACCCATTCATTTCGGGCATGTGCATATCGAGTACAGCGAAGTCGTATTTCGCCGCAGCCGGGTCTGCCAGTCGCTGCAATGCATCCTCGCCATTTTTAACGCAATCGGGCGTGATGCCCCAGCCGTTCAGTTGATAATGCAGGATTTCGCGATTGGTAGTGTTGTCATCCACTACCAGCGCGCGCAAGCCATTCAGCGACGAGCGCGCGGACAATTTCGTGTCGCCGTGCGTGCCGATATCGATAGGGAGCGTGAAACGGAAGGTTGAGCCTTTGCCGAGCTCGCTTTTCAATTCCATGGCGCCGTTCATCATTTCGACCAATTGCTTGGCGATGGCAAGGCCGAGGCCGGTACCGCCGTATTTGCGGGTGGTCGATTCATCGGCTTGTGCGAATGAATCGAAAATCTTCGCGTGCATGTCGGGATCGATGCCGATCCCAGTATCCGTGACATCGAAGGTCAGAATTTGCCCATCGTCGCTCTTGCTGTTTAGCCAAATGCGGACATAGATCTCGCCGACTTCGGTGAACTTGATTGCATTGCTTACCAAATTGGTGACGATTTGACGGATCCGTGTGGGGTCGCCGCGGCAACTAGACGTCACGTCCCGCTCGATCAGACACGCGAGCTCCAGACCTTTACCGTGCGCTCGTCCCGCTAAAATTTCCAGCACTTCGTTGACTACTTCGTGCAAATCGAAATCCACCCGTTCGATTTCCAGCCGGCCGGCTTCGATTTTTGAGAAGTCCAGAATGTCGTTGATGATGCCCAGTAACGAGATGGCGGACCGATGCAACGTGTCGGTGAAGTGCCGTTGTTTCAAGTCCAACGGCGTGTCCATCAGCAGTTCCGACATGCCCAGAATTCCGTTCATCGGGGTACGAATTTCGTGGCTCATGTTCGCAAGGAATTGCGATTTTGCTTGGCTTGCCGCCTCGGCCATCTCTTGTGCGCGTTTACGTTCGCTTACTTCATGGCGCAGCGCTTCATTGACAGAGCTTGCGTCGTGGTTCGCCGCTTCGAGTTGTTTGATCAATCCTTCGTTTTGGAATCCTAGTTTCAAGCTAGTCACGATGCTTTTGGTGCTGCGCTGGCTCAGCATAAGCATGGTTCCGAGGAACAGTACCGCGGACAGCCCGATAAAGGCATGGGAACTGTCGCCTTTAGAAAACATATGGATCGCGAACGGCAATACGAATGGGACGAGGAAAAGCGGATAGGCGATACGCAGCGGCGTGAGCGATCCCATGCCGCCGGCTGCCATCCCCGCCACGAAGAACACCATGGCAAATTCTTTCGCCGCATGGCCCTCCGGCAACAACGCGGTGGCGAAAAGGCCCCATGACATTCCGGCGGCTGTCACGACAATATAGAATCGCTTCGCCCAGATGTTCGCGTCGGCGGCCGACGGGTTGGCGCGTGTGTAAGCACGTAGCAGTAGTAACCGAAACAGCGAAATAGCAACCGTCAATGCGTACCAGCCTAGCAGCAAACCGGTAGGAATAACGCCGTAAAGAAGAATGACCCCGAGCGTTGCAATGACCAAGGCGGCGGTGAGGCTGGCGGAGGTATTCCGATAGGCCAGGGCGACCTGCTGGGCGAACACTTTGGCCTGCAGCGAATCGGCAACGGACGACGGTTCAGCAGCGGCTGACATCAGCATTGCGTCTTTCGGTTAGCTTCCATGGTCGGCGGTTGTTGTCTTTGGCCCGTGGTTTCATCCGCGCTCACATGCCGAAATATGGCACAAAGTGACCATTTACGGCAGCGCGCGATTGATCGTCCCAGGCATCGCTGGCGCGTTCCCGGGGACAAAACTTGGTTCGACAGATTATGCCCGACAAGACGCAATTCTTATGCCATGGAATGCCGAGGAACTCCGGGTTTGGCTGAAGGCGATAAGTCGCCCGCTTCTAGGATGCAAAAGTAGCAGGAGTATCATAAGCCGTGATGAGTATTTTTTGAGTATTTAAAACGGTTGCACATGTCACTAAACGCATTTCATCCTGCGGTCACGGCGTGGTTTAAGGAAGCGTTCAAGGCGCCCACCCCGGCGCAGCTTAACGCATGGCCGGCGATTTCAGCCGGGCGCCATGTTTTGGTTGCCGCGCCGACGGGCTCCGGCAAGACCCTCGCCGCTTTCCTTGCCGCTATCGACGGTTTGGTCAGGTTAGGCGTCGCGGGAAAACTCACCGACACCACGCAACTCGTTTACGTTTCGCCGTTAAAGGCGCTCTCCAACGACATCCAAAAAAATCTGGTCGCGCCGCTCGCGGGCATCCGCGAGCATCTCAAGCGCTTGAATTATCCCGATGTTGACATTCGCACCTGGGTGCGCAGCGGCGACACGCCGCAGTCGGAACGGGAAAAAATGAAGCGTCGCCCGCCGCACATCCTGGTGACGACGCCCGAATCGCTTTACATCATGGTCACCAGCGTTTCGGGCCGCAAAATACTGTCGACCGTCCAGTCCGTGATCATAGACGAGATACACGCCCTGGCGCCGAATAAACGCGGCGCGCACCTGACGTTGACGTTGGAGCGGCTTGAGGCGCTCAGCGGGCGCAGGCTCACTCGCATCGGCCTGTCCGCAACACAACAGCCGATTGAGTTGGTGGCGAAATTTTTGGTCGGCGATAGCGTGCGGCCCGGCAACGATTTATTCGATCGAACCAACGACCTTGCCTGCACCATCGTCGATGCCGGTCACGCCCGCCCGCGCGATCTCGCCGTTGAGTTACCGCAATCGCCGCTGTCGGCGGTGATGTCAAATGATATTTGGCAAGAAGTATACGGCCGGCTTGCCGAATTGATCCTGTTGCATAAGACCACGCTGATCTTCGTCAACACTCGACGCATGGCGGAGCGCAGTGCGCGTTATCTGTCCGAACGCTTGGGCAAAGAAGCCGTCACGGCCCACCACGGCAGCATGGCCAAGGAACAGCGCTTGCTCGCCGAGCAGCGTTTGAAGTCCGGGGATCTGCGCGCCCTGGTCGCCACATCGTCGTTGGAATTGGGCATCGACATCGGCGATGTGGACCTGGTTTGTCAACTCGGCTCGCCCCATGGTATTGCCGCGTTCTTGCAGCGCGTGGGCCGCTCCGGCCACGCCGTCGGTGGATTGCCGAAGGGTCGATTGTTCTCGACATCGCGCGATGATCTGGTCGAATGCGCGGCGTTGCTCGACGCCATAGGCCGCGGTGAACTCGACCAACTGGTTATTCGCGATAAGCCGTTGGATGTGTTGGCGCAACAAATCGCCGCCGAAGTCGCCTTGCAGACTTGGCGCGAGGACGATCTTTACGCGCTGGTGCGTCGCGCTTACCCGTTCCGCAATTTGACGCGCGAAGAATTTCTGGAAATCGTGCGTATGCTCGCCGACGGCCACACGACCCGCTATGGCAAAGGCAACGCCTACATCCATCGCGACGCGGTGAATCGCGTGCTGCACGGCCGCCGTGGCGCGGCGCTGACGGCGCTAACCTCCGGCGGCACCATTCCCGACACCGCCGACTACAATGTCGTGCTGGAACCGGCAGCGATCCAAGTCGGCACCCTGAACGAAGACTTCGCGATCGAAAGCATGGCCGGCGACATATTTCAACTCGGCAATCAATCCTATCGCATTCTGAATGTCGAGCGCGGCACCGTGCGCGTCGAGGACGCGCACGGCGCGCCGCCGAGCATTCCGTTTTGGTTTGGCGAAGGCCCGGCGCGCAGCGATGCCCTATCGCAAAGCGTGTCGCGCCTGCGCGCCGAGCTAGCGCTAGACTTTGAGCAGCATCGCCAGGATCAAGCACTGGCGCGGCTCTCCAGCCTGCTCGGCGGGAACAACGACAGCGCACAACAACTGGTCGATTATCTGCGTGCGGCACACAATGCGTTGGGTTGTTTACCGACGCAGGCCACCATCGTGTTCGAGCGCTTTTTCGACGACTCCGGCGGCATGCAACTCGTTATTCATTCCCCCTATGGCAGCCGTATCAATCGCGCCTGGGGCTTGAGTCTGCGCAAACGCTTTTGCCGCCAATTTAATTTCGAACTGCAAGCGGCCGCGACGGAAGATGCCATCGTCATATCGCTGTCGACCAGCCACAGTTTCCCGCTGGGAGAGGTGAAGCGTTATCTGCATTCCAACAGTGTGCGCGATGTGTTGGTGCAAGCCTTGCTCGATGCGCCGATGTTCGCCTCGCGCTGGCGCTGGAACGCGACGGTTGCATTGGCCTTGCCGCGTTTTCGCGGCGGTAAAAAAATTCCAACGCAGTTGCAGCGCATGGCGGCGGAAGACCTGATCGCCTCGGTGTTTCCCGACCAAATCGCCTGCGCCGAAAACCTCGTCGGCGAACGTCAGATTCCCGATCACCCGATTGTGAAGCAGACCATAGAGGATTGTTTGTTTGAGGCCATGGATATCGAAGGCTTCGAATCGCTATTGCGCAACATCGAGTCGGGCAAGGTCAAAGTCATCGCCCGCGACACGCTGGAGCCATCGCCGCTAGCGCAAGAAATACTTACCGCAAAACCCTATGCTTTTCTCGACGATGCGCCGTTGGAGGAACGGCGCACGCAAGCAGTTTCGGCCCGCCGTTGGCTCGATCCCGAGCAGGCATCGGACTTGGGGCAACTCGATGTCGACGCCATCGCACGGCTCAAGTCTGAGGTGTGGCCCGATCCAACTAATGCCGATGAGTTGCACGATGCGTTGTTGACCTTGGGGTATCGTAACCGATGCCGAAGTGAACGTCGAATCCGCAGTGGCTGCCTTGGTTGCAGCAGCTTGCTGCCATGCGCCGCGCCGGGCGGCATCGTGCCAGCTGGGCGAAGAACCTCATGGATATTGGCTCGCAGCCGAGCGTCTAGCCGAAATGCGGGCGCTGTTCGGTTACCCCGAGCATCGAGCCGAACATTAGTTATGCCGGAAGAACTGCAGCGAAACTGGACGCGAGAAGCGGCGCTGATCGAAATTGTTCGCGGCCGGCTCGCTGCGCTTGGCCCAGTAACGGCTAGCTTCGTTGGCGCAATCGTTGAATGTCGAAACCAATGACATCGATATCGCGCTGCTCGCGCTGGAAGGCGAGGGCGTGGTCTTGCGCGGACGCTTTACGCCGGGCTTGAATCAAGAAGAATGGTGCGAGCGTCGCTTACTTGCGCGCATTCATCGTTACACGTTAAAGCGACTGCGTCAGGAAATCGAGCCCGTCAGCACCAAAGACTTTTTGCGCTTTCTGTTGCGCTGGCAGCGCGTGACGGCGGACACGCAGATCGAGGGTCCCGATGCGGTCAGCGCGGTGCTGTCGCAGTTGGAAGGTTTTGAAGCGGCGGCAGGCGCGTGGGAAACGGAACTGCTGTCTTCCCGGGTAAAACATTATGACCCGACGTGGTTGGACGAATTGAGTTTGAGCGGGCGAGTGGCCTGGATGCGCTTGGCGATTCCAAAAAGCGAAGGGCCGATTCGCGCGCCGGTGCGAGCGACGCCCGTCGCCATCCTCGGCCGCCGTAACGTGCACTCCTGGACGCTGTGGCATGGGGCAGTGCAACAGACAATGTTATCGTCCGACGCGGAACGGATCGTGGAAATGTTGCGCGAACAAGGCGCGTCGTTCTTCGATGAAATCGTTGCGGCCAGCGGATTATTACGCACGCAAACCGAAACCGCGCTGGGAGAGCTAGTCGCCGCAGGCCGGGTGAATGCCGATAGCTTTGCCGGTTTGCGCGCGCTCGTCATGCCGGCCCATAAACGCAAACCATTCGGTTCCCGCGGCCGTAAACGGCGCAGCGCGATTTTTGGTATCGAAGATGCAGGGCGTTGGTCGTTGCTGCGACGTAACGTTTCCGAACCCGATGGAGAAACGCAAACCGCAGCCGTGGAGCATGTCGCACGCACATTGCTCAAACGTTACGGCGTCGTGTTCTGGCGCCTGCTTACGCGCGAGGCAGGCAGCCTGCCGCCATGGCGCGAACTGTTACGTTGTTTACGCCGCTTGGAAGCGCGCGGCGAAATTCGCGGCGGACGTTTCGTCGCCGGCATGAGCGGCGAGCAGTACGCGCTGCCGGAAGCGGTGGATAGCTTGCGCGACGTTAGGCGTAACTTGGATCAAGTCGAATGGGCAGCGGTCAGCGGCGCCGATCCGCTGAACCTCGTCGGCATCATCACTCCCGGCGACAAACTCGCCGCCATCAGCAACAACCGCTTGCTCTATAGACTAGGCGTGCCGGTCGCGATCATGGCCCAAGGGGAGATTCAGTTTTTGCAGGAACTCGACCAAGCGGAAATGCAGCATGCGCGGGATGTGTTGTTGCGGCGACCGGTGTACGTCGAGTCTGCTGATTCTGAAAACCAAACGACGCCTTGAATTTTCGATGACCTTTCTACTTGTCATTCCCGCGCAGGCGGGAATCCATAGGGCGTTGGCAAATGTGACTCAGCATGGATTCCCGACCGAAGCCTGCCCTCGAATGTTTTAGTCGGGGGCGGGAATGACAGCTCAATTATTTTTTCTCGTCGGGGACAGCAAGTATAGGGTGGATCAAGCGCAGCGGATCTACCAACCAAAATGTCATCCTGAGCGAATGCGAAGGATCTGCTTTTGTGGTTTTTGTCTCCAGTGGTGGATCCAGCGCTACGCGCCTTGATCCACCCTACATTTATTCTTTTGGCGTTTTCGCCGTATCGTAGTAAACATAACTAGTCCGCTCGACCGTCGATGCGCGCCGACGTTTTAATTCTTTCAGATCCAAAATTTTGTCCCACCACATGGCGCGAGCCTTCTTCTGCTCTTCTTTCAGCTCCGGTTTTTTATCCAGCAAGTCACGGATGAATTTCGTGGTGTCGGATTCGTACTTATCAATTTTCATGACGAGTTCAGGCAAAGTTTCAGTGATCGTATTGTAGCGTAAGGGAAATGTCGTATCTCCGATTTAACAAGCGCATGGCTGTGGGCCAATACCAGCGCGGGTCTTCAGGCATATGATGCCAGGAGCAAGACTAGATGCGGCGCCTGGCAAGGCATATTAAAATGCATTCGTCACGACATTCGAATCAAAGAAATCAATGAACGAACTGCGCCATCATTACGCTTATCTATCCGACATTCGCATGCATTACGTCACGGCGGGGGAGGGCGAGCTGCTGGTGTTGCTGCACGGCTGGCCGCAGACTTGGTACGAATGGCGCGAACTTATTCCCGGGCTAGCGAAGAAATTTCGCATCATCGCACCGGACCTGCGTGGCTTGGGCGATACGTCGCGCCCGCAACACGGGTACGACTCGGCGACGATCGCCAGCGATGTTTGGGAATTGGTCAACGGCAAGCTCGGCTACGAGCGATTTTTTCTAGCGGGCCACGATTGGGGTGGGCCAGTAGCGTTTTCGTTGGCGGCCCAGCATCGCGACGCCGTGCGGCGGCTCGCGATTATCGACGTGTCGATTCCCGGCGACGGCACGGCCAACATCAGCCAAGGCGGCAAGCGTTGGCACCACGGCTTTCATCAAACCCTCGACATGCCCGAGCGCCTAATCGAAGGCCGCGAACACATTTATCTCGGTTGGTTCTACGAAAACTACGGCGCGCGGCGCGGTGCGATCTCACCCGATGCTGTTCAAGAATATTTGCGTGTCTATTCGCAACCCGGCGCGCTGCGTTCCGGTTTCGAGTATTACCGCAATATCCCCACAGACATTGTGCAAAACGAAGCGATGCTCGAGCGCGACGGCAAATTAGCCATGCCGGTTTTGGCGCTTGGCGGCGCGGGTGGTTGGGGACGGCGGATGGAAGTGCTTGAATCGTGTCAACGCGTCGCGCTCGATGTGCGCGGCGGAATTGTTGAAGGCGCAGGGCATTGGATTCCGGAGGAGCAACCCGCGGAGTTGGCGCGATTGTTGTTGGAGTTTTTCGCTTCGCCGGAATAACTCCAGTGGCATCAGCTTGTGTTGTAAGCTGCATTCCGGACGCTTGACTCGATTGGCTAATCCGCATATATTATATATTATATGTTGTCAACGAAAGGGAACGCTATGGCTCTGGTGATGACACAAGTTTACTTGGAAGCGAAACAGAAGAAAGCACTCGCCGCACAGGCTAAAAAACTGAATCGTAAGCCCTCGGATCTGCTGCGCGACGCCGTGGATGCGTTGCTGCTGGGCGTTAACACCGAGGAGCTTAAGCAGCTTGACGAGGCGACCAAGCGCACTGAAGTCGAGCTTAACGAGATGATCGCCACCCTCGACGCGAATGCGAAGGAACACAAAGCATTTATGACCTCGATGGCCAAACTGCGCAAAGCCGATCGGCCATGAGTATCCTGACCGATATTTTGGATCGCCTGTCTGGCGTGCAGGTCGTGAAGGAGCGACTAGCCGACCTCACTACTCAACTGTCAGAATTGCGCAAAATCATCATCGAGCAACAAAAAGACGTGGCTGAATTGAAAGGGCAGATCCGCGCGTTAGTCCAAATTCAATCGCAAATCGCCAAGAAGTAATCGAGAAGTGGGGCGAGCGTGATGCTGTACCTATCGATCCCGTGAATCCGCTTGACCTCCGAAGCCGTTGACTAAGGACCGTCCCAGTGGAAATTCGACTAGACAATCTCACCGGTTCAGAAATAATCGAACTGTTAAATGAGCACCTGAGTAATATGGCACAAGTTTCTCCGCAGGAAAGCTGTCACGCGCTGGATATCGATGGCTTGCGAAAACCGGATATCACCTTTTGGAGTATTTGGAACGGATCAGATTTGGCGGGTTGCGGCGCATTGAAAGAACTCGATGATCATCATGCCGAGATCAAATCTATGCGGACTGCAGATGCGTACTTGAGGAAGGGCGTTGCGTCACAGGTGCTTCGATTTCTGATCGAAGAAGCGCAACGTCGCGGCTATCGTCGCTTGAGTTTAGAGACCGGTTCGATGGCTTATTTCGAGCCTGCCAGGAAGTTGTATGAAAGTTTTGGCTTTACGTATTGCGCGCCTTTTTCTGCCTATGTTGAAGATCCCAATAGTGTATTTATGACCAAAGCGCTTTGATGCCCACATCAATTGAAGAATGGCGGTTATAATTTTTGTGGGAGCAAATTTTTTGCTAGGCGTGACGCGCTGATTTGTCATTCCCCGCCTTCGCGGGGACGACGATAACTACTGCCTTAACTTTGAGGAAGGAGATTGGTCACCTTACAACGATCACGAACGTGGAATCGCCACGCAAAATGTAGAGGCCGACCTGCCCTTCGATTGAGCGCAGCATTCCCGTCAGTTCCTTAATCGTTCGCGTCTTCTTGCGGTTCACGCCCAAGATAATGTCGCCAGGCCGCAAGCCATGTTGCCACGCGGCGCTGCGCGGCTCGACGCCGACTACGATTACGCCTTCCACCCGCCCGTACATGGGCATGCCGCGCGCGATGTTCGACACCGCGGCGCCGGCCAATTGTGGGACGCCCTCGCCAGTCGTGCCCAACACTTCGTAGGGACGTTCCACTTTAACCTTAGCGATTTTAGTCGCGCCGTCGCGTAGGTATTTGAACTCGACTTGTTCGCCGACGGGAACCAAGCCGATGCGGTTGCGCACGTCGGCGGACCCGCGTATCACTTTGCTGTTGACGGCGACAATGACATCGCGCGGCTTGAGACCGGCTTTTTCCGCGGGCGAATCGGGTTCGACATGGGTAACCACCGCGTACGATGTATTAGCGGCAACGTTCAACGCCTTAGCGAGATCGGGCGTGACGTCCTGGGTTTCCAAACCGACTCGGCCGCGCCGCACTTCGCCGTTTTTCACCAATTGGTCCATGACTTGTTTCGCCATGTTGGTGGGCACGGCGAAGCCGATGCCGACGTTGCCGCCGGATGGGCCGATGATGGCGGTATTAATGCCGATCAAATCGCCGTTGAGATTGATCAGCGCGCCGCCGGAGTTGCCGGGATTAATCGACGCGTCGGTTTGGATAAAGTCCTCGTAGCCTTCGATGTTCAGGCCCGTGCGGCCCAGCGCGCTGACGATGCCCGATGTGACCGTCTGGCCGAGGCCGAAGGGGTTACCGATGGCGACGACGAAATCGCCGACGTTCAACACGTCGGAATCGCCGATCGAGACGGCAGTGAGATCTTTTGCATCGATTTTTAGCAACGCAATGTCGGTGCCCGGATCGGCGCCGATTAATTTGGCTTCCAGTTGGCGGCGATCTTTCAAAGTGACTAAGATTTGCTGCGCGTTTTTTATTACATGATTGTTGGTCAGCACGTAGCCTTTCGCGGCGTCGACAATCACGCCTGAGCCGGCGCTGACCTGCGGCTCGCGCTTTTCCGGCACATCGAAGAAGCGGCGGAAAAACGGATCGCGAAACAGCGGATTGTCTTCCAGCGCCGACTTAGACAAGACGGAAATATTTACCACGGCGGGGCTGACTTCCTTGATCAGCGGCGCGAGGGATGGCAGTGGCGTGTTGCCAACAGCCACAGGTAGCGCGGCGCTCGCGAGACCATGGCTGAGAGCCAATATCCATGCGCCTCTCCGGGCAATGGATTTTAACGTTAAAAGCTGCTTCACTTTCGACTTGAAATTAGTTAGCATGGACTCCATCTAAGTTTGTCAGTAACCGGAATTTCCGTAAAGTAGAAATTCCGCATTTTTTTCAATTCCCGAGAGAGCCAGTATGAGCGAACACATACACAAAGTAACCGACGACAGTTTTCAGTCCGACGTATTAAATTCCTCGACGCCGGTGTTGGTGGACTATTGGGCCGAGTGGTGTGGCCCATGCAAGAGCATCGCGCCGATTCTGGACGAAGTGGCGAAGGAATATGCCGGCAAGATAAAAGTGATGAAGCTTAATATCGACGAGAACCAAGATACGCCGCGTAAATTTGGTGTGCGGGGTATTCCGACGCTGATGCTATTTAAAAACGGCAGCGTGGAAGCGCAAAAGGTGGGCGCCCTGTCGAAATCCCAACTTTCCGCTTTTATTGACAGCAGCATTTAAACTCAGTATCGTCCTATTTCAAAGCAGGTCTGCAGTGATCAGGCAGACAAGCAAGTCTGTCTGGTCCCTGTTCTCTTCCCCAACAATTTCCCTTTTGAACCGATAAGCGGTCAGAACGCATGCACCTATCAGATTTAAAAACTCACCATGTGACCGAGCTGGTCAACATGGCGGTCGCCAATGAAATCGATGGCGCTAATCGTCTCCGTAAACAAGAGCTTATCTTCGCGCTCCTGAAAAATCAGGCGAAGCGCGGCGAGAGCATTTACGGCGAGGGCACGCTGGAGGTGCTGCAGGACGGCTTCGGCTTTCTGCGTTCGCCGGATACCTCGTATCTGGCCAGCCCAGACGATATTTATGTCAGCCCGTCGCAGATACGCCGCTTCAATCTTCACACCGGCGATTCCATCGAAGGCGAAATCCGCATCCCGAAAGACGGCGAACGTTACTTCGCGCTGGTCAAGGTCGATACGGTTAACGGCGAACCACCGGAAGTCTCCAAGGGCAAGATCCTATTCGAAAACCTGACGCCGCTGCACCCGACTTCGCCGTTGTTCCTCGAACGCGATATTAAGGCAGAAGAAAACATTACCGGCCGCATCATCGACATCATCGCCCCCATCGGCAAGGGCCAGCGCGGTTTGCTGGTGTCGCCGCCGAAGGCCGGTAAGACGGTGATGCTGCAACACATCGCCCATTCCATCACCGCCAATCATCCCGAAGTACAGCTCATGGTGCTGCTCATCGACGAGCGTCCCGAAGAGGTGACGGAGATGACGCGCACGGTGAAAGGGGAGGTCGTCGCATCGACCTTCGACGAACCGGCGACGCGCCATGTGCAAGTGGCGGAGATGGTGATCGAAAAAGCGAAACGTTTGATCGAACACAAAAAAGATGTCGTGATTCTGCTCGATTCCATTACGCGTTTGGCGCGTGCCTACAATACCGTCGTGCCTGCGTCCGGCAAGGTGTTGACCGGTGGTGTCGATGCGAACGCATTGCAGCGGCCCAAGCGTTTCTTCGGCGCCGCGCGCAATGTGGAGGAGGGCGGATCGTTGACCATCATCGCCACCGCGCTGATCGAGACCGGTTCGCGCATGGACGACGTGATCTACGAAGAATTTAAAGGCACCGGTAACATGGAGATCCACCTCGACCGGCGCATGGCCGAGAAACGCATCTATCCTTCCATCAACGTCAACCGCTCGGGCACCCGGCGTGAAGAGCTGTTGATCGAAAAAGAAGTTCTGCAGAAGATTTGGGTGCTGCGCAAATTGCTTTATCCGATGGACGACCTTGAAGCGACCGAATTCCTGCTCGACAAAGTCAAAGCCACCAAGTGCAACGCCGATTTCTTCGACTCGATGCGCCGCGGTTAATATCTCAGCTAAATCCTAGCTCCTAAATCCTAATCCCTGCTTTTTATGTCCGATAAAGTCATCAAATCCGATAAAGAATGGGCGGCGATGTTGACGCCGATGCAGTACAAAGTCACGCGTAAACACGGCACTGAGCCGGCCTTCAGCGGCGAATATCACGACAGCAAAACACCCGGCACCTACAACTGCATATGTTGCGGCAACCCATTGTTTAGCTCGGACACCAAGTTCGATTCCGGCACCGGTTGGCCGAGTTACTGGCAGCCCATCGCGCCCGACAGAGTGGCGGAACATGAAGACAACAGCTTCTTCATGCGCCGCACGGAAGTTCTATGCAGCCGTTGCGACGCCCATCTCGGCCACGTCTTCGAAGATGGGCCGGCGCCGACGGGATTGCGTTATTGCATGAACTCGGCTGCGCTCAAGCTCGACAAGAACAAATAATTCTTGAGTATCCCTGTCATTCCCGCGCAGGCGGGAATCCGATTTGGCCGATGTTGCGAGAATCGGCCATGGATTCCGCGCCTGCGCGGGAATGACATAAGGGTCACCGCCTCCCCGAATGAAAGCAGCATATAATCTCTTTTTGTTTCGTAAATTTCGCGCCCGTACGGCAGCGAACTGAATATAGCCATGTTGATGAATGACCCGCTCGCAAAATATAATACCGACGATCTGCGCATCAAGGAGATCAAGGAGCTCTCGCCTCCCAGTCATATATTGCGCGAGTTTCCGATGTCGCCGAACGCGGCGGAGACGACCTACGAAGCACGCCAGGCGATCCATCGCATTCTGCATGGCGCCGACGATCGATTGCTCGTTGTGATCGGGCCGTGTTCGATCCACGATGTGCATGCAGCGCAGGAATATGCCACCCGCTTGCTCGAGCAAAAGCGCGCGTTGGAAAAAGATTTAGTGATTGTTATGCGCGTGTATTTCGAGAAACCGCGCACCACCGTCGGCTGGAAGGGTCTCATCAACGATCCCGATCTGGATGGCAGTTTTCAGATCAACAAAGGCTTGCGCGCGGCGCGGCGATTGTTGCTGGAACTGAACGAGCAAGGCATGCCCGCCGCGACAGAATATCTCGACATGATTTCACCGCAGTACGTGGCCGATCTCATCAGTTGGGGCGCTATCGGCGCGCGCACCACCGAGAGCCAAGTGCATCGCGAACTCGCTTCGGGATTATCGTGCCCGGTCGGATTCAAGAACGGCACCGATGGTAATCTCAAAATCGCGGTGGACGCGATTCGTGCATCGCAAGGCGCGCATCATTTCTTGTCGGTAACCAAGGCGGGACATTCGGCGATCGTCTCCACCACCGGTAACGAAGATACCCATATTATTTTACGCGGTGGCAAGCAGACGAATTACGATGCCGCGAGCATCGACGCCGCAGCCCAAGAATTGGGCAAAGCCGGTCTCGCGGCGCGGGTCATGGTCGATATGAGCCACGCCAATAGTTCGAAGGAATACGCTCGTCAAATGCTGGTCGCCGACGATATCGGTGATCAAATTTCTGCCGGCGACGATCGCATTTTTGGCGTCATGGTCGAGAGTCATTTGCATGCAGGGCGTCAGGATCTGGTGCCGGGAAAAGAACTCGCCTACGGCCAAAGCATCACCGATGCGTGCATAGGCTGGGACGACAGCGCCGCGATGCTGCAGAAGTTGGCTGCGGCGGTTCGCGCGCGGCGGCTCGCACTAGAAAGCAAGATCGCGTAACGTCGATTACACGCAAGATTTGTTTTCTACCGCACCTTGCCTGGGGCCTTTGCTGGGCTTGCCTCCTGGCGTGGCATGGCCTGGGAGCCGCACCCCTATTGGCGCCTGGCGATGATGGTCAGCAAGTTATTCTGCAACAACCGGCACAACGGGTTATCTCCCTCGCGCCTCACCTAACGGAACTGATCTACGCCGCCGGCGCCGGCGATAAGCTGGTTGCGGTTTCTGCATACAGCGATTACCCCGAGGCAGCGAAGAGTCTGCCTCAAGTCGGCGACGCGTCCAATCTCGATCTCGAACGTATCGTCATGCTCAAACCCGATTTGGTGCTGGCTTGGAAAAGCAACGTCAGTCCGTTCGCCGTCGAGCGGTTACGTCGACTGTCGATTCCTGTTTATGTAACGGAAACCCGTCGCCTGGCAGGTATCCCAAAATTATTGCGCAGCATCGGCACACTCATGGGAACGACGAGCACTGCCGAACACGCCGCGCAGAATTTTGCGGATCGAGTGCGCGATTTGGAGGAGGGCGCGCGCGGACAAACGATCATCCCGACCTTCATCGAGATTTGGCACGATCCGCTCTTAAGCGTAAACGACGAACACATCATGAGCGAAGTGGTCTCGCTGTGCGGCGGCAGAAATATTCTGGCGAACGCGCCGATCCTGACTCCGAGCATCGGCCTGGAAACCTTGCTGGAAGCCGATCCTGGCGCGATCATCGGCGGCGGTTCGGCGGCGACTGCGGATGATTTTACGCCTGTGTGGGAAAAACACACGAGCCTAGCGGCAGTACGAAAGCGCAGCGTTTTCTTTGTCAATCCCGACTGGATCCAGCGCGCGGCGCCGCGCATTTTATTGGGCGCGAAAGTGATTTGTGAAGGCTTGCCTGCGCTCGCTCAAGTCGTTCGAAGTAAGAATTTGATAGCCACCGAGTCATTCCCACGAAAGCGGTAAAACGAGACCGTAGGCCGAAGTTTTGGGAAACGGCCGTTCAGAGACTTTCAAAAAATAATAAGAGCTCCCCACCTTCGCAGGGATAATGTCCTTTGATCTTGTCAAGTTTTTGTAGACGACTTAATCGTTGAATTATGTTTTAGCTGTAGTTCGTAATATTCGTTTTCGAATTGTTTAGGTGATCGATAGCCGAGCGAGGAATGCAATCGCACCGGGTTATAGAACATTTCGATGTACGCCACGATATCCGCCTTTGCGATCTCTCGCGTTTGGTAAATCTTTTGTAAATACACCCGCTCGGTCTTCAGCGTTTTCCAAAAGCTTTCCATTGCCGCATTATCGAAACAATTACCTTTGCCGCTCATGCTCGGCCGCAAGCGATAATGCTTGATGCGTTTTCGCATGGCCTTGGCGGCATACTGACTGCCCCGATCGGAATGGAAGATTGCACCCGGCGCCGGATGCTTGCGAAACCACGCCATCGTGAGTGCGTCCAGTACCAAGTCCACCGTCATCCTGGGTTTGATTGCCCAACCCACAATCGCCCGCGTATACAAATCCATCACCGCCGCCAAATACAGCCAGCCTTCTTGGGTGCGAATGTAAGTGATGTCGCTTACGAACGCTTGGTTGGGTCCACTGGGCTGGTGTTCGGGCTCGGCTAACAAATTGGCGGCGATCGGGTTCGGATGATTCGAGTCCGTGGTCGCCTTGAACTTCCGACGCGTCTTGGCACGAATACCGTGGTTGCGCATCAATGATTTGATCCGATTCAGGCTACCCTCGTAACCGTGTTCGGCTTGCAGCACGGCACAAATTCGTGGCGCGCCGTAAATGCCACCAGAACCGTTGTGAATGGTTTTGACCAAAAACAACAAGCGCTGTTGCTCGATCACACGCGGCGCCGGCGCCCGATTCTTCCAGGCGTGATAGCCCGAGACGCACACGCTGAGCGTTTCACACGCTAGCGTCAGCGGATAGTCACACAGCGCGTTCTGAACAAAGGCGTACTTCACTTGCTCTCCTTGGCAAAGTACGCCGCGGCCTTTTTTAGGATGTCGCGCTCCATCTTCAATCGTTGTACCTCTTGCCGTAAGCGGCTCAACTCCTGTTGTTCAGCAGTGACGCGTAATCGCGGTGCACCTGTCACCAATTCACCCGCTCGATATTTCTTTGCCCACCCCTGAATCAATTTCGGCAGCACACCCAATTGCTTTCCCGCTTGCGCAAAACTATAGCCCTGATCCAATACCAGCTTCGCCGCCTCAATCTTAAATTCCGCCGTAAATTGCCGGCGCTTCAACTTTTCCATCTTCGACTCCTTTCAAGGTACCCACTAAATTTACCTCGATTAAGTCGTCTATTGAAATATTACAAGATCACTTTTACTTGTTTCCCGCAACACCCAGACGCTTTTGTTTTCCACGATTTATTTGCCAACAGTTTTGTTGATTTCAATCGGCTAAAGCTGAGCATTTACCACAAACACCTAGGCGAAGCTCCTCGAACAAATCCTTAGTCTGGTTAGAATCATTGCCTGTTGTGATGATGACTACCCAAGACTCCTTCGATTGTTTGGCCAAGCATCGTAAAACGCCACGCACATCACCAACTGAAAATGCCGCTGTGGTATCTGTGATTTTCTTTTCCGTGAAGTGCCAATTCTTATCGGTATTGGTGAATACTTCGTCCACTAGTTTTCCACACCAAGTCATCGATTCCGGGTAGACATAATAATAGTGGTAGTACGTCGGCGTTTTGGCAAAGGCTATCGCAGAGATAAATGTTAAGGCGCAAGCGGCCGCGAATACTTGTAAGCTTTTAAACAGAATCATCATATCCTCCTAGTTATCATTGACCGTCTGGTCCGTCGACTGCTCAGCCTTCTACTTAGTCCAATAGACCGTGTAGCGCACCTTGCCCCCCTCTTCGCACTCAGTGATCGCCCGCGTGCGAAAACCAGCACTCATCGCGTCTTCCCAACTGGTTACGAATTGCGCGGCGGTTAGCCCGTGGCTTGCTTTCAAGGCGGACACTTCAGGTTTCTCCGCCCAAATGGCCGAAAAGTGGAGCTTGCCCTGGTGAAGGTAGCTGTTCAGGTAGTGGAGATGTCTCCCGCTCGCTTTGTTCTCATCGAACTTGGTCTGGTACTCCTCAGGGGTAAGGAATGAACGAGCTTCGAAATTTCCGATCGCCTCCTTGCTGTACAGAGCCGTGTAGCGCAGCTTCCCGCCCACCGAGGCCACGGATATGACCTTGGGCCTCCATCCATCGCTCTTCAACGAGTCGAACGATTTCTGATGTTCCTCGGCAGTGCTGCCGTGGTAAGCGGTAAATGCACCACTCGATTTTCTCCAGATGGCCGCATAAAGAACATCATTACCGACCACGTAAGAATCGACGTGTACCAATGAAAATCCCTCTCCGCGGTATTTATCGAAATTTTGCTGATAGGTTGTGCCAGTCATGCTGCCATGATTTCTCCAATCGATCCCCTGTTCGTCCGTTCGGAAAATCACATTGAACTTCGCCTTTCCGTCATCGGTGTACCCATCGATCCATTCGAGCCGATAACCTGATTGGACAGCCTCGTCAAAAACCTGTTTGTACTCGTTCGCCGGGACTCCGTGCCGAGCGTATTCGCAGGAACAGACGGATTTGCCCTGTTTCCAGAGGTCGAAGGTCGCGGGCACGTTGGAAGCAGGAACAGCTTGGGCTATGTCGCCCGCAAGACGGCTCAGACTTGATGTAGGGAACCCTATGTTTGTAGCAACGGCGACGTGAACCCCGCGCAAATCCACGTTGGTAGAGTCCTCGGTAAACATGGCCACGTAGGCCGCGCCGTAGCCAGCCCCACCGCTGTGTCCTAGTTTGCCTGATGACCCACTCCAGCCCATGCTATCGAGCTCCGCCGTCGTGTGCTTCTTAGCGAGGGAGGCCGTCAAGCTCAAGAGGCTCTGAGCAGAGCATGTGAACCCTCCCGCAGCCAAACCTAAATCGCTTTCCCTGAAGTCAGCTCTTTCAGGCTTAGCGTCTTTATTGAATTCGTGGTTGTGCGCGTCGCAGGAATCCGGGTTTGCCCTTCGCGGCCGCACGGCATGGTGCAGCTTCATGGGTTTAAGATAGTTCTCCCGAACGTAGTCCGGGTAGGATTTTCCCGACATCTTCTGGATGAGCAAGGTCCACAGGCCGAAGCCGTGATTTGAGTATGATTTCCCATCATTTTTACCTAGTTCTTTTAATAGCTCAGGAGAGGGCGTCGTTCCGGGCTCATAAATGGGTCTCTCCTGCAGGAAGTGACGATGCACTTGTTCATAGGTCAGCTCATCTACCGAAACATCGAACAGTTCGGCCGCGCCATCATTACTCCCACTTCCTATAAAGCCAGCCTTGTGATCCAGCAGATTTTGAATGGTGATCTTTTCGTACCATGCCTTCCACTTGGCTGCATCTGGCATGTTCTTCTTAAGGCCATTTTTAATGCCAATATCGATGTCGGCATCAAACATGCCACCGAACAATCCTTTCGGACCATAAAGCTTCGTTGACTTGGGATCGATCTTCTTCGACTTCATCAACCGGAAGCCGGCTGGTCCGGTGACGACGGCTTTCGCCACACTCCCGGTTTCGCTGCGCGAGCACGGTTTCATCGGCAATTTCCTCGTTCCTTCCACGAGAGCGGAGCCGTAGCCCTTCGATAGGAGAAGCCGTCCCTCTTTTGTAACGGCAACCGTCATTCCCGGCAAGGTTTTTTCCTCAACCAATGCCTCGACGAGACTATCGACCTTTTCCTCAAGTTTATCCCAGGCCTCGCCTGTGGATTTTGGTGTATTCATGATTTATCTCCTGACTATAATCAATTCGACGTCCGAACCATTTCCGCAAAACCAGCGGATACTGCCTGCTAATCCATGACCACTAACTAATGACCGGCGCATTTGCCAAAGCCGTTTTGACGCGTTGCCGAACAATTCGAGGGAATGTGTATTCATTGTGAAACATGATGTTGCTCCTTCTAACTAGGAATGAATGTCGCAAATTGCGTTGTCCGCGACGCGAGGTCGGGCGTCCGTCATTCGGCGATGCCCTTCTACTCACTAATGGCGCAGGAATCGTCAAAAGCGGTCAGAAATAGGGGTGGCTGTCGCCTCGTGGTTGATAACCCGTCCGGCGAAACCGATAGCGCCATGCAATTTGAGCGCGGGATTTTAAACACGTTAGCGCCAATGGGGCTAACGCTTTTGGCCTATGTCGTTTAGTCTATTGTCTTCGACACAGTGATGGCTTAGGCTAAGTCACGTTGAAATCCACCGAATGGATAAGCGATGGAACCGGTAGTGACCTGGAACGATGTGCATGGTCTGATGAGCGATGTTCGGGTGATCGCGCGCCGCTTGCTTAGGTTCGAAGCACATGCGCAATCGCTGCAAACCACTGGACTGGTGTTGACCGGATTAAGACGGCAACGGCTCGCCGATCAAGACTGGAGTGAGGTGACGTGGCAGAATCGCGAGCGCTTTCTCGCTGCGATGTACCGCGCCATGGACCGCGCGCTAAAGGATCACGGACGGCGCCGCACGGCACAAAAACGCTGGGCTCGGCAAAGCATCGCGATAGAAGATTTGTCGCCGAACGAATTGTTACGCACCGCCGACTTTCAGCCTCACGAAATGGAACGTGTCCTCGATGAACGTCCGGAAGTCATCGAAGCCCTCGCCGAGGCACTCGCTTCGTTGGAACAAAATCATCCCGATTGGGCTTGGATCGCGAAGCATCGTTACTACGGCGCGCTGACGATCGAACAGACTGCTCAAGTCATGGGCATCGGCGAGCGCACCGTCCGACGGCACTGGGAGCAGGCACGCATCCTGCTGCACGACGAAATCGTCCGCGGCTTGAGCGCACGCGGCTACGAAGCCCAGGAGATGGAGTGCAGTCGTTAAGCGAAGCTCAGTGGGCTCGCTACTTCAACTTAATCGAGAGCTTGGAGGAGATGCCCGCCGATCAACGTCACGCTACGGTATGTTCGCTGCGAGCAGAAGCCGACGATGATACGGTTTTCAGATTAGTGGAGTTGCGACTCGGTTTGACCCCCGACTTCGATCGCGACCGCAGCGGCGAACAGATACGCAATTTTGTGCTGCGGGAACAAATCGGCCGCGGCGGAATGGGCGTGATCTACCGCGCGGTGCAGATATTTTCTGACGGTATCGAGCGCGAAGTCGCTATAAAGCTGATTCATCCCGAGTTAGTCGCACACCGGCAGGATGAAGCGCTGCAACACTTTCAGCAAGAGATCGGGGCGTTAGTTAAGCTCGAACACAGAGGCATTGCGCGCATCTATGACGGAGGCCTGCAGTGCGATACTGATGGGCGCGAAGAAACACTTTTTTTCGCGATGGAGTTCGTGCAAGGCATGCCGGTCACGGAATACGTTGCCCAGAAACGAGCCAAACTGCGCTTAACCGGGACGCTGCGACTATTCTTGCACATCTGCGATGCGGTGGCCTACGCGCATCGCCAGGACATCATCCATCGCGACCTCAAGCCAGCCAACATCCTAGTCGATGCCGAAGGCGATCCACGCATCATCGACTTCGGCCTCGCTCAGCTTTGTGGAACTGCGATCCGTGGAAACCACCAGCTCTCCGGAACACCCGCATACATGAGTCCCGAGCAGTTAGGCGCTGATTCGCAGCCGCTTACCCCGGCGAGCGATGTCTATACGCTGGGACTCGTTCTGTGCGAGCTCTTGATAGGGCGGCGTCCGCGTAAAACGGATGTTAAATCGGCGGCATCCGAAGACCTTAGTCTCTATTACCCGGAATGCAGCCTTGAACTGCAGCAAACGGTCAACAAAGCCATCGCGGCGAGACTCACTGATCGGTACTCGTCGGTAGAAGCATTGAGTAAAGCCGTCGTTCGATGCCTCAAGGCAGCCGATTTGCAAGCGAAACGCGCGCTCCACTGCCGCGAATACTTGATCAAAAAAGTACAAAGCTTTTGGATCGACGGCGTACTTAGCAACTCACTACACGCGGCTGTTTCGATCGAACTTGGATTGGCGATAAAAGCGGACGCAGTCGACCATCCTTGGGACTTGATCATCCAAACGCGCGATGAGCTTTCACGCCCGTTACCGCCCGGCACAAAGGCAAGCGACGTGTTCCAAGAATTGAACGAGGCGATGCTGATACTCGGCGTCCCGGGCGCCGGCAAGACCACGTTGCTGCTTGAATTGACCCGCGACCTATTGACGCTAGCCAAGCACGACCGATCGCAGCGTGTGCCGGTTGTGTTCCACCTATCGACCTGGGCGGAAAAGCGCTTGCCATTGGCCGATTGGTTGATCGACGAATTAGATAAGCGTTATTACCTGCCACCGGGCGCAGGCCGAAGTTACCTCGCAAGCGGCCAACTCGCGGTGTTGCTCGATGGATTGGACGAAGTGGCGCCTGCATATCGGGCCTCGTGTGTTAACGCCATCAACGAATTTAGCAAGACCCATAACTCGATCCCGGTGGCCGTATGCAGCCGCATGGTGGACTATGAAACGATGTCGGTGCGGCTGCAACTGAATGGTGCGGTGGTCATTCAAGCGCTCACGCGCGAGCAGATCGACGACTACTTCGAGCGCGCGGGAGAACCTTTGGCCGGCGTGCGGATTGCGCTTGGCCATGACGAGCAGTTGTGGGCGTTGATGAAAACGCCATTGCTGCTGAGCATTGCGGCTCTGGCCTACCATAAGAGTTCATTCCATACACCAAAAATAGCGGCCACGCTGGACGAAAGGCGCAGCGCAGCTTTTCGCGGCGTACACCGAAGCCATGTTCGCGCGGCGTAGCAAAATCGCCCGCTATACGCCTGAGCAATCGATGCGCTGGCTGGGATGGCTGGCGAGTACCATGCAACGTCATCACCAAAGCGTGTTCTACTTAGAATGGATGCAGCCCGATTGGCTGTTGCGTCCCATCGAGCGCTGGGCGGTCAGTGTCGGGTCAGTGATGCTGTGCGGTGGGTTGGTCGGCATCGTGGTCGGCTGGCGGCGCTAGCCTCGCGAGCGAATATGCGTTGAGTTTCCCGATTTCATTGACGCTCGGCTTGGTCGGTGGGCTGGTTTTCGGGTTGCTAGGCCACGGCGATCAAGATGCGTCCGATTTTCCGGTTGGGCTGGTCATGGGCAGCGCTGCGCGACGGCTTGGGGCGCAAGATGATTCTGGCGTTGGGCGCCGGCGCGTTGTTGAGTGCTGGCATTGCGCTGGTATTCGATGCGGCGGTGGGCATTGCGGTTGGACTGGCGATGACTGTGGCATTTTGCTACTTCGGCGGACTCGATTTGGAACGGTTCAGAAATGACCCCGGCCACTTCACCGTACCCAACGAAGGGATACGGCGATCGCTGCGTAACGCCTTACTCGGGGCTGTCGTCGGTACCGTCGGCGGTGGTCTGGCGGGAGGGTTGGCCGGCGGCGCGGCAGGTGCGTTGTTCGGCGCCACCGTTTTCGCACTAATTAGTGCGATGCTAGTTGGCGGCTACACGTGTTTGCAGCATCTTATTCTTAGACTCCTGTTATGGCGAAACCGGTTCACACCTTTGCGCTATGTTGATTTTCTAGAATATGCCGTCGAGCGTATTCTTCTGCGCCGAGTGGGAGGCGGTTATGCGTTCGTCCATCGTGCGATGCTAGAGTATTTCGCCGCGACCTACACACCTAAAGCCCTCGTACAGGTAGGCCGTGGCCGGGGGTCCGGCCACGGCTCAATGGGTTAAGCTATGGCGCAGGCGACGGGCCTGACACCGGCGCCAGTGGATTATTAAAGTTATCGCGACATTCCACAAAAACGCGATAGGATTCCGTGCTGGCGCCGCTTTTTTCGACCAGCAGGTAATATTTGCCGGCGCCCATGTTGACGTTGACGGTCGCGCTAGGAAATTCCCCGATCAATGGCGGATTAATTTGCGCTTGTAAACCATCGACCGCATCGGTGGTTTCGCTCTTCGTTACTCCCTTGATCATCTTCAGGGTGACGAGCGGCGTGTGCACGGGCGCCCGATCTGTTACGTTTCCCGAAATGTGATGCGTTCCCGCCGGACACTCAAGCACAAATAAGTCAACGCTGCTTGCCGGAACACCCATGCTATCGTTGATCACCGCTGCCTGCGAAATTGGTGCGCTCGCCAGGGCGATGCAAAGTGGGGTAAGCATGCTTGCTCTCTTTAATGCGTTCGTCTTCATGATCGATCCTTTCAGCCGCCACCATCGGTGGACGACAAGTTCGTTTAAAAAGAAGTCAATTTCCTACTCAGGCAAGAGGCGATGACACATTGTTCGCGTTTCTCTTCCTGTAATCTCAATGGCGCAAGATTGGGCGAAAGCGGTCAAACCATGGGTCCGAAGCCCGGGAAATTGTCCGCGTCGCGGCAGCAACGCGCCGCGACGCCTAGAGATATCAATTGGGAAGCTGCGCGTCCAAGCAATTGACGGTCATGGACACGTCCGTTACCGTCGCATTCGCGCCACCGGTCTTACGCGCCAGGCAGTAAATGTTTTGGTAATAGGTTTGGGGGACGTTGAAGAAGCACGTGGTGGTTACCTCTTTCATCCGATTGTCCGGAATAGCCGCATCCGGAATCATCGCATTGGCAGGAATGTTGTTGAATCCGAGCGTGCGCTCACATGCCCCATTCGGGAGCGGGTTCACATTGTTGAGCGACAAGGTAAAGAGATAGACGTGTGGGGGGCCGAAATAGCCTGGATTGGCGAAATCCGCGCTACAAACTGCCGTGCAGTAACGTGGCATCACTGCGTTGACCGGGACAGACCGAAGAACCGTCCAGGCTGCGCCCACGGGTTGGTCCGCATTTGTAGCGCTACCGCCCGCCGCGTCCGCCGCCAACAGGTTCGGCGACAGCAATGCAAGGGATGCAGGCAAGGCCAGCGCGATCAGCGTCTTGAGAATCGGCCCTTCTGTGTGTTGCCGCGATGATTGCTTTAATGTCATTTTTCCAGAAGACATGGTGTTGCTCCTTCAAAAAGAGTTTGAATCTCGCAAACTCGTATGTCTGCAAGGTTTATGGGCTGGGCTTTGACGACTGTCATTGCCTTTCCCACTGCTAATGGCGCAAAAACCGGGAAAAGCGGTCAGCTCAGGAGGGGCCGCCCGTCATCCAGGCCTTGCGGATTAGCCGCCCGCACTTCACCGACTCGATGGCTGCGCCGCCGACGGCCGCGCGCGCGACGATGCCGTAATAGGTCTTGTCCGCGTCGATCCAGGGATAGAAGCCGAAAGCACCCGGGCTGCTGAACGCGCCATCGCCCACCGCCGGATCGTCCTCCACCCAATGCCCTAGCGAGTATTGCCATTTCTCGTCGGCGGGAATCGGTGTGTTCACGGCCGACGCGCACGTGGCCGGATTCGTGCACACCGCATGCGTGCCCAGCGCGCGGCCCATGCGCAGGTCGCCGGTGAGCATCTTGCGCAGGAACTTCGCGTATTGGCGGGCGCTGGTGCGCACGCCGCCGGCTGGCTGCGGCTGCGTATACGTCATGGCGATCTCGGCGCCGATCTGGCCGCGTACTTCTGCGGCAAGCCCAGCGTTGTTCAGGCCGTCCAACCCTTCCAGGCTTGCGTGCTTTTGCATGTGGCCGCCGTTGTAGAAGAACTTGCCGTCGGTGGCCCCGTCGTACTCGCCGTTGCTGCCGCTGGCCAGGCACAAACCCACCGTGGGGTTGTTGTTGCAGTTGTCGAAACTGCTGTAGCCGCTTCGGAAGTTGAGGAATTTGATGTCCTGCGCGGTGAGCGCGCCCAAACGCTTTTCGACGACATAGGCGCCGTATATCCACTTCGAAGCGGACGCCACATTGAGCAAGGTGTCCGCGCTGTAGACCGGGGCGCGCACCGAACCGCTTGCGATGCGCGCGGCCTGGTCGCCGATCTCCCAGTAGAACGACGGCAGCGATGCGCAGGCGTTGCTCATGCTTTGCGCGGTGGCCGTGGCGGCGGCGACGCGGGCGGCATTAGTCAGGTCGGGGGCGGGACCTGCCACTGGCGGGAGAACATTGTTGAACGCGTCGCGGCAGGTCACGGAGACCCGATAGATCTCCGGACCGGGACCGCTTTTCTCGACCAGCAAGTAGTATGTGCCGGCGCCTAGATTGGCGTTCACGGTCGGGCTGGGGAACTCGCCGCCATCCACTGGATCGGTAGTTTCGCTCTTGCCCACCCCCTTGATGATCTTCAACGTTACCAGCGGCGCTTGAAGCGGCGCTCGGTCCGTGATGTTGCCCGAGACATGGTGAGTGCCGGCGGGGCACTGGAGCACGAACAGATCGACGCTTGCCGTGGGAACGCCCAGGCTGTCGTTGATGATCGCGGCCGGCGAAATAGTTGCACTCGCCAGGGCGATGCAAAGCGGGGTGAGTATGCTTGCGCTCTTTAAAACTTTGGTTTTCATGGTTGATCCTTTCAGTCGCCACGATGGCAGTGGCCCGTTGAAAAAAAAGAAGCCGAAATGGCTACCCAAGTAAGAGGCGATGACAGGGTGTTCGCGTTTCTCTGTCGGTATTCACAATGGCGCAAAATTGAGCGAAAGCGGTCAAACCACGGGCAGGAAAGTCGTGATTCCGACCTCCATGGAAATTTGGCGCGCATCCGCTGTTGAGTATGAATGGTGGGCACATCAGGAGCGAGGTCGCGTCACTGTGCGGCGACAGAATCTTTTCTACGTTAATCCAGATTGGATACTGCGAGCGAGGCCGAGGATTTTATTTGGGGCAAAAGTGATTTGCGTAGGACTTGAACGCGCTGGGATAGATCAACTGAAGTGATAGAGAACGCCGCGCATTAATTTGTCATTGCCCCCCTGACTAAAGCATTCGAGGGCAGGCTACAGCGGGAATCCAGTGTCTTTTGCTCAACGACACTGGGTCCCCGCCTTCGCGGGGACGACATACTATTACTTTGTAATTGGATTCCCGCTTTCGCGGGAATGACATTTAGGCAAGCCGTCTATTCTTGCTTACGCCCGCGCGGATCGTCGCTAGGATTGACGTATTTGATCCCGCTCTCCGGCCCTTCGCCGCTTTCTTGGATGATGACTTCTTCATCTTTGGTGGCGCTGAAGTGGCCGGTGTTGGCGGGGGTGAAATAGAACGTGCCGGCGGGAAACGCTTGCAGCTTGGATTCGTCGAACGTATCGCCGATGGCGGAATAATACGTGCCTTTGAGCACGGTCACGGTGCGCACGTCGGGGTGCTTGTGCGGCGGCAATTTATAGCCCGGCGGAAATTTGGCACGGAAAATAAATGGTCCGGGCTTGTTCGGCGCGCCGTAGATCATCATGAATTGCATGGTCGGCGGCACCGTGGGATTGACCATCCACTTTTCTTCGCCGAGGGGAACGCTGGGCATGAGTATCTGTTCTTCAGCGACCGAAGCCATACTAAAAATAACGAAACCTAGCCACCCTATCCAATGCCGCGCGTGTTTCATGATCGATTCCTCGACATCAGCGTTCGTTCGCGCGAATTGGCGCGAACGAACGCTCAGGTTTATTTCTCGCTAATGGTTTTCAGATTGCCGAGGCATGCTTTATATAAACCGGTGATAAAGCTGGTGACACCGGCGTCGCTTTCGCCTTCGGGAGGACTGTCGGCGCTGTTGCGGCGCTTAAAACTGCCTTGCCAGGCAACGGTGGTGCCGCCGCTGGCATTCGGCTTGATGCCCATAGAGGAAAAATAATTCATGATCGGCAGCGGAGCGGGTTCATCGACGTCGTAGGAAAACGTCATGGCGGTCGGGTCCATCGCCAGCAGATTTTCAGTGAAGGTTGGGCCATCCTTGACGGTAAGGGAACGTTTTACACCGATCATTCCATCCTTGCCGGACACGATATCGCTTTTTGCGAACGGCGGGCACCAGTTGATCAGGCCGTCGAATTTACTGACTTTAGCCCAAACATCCGCAGGTGTGGCTTTGATTTCGACAATTTCCACAACCGTTAACATCGGTTGTGCAGCAACGCTCACTAAAGGGGTGAGCATAATGGCGCCAAGCGCGGCGTAAGCAACTTTTTTCATGTTTTCTCCTCAAATCGGTGGAATAAAATAACTCAAAGCTTGGTGTATTACTTCGTGACGGTTGTGTTTTGCAAGCGACATGCGCAATATAACAAAATAGCGTTCATCACGATACGTGTACCACAAACCGCGTTTTGGAGTTTTCATGAAATCGACTGCCGTCGCTGCTTTAACCGCAGCTATCTTGGGTTGCGCATCACTGGCCCTAAATGCTGCGCCTAAAGATCCACCTCCTTCGCCCTACGGCACGGCGAAATTCAGCCCCTACGCCGATATCGACGACATCAAGCAACTGAAGGCGGTATACGACTTTTATTTTCCCAATCCCAAAAGCGTGCCGTTGGTGTTATCAGCTATCAATTCGCTGATGGCGCAAACGGCGGAATTCGGGCCGCACGATTTCGAGCCGCTGAAAATCGTGGTCGTGTCCCATGGGCCGGAACTGGTGGTGTTCGCGAAGCGCAACTACGCGAAGTATAAAGAAATCGTCGATCGCGCCGCGAGTCTGGCGCAGCAAGGCGTGCGCTTTGAGATTTGCCGCGGCGCGGCGGCGGCGTTGAATTTTGTGCCCGAGGATTTCCACGGTTTCGCCACGGTCGTACCGTCGGGGCCTTATGCATTAACGTATTGGCAAATGAAAGGTTACGGCCTCATTCCGGGCGGGTTTACCGATCCACAGCGTTACACCAATCGGTTCAACAAAGACGACATTCCGCCCAAGCCGCGTGGCGAGCGGGCGTCCGATAAGGGAAAATAAAACTAAGGAAGCTCTGAATAATCGAATTCTAAGTAAGATCAAGGCGAACAAGCAAAAAATATCGACGCAGCATATGGATGATATGTAAGGAGATATTTTTTGTGAGTAACCGAAATCAATACTTCCAATTCTTGCGGCGATTTACCCAGCGTAAACGAATGACCGTCAAGGCGGCGCCCAGCAGCAGGGCGCCGGACACTTGACCTATTTGCACATCGGTCGAGGCAAACGCGGTTAAGCCGCTGATGGTGTAAACGTAGGGAGAGAGTTCGTACCAGATCGTTTCGAGATCCATTATTTTTTCCTTATGACCGCTTAATGCGGTGCTTCTTTGTAACTTATTGATAGCACGTTAAAAGGCGCCGAGCAAGAAGATCGCGACGCTCAAGCCGAGCCCCGCACTCCAAACCAGGCTGCGCAACCTCGCCAAATCCATAAGATAACAAGCGACATAGCCGATTCGCACGAGGATAAACGATGCAGCGAGGGCATTGAGCCAGCCCTGGTGGGCGTGCAATTGGTGGGCGATGATTACCGCGGCAGCGAAAAAAGGAAACGCCTCGAAGCCGTTAAGATGGGCAGCATGGGCGCGAGCCGGCAAGCCTTCGAGACGACCGAGCCAAGCACGTGGATGGCGATTGTCAAAACTTTTATTCCATTTGGCGACCGCAACGGTAAAGTAGGGTAACAGCGCCGCGATCAACACGCACCAATAGGCTAGCGTCATTCCAGGTCCTCTTGTTATTTCCGCTGACACACTATACCTCAAGGTCGACCGCGCCAGGAAGCAATACCAGTGCGGCTCCCAGAGTATGGTGAGCCACGAGCCAAGCCGGATGCGGCTTCTGGCTCGACTAACGAATGTAGCCCGGATGCAATCCGGGGGTACCTTATTCCCGGAATCCGTTACACTCCTTCCGGGCTACACTACGGGTATTCTCAAATTTGGAGTGTGTCATGACTAAGCTTTTCGATCTCAGCGGCAAGGTGGCGATTATCACCGGCGGTAATGGCGGCATAGGCTTGGGCATGGCGACCGGTCTAGCCGAAGCTGGCGCGACCATCGTGATCGCGGCGCGAGATGGGGAGAAGAATGCGAAAGCGGTCGAAAAATTGCGCTCCCTCGGCGCAACGGCAACGTCGCGGACCCTTAATGTGACCGACGAAGCGGCGTGTAAATTGCTGATCCAGCACGTCAGCGCGCAACACGGCAGAGTGGACATTCTGATCAACAACGCCGGCATGAACATCCGCAAACAACCGCAACAATACAGTCTCGATGAATGGAAGTCGGTCATCGACACCAACTTGTCGAGCGCGTTCGTGTTAAGCCAAGCGGTCTATCCGGAAATGTTGCGAAACGGAGGTGGGAAAATTATCAACATCGGTTCCATGACGTCGATATTCGGCGCGCCATTCGCCGCACCCTATAGCGCGAGCAAAGGCGGCATCGTTCAACTCACCAAGGCGCTTGCGTGTGCGTGGGCCAAAGACAACATTCAGGTAAACGCGGTTTTGCCGGGATGGATCGATACGGACTTAACGATCCAGGCGCGCAAGGATGTGGAAGGACTGCACGAACGTGCGCTGATGCGCACGCCCGCGGGGCGCTGGGGTAAACCTGAAGATCACGCCGGCGTCGCGGTGTTTCTTGCGAGCAGCGCGTCGGATTTTATTACCGGCGCGGCGATTCCGGTGGACGGTGGCTATTCGTCTTTCGCATGACGCGCTTAGCGTTCGACGCTTACACCTTTCCAAAACGCCACATGATCCTTGATTTGTTTCGCGGCGTCTTTCGGCGTGGGGTAATACCACGCCGCGTCCGGATTGGTTTGCCCGTTGACCTCGACGCTATAGTAGCTCGCGACGCCTTTCCACGGACACGTGGAATGGGTGCCGCTGTCTTTGAAATATTCGCGTTTGATCGTGGACGTGGGAAAATAGACGTTACCCTCGACTAGTTCGAAAGTGTCGCTTTCGGCGAGGGTGACGCCGTTCCAGACTGCTTTTGCCATTACGTTTCCTTGAGATAGATTTCGCTTAAGCGACAGCCTTAGGTGCGTACTCGCCTGCCACCAATGGCGCGAGACGACCCAGCCCGTCGAATTGCAGCGGTTCCAACTGACCGAGAATCTCAAAATCGTTGGTTCGCATTTTTGCGTTGGCGTACAGCGCTTCCGAAATTTGGATATGACTCAAGTGCAGCGTATCGGTGATGCGCACGATTTTGAGGTCCTCGAACTTAACCCGAACCACACTCTTAATGGCAAGCGCGATGGCATCGTGCTCGGTGTTCATGATGATGGGAATCGCCGCGCCGTCTAAATAGGTCGAGGTGATGACATTGGCGTAGGTCAGGAAAATATCCATTTCCTTGTAGAGCTGCATGGTGATCACGTCCGCACCGCCTAGGCCGGTGGCGTTGCCGTGGGTTTCCGGCGTAAGGCCCAACACCGCGATCTTTTTGACGTTCGGCTTCATATTCCATTCCGTGCCGCGGCAATTGCGGCCGGTGATGTTGGGGTCCATGCCGGAACCCGAAATGTTTTTGCCGATGCGTTCGACGATCAACACGTCGACGTCGTCGAACTTGATGCGCGGCATGAATTCCTTGGCTTTCGCTTGCAATGCCGCTTCGCGATCGAACAGGGTGGCGCTGGGAACCGCTTCGATGATCGCCGTTTCGTCGTGGGGATTTTCCACCATCGCCATACCGAACAGGAATTTACCTTTCGCCATGATCATTTCCGCCGCTTCAGGCAACAGCGTGCCGAACACGTCCATGCCTTGCGTGTGCAGGCTGGTGGCGCCGATGATCTTGCCCATACCGATGGTCATCATTTTGACGATGCCCGATTCGATCGCCGCGCGGAAATTGGTGTGCGGCTTAACGCGACATACCAATACGATGCCGTCGGCTTCGCTGGCGAGCTTGTCTTGGTAGATCGGGATGCCGCTCGGGTGTTTACCGACTTCGATCACATCCATCGATGAACGGATTTCACAGCCGCAATACTCGGCAGAGATGCCGTATCCTTCCAGGACTTCGCGTTGGGCTTCCGCCGTGCCGCCGCCGTGGCTGCCCATGGCAGGGAAAATAAAGGGCTTGGCACCCAGGGCCTTTAAATTATCGACCGTCGCTTTTGCCGCTTCGGCGACATTGTTAATGCCGCGGGAACCGCAGCCCACGGCGACGCTCATGCCGGGTTTGATCTTGGCGCGTATCTCCGGGCGTTTGAATTCGTCGTTGATGGCGGCGGTGACGCTGGCCAATTTTTCCGTCTTGAATTTCTGCCTCACCTCGACCATGCGCGGCAACGGAAAATCCAGTCCGCCTGCGATGTTGGTTTCAATTTTGTTGCCGATCATAATGGTCTCCTTGTGCATTCGATGAGACGGCGCAACGTCATCACAGTTGGCCTAGTTTCGTGTCATTCCCGCGCAGGCGGGAATCTAATTTCACGGCCTAATGGATTCCCGCCTGCGCGGGAATGACAAATCGCATATATCATGCGTGTTCTAAACCCTATTCTACCAAAATGAACCCCTATCAATCTGACAATCGAAACGCGTTCTGGCGTGCGGCTAGCCGGTTGTTTGTAGCCATCTGTTTGGGCACTGCCGCGCTAACGAACCACGCCGCCGTCGTCGACATCAAAATCGAATCGCGCACGCCGGTATTACAAGGCAAGACGTTTGGTAGCGCCGGCGCCTATGAAAAAATCGAGGGCGTCGTCACCTTCGCGCTCGATCCCGCCCTCGCGGCGAACGCTAGAATCGTCGACCTCGACAAGGCGCCTCACAACATGGAGGGCTTGGTCTATGCCCAGGCAAACTTCATGGTGCTGCAGCCAACGGACGCAACCAAGGCGTCCGGCATAGGCGTACTGGAAGTCAGTAACCGCGGCGGCAAGGCCATGCTGCCTTATTTCAACGCGGGAACCCATACTAACGATCCGTTACGCAACAACGACTTCGGCGACGGTTTTCTGATGCGGCGCGGCTATACCTTGATGTGGGTCGGCTGGCAATGGGATGTGCCGCCGGCGCCGAAGGTGTTGCGGCTTTCCGTACCGATCGCCAAGGATAAAGGCGAGCCGATCAAGGGCTGGGTGCGATCCGATCGGGTGATGGAGCAAGACGATACTTTCATCTCGCTGTCCCATCGCAATCATTACCCTTATGTCGCCATCGATCCAGACGATCCCGGCAACTCGCTCACCGAGCGCGATACCCGCGATGGGCCGCGCATGCTGGTCCCGCGCGATAAATGGTGGTTTATGAACGGCTCTAGTGCTGTGGATGGCGCCGACTTTATCAGCAAAGAAGGCGGTTTTATTGCAGGAAAAATCTACGAGGTAGTCTATCGCTCCCAGGATCCGCGCGTGGTAGGCATGGGCTTCGCCGCCGTGCGGGATTTTATGAGTTATGCCAAATACGAGCCATCCAGTCCATTCAAGGTGAAGCATGGATTGGCGTTCGGCGTTTCGCAGACCGGCCGCTTTTTGCGTCATTTTCTCTATGAAGGCTTTAACAAAAACGAACGCGATCGACAGGTGTTCGACGGCATGTTTATCCACACGGCCGGCGGAGGACGGGGTAGTTTTAACCATCGCTTCGCCCAGCCTTCGCGCGATGGCCATCGCTTTTCCACATTTAATTATCCGACGGATTTGTTTCCCTTTACCGGCGCATCGCAGACCGATCCCGAAACCGGAATCACCGCAGGATTGCTGCCGAAAACCTACCTGCCGAAAATTTTCTACACCAACACGGGTTACGAATATTGGGGCCGTGGGGCCTCGCTGATTCACACCACGATCGACGGAAAAAAAGATGTCGAGCCGCTCGCGAATGAGCGGATTTATCACTTGGCCAGCGGGCAACATTTTGTCGTGCCGTTCGCACCGCGAGAACAATTGCCCGGCAGCGACGCGTATCTCGGCAATCCGCTGGACTTTCTGGTGAATCTGCGCGCTTTGTTGCCTCGGCTGGCAGATTGGGTGGCAAAAAGCGACGAGCCGCCGATCAGCGCCTATCCTCGCGTTTCGGCAGGTATGCTGGTAGAGCCAATATCCATGCGCTTTCCAGCCATGCCTGGCCTGAGCGCCGCACGGGTGGCCCATGTCCCGCAACGCATGGATTTTGGGCCACGTTGGAAGCAGGGCATTATCGATCAAGAGCCGCCTAAACTCGGCAAGCCCTATGTCACATTAATTCCGCAGGTCGACGAGTTCGGCAACGAACTGGGCGGCATCCGCAACCTCGAGATTGCGGTTCCTCTGGGGATGTATACGCCGTGGAGTTTGCGCGCAGGTTTGCCGGGCGCGAAGGATGAGTTGCGCGATTTTTTCGGTACTTGGCTACCGCTAGCGAAACAGCGCAACGAGGCCGACTCGCGCCCCGCGTTGAGCGCGCTTTACCAAGGGAAAACCGATTACTTAGAGAAAGCCAAAGGCGCCGCCAAGTCGCTGATCGAGGCAGGCTATATGCTCGAAGAGGACCTACCGCGAGTGCTCGATCGGGCGACGCAGACGTGGGATTGGGTTAGCCGGTAGGGCAATCTGCTGATTCAGTGTTATCCTTGCGAATCAGTTGACTGGCGTCTACACTGAACTCTGTTTTTAGGGGAGGTTCCATATCGCTACCTCCTACCCATATTTCTTCCGTTCCATCATTGAACAATGTTAAGCACCCTAAGGCGCATCGATGAAAATTAGCATTTTCGGTTTAGGTTATGTCGGCGCGGTCTCCGCCGGCTGTTTGGCGGCCGACGGTCATACGGTTATCGGCGTCGATCCCAACGCCACCAAAGTCAAATTGATCAACGACGGCGTCACGCCGATTATCGAGAAAGACATCGGCGAGATCATCGCCAAAGCCGTCGCGGAAAAACGCCTATGGGCGACAACCAACGTTGCGGAGGCGATTGCGGACACGGAATTGTCGATCGTGTGCGTCGGCACGCCGAGCGAGCGCAATGGCAGCCTCGATTTGCGCTACATTCGCAATTGTTGCGAAGAAATCGGCCGCGCGCTGCGCAATAAATCGAGTTGGCACAATGTCACCATCCGCAGCACGATTTTGCCGGGCACGATGCGTAACATCATCATTCCGATGTTGGAAGAATCCAGCGGCAAAAAAGCCGGCGTCGATTTCGGTATTTGCAATAACCCCGAATTCCTGCGCGAAGGCACGGCGGTCTACGATTATCGCAACCCACCCAAAACCGTTATCGGCGAAATCGATAGCCGTAGCGGTGACGTGCTCGCGGCGTTGTATGCTCATCTGCAAGCGCCGCTGATACGCACCTCGGTTGAAACGGCGGAAATGGTCAAATATGTCGATAACGTTTGGCATGCGGTCAAAGTAGCTTTCGCCAATGAAATCGGAAATATCTGCAAACCGTTGGCGATCGACAGCCACGAAGTAATGGGCATTTTCTGTCAAGACACCAAGCTTAACCTTTCGCCCTATTACCTCAAGCCGGGTTTCGCATTTGGCGGTTCGTGTTTGCCGAAGGATTTGCGGGCGCTATCTTACAAAGCGAAGGCGCTGGATCTCGATTTGCCGCTGCTTGCCAGCGTGTTGCCGAGCAACGAGTTGCAAGTGGATCGAGCGTTTAAGTTGATCGCCGATCGAAACGTGAAGAAAATTTCCGTGCTCGGATTTTCTTTCAAGGAAGGCACTGACGATTTGCGCGAGAGCCCGGTGGTCGAACTGATCGAGCGCATGATAGGGAAGGGCGCCGATTTGCGTTTGTACGACAAGAATGTTTCTCTCGCCGCCCTGACCGGCGCTAATCGCGATTACATTCTCAATCATATTCCGCATATTTCGCGATTGATGGTCGATAACATCCAGGCTGCGGTCGATCACGGCGAGTTGATTATTATCGGCAATAAATCGCCGGAGTTCGTCGAGTGGATCGACAAAATTCCTTCCGACAAACACATTCTCGATTTGGTGCGCATCGCAAGAACCGTCCGCCCCGTCGCAAATTACGAAGGCATTTGTTGGTAAGCGCGGTTGTGGCCGAACGGCGCGGGCGATGAAGTCCGTTTGGTTGACGACGAATTTTCTGCACCCGATGAACCGGGGTGGAAAAATTCGCACCTACAACATTCTGAAAGAACTCTATAAGCAGGACGAGGTGACCTACCTCGGTTTCGATGGGTTAATTCCCGGAGAAGAGCCGCTAAAGCGCGTCGAATGAATATTGCTCGCGGGCGGTCGCGGTAAACCATCGCGAAACCGAACGCGGCCAGGCCGCGTTTTTTCTGGAGCTTGCGGGAAACCTATTTTCGTCGCTACCTTATTCGGTAGCGAAGTTACGCTCTGGCGAAATCGCACAAAAATTGCAGGAAGAACTCGCTCGACCCGACCTCGATTATCTCGTCTGCGATTTCGTTCACGCCGCGGTCAACATGCCGGGTCAGGTTCGAATTCCGACTATTTTGTTTCAACATAACGTCGAGGCGGTGATCTGGCAGCGCCTGTATCAGCAGCAAACTAATCCCATCATTCGCATGTACTACGAAAAGCAATGGCGCCGCATGTTCAATTTCGAACGCGATGCCTGCCGTCGATTCGATGCGGTTATCGCTGTGTCGGACGCAGATGCGGAAAAGATGCGTGCGGACTATGGCCTGCAACAGGTGCTGGCGATTCCAACAGCCGTCGATACCGACTATTTCCAGCCTAGACCCGACGTGGTGCGAGCCGCGAACACGTTGGTCTTTACCGGTTCCCTCGACTGGACGCCGAACATCGACGGACTGCGCTGGTTTATCGATTCGGTGTTGCCCATCGTAGCTGCGCACGGCGCCGAACGTTAAACTCAAGGTGGTTGGGCGCAATCCACGGCCTGATTTAGTTGCCGGCATCAAGGGCCGCCCTGGCGTTGAATTGGTGGGCCGGGTGCCCGATGTGCGGCCCCATGTGCAAGGCGCAACGGCATCGGTCGTGCCGTTGCTGGTGGGCGGTGGAACGCGCATGAAGATATTCGAATCCCTAGCGCTGGAAACACCGGTTGTCTCCACCACCATCGGCGCCGAAGGTTTGCCGCTGCAACACGATAAACACATACTCATCGCCGACACACCGGAAGATTTCGCGCAGCAGACGATCAAAACTGCTAACTGAGCCGGCGCAGAGCGCGGCCTTGGGTTTAGCGGGTAGCCAGTACGTCAGAGAGAAATTCGGCGCCGCTGCCGTTGCGCGCGAATTTGCTGCAATTTGTCACGCGACCGTCGAGCGCATACGCGCGGCTCAGCAGAAATCCTAGAGTCTGGCAAAAGGAAGTCTTATCCTCGCCACCTACGTTTTTGATACAATTTCGCTTTCACAAATATGCGTGCGACCACCCATGACATACGTCGTAACTGAAACTTGCATCAAATGTAAATACACCGATTGCGTGGATGTATGTCCCGTCGACTGTTTTCGCGAAGGCCCTAATTTTCTAGTGATAGAACCGGATGAGTGTATCGACTGCACGCTGTGCGTCGCCGAGTGTCCGGTAGAAGCGATTTTTGCGGAAGACGACGTGCCGGAGAACCAGCGCCACTACATTGAATTGAATGCCGAATTATCGCGCGTATGGAAGCCCATTATCGAGCGCAAAGATGCACCCGCCGATGCGGACGAATGGGCGAAGGTCAAAGAAAAGGCCCATTTGCTCGAGAAATAGCGCAACACGTAATTTCATAAGATGTCCATCGAGCCCGGCCTAACCTCCAGCGTTGCGCCGGGCTCGAATCTTTTACAAGCCGCATCCGCGGCGATTCTTGCGCGCGAGCGCGCGCCGGATTTGTCCGGCGCCGTCGTCATTGTTCCTAGCCTCTACGTCGTGCAGCCGTTACAACAGGCATTGCAGCGCACAGCCAACCGCGCCGCGCTGCTGCTTCCGACCATCACCACATTGACGCTTTGGGCGGAGTCCATCTCCCTGCACAAAACCGCGGCGCCGGAGAGTCGCCGCTTAGCATGGGTCTATGGCGCGCTGCGTCGTGCTGACTGGTTTCCCGACCTCGATCTGTGGCAAGTGGCGGCGGAGATCCTCGCGCTTATCGATGGCTGTGCGCGTCATGGCGTGGCGTTGCCGGAGGACGCGGACGACTTTCAACGGGTGGTGCGGCAAGCCCTGCGTGCAACGGAGAACCACGCGATCCAATTCGAAGCGCGGCTCGTGCATGAACTGTGGCGCGCGCTACAAGGCGATGGCGCCGAGATCGACCGCCACGGCGCTTACCGATTGCGCCTTACGGAGCTCGCCGCCGGTGCTGTTGCCCCGCTTTACGTCGTGGGTTTGGCGGATATCACCGCGGCGGAAGAGCAATTTTTTCAGCGTTATGCGCAGCACCAACCGGTGCATTTGATAAGTGCGGACGACGTCGCGAGCATGGCCCATTCGCCGCTGTTTGCCTTACTGCATAGCGCTTGGGACGACGACGAAGAGTCGCCGGCGTTAATGATGCGGGCAAGGGCTTTCGCTCAGACCCATCATGCCAGTCCAGCGCCATCGCTGCGCATGTTCGCCGCGAAAAGTTTGGAGCAGGAAGCAACCGCCGTTGAACTCACCGTTCGCCGCTGGCTACACGAAGGCAAGAACTCGATCGCCATCATCGCGCAAGACCGTTTGACGGCGCGGCGTGCCCGCGCGCGCCTGGAACGCGCGCAAATTCTCATCGCCGACGAAAGCGGCTGGACCCTGTCCACCACCACGGCGAGCAGTGTGGCCATGCGCTGGCTCGATGTGATCGCCGGTGACTTTTACTTCCGCGACGTGCTCGATTTTCTGCATTCACCATTCATCCTCGGCGATCTCGACGAAGGAGAGCGACGCATCGTCGTCGCGCGGTTGGAAACGCTGTTGATCGGCGCGAACTATATCGATGGACTGCATAAGCTACGTACTATTTTCGAACGTTCGGACTTATCGCCCACGGCATCCCAGCTCGCCACTTCTCTGTTCGCAAGTGCCCAGCGTTTTGGCCGTAAGCCGCGTCCGTTATCCGGTTGGTTGCGCGCCCTGCTCGACAGTTTGCAGCAACTGGGCGCAGCCTCCACTTTACGCCTGGATGCCGCCGGCATCGATTTATTGCACTTATTGCAAAGCCTTGCTATCGAGCTAGAAGGGGAGAATGAAAACTACAGCTTGAGCGAATGGCGGCGTTGGTTCGATCGTCAATTGGAGGACGCCAACTTTCGCGATGCGGCGATAGAAAGTCCCGTGGTGCTGACTCACCTTGGGCTCACCGATGGCCGTACCTTCGACGGCGTGATCCTGCTCGGAGCGGATGCGGATCATCTACCATCGCCGGTCAATAACGGCTTGTTCAACGATGCGGTGCTGCGTCAACTTGGGTTGCCGAGCCGCAAGGCACAGCACGATCTGGAGCGGCGGCGGCTCATGCATGTTCTCGCCCATTCAGACGCGGCACTGATCACCTGGCGAGCGGCCAAGGGCAATGAGCCTAACTCGCCATCGGCCTATTGGGCGCGGTTAATTGCATTCCATGGCGTAGCCTACGGCGCAGACTTAGCGGACAGTCAACTAGCGTCCTTGCTCGATGCGTTGCCAGCCACATTCAACGCAGGGGAGCGGATCGGTGTGGCGGCGATGCCCCGCCCCAGCGCGCCGGTCCTCGTCCCCGACACGCTATCGGCTTACGACTACGGCAGCCTTATTGCCTGCTCTTATCAATTTTTCGTGCGGCGCATGCTGGCGCTACGCGAGGAAGACGACGTGTTGGAGGCGATGGAGAAGAAAGACTATGGCGAATTGGTGCATCGCATCTTGGCCGAATTCCATCAACGTTTTCCCGTTGTTTCCATAGCCGATGACGCAGTCCTCCTCACAGCGCTGCATCAGATCAGCGAAAGGATTTTCCTAACTGCACCGCAGAGTGATTATTCTGCGCGGGCATGGCATTTGCGATGGCAACAGCTCATTCCGGCATATCTAGCGTGGCAACGCGAGCGCGAGCATCAAGGCTGGCGATGGCAGGCGAGCGAGGTGACATGCGAAACTCCACTCGAACTTGCATCGGGCAAGACCGTGCGGTTACGTGGCCGTGTCGACCGCATCGACATGCGGCGCGACGAATCAAACGAAGTATATTTCGCCGTGCTGGATTACAAGACCGGTAGCCGCGATGGTTTGAAGAAGCGCGCCGCTAATCCCGATGAAGACGGCCAGTTGCCTTTTTACGGCATCATCGCTGACCCCGCTCCGAGCGAGCTCGCCTATGTCGGCGTAGACAACGATCCGATTGCTGCGTATGCCATGTCTGGCGATGCGGGCTCAATTGCCGCGGATCACCGGCAACGGTTACAGCAAACCTTGAGCGACATCGCGGCGGGTAAGGGTTTACCTGCGCAGGGAGTCGACACCGTCTGCAACTACTGCGAAGCCCATGGCGTGTGCCGCAAGCGATTTTGGGACGATGGCGATGGCAGTTGAGCAAGCATCGCTGTTAGACGCACTCGACCCTGACTTTAGTGTTGTAGTCGAAGCCTGTGCCGGCTCCGGCAAGACTTGGCTATTGGTGTCCCGGATCGTGCGGCTGCTGCTGGCCGGCGTGGACCCAAGCGAGATACTCGCCATTACCTTCACGCGCAAAGGCGCGCGGGAAGTCCAGGAACGGCTGAACGCGTGGTTGCAAGATTTGGCGACTCACCCCGACGATGAATGGGTGAAGAATTTCCTGGTTGAGCGTGGCGTGAACGGCGCTGATGCATTGCTGCCGCAGGCGCGCGGCCTATTCGAAAAAGTCTTGGCCGCCCGACCGGGAATCAAAATCAACACCTTTCACGGTTGGTTCGCGGATCTAGTGCAGCGAGCGCCGTTGCAGGCTGGGGTTGCCAAGGGCTTTGCGTTGACCGAGGCGGTACAGGCACTGGAGCAAGAGGCCTGGCAACGCTATGCACTGTCTCTAGCCGAGTCGGAAACGAGTTTGCAGCAAGCGGCGTTGGATGATCTGTTCCGCCAACATGGGTTAAGCAACACCCGCAAGCTGCTCGCTAACTTTCTCGCCAAGCGTGCCGAGTGGTGGCGTTATACCGCTGGGCAAACGGATCCGGTGGAATTTGCCTTAGAACAACTCGCGTCTCAGACTAATGTCAATCTCGGCGAGGATCATGCCGCCGCTCTCTATGCTGATGTGGGATTCGATGACGCTTTGACTAATCTAGTTACCGCGTTGGAAGCGGGTGGAAAATCCCAGCAAAAGCTGGTTGCTGAACTCAACCTTGTGTGTGCCAATGTCATGCCTGGGGAAAGATTCTCGGCGATGATGGACTTGATTTTCACCCAGGCACATACACTGCGCGCTGCGTTGCAAAAGTTTTGTATCAAAAGCGGCGAACGCGCAGCCCAAGCGCTTGCGATCGTGAGCGAGAAAATGTTGAGTGCACATCATAACTTGACCGAACAACGCATGCTGCGTTCGCATCGATCGGCATTTACTGCCGGCCATGGCTTGCTGCAACACTACCAACAACTGAAGACCGAGCGCGGACTATTCGATTTTACCGACGTGGAGTATGCGGCGTACACCTTGCTGCGGCATTCGGATTATGCCGAGTACATGCAATATAAACTCGATGCGCGCTATCGGCATATTTTGCTCGACGAGTTTCAAGACACCAATCCGCTGCAGTGGATGACGTTGCAGGCGTGGCTGCAAGCCTCATCCGATGCGGATCTCAGGCCGACGGTGTTTTTAGTCGGTGATCCGAAGCAGTCGATCTTTCATTTCCGTCGCGCCGATGCGCGTTTATTTCGCCACGCGGCGGAGTTTTTAACGCGTGAGTATGACGCGATCATCTTGCAACAGAATGTGTCGCGCCGCAGCGGCGCCGCCGTATTGGATGCGGTGAACAACGTTTTCGCACGCGCGAAACAGTTGAGCGGGTTTACACCCCATCGAGCGTACGACGAAAAGTTGCCGAGCGCGGTGCATCTGCTGCTGCTGCCGGCTGTGGCCGACGGCGGCGCACAGTCGTCTTCGCCTGGGGACGGATTACGCGATTTACTCGCGCTGCCGCAACTGAGCGAGGCTGATGTCCGGCGTGTCTTGGAGGCTGGCGAGCTGGCACGCGGTATTCAATTCATGATCGCGACCTGGCAAGTTCAGGAGGACGGCAAGCGCCGGCCGGCGGAATATCGCGACGTGATGATCTTAACGCGCAGCCGCACACAATTGCACCGCTACGAATTTGCCCTGCGCGCCGCGGGTATTCCGTACGTCAGCGCGCGCCAAGGCGGTTTATTGAATAGTTTGGAAGCGCAGGACTTGATGGCCTTGTTGCAATTCTTATTGCGGCCCAGCGACGATCTGAGCTTGGTTCATGCACTGCGGGCGCCGATCTTCGATTGCACCGACGATGATTTGATTGCACTGGCCCAAGCGCCCGGCGCCGATTGGTGGCGGCGGCTCACGGCCATCGCCGCCACGGCATCGTCCGCGCTCACCCGAGCTCACGGGTATCTCGCGCGCTGGTTGGACCGAGCGCCGCATTTGCCGGTGCACGATCTGCTCGATCGCATTTACTTCGAATCGGATCTGGAGCGGCGTTACGGCCTCGCTGTGCCTCAGGCCATGGCGCAGTTAGTCCAAGCGAATTTGCTTGCGTTTATGGAACTCAGCCTCACGCTAGACAGCGGACGCTATCCGAGCCTAAGTCGTTTTCTTGAAGACTTGAAGGCGTTACAACATGCGCGCGATATCGAAGCGCCGGACGAAGGCACGCTGGCCGAGGTAGGCAACGCGGTGCGCATCCTTACGATTCATGGGGCGAAAGGGTTGGAAGCGCCGATCGTCTGGATCATCGATGCGACGTCCCGGCCGAAGCCGACGGATTCCTATGACGTACTAGTGACATGGCCTACGGGCATGGAGCGGCCGCAGCATTTCAGTTTTCTCACCACGAAAAGCGAACGTGGCGTGGCGCGTGAAACCTACCTTGCGGAAGAAGCGAGCATACGCGAGCAAGAGGACGCGAATCTGCTCTACGTCGCGATGACGCGGGCGAAGCAGTATCTAATCGTCAGCGGTAACCAAGTAGGTTCCGCCGCGGGAAGTTGGTATGAGGCACTGTCGAGTGCGATGTCGCAGAGCGAATTGGCGAGGGCGATGTCGCCGACCTCAGCGCTGGTAGACGTTGCGGACCAGGGAGTGGTTCGACCTACAATTGAATTGCCCGATTGGTACACCCGGCCTTTGCCCTACGGTGAGCGGAAGTTATCCACGCCTGACCGGCATCGCGAATACGGCATCAAGCTCCACGCCTTGCTGGAAGCGGCGCGAGGTGGCGAGGTCTCGGAAACTAAGGCCATGCAGTTGTTGTGGAATGAAGACGAGGGCACGCGAGCAGTGTTGTTACATCATGCACAAGCTATTCTGCGTGCACCTCACCTGCAAAGATTTTTTGACGCGCGTTTCTTTCTTAGCGCACGCAATGAGGTAGCATTAATCGATAGCGAAGGTGAGTTGCTGCGCGTCGACCGCATCGTCGAGTTTGACGACAATGTCTGGATATTGGATTATAAAAGCGCGGCGAGCAAGGCGGCTCGCGCATCCGAATTCATGGCCGATTATCGAATGCAACTGCTGCGCTATCGGCACGCCATGGCGAACATCTATCCTGACAAATCACTGCACTGTGGTTTGATTTTCGGCGATGGGGTTCTAGAGGAGATTCATTAGTTGGCTTAAGCCAGATTACCCGGCGTCGCTTACCGTGGCGCCACGCCAGGAGCCGCGCGCAGGCTTGCTGTCAGGGTAGGCATTGCCAAGAACAAGGCTGGGTGCGGTTTCTGGCGATGTCGTTTTTAAAATGATGTGGATCAAGCGCAGCGGATCCACCGATAGGCGGTTAATCAATTGCAGGAAAGCAGATCCTTCAGTTCGTTCAGGATGACAGTGGGATTAGTGGATCCGGCGCTGAGCGCCTTGATCCACTACAAGAATTATCCGGTGACGATGTCCGTGCGGGTGCTATCGACAATGGCTGCGAGTTCACCGACTTCTTGCGCGGGAATGCCGAACTTTTTCGCGGTTTGGCCAAAATCGTCGAGGAACGCATCCCATTCGTCTTGCGTGATTTTAAGGTGAGCGTGGGAGTCCTTCATGTTGCGGCCGGTGTATTGTTGCGGCCCGCCCGTAGCCCAGCACACCATCTCGGTGACCAGATACTTGAATCCGGCCGGTGGGACTTTGTGATGGGCGTGATCGACCAGCGGATTTTTGTTCAAGCGCGGGTCCGTCATTACCCGATCGATGAAATCGTCGATCACTGTGGCGATGGCGTATACGCCGCCTAGCCTTTCGTATAAAGATTTCTCATTCGCTGACATCTTCTCCTCCATTTAACGCTTATTAATTAAGTGTGATCCAGTGCGAAATTTACCGAGAAATCCCTCAACCCGCAACTGGCCCTAAGCCATCGCCTAGAAACTTTAACTGTTGTCATTGCGAGCCCTTCGCTACGCTTGAGGGTGAACTCTGCGAAGCAATCTCGCCCTTTACTCGGTGAGAGGTTGAAGCGTGGCCACGGCAATGACCCAGTAACGCACAAATTTTCCGATCGCCATGAAGACGATGCATTGCCAGACATTAAACCGCAGCCAGCCCGCCGCCACGCAAAGCGGATCGCCGATCCATGGCAACCAAGCCAATAACAGGACGGGGCTGCCGTAGCGCTTGACGCGCTGAATCAAAGTTCGTGCCGGTAGGGCTTTACCCTCGGGCAGGAAACGGCCGATTGCGTAAGAGGTTACCCCGCCCAAGGTATTGCCGATTGTTGCCGTGACTAGCGCCGGCCAAAACAACGCGGCGTTGTACTTCAATACCCCGAACAATACGACTTCGGAGCTGATGGGTAAGACCGAACCAGCGAGGAAGCTTGAGAGAAACAAGCCCGCCAAAGCGCTTCCCGTCACCATGAATTATTTCGCTGCAACGGCGTTTTGAATTCGATGAAATGAAAAATCAAGCGGGAATGGGCTGGTCGTCTTGGGGCCTCACTTTAGCACGGGCTCGCCTCGAATCATGAAGCGAATGCACGATCGCGGTGCGCATGATTCACGGTGGTGCTCAAACAATGTCTTTTCTTCGATTTTTTTTGCAAGATAAATATCGGCTGATTCTCGCTACATATCCTCCAAATGCGGCGTCACCATTTTTCCTTCGCGCCTTGTCTTGCTTAGAACTCGAAATAAATCAGAGCTTCCCTAGAACAAGGATAGTTGGCCGGTCGCAGCGGTCGGTGCTTTAAATTGAGAGTTGTCCAGCGCTCGCCGTTCTTGATTGAGCCCCAGCCGCTGGCTGGCGATATCGAAGCGTCTCTTCAATAGGTTCGCAAACTCACCCTCGCCGCGCATGCGGCTGCCGAAATTCGGATCGTTGTCCTTGCCGCCGCGCATTTGGCGGATGATGCTCATGACGTGTTTGGCCCGTTGCGGAAAATGCTGCTCCAGCCATTCCGCGAATAGCGTTTTCACTTCGAACGGTAGGCGAACCAGAATGTAGGCCGCCGATTCGGCGCCGTTTTCTTTTGCCTGCTCAAGAACCGTTTCCATATCCTTGTCCGTCAGCGCCGGGATCACGGGTGCGACGATGACGCCGGTTGGAATGCCTGCGGCGCTCAAGGCGCGGACCGCTTCCATGCGTCGCATCGGCGCGCTGGTGCGGGGTTCGAGGTGACGGGAGATGTCGTGGTCCAGCGTGGTAATCGAGACAAATACGCGCGCCAAATTACGCTTGGCCATCGCGCTCAAGATGTCGATGTCCCGTTCGACCAGCGCCGACTTGGTGACGATGGAAACCGGATGGTTAAACTCGTTCAGCACCCTCAATATCGACCGTGTGACGCCCAGTTTCTTTTCGATGGGTTGATAGGGATCCGTGTTGGCGCCGAGCGCGATGACTTGCGGCCGATACCTGGGCTTGCGGAGTTCCTTGGTGAGCAACTCCGCTGCGTTATCCTTATAGAACAACTTCGTTTCGAAATCCAGACCGGGCGATAACCCAAGGTAGGCGTGGGCGGGGCGGGCATAGCAATAAATGCAGCCGTGCTCGCAGCCTTTATAGGGATTGATGGAACGATCGAAAGGAATATCGGGCGATTCGTTATAGCTGATGATAGTTCGCGCCGGATCGACTCGGACTTCGGTTTTCAGTGGCGCGGCTTCTTCGGTTAGCAACGCATGGTCGAGATGATCGCCGTCCGCTTCGCGGGTCCAAGCATCGAAGCGCGCTCCGGGTCGGCTTACGGCGCCACGGCCTTTGAAGGATTTTTGTGTCGGATCGTTCACGTTAGGTCGAGCTCATTCGATTAAGGAAGCTCTGATTTATTTCGAGTTCCAAGCAAGACAAGGCGCGAAGGAAAAATGGTGACGCGGCATATGGGTGATATGTAAGGAACCATTTTTCCTGAGCAACGCAGGATTGCGACGAAATCGGAATAAATCAGAGCTTCCTTAATGGATTGTACGCCTACGTCGGCGTAAAATCGTGTCATGCTCATCGCGCAAATCACCGATCTTCACGTCACACCCCGCGGCGAGTTACTGCAGGGGCGAGTCGACACGGCTGGTTATTTAGAAAAGGCTGTGGCGAAGTTGTCAGCCATGAAACCCAAACCGGATGTGGTATTGATCACCGGCGATTTAGTGGAAAACGGTGCGGCGGAGGAATATAAATTGCTACGCAGTATCATCAAGCCGCTGGCCATGCCCGTTTATGTGATACCGGGAAATCACGACGATCGCGAAACCATGCAGCTGTGAATTCGACGATCACCACTATCTTCCTAAGCAGGGTTTTTTGCATTTCGCCGTCAACGATTTTCCGCTACGGCTGATCGGCCTGGATACGGTGATTCCTCACAAAACCGAAGGTGAGATGTGCTCTAAGCGCCTTGCCTGGCTGGAAGCAACGCTGGACGAAGCGCCAAAACAGCCGACGTTGATCTTCATGCATCATCCGCCGTTCGCAACGGGGATCACTCACATGGATAACTTCGGCCTGCTGAACCCGACGCCATTTGCCCAGATCATCGCGCGCCATCCACAAGTGGAACGCATCGTCTGCGGCCACGTACATCGCGCGATTCAAGCCAAGTTTGCCGGAACCCTCGCGCTCACTTGTCCGAGCGCCGCCCATCAAATCCATTTCGATATGGCAATCGACGCACCCGCCGCATTCACGTTCGAGCCGGCCGGCCTGATGCTTCACCTGTGGAATGGGCGGTCACTCGCGACCCATACGCTCTACACTGAGCATTTTGACGGGCCGTTTCTCTACGAGTAGTCAGTCCGTAGGGCGGAAAAGCGTAGCGCCTTCCGCCGTATGGGTGTTGTTATGTTCGCCTACTGTCGCTATCGAATTCCGCGGGTAGAGATTGACCCGTTGCATACGGCGGAAGGCGCTACGCTTTTCCGCCCTACAGTCCTATGATTAAATAGTCACTGCTTTGGAAGCCAAGTCCAGCTTGGCTTCTGGCAGGGTATGTCGTGCGATCCAATATCCACGCGCCTTCTGGCGATGCCTCGAATCGAAAATCTTACGCTGCTTGAGAAAAAACCTGTCCTGCGCGATAATAATGGGCTTAGTTACGACCACATCCGCCGTAACGTATATTCAGAAAGGTCTCCTGCTATGAAAACCGGCATCCATCCCGATTACAAAGAAATCAACGTGACTTGCAGTTGCGGCAACGCGTTTAAGACCAGTTCCACCATGGGAAAAGATTTGCATGTGGAAGTTTGCTCTGCCTGCCATCCTTTCTACACGGGGAAACAGAAGATTGTCGATACCGCCGGCCGGGTCGAGAAATTCCGTCAGAAATACGCGCTCAAATAAGCGCTTCTTGGTAAACTAAAGGCAGCTTCGGCTGCCTTTTTGTTTTGCGGACTCGGAGGAGAGTGCAATGAAAAGCAAAAAATCCGTCTCTCATCGCTGCGGCGTGATCGTTCTCGCTTTGCTGGCGATTTTCGGCCTGGCGACCTGCGCGAAAAATCCCGTCACGGGCAAACGCGATTTCGTGCTCATGTCCGAAGAACAAGAAGTCAAAATGGGCGTAGCAGGCCGACGGAGAAGTCAAAAAGGAATACGGCACTTACGACCGCGCCTCGCTGCAACAATTTGTCAGCGAACTCGGCCAGCGTTTGGCCGCGCACAGCCACCGCAATAATCTCAAATACCAGTTCACCGTTGTCGATAGCGCGGAGATCAACGCTTTCGCGCTGCCGGGCGGCTACATTTACGTCACCCGCGGCATCCTGGCCTATCTTAATTCCGAAGCGGAAGTGGCGGGTGTGCTGGGCCACGAGATCGGCCATGTCACGGCGCGCCACGGCGTGCAGCAGCAAAGCATGGCGCAGGCGGCAAACCTTGGCGTCATGCTCGGGGCGATCCTGGTGCCGGGACTGCGTAACGAATCGGCCGTGGGGATGATGCAGCAAATGAGCGTAGCGTGGATACGCGGTTATGGGCGGGAAGACGAGTTGGAAGCCGATCGCCTGGGCGCCGAATATCTGGCACGCGCCGGCTACGATCCGCAAGCCATGATCAAGGTCGTCGGCGTGTTGAAGAATCAGGAGTTGTTCGATGCCGAACTCGCTAAACAAGAGGGTCGCGAACCGAGAAAATACCATGGCGTGTTCGAGAGCCATCCCGACAATGACACGCGCCTGAAACAAGTGGTCGAGGCGGCGAAGCAATACAAAACCGGCGCCGCGCGCCCCGACAATCGTGATGGTTTTCTCAAACTGATGAACGGCGTCACTTACGGCGATAGTCCGCAGCAGGGCATTACCCGCGGCTCGCGGTTCTATCACGAAGGCCTGGGACTCGCGTTGAAATTCCCCGATGGCTGGAAAGTACAAAATTCCGCCGATCGGGTGGCGGCGGTCAATCCCACGCAGGACGCAATCGTCGAGTTGCATTCGCTACCCAAGGATCAAACAGGCAGCCCCGCGGATACGGTAAAGGGCCTGCTCAAACTCGACAAAGTGACATCGGTCAATTCCTTGAGTGTGAATGGTCTACCCGCTACGGTTTTAACCGGCGTCAAAAAAGATGTGGCGATACGCGCGGCGCATATCATGCTGAACGGAACGCCGTATTTGATGATGGGCTATGGCAAATCCCAGGAGATTTTCAACAAAAATACCGCCAGCTTCGACGCAGCGATCAAGAGCTTTCACGCGCTGACGGAAGCGGAGCGGGCGCAGGCAAAACCCTATGGGATCCGCACCATCACGGCGAAACCCGGCACTACCTTTGCCCAACTCGCCAAGACCATGCCGCAATTAGGTCGCAACGCCGAGCAGCAGTTGCGGTTAATTAACGGTAAATATCCGAGCGGGGAGCCACAAGCCGGCGAGCTGATTAAGTTGATCGAAACCGATACGGGTGGAATTTCGACAGGTATAACAATTGACCGATTTGGCGGCTGACAAGCCGAAGGCCATCAACTTTAACTTAGACTTCGACGGCACCGCCACGCCCGTTAAGACGGCGCTATTCCTGCTGGTGCTGTTGTGCTGGTTGCTGCCGGGATTAGTCGGACACGACCCATGGAAGCCCCAGGAGGGCCAGACCATAGGCGTGATCTACAGCATGATTAAGAGCGGCGATTGGCTGGTTCCCATGCTGGCCGGCGAACCTTATCTTGAAAGGCCGCCGCTCTATTATTGGACCGCGGCGGTGTTTGTGAAAGCGTTTTCTCCGCTGCTGCCGATGCACGACGCGGCACGCCTGGCGACCGGCTTCTACATGGTGCTTGCCATTCTGTTGGTGACCCTCACGGCGGCAAAACTTTTCGGCCCTCGATTTGGTCGGGTTACCGCTCTGATCTTCATCGGGTCCTTCGGCCTGCTGGCGACCGCGCATATGCTTACCGCTGATACCGTCATGTTGGCGGCCGTTGCTCTGTTGATCTACGGACTCGCCTCGCTTCCCGGCCAAGTGCTCGTCGCCGGACTATGCATTGGCTCCGGTATCGGTATCGCTTTCCTGGCAAAGGGATCCACTGCTGCGGCATTGGCATTCGCCATGGTGGCGACGCCGTTTTTGTTGTTTCGCGCCTGGCGTACTAAGCCCGTCGCGCAAGCACTGGGTATCGGCTTAGTAGCGGCGCTGCCTTGGATTGTGTGGTGGCCCGCGAGTTTTTACGCGCGTTCGCCGCAACTCGCCATGGAATGGTTGTGGCTAAAGGACTGGGCTGAGTTTTCCGGGATATTTTCGTTGGCTTCGTTGCGTCGTCTGGCCTACTACTTGGGTCTGTTGCCGTGGTACGCATGGCCGGCCTTACCGCTGGTCGGCGTCATGTTTTGGTACGGCCGAGGGCGCCTTATGGGCGATCCGAAGATTCAGCTATTGGTGGGCGCGTTGCTCGGCGCTTTGGCAGTCTTATGTTTGACCGGCGATACCCGCGAGGCTAAGGCTTTGCCGATCTTGATTCCCCTCAGCCTCATTTGTTCGAGCCGCATCGATGAGTTGAATCGCGGCGCGGCGAGCGCTTTGGATTGGTTTGGAATGATGACATTCGGCTTACTCGCGGCGGGCATGTGGGTCGGTTGGTTCGCCTTGCTGTTCGGATTCCCAGAACCGGTGGTGAAGTATTTGCAAATCTACCTGCCCGGCTATCAACTCGAGTTTCGAGTACTGCCATTCGTGTTGGCGATGACGCTGAGTGTACTTTGGCTGATCGCCATTACCCGGTCGCGCCAATCCAATCGGCGCGCGATCGTGAATTGGACCGCCGGCATCACTATGTTTTGGATGTTGGCGATGACATTGTGGCTGCCCTTCATCGACGAGGGCAAGAGCTATCGCGCGATGACGACTTCGCTCAAGCAAGCGTTGCCTACACCGCGTAACTGCGTTGCAAGCCGTGGTCTGGGCGAAGCGCAACGGGCGATGCTGGATTACTTTATCGATCTGCGCACCCGCCGCCTCGAACTCAGCGCCACTAACAATTGCCGGCTCCTGCTTACGCAGGGCGTACAGACCGCCCCGACATTTGAAGATAGCGAAGATTGGCGGATGATCTGGGAAGGCGCGCGGCCTGGCGATCAAGTGGAGTTGTATCGGTTATATCAACGCCGTAAAAACTCACGTTAAGGAAGCACTGATTTATTCCGATTTCGTCGCGGCTTTGAGTTTGGCTCACAAAAAAGACCTCCTCACATATAACCAATATGCTGCGTCGATATTTTTGTTCGCGCGTTGTCTCGCTCAGAACTCGAAATAAATCAGAGCTTCCTAGTTTTTCTGCGTTTCGATTTTCTTACGTATCCCGTTCAGGGTTTCTTCCGCCGCCGCGCGATTCGGTCCCTGCAAGCTCGCGGCTCGTTCGGCTGCCGTTAGCGCCTCCGGCAGACGATTTTGCGCAGCGAGCACTTCCGCTAAATTATTCCAGCCGATGATGGCTTGCGGATGAGCCTCGGTCGCTCGGCGAAAAGCTGCTTCGGAGCCGGCGAGATTAGCTTGCGCATAGCGGCTGTTGCCCAGGCCGACTAGCGCTGCCAGATCAGATGGCCAGCGTTGCAGCGCGGCTTCGTAAGCCAGTGCCGCAAGCGCCGGTCGCCGTGTCTTTTCCATTTCCAAGGCGCTGGCAAAAAAAGTTTCTCGAGTAGCGGTTTTGGGCACTTCGTTAGGCGGCACCACCGCAATCGCCCAATAGTTGCTGCGTTTCCACGTGCGCTCGAACGTTGTGAGCGACATTACTTCCCGCTGTTTCGTCCCGGAACGAAGAATAATGGTCGCTCGTTCTAAGTCGTAACCCACCACCACCGCGTAGTGCCACAATGGATACCAACTTAGCGCCAAGTTTTGTAACACGATCACCGGATTTCCAGCCGCGACTTCCGTTAGCAAGTCCCTCACTCGCCCCGACATGGTCACCGGTAGCATGCCTTGCCGGCGCGCCGCCGTGCGCATTTCCACCTGGAGACTACCCTTGCGTGTAGGTAGGAATAAATCTTTGCTGAGATCTTGTGGCGTAACGTCTTTTCCCTTCGCGCCTAGTACGGTAGCGAGCGCCGCGGGACCGCACTGAAACTCTTCCTGGGGGAAAAACGGAACTTCGGTAAGTTCCACTTTGTTCTTGAGGTTCGCCGGTGGATTTTTGAGTAAGGTTTGACTGTCTAGTGTCGCGCAACCAGAAACGATGAGTCCCAAAAACAACACGCCCGCGAAGGCGCGGGCGTGTTGTGAAAAGGCGTACTTCAAACTGTTACTCGCGCGGACCAAGTTGCCACGGAAATATCTTCGTCCATCCCAAGAAATCGGTGATCACCAACACGATCAATATGATCAATAGAATGGCCCAGACTTCAATGCCGCCGGCAGGCAGCGTATCTAGCTTGCCGGCAACTTGATTGATCTCCTGGTCGGTCATTGCCGCGACGCGTGATTTAGCGTCATCCGACTTGATTCCCATTTTCTCGAGTTGGGCTTGAACATCGCCGCGCGCCATGAACGCTTCGACTCTTTCGCGGTTTTGCACGGTCTGCGTTTGTTCAATCACGCTCTCCGTCCCAAGCATGGCTGCATTAGCGCCGCGCATCGGCAAGTGTAGAGCTATCAAAGCAACGATCAATAGGCGAGCGGTTGTGCGGAACAATTGGTTACTCATCATTATCCTCCGTGAGTCATTTTTGGAGTGATTACCATAACACATCGAGACGGCGTTTCACAACCTAATCGATGCTTAGAATGCTGCAGTAAGGGTGAGCCGTGCCGAGCGTTTCTCCACCGGATGAAAATGAATCTCTTCCAGCGCGTCTTGTAATACGCCGTTTCTGTCCTTGATGCGGGATTCATAGGCGTAATCGATATCGTGATCGTCGCGATCGAATAAATTGAAGATATCCAAACGCAGTTTCCAGCGCTTACTGAATTTATAACCGCCTTGAACGTTGGTGATTGCCGTGGATCGCGAGCGAAAGCTGTTGTCTTCTTTCAACGGCCGCGGGCCGAAGTAGCGAAACTGCAGCGCGCCAAACCAGCCGTGGAGATTGTCGACTGTTGCTGATGCTGAGATCACCTGTTCCACCGCGCCAGGTATACGGTCTCCTGCGGGATCATTGTCGGTGAATCTCGCTTTTGCCGCGGCGAATTCCAAGTCGAATATTAGCCATGGCTTGGGCGTATAGTGGATTTCCCATTCCAATCCCGTGCGCAGGGAGGGGCGGCTCGCCTCCGTGATGCCGGCGTCGCCGACGAACAGCAACTCCGAGTCCTGCTTAAGTCGCCATAGCGCAACCGAGGTTTGCACATTAGGAATGATTTCGCTGCGTAAACCCAATTCGTACCCTAGCGTTTTCACCAGTGGATCGACTTTTTTCACCGGGTTCCCATCGCCATCGAACACGTCGCCCGTACCCGGGTCCACGGTAATGGTCGTGCCACGCGCATCGTTGCTGTGAAAGCCGCGGCCGATGTTGACGAAATACTCGGTCTTTGCCCAAGGACCAAACACCAATGAAAGTTTCGGCGAAACGATCGAATCGCTAGCGTTACCGGAATTTTCCGAGCGGTTGCTGTTGACGTTAAAGCGGAAATAATCGGTGCGAACGCCGGCGATATGGCGGAACCAATCGGTCCATTGCACCTCGTTACTGAAGTAAAGACCTATGCTGGATTCCGTCACCCGGTCCTCGCGCGTGGTAGCGGGAATGACATTGCCGTCGTAGTCGAGTTTGTCGACGCGCTGGCGATTTTTGGTGCTGTACAGAGCAACCGGATCCAACCGATCGCGCCGCAATTGCAGACCGACGCGATTGGACATATCTTTCCCGCCCAATTTGCCGAACCAGGTATGGTTCGCCTCGCCGCCCAAGACCAACCGTTTCTCCGCCTGTTCAAACTGATTACCGTCGGGCGAGCCAAGAAAAAATTCAAAATTCGAAAACAGATTGAGCTTGGAACGGATGATGTAAGCGTTGACGGCGGTGCGCGATGCCTCACCCGTGCGGCGCCATTCCGTCGACAGGCTGTAGCGGTCCTGCTTGCCGCCATCGGAAGGATCCAGTGCGCCGTATAGCCCGATGATGCCTTTGTCGATCGCGCTCTGCGGGATCTGATCGGTCGAGTTCCAATCCGCCGAATACGCCATGCCCGTGACGTTGAAACCATTGCGGTTATCGCCTAGGGCGTAGCGCAGCATGCCGTTATATTTAGTGAAGTCCGCGGGGTTATCCCATGGGCCGTCGCTGTGCTGGAACTCGGCGCCGAAGATCAGACGTCCGGGCCCAAGCTGTGGCCCGCCGAGCACCAAGGCACGTTCAAAATCATACTGCCCTACAGTCAATTGCCCTTGATAGTCCTTTAAATTCTCGGTGTAAGAAACTCGAGCCGAGCCCGCCGACCCGAAGTCGCCGTTCTCGGCGAAATAGGGGCCTTTGGAATAATCGACGCGGGAAATGAGCTCAGGAATAAGAAAATTCAAGTCGGTATAACCCTGGCCATGGGCGTGGCTAGGCATATTAACGGGCATGCCGGCGACGTAAGTCGCAAAGTCGGTGCCGTGGTCCAGGTTATAGCCGCGCAAAAAATATTGATTCGCCTTACCGTCGCCGCTGTGCTGGGTGATGATCAGACCCGGCACCGCTTCCAACACGTCGCCGGGACGCAGAATAGGGCGGCTCTCGAACATCTTGGGTGTGACGACGCCTTGACTAGCGGCGTCGGAAGTACCCACATTATTCTGATAGTTGCCGATGACCTCGATGGTTTCGAGTTGCTGAATTTCTTCGGCGGCATTCGCTGATATCGAGATGATCAAGCCAACCGCGCACAACCAACGTTGCTTCATTTCCGGTTTCTCCGAGCTGTCATTTCTTGTTTCTACGCATATACCGTCATTACGGATGTCAGTTTGTTGCTGCGATGTGCGCAAGATAGTGCGGTGAATTCTAGCGAAGGAACGATGCGCTGAACATTGAGGCAAAATGCCGCAGTTGATTGGCCCGCAAAAATGGAAAACCGGAGCGAAAAGAATCCGCGAATGCGGTAGAGGAGGAAAATTACTCAGTGCTACGAACTGGGATCGAATTCCAGTTCGCATCAGAAAATTAACGCTACTAGATGATAGGCCTAGGTGATCGCTAGGCGACGGCGAGCGAGTTTACGCTGCAAGGTACGGCGATCGATATTGAGTTGGCGCGCCGTGGCGGAGATATTGCCGTGGTTGTCCGTAAGCACTTTTTGCAGATGTTCCCACTCGACCTCGGCTGAGGACAGCGAGCTGCCATCGGTGTCTACCGCCGGATCGCCATGGGTTTTCGCTAGCGCGTTGATGACATCCTCGGCGTCGACAGGCTTGGCCAGGTAATGGGTCGCACCGAGTTTGATCGCCTCGACGGCGGTGGTGATGCTGGCGTAGCCCGTCAGCACCAGAATACGCATGTCGGCATTGATCGCCTTGAGGGCGGGCAGCAACGTCAGACCCGATTCACCGGGCATTTTGAGATCGATGACGGCGAAGTCCGGCGGATCGTTAGTCGCCGCTTGCACCGCGGTGTTCACGTCGTGGGCGAGCGCGACACGAAAACCACGGCCGCGCAAAGCCCAGCTCATCGCTTGGCAGAACGCCATGTCATCGTCGACGATTAACAGGCAAGGCTCGGCATGATTCATGTCCGCGGATATTACCTATTGTCAGCTTGCGGGAATCAGAATGGTCGCCTGAACGCCGCCGCCGGCGCGATTGGATAGCGTCAGCGAGCCGCCGAGACGTTCCAAGGTCGCCCGCGCGAGGTACAGCCCGATGCCGAGCCCTTGCCGTGCCGGCTTGCTGCTGAATGGCGTGTGCCCGGCCCGTTGTAAATCGTGGTCGCTCAGACCTGGTCCGACATCCAATACATCAACCGTCATTTCACCGCTGTTCCAGCGGGCGCGGACTTCAATCTGGTCCGGGGACACATCGGCAGCATTATTAAGTACGCTGATCAGCGCCTGTTTTAACGTAGGCTCGGCGATAATGTTGGGCGCTGATTGTGCGGGCGGCCGGAAGAATTCAACTTTTGCGTCGGGCCGAATCGCCTGCCAATCGGTCAAGGTCTCTGACAGGAAATCATTAGCCGCCCACAGCGAACAATTTTCAATCCGTTCGGCGCCGGAATTTCGTGTCAGCTCGGTAAGATGATGCTTACACACATCCACCTGGGTGCGCAAAGTATGCAACATCTCCTGCACCTGGGGCGAGGCATCGGAACGCCGTTCCAGTTCTTTCGCGATGACGGCGATGGTCGAAAGTGGCGTGCTGAGTTCATGGGCGGCGCCGGCGGCGAATGCGCCGAGGGCGACAATGCGCTCGTTACGTAAACTCTCCTCCCGCGCGGAAGCAAGACGACGTTCGCGCTCGCGCAGGCTGGACACCATGTTCACCAGCAAAGTCGCGACAATGAACGCGCTCAACACGAACGTGACCCAGGCGCCGACGGTGTGCAAATCAAGCGTTGCATCGCCCGCCGAGGTCGGATCGTGCCGATGTATCATCGGCTGGTAGAAAAAAATGAGCGAGGTATAAAACGCTAATACCAGAAAGGCGAGAAACCAACTGTAACGCCCCGGCAACAGCATCGCCCCGACCGTGAGTAAGACGAGATAAAACGAAACGAAGGGATTGGATATTCCGCCGCTAAAATACAGTACGGCGGTCAACGTTAATACATCCACGCACAGTTCGACAAATAATTCCCATTGCGCAACCGTTCGCATGCGCAGCATGCGCATCACGTTCACGGCCACGAATACGCCGATCGCTAGCAGGATAGGCTCGGCCGGGAGGACGATGCCGAGTTTGCTGGTGCCTACCCATAAGCCCACGATCAGCGCGAAGATGACGATGGAGCGCAGCGCCATGACATGCATCAGGCTCTCGGCCGAAACTCGATCGGGAACGGCGTTGCGGTGGTCAGCGATCATTCGATAAACCGGTCAACCGCTTTCCAGCGCGGACGATTCGTTATACGAAAATCGAATCGATTCCGGATAGGGAAAAATATCTTCCACATGTCCGGCTGAAATACGCCGCTGGGTGGCGGTCCAGTAATCCGCATCGAGCAGATCCGCATGATGAGCCATGAAGCGCTCGCGTATCTTCGGATCGGTCAGCAGGAACGTCGCAAATTCCTCAGGGAAGATGTCGTTCGGCGCGACCGCATACCACGGTTCTGCAGCGAGTTCGTCTTCGTCATTGCGCGGCGGCGGAATGCGGCGGAAATTGCAGTTGGTCAGATAGTCGATTTCGTCGTAGTCGTAAAACACCACCCGGCCATAGCGCGTGACACCGAAGTTCTTATAGAGCAAATCGCCGGCAAAAATATTCGCTGCGGCAAGCTGTTTGAGCGCGCGGCCATATTCAAGCATGGCATGATCGCGCTCTTTGTCGTTAGCCTTGTCGAGATAGATGTTGAGCGGGATCATGCGGCGCTCGATGTAAAGATGCTTGATGACGAGATTGCCGCCGTCTTCTTCCAGTTGCGATGGGACCAGCGCGTGCAGTTCGTCCAGCAGTTCCCGGGTAAATCGATTTTTCGGAAACGCGACATCGGAATACTCAAGCGTGTCCGCCATGCGGCCAACCCGATCGTGCAGCTTCACCATCAAATACTTGGCTTTCACTAGATCGCGATTGGTATCTTTCGGCGGCGCCACCACGTCGCGGATAACCTTGAACACATAGGGGTAAGAGGGCAGGGTGAACACCAACATCACTAAACCCTTGATGCCGGGTGCGATAATAAAATCGTCGCTGGAATGTTTCAGGTGATGCAGAAAGTCGCGATAAAAAAGCGTCTTGCCGTGTTTTTGTAAGCCGAGGATGGTGTAGAGCTCCCACTTGGGCCGATTCGGCAGCATACTGCGCAAGAACTGAACATAGGCCGACGGCACCTCCATGTCCACCATGAAATACGCCCGGTAGGAACTGAACAAAATATCCAAATGGTAACGGCTAACGAGCACCGTATCGAGATAGAGTTTACCCTGGGAATCGTGCAGTATCGGTATCGCGAAAGGGAACTCGTGATTACCGTTAATGACTTTGCCCACCAAGTAAGCACCCTTGTTGCGATAAAACAGCGAGCTCAACACTTGGATTTGATGGTTCGCCTCTAGATGAAACGGCCGTAGCAACTGCCGGCGCCAAACGCCCATCACGTGGCGCAGATCGTGTTTAAGGTTCGCGAACGGGCGCGTAAGCCGCATGTCAGCGACAACCTCCTCGATGGCACGGCGCAGACCCACCTTGCCCGGATAGTAGCAGCGGTAGGCGGGTGGCTCCGAATCCATATACTCGGTGGAAATCGCCGGGCGCACAAAAATATAATCGTTATGAAAATACGTGCGATGCAAAATGCTGCAACAAACGGAATTGAAAAAGCTCTCCGCTAATTCCGGCTGTTTGTGATTGCTCAAAAGCCCGATGTAATTCAACTTGATTTGCTGCCATTCGGAACCTAACGATTCGGCGTGAAACTCGTGTTCCAAATGCTCAACGGATTCTTTCACGCGCTGATCGTAAAACAAAATCCGATCGCGGTTGGCCTTCTGGCCGATCGCCCAATCGCCTTGCTCGAAGCGCATTTTCGCCGCGGTGCTGGTTTCCTTAAAAATCCGATAGTGCTTGTTGAAACCGTCCAGCAGCGCGCGCGCCACGGCGTAGGCAACATCGGTTTTGATAATTGGGTTGGCGCGTTCCATTACAACTTTCGTGCTGTTGTCGTTTTCTCGTGGGGGATTATAAAGTGGGTCGCATACTTAGACCTAGTGTAATGTTTCGTGCTTAACGGGACAAACAAATAAGAATGCGGGATTTTCCATCTGGAGGGCTGGCCTAGGGCCATCAGACGCGATGAAGCCGCATGGCGGGCTCGCTGCAACCACGAGTAACAACGCTAGACGGACAACGACGCATTTTTATGTTTTGTTAAGTACGCAACACTATACAAGGGTAAGGCAGAAAAACGAATCGCCGTGGCGCGTGCCGACCTTCTAACGGACTGGGTTGCGGCCGCTCGGCTGCAACTTACGTCGTGGGGCTGCGACGAAAAAGTGGTTTGCGGTCGATGGGTGGTTCCTAGGCAAGCATCGAGTTTCGGCTAGCGACCCGAATCATTGGATCACCTGATCCGCTCGCACCAGCATCGCCTGCGGCACAACAATACCCAATTGCCGCGCCGCTCTTGCATTGACGATAAGCTTGAACTCGCGCGGTTCCTCAATCGCCATCTCGGCGGGTTTTTCGCCTTTCAGTATGCGCGCTACATAGTGCCCGGCGCGGCGGTAGATGTCCTCGAAGTCAGGGCCGTACACCGCGATCGCATTGCCCACCAACTGCGGCACGTCGTGCATGAATGGTATCCCGTAGTTGATCGACAGCAGCGCCAGTTTGTCGGTGATGTCCTGGTTGCTCGTCATCGGCGCGGTGATGAGGGCCTGAACCCTGGCGTCCTGGGCGCGTTTAAGACCCGCTTCCAGGTCGTTCTTACCGGCATCGACCGGAATCCGCACCAGAATTAGGCCGAGCGTGGCGGCCGCCTTGTCCATCAGCACCAGTTCCTCTTCGCAACTTGCGAGCAGGCCCTCGTCGATGAAGGTGCCCAGACGCTTGATTCCCGGGATCAGTTCGGTGAGGAGTTGCATGCGCTTGCCGATGAGTTCGGCATTGGCGGTGGTAACTCCGGTGATATGCTTGCCCGGGCGCGCCAGCGAAACCGCGTAATCGACCGCGATCGGGTCGGTGACGGTGGCGATTACGGTCGGGATTCGACGGCTGGCATACCAGGCCGCATCGGCCATAGGCTTCGCCGGGGCAAACAACACGTCAACCTTCTCGGCGACAATCTCGCGCGCCAGCGCGCGTAGCTTGCGCAGGTCGCCGTCAGCCGACCGGCTGACGAACTCGAGATTCTTACCCTCAATGTACCCGGCTTCGCGCAAACCCTTTACCAAGCCGCGCGTCGTAAGCTCGCTGTACATACCGCTGGATTGCAGCATCAGCCAGCCGACTCGGGCCGGGCGGGTCTGGGCCTGCGCTGCGCTGCCGAAGAGCAACAGCGCGACAAGCGCCGCTTTGGCCGCCTTCATGAAATTGCCCATCGTCATCCTCCTGCTATGGTCAGGCAATAAAGTTTTTAAATTCTCCTTTGCGCCGACTTTTGATCTTACCCCAAGCCAGCGAGTAGTCAACTCTCGCCATCAATGGCTGCTTGCGGCTGGCATTGAGCCACTTGCCGCGCCTTGTGCCGAACCCAACGCCAATCGACACCTGTCCGTGGTTCGTTGGGTTTCGCTTCGCAAACCCAGGCTACATTTTTTTTGGTCGTGCCACGAACCGCATCCAGCTTGCCTCGCGGCAAGGCATGTCCTGGGAGGCAAGATCCATGCGCCTCCTGGCACGATATTATTTTCAACTACTCGTAACGCAATGCTTCCACGGGCCGTAGGCTTGCCGCGCGGCGAGCGGGATAGAGCCCGAAAAAAATTCCCGTCGCCGCCGCGACGCCGAAGGCCAGCAGCATCGCGCGGCTGCTGAGTTCCACTTCCATGCCGAAGCCCATGGCAGCGCCATAGGCGCCCCACACGCCGAGGGCGACGCCGATTAGTCCTCCTATGATGGACATGATCACCGCCTCCAGCAAAAATTGTAGCAAGATATCCCAGCGCCGCGCGCCGATGGCCATGCGCACGCCGATCTCGCGGGTGCGTTCAGTGACCGAGACCAACATGATGTTCATGATGCCGATACCGCCGACGAGCAACGATATTGACCCGATCGCGCCTAGCATCATCGACAGCGCCTGTGCCGCTGCCGACGCGCTCTCTGCCGCCGCGGCGAGGTTGCGTACGGTGAAATCGTCGTCTGCGCCGGGCTGAATACGATGGCGTTGCCGCAGGAGCTGTTTTATGTCCTCTTCCGCTTCGTCCATCCGCTCGGCTGATTTCGCTTGTACGCTGATGAAGCGGACGGTGCCGGGATAGGGATTGCCGAATAACTTGCTCTGCGCGGTGGTGATCGGAACCAACACGGTGTCATCTTGATCGCGGCCATCCAGACTCTGGCCTTTGGGCGCCAGCGTCCCGGTGATCAGGAACGGCAAATTTTTTATGCGTATGGTTTTGCCGATGGGATTTTCATCGCCGAACAAATTTTTGCTGACGGTTTGGCCGACGATGGCGTTACGCGCGGCGTTGCGAACATCTGCTTCGCTAAGGATGTCGCCTTCCTCTATGGTCCAAGAGCGGGCGGTGAAATATTCGGGCGTGACACCGGTGATCTGCGTGCTCCAATTGTTTGCGCCGAATATGACTTGCGCGTTACCCGAGGAGATCGGCGCAGACGCGGCGATCGACGGTAACTTGCCGATGGCTTCCGCATCTTTAATGGTCACCGTGGGCGATGATCCCGCTCCGCCGCGCAATCCTCCCGCCGAGGTGGAACCGGACAACACGATAAACAAATTGCTCCCCATCGACTGCACCGAGCGGTTGACACTTTGTTTCGCGCCTTCGCCGATCGCCAGCATCAGCACCACGGCGGCGACACCGATAATCATGCCGAGCATGGTTAAGGCGGTGCGCATGCGATTGGCGCCCAACGCACGCCAGGCTTCACCCAAGGTGGCGAAGGGATTCATAGATGATTAACGGGACCGTCGTGAACGACGACACCGTCCTTAAACCGGATCAGCCGATTGGCGAAGTTCGCGATATCCTGCTCGTGGGTCACCAATAGGATAGTCATGCCGGCGTCGCGGTTGAGTTGCGTGAAGACGTTCATGATCTCGCTGCTGGTCTCGCTGTCTAGATTGCCGGTGGGTTCGTCGGCCAAGATCACTTTGGGCGAATTCGCCAAAGCCCTAGCGATGGCGACCCGCTGTTGCTGGCCGCCGGAGAGACGATTCGGCAACGACTTTGCGTACTTACCGAGTCCCATCTGCGCCAACAGTTCTTGAGCACGGGTGCGTCGCGCTTGTTTCCCGACACCGGCGTAGAGCAACGGCAGCGCTACGTTGTCCAGCGCATTGACCCGCTTCAACAGATTGAAGCCCTGGAAGACAAAGCCGAGTTGGCGATTGCGAACGTCGGCTAACTCATTGATGCTGAGGTCGGCGACGTTGCGGCCGTTGAGAAAATAGGCGCCGGAAGTCGGCACGTCCAGGCAACCCAATAGATTCATGAAGGTCGATTTGCCGGAACCCGATGGGCCCATGACGGCGACGAATTCTCCAGCATCGATATCGACGTTCACTTTGTTCAGCGCCGGCGGCGTGTCGGGTGCAGCGGTGTCGTACTGCTTGCCTAAGTTTTGAACCCGAATAAGTGGCTGGTTGGTCACCTTCTGGCGGCTACATCATGCGAAAGCGGAACGGACTCTGATCGGCTTGACCTTTACGTGCGCCGAGGTCGCGGGTGATCACTTCATCGCCTTCGCTCACGTCGCCGGAAACAATTTCGGTGTAGAGATTATCGGCGATGCCGAGCTTGACCGTGAACGATGCCGGTTTGCCTTCGATCAACTTATAAAGCTTCGGTTTGTTGTCCTTGCTCGCTAATTCGCCATCGCTGGGTTTGTAGCGCAGCGCGGCATTTGCGACGCGCAACACTTGCGACCGCTGCTGAGTATTGATCTGCACGTGGGCTGTCATGCCCGGTAACAATACACCTTCGCTGTTGTCCGCCGCGACGACCACGTTATAGGTCACGACATTTTGCTGGATCGTCGGGTTCAAGCGTACTTGCTTGACGTTGCCGGGAAAAATTTTGTCCTGGAAGGTGTCGACAGAAAAACTCACTGGCTGATTGAGCTTGATCTTGCCGATATCGGCTTCGGCGATACTGGTCTCAATCTGCATGACTTTGAGATCCTGCGCGATTTGGAACAAGGTCGGCGTCTGAAAACTTGCGGCGACGGTCTGGCCGATATCGACAGGGCGGGCGATGACGATGCCGGAGATCGGCGAGCGGATAGTGCTGTAGCGCAGATTCGCCTGATCGCGCTCGACCTGCGCTTTGGCGACCTTGACTTGCGCGCTGGCGGCTTCCAGCGCTTCGATTGCTTCGTCGAGTTGCGACTGGACGACGAAGCCCTTACCGACCAAAGTGCGGGCGCGCACCTCCCGGGTTTTCGCGAGTTTACGATTGGCCTCGGCGCTCACCAAGTTGGCTTCGCTTTGCTTTAAGGTGGCGTTGAGGATAGAGGGGTCCAGTTCCGCCAATATCTGATTAGCGATGACTTGATCGTTGAAATTAACGTGCAGTTTCTGAATGGTGCCGGAGATCTGTGTGCCGACATTGACTACTACTACCGGATTCAAAGTGCCGTTTGCCGTAATGGTTTGCACTACGTCGCCGCGCTCTATTTTTTCGGTCTTGAATTTCGGCGCAGGATTTTCCGCGGGTATTTTCTTCCACAGCGCATAGCCGGCGCCGCTGGCCGCTAGCAGCATCAGCCAGAAAACGAATCGCCATGGGAGCGCGAGCTTACGCATCCCAACCCGGGTTTCCATTAACGCCTACCAGCTTAGGTAAATTAAGCTCACCCATGGTAACGGTGCCTTTATCGCGCAGATAACGGGTTACTACGTTCCAGATCGGCGGGCCGGATGCACTCTCGTCGAGCGAGGCCCAGCTCGCGACTTTATACTTACGGCTTACTTCCAGGGGTTTGCCGTTCAGGCTCAAGCTGGCGATTCGAGCGCCGTTTCTAGCCGCTGGCTCGATCGCGTATTGCATCCCGCCGACCCGCGTCATGTCGCCACCCTGTTGTAAATAGGGATCGGGATTAAAGAGATTATCGGCTTTGTCCTCGAGGAATAGCTTGATCTGCGCGCCGGACATTTCCCTGACTTCGGCGGAGGGGTAAGTGATCGCCGTCTGCGCGAGCAAGTCTTCGCGGGTGATGGACGAACCCGGCAACAGCGCCGTACCCCAGCGGAACCCTGACGAGAACGCGATCTCCGCATCCATCACCTCCATCATGGCGGCGAGTATGAGTTGATCGAAACTACCATTAAAATTGCCGCGCCGGTAAAGCAGGGTTTCGGTGGTGGCGAGTTCCTGCTGCAGTCTGGGCAAGAAAGGTTCGCGATGGCGTTGTATCAATGCCTCCATGTCGTGGTCGGCCTCGATAAGATTCGCAAATACCGGTAACAAGCGATAGCGGAATCCATCGACCCGCCCGGCTTTAACGTCGAGATCCATGACGGCGAGGAACTTGCCGTTCGAGCCGGCATTGGTCACCAAGGTTTTTCCGCCAGGATTGGCAACCATGATGGGTTCCGGCGTCGCATCGTGGGTATGGCCGCCGAAGATCACGTCGATTCCCGTTACCCGCGATGCGAGTTTGAGGTCCACATCCATGCCGTTGTGGGATAGCAACACGATCACACCCACACCCTGGGCACGCAAAGCGTCGATCGTATTTTGTAACGGCTCCTCCTGGATGCCGAAACTCCATAACGGCACTTTGTAAGCTGGGTTAGCGATCGGCGTGTAGGGAAAGGCTTGCCCTATCACCGCGACGCGCACGCCATTGATCTCGCGGACGACGTGAGATTTGAATACCGCGTCACCGAAATCGCGAGTGCTGACATTCTGCGCCAGGAAATCGATCTTGCCGCGAAAATCCTTTTCTATAATCTCAGTCACACGCTCCGCGCCCAAAGTGAATTCCCAATGGCCGGTCATGACGTCGACGCCGAGCAATTTCGATGCGTCGACCATGTCTTGGCCATTGGTCCAGAGCGCCGTCGCGGAACCCTGCCAGGAGTCGCCGCCATCGAGTAATAGCGCGCCAGGTCTATCTGCCCGCAGCCGTTTGATCAATGTAGCGAGATGGGCGAAGCCGCCGACCTTGCCGTAGGTACGGGCGGCCTCGACGAAATCGAGATGGGTGAAGGCGTGGGCGTAGCGAGAATGCGGCGGAATACCGAAATGTTTGAGCATGGCCGCGCCGACCAGATGCGGCGGTTTTCCGCGATGACGGCCTAAGCCCAGATTGATATTGGGTTCGCGAAAATACGCCGGTAATAACTGGGCGTGGCAATCGGTGAAGTGCAGCAATGAGACGTTGCCAAACACCGGAATGTCATAACCAACGCCGTTTTTGGCGGCAGCGGTGTCGAAAGAAAATCCGGCAACTCCGGCGGCCCCCAACGTCTGTAAAAATTCCCGTCGCGTCATCGCCATCGAACGCTACTTTCGGTAAACCGATGCTTTGAGGGGGAGGCCGTTGCTCAGATAGGAATGGAAATATTCCAGGTTGTTGAAGTCCTCGCCGCCTTGTTCCAACGGCACGGCGCGAATCTGCTCCAGACAGCGCTTATAGCGAGCTTGGATGGTATTAAGATTATCGCCGCCACGAAAAACCGGCCAATGGGTCGCTTGGCCTATTGTCGGCGAAAGAATTTCCGTACGCAACGTGTTGCCGGCATTTTGCACGTGGCAAGACGCGCAAGCAAAGTTGAGTTGACCGCGACGGGTGTAGAAAAAGCGCTTACCTGCTTCGAATTTTTCCAGCGCGGCCGGGCTATCGACTTTAATATTCATCTTCATGCCGTCGGACAAAGTACGAGCGTAAGACATCAGCACGCCTAGCATGTTCATATCGGATATCTTAAGCGGCGGTTCGTTGTTCGCAACCAAACATAGGTTGATCGCCATTTCAAACGTGACGACTTTACCGAGTTTTTCGTCGTATAGCGGGTAATTGCCCGCGACCATTTTTCCGTTGTTGGGAAAGCAATCGGCGTAGGTCTTGCCGTTCTTGAATGGCTGCTCCCACATGGCCTTGCCTTGATCGATCACCGGCGAGAAGGGTGGCCATTCCATGATGCTATCGTATTGCTGCATCGCGTCTTCGCTCAGCATGAGGGCGCCGTAGACGTAGTCGTCCAGCGGTTTGGTTGGGAATTTTTTTTGATACAGTTCGACGAACGCAAGACGGTCCTGCTCCGGATCCGTGCTGGCGTTGAGCGCTACGGAACCCAATGCAATAGTCGATAAAAATATCGACGCTGCCCACCGCAGAATCGCTTTGCGTCGCATCGGTTACTTAGCTCGGCTTGGCTTCGAGCTTGGTCTTGTCAGTGCGCTGATCGCCCTTGTTGTCGACCCACGTTACCGCCAACTCATCGCCGACCTTTGCGCCCTTAACCTTAAATCCGAGGAATGGGTTCTTCGAAATAGACGATCCAAACTGACCATCGACGACAGTCTTGCCGTTCAATGCGATAGTGACTTGTTGGATGAAATGGGGCTGGGACGCCATGACCCACTCGCCGTTATCGTTCTTCTTACGACCGGTTTCCATCGGATGGTTCATCAGAATTTTGATATCTGCAATGTCGCCTGCGACTTGCGCGCGGATTTTCATCGGATCGGCCATGCTTTATGTTCTCCAAAAATTACTGATGGTCACCATTAACCGCAACCACCGATAGTGACCTTAACTTCTTTGCTCGCCGTGTAATTTTTTCCGCCTGCCAGCACGACGACGCGGATGTTACCGGTATCGCCCATTTTGATGCGGGTTGAAATATAGGGCTCGACACCATCGGCTATTTCGAACTGTGCGATCAAGGGCTGTGGGTTTTTGTCGGCGAACAACGAAATCATTTGTGCGCCGGGAATCTTGCAATTCACTTCCACCGGCACGACGGCGCTATTTTCCGCGATATCGGGTGCTTTGATGATAATGTCTTTGCTTTCGACGGCATTCTGCACACCCGCTCCTTTCAAGGCTTCCGGCAGGGTCTTGGCGTCAAATGCAACTTTATTCCACTCCGCTGCCAGCGCGTTCAATGGCCTGAGTAGACCCGTCACGGCGATGGCGCCAAAGGTGAAGACGCGGGAAATAAGTGTTCTACGTAAGCTATTCATCGAGTCTCGTCGTTGTTATAAGTTGGCAACATAATCCAATATTTTATCAATTTCGCTTTCCGTCAGGATTTTGTGCCTACCGAAAGGCGGCATGACCGTCGACGGGTTGAAGGCGGTTGCATCCCAAATCTGTGCTCGCAACTTTGCGCGATCCGGGTAGCGCTCTTTCATGGCGACGAGCGGTGGGCCGATATTAGCGGAAGTAATCGCGCTGGGATCCCCCGGCATCTGGTGACAGGCGAGGCAGTTGCCTTTGGCGGTGCTGAACGTCAGTTCGCGGCCGCTTAACTGCTTATCGTCACCCGCGCGCGCGTAACCGAGGGTTAATGAAACCATAGCCATGCATATGGCGCCGAGGAAAGCTTTGTTCAAGTTTTGTACCATGCAAAGTTTAAGGCGCTTTATTCGATTTACGTTCGGCTGTGAGCTGATCTCGTAAATCCTTCAACCGCGCTTCCACGCTGGATTGCTGATAATAATCGCCATCGCCGCTGCGGGCGGCGATTTGCAGTTGATCGACGGCGGCGGAAAGATTGCCGATGCGCACGTAAGCCTCCGCCAACGACTGATGCTGCAACAGTTTTTTCCCCTGTGCGGCGTAAGCCTTGCCTTGCAAATCGTAGAGTTCGGCATCGGCGCTGGTGATCAGCAGGCGGTCGGACAATACCTTGAGAGCCTGATTGGTTTCTTTGGTTTCGATCAGCGTCTCGATATACCCATAATTCAACGCGCGATCATCGCCGAATCGCTTCAAACCGCCTTGATAGATGACGAGGGCAGACTTCGGATCTTTCAGATCGCGTTTAAGTTGGGCAGCGAGATTTTCCATCATGGCTGACGAGACTTTATTGCGCGCAACGGCGAGTTCTTTTTCCGCGCGCGGATAGTTGTTCATGCGGCGCGATACCACCGCGAGCCCATAGTTTGCCACCACACCCGCATCTTGCCCGCCCTCCAAGCGCAAGCTTTCGAAGTAACGCAGCGCATCCTTGGCGGGATGCAACAACGCCCTTAATTTGGCGCGGACTAACTTAAACTCCAGGCTGTCCTTGGCTTGCTTAGTCGGCAGTTGCTCAACTCGATTCTGGATATCGGCGATACGATCGCTGGTGAGCGGATGAGTCAGCAAATATTGCGGTGCGTTAGTGTCGTACACGCGATTGTTGCGCTGTAAGCGCTCGAAAAACGCGACCATGCCAGCAGCGTCGAAGCCGGTTTTGCTCAACAGCTCAACGCCGGTGCGATCGGCTTCGCGTTCGTATTCGCGGCTGTAGTTGAGTTGCGATTGAATGCCTGCCGCCTGGGCCCCGGCAATGGCCGCTTGGGCGGCGTCGGCGCTCGAACGCGCCGCCAGGATCGCCACCGCCAACGCGGCCAAAGTCATCCAGGCGCCGCGCTCTTGGCCGGCGATTTGTCGTGCGATGTGGCGCTGAGTAACGTGGCCGATTTCATGCGCGAGCACCGAGGCAAGTTCCGATTCGTTCTCCGCTGCCAGAATCAATCCGGTATGGACACCGACGAATGCGCCTGGCAGCGCGAACGCGTTGAGCGTGCTATCGCGCATCAAGAAAAACTCGAATGCCCGGCCTTTATCGGTGCTGTTCGAAACCAAACGGCCGCCGAGGTTGTTCAGATAGTCCACCACCTCCGGATCTTCGTAGTAATCTTTGTAGGCGCGCACCTCGCTCATAATGCTGTTGCCGAGGGCGCGTTCTTGCTGCGGCGAAAACACGCCTTGGGCGCTTTCGCCCAGGTCAGGCAAGTTATCCGCGGCTAGCGCCGGCTGCAACACAAGGCAGAGGGAGGTGATTAAAGCGATAAATTTCATGATGCTATGATAACGCCTTTCCCTTACAAGTTCCTTTACGGGTTGATGCAAAACTACTACGCGAGCCGATTTGTGCGGGGCTCAATGTACTGCTCACACCTGAGCTCCTCGAATACGTTTTTAATCAACCCGTAGAGCACATGATTGATTATGTCAAATCCTTTAACCCACTTCGATGAACGGGGCCAGGCCCACATGGTTGACGTGGCGGCCAAGGCCGAGACCCATCGCGTCGCCCGCGCCGTGGGCAGTATTTTCATGCAGGCGACAACGTTCAAAATGGTTAAAGAAGGCAGCGCAAAAAAAGGCGATGTGCTCGGCATCGCACGTATCGCGGCGATTCAAGGCGCGAAGCGGACGTGGGAACTGATACCGCTCTGTCATCCGATTCCACTGACGCGCGTGGCGATGGACTTTACGCTGGATGATGCAAAACATGCGGTGCATTGTGAAGCAACTACCGAGACCGTTGGCCGAACCGGCGTGGAAATGGAAGCATTGACGGCGGTGCAAATCGCACTGTTGACGATTTATGACATGTGTAAAGCCGTCGATCGCGGTATGCGCATCGAAAACGTGCGGCTGGTGGAAAAATTCGGCGGAAAATCGGGGCATTGGCAGCAGGAATAATCCTGCGGGATGCCTGGTGCGCAGCGAAACTCATTACAGCATCGCGCCAGGGCCCGCGTCCAGCTTGCCTGTTGGCATGGCATGCCTTAACAGCCAGTATCCATGCGGCTCCTGGCGATACCTCGACTGAACCCGCTAGGCGTTATGCGGGCATATATTACAGCGCAATTACGTTAATTCGGCGTCGCCAGAGATTGCGTCGAACTTAAGTCCGAGGGAGCGTGCGGGTCGCCGCTACGCAGTCACAATTTCCTAACTTTAATAGTGTAATTTCCCATCCCGCTGTCGCGGTTCCAGTGGCGAATCTGCACGAAGTATTCGCCTTCGACCAAGTGGGTGACGAGGCGCGCGTTGGTGTCGATGCCGGAATCGTCGTCTTCGGCAATAACGGCCGTTTGCGAGTTAGGGCCGAACAATTTCATCACCACATCGGTGGGGCCGCGCGTGTCGATGACGTAGTGGCCGGTTTGCGTTGCGGTGAATTTGAATAGGTCTTCCTCGCCGAACTTGCCGATGGCGGCGGCGGTGCGCCGCCTGGCATTCACCCTGAGTTCGGTAACCGGACCGCCTACGCCGGGGTTAGACCTCGGATACATCTTGGCGCCGGCGATGAACTGCTGGTCTATCGCCGAGAGCACTTCGTTTTGCTTCGTTGCAACGCCGTTAAGCGTCCATTCGCTGGGGAAGAAATACAACATGACCGAATCGGGGTCGAAGGCGGTGCCGTTAATCTGGTCGGCCGAATACTTGCGCAGGACGTTGTGACGGGTCTGCGCTTCGGTCCAGAAGTTGGGCGAGCCCGCCAGTTCGCGGATGACAACGGCCTCGTTCCATTGGATGCCGCCGGCGGGATTTTGATGCTCGTGCGCGAGGCCGATGGCATGGCCGAACTCGTGCGCGGCCGTGCCGCCGTCGAGAAAACCCAGGTTCATGGTAGCCTCGTTGGCCGGGATGCCCTTGGCGTCGGTGCCGACGTAACTCCAGGCGCCGTCGCTCTCATCGAACGTGATGCGGATGTCGGCATCGGGCGCGTCATCGAATACGAACGTCAGATTGGCGTGGTTGCTCCACCACTTGGCCTGGTCCTTCGCCACCGCCTGCTGCTGCGCGCTGCCGTCGATGAAGCGCACGTGCAAGGTGGAACCGTTCATCCAGGTCTTGCCGATCGGAGATATCGCACGCAGCACACCCCGGCGCGGGCGGGTGGTCAGTTGCGGGCGCATCAGGTCGCGAGGTAACACTCGATCGAAACAAACGTGTGGGTGCTTAGCCATGAACCATTCCTCCATAAGTGAACGGGAGAAGTCACCGCGCCGGCGTTGCGTGGAAAACGCCGGTCTGCGACGTCCTGCGAGCAGGGGTTTAAGCCTCCCCTGTCGCTGACATGATAATCTAGCGCTGAGCCGGCGCGCCGTCAATCGCAGTCAGCGGTTTGGCCGTCCGTTTAGGAGCAGAGTCAGCGCGGGAAAATTCCGCCGATCGGAGTATGATTTTGGCTACTTAAGGCTGCGGCGGGTTCGGCGTTATCGGCGTCACCGAATTCATCGGCGCACAACGATGTGCAGGCTATTCAACAATAACGCGCTATAAAAGGAGGATGCAATGGCTGACATCACAGTGCGGCAATTCAGGCAAATCCTGCTATGGCCGCTGCAACTGACGCCGACGCAGGAAGGCGTGCAAATTCAGCGTCACTCGGAACTGTTCGCCCAGGTGCAAGATAATCCTTGGCGCGAAGTTGCCGATCCGTTTGCCGACGATCAGACGCGATTTCTGGAACGGCATTATCGCGAATTCGTCACCTTTCTTCCCCATGTTCGACGCTTTCTATATGGCCAGGGGATGGGGCAAGCGGTAAAGCGTAGTTATGGCGAGTCGCCGATAAGAGCTTTTCGACGCAGCGATCTTGCCAAGGTGCGCATTACATCGACGCAGGGCGAGGATGTGGCGCTGTTCGATATCGAGCGCGCCGATCTTCATTTTTTTTACGACCTAGACATCGCCATTCTCGCCTTGGAAATCGGCGCGGAGAATGTCAGTCTTATGCGCGTGCAGGACATGCTGTTTAAGTTCGGCCGCGCCTATCCCGCCTATTGGGAGAATAGCGGCGCGGCGGCCCATTGTCTTAAGCAAGTGGAATGGCTGTCGCACGCCGGCGAAGTGCTGGCGGTGGCGGACTATGACCGGCGCGAGAAGTATCTCGCGTTCGTGCGCCAGCATCGCGCGCCGCCTATCGCCGCCCATTGGGAATATCTGCTCGAGCCCATGGCTTTGCATCACTCGGAGCGCAAGGGCTTGATCCGTTACCGTCAGATCGAACACTACCGTATGCCATCGCTCGCCTATTTGGCGCTCGATGGGCCGACCCAGCTCTCGCGCGGAGACTTTGCGCGCTTGGCGCTGGCGGCCGAGGCGGGAGAATCAAGCACGCTGCCCTTTTCGGAGCAATACCTTGCCGACTTCGAGCAGCGCTACTGCTACGACCGGCATTGGGACGAACAAGGCTCTTCCAGACGCAATACCCGCTTCATGTGCAGCAGCCATGGTTTTGTCATGGTCGGCGACTCCAATGAAAAGTTTTTTGTCGATGCCGAGACCGGACTACTGTGCCAATTTCGACATCAGTATTTTCTGTTAGGGCTGATCGTTTACTTTCATCGTGCGGCGCTGCTCATGCTCTCCGACCGCTTGATTGTTGCCATCAGCAAACTCGATATCCAGCAGCCGGACTCGGTCCGGCAATTCAAGCGCGCTATTCGTCATACCCAGGAAATATTCTTGCGCTTCACTCACCGTTATTGGTTCCACGAAGTGTCCGAACAAGTCCCGGTGCGGGACTTGTTCCGTCGCTGGAGCGGGCAGTTGGGCACGGATCAGTTGTTCGCCGAGACGCGCGAAGAAATCGATGACATGAGTCACTATCTTGAGCGCGATAATTTGCGGCGCCAGGCGAACACTGTCGTGCGTCTCACGGTAGTGACCACCTTCGGATTGATCGGCACGGTTGCGACCGGTTTCCTCGGCATGAACCTGATCGGCGCCGCCGACCAGCCGTTCCTCGCCAAAATCGTCTATTTCCTAGTGGTTTTCATTCCCATAATGGCGTTGACCTTCTACACCATCATGAAATCCAAGCGGCTGTCGGATTTCCTCGATCTGCTGCCCGATGAGCGGGTGTCGAGCAAAGCAAAACTCGCTGCCTTTATCGCAGTGTGGAAGCGGCACCCAGGGGGCGCTTGATGCCGTGGGTCGAGCGGCATTGCCACAAGCCGCATGTCCCAGGCTGCGGCAGAGCTTAGAAATGAAATTGGGCCCTAGACCTCTTGCAGTTGCGGCCGCACTTTTTTCCGCTAGCGCCCTGCTTGATTTGTTAAGTCATGCGACTGCGTATGGCGCGCAGTCCGGCACGTCAGAGGTTTCCCATCCCGACCTCGTGCTGGCAAAATTTCGCGGTTGCGAAACCGCGCGAACGTGCCGATTCTGGATCGAATCGTCGATACCTTTGAACGAATCATTACATGTTGTTAGGCCCAATGGCGTGTCGACTGGAAAAGAGGGAGATGCGTCCGCCCTTGCGGTGCGGGATCGACTCAATTTCCTCCTGTCCGATATGATTCACCAACACAAGCGCATTGAGCTGCAGGATTTACGTGAATTGGACGATGGTGCTTATGCGGCGACGATCAAAGTCAACGGCATGGATCTTAGCGCAGACCCGATCCTAAAAGATCTTATGCAAACGTCAAAAAATTAAAAACTGTCATTCTGAACGAAGCGCGCTTTAGCCAAGGATCAGAGATCCCGGGCTAAAGGCGCTCAGAATGACAGTAAATGGAGATTCCCTTCCGGCGATGTAACCGCCGCTAGAAGGGAAAGACAAGTGAGAAAAACTACTCTTTGGTGATGGTCCAAACAACTGCGGATTTTGGCGTCGTGTAGAACGGCGATTCCATCTGGTAATTCACGTAAAGCTCGCCGTAGTCTGCCACGTACATGGTCTTGCCGTCCATGCTGAACTCCACGTCGTTGGTCCGCTCGAATCCACCTACGTTGCCCTTCTTCTGATAGGCATTGGGTCCAGGATCCATGTTCTCGGCGAAGATCGACCACTTGATGCCGGCCGGGTTGAGCAATTCAATCTTCACGATCGCCGGCCACATCGGGCGCAGGCTCTCGGGCCCGTTGTCGATGATGCCGAATACCGCGGTGAATATCGTGTCGGTGGCGCCAAAGGCCTTCGGCGACCAAGCCAACCCGTCCATGGGATTGTTGGTATCCCATTCCATGATCGGGTTGATGTAGCCGTTGGGATTGGGATTGGCCATGATCAGCGGTGTGCCGCGAACGCCGATGGAATGGTCGATGAAACGGTACGGCGGCAGCGCCGGAACGAACGGCTTGTCGCCGATGTTCAACTGCGGATTCGGCCGTGTTGGGTCGTATTTGTTGCCGCGATAAACGTCGGGCCCGGAACGCTTGATGTTGACGAAGTTAATGCCGTCTTTATCCGGGAAACCGGCATCCTGACCTTTTTCGGTCACGATGAAGAGCCGCTCGGCAGAGTTTGCGACGCGGCGATTGCCCTTGTCGTTATGGCCGTTGTCGCTAACCGCCAGGGCGTTTTCGAAGCGCGAACCTTTAGGGCCGAAAGCCACGCCGGACGAGTTACGCAAGCCCATGGTATACACCTCCCAATCGTCGGTGGTGTAGCTGCTGTCGGGCTTCAGTTTAGCGCGATGGATAGCGCCGCCGCACGGCTTTTGCGCTTTGATTACTTGCCCGGGTTTAGACGGCGTGCCTTTGGGAAGATAGGCGCCCGTGAGATTACCTTGGCTGTCGCGAATGTTGAGTCCGGTCAACACGATGTCGCGGCAGGGCGGGTCACGCGGTAACGCCGGAACGCCGGGAGGCGTGCGTTTTTCCCAGTAGGGATCGACCGCATCGGTCCAACCGTGAATGTCCGGGTCGGAAAAACCTGAGTTGGTCGGCGCACCTACGGCGTAATACAACCAGCCGTCGCGGCAAGTGATGCCGCCCAGCGCGTGGTCGCCGATGGGTACTTCGTTCATGATCAGTTTAGGCGTGCCGTTAACGCCGTCGATTTCCCAAATACCGTAGCTGTAGTCACCGACATAGGTGCGGCCATTCTCCGCGCAATAGCCGAGCTCGTTCAGCGCGAAGGATTTGAAAGTGCCCAGGCCAACGTTGTCTTTAATCAGCTTACCCGACTTGTCGTAGATCTTAACGTGCGGCTTGTCGATGCCTTCCGGCGGAAAGCCGAATGTGTTACCCGAGATGGCGACCCACACATTATCTTGCTTGTCGACGGTGATGGATGTGACGGTATCAATGCCGGATGCGAACACACCTACCTTGTATCCCGGTGGTACTTTGATCTTGCTGGGATCCGGCTTCACCGGCACGCGAGTAGACCATTTTCCCGCGGGACCGCCGGGATCCGCTTTTGCTCGATCCTGAGCCAAAGCGGCTCCGGACACGAGTCCCACTGCTAAGGCGAGAACTACCGTGTACATCTTCATCATGAACTCCTCCATTGAAGTTTGACCGAACACTTATCGGCTTGCTTGCACTGCAACAACAACTATCAAGGCGCTACACTTCGCCTAGCGGAAAAGTACAGGCCATAACAGAGTCAACTAAAACGTTCGTATGTGCGCGACAATCTCGCGGATCAGGTCTTCACTTAAGCGTTTTTCCCATGCGGGCATAGTGGCGATCTTCCCCATGTAAGCACCACCTTTTTTGATAATCAATATGAGATAGTCATCGGTTAGCCCGGCCATATATTCTTTATTGGCGAGCGTTCCTATATGCGGACTGAAGCCACCCCGATGTCCTTCCCCGCCATCGCCGCGAAAACCGTGGCATCCGGCACACATCTGATCGTAAACTTCCTTGGGGTTATCGGATTCAAGCAGCGCTGGGGCCGCGGGATCGGCGGTCGCTACGCCGTTTTGTTCGGCTGACGCAGCCGGGAGGGAAAATAACAGCATCGCAATGAGCACGGCCGAAAATTTCATTTGATCCCAACCAAGAAAATAGCGGTATATCGGTTTAGTAATTGGGGAAGACTATATCGCTGCGAAGATAGCACGTCAATCGTCCTTGCATCGGCGAAGTACTTTAAAAATACAGCGTCTAATCCACCCTATAGTTTCGCCTTTCGGCGAGTTACTTTCTTTTGCTTGGCCAAAAGAAAGTCACCAAAGAAAAAGCCACCCTATGCGCTGCCCCTTCGCGAAGCGAAGGGGTGCCCTGCGCTGCTCGCCCCAGCGCGCGGCTGCGCAACTCGCCCTGCGGGCTCAGACAGTGCTCGCCGACTACCCGCGCTTGGGCTGCGCTGCTCGGCAGCGCAACAAGGGGACCCAAAGGCAAGTCAAGTAACGTGTTGAGTCGCTGCGCGAGCCTTGGTTCTTTTCTCCTTCTCCCCTCCGGGGAGAAGGCCGGGATGAGGGGAAGCCCCCTTCTGCGGCGCTTCGGTTGCAGACGAAAACGGGAGCCGTGCGATCCGTCTGTCTGAGCGCGCAGCGCGAGTTTACGGATCGCCCCGTTTTCGACTGTAACCGAAGGCAGCCCGAAGGGCCGACGCGGCAGGGTGGCCTTTTCTTTGGTACCTTTCTTTTGGCCAAGCAAAAGAAAGATACCCGCCGAAAGGCGGAACCTCAGCGCATCCTATACGATAAACTTTTGAACAAAGTCGATGCGAAGACAAATCAAAAGCTATACCCCACCCCCACTCGTGCCCGTATCCCAGGCTGCTCGAAACCCACAAACTGCTCATAATGATCATCAAGCAAATTATCGATGGCAAAAGTCGCCGTTAACTTGCGCCATTTGTAATTGAGCGCCACATCCACGCGCGTGTAAGAATCGAGCTTCACCTCCCCGGTCGGTATAGCAGAATCAAACGCTTTCCCGACGTAAGCCGCGTTGAAAGCGAGTTGTAACGAGTCGAGAATCGCGTAGTTGATCGACAACCCGGCGCGATGCTTCGGACGATTTCGCAGGTTGATATCCGATTCTTCAATTTCTAAATCAACGTAGGTGTAACTCAAAGCGATGTTAAGCCGATCCAGCGGCCGCAATCTCAGTTCCAACTCCGCACCGTCGGCGTTGACGCGATTGCGGTTCACCAGCCGGAATGTGGCAAAGTCGAAGTCGATCAGGTTCTTGTATTGGGTCTTGAACAGCGACGCGCCGAAACTTGCTCGATCGCCCCAGAACCCTTGCTCGAAGCCGAGCTCCGTGCTCTTACTGGTCTCGGAAACGAGATCCGGATTGCCCGAGATCGGATCACCGAGGGCGAAGAAACTCGGCGGTTTGAAACCTTCCGCATAGTGGGCTTTTAGCGTGGATTGCGTGCCGGGAAAAGTAAAACGTACACCGGCGCTGGGGCTGGTTTCGTCGTCTTGATCGGAGATCGAATCGCGCCTTATGCCGAGATGCACGATAAGCGGTTCGATCGGTTTGATTTTCACTTCGACAAACGGCGATCGAGTCTTGCGAGTGAGGTTAAAGTCGCGTGGGATTGGACCGAAGAAATCCAGCGTGCCGCGATTTTCTCCCACTTCGCGCAGATGCTCATAACCGACCGTCAGATCGGTGTTGAGGGGTAGCCGGAACAGCGCACTGAGTAGCGCGGATTCGCGCTCGAAATCGATAGTGGAGATCGCCGCCGGGATTCCGGAAAACGGGTCGCTCGGATCGGCCGGCGCGATTGCCGGCGTATTTTTGTCTTCATCGCGTTTATAATTGGCGAGCTTCAGGTTAAGTTCGATTTTTTCGGTGGGATCGAAGGAAAAATCTGCGCCGAATATCGTCTCCTTCGCGTCGCGTTTCTCCAGCTCGCGATTGACCGCCAGCCGCACGCCGCCACTCGCTTCCGGAAACGCGCTGCTGTCTCTATCATTAGCGCGGGCATACAAGCGGATATCGCTCGATTCGCTGGGCTGAAAGCTCAACGAGCCGTGGAACGATTTGAGATCGAGTTCGCCGCCGTCTTTCTCTTCACCATCCTTTAATGCCGACGCGCCGATTTGCCCTTGAAACCGATTCGTGCCGAAGCTAATAGCACCCTGTGCTTGACGAAATCCCTGGCCGCCGACTTCGCCGCGCACCGAACCGCCGACGCCGCCGATCTTGCCGCGCTTAGTGACGATGTTGACGATGCCGCCCATGGCGTCGGCGCCGTAGATGGCGGAGCCGGCGCCACGGACTACTTCGATACGGTCGATACTGGATGGGTCCAGGGTAGACAGATCGTATCCGCCACCGCGATTATTGGTCGGATCGTTTAACCTCACTCCGTCGATTAAAATCAATGTGTGATTCGGCTCGCTGCCGCGGATGTAGATATTGCCCTGACCGCCGGCGTTGCCGACCTGATCGATTTGTATGCCGGGGATTTGCTGAAATAATTCCACCGCGGAGGCCGGATTGCGAGCGGAAATCGCCTTGTCGTTAATGATGGTTACGGACTGTGTGGTTTCGCGCAGTTGCACCGGCGTCCGGTAGGCGGAGACTTCCTCAGTCGGCAGCGCGTAGATGGGAATGGAGGCTTCTTCATTCTGCGCTTGAACTAACGGCAACACTACGAGCGACAGAGCAGTAACAACGCCTATCGATGCATAGCGATTCATGATGCTTCCTCCTCCGGGGTTATCGAGGACCAACGGGTGGTCTCTGCGCGAGTTTCGAACGCCGCGTCTTCTCTTACAGTAATGTAGCGCGTAGTGATAATGCACGCAACATGTTTGGTATCGTACTTCAGCCGAGCCGGTTGAACGCGACCTCGCCAGCGGCCTTATCCAGCTTGCCTCGAGGCATGGTATACCTTAACAGCCAATATCCACGAGGCTTGCGAACTTGTCTGCGTGTTTCTTAATGGCGATTGCACCTCACCGATTTATCAGCAACGAATACGCCAGCCCAGCTAATCCTCCTGCTGCGATAACCGTCATGACATTCACCTTGTAGCGAATCAACGCGATGCCCGCGATCAGGCCGATCGGCAGCGCAAACCATTCGAATGGGCCACTGAACGGCGCCGCTTCGCTGGCTTGCGGCCATAGCACATGCCAAGCAAAAAATACCGCGAGATTGACGATGACGCCGACGACAGCGGCTGTGATGGCGTTGAGCGGCGCGGTGAATTTCAGGTTATTGCGCGTGGCTTCCACCAGCGGGCCGCCGACTAGGATAAACAAAAACGATGGTAAAAAAGTAAAGAACGTCGCGACACTAGCGCCCGCGGCGCCCGCCGCGAACGCGTTGCCCGCACCGAAGATTTCTTTCGTTACGCCGCCTAAGTAGCCGACGAAGGCGACGATCATGATAAGCGGGCCCGGCGTGGTTTCGCCTAGCGCGAGTCCATCTATCATTTGGTGAGCGGTCAGCCATTGATGTTGCTCAACCGCTCCTTGATACACGTAGGGCAGGACGGCATAAGCGCCGCCAAAAGTAAGTAATGCCGCTTGGGTGAAGAACCAGCCCATCTGCGCCAGGGTGCCGCGCACACTGTCCCAGCCGCCGAGTGCCGCCAGCACAACGGCCCACAGTGCGACGCCGACGAAGGCGATTAACACAATCCGTTGCGGCGAAAATCGCGCATGCGCAGGCAACGGCGTGAGGTCATCGATCACCGCGGGGCCGTAGCTCTCCAGGGATTTCGCGTGGCGATCTTCCTTGAACCACGCAGGTTGGAGCTTGCCGGCGATCGCGCCGAGCAGCGCGGCGCCGAGTATGATCCATGGGAAGGGAATCCGGAAAAAGAAAATCGCCGCGAAAGCGAGCGTCGCCAAGGTCCAAAGAAATCCGTTCTTCAATACGCGGCTGCCGATGCGCCAGGCGGCGAAGGCGACGATCGCGGTCACCGTGGGTTTGATGCCGTAGAGCAAGCCGCTGATGATGGGGGTCTGGCCAAACGTGACATAGAGCCAACTGAGGCCGATGAGAATGAGCAACGACGGCAGCACGAACAATACGCCGGCGATAATGCCGCCCTTGACGCCGTGCATCAGCCAGCCGATGTAGGTCGCGAGCTGCTGCGCTTCCGGGCCCGGTAGCAACATGCAATAGTTAAGCGCGTGGAGAAAACGTTCCTCCGAAATCCAGCGGCGTTTTTCCACCAGCTCTTGATGCATGATCGCGATTTGTCCCGCCGGCCCGCCGAAACTGATGAAGCCGAGTTTGAGCCAATAGCGCTAGCGCTTCGCCGATGGGGATGGTTGAGAAGGAGGACGGGGTGCAGGCATGTGCGGACAGTACATTCCAATTGAGGTATGAGTCTGAGCGGGAGGTTTAGGATTGAGAGGTTGTGAATTATTTGAATGAATCAAGCGCGAGGTATTTCGGGTTGTAGCTCAACCCTTGGTCATCCCCAACAAATCGATCCTGGCGCGTTCTGTGCGGTCGATTCCTGAGGATGATGGCCCGTGCCATTGATTTTTGAAATATTCACCCCTTCTGAGATCAGGCCACCTTTTTCGATCGGTTAAAAATAGTTTTAAACAGTATTGCCCGCGCATCATTCATTTGTTGCGCGGCTTCATTATCGCTGATTGCGTGAGCTTGAGCATCGAGTTGTTGAAACGTGATGCCTGGTTTGAGGCATTGCTCAGCGGTTTCGATTGATTTCAATTTCTCATAGGGCGTCCTCATCAGTTGGTACGGATAACGTTTTCGGCTTCGGCCTTTGGCGTCGATGATCGTTTTAGCGAATAGGCACGGCCGATGGAAATTAATATACGGGTTCAGATGATCTTGGCAGAACGTGTTAACCAAGGCCGCAAAGCGTTGTGGGATATGGCTGTAGCCTAAGTGCTTGCGTACGATTGAGGCGTTCTTCGATTCAGCTTGTGCGTTATCGTTGCTGTGGCGCGAACGCGATTTGGTTTGTTCTTCAATGAGCAATTTGTTGAGTAACTTCGCGACGTGGCGGTTGATGTATTCCGAACCGTTGTCAGAATGAAATCCCTTGATGACGAACGGGAAGCCCTCGAGTAGCCCTTCGAGCACCGGAATAAGGAACGCCTCGCTGATTCGCTCGCAAGTAGCGACACCTTCGTACTGGGTCACACAGTCCACCGTATTGATGTGATAGACGCCTTTGACCCCGTCCCGATCGCCCTGGTGCACGCTGTCCACCCGTAAATAGCCCGGTTGGTGGTTCGGGGCGGGGGCGCGGCGCTCACCGATAGGAATCGTCACCGGCCGAGTCTTGGTCCAGACCTGGCGATGTCGCTCGTATCCGGTACGTCGGCGCAGATTGTATAGGTGCGCCACCGACAGGGTCGCCAGCCGCTCGTAATCAAGGTCGCCAAAAACATGAAAAGCACGTTCCATCAGCTTCTTGGTGGCCAAGCCTGATAACGTGCCGTGCAAGGAATCGGTCTGGGCGAGTAAACGCACATCGGCGTCACTGTACAGGCGCGCGAAGCCCACGCGCGGAGCGCGATAACGTTTGGTGAGTGGGCCTCGCGCCGCGCCGCGTTTAACCAGCCGGGTGAGCTGCTGCCGAGAATAACCGCTGACTCGCTCGAGGAAGCGCAGTACCACGCCCTTGTCCGTTCGCTTCAGGCCACGATAGCCGAAGCGCCGCACGGTGCGAGCGATGAAGTCGTAGCGTTCGTCGGCCGCCACCGCAAAATCAACCGTCAGCGTCCCCTCCAGAAAAGCCTTTAACTGCGCCAGCGTATGCAACTGTTCGTCGTTCATATCAATCACCATGCCTCGCATCATGATCGATCCCGACTACCCTTCAGACTCAAACCCCGTTGGAATCACGCTCCCCGTTCAGACTCAAACCATATTGGACAAGGCTCGGACTATTAGTTTGGTGGATTTTTTGATACCTTACGAAAGTCTATCAGACCTCATCGCGAGTCCGATTATGTTTCAAAATATCGACGCCGCCGAACTCCAGACCTTATTGGCGCAGCAAGCCGTTGTTTTGATCGATGTGCGCACCGATGCGGAAGTCGCGCGCGGCGTGATCGCCGGTGCCCGGCACATCGCACTGTTCTCGCTGCCCGGCCGGGTAGCCGAACTTTCCGGCGCCGAGACTGTGGTGATTTACTGCCAGTCGGGCGGCCGTTCCGCCCAGGCGTGTTCTTACCTTGCGCAACAGGGATTTAGCGATTTATACAATCTTTCTGGCGGGATCATGGGTTGGTTGCGCGCCGGGAATAGCTTATCGAACTTAATGTAAAATATCTGATAATTTTCTAGTATAATTCGTCATAAATATCTGGAGTAATGATGAAATTCGACAAAGAGCTCGACGCCCGTGGCCTCAACTGCCCGCTGCCCATTCTGCGCAGCAAGAAAGCGCTGACCGATATGCAGCCCGGTGAAACGCTGAAGATCGTCGCCACCGATCCCGGGGCGATGAAGGATTTTCAAGCTTTTGCCAAACAAACCGGCCACGAACTCATCTACGCCGCCGAGGCGGATAAGGAATTTTTGTTTCTGCTGCGCAAACGCTAAGAAATGGCTGACCGGGTGGCCTCGGGCCAAAGCCCTTGGATGGAGACCACCCAGTATTAATGCGGCTTTTCGGCATGCCTATCCCAGGAGCCAATATTCATGCGCCGCCGAGGGCATGGCCTTCAAAACCAGTCGCGAGTTACAGTGGCATTGATGTAATCCGCGCTTTTACGGTCCCGTGCACGGTTTGCATTCGACGCAGTCCCAATAAGCCAATTACCACTAACGCCAACGTCCCTGGCGCGGGAACAGGTTCGCCTTCGCGAAACAGCCACACGCCAGACAAAATGATAATGCTTGAACTGGAGATAGGATCGGTGTCCGGCCAAGTAAAACCACCGGAAGAATTTTCGAGATTGAACGACGTCGTATCGGCCGCTCCACAACCATCGCCAACATCAGGTGGACCACGATCATTCAAAAATCCTCTAACGGCATGCTCCGGCCCCGCGCCGCCGACCAATCCAAAAACTGCCAGCGCGCAGCCATTTCCGCCGATGTCCTCAACTGACCCGCCCAAGAGATAAGCAACTGAATTAAATGCTTCAAAGGCCGTAGTTGGACTAGCTGTTAACAAACCGCTATTGTTGATTAATTGACTGACATCTGAACTAAAGGCGACGTCAAACCCCGCGTACTGCGGATCCGTGGCCAATAAGCCAGTGACCTCGTTGTAGCTGAGCGAATTTGTACGCGAAAGATCCAGCCAAATCCGGTTACTGACCGTGTCCAGCGTTCCCGTCCCGGCACCAAATGCGGTTGAGACCTCGATCAGCGAAGCGGATGAAACGGATGGGAAACCGAATTGAATGGTGAATGTGCCAAGTACGAAAAAAGCAGTAGCGCTGACTCGTTTGAACATGGCAATCTCCTTACGTTGTGCTTGAACGTTTATTTCGCTAGCTCGGCGATGAGAAATAACACGTTCTCAATAAAACGCGTGACAATTGTTGAGCCCGCCTGACAACAGTGTCAAGCGAATCTTTCATGAATTTCAGAGAGAGTTGAAGGCTTGCTGTGCCCCATTGGCCACACAGTTCCAATGCCTTGTGCGCAGCGCGAGGGAGGGGGCAGGGTGGGGGAAATCTGCCGCACAATTGCCGCACGCTTGAAGTCGTTGCGACGAAGATAAAGTTTCCTGTTTTGCTCGGTGGTAGAACGACGATGGCGTGACGCTAGTCCCGAAGACACGATTCGATTTCACGCTTTGCGTTTGTACGAAGTCGGCATAATCAAAACGGTTCCAAATAAGTTGATTGCGCAAGGCACCGATTGGCGGTTCTTGAACGAACTGAAGGAAGAGTTAAAGGCTTAATTTTTTGCATGGCGCTCGGAGAGGCTCATGGATATTGCCTCTTCAGCCATCGTGCGCCACGAGCAAGCATTCATGCGGTGTTTCAAGGCATGGCTATCTGGAAACTAGATCGTGACTAAGTTTATTTTCGCGTCGCGCCATGTCGTTCTTCCCTGCGGTGTGATGCCCATAACGGGCGGTGCATCTTTGGCAGTCGGAATTGCGCGATAAAGTAACACGCGCTAGGGCAAGGAGATTGAGCCGTGTTCTACCAACGATGCAATTCGTTCCGCATCGTAGCCCAGAGTATTTTCCAGCACATGTTGTGTGTGTTCGCCAACACGCAGCGGCGCGCCAACACTTGGCACCGTCGGCAATCCATCCAGTTGAAACGGCGTCGCCGTGACGCGAACTTTTTTTCCATTGTCGTAGTCTACCGAAGGGAACGCGCCGCGCCCAAGCAACTGCGGATGCTTGATGATTTCGTGTGGCGTGAGCACCGGTACGGCGGGTATGCGTGCGGCACTGAGAGCGTCAATGGCGTCGATCACGCTAGAAAAATGATCGAGACGTTTACGGATCAAGTTCGACAACGTAGCCCAATTTTTTCTTCGTAACGCTGCTGTTGCAAAACGCGGATTCTCCAGCAATTGCGGCTGCTCCAATAACTCGACAATGCGCAACCAAAGATGTGGCGCGCCGACCGCTTGCAGCGCGACGTAGCCTTCGCCGACCGGGTGTACGATCATGCCGTAGCGCGGGCCTTGCTCGATCGGGCCGGCATTGAGGATGCTGCCGAACGTGACATCTTCTGCGGCGATCAAACATTCCAACATCGAAACGTCGATGTACGCGCCGCGACCGGTGCGTAGCTTACGAATTAACGCGGCGTTGATTGCGCCGAACGCGTGTGTTCCCGCGAGGCCATCGGCGGCCTGCAAATAGGCCACGCGCGGCAGCGGGTCAACACCGCGATCCAATTCCATCAAGCCGGAAATGGCATTGATCAAATGCGCGTACGCTTGCAGCGAGCTGAGCGGTCCGGTTTGGCCGAAACCGGAGATCGAGCAGTAAACGATGTCGGGTTTGATCGCCGATAATTTTGCGTAGTCGAAACCCAAGCGTTGCATCACGCCGGGCGCGAAATTTTCCACGACGACGTCGGATTTGCGCAGCAAATCGAAAACGATTTCTTTGGCATTAGCATGAGCTAGATTAATCGCGATGCTTAGCTTTCCGGCATTGACGCGAACGTAGTAAGTGCTGCGATCGACGCGCTCGGGATCGAGCTGATGGGGTGCAAAACGAATCTCGTCGCCTTCGCCAGGGCGTTCGATTTTTATCACTTTGGCGCCGAGGTCAGCGAGCATGCGTGTGCAGTAGGGTCCGGCGAGTACGCGCGTGAAATCGAGCACAGTGAAGCCGGAAAGCGGAAGATGGTCGGAAGCCGTGCTCATGTTCTCGTCACTTGTTTATGCTTTGTATAGGCATTGCCACGCGCCGCATCCAGCTTGCCTGACAGGTCGTGCCGTGCTGCGAGGCAGCATCCACGGGCGTTCCAGGCAATCAGTCTAAAAATAGATCAGTCATCAACGGCCCACCCGGCGTAACCGCATAACGATCGAAATTGCTAACACCCTCCGCGCGCAATACCGCTTCGTCAATAAAGAAATTCCCGGTACAGGTGAGGCTAGGTTTGATCAAGATTGCGTGCGCGGCATCGGCCATGATATCGGTTGTTCGGCTCGCTTTCATGGCGTCGGCGAAGAAGGTTTCGACCGCCGCGGTGGCGATGGTGGTGCGTGGCCAAAGGGAATTGGCGGCTATGCCGAGATCCGCTAGTTCCGCGGCCAGACCCAAGGTGACCATGCTCATCGCGTATTTGGAAATCGTGTACGCCGTGTGATTCTTAAACCATTTTGGTTTTAGATTGATCGGCGGCGAGAGGGTAAGGATGTGCGGGTTGGCGGCGTTCTTGAGATGGGGAATGCACGCATACGCGCAGGCGTAACTACCGCGGGCATTGATATTGACCATCAAATCGAACCGTTTCGGTGGCGTGGTTTGAACGTTGGTGAGGCTGATGGCGCTCGCGTTGTTTATCAAAATATCGATACCGCCGAAGGTCTCAACGGTTTTGTTTACTGCGTCAAAAACCTGTATTTCCTCGCGCACGTCCACTTGCAGCGGCAAGGCTTTTCCACCGGCGGCATCGATTTCCGCTGCAACCGTGTGGATAGTACCGCTTAGCTTGGGATGAGGCTCAGTGGTTTTGGCCGCGAGCACGATATTAGCGCCGTCGCGCGCAGCACGTAGCGCAATGGCGCGGCCGATACCGCGGGACGCGCCGGTGATGAAGAGGGTTTTTCCTTTCAGATCCTCCATGAATTATTTTCCCGTGAAGCTGGGTTTACGTTTTTCCACGAAGGCCATCACGCCTTCGCGAATATCGTTGGTACGCGCGCAATCGGCAAAGGCATGTACTTCGGCTTCCAGTTGCGCTTCGATGCTCATATCGAGGGATTGATTCATCAGCCATTTGGTTTTGGCAAACGCGAAAGTTGGACCATTGGCGAGACGTTTGGAAATGGCACTGACCCGAGTTTCCAATTCCGCTTGCGGAACGACCCAGTTGACTAGGCCTAAGTTCAAGGCGGTAGCCGCATCGAAACGATCCGGCAGCATGGCCAGTTCCAGCGCTTTGCGATAGCCGACCAAACGCGGCAGAAAATAACTGGAGCCACCGTCGGGGCTCGCACCGAGATTGCTGTATGCGAGGGTAAACATGGCGTTGTCCGCGGCGATGGCAAGATCGCACGCCGCCATCATGCTCATCCCGGCGCCCGCGCACGGACCTTCGACCACGGCCAATACGGGTTTAGCCATGCGCCGCAGCGCGAGTATGCTGTAGTGAAACTCGCGCGCTTCTTTGGTGATGAGTTGTGGTAGCGAGTCGATACTATCGTGAAACTGGGAAATATCGCCGCCCGCCATGAAGGCGCCGCCGGCGCCGCGGACAATCACCGCGCGCACATCATCGTTCTCGAGTATGGCTTCGGTATTGGCCTTTAGCGCCATCATCAAGTCGTAGTCCATGGCGTTGCGGACTTGCGGCCGGTTGAAGGTGAGGGTGGCGATGTGATCGCGGATATCCACGAGTAAGGTGTTATTCATTGGCTGCCTCGACTAAGTTTTACGGAATTATCCCATGGAGCGCCGGCGTGGCGCCGATATTTCTACGCCAGGTATCCAGGCGGCTCAAGAAGATCGCGCCGCCGATTAAACAACAGCAGCCCGCCAAAAAGAACGTGGTGGGTGTGCCGATAAATTGCGCGAGCTGTCCCAGCGCAAGGTTCCCGAGCGGCGCCGTGCCGACAAAACACATGGTGTAAAAGCTCATCACCCGGCCGCGTTTGTCGTCGTCTACTATGGTCTGCAAAATAGTGTTGATCGATGCGGCGTGGCAGATGATGCCGAAACCGATGAATACCATCAACAACTGCGACAACCATAGCGTTCGCGATTGCGAAAATAACATGAGTGCGATGCCGCAGGTCATCGCCGCGAAGCCGATGACCGAGGCAAGGCCTTTGATATTGCGACGCGAAGCCAAGTAAAGCGTCGCGATAATCGCGCCGAACCCGGCGCAACCGATCAAGATGCCGAAGGTACGCGCGGTGCCGCCGAATACGTCGGCGGCGAACACCGGCATCAACACCGCGTAAGGCATCGCCATAAAGCTGATCAGCATTAACGCCAGCAACAAAACCCGGATCGGCATGAAACCGAATGTGTAGCCGAAGCCCTCGCGCAGATCGTTCCAGACGGCAAGCGGCTTGCGCGCAATGGCGCTGTCTTGAGTGCGAACGGAAGTTAAAGCAATGAGTATCGCCAGAAAACTAAATCCGTTGATCAAAAAACACCAAGCTTCCCCTACGCCCATCACAAGAAATCCGCCGATCGATGGCCCGACCAGGCGGGTGGCGTTCATGGTAAGCGAGTTGAGGGCGATGGCGTTAGGGAGATCGCGCTTGCCGCCCACCATTTGCACAATGAACGATTGCCGCCCAGGAACGTCAAACGCATTGATGATGCCGAGAATTCCGGCGAGCGCAATAATTTGCCACACTTGGACATCGCCAGAAAAAGTGAGCGCCGCGAGGGTGAAAGCTTGCAGCATGGCGAGGGTCTGGGTGACCATCAATAACTTGCGGCGATTGACCCGGTCCGCAACCAGCCCGGCCACCGGGCCGAGCAGCAAGATGGGAATTTGATTGATGAAGCCCGTGAGGCCCAGCAGCAACGGCGATCCGGTCATGCGGAACACGAGCCAGCTCATGGCGATAAACTGGATCCACGTTCCGATCAACGAGCATATCTGGCCGATGAAGTAGAGCCGGTAATTGCGGTGGCGCAGGGCGTTAAAACGGTGGGGCAATGGGGTTGAGGTGTGCGGTTGAAAAGCCCGGTGGACGCTAAATCACTTGCGTCGCGATGAAAAAACATCCATATTATTAGTGGTTAAGGCAATATTTGTGATTTAATTATAAACATTAATAATTTGTCTCACGTAGCTGCGAGTCTAACATTTCCTGTAACAACTCCTAAATTCTAGTCGTGGTCTCCCAACATGCCTTACGATTTGTCCGCTGATGAAGTGCGAGCGTTGTAACAGTTCGAACGTGCGCCGCTCATCGTGGAAACGCAACGAGCGGGACAAGAGCCACGTTGTCTACGCGCCGTACCGGTGCCGCGACTGCGAGCATCGCTTTTTTCGCGTCAGCCGAACCTTCAAGAGCATGATCACCGGTGGGGCAGCGCTAGTCGTATTTCTCGCGTTCATTGTGTCCATCTATGTCATCGCCCGGCCCCCTGAATTGACCCCGGCGCTGGCATCAGAAAGCGATTTCGATCCAGGCGATAAGGCGCTGTTCGCCCGTGCCGCGAAAGGCAAGGCAGAGGATCAATACTCCGTCGGCCTGATGTTGCTGCGTGGTGACGGCGTCGCCCAAAACTATGGCGAAGCGATCAAATGGTTTGAGCGCGCGGCAAAGCAGAACCATGCGGGGGCAGAGTTAAGCTTGGGATTGCTGTACAAAAACGGCCGCGGCGTGCTGCAGGACTTCAGCACTGCAAGCCAATGGTTTGAAAAAGCCGCTCGCAAAGGCCATCCGGAAGCGGAATATCATTTAGGTACTTTGTACAAAGTCGGCGAAGGCGTCAAACACGATATGAAGCAAGCCTACGCCTGGTATAACCTCGCCGCGGCGCAAGGCTATGAGCCGGCGGTGGCGGCGCGCGAAACGATCACCACGTTCATGAGCGTGGCCGAAGTTGCCGAGGCCCAGGCGTTGTCACGGACGCTCAACTCACCTGTATCTTCTCCAGCCACTGCAACGGTCAAACCCTAGCTTTTTGCCCCGCCGGGCATACAACCAAGTTACTTCTTGTACTTAAAGTAAATTATTCACCGATTTACCTTGCGTAGTCGGTTGAGGTACTGTTGTTGCTAGTACCAGAAAAATTTTGTGCTTTCGGGAGGTCGGGCATGATTCGTAATCATCTTTTCACTGTTTCACTACTCGTTCTATTGGCTGCCTGTGGGGGAGGGGGCGGAGGTGGTGACGGCGGTGGAGGAGGTGGTGGCGGTGGCGAGAGGCACCCCACCACCGGCGGATTCCCAAGTGTTAGGCACATTGAATGTGGCCCCGACCAACCGCATAGAGCGCGAAGCGAATGACAGCATTGCCGCCGCCCAGTCCCTCGCGGCCGGCGATTCTATCGTCGGTTCCGCCGGCAAAGGTGAGGCCGGCTACCAAGGACTTACTGCTCGTCCCACCGTTGTCATTCAAGATCTTTATCGGGTAACTATCACCGGTGAAAATGTTCGCCTGGTACTCACCATGGCGCAGGATAAGGTTAACAGCTTTGATCTAGATCTTTTTCTCTTGAATGCGGCCGGGACGGTTGCGATCACCTCGTCGGAAGGAACCGATCAACTGACCGAAACCGTCACGACGCCGGGCCCGGGAACCTACATCGTTGGGGTGAGGGGATTTCTAGGAACGTCGGCGTATCTACTGTCCGCTGGAACGACCACGACGTCATCCGCTTTCGATCGAGAAGTTACGCCGGTCGGCGCCGAGTTTGTGACGGGAGAATTGCTGGTGAAATATAAGTCCTCGGTTTCTTTACACGCTCAGGCTGCGAAACATAACCTCACGCCGATGCGCAATGTTTGGAATGAGGCTTATCTCATGAAAATCGCTAAACCGAACCGCGTGGTCGCAGCGCAGAGCGACGGCTCGGAAAAAGTCAATGCGCCGGGACACGAACAGAACGAAGCGATAGGTGCGACTTGGGATGCCCTGCGCAAACTCAGAAAGGATCCAGCCGTCGACTACGCCGAGCCCAATTACATACGGCGTGCGATGGCTATTCCCAACGACGAGTTCTATAGGTACCAATGGCACTATCCTGCGATCAATCTGCCGGAAGCGTGGGATATCGCCGACACTCGCGGGTTAAACACCATTATCGCTGTGATCGATACTGGGATTCTAAGTGATCACCCGGATATCACGCCTCAGTTGGGTGGGGGCTATGACTTCATTAGCAGTGCGGCCAATGCCGGCGACAATGAAAGTGCAGGAATACCAAATAAAGGTGATATCGATCCGAATCCAGAAGATCCAGGCGACGGCAATCGACCCGGCGAGAGTTCCTATCACGGTACCCACGTCGCAGGCACGGTTGCGGCGGCGACCAACAATACCACGGGCGTCGCCGGTATCGCCTGGAATGCCAAGATCATGTCGCTACGCGTACTCGGCAAGCAGGGCGGCAGCGATGCGGACATCGTGGAAGCGATGAAGTATGCCGCTCGTCTGGATAACGCTTCAACTACGATACCGCCTGTCAAAGCCGATGTGATCAACATGAGCTTGGGTGGCCCAGATTTTTCGGCGACGACTCAGTCGGTGGTGACGGCGGTGAGAAACGCCGGAGTGATTATCGTCGCGGCTGCGGGCAATGAAAACACCAGTAGACCATCCTATCCGGCCGCCTACGATGGGGTTATTTCGGTATCGGCCGTCGGATTCAACCTAGATCGTGCGCCTTACTCCAATTTCGGTAGCACCATCGATCTCGCGGCGCCGGGCGGCGATACCAGCGCCGACCTAAACGGCGACACCTTCGCCGACGGCGTGCTGAGCACGCTGAAAGACGATTCCTCCGCGCGCTTCAACTATGTGTTCTACCAAGGCACCTCGATGGCCGCGCCCCACATGGCCGGCATTGTTGCCCTGATGCGCGGTCTCTATCCGGGATTGACGCCGTTGGATGTCGATCAGTTGATCGCCGGTAACCATCCTACCTACAACCTGCGGATTACGACGGATCTGGGTCAGACCGGGCGAGATAATAGTTACGGTCACGGATTGATCGATGCGAGCAAAGCTGCGGCGGCCGCAAAAACCTTGGCTGGCAATCCCGCGCCGACAGGTTCAGTGTTGGCCCTGTCGGCGGCTCAACTCGATTTCGACAGTTTCCTCAGCGACTTAACGGTCTCCGTGTCGAACGCCGGCGCCGGAACGTTGAGTATTGTTTCAGTCAGTGTTGACCAACCTTGGCTCACAGTCAGTCCGACGAGCGGCGAGGCGCCGCTGCGTCTAGACGTTGCTGTTAATCGATCTGGGTTAGCCGATGGTACTTATAGCGCGACAATTACTATCACTAGCGACGCGACAAATGGTGCTAAGACGAAGACGGTCAATGTGTCCGTGCGAGTATCGTCAACCGCTTCGACCGGCGATGTCGGCGAAGTATTCGTCTTGCTGCTCGACCCTATCACCGGCGACTCCGTTGCTCAGGATGAGACCACCGCTGCCGAAGGTTATCGCTACGGTTTTAAAGGCGTTCCCCCGGGGGATTACGATCTATTCGCCGGCACGGACCGCGATAACGACCCCGACGGGTTCATCTGCGACATTGAAGACGCCTGCGGCACCCTCGGCCAGGTACTAACGATTCCCGTTACAGGGCAATTAACCGGTGTGGATTTCCCGGTGAACAATTCACAAAATCCGCCGCCGCCGGGAGAAGTGCTTTCAATTAAGCGTAGCGGATTGACACCGAAAAAGCGCTTCAAACGTTAATGCTTAATATTATGAAGCGACACACTATGACCTTTACCTCCAGGTTCTTAAGCTCAACGGCTATTGGCCTTACACTGAGCGCCTGCGCAACCCCCACCCCGCAACCGCACGAGGTGATCCACAGCGGTCAGCAAACGGGGATACGCGCGGGTGTTTCGCAGACGACTGTCGTCACGGACCGCTTGGAAATGGAGGAGTTATTCAAGCAAATGACTTCGCGCCAATTGCCGGCGCCGGAGTTGCCGGTGGTGGACTTCGACAAGGACATCGCCATTTATGTCGCGCGCGATCCCAAACCCAGCGGGGGTTACGGTCTTAAGGTGCGGTCGGTGAAATGCGATGGCGGCGTGATGAAGGTGGACTTACAAGAGGTCGATCCCCAAGGCAACGCTAATCAGGCGCAAGTCATCACCCAGCCCTACGTGTTGTTGACGACGGCGCGCTGCCCGAAACTCATCCAGGTTGAGGTGAGCGGCGCGGATTTCGCCGCGCCGCGGCCGATACGCGTTGCGCCGAAATAAGGGAAGCTCTGAATAAGTTCTATTGCCCGACGGCAGCCTTAGCGGCGCTTTCGGTGAAGCCTTGGAATGGCCCGAGCGGATTGCGGGTCTGTTCCGCTTCTTGGATGCTGGGTTGTCCGCCCCATAGTTTGTAGACCACCAGATCGCCTTTGAGCACGAGCAGGCCGGTGAAGCGCCAGCCGGTGATGTCCGTGGTGCGCTTGAAGCTAAGCGCGTCGAGCCAGAAATTTCCGGTGCGTTTTTTCTTCAGCGTCTTCACGTCGACTTCATAGGCCGTGCAGTCGTTTTTTACCGCGATACATTCGCTGATGCCGCGATCCAAGTTATCAGCGTCGACGGCGGAGCTTGGAATAAAGCGCCGGATGACGTCGGAATAATTCAGTATGCTGATGTTGGGGTTGCTGATCGGATCCAAGTCGAGGCCGACTAATTGATCTTTAGTGGTTTCGTAGGGCACGACGCGATTGAAATTCTGTTTCGCGGTATCAAAGTCCGCCCATTGAGATTTCGCGCCACTTTCCGAGCGCGGCAACAATGCGGTGCAACCCGCGAGCGCGAACACCAGGCCGGCGCCACTCAAGCGTTTGAGCATACGCGGCGGTGAAGGTCGTTGGGCGACGCTAGGCCGAATCATTGTCATAGGAAAATTCCCTGTTATTCCAGCCGTTCTACAACGCTTTCGTTGTTATTGTGCAGCGAAGTCTGATGCTTTCTATGGCGTTATTCTACTACGCCGCCACAACATCCGATCGAAAAAGGCATCGCCCTGTGAGCCAATACCAGAGCGGATCACAGCCATGGCATGCCTGAGAGGCAAGCTGGTATTGGCTCGTGGCAAAGGTCGCTTCAATTATCCTATAAAGAAGGAGATAAGGCGGACGCGTTGGAATATCAGTTTTCAATTCGCAATCGTAAGCGATTCCTGCAGTGGTACATGGCGGACTGCGACCAACGACCTGAATTTAAGATACAGGTTCCTGGGCAGGGGGCCTCTTTTCGATGAAGAAATCTAGGGGCTTGTTGCAAGCCGTTATATTTCGTACCGCGCAAAAATCAGAGTCTCTTAAAACCCGCCGTGATGGTTTTGTTTGGTGACGCTCATATTTTTATTCTGCCCGGCAAACCTTGGCCTGAATGTTCTACAGCGCGCTTGCCAAACAAGGGGAATCCTTTTACGATGATGAACAGAGCTTAAGCGCACATGTGAGCGGTAAGTGTGAAGCGAAGGCAACCCTCGGAGGGTAGCGTGACCACGGGTGGACGCAGCAAGGGGAAGAACGAGCGGCTCGATTCCATCGACGCGCTGCGTCGAAGGGTTCCTTTAATCCTCAAGCGGCTAAACGATGAGCCAGAGTTAGCATTGCGCGCGGCAGCCAATCCGCTGCTTGTCCTCCAGGAAATGGGAATTGAATTGACGGATCGACTCGCAGCCGAAGTAGCGCTGCGATTGCGCTTCCGCCCAGAACAAATCGCCCACCTTGAGAGCTTACGTCTTGAGATCCACAAGAGCGCCGGCGAAGTATTCGATGTCGACGATCCCATTCAACTGCACCAGGTTCTTTTTGATCGGCTGAAACTGTCGCCGCTGCCACCCGCCGCACAGCCGGTCGTCATTGCCCAATCGCAAGTCGTAACAGAATTCCAATCACTGCCGCGCCATGAGCTCGAGTACCGGTGGACAGCGCCGGGGCGTGTCCGTCGGCCTGACCCGCTGGATCAGTTGCGTGATGCGCATCCTGTGCTGAGGCCGTTGCTGACGTACCGCGCCCTGCAGGCCTCGCAGCCGCCACTGGCTTCCAACGAGTTAGTAGCGCGTTTGGCGAGCGGGGACGTCTCGCTGCCGAAAATTCGCATCCGCGCGCGATTGCAGCGCGGCGCAATACCGGAGTAAGGGGACACCAAGATGCCCAATCTCGGCGGATTCGAAGTCGTCGGCGAACTGACAGTCGGCGTCCTCAATCAGATCCTACAGGGTGCCTGGGACAACAACATTATTCCGCATAGCACCGACATCGTCGCCGGTACTATGTTCGGTCCGTACGCCGTCGCCGACGGAGTCGTCGACATTCCACGGAGCGGTATCCATCTTTCGATGGATACCGGTATCAACGGCGTCGAGATTACGCTGGCGGCGGAGATCCAGGTTCATATCGCCAATCCGCCGATTCCGAGCGCCGGTTTCTTTGACTTGCAAGCGGACGTCGATGTGCGAGTACCGATCGGCGTACTCCCGGGAACGATCCATGTCGCCGCGCTAATTGGGACAATTCCGCGGGGAAATGTCACAGCGCATTTAACCAGTGGTGATCCGGTGCCGGGACTTACCTTGACGGCGATTGAGGAGTTCATCCACGCAAAGTATGTTGACGGAACGATCCCGAGCCACGTCAGCCAAAGCGGTGTCATGTTTTTTGGCTTTACCGCGGATGCGTGGGTCGACATTTACGACGACGCATCCAAACCTACACACCGCATCGTAATCAGCCAGCCGACACCGGCGCAGGTCAAGCTGCTGATCCCTGTCCACTTGAAGCTTAGCAATATGTCAGCCGGGCTCTCGCCAGTGGGCGTTGTCGCCAAGCTATCGATCATCGCCGACCTGGTGGTTGTGCCGGGATCCATCACGGCGAAACTGTCGACCGCGACGATCGATCTGGAAGGATATGCGCCCGCACCGGTGAGCGACGCCGCCGGTTCGTACGACAGCGAAGGCGCGAACTACACCACCGATAACACATTCAGCGGCGGCTCGCTAGAAACAGCAATTAAGTCGAATCTGAAGTTGAGAGCTCAAGCGATCGCAACGGCCATTGGTGACATCCACGTCGTCGTGCCAACGGCGGAGCAGATCGAAACGTTCATCGCGGATCGCGCTCACGCTGCGATCATAGGCCGCGGCGACATCGGACTATGGACGCCAACGCCACCACCTGATGGTAGTGTTTCAGTCACCGATGTTAAGCCGCTCGCCTTGAGCGACGCGATTGCGTTTTGCCTCAACAACCCTGGTGGAAACACCGGCGCTATCGTCAACTTTATTCCAGGGGGGCGCAGTTGCGCCATTGCTATTGATGGTGCCAAGGTACTTGCCATCGTGGATCAACAGATTCACAGGCCAGAGGACGAAGGTGGGTTTGGCCCGGATTTTCCACCGCACACGTTTCACAACATCGACGGTCACGATGCCAAGCTAACGAGTCTCTCCGTTTCGCTTCGGACCGGATCGATCCACGTAGAGGGTGACGTCACGGTAATCGACGCCATCGCCGATAGCATCGACGTTGATGCAAGCTTTGAGGCGGAAGTTGGCTTGCGGTGGGAGGATAATCCAACCGGCGGCCAGATCGTGAAGCCTTTCCTGATCGGCGAACCGGATGTGGATCTCTCGCTTCTCGCTTGGATTCTTTCTTTCCTCCTCGGTTTCATAACGCTGGGCATCGTGGGTGGCATCATCGCGTTGGTGGTGATAGCCGTGGTTGAAGGAATCGCGCAGAAAATCGGCGGAACGATTATTCGCGACGAAATCACAGGCCAGATCAAGGGAATCGGTGCGTGGCCGCAAACGCTCGAAGGAATCGGGGAGATCACCACTCGCTTCGAGAACCCAATCGAGATTGATTCCAGCAGCATCCTGTTTGGCGACGAGTACATCGTTCGTGCGACATTCGCTTCGGTGACGGATGCGCTTGCGAACGCGAAGGGGCCGTACGTGGTTCCAGAAGGGGCGTTGGTCCAGTTCGACGCTGGACCAGCGAAAGCCAACACGACCTATGCATGGGAATTTGGTGACGGCAGCGGAGTATCGCAGATGGCCCCGACGCATCGTTATGCAGATGATGGGATCTATGTCGCCAAGCTAACCACCGTGGTGCACGAGGAAGGAGGCGTCACGACACGTCACTTTGCCGCTGTTCGCGTGACTAACGTTGCCGCCACCGTGGATGCCGGCCCACCGATCACGATCCCAGAGGGTGAAGAAGTCGAGATAGTCGCGACCTTCAGTGATCCAGGATGGCTGGACACGCACCATGCCTTCTTTGACTTCGGCGACAACTCCATACCGGTGGAGGGAGCGGTCTCCGAGACTCACACCGCTCCGCTAGGGCGAGGCACGGTTCGCGCCAGGCATGCTTGGTGCGACAACGGCGATTATCGGGTGACCATCAGGGTAATCGACGATGACGGTGGCATTGGAGTGGCGACTAAGCGTGTCCTCGTAACGAACGTACCACCGACGGTCGACGCGGGCGTGGATATGTTTCACTATCCTTGTGCGCCGATTACGTTGGTGGCCACCTTCACCGATCCGGGCTGGTGCGACACGCACACCGCTAGCTGGGACTTCGGTGATTGTTCGACTCCGCTACCGGCCACTGTGCGCGAGCACCATGATCCGCCGTTTGGATGCGGAATCGCCGCGGCTACCCATCGTTACGAGTGCTGCGGCTCGTTTTATGCCGTCTGTACCGTCATAGATGACGATGGCGGTGTCGGCGAAGACTCGCTGATCGTGCGCGTGGTGGATGTTAGAAACGGCAACTTCGAAGCTGGCTTTCACACCCATGCCTTAGGCATTGTCGCCAACGAGTGGGAGCCCTATGGTAGTGGTGGGGATTTCGCCGGCGGAGCCGCCGCCATCTCGCCCTTCCTCGGCGAAGAGATGGTGGTTCACGATGGCCAGCGTTCGCAACACGTCCGAAGTGTCGGAGCGTCGAAGTTCGGACTGTACCAGTCGATCGGTGCAAATGTCGGCTGGGACTACCAAATCTCTTGCTGGTACCACGTCGGGTCGGCAAGTTTTGGCGCGGTGCGTCTTGGGATTGATCCTGGAGGTGGAACGGATCCTACCGCAGCGGCAATAGTTTGGACTTCCGGGACGGAACAAATCGCGTGGCGGCAACTGGCTGCACGCGCTACCGCCACCGCGCGCGCGATTACGATCTTCCTCGAGTACCAGAATGATCGCGGGGCCTCCAGCGCGTGGTTCGACTCGGTAGAACTGCTCGTCTATCCTTGTGCCCTGGGCGAAGCACCTCCCTGCCATCCGCCGAAATCGGACCAGCATTGCATCGACTGGCGCGCCGAAGAGCGCCCGCGGGTAATTGGTCCGACATTCCAGCAGGATGGATTCACCTTTGCATCGCTAGGTGGAGACCCGCTACGCATCGCGGTCTGGGGTGATCCCGTCGGCAAGGGTAAGCTAGCGCTGCCACGAAAGGCACTGGAGGTTAAGTTGCCTATCGTAGCCGGACATGTAACGGCGCGCGTCCTTTCCCAAGGAGGGGAGGCTGTCCGAATCGAAGCGTTCGATGCAACGCATGTACGCGTCGGCCATGCGCAGGCGACCAGTGGTTCTACCATCCTGCAGTTGCTGGATATCTCGGCTACGGGAATGACCACGCTCCTCTTTACCAGCGGCGGTCAGGAGGGACTATTGATTGATATTTGCGCCGACGTTGGTATCGCTCGCTTATCCAACACCTAGATTCTTGCACGTCCACTCACTAACTTGGAGAACACACATGGCAAACGGCGAAATTAGTAATATCAGCATCGTAAGTTGGCCCGACAAGCCAGCAACGGTGAATCAAGCGACGGATTCAACTATTTCGGTGCGCGGGGAAGTGCCGCTCTGCATTCGAGTATGCGAGCCGATCTGTGCGCGCAGCGAGTACACGATCGGTATCACGATCTTTGATCGACCCGTGGCAACCATCACTGTTAGTGGTGAAACGCGTTTTTTCAACTGCGACGAGAAACGTTAGGTCATGGCATCTAAGAAACCGGAAAGTCGTTCGAAACGGGCGACGTCAACGGCCGGTGAACCGTCGCGTCCGAGCCCCGTGAAGCGAGGGGCTCGGACGCCTGCCCGCGCCCGTACAGAGCCGCCGCCGACCGGCATTCCGGACCCTGATCCCATCGAGCCGCCCCCCCCTGCGCAGTCGACCGATCGTGAGACGCCACGTCGTGGCATACGCGCTGATATCTCCCGCAACTCTTTCAATGCCGCCACCGATGCGGCGATGCGAGCGTCGCGGCGGGCTATCGGGGCGACGCCGATTATCGTGCAAAAGGCAGCGTCGATCCTCGAGGAAGAAGTTGCACTGGGAATCGGCGCGGCTAAGCGCATCGAGCAGCGCTTTCTTGACGTGGCCGCGTTGCGAGCGCAGCCTGCGGACGCCGTCATGTCGCGATTTCGATGCGACGCGCATGAGGCTGTCGACATCATTCTCGATATTGTGACGGCGGCCGCTACGACACTTGGGGATCGAGCGGGCCGCTTCATCAATGTAACGGCAGGTCATGCGACGTCGACGACATCGTCGCGCCAGGCTTCGGCGCCTGAAGAGTCTGGGATGCGGCTCGCTACTGTGCGAATTAAAGGAAAGGTAAAGCCGGGCGGCGTCGGCGAACTGACGATGTCGCTGGAGAATGAAAGCGATCAAACAACCACCGAGTTTACTTTGCATGCAGCGGAACTGGTGAGTGCCTCCAGCGCGCGAATACCATCTGACCACGTATCCTTCGTGCCCGCGACGCTGAGCGTGGGTCCACGTTCCTCCGGTCAAGTACGGGTGAAGGTAAAGATACCGGTGAAGGCCCCGCCCGGCGTTTACGAAGGACTGATTCGTGCTACCCAGTTAGATGCGCTTCGAGCGCTCCTCTCGATCGAAGTCGGGTGAGTACCGCCGCGCCACTGCGGCGAGCTAGGAAGCGATCGCAGCGCAGAGTACCGGAAGCGCGCTTTGCTTTCGTCGAGCGGTGCCTTTCCGAGTACAAGGATCTAACGATGAGTGCGTTGTTGGCGGCATTACCTAAAACGGAGCCGCGTCGGTATCTTTATGACCTTGTTCCGCTTTATCCCAAGCGTGCCGGTAAAGGACTACGATGTGGCCTCACTATGGCGACCTGCGGCGCTTTTGGCGGCGCTCCCACCATGGCCCTTAACTCCGCGGTGGCGATCGAACTGTTCCACAACGCTTTCCTTGTCCATGACGATGTTGAGGATGGCAGCATCAGCCGACGCGGCCTTCCTACCCTGGCTGCGGAATATGGACTAGCTGTGGCGGTGAACGTCGGTGACGCCATGAACGTGTTAAGCATCGAGCCGCTCATGCGCAATCTGGACTTGCTGGGGCCCGAGGTGACGTGGGACGTGCTGGTCGAGATCCAGCATATGGTGAAGCAATCGGCCGAAGGGCAAGCGACGGAGCTCGGCTGGGTCCGCGACAATGTGCTCGAACTCGAGGATGCAGATTATTTGCGGATGACGCTCAAGAAGACCTGCTGGTACACATGTATTCATCCGTGCCGCATTGGGGCGGTGATTGCCAGCCGGGGCGCAATTGACCCGGACCGATTCAACCGATTTGGTTACTTCATGGGCGCCGCCTTCCAGATCCAGGACGATGTGCTCAATCTCGTGGCAGACGAGTCACGTTACGGCAAGGAGATCGGCGGGGATATCTGGGAGGGAAAGCGGACGATGATGTTAATTCATCTGTATCAACACGCGTCCACGCTGGAACAGAAACGGCTTCGTACTTTTCTTGCCAAGCCGCGCGAGAAGCGTGTCGAAACCGATGTACGATGGGTACGAAGCTTGATGGATCGCTACGGAAGCCTCGATCATGCGCGAGCGAGTGCGCAATCCCTCGCAGGAGCTGCGCTCGACGAATTTCAAAGTGCCTTCGCCGACGCTCCGGATTCTCGCGACAAGCGTTTTATCGAGCAGATCATCCATTATATGATCGAGCGCGAGCTTTAGCGTGATCAAGACGAGCTTGGTATGCGCACACGCTCGCAACAGCTAAATAGTGGGCGTGGTTGTTCTGGTACCGGCGACCTTTCTCCCAGGTGCCCCCCGAATTGTATTGCCAAGTCGCCGCTCTGCCGTACGAGCCCGACAATCCAGTCGGCGAGCGCGGTGGGGTTGGTCAATAGTATTGAAGCAACCGACGCGGTAGCGTGCGCTATTCCAACTCCCTTGCGGGCTAGATTCGTGGGCCCTTCTAGGGCGGTCCAAGCTGTACCTAGCAGAGTCGAATAGAGGGCTTGGTCCAATGTGCGACCGAGTACCTTTACCGACAACGCTTCGCGCGCTGGGGTAAGGCCGGCAAGTATGCCTCCTGTTATGCGCGCGTACTCATCGTCTATGCGCGCGCGCGCAGAGATGATCTTGAGCGCTTCCAACCAAACCTTGTTGAGATACCGGTTGCGTATGAACTGCACGATGAGGCTAGCAAGCGCCATGTCATATCGTAGCTCCCGTGCGGCTCGATCGGCATAACCCGCCAGACGTGCCTCCGTGAAGTCGTCGTTAGTCAGCGATTCGAGCGCACTTTCAGCCGCCCACCGACCGCTAATGAGCGCGTACTGAATTCCCTCACCATTAAGTGGATTGATGAAACCGGCAGCATCACCCGTCAGAAGCACGCGCTCGCCGACCACTGGCAGGCGCGCATCGTAGGTTGTAAGGGGCCAGCCGATTACCTTGCCGCGCAAACGAGCACCCGTCAGGCGGGCGGAAAGCGCTGAGTCGCTGGCAACGAGCGCTAAAAGCAAATCCCGCAGGTGATCGGTACTGGGAGGTAACGTCTCCAGTACCATTCCGACGCCGACGTTTGCGTCGCCCGCCCCAGTTGGAAAGAGCCAGTAGTATCCCGGAAAAGACTCTGCCGAAAAATAAAGGTCGCAGCGATCATCAGGCCCGGTGACACCTTCATAGTACGCACGCACTGCAATAATCCGGTTTTCATCTGCCGGACCTTCGCCGCGCAACTGGCGCGCCACGGTTGAGCCGCTCCCATCTGCGCCGATCAGCAGGCGTGCGCGAAGCCGTAGCGGTTCCCCGCTAGACTCGGCATGCACAACGATCGCGTCGTTGGCGACATCGAAGCCGTGTACCCGCGCCCCCGGTATGATTTGCGCTCCTGCCGCGCGCGCTGCTTCTAGAAGCCAGTGGTCAAGCTGCATGCGCGGGATGCAGCGCCCGTATGAGGGTAGGTTTTCGACCTCAGGAAGCCGGCGGCGGATGAGTTCGCGTCCGTCAAGAAAAAGCGCCGCCCCCCGAATAATGTTCGATGCGGCGTAATCGGGTCGTGTCGTGACACCCAAGGCTTCGAGTTCAACGATTGCCGCCGGTCCGACAAAATCACCGCAGACCTTGTCGCGCGGAAAGCTCCGCTGGTCCATTACAATGACTCGCACCCCGGCAGCGGCCAGTCGTGCGGCCGCCGACCCGCCGGCAGGACCGCCGCCGACTACGACGACGTCGGCATCGACCTTTGCAGGAATGCGAAGACGAGTCACTTGGTACACCAAAGAATGTAGGCCTTATGATCGTGTCGTGAGCAATAAACAAGGGTACTTATTGACTGATTCTCCACAGCGTACCAAGGAAGTAAGCACCACGAAGTGAGCGCATTCGCGTCAAGTGGAATGGTTGTTGCAATCACAACGCGGTCGATGTGGCTCACGATTTAACCACGCTCCCTCGGAACCGCGAGCATGTGTGCCATCACTTGTTTTCCCACCATGGAAAGCAACAGACTAGCGCAGTACCGCACCCAAGTGAAGAGTATTGCACATTGCCCAAGTTTTCCAGCCGTTCTATAGAGGTTCCCTGGGGTCTAGCAAGGGAAAATCGGGATGGTCTCGCTGACTGTGAATCCAACCTTTGGTTTGGCCGCGAGGCAAGCTGGTATTGGCTTGTGGCGAGAGTTATTGGAGGCTTAAAAAAAGACAAGCCGGGCTTGTGGCCCGGCCTGTCTTTTAACGCGTGACGCTGGTGTCGTTACGCGATTTCTTCTTTCTTCGGTACATAACCGTAGTAGGTGTTGCTACGGCTCGTATCGCCGCCGTTGGCAAGGTACTCTTGCTTGATCTTGGCGAGCATATCGTTGTCCCATTGCTGGGTGCCTTCTTGCGCCATCTTGACCGGATCCAGCTTGTACAGACGAGCCGAGTTCAATCCAAAGATGTTGTTCTTCACGGTGCCGTTGCCGGCGCCGAGTTGGGTTTTCCAACCCTGCTTCTTCATCATGTCTTCCGGGATTTCGATACGGCGCATGGCTTCGATCTGCCATTGCGGCGAACCGTACCATACCGAGTCCGTACCCCAGACTACATTTTCGGAACCCATTTCGTTGACCAATTGGCCGAGGAACGCCGCGCAGAAACGCGGGTTGGTCACAGCCACGCCGGCGAACACGGAACCGAGTTCGGCGTACACGTTCTTGTGTTTCGCGCCGATCTTGGCAAGGTCGGTGGACCAGGGGATGTAACCGGTCTTCTCGAAGTCGGCCAGTTCTTTTTCCGGCGTATCCGCGAGCCAGGGACGCAGCGCCGAGTGATAGATCACGAAGTTCATCTTCGGCCAATCTCTCGCGGCTTTTTCGATATCAGCCGCCGTGGCGTGTTCCCAGGTGCCGGCGAAGGCTTTTTCGTAGTCGCGAGGCATCAAGCCTTTGTGAATACAAATGGTGTCGATGCCGGCCTTGAGGGCTTTCTCATAGAAGGGATACATCAGTTTTTCGTCGTCGAGTTTCCAAGCGTACTTGGACGGGCCGAACGGATCGCCGATGGTGTAGGACTTCCAGGAGACGGGCTTCAGAGTTTCGATTGCGCGATCGACTTCGTCCATCCAGTTCGGATACTTCGGCGTGATCACCGCGTGGCCTAACATACGCACCGTACCGGCCATCTTATTGACGGAGCGGCAGGCATTGGCAATCGCGTCGTTGGAGAGCAGCCACCAGCTCGGATCGTCGAACGGTGCGCCGGACAACAGCGACACGGTCGTTTCCGAATCAAGGAAAATTTCCTTGAGATAGTTGTCCATCTTATAGCGCGACAGGTTCATCGGCGCGGTCATCAGATTCGGATTGACTTTGGCGCCTTCCGCCCATTTGGTCAGACCCAGCAAACCTTCTTGCTTAAAGTCGTCGCGGATGAAGTGGGTTTGGTCATCGAAAATGAACTGGCCTTTGAAGCGCGATTTGCGATCTCCGGCGGCATCCATGTCTGCTGCTTCCGCTTCGCTCACATCGAACACCGGGCCGAACACTTTATTCATCGCCATGAATGCCGTCGCCATACCGGCCGACGTCGCTAGAAACTGGCGGCGGGAAATGCCGTGGCGCTGTGCTTGCGTATCGCCCATCTCTTTGATCAGGGCTTCTACTTTCTTTTGATGTTCGCTTTGCGGCGGCGGATTCCATTCGCCGTTGGAAATAACTTGAGTTGGAATCGGTGATTTGAATGCGCCGGTTTCCGCGCCTTCCATCAATTTCATTTCGTCGTCGCTCATATGAACGCCGATATGCCGTTGCATCTTGCTCATGCGTGTTCCTCCATCCTCTACTCGTTTATGAAATACTGCCTGGACGCAAACTAATGACTACGTCTACTTTTTACTATCGCTAAATTCGTACTTCTGATCCGCTTCCACCTTGCCTTCACACGCCGCCGCTACATTCTTCTTGGCGTTGTTGCAGGCGGTCCCCAGCGAGACTAAGGTATCGCCGCCAGCGTTGTCTTTACTACAGAAATAATCCATTTGACTCTTCGCATCGTCGCATTTGCCCGCGCGTTCATCTTTCTTTTCGGCGGCAAACGCGCCCACGCAAAATAGCGCGATGGCGATTGCAGATATTAATTGCTTCATTCAAGCCTCCTTCCCGGACTCATTTTTAAGTATTTTCCCTTTACCGCACGAGACTGAAACAAATGTCTCAAGCGATATTTGCCTTACCCCCGTATCTAATACCTTCCGCGCCCGCCGCGCAAGTCCCTTAAATAACAAAGATTTTGTTGCGGCGCATCATCGGCGTCTTAAAGGCGAGGCGGTCATATACTTTCTGCCTTATTCGGCGAAACGATGGAATATTTATTCATCTTGCGGTATATCGTCGCCCGCGACATACCCAGTGCGCGAGCCGTGGCGTGGACTTGCCACTTGTGGGTCCGCAGTGTCGCGATAATGCGCGTACGCTCATCGTGTTCGGCGACCGATATGGTGCGGGGCCGGTCGGCGTCGGTTGGCAGGTCCCGGCGCACATCCTCGCCGCTGCCGCGGAACAGCCCCGGTTTTACTTCGCGCTGGCGAGGTTTGCTGAGAGACGGACCGCTGCGACCGTCGCTTGCTGTGTTATCCACGGGCGTGTGGGTCGAAGCTTCGATAGCGGCGTCGCCCGCATCACTGGAGAGCGTTCCTACCGATCGCTGCGGCTTGGCAAAGTAGGGCGCCTTGGTTTCCGGCATCCTAATCCGTGCAAAGTATTGCCGAGCGGAATTAATCATGCGCAGCGGGAATACCTGTTGATTATTGCCGCCTACGCGAATCAAGTCCTCGGCGCGGACTTCGAATAAATCCTCGATCTTGGCCGCCGGTCGTTTCAGTCCCGTGAGCAATTCTTGCTGGGCGCGGCGGTTCATGGCCAGGATTCTGCCATGTTCGTCGAAGGCGATCAGGTCATCGGTCTGAACTTGCAAGAATTCTTGCGAGCGGCTCAGTTGCAACACCCAACCGTGTTTGAATCGATTTAGAAAATGTGCGTTCTCGATCATGTCGGCTGCGAGCGTCACGAATTTCAACACCAAAGTCTGGCTCTTTCTGTCGTCGGGCGAGTACAGCGCGGACGCATCGAGTATGCCCAACAAACCGCCATCGACATCGAAGATGGGCGCGGAGCTACACGTTAGCGTTGTGTTCGGCGCACGAAAGTGTTCGCGTTTATGAACCAGTATGGGTTTGCGGTCGATGATAGCGGTGCCGACGCCGCAGGTGCCCTCCTCGGATTCGGTCCAAACGGAACCCAGATACAAGCCCGATTTTTTGAGTTCGCGGTCGTAACGCGCGTTGCCGATGAAGTCGATGGTGACGCCGTCGCCGTCGGTCAACAACACCACGTAGTTCGCGTCCGCGACTTGTTCGTAGAGAGTACGCACGCCGTGCTTGGCGATACGCAGAAAAGATTCGAGCGGCTCGATGTGATCTTTTAGACTAGCGGCGGTGAGTATGCGCGGTTGCGCGGTGCGGCCCGGATCGAGCTGATAGTGTTCGAGGGAACGTTCCCACGAGCGCAACAAACGATTGTCGTTTTCGCTTTCTTTATAGGGCGCGTCATTCCAACGCACCGAAGAATACACTCGCTCCGCGTGTTCCGCGCCGTCTTTTCTTAGCATGAGGCTCCTCCAAATTCGCGGACTGTGCGCTTATCAATACCGCCTGGTGGCGGTTCGCGGTCCCTAGCGAATTTCGCAGACCTATTGTATTACTCCCGGGTCTAGGTTCGTCAACTTTAATGTTTTCCAGCGCGTGTGCCTGGCAGCCAGTGTGGGTGCGGCTCGCAGACCGGCATGCTCTGGGAGCCACGCTAGGATTGGCACGTGGCTCGATGCGTTTGAGCGATTGGAAGACCGGCTAGGCGCTAGGCCCGGCCGGTCCAAGAGGTTAGAACGTTGCCGAATTCGTCTATTTTTTATCGTCGAACTTATAGGGCTGATCGGCCTCGACTTTGCCTTCGCATGCCGCCGCCATATTTTTCTTGGCGTTATTACAGGCTATCGGCACTGTCATCATGATGTCGTTAGAATTGCCCTTGCAGAAATATTCGTACTGGCTTTTTGCGTCTTCACAGTTGCCGGCCCGCGTATCTTTCTCTGCCGCGCTCAGCGTCGTAAACGCAAGGCTACACATCACTACTCCAACTATCCTAAGCGTTTTCATAACTCCTCCATTGGTTGAAACACAACCCCATTTTAGGAACCTCCGATCGGAGGTTCGGCGACTTATTTATACGCCTGTACCGGCGCGACGGTCAAGAAGAGTACGGCGCGAAAAGTTATTGCGTTAGCGGTGAAGCTTATCCTTCTCGCGCCGATGGGGAGGAGGCTATGGCGGTGGGTTTGGCGAGCAGCAAACACTCGATTTCCTCGGGTGGAGCGGGTTTGCTGAATAGATAGCCTTGGCCGTCGTCGCAGCCTTCGCGGGCGAAGAAATCCCGTTGTTCGGGGGTTTCGATACCTTCGGCGATTACCCTTAGATTCAGGCTCTTGGCGAGGGCGATAATGGCGCGGGAAATGGCGATGTTACTGGGATCTTGCGGCACGCCGCTGGTAAAGGACCGATCGATTTTCAGGCGATGAATGGAGAAATGCTTGAGGTAGTTGAGCGAAGAATAACCGATGCCGAAATCGTCGATTGCGATCTCAACGCCCATGGTGCGCAATTCGTCGAGAACCTTGCGCGGCTCATCGCCGTTCATCAGTGCGTTCTCGGTGATTTCCAAGCACAGTTGATTGGCCGACCAGCCGGTCTCATCAAGAATACGCCCGACATCGGCCGAGAAATGAGGGTCCCAGAAACTGCGCGGCGAAATATTTACGGCGATCACCACTCCGGTCATTCCGCGCCGGCGCCAGACCGCCCCCTGGGTGCAGGCGGTCTGCAACACCCATTTGGTCAGGGCATCCATGATGCCGATTTCTTCAGCGAGATTGATGAACTCACTCGGCGGCAATAGACCGCGTTCTGGGTGGCGCCAGCGTATCAGCGCTTCAACGCCGTTTACTCGGCCGCTGCCCAATTCCACGCAGGGTTGATAAAAAAGCTCAAACTGACGCCGTTCGATGGCGAGCTTCAAGCTGGTTTCTAAAGCCAGTCGCGATCGGACATCCGCCGCCAGGGTCGGTGAAAATACTTGATAATTATTACGTCCATTTTCTTTGGCTCGATACATGGCCGTATCGGCGCGGGTTAACAAAGTTTGCACGTCCGACGCGTCGCGCGGAAAAATACTGATGCCGATGCTGCCCGATATAGACGTCTCGTACCCATTGCACAACATGCGCTCGGCGAGGGCGGGTAACAATTTGCGTGCTACCGCCGTCGCGTCATGGGGAGAGGTGAGATCTTCGAGCAGCACGGTAAACTCGTCGCCGCCCATGCGCCCGACCACATCCTGATCGCGCACACAGGTGCGGATGCGTTTAGCGACGATGCGCAGCAACTCGTCACCGGCGGCATGGCCATAGGAATCGTTGACTACTTTGAAGCTATCCAGATCGATGAATAGCAGCGCGCCGGTAGATTGTTTTTTCTCCGCCCGTTCCAACGCCGCCCGGCAATGTTGTTCGAACGCGACGCGATTTAGGAGTTGTGTCAGGGCGTCGAAGTGGGCGAGATGCTGCAGCCGCTTTTCGTACTCTTTGTAACTGGAAATATCGTTGAACACACCGATGTAATGACCGATTGCGCCATCGACGTCGCGAACCGCGCTGATACTAAGCCATGCGGGGTACATCTCGCCATTTTTGCGCCGGTTCCAAATTTCGCCTTGCCAGCGGCCGCTATCGGCCACCGCCTGCCAGATCGATGCGTGGAGCGACGCGTCACTCAATCGCGACAGCGGGTACAGCGGCATCTGGCCGATTACCTCCGCTTCGCTGTAACCGGTAATTGCCGTGTAAGCCTGATTCACCGAGACCACATTGCGATCCGCATCGCTGATAATCACGCCCTCGGCCATATTTTCCATGGCGTTGGCGGCAACCCGCAGCGCCCGTTCGGACTGCACTTGGCCGCTGATGTCGCGAACGATGGCAAGATGCGCGGGCCGCTCTTCCCACTGGGTCACGCTGTAGCTGACTTCCACCGGAACCGGGGCGCCTTGAGCGCGCCTTACCCGATGACGGCTGACTTGGGGCGCTTGTTCCCCCGGTCCGAACAGCGCACCGGGATCGTTGGCAACATCGTCAAATAACGCGGCGTAGTCCGTTCCGATGAGCGTCGAGGGCGAGCGGCCCGTGACGCGCTCAGCCATGTTGTTGGTTTCCAGTATGGTGCCGCGTTCCCGATCGACGACAAATAACGCGTCGTTAGCGGTATTGAGCAATACTCGGTATTGATCTTCCGACTGCCGCACGCCTTTTACGATGCGCTGCGAGACGTAAGCGCCTAAGACAAGCAACACGGCGATAATCGTTGAAGTGATATAGAACAGCATCCGCGTGATCCAGCGCGCCGCATCGCTTAAGGTCTCCGTGAAGGCGGCTTCCAAAGGCTGAACCGAATAGTTTAACTTTTGCAGTTCGGCGAGCAGTTGGTCGATGCGGGACTTGGATGGTGTGCTGGCATTAATTTCGCCCTGCAAGTCCGTCGCAATATCTTGCAGCTCCGCGAGATGGATGTCGCCCAGCGACCAGTAATACAGCGCGCGCTTGACGTGAGGCAGCTCAGCGCAGCAACGCAGTAAGCGGATCATGCCGGGGATGTCCTCGGGGTGATTCTGTCCCTGCAGGAATCCCTGTTGCGCGACCTGATAGTCGAAATCAGGCTTGAGGAGTTCGATCCGGGCGATGCCATCTCCCAAAGGCACGGCGATGTTGGCGCGGAAGTTTTCTAAGTGGCGGGGATCCCGTGTTTGCGCGTAAAGGTGCAACTCGAAAATCGCATCCCGTTGCTTCTTCGACCAAATCCCTTCCCCCGCGACAAAACCGCGGACGGAGGATTGTATACTCAGGGCGAAAAAAGTTAAGCCGAGGGAAACGATGGCGATCAAGACGAAGATCACCAGCGCGGGCAACAATTTGCGTTCCAGCGAATGCCGCGAGACGGCGTATTGACTCATCGGTAACGGCTAATCAAAGCGAAATAGCGTCCAATTTACCGTTCACAAGCAGAATTTTAGCCATTTTTGTATTGGCGAATTTGCTTGATATATGCAGCGCTGAGCATTGAATCTCAAATTGTTTTCTAGTTTATGTAACATCATTATACCGCATCGAGCCAGACGGCAAGACCGGTGCGGCTCCCGGCTTGCACGAGCCTGAACGCCGCACCCTTATTGGCTTCTGGCGATGGGGCGAGGGAACCTTTAATTCATTCCGGGAACACCCAAACACCGAACTCGAGCATTCCCTACGCCACTAGGTAGCGGCCGACAGCGGTTTCATCCCAATTCAAGCCATTACCCGGACGATCGGGAATCATGGCATGCCCGTCTTTGATCGCAATCGGTTCAGTTAATATCGATGCCGCCCAGTCTACGTACTCCAACCAGTGACAAGTCGGCGAAACAGCGAGCAAATGACAGCTTACTTCGGGGAATAGATGGCTGGATAGAGGCATACCCGCCGATTCAGCAAGGGCCGCCGAGCGCATCCAGCCGGATACCCCGCCGATACGCATGAGATCGGGCATGGCGTAGTCGCAGGCCTTGGCCGCGAGGGCCTTGTGCATATCGTGGGGGCCCCAGAAATTTTCGCCGATCTGGATCGGCGTTTTGGTGTCGTCCGCGATCAGCGCGTTGCCGGCGTAGTCGTCGGCCAAAATAGGCTCTTCGATCCAATGCAAGCCTTCGTCGTCCAGCGCGCGACAACGTACCAGCGCTTCTGTCGGCGTGAGGCCTTGGTTGTAGTCACACATTAGCGTGATGTTGTCGCCGACGGATTTGCGCACGGCGCGGACGACCTCCAAATCCTCGCGTACGGTGGCGTATCCTAAGCGTATCTTCATCGCGTCAAAACCACCTTCGAGCAACTCGATCGCTTGCGCCGCGACTTTTTCTTTGCCCATCAATCCGAGGCCGCAACTGTTATAGGCTTTTACCGGCCGCACTTCGCCGCCGAGCAGCTTCACCAGCGGCACGCCTTGCGCTTGAGCGAGCGCGTCCCACGCCGCCATATCGATGGTAGACAGCGCGACGTAGATCAAGCCTTGCAGTCCGAGTAGTCGAAAACGCTTTTGCAGTTTTTGCTCGAGATTAAACGGCGCGATGTTGTCGCCTTTCACGACGGCCAACATTTCCTGTATCAAATTCGCCGTCGGTTTCAACGCCATCGACGTGAGGGTAAATATATAGCTGCGCCCGGTGATGCCTTGCTCGGTTTCCATATCGAGTAACACCAGAGGAACTAAGCCGATCGATCCGCTCGCCGTCGCGAGCGGGCGCTTCATCGGCACATTTACCGCGCGCACGCGGAAGTTCTTTATAGTTAATTTGTCGCTGTTCATTGCTAGGTTCTCCTAATGGTGCTGTCTAATTTATCGACCGGAAAAATTCAAGCTGTCATTCCCGCGCAGGCGGGAATCCATACGGCTTAGTTGCTACCACCATCCTATGGATTCCCGCCTGCGCGGGAATGACGCGGTAGTATTCATTAACTTATCGCTGACTTCCCATCCGCATGCAATTTCAATACGGTGTAAATAAATTTGTGCACCGACGTTGCGATACCGAGTTCTTCGCCGAGCTTGACCACCGTGCCGCTGAGCCAAGGCAATTCCAAACGATTACCGCGATTCAAATCGCCGAGCATGGACGCGACCATGGTCGCGGGTAAGTTATCCGCCCATCCTAAGGATTGTTCGACTTGATCGTCCGGCAAGTTCACACCTTTTGCCCGACCGATGGCGACGACTTCTTGTAGCGCCGATTTAAGCATGGCGCGGGTATCCGGGTCGCTGCGTATCGGGCCGATCGAAAGCCGCGTTGCGCAAGTCATACCGCTGAAGCTGGCGAGGAAAATAAATTTCTGCCAAATCGCGCGGGTAATGTCGTCGCTGACCACGTGATCGATACTAGCCTGTTTGCATAGCGCGGCAAGTGCTTCGATGCGCTTGGACGGCTTGCCGTCGAGTTCGGCGAATATCAGTCGCGCCATGGTGCCGTTGTGGCGGATTACACCTGGACTTTCGATCAGCGCGGCGACGTTCGATACCCCGCCGATGACCCTTTCCTTACCGTATAGCCCGATCAAAATGTCTTCGGCAACGACGCCGTTTTGCCATGACACCACGGCGCTGTTGAGTCCCATTAACGGCGCGACAGCACGCGCGGCGTCTTGCGTGCTCCAAAGCTTGACGGCGATCATTACCAAATCTACTTGGCCGATGGCCGCCGGGTCATCGGTCACTTTCACCGGCTTCAATGTCATATCGCCGTTGGCGCTGAGGATTTTTAGCCCGTCCCGTTGCATCGCCGCACGATGTTCGCCACGGGCGATGAACGTTACATCGGCGCCGCTCGCCGCGAGGCGAGTTCCGAAGTAGCCGCCTACGCCGCCCGTGCCCATTACTGCGATTTTCATTTCATTCTCCCGATAATTTGCCGGCTGTTATGATAAAGACATGCTTACTATCGACCCATGACCCACCACGTCGCCATTCCGTTTTGGTTGCTGCTCATCGTCGCGGCGTTGGCGTTGTGGGCATTTATCGAGCATTTTCTCACGCCCAGCCTGCGCTGGTTTTTTCGCCGCCGCGTCAACGTGGTGATCCAGGAAATCAAGACGCGGCTCAAGATCGAAATCCCATCGTTCAAACTCACTCGCCGCGAAGTCGTTATCGATCGGCTGTTTCACGATCCGGCGGTACAACAAGCCGCGCTGAATTGGCGTAAAGAAACCAATGCCAGCGAAGCGGAAGTGAAGCGCAAAGTCGATCGCTACGCGCGCGAGATCGTGCCGTCGTTCAATGCCTATCTTTATTTTCGTTTGGGTTATCGCTGCGCGAAAGGCTTTGCGAAATTTCTCTACCGCGTGCGGCTTGGTTATTCCGACAGCCAAGCGCTGGCTTCGGTGAATCCGAAATCAAGCGTGGTGTTCGTGATGAATCACCGCAGCAACATGGATTACATTCTGGTTGCATTTCTCGCGGCTGAGCGCACCGGCTTGTCCTACGCGGTCGGGGAATGGGCGCGAGTGTGGCCGTTGCAAGGAATGATCAAGTCCCTTGGTGCTTATTTTGTCCGGCGCAATTCAAAAGATGCGCTGTATCGCGCCGTGTTACAGCGCTATGTGCAAATGGCGACGGAGGCGGGCGTGTGCCAAGCGGTGTTTCCGGAAGGAGGATTGTCCATCGACGGCAAATTGCGCCCGCCCAAACTCGGTTTGCTCGATTACATGGTGAAAAATTTCGATCCGAACGGCGAGCGCGATTTGGTGTTCGTCCCGGTCGGCATGAATTACGATCGCGTGCTGGAAGACCGCAGCTTGTTGTTGAAGCAAAGCGATCACGTTACGCCGCCGGGCATGACCAACGCCTTATTTATTTCACTTAAGTTCTTCCTGAAAAATATTTGGTGGATGATCAATTGGCCGCTGGTATCGCTTCGGCTATGCCTGCGTGAATTTCGGCCCGCCGATTATCGATGCGCCGCTATGTCGGCGAGCGTCGATATGAATTTTCGGCGCATGGATGAAGAGCAACGTCATGTCGCAAGTGGAGCAGTTGGGCAACGGGTGATGAGCGAAATCGGCCGTGTGATACCCGTCACGCCGGTGGCATTGGTGGCTTCGGTGTTCGTGCAAAATCTTGGGAAACTCGTTCAGCGAATTGGAACTGAAATTCGCCGCATTCAGTTTGATGACGGAGTTGGAAGAGCAGGGCGCCCATCTTTATGTGCCGCGCCAAGATCACGACTACGCCATCACGGTCGGATTGCGCATGCTGATTCTGCGTGACCTCGTAACTGAGCAGGATGGGTTGTTTTCCGCCAGTCACGAGCGAGGTATTGTTGCTTCGCTGCTACGCCAATTCTATTGCGCATTTGATAGAGGCTTGATCTTGGAGCGTGGAAAAGTTTTCGATAAGCTTCCCGCCTGTCATTCCCGCGCAGGCAGGAATGACGATCGAACAGGCAGGCTGGAGGAGCAGTATCTATGGGCCTCTCCAAGCATCATGCGCCAAGAGGCAAGCTGGATGCGGTCGCTGGCACGGTCGTCGTTAGCATTCGACACAACGCTATTTTCAGCGCCGCTGGATTGAGCGGCTTATGCAACAATTCATAGCCGCTTTCGGTCGCTTCTTTCAAACGATCCGGCGCCGTATCGCCGGTGATTAATGCTGCCGGCGTTGTTCCCCATTCGCGATGAATCCCGCGGATTGCCGCGATACCATTTTCGCCATCGCGCAACCGATAGTCCGAGAGGATCACATCCGGCGCGCTTTCCTGTTCGCGGAGTTTGTCGAGCGCTTGCGCCAGAGATTCCGCCGTGATCGCGTAACAACCCCATTGCTTCAGCACGATTTCAACGGCTTCAAGGACGTTCACTTCGTCGTCGATGACCAACACTCGGGCGCCGACCAAGACCGTTTCATCCAGCGGCGAGATGCCATCCACAGCATTTTCGTGCGCGATTCCGCTGGCTAGCGGAACTTGAATCGCGAACTTCGAGCCACGCCGCAAACGCGAGACGACTTCGATCGGATGCGCGAGTAGTTCGCCGATGCGCTTAACGATGGCCAGGCCCAAACCCAATCCCTTCGCCTTATCGCGCTCGGGATTACCGAGTTGATAGAATTCTTGAAAAATATCGTTGAGTTTATCTTGGGGTATCCCTTCGCCGGTATCCCAGACTTCAATGTTCAGTCCATCGCCGCGAACACGCGTGCCGATGAGCAGTCCGCCGCGATGGGTATAGCGAATCGCGTTCGAGAGATAATTTCGGATGACGCGTTCGAGCAGCGAGGGATCGCTTAAGATAGTGTGAGTACAACGCCGTGCCCGTAGCGTCAGACCTTTCACTTCGGCGCGCGGCGTATATTCCGCCACCAGGCGATTCAATAGTTCGCCGACATGAAGGGGTTTGATATCCGGAACCAATATCCCCGCGTCTAGCCGCGAAACATCGAGCAGCGCATTAAACATCACTTCCGTCGAATTGACGGACGACTCGATTTTATCGACGATGTGTTGACCTTGCGCGCTGGATACATGGGGCCGCACCGCCGCGGCGAATAAACCTAACGCGTGCATCGGTTGGCGCAAGTCGTGGCTGGCAGCCGCTAAAAAACGAGACTTGGCTTGGTTAGCCTCGACCGCTTCGCGGCGCGCCTGCTCGGCTGCCAATGTTTGTGTTTGTAACTGATCGACTAATACTTCGTTGGTAAATCGTTGAGTTAAAGATTCTTTAACGAATTTGCTTAAATTATTCGTAGTCAGCATTGTATATATCAGTGCCGCAGTGGTTAGTAAGGCTAGCAAATTGGCCGTGTGATCGGTATCTATCGCGGCTCGGACAATTAACGGGATTAACAGCGGCAGAATAGTTAGTTTGGGTATCGATTGATGCTGCGCCGTTTCCGCCATTAACGTCGCGGTCAATGCAACGAGGAAGCAAAACAAAACAAGTTGATGTGTCGTCGAGTCCGACACGAACAATACGAAACCACCTAAACCATACGCCAACGACCCTAAAAAATAACGCAGTTGCTGATAGCTCAACCAGCGTGGGGCATCGCCCGGAAGTTGGCTATGTCGTTTGTAATACCAGGACAGCAGCATGCTTGCCGGCGAAAGGATCACGGTGACGGCTAGGGCCCAGAGAACTAGATGAAGGTGAGGTATCTTGTCCCAATAAAAAGGCACCAACGCTGTAACGCTCACTGGAACCGATATATATGGCACCTTCATGTTTCCGTAAAGCGATCGAACTTGTTCGGCAAGTACCAGATTTTCAAGATGGCTACCGGGGATAGGAATACTTGGATTCATTTGAGCGTATAACCAAGCCGCCCGACGGCCAGCACCGCTTGGGTACGATTGCCTACGTTCAACGCGCGCAACGCCGCCGTGACATGGGACTTAACCGTCGGTTCGGATAACGCGAGTTTGCGCGCGATTAGCTTGTTCGGCAGTCCTTGCACCATGAGCGATAAAACTTCGATTTGCCGCTCACTTAATCCGAGTTCGCGCAATGTGCCGTTCTTTTTTTCCAGCATGGATTTCGGGGTGGTTTCGCTCGCGTTGAACGGGTTGGTTAACACCGATGCGGGGATGTATACGCCCTTCGCCAATACCAATTGCAGCGCATTCATAAGCAACGTGCTGTCGGACGATTTCGGAATGAATCCCATCGCGCCGCGGTTGATGGCTTCTAGTACCGAGGGCCGATCCTCGGCGGCGGAAATGACCACAACGGGAATCGCTGGATGATGGGTACGTATTAGGCTTAATGCATCGAGTCCCGGCATATCGGGTAAGGCTAGGTCGAGCAGAATTAGGCCGAGGTCTGGTGTGAGTTTGATTAAATCGAACGCGCTGTCGCAATCGCCTGCTTCCAACACTTCAAATTGATCGCCCATGCGTTGCAGCAGCAGTCGCAAACCTTCGCGAAACAAGGCGTGATCGTCGACCAACAAAACTTTCATGTGCTTTCGACCCTTGCAACGAATTCCTCGATAAGTGGCATTGTCGCCGAGCGTCGGCCAAATTGCACGGGTTTCGCGTTTGTTGTAGTACAAAAGCGATAGGTATCGCCATTCCTCATCGACAGAGAAATAGGCTGGAGAGCCGCTCCAGTATTGGCTCTCCAGGCCATTGCTTAGCGCGCTCTCATACTTTCGGATGATTCTTCGGAATGATTGTGGTGAGCGCGCTAAACGCCAAGAATAGGCGTCATGCCTTCGGAATATTAATTCGGCAACTGTTACCCGTGATCAAAACGCAGTTTCATCAAGAAAAGGAGAATCATGAACATCGCAAAATTGACTCTGTCGCTAGCGGTATTTGGAGTCGTCGGCCTACACGGCGCGCAGGCAGTTCCTCTCGTTACGACAAACGACGCGACGATTACGGCGTTCCAAGCGGGCGCTAATGTATTCGATCTAGAAAGCTTGCCGGCGGTCGGTGTCGAGGCGCTCGACGGGACGCTAGATGGCCTTATCCCTCTGGCGGGTTCGACGATTTACAAAATCGGCGGCGGCCATTTTCATAGCGGCGGGGCAAGCTTCAACGATTTGGCGGGTAACCCGGGTGCGCCCAGCGTAGTCGGCGAACTCGATTCGGCGATTCGTGCCGGCAACGTGCGATCGGGCAGCCATGTTTTGCTTCCGACCCACGCCGGTGATGCCATGGATCCTTTGAATGCAACGTTATGTGCTGACGGTACCTGCTTTTTCGAAATCGAATTTATTAGTCCCATTTCCAAATTCGGTGGCTGGATCGGCGGTGGTAACGCGACAGTATTTGTCAAAGACCGAATCAAATTAGCCGACGGCTCGGACGACACAACTCAGTTGGAATTTTTTAATGTCAAAGCCGGTGAGTTTTTCGGTATCACCAGTGCGCTCACCAACATCGACAGCATCACGATTTTCGCAAGTGGTAGCCCGACTTTCTTATTAGACGACATCACCATCGGCGGATCGGGCAACGGCGGTGGAACCGTGCCACTGCCGAGTTCCTTGGCGCTGTTGCTTGCGGGTGTACCGTTTCTGCGCCGATTCGTTGCTTGAAGGCTGGCGAAACCTTATTTGGTGAAAACAATGAATATGCTTAGCGTTTCAACATCGCCGAAATTATTTACTTCGCACACTGCGATCTGCCTTTGTGCTTTCCTGTGTGTAGCCGGATGTGGCGGAGGTGGCGGTTCATCGGGCGGCGGCAGTGGCTTCAGCGTGGGCGGTACGGTAAGCGGGCTGGCTGGGACCGGTTTGGTGTTAAACAACAATGGTGGCGACGCGCTCGCCATTGCCGCGAATGGTTCCTTCGCCTTTACGACGAAATTATCGAGCGGTGACAACTATAGCGTCAGCGTCGCGACTCAACCGAGTTCGCCAGCGCAAACGTGCAGCGTAACCAACGGCACCGGCTCGGTCGCGACGGCGAATGTCAGCAACGTCAGCGTCGCCTGCGTTGCGGTTGCCAGCGGCGGGCTGACAGAAATTCCGGTTGCGGTTACTCGACCCGGGCAAATTCAACCACTGTTCACGCAAGTTTCCTTCAGCCCAAAATTTCGCGTTGGAGCGATTTACGTGGGTGGCCAGAACGGCATCGGTGACCTGACGAGTGTTACTAAAAGCCTTCTCGCGCCCGTTGAAGATGTGATTAAGCTTGTGGCTACCAGCGGTGGCCCATTGACCGCGCACCGTGTTTTCGCGCTGAGCGGCCGCACGTTTGACGTCCACGTTTACGAACACGGCGCGGCATCCGGTACGACCACGGTACTCAATAGCGCAAGTCAGGTGATCCGCGATATTCAGATTAATCGTACCCAGGACCGGCTGTTGATGCTCGACGAGAGCCCGACGACGAGTATCCCGCAGAATGGCGCGCGAATCTTCGTTATCGATACCAATACGCTGGGCTTTGTCACAAGCCTTAATATTCTGCCTTCCGATAACCTGGATGCTGGCGAGAATCTTTGCCCATGCATTGCGGCCGCCGATCCGAATAATTTTGACGTTATCTACGCGACGTCGGCTGGGAATGATTCGGTGACGGTGAGCCGTATGGCGAGTGGCGGCGGACTCGGGGGCAGCGGCAAGGTCGCGATACCAGGCCCTTCCGGTGCGCCGCTGAGTGTGGGGCAAATCATCGCCGACGCCACCCACGCCTATGTCACAGACTCGGGGGGGCGACTGCACATCGTCACGCCAGGTATCGTGTCCGCCATCGGCACGCTTTCGCCAAGCCAGGCGCTGGCGGGTATCGTAATTCTGGGAACCTTGGTGCGCGACCCGGCGCTATCGTCACCATATTTCTTCGATGTCGGACTAGGACCGAATCCGCCGACCGTCGGCGGCAGTTCGATCCGCGTTTACAACATTGGCGATAGTCCGGGCCTTGTCACCACCGTTCCAACCGCGACCAATGCGATTGGGCCGCTGGCCTTTGGTGAGCAGGAGATTTTGTTCTGGGACGGTGTTACGTTAAAGGCGCTGACACGCGGCACCTGGCAATTGCGTACCATTGCGGGCGCACCACTCGAAGGCGTTGGTAATCCGATTTACTACGACGATTTTACGCAAACCGCTTATTTCGCGAGCTCGACCCGAGACGTCGTGTTTGCACTTGATGCGAGTACGCCTTAGCGCGCACGATCCGCATGCCGGGCTCAAGTTTTAGTGGACTCGATTTGCACTCAATTCGCGTGGCTGACCTTTGGCGTCGACGGTGAGCAAAGTCACCGGCCGGCGCCAGACGCGAGCGACGTATTTCAATACTTGGTTCGCGCGCTCGATGTCCAAACCGCGGCCATCGTCGCTATGGTCGTGCTGCAGCACCAGGCTGCCGTCGTTTTTCATTTCCGTCACGGCAATGCGCGGCGAGCCGTAGTTGAATTTGTTGCCGATGATGGATTCGCGCACGGCGTTGAGATCGCGGCTCATTACTTTGATCTCGCCGTCTTGTTTGGCCTGGTAGACAAATAATCCCAGCTTTTCCGCCATTTCCGCATTCAAGTGATTGCGTACGAAACCAAAGTCGTCTTCTTCGCGGCATATGCGGCGCGCTTCGTCGATGCCTTGTTTCTCGACGATGTATTCCCACATGGAAAAACCGAGGTGATAAGGATTCACCGCCAGTGCCGTTTGTTCTTCGCCGGCGATGGGACGCACCACATCGGAGTGGGCTTTGATGGCGCTTAAATACAATTCTTGAGGCAGGAAATCCGCCTCGCGCAACAGTCGCGCGTGCCAGTAAGACGCCCAACCTTCATTCATGATTTGGCAGGCGAACACCGGATAAAAATAAAACGATTCTTCGCGCACCGCGAGAAAAATGTCGCGCTCCCATTCGTCCAGCTCGGGCGCATAGTTGGCGATAAACCACAATAAATCGTATTCCGGGTGCGGCGGGACCGGCAGGTGATGCGGAGCTTCGGGCAGTGCGCGCGAAGCTCCGCTCCCACCGGGCAAGGTGGCAAAGCGTGTCTGGAACGCCGCTTCCGGCGCGGCTTCTGGCTTGATCAATTTCGTTGCGTAACGCTCACGATGCAGTTCGTGATTGGTATCGACGTGGGGCTCGAGCGCCAACGCCGCATCCATCACCGCCTCGACTTTCGCGACGCCATATTTTTCGAATGCCTGTTCGATACGATTGGCATGGGCCGCCGCTTGCTCGACGATGTGGCCACCGGCCATCTCGTGATGGCGCGCGAACAGTTGATTATTTTTCGAGAAATCCGCGTGGCCTAACACGTGTGCCGTGACCAGCGCGTTCTCCGCCATGGAGTTGGTATTAACCAGATACGCGTGGCACGGATCGCCGGGAAACATCACTTCGAAATATATGCGAGTGACCCATGGTCTGGCGTATCATTTGATGGATATAACGCACGCCAAAAGACCAGTGGCGCATGCGCACCGGCAAACCATAGGACGCGATTTCCAGCATGAAGCTGGGCGGCGCCATTTCGAAATCGACCGAGTAGTAATCGAGCCCGAGCTTTTGCGCGAGCGCTTCGATACGCTCGGCGTAGGAATTCAGCGTCGTCATCCGGCGGCCTCGGCATTCGCCTGCTCTTGGAAAAACGTGCGGATGGCGTTCCAAATCTCTTCGTGCCGCGACAGCAACGCGAACCCGACCGGCAAGCCCTCGCGCTTTAAATCCGCGGCGATCTGAGCCAACTCCGTTTGCGATGCGCCGGGACCCATCATCCCGGTTTGCACGTAGCCGATATAGTTAAGCTCCTTCGCCAACTCCGTTAGCAACGCGGTGGCCGGCGCGCGATCCTCGCGAAAGTTCTCGCCGTCGGAAGCGTAAAACAAATACCGGTTGAAGCGATTGGCATCGTAGCGCTCGCGGAAAATGTCGAGGCTTAAGCGGAACACTGACGAGGACACCGTGCCGCCGCTACCGCTGGCCTGGAAAAATTCCTGTTCGGAAAATTCCCATGCGTCGTCGGTATGGGCGAGGAACACGGTCTCGACACGAGCGTACTCGCGGCGTATGCCCTGCAAGGCGAAAAAGAAAAACGTCTTGGCAAGCTTACGCTGTGTTTCGTTCATGCTGCCTGAGACATCGACGGCGAAAATCACTACGGCATGATTCGACGGTTTTGGCTTTTGCGTGATTTGACGAAAGCGCAGATCGTCATTGGTGAACGGCGCGGCCGCCGGTTGCACGGCGCGGCGTTTGATAGCTTCTTTCATGGTGCGGCGGCGATCCAGACGCGCGCGCGGGCCGTGTTTGTCCCAACCCTCGCGGACCCATTCCTCATCGTTGATCGATGGGCTTTGCTTCGGCTTCAGATCGGGCAGTTTTAATTCTTCCCACAACCAATCGACGATTTCATCCATTTTGAATTCCATCGCCAACTGAAACTCGCCTTGGCCGCTGCCCCCTTGACCTGCTTCGTCGCCATCACCTGGGTCTTGACCGGGGCGCAGCACATCGCCGGGCTCACCTTTGCCTTGGCCGGCGCCGGTTTGTTCGTCGGCATCGCTGAGGCGAAAGCGCGCATGTTCCAATAATTTAACTGGAACCACGACAGTTCGATCTTGGGTGTTGGTCAGCGCATCGGCGCCGCTCACCAGATCCGGCAGGCTTTGCTTAACAGCGTCGCGGACTTTTTCGTTGTGGCGTAACCAGTCTCGCGCACCACGTGAAAATAAGTCGTACCAAGGCGATTCGGCGGCGATATTGCGGAATGGGCTCACGCGGCGTTACTCTTGCGCCAACAAGGTCGTGACATAATTCAGTGCTTCGCGCGCGCTGTGTTGGTCGTAGCCGTACTCGTCCACCAGGCGTTTTTCGACCACGGAAATTTTCTGTTTGGCTTCTTCGTCGGGTCGGGTGGAGGAACTGACCAAACGCAACACATCGCGCCGCTGTTCGAACAGAGTATTGCTCGACCGCATCGTGCAACTGGCCGTGGCTGTCGAGGCTGAATTTCTCGCCGCGTTTAAACGCTCCCATGGCTTTACGCACCACTTCTTGGCGGAAGGATTGTTTGCCGGAATCGGAGATGCTGATCTTTTCTTCCACCGAGCGTAGAAAGCGCTCGTCGGGTTTGCGCTCTTCGTTGGTGATCGGATCTTTGACGGTGCGATTGTCGAGCGAGGCTTCGACCTCATCCAAGTATTTGTTGAGCAGATCCTGCGCTTCCTGTTCAAAGGAGACGAACAGCGCTTTGTGTACGTCTTCTTTCACCCAGCGATTGTAGAAGTCTTTGCGGGCGATCACTAAAAAGTCGACCCATTTACGCTTTTTCTTGGCGTCCATGCGCGCATCGGATTCGATCGAGTCCTTAAGCGCAAGCAGCACATCCATGGTGGTGAGGCTTTGGGAGTCGCTTTGGATGATGGCGTTGGACAATGCATTGATGACAAAACGCGGCGACACTCCGGACAATCCTTCGTCCGGCGACTTAGCCTTGAGGCGCTCGGCTTCCGAGCGATTCACGCCATCGACATCTTCGTTTGCATAGACGCGCACGCGCTTAGAGAACTCGGCTTCTTTTTGCTCGTTTTCCGATAGGCGCGTCAGGATCGCGAATACGGCGGCAACGTGCAACACATGGGGATCGAGATGAACTTCTTTAAACGCTTGCGCGCTGGAAGTCAGCTTCTTGTAAATGCGCGCTTCTTCACGGTAGCTCAAGGTGTAAGGCACCTGGATGATCACCATGCGGTCGAGCAGCGCTTCATTTTCACTTTCCTGCAGGAACTTACGAAATTCGGCGAGATTGGTGTGAGCCAAAATCGTTTCGTCGAGATAAATCAGCGGAAAACGCGCAACCTTAACGTTTTTTTCCTGGGTCAAAGTCAACAATAGATAAAGGAATTCACGCTTGACCTTCAAGATTTCGATCATTTCCAACAAACCGCGACTGGCGGCATAGACGGCGCCGGACCACGACCAGGCGCGCGGATCGCCTTCATCGCCATACTCAGCGACTTTCGATAGATCGACCGAGCCCACCAGATCGGCCAAGTCCGCCGTGGTGGGATCGTGCGGTGCGTAGGTGCCGATACCCATGCGGTCGGCTTCGGCGATAAACGTCCGCTCGACCAGCATTTTCATGAAATCGCCGCCGAATTCGTTTTCCAACCGCGCGCGGCAATAGGGGCAGGTTTCGCCGTGGATTTCGACGCCATAAGTTTCGCGGAAATTCCCGCGCATGGTGTGAGGGACTAAATGCAACGGCGACTCATTTACCGGGCAGCCTTGAATCGCGTAAATCGAACCGGCATCGGTATGGCTATATTCTTCCAAGCCGCGTTTGAGCATAATCACCATGCTCGATTTGCCACCGGAAGGCGGGCCGAGCAATAACAACAAACGACGGCCCACTTCCGAGCCGGCGCTCGCCGCCTTAAAGTAATCCGCAAGGCGCGCCAACGCCTCATCGACCCCAAACAATTCGTCGGAGAAAAGTTTGTAGCGAACCAAGCCATCATCCGCCGTTTCAATGCCTTGCCAACGGATCATGTCCCACATGTACTCGTGGCTAGAGCGCGCGACACCGACAGCGTCTTTGGTAATTATGGTTTCGAGGAATTGGGAGAAAGTGCCAGACCAGTGCGCGGCACGATGTTCGCGCGCGTAAGTAGAAAGCGATTGCAGAAAGGTTCCTTGGCGCTCGCTTGAGTGTGAATTGTTATCATGCGACATGGATCACTCCTTCCCTATCACTAGTTGTCAAAGCATTGACCGGCTCAGCGCAGATTCGTTCAATTGGAACATCCTTCAGTATAGAAGATTCACGCGTTGTCGCATTAACGTTAGTAGACCGAGCCGCGCTGACATCTTCCATCGTTTGCTATGCATTCGACGTTTGGTTAGTATGCATCATCCACCACTTTTTATTAATGCGCCATGAATTTGCCGCAACAAATGCAGTGCATCGGATTTTCGTTGCCGGGCGGTCCCGAGGTGATGCATCTTGTCGATCGCCCGCTGCCGGTAGCGAAGCCCGGTGAAGTATTGATTAAAGTCGCCGCCGCCGGCATCAATCGCGCCGATTGCTATCAGCGCCAGGGCGCTTATCCACCGCCGCCGGGTGCTTCGGATATTTTGGGGCTCGAGATTGCCGGGACCGTTGCCGGATTGGGCGAGGGTGTGAGCGATTGGAAAGTTGGCGACAAAGTCTGCGCTCTCGTTTCCGGCGGCGCCTACGCCGAGTTTTGCACCGCGCATGGCGGCAGTTGTTTTTCGTTGCCGCGTGATTTCGACTGGGTGAAAGCGGCGGCCTTGCCGGAAGCCTTGATGACCGTTTGGAGCAACGTTTGGCTGCGCGCCGGATTGAAACCGGGCGAGACCTTGTTGGTGCAAGGCGGTTCCAGCGGTATCGGCACCACGGCGATTCAATTGGCAAAAGCCCTCGGTCATCGAGTGTTCGTCACTGCCGGCAGCGATGAGAAGTGTGCTGCCTGCGTAAAGCTCGGCGCCGAGCGGGCGATTAACTACAAGACCGAAGACTTTGTCGACGTCGTCAAAAGTTTAACGGACGGTCGCGGTGTCAATGTCATCCTCGATATGGTCGGCGGCGATTATATTCCGCGGGAACTCAGCGCCTTGGCCGAGGAAGGGCGGATAGTGCTAATCGCGTTTCAGCGCGGTACCCATGCTACCGTTGATCTGGGTTTAATCATGCGCCGCCGATTGACCGTGACGGGCTCTACGTTGCGCGCGCGCGACGAGAAATTTAAAACCATAGTCGCCCAGGCGGTCAAAGAAAAGGTTTGGCCGCTGCTCGAGGCCGGAAGCTTGGCGCCGGTGATCAGCGCCACTTTTCCATTGGCCCAGGCGGCCGATGCCCATCGTTTAATGGAATCTAGCCAGCACATCGGTAAGATCGTCCTAACTGTGGGGAACCCATAGTGAATTGGGATTTTCCGTACTCTTCTCAGCGGATGCCGCTGCTGGCTCGCAATGTGGTTGCAACTTCTCAGCCGCTAGCAGCGCAAGCCGGCATCGAAATGTTGAAAAAAGGCGGCAATGCCGTCGACGCGGCTCTGGCGACGGCGATCGCGCTGACGGTGGTCGAGCCGAACATGAACGGCATCGGCTCCGACGCCTTCGCCATTGTGTGGGATGGCCGGTCACTTTATGGGCTAAACGGTTCCGGTCGCGCGCCCAAAGCTTGGAATTTACAGCGCTTCACCGGACTCGATGCCATGCCGGTCACCGGTTGGGACTCCGTTACGGTTCCCGGCGCCGTTTCGGCCTGGGTTGCTCTGTCGCAGCGTTTCGGCAAGTTACCATTCATGGAGTTGTTCGTGCCGGCCTTGATGTATGCCGAAAACGGCTTTGCGGTGTCGCCGATCACGGCGCGGAACTGGGCGTCGCAGGCGGAAAAATATGTCCAATCGCCGGATTTCGCGCCCGCATTTTTACCCAAGGGCCGCGCGCCCCTGGCGGGAGAACTATTTCATTTTCCCGATCAAGCCTTTAGTTTGAGCATGATTGCCGCCAGCAAAGGCGAAGCGTTTTATCGTGGCGAACTGGCGCAACGCATGGTCGCCCACAGCCAAGCGCAAGGTGGCGCGTTGGCACTCGAGGATCTCGCTGAACACCAAGTCGATTGGGATGCTCCGATTGCGCAAAATTACCGCGGTGTCACGCTGCACGAATTGCCGCCGAACGGCCAGGGAATCGCCGCGCTGATGATGCTGGGCATTTTGCAGCATATAAATATGTCGGAAATCGCCGTCGATTCCGCGGATTTCGTTCATTTACAATTGGAAGCGATGAAGCTCGCCTTCGCCGATCTTTACCACTACGTGGCGGAATCGAGCGCGATGCTGTTCTCAGCCGAGGTGCTGCTCGCGCCGGCTTACCTTGCTAAGCGCGCCAAGCTCATCGATCCGAACCGGGCGAGTTATCCGAATTGGGGGCAACCCACCGACATTCCCAAGGGCAACGAGACGGTTTACCTTAGCACCGCCGACGCCAACGGCATGATGGTGTCTTATATTCAGTCCAATTACATGGGTTTTGGGTCCGGCGTGGTCGTGCCGGGAACCGGCATTAGCCTGCAAAACCGTGGCGCCGGATTTAGCTTGAATCCCGATCACCCCAATTGTGTTGCTCCGCGCAAGCGGCCGTTTCATACCATTATTCCGGGCTTTGTCACGCAAAAGGGCGTGCCCTGGATGAGCTTCGGCGTGATGGGCGCCGCCATGCAGGCCCAGGGCCATGCACAAATGGTGGTTCGCACGGTGGATTATGGCCAGAATCCGCAAGCCGCATCGGATGCGCGCCGCTGGTTTTTGGGCGAGGATCAACTGGTGTATTTTGAAGAAGGTTTCGACCGCAAGGTCATCGAGCAATTGGTCGTACGCGGGCACCGAGTTGCCGATAATGCGCCGGCGTTCGGATGCGGCGGCGCACAATTAATTCATCGGCAAGAAAATGGTTTTTACGTTGCCGGTTCCGATCACCGCAAGGATGGGCAGGCGGTCGGTTTCTAACATGATCGGTTGCCTGAGAGTCAATACTACGGCTGCTCCCAGGTCATGCGTTGCCAGGAGCCAATATCCATGCGGCTCCTGGCACGATGTATTTTACGGTTTGATATAAACGTAATGCTCCTGCGCCTGTAGGCGCGCTATCTCCGCGACGCCGGATGGAATCACTTTCACCTGCGGCAGCACCTTATCTGCCTCGACTTTGAAGAAATCCATACTGTTTTTGCAGATATCGAACTGCACGCCCTTGCCCGCCAGTTCCTCGATCGCCAGGGCATAAGGGTTGCCGTTTTTATCAACGGTTCCTTCCATCAGCAGATTGATCCCCTTAAACAGCGCGACCAGCGTTATCTTCGCCGACGGATCAGCGCGCAAGATGATTGCGAATATTGCCCATCGCGAGCATGCCTTGGGATTCGGTATCCATCACGTGGTAGACCACTTTGATCGGCTCATCGGCCCGGGCAGGCGTGAAAATGAAAAGGGAAAAAACAGCTAAGAGCAATACTAGTTTGCGCGGTTGAAACAGCACGATATCCCCCATAATTCGATCTTGAACAGTACGTCACCTTAGCGGAAAGGGAGGGGCAGTGCAAGGCACGAAGTGGTCTTGTGCGCAACCGATTCAGCCGTCGATCCGAACCCTGTAACTTTATTAGGAAATGCCAAAAAACATATACTTAAAAGAATTTTCTATATTAATATATTTAAACCAGAATCGAGAATCGATTTCCCCCATGGCGCTAAACAACCTACTGCTCACGATATTGTCACCTGGCATCAACGCGGCTAAGCGCCTGACGCGAGCGTGGGGCTGCGTCGTCATCGGTGTCCTATTTGGATTCACGGTCGCGACAGCCTATCTGCAATGGTCACTGTTTTCCCTATTGTTTGGCGGCGTGGCGATTTATTTTCTCGCAGCCTTCGGGGTTTACATCACTGTGACCGGCAATCAGATGCGAATGGGGCTGGAGCGCATCAGCCGCGGCGATCTGTCGGGCAATCTCGACACGGAAGTTGTGGTGGTAAAAGGCGTTCAAGTCGAGCGCCTCGCGAAAATGAACCAAAGCCTGGTAGAACTCGTGACGCAAGTGCGCGAGAGCTCGGACAGGATCATGAGCACCGCCCGCGTCGTCGCCAAAGGCAATAACGACTTGGCGGAGCGGACCGAGCATCAGGCCTCGACCTTGGAGGAAGTCGCGTCCACCGTGGAGGAGCTTGCCGCGACGATTCAACAGAACGCACGCCGGTGCGGCGAGGCCAGCAAACTGACCGGTGAGTTTTCCAGCACGGTTGCGCAAGGCGCCGACGGCGTGAAGAATGTCGCGCGCACCATGGAGCGCATTAACGCCAGCGCAAAAAACATCGGCGAGATCGTCGGCCTGATCGAGGGCATCGCCTTCCAAACCAATATTCTTGCGCTCAATGCCAGCGTCGAGGCGGCCCGGGCGGGCACGGAAGGCCGTGGTTTCGCCGTGGTCGCCAACGAAGTGCGCAACCTCGCGCAGCGCAGCGCCGAAGCGGCGAAGGAAATTAAGACCCTTATCGATGCCTCCACCCAAAGCGTGAGCGAAGGGGCGCGCAATATTCAAGACACCGCGCGCACCATGGAGCAAGTGGTCGGCAGTGTTCAGTCGGTTGCCGAATTGGTGCACAATATCGCCGCCGCGTCGGAGGAACAAAGCCAGGCGACGGACGAAGTAAACCGCGCCATCGTACAAATGGAAGCCGCGACGCAACAGAATTCGGTCTTAGTGCAACAGGCGGCGTCGGCCTCGTTGGATTTTGAAAACGAAGTGCAACTTCTAGACGAAGCGGTGATTCAGTTTCAAACCGACAAAGTCGATGGGCGCGACACGGCCGTCGCCCTGGTGAAGCGTGCCATTGCCCATATCGCCGCGGTGGGTTGGCAAAAAGCGTGTGACGATTTCGACGATCCCAACGGCGGTTTTATATTCGACCAATACTATTTGTCCGTATTCGATCTAAACGGTGTGCGCATGGCGAATGGCATGGAGCCGTGGAAACGCGGGGAAAGCGTGCTCGATGTTCGCGACGCCGACGGTAAGCCTTATGTGCGTTACACGATAGCCCGGGCGCAAAGCCGAGGCTTCGGCTGGGTTCAATACAAATGGAAAAATCCCACCAGCCAGAAAGTCGAACTCAAGAGCACTTATTTCGAACTGAGCGGCGAGGCCATCGTCAACTGCGGCATCTACCTCGGGGACCGCGGCGTCAGTATGCGGCATGTTAATCAACTAGCAAGCGAAAATCAGCGCATCGAATTTCCGGTCTCTCGCGCAAAGCAAACGAAAAATTCTCGCGCGGCGGTAACGTTTCACAGATAATGGGAGCGTGTCGAATAATGGCTTCGTTCCATGAAACAGTATTTGGAGTTCCTGCAGCACATCCATAATCACGGGATCAAAAAAGACGACCGCACCGGCACCGGCACCTACAGCGTGTTCGGCTATCAGATGCGATTCGATTTAAACGCGGGCTTCCCGGTCGTCACCACGAAAAAATTGCACCTGCGCTCGATCTTCCACGAGTTGCTGTGGTTCTTGTCCGGCGAAACGAATATTAAATATTTGCGCGACAACGGCGTCACCATATGGGATGAGTGGGCCGACGAAGACGGCAACCTCGGCCCGGTCTACGGCAAGCAATGGCGCCGCTGGGAGACGAGCGACGGCCGCATCGTCGATCAAATTTCCGACGTGATTCAGCAGATCAAAACCAATCCCGATTCGCGCCGCCTGCTGGTTTCGGCATGGAATGTCGGCGAGCTGCACAAGATGGCGTTGCCGCCGTGTCATTTGCTGTTTCAGTTCTATGTCGCCGACGGCAAGCTGTCGTGCCAGCTTTATCAGCGCTCGTGCGACGCCGGTCTCGGCGTGCCGTTCAATATCGCGTCCTACGCTTTGCTTACGCATCTGATGGCGGAACAATGCGATTTACAGGTCGGCGATTTTGTTTGGACCGGCGGCGATTGCCACATTTACCTGAATCATCTCGATCAAATCGGCGAACAATTGACGCGTAAACCTTACCCGTTGCCCAAGCTAGTTTTCAAACGCAAACCGGAATCGATATTCGATTATCGCTTTGAGGATTTCGAAATCGTCGGCTATCGATCGCATCCGCATATCGCGATGCCGGTCGCGGTTTAGTTCCCTAAACCGCACGACATACTTACTTATTGTCGTAGCTTCTCCAGAATTCGTTCCGCAATCTCTGCGACGCTGGGCAGCTTAGTTTTGAGCAGTTGCTTTAACGGCATCACGACTACTTTATCCGCACGCACGAAATGTCCGCCATGATGGATTCCAGGCGTTGCGATCGGGATGAATACGTCGGGTTCTTGCTCGAATTTTATATTCGGTGGGCCGAGCACGATGCGCGGAATCTTCGTCAGCGGCGGCGAGCGTGCAGCGTTGAAACTCGAAATCCATAACATTGCATCGACTTCATTCGCCGCCAGTAGCGCTGCGGCGCTGTAGCGATAGGGGTCATAGTCGAGGCCTTGTTTACCATACCGCGAGCGCAGCGGAAAGCCGGTCTGCCACGTCTGCGCCGCATTGCTGGAAAAATCGCCCTCGCTGCCGCCCAGGGGAAATCCCGCGAAGCGCTGGGTTTTATTGAGGTCCTTAATCATTTCCGCGAGCGTTTGTATGGTCAGCTCACCGTGCGGAAAATCAAAGTCCGGCGCAGCCCAAACGATCACGCCGTAGCTCGCCTGCCGCATCGCCGCCGCCAAATCCTGGAGAATTTGAACATCGGATGCGGCGAGCCGATCGCGGTCCATGGGCTGACCGTTCACGATCGCGCGCAAGGCGGGAACGATGCGGGTGAAGGATTCGTGGCCGCATTGTAATCGTGTGACTGAAGTCGGAAGAGGCGGGGTTAGCGCTTCAATTTCACCGAGAACAATAACACTTTCCGCTTAGCCTTGTCGGCGATAAACATAGAGTCCGCCGGCCACACAGCCCGTTCCAAAAATCGGGGGAAGCGCGTTAGCACACCGCTACCGAGCACCAAAATAAAATCGGCGCGGTTCTTTATTTCGGCGAGGGTGGTCGTGATCCCGCCCACATTTTGCAAGGTCAGAATATTACGTATTTTGGCCGACATATTCATATGATCGACCACGGCGCCGATGCTATCCGCCAACGCCAACGTTGCGCGAGCGCCGGCGACATCCGTGGCTAAGCCCGCGATCAGCGGCGCCTTCGCTCGCGACAGAATCCGCGCAGCGGCGAGCACGGCTTGGTCCAAGGTGGCAGGCCTGCCAGCCAAGCGTGGTGCGGCGTTCGAGGCATCGTTCCGGCCGAGTTTGCGAAACGCAGCGATGCTGATTGCGCACCCGTTGCTTTTTATCTCAAGTCCCGCGGTCAAGCTCGATACGACGAGATCGTCGCACGCCAGGCCACAGAACGGGCAGGTGACGTCGCGCAGGCTCGGTCGGTTTTGGTCCATGGTCAGATCACAATGAATGGCTGTCGATGTTAACAGGCCTTAGTTCGAGTGTGGAGAGGAGTTTTGTTATAGTAACGGCATGGGGTCTGCAGGTTACAAGGATTTTCTGTCGTCATGAATTTGTTAAATCGAGTAACGGTCATCGCGCCCGCACGGCTGCACTTGGGCTTCATCGACCTCAACCCACCGACGGGCCGGCGTTTCGGCAGCTTGGGACTCGCGCTCGATGCGCCGCATACGGTCGTGCATGCGGTGCGTGGCGCGACCGAAGTCGTCCATTCCAAGGCGCAAGAAAAAGCGCAACGCTACCTTCACGCCTTGCGTTCTGCGATTGCGGCGCCCGATGATGTGGCGGTGCGCGTCGATGAAGCTATTCCGGAGCACTGCGGTTTGGGATCGGGCACGCAACTTGCGCTTGCGGTCGGGACGGCGGTGTCGCGCTTGCTTGATCTTAACCTCAGCCCGTTCGATATCCGCCAAAAACTCGCGCGCGGTGCGCGCTCCGGTGTCGGCATCGGCGCGTTTGCCCACGGCGGATTTTTGGTGGACGGCGGCCATGGCGGCGGCACGAGTTTGCCGCCTATCACCAGCCGCGTCGTATTTCCCGAGCATTGGCGTGTGGTTCTGATTTTCGATGAGGCTACGCAAGGCCTGTCGGGCGCAAAAGAAGTCGCGGCGTTTCGCACCTTGCCCACGTTCCCGGAAACCTTGTCGGCGCATCTGTGCCGCCTGGTGATGACGCGGGTGTTGCCCGGCTTGGCGGAAGCGTCCATGTTGGAATTCGGGCCTGCGATTACCGAGGTGCAACGCATCGTCGGCGATCATTTCGCACCGGCGCAAGGTGGCCGATTCGCCAGCAGCCGAGTGGCCGAAGTGCTGGCCTGGCTGGAAGGACGCGGTGTGCACTGTGTCGGACAAAGCTCGTGGGGACCGACAGGATTTGCGATGGTGGAATCGGAATCGCAGGCGATGGAATTTGTTCGTGAGGCGGAAGTTCGATGGCGTGAACGAGGCTTACGGTTTGTTATCGCGCGCGGGCGCAACGCGCCGGCGAGCATTGAAGTTCATCGCTTGAATAACGATCGTTCGACTGTAGTGCCATTGCGTCCCATTGAAGGGACAGGGTAGAACGAAGTTTCCCCTCTCCCTCGGGGAGTGGGTCAGGGTGAGGGATGGAGTTTGCCTTGCATCGGCGTGGTTGAACCCCATCCCCCTCCCAACCTCCCCCTTGAAAGGGGAGGAGCCGTGGAATAGTTGGCGTTAGGCCAGCGAACTCATCATCATATTAGTGGCTGCAAAAAAGCAACATGGAAAAACCCTACATCCTGCATATGTTCACACCGACGCCGAACGTCAGTCCGTTCGATGTCAACATGGCCTATGACGCCGGTTACAACGCCGTGATGCCCTATGGCAATGTCACCCTCGAACAAGTTAGCGCTCTGACGCAAGATGCAATTTTTTCGCGCGGGCCTAAAGGTGTGAAGCGCACGGGTATCTTTATCGGCGGCCGTGAAATCGGATTGGCTGCCGATATGCTCGACGCTGCGAAGCGCGCGATGGTGCCGCCGTTCGAGGTGTCCGTGTTCGCCGATCCCAGCGGCGCGTTTACCACGGCGGCCGGCATGGTGGCTTGCGTCGAGAAACAGTTAAAGAAAATTCATCAGACGGATTTCAATGGTAAGAATGTCGTCGTACTCGGCGGCACCGGGCCGGTGGGCGCCGCTGCCGCTGTTCTCGCCTCGCAAGCGGGGGCGCGTGTGCGCATCGCCAGCCACACCAGCGCCACGCGCGCGCGCATGACCAGCGAAGTGGTGAATGCGCGCTATGGCGCAACCACGGAACCGGGCGATGCGAGCGCGGCCGACGCTAAGCTGGACATGATCAAAGACGCCGATATCATTCTCGGCGCGGCGAAGGCCGGCGTGCAGGTATTGAATGCGCAAGAACTTGCGATTGTGAAACGTTTGCTCGTGGTGGCCGATGTCAACGCGGTGCCGCCATCGGGAATCGAAGGCGTCGGCATGATGGACGACGGCGAGCCGCTCGCCGCTGGCTCCGGTAAGGCGGTGGCCATCGGCGCGCTCGCTGTGGGCAATATCAAGTACCAAGTGCAACGCGGTTTGTTGGAAGCGATGATCGCGGCGGAGAAGCCGATGTTCATTGATTTTCGCGACGCGTTCGCGGCGGCGCGAAAATTGACTACATCATAGCGTGACAAAAATTCTCATCGCTGCGATCGCGGGACGTATGCTCGCCGCATCGGCTCGCCGCGGCGGTTACGATGTCGCCGTGCTCGATCTCTTTAACGATCTCGATACGCAACGCATGGCGCCGCGTTCGCTTAGAGTACCCGGCCACGAGCAAGGTCTAGCAAGGTTCTCCAGGCATGCATTGCTAGAAGCCGCATCCAGTATGGCTCCTGGCGATGCCTATCCTGATATCGTGTATGGTTCTGGGTTCGAAGCTGATACGGAACTATTAACCGAGCTTGCGCACGGTCGGCGGTTGTACGGTAACAGCGCTGCGACCATTCAATCGATCAAAGACCCGCGGCGATTTTTTCCGTTGCTCAAAAAATGGGCAATTCCCCATCCGGATATTTCGCTGACGCGCCCCGACAACACGACTGGCTGGCTGGCGAAGAAAATCGGCGGCAGTGGCGGCGCCCATGTGGTTTCGGCGAATCGGGTTGATGGCGATGTTACGAGCCATTATTACCAACGCTTTATCGAAGGCAAAAATTATTCGGTATCCTTCCTCGCCAACCGCGAACGCGCGTTGATCGTCGGCATCAATGAACCGTGGAGCATTGCGCTGGGCGACTGGCCCTATTGTTATCTCGGTGCGATCAATCATGTGCCTTTGCCGCGAGCGATGATTGCGCGGATACAGCGGGATCTTGATGCCATCGTGCAAGCGACCGGCCTGGTCGGATTAAACGGGTTGGATTTCATTGTTGGCGACGATGATTACTTCGTTATCGAAGTGAACCCACGTCCCTCGGGTACACTGGATTTGTACGACGCCGATTGCGCGCAAGGTTTATTTCATTGGCACCTGCGGGCGAGTGATGGCGTATTGCCGGAATACTTGTTGGATCGCGTGACACTGCGCGCCCACGCGGTGGTATACACCATGCAAGCGTTGAAATTGGATCGTGACGTACAATGGCCCGATTGGTGCAGCGACCTTCCCGAACCGGGCAGCTCATTCGCGCCGCGCATGCCGGTGTGTATGGTGCACGCCGACGGCAATGATCACGCATCCGTGCGCGCGCTAGTCCACGCGCGTAGAGAAATTATTTTATCTTTAGTGCAACAACAAGCCGCTTAACAATATGCAACTGAATCACGCCTGGCCAAGCATTAATCGGCTCACCCAACCGCTGTTGGAAAACTTAAAACGCGATGTGACGATATTGCGCCTAAAACTCGACACCTTGAGCAATGGTACGACCATCATCGACGCCGGTATCGACGCTCACGGTGGCCTGGAAGCAGGCCGCCGCATCGCGGAAATTTGCATGAGCGGATTGGGCCACGTGGCGCTCAAGATGGGCATTGGAAAATGGCCGCTTACCCTCAATGTGCAGGCGGCGAATCCGGTACTGGCATGTCTGGGCAGCCAATATGCCGGCTGGAGTTTATCTCACGGAGAAGGTGAGGGTGCTTTCCATGCCCTCGGCTCCGGACCGGGGCGGGCGCTCGCGCAAAAAGAGAAATTGTTTGAGGAATTGAACTACCGTGACACGGGATCGTCCACTTGTCTCGTACTGGAAGTCGACAAAATCCCACCGATGGAGGTGGTGACAAAAGTGATCAATGATTGCCACGTTGCCGCGGAGAATTTAACTTTTATTCTTGCGCCTACTCGTAGCTTGGCCGGTGTCGTACAGATCGTCGCACGGGTATTGGAAGTCGCGCTGCATAAGGTGCATGCGCTGGGATTTCCGCTCGATCAGCTTATCGATGGCGCCGGGACTGCGCCGCTACCGTCGCCAGCCAAAGATTTCATCACCAGCATGGGCCGCACCAACGATGCGATTCTGTTCGGCGGGCGCGTGCAATTGTTTGTCGATTGCGGCGACGACGATGCACGCGATCTCGCGCAAAAATTGCCGTCGTCGGCATCGCGAGATTATGGAAAGTTATTTGGCCAAATTTTTAAAGATGTCGGCTACGATTTCTACAAGATCGATCCCATGTTGTTCGCGCCGGCTGAGGTAATCGTCTCAACATTGAAAGGCGGCAAAACTTTTCGCGCCGGGAAAGTGAATGAAGATTTGTTGGACCTTTCGTTTTCCTAGAGAGCAAAAAACCATGCCGTCGTCCCCGCGCAGGCGGGGACCCAGCGTCTTTCGTGAACGATGCTGGATGGCCGTTCCTCGAAACTTCGGCCTGCGGCCTCGTTTTCCCGCCTACGCGGGAATGACGATGGATTAGGGCTCTTCGTATGACCCGCATCGCCATCTTCACCGACGCGCCCGGCTGGCACGGGCGCGAACTGAAACGCGCCGCGAAGGCTCGGGACATAGACGCGCGGTATGTGTCGCTCTGCGCGTGTCACTTCGATCTCGAACGGCCCCACGGTTTAGTGATCCCTGGTTACGAACAGCAATTGCCCGACGGCGCGATTGTACGCGCTATACCTGCCGGTACGTTCGAGCAGGTAACGCTGCGTCTGAGTCTGCTGCACGCTCTTCGAGAACTGGGTGTGCCGATATACAACGACGCCCGAGGGATCGAAAAAAGTGTTGATAAGGCGATGACTAGTTTTCTGCTGCATCACGCGGGAATTGCAACGCCGATGACTTGGGTGACCGAGGACGCTGCCCTCGCGCGACGAGTGTTGATGAAGGAGACTGCCGCGGAACACGAGTTGGTGATGAAGCCGCTATTCGGCGCTCAGGGCGAGGGTCTGCAGCGCCTCGCGGTGGGCATGTCCCTGCCCGATATGAACTTATTTCGAGGCGTTGCCTATTTGCAGCGTTTTGTAGATGCGCGCAAGAAAGGCTGGCACGATTGGCGCGTGTTCGTCGTTGGCGGTCGCGCGGTCGCGACGATGCGGCGTCATGGTAAGAGTTGGATCAATAACGTTGCGCAAGGCGCAAGTTGCGAGCCGAATGACCGAGACGACGAACTCGCGGTCCTCGCCGAACGCGCGACGCGCGCGCTTGGCCTGGACTATTCAGGTGTGGATTTGATGCGCGATCACGAGGGCAACGCCTACGTGATCGAGGTTAACGGCATTCCCGCATGGAAGGGTCTGCAAAGCGTGACGCCGGTGAACATTGCCCAATGTTTGATGGACGATTTGATCGAGCGGCGCATCGGCCGTAAGTTGCAAGCGGCGCAGTGAAGATCGATCGCGACGCACTACAAGCCGCCGTGCGTCGCGCGTGCGAGTTGGATGTCCAAGCGCTAAAACCAGGAAACGTCAGCGTCGACTCACCGGCCTATGGAATGACCGCTGTGGATTTTATTGCAAGCGCAAACGCGATCGCCGAGCCGATCACCAGGCCGGGGCTCGACGTCGGCGAGCGCATCTACCACGCCATCGCAGCGACGCAACGGGCAGTGAACTGCAACACCAATCTCGGTATCGTTCTGCTGCTAGCGCCCATCGTTCGCGCTGCAGAATTTGCCACCGATAACGGTGTGTCGCTCGAGCAAAATCTAAACGACGTGTTGAATCACTTGACGCTCGCTGATGCAGAATGGGCCTATCGCGCGATTCGTCTTGCTAAAGCCGGCGGCATGGGGAGAATAGGCGATCACGATATCTCACAAGCGCCGAAAGTAACGTTGTTGCAAGCGATGCAAGGCGCCGCTGAGCGCGATCAAATCGCGCGGCTTTATGCGACTGGATACGATGCTCTGCTTAGCGAAGCCCTCCCCGTTTGGCGGGAGGCGTACCAGAAGTGGAGATCAGCCAACTGGGCCACGACGGCGGTATTCCTAGATCGACTCGCTACGACACCCGATAGTTTGATTGCTCGCAAGTTCGGTAGGGAGGTCAGCGTAGCCGTTACCGTGGCGGCGAAACCCCTATGGCAAACGCTGCGGTCGGCCTGCTATCCGGATACTTTGCGCGCGCCGCTCATCGCCTGGGATGCCGAGTTGAAAGACAAAGGGCTCAATCCCGGCACGACGGCGGACATATCGGTCGCCACAGTTTTTTTCGCGAGCTTGCAAGACGGGTACTAGCCGATTTACACTGGAGCACTAAAAAGCGTTCGTTCAAGGGGTGTATAGCGCCCCATTCATAAACCTAAGTAAAGAGGAGAATCACCATGGCAAAAATCGACCGTGTAATGGTAGGGGAGTCGCTGATCGGCGATGGCAACGAAGTTGCGCATATCGACCTGATCATCGGCCCGCGCGGCAGCGCCGCGGAAACGGCGTTTTGCAACAGCTTGACCAACAATAAAGACGGTTTCACTTCCTTGTTGGCGGTGGTTGCGCCGAACTTGCTGTGTAAACCCAATACCGTGATGTTCAACAAAGTCACGATCAAAGGCGCCGAGCAAGCAGTACAAATGTTCGGGCCCGCGCAGCGAGCGGTCGCCATGGCCATCGTCGATTGCGTTGCCGACGGCACCATCCCGGCCAACGAAGCCGATGACATATTCGTCTGCGTCGGCGTATTTATTCACTGGCTGGCGAAAGATCACGGCAAGATTCAGGACTACAACTACGCCGCCACCAAAGAGGCATTGAAGCGCGCCGTCGCCGGCGAGCCAAAGGCAGCGGAAGTCATCGCCAAAAAGGGTACTGCGGATCATCCGTTCCAAGCGCATAAGTAAGCGTTATTTTTTGAATAAAAGCCCCCAGCAAGAATTGGGGGCTTTTGTTTTTGTGGCGTGGGTAGACAATATTCCAAAGAACCGTACAAATGGTTTCTCCCCTTCAAGGGGAGGACCAAGGTGGGGATGGGTTGGGTCACGCGAAACCCATCCCCCTCCCAACCTCCCCCTTGAAAGGGGAGGGGTGGGCTTTGTGATCATTTCAAATCTGCAGGTTCGATCGCACCGCGGTGCAATGCGGTCGCGACCAGTGCGCCGGCGATACGGCGCTGTTTGAGTTGTTCCAAGTCATTCTTATCGCGAATACCTCCTGCCGCGTAGATCGAAGCATCCGGCTTCCTTTGTTGTAGTGTTTCAAGCAATTCGAAATCGGGGCCAAGATCACTGCCCACGTGGGCGAGATTCATCGCCAGTATCCGTCGTGGCCACGTCATCGCATGGGTGAGCAGTTGAACGGGTCCTAGAAAATCGCTGTGCTTAAAATCGAGGGAAAGTATCCAGGCGTCCTTGTGCAATGAAGCTAACCAATCGGCATTCGATATAGTTTCGCTGCCTATGATGACGCTTGCAAGTTCAAGTTTTGCCAACGACTGAAAGCTGGCATGGTCGCTGATACCGGCATCGAGCCATAGCTCGATTTTCGGATAACAAACTTTCAGTTGTTCGATCAGTTTAAGCTGCGGCCGCTGAAAACGTATCGCATCTAAATCGGCGATATAAACCGTGTCGCAGGCGAAACGTTCGATCAGTGCCTGAAGAATGGCTTCTGGTGCGGCGCTCGGGCATAATGTCGAGACGATCGGCCGGTAATTTTCGCGCTCGCCACGGCGCGCGTGAACCACTAGACCGGCCATTAAATCCAACACGGGAATCAGTTTCATCTTCGCTATGTCGACGCGGCTATTAGTGTTTGAATTTATCACAGGCGGCGGGCTGCTGGGCGAACCGCTGCCCGAGTCGCTACAGCGTGAAGGCGAGATGATGCGCGATGCGTTGCTAATGGATTTGGCAGAGCGGCCGGAAATTGAGGTGGTAGCGATGCGCGATCCGCGTTGCAACATCCCTTGGCATAATAGGGCGGCGGTCTGGCACGCGCCGCTTAGCAGGCGAAAATACGATGGCATTCTACCGTCGCGTAATGGAAAACGTCGACGTCGTTTGGCCGATCGCGCCGGAGACAAACGGCGCGTTGCAGCGGCTCGCCGCGACGGCGCGCGAGATGGGAAAACCGGTACTGCTGAGCGACGCGGTAACGCTCTCGGTGTGCGCAAGCAAGTATGCGACTTATCGTAAGTTGAAACGAGCTGGTATCGACACAGTCGAGACATTTCGCGACGGCGATGTCCTACCCCCAAACGGTGGAGCCTGGATCGTGAAACCCGACGACGGCGCAGGTTCGATAGGCATCAGCCTGGAAGCCAATAGTCATGCGGCTCTCCAGGCTATGCGTGCTGACAGCCAGTATCCACGGGTGTTACAGCCATGGTGCGAGGGAGAGGCATTGTCGTTGTCGCTTCTGTGCGGCGACGGCCAAGCGATACTGGTTTCGGTAAATCGACAACACGTGATCGTGCAAAATGGTCGTGTCCTCGTCGGGGGTTTGACTGTCAATGCGTTACCGCGAAACTCAGAGGAATTTGTCGCGCTCGGTAAGCTTATGGCAGCGACTTTTCCTGAGCTCTGGGGTTACGTAGGTGTCGATTTGATCCGTGATGATGATGGAGTTCTGCGGGTGCTCGAAATCAATCCGCGTTTGACAACGTCCTATTGCGGTTTGCGGCAAGCGCTCGGCGCCAACGTAGCAGGCTACGTATTACAGCTTTTTTATGAGCGCAAATTACCAACCCTCAACTGTAGTCGCAACGAATCAGTCGAACTTAATCTAGCCATGAACAATGCTTGACGACCTTATCGGTTGGGACATCGGCGGCGCCCACGTTAAGGCTGCTCGTATCAGGCGTGATGGCGCCGTCAAGGCGGTGCTACAGATACCTTGCGAACTGTGGCAAGGCTTGTCGGAACTGACAACGGCGATTGCGAAGGTGACGCAGGAAATCGGCGTAGCGCCAAGTCATGCCGTGACCATGACCGGCGAAATGGTCGATCTGTTTGCCAACCGCGCAGACGGCGTCGTCGCTATCGCCGCAACAATGCAACAGTGTTTTCCGAAAGAGGTGTTACGCTTTTATTGCGGTGGCGGCGGGTTCGTCGCGCCGGATCGAGTCAGAAATGAGGCGAATCGAATCGCCTCGGCGAATTGGCGCACTTCGGTGGAACTCACCGCCAGAAAAATCGATAACGGGGTATTTATCGACATCGGCAGTACCACCACGGACTTAATCGCCATAAAACACCATATGCCTCACATCGTCGGCAGCGATGATTTTACGCGTCTCGGCAGCGGCGAATTGGTCTATAGCGGAGTCGTGCGCACGCCCCTCATGGCGCTCGGAGAAAGCGTATTGTTTTGCGGCCGCGCAGTACCTTTGATAGCAGAATTTTTCGCAACTATGGCCGATGTTTATCGCGTGTTAGACCAATTGCCCGATGACGCGGACCAACATCCCAGCGCCGATGGTGCAGAGAAAACGGCGATCGCCAGCGCTCGCCGCATGGCGCGCATGATAGGGCGCGACCTGGAGTCTGCCGCCATGGACGATTGGCGCGCGATGGCGTTCGCGTTTCGCGCTATGCAGTTACAAAAAATTGACGCAGCGCGACGCATTGTCGTGGAGCGCGCAGAGTTGGACGACGGAGCAATGATCATCGGCGCCGGCGTTGGGCAATTTTTGCTACGGGAAATCGCGACGCAATCGGGCTGCGAGTATCGCTCGTTTGCCGATCTAGTGCTACACGAAGGTATTGATGGAACGGCGGTTGCAAATGTCGCACCGGCCGTTGCGGTGGCATTGCTGGCTTTACAACAATGATTTCGGTCGTCAAACTCGGCGGGAGCCTCAGCGCCGATCCGTTGCTTAGAACTTGGCTCGAGATGCTTGCCGAACACGGCAAAGGGGAAGTCGTGATTGTCCCCGGTGGCGGACCCTATGCGGATGACGTCCGTGCCGCTCAGCGGCGTTGGAACTTCGATGACTCGGTCGCTCACCGCATGGCTTTGTTGGCTATGGACCAATATGGCCTACAGTTGCAGGGAATTAATCCGGCATTAGTCGCCGTAGACTCCATTCAAGCTATCGAGCGCACCATGAGTGAAAAGCAAGTCTCGATTTGGCTGCCGAGCCAGACGATATTAGCCGCGCCGGATGTTCCGGCAACCTGGGATGTCACATCCGATAGCTTGGCTGCGTGGCTGGCAAAGACGATTCACGCGGCGCGTTTGATTCTGGTCAAATCCTGTAACGTGAACGCTGATGACAGCGTCGCGGAACTCGCGCGTCAAGGAATTGTCGATGCAAATTTCGAGAGCATGGTGCGTGGAACACCATTTAAGATCGACGTTGTCTGCAAAGCTGATTTGAAATTCGTGCGCGAAAAATTATTTACGCGTTAAAGCTGTACCGAAATAATAATAATGCCGATCACAAGCAGCACGATGCCCAAAGTTTCCTGGCCAGTGGTCTTTTCTTTGAACAGACGCCATGACACCGCGTAGCCGTACAACACTTCTATTAACGCTAACGTGCGCACATCGGCAGCGTTACGCATAGCGAACGCGGTGAACCAGCCGAAGGACGCCAGAGCGCCGGCGAATCCCGCGAGTAGGGACACGCGCCACGCGAGTGTCACTTGGCGCAGGGCCTCGGGCTCGCGCCAGACAAGATAGCCGCCGATCAGCACGCTTTGTATCGTTTGCGCCCATACCAAGGTGTAGGCGCCGGCAAGCCAGGGTGGCATAGCACCCAGGGCCAACGCTGCGCCGCGATAACCGACAGCGGATATGCCAAAACCAGCGCCAGACGCCACGCCCAGCAACGCCGCCGGCGATAACCAGCCGCCGAGTAAGCCAGTCCCTACGACGCCTCGTTTGACCGACAGTATCAGCACGCCTAGCGATGCGACGATGATCGCGACAGCGGATGCCCCGCCGACGGGCTCTCCAAGCAGCAACGCGGAGAACAGCGCGACCTGCAGCACTTCCGTTTTGGAGTAAGCCACCGCAACGATGAAACTGCGCTGCTGCATGGCGGCGAGCAGGAGCGCGGTCGCAGCCAACTGCGCCACGGCGCCAAATGCGACCCAGCCGATGAACGTCGCGTTAGCTCTAGGCCACGGGTCCGGGGACAATCCGCCGATCAAGGCGAGCGCGATGACGGCGAATGGCAGACCGTAAATGAAACGCACCGATGTAGCGGCGAGCGTTCCGGCGGTCTTGGTGAGATTTTTCTGCGCAGCGTTGCGTACGGTTTGCGCCGCCGCCGCAACCAGGACAATCGGAATCCATATCCAGGAAAGGTCGGCCATCGATACAGATTAGCGAGCGACCTGCGTTAAGGGTAGGCGATTTTCATTTAAGTTACGTGAAGCGCGAAGAACGGATTGCGGGCCGGTCACTTAGGGTCAGCCATTGCCGCCGCGTTTTCCCCAGGCGAGAGTTCACGATAGCGTAGCCAGCCTGCGTTCATTTCGTCCCAAGTTTGATCGCCCCACGGTACTTCGCGATTCGGGTCGGGATTCGCGGGATTTCGCGCGGAATTGTCCCAAGTCATGTCGAACACGACGCGCGTGCCAGCGGGTATGAGTTTAGGTTCTTGGAATTGATAAACGGTCTGCCAATTGAAATCGTATTTCGGCACCGACAACATGATTTCTTCTCGCCCATCGGGATAGTGCGCCGTGAACTTCGCCGCGCGGCCGCGCAAATGGGCGTGCGGCATCAAGCTATAGAGCAGCACATCTTTGCGAAATATGTGGGCGACGGATTCGGTGTGGGTCTTCGCGCCCGCGGGGATGCGCAACGAACGTGTATTTAAAAACTGTAAACGCATTTCGTATTTCGGCGGTTGCTTATACAAGTAATAACCAACCCGTGTTACATCGCGCACGGCTTTGCCGTTCGGCGTGTAGTGAGTCTGAAACTGTAGGCTGGCGTCGGCCCGCAGCAACACGCCGGCGCCATCGGGGAAGGGCAAGTAATTGCGTCCCGGCGAATAACCGCCGAACGCGGCGAGTTGCTCGATATAGGCGCGGCCGCTGCTGCTGGAGTCGTCGATGCCCGCCAGCACGTGATGCACGACCGCCGGGTTACCCGGAAGAATTTGGATAGCGCGTATCCACACATCGCGACCCAGGGGATTCGGCACGCGCGGGTATTTGTAATCGACTACACCGGTGGCGGGCACGTCGAAGGCGGGGATTTCGACGATCGCATCCGGTTTACCGAATACCCACTGATTCGATGCGGCTGCTACTTTTACCAGTGGGTCAGCGCCTTCACCGCGCGGTGCGCCGGCTTCGATCCAGTGGACCAGGGCGCGCGCCTCCTCGGTGGAAATCGAACGATCGCCGACAAAAGTGCCGTAGTGCTGATCGGCATACCAGGGCGGCATACGCTTGGTGCGTATCACTTCGCGGATCATGGGCGCGAAACCACGCACGTTTTCGTAGCTTGTCATCGCCCATGGGCCGATGCCGCCAGGCCGATGGCAGGCTACGCATTTTTCTTGTAGCAGCGGTGCGATTTGTTCGACGTAAGAAATTTTCGCGTGCTCGGCTTTGCGTTCGCGTTCGGGCAGGTTGACGATGCAACCGACGGCTTCGGCTTGGGCAACGTCGACCGGCTTGTCCGCGAGCACAGATCTAATTGCATCCCTCAAGTAATGAATCTTTGCCGCGGGTTTTTGCGCGCCGTAGGACAAGCGATCGTCGATCGGCCCGCGATACGCTAACTTCCAAGTGCGTGGGTCGATTAGAAACACATCGGCGGTGCGGGTAAATCCCATGGATTCACCCACCAATTGCGTTTCGTCGCTCAATATTGGGAGGTCGATACCGAATTCGTTCGCCTCGCGCGCAAGCGCCGCCCGATCATCCTGTGGATTCGAATTGATCAGCAGGAACTCGACGCCTTGTGCTGCGAACTGTTTACGAACAGCTACAAGTTCAGGGAGTGAATGCCGAACCACCGGGCAACCGACCCCATGCACCATCAGTACGATCGCTTTCGCATCCGATAAATAGCGCAGTTCATGGGATGCACCGTTTTGGTCCAACAGTCGAAAATTGTCGACCCGATCGCCGGGCTGCAGCGCGAACGCTGTGCTTTGCATAGCGAACGCGCAACTCAGAGCGAAGACGATGTTGATCACTGTTTTCATGGCGGCTATCCTGCATCTAGATTTTTGCAACGATAAAATCAGTATAACCCTCGCGTCGGATGCATATCAACCGGATGCAGCTACCGTGTATCATAGTCAAGGCTCGGCGCCATCGGTAACGTCACTATTTCAATCTACGGAAACTTCCATGTCGTCCGACATTCTCAAATCGAATTTCCTTGCCGCATAATTTACCCACGGTGAATGCGCAGGTGTCTTATCTCGCGCCGGGTGAAGGCTCGGTGCAAGTGCGTGTTTTTCCACCGGGCAGCGGCATTGCGACTGAGCGTCCGCCGTCGGTTAAGCATGGCGTGCCGATACGCGATGTGCGTTCCGTGGCACAGCGTCTTAAGCTCGACCAACACGGCTTTGAGTTTCATCGCAGTCCATTGGCGTTCCATGATTTTTATGACGAAGCGATGGTGCGAGCGCATTATTTTCCCGAGGTGGAGGCGGCGATGCGGGCGTTTACCGGCGCAAAGGCGGTAATCGTATTCGATCACAATGTGCGTAGCGCAGCCCGCGCCGCTCGAGGCGATCTCGGCGTACGCGTGCCGGTGGATCAGATTCATAACGATTACACCGAAGAATCGGGCCCGAAACGCAAACGCGAAATTCTCGATGCCGCCGGGCGCACTGATTTAATGAATCGGCGCGTGGCCTTCGTCAATCTATGGCGGCCTATCGTCGGCCCGGTGCAGGATAACGCGCTCGCGCTGTGCGAAGCCCACAGTGTGGCGCCGCAGGATCTAGTCACTACCGATATCCACCATTTCGGCGAGGACAATCTGGCACAGCCGCGCCACCGTGGTCAGATCTATTCGGTGCGGCATAATCCCGATCACCGCTGGTACTATGTGGCGGACATGCAGCCCGACGAAGTGTTGCTGTTGAAGTGTTACGATTCCCGCGTCGATGGCCGCGCGCGCTTCATGCCCCACACCGGTTTTCAGCATCCCGCTTGTCCGACTAACTTTGTGCCGCGCGAAAGCATAGAAGCGCGTACGTTGGTGGTGTTCGACGAACCACTCTGATGGTATCGTCCCTGCCCGGAGAGCCGCATGGATATTGGCTCTGCGGCCGGCGTTAAGTGCGTTTGATGCTAGGCTATGCGCGCGGGTAAAATTCCCTTATGACTCTTCCGGATCACGCGCCGCGCAACAATGAACCTGCCTACGTTTTACACACTTATCCCTATCGCGAAACCAGTTTGATCGTCGAGGCGCTGAGCCGTCACGCCGGTCGTATCGCGCTAATCGCCAAGGGCGCAAAACGTCCGCGCTCGGCCATTCGTGGCCAATTGCTATCGTTCCAGCCGCTGGAATTGTCGTGGGTCGGCAAGAATGAGCCGCGCACGTTGCACAAAGCCGAGTGGCGCGGCGGGCAGCCGATGCTGCAGGGCCTGGCGTTGCTGTGCGGTTTTTACATGAACGAAATGTTGCTGAAGCTATTGCCGCGCGACGATCCCCACGAGGCATTATTCGACGCGTACGTCATGGCGTTACAACAATTGGGTAAGGCACAGGATTTATCGCCGGTGCTGCGGCGCTTCGAATTGGGTTTGCTGCGGGAGCTGGGTTATGGCTTGTTGCTGGATCATGAAGCCGGTTCAGACAAAGCTATTGTGGCGAAAACCCATTATTCCTACGTTCCCGATCGCGGCCCCGTTGCCCAGCATAATGGCGGAAACCAGGTACAATTCCGCGGCAAGACCTTGCTGGATTTAACGCACGAGGATTTCTCCGATCCTATTACCTTGGCCGAAAGTAAACAGTTGTTGCGCAACGAGATCAAGCATCGCCTCGGTAAGCAAGAATTGCACACTCGACAACTGCTGAAGGATTTACAACAGTTATGATACAACTCGGTGTCAACATCGATCACATCGCGACCCTGCGCGAAGCGCGCCGCACCTATGAGCCGGACCCAGTGTGGGGCGCCGTGGAAGCCCATCTCGGCGGCGCCGACGGCATCACCGTGCACTTGCGCGAAGACCGGCGCCATATTCAAGACCAGGACGTGCGCCGCCTGCGCGAACTCACCCATATCAAGCTGAATCTGGAAATGGCAGCGACGACAGAAATGGTGCAGATCGCTTGCGACATTCGGCCGGAAATGGCGATGCTGGTGCCCGAGGGTCGTCACGAAATCACCACGGAAGGCGGGCTGGACGTGGCGTCGCAGGAGGGAAGGTTGCGGGAGGTTGTCGCGACGTTGGCTGCGGCGGGCATTGTGGTCAGCGTTTTCATCGATGCGGATCTTGCGCAAGTCGCGGCGGCGAACCGCATCGGCGCTAAGGTGTGTGAGGTGCATACCGGGCCTTACGCTCACGCGTTTCATCGCCACGGCCGCGATGCGGAAAGCGCCGCGGTGGCGGCCGAACTGGAAAAAATCAGCGCGGCCGGTAAGGCCACACGCGAGCTTAACATGCGCTTTAATGCCGGCCATGCGCTTAACTATTTCAACGTGCAGCCGGTGGCGCGTTTGCCCGGTGTGCGCGAGTTGCACATCGGCCACGCCATCGTCAGCCGAGCGGTGTTTATCGGCATGCGCGAGGCGGTGCGCGAGATGAAGGCGCTGATGACCCAGGCCGCGACGGTGGGAACGACCGCGTGATCTACGGCATAGGGACGGACATCATCGCCATACCTAGAATCGAAAGAGTATTGAACCAATACGGCCGGCGCTTCGCCGAGCGCATACTCGCGCCGCAGGAACTAATCGAGTTTGATAAACATAAAATGAAATCTCGATTCCTAGCCAAACGCTTCGCTGCGAAAGAAGCGTTCAGCAAAGCGATCGGGACCGGCATCCATAAGCCCGTGACCTGGTGTTATATCGCCGTCGGCCACGATCGCCGCGGTAAACCGGTGATCGAACCGCATCCCGATTTATTGAGCCGCATGGGCGAGCTGGGCATAGTCGGCAGCCATGTGTCGATCACCGATGAGCGCGACAATGCGGTCGCGTTTGTCATTTTGGAAAAGGCCTGACATGGGTCCGGTGATGATAGATGTAAAAGGCCTCGAGCTTGACACCGAGGACCACGAGCGCTTGCGTCATCCCCTGGTGGGCGGGATTATTTTATTTGCCCGCAACTATGCCGCGCCGGAGCAGTTGCGGCAGTTAACCCGCGATATTCGCGCGCTGAAAACGCCGGAACTGTTGATTGCGGTGGATCACGAGGGCGGCCGCGTACAGCGATTTCGCGAGGGTTTTGCCGCTATTCCTCCGATGCGGATGTTTGGGCAACTATGGGAGAAGGATCCGGCTCGCGCGAAGCAATCAATTAAAAACACCGGCTATGTGATCGGCGTAGAACTATTAGCCCACGGCGTCGATTTCTCCTTCGCGCCGGTATTGGATTTAGATTATGGCGGAAGCAGTGTAATCGGCGATCGGGCGTTCCATCGCGATCCTGCTATTGTGACCGTTTTGGCAAGAGAACTCATTGCCGGCTTTGCGGAAGCGGGAATGGGTTGGGTGGGCAAGCATTTCCCCGGTCACGGTTACGTACGTGGCGATTCCCATCACGACGTACCGATCGATCCGCGTTCCTATGAAGAAATCGAGCACGACGATCTCGTGCCGTTTCGCGAACTCGCGCAAATGGGCATGGGCGGCATCATGCCGGCCCATGTGATCTATCCCGAAGTCGATGCGTTACCGGCGGGATTTTCCGCGGTCTGGTTGAAAGACATACTGCGCCGGCGCCTCGGTTTTAATGGGGTGATATTCAGCGACGATTTGTCGATGGAAGGCGCGAGCACGGCGGGGGATGCGGTGGGACGGGCGCGAGCAGCAGTCGAAGCCGGCTGCGATATGGTGCTGCTTTGCAATAACAGCACCGAAGCCGATAAACTACTTAGCGGTTTCAAGATGCAGCCGCGACCCGAGTCGACGATCCGCATTGCGAGCATGCAGCCGCGAAGCGAGTCGCGAATGACGGATTTAAGTGGAGATAAGCGTTATTTAGCGAGAGTCGATACTCTGAAACGAGAAACATTTGCCTAAATACGATACGTCGATCTCGTTTTAGATAAATAGACCATCGCCACAACCTATACCCAGAGCGGATCACAGCAATGCATGCCGGGAGAGCAGCGTCCCTATTGGATGCTGGCGCGGTGGCTCTTGAGATGGGCGAGGCTGACGCAGAAAAAAAAGCGGGAATACCGAGGCTGGAGCGGTATTCCCGTTAGAAAACAGGTGCTAAAAATTGCTAGGCGGTCAATGCGGTAACTTCAAGCTCCGGTATCACAGGAGCTGCGAAACTGTCTGAGTACTGCGCAGCGCTTGGCGCGAAAACCCTGGCTCGACGCTTGGGTTCGAAACCAATGCACGAGGTTTTTTGTGGATAGCCCGGCAAATCCAGGCCACAAATATCACCCGAGGTCACCCGATCAGGTCCACCGAAGGAGATGACAAATTCAACGGTTCGGTACTGACAGCCTGTGCAAAGGTTGCTACATTCGTTACTCATTTTTTCTCCCTTAGAACATCTACCGGAACTACTATCCGGCTAGGATTTGCCGTAATTTTCTACACAAGCGGATATAAGCAATCCTTGTGCCAAAATATATTTTTATATGTTTAACAATGAGTTAGGCGTTTTTTTAGCAAATACGCCACGAAACGGATCCGCAGAACTGTCGTCGTTGAGAGACAGTGCCCGCAGCCGTATTGCTAAATAGTTGGTTTTGTTAAGAAATACGAGTCGCCGACCGGCGACATCAGGACAGTGCTTTGAACGCGCCCGGGTTAAGTTCGTTGCGCTGAAGCAGTTTATAGAATTCGGTGCGGTTACGTTTCGCCAGTCTTGCCGCCTGACTGACGTTACCGTTGGTGATTTTAAGCAACTGAGCTAAATACTCCCGCTCAAACCTGCGTCTAGCTTCCTCGAACGAGGGCACTACGGCAGTATCGCTTTGCAGGCATTTTTGCACCAGAGCGGACGGAATAATGCTGGTGGTACACAGTGCAAGTGTCTGTTCCACGATATTATAAAGCTGCCTGACGTTACCAGGCCACTGGGCCAAAACCAGTTGCTCCATGGCCTCAGGTGCAAAGCCATTGACCTTCTTTTCGTAGCGCTTGCCTAAGATTTCAAGAAAATGAGTGACCAGAATGGGAATATCTTCGCGCCGCTCTTTCAGCGCCGGCAACAGCAGCGCGACGACATTGAGGCGGTAGTAGAGGTCTTCGCGGAAGGTTCCGGCGCCCAAGGCTTCTTCCAAGTTCCTATGGGTGGCCGAAATGATGCGAACATCGATGGGAATGGTTTCTGTGGCGCCTACGGGACGGACTTCGCGCTCTTGTAAGACGCGTAGCAGTTTCACTTGTAAAGATAGGGGCATATCGCCGATTTCGTCCAGGAATAGCGTGCCTTTGTTGGCGGCTTGAAATAACCCCGGATGATCGCGCATGGCGCCGGTGAAGGAGCCTTTTACATGGCCAAACAGTTCCGACTCCAGCAAGGGTTCTGGTATGGCGCCGCAGTTCACGGCAATAAACGGGCGTTCTTTACGCCGGCTTGCCCGATGGATGGCTCGTGCCAACAATTCCTTGCCGGTGCCGCTTTCGCCGTGGATAAAAACGTTAGCGTCGCTTTCCGCCATCAGCCGGGCTTGGCTGAGCAGGTCTTGCATTTTGGCGCTGCGGGTAATGATTTCCTCTGCCCAAGTCTCGGCGCCATCCCCCGATTCAGAGCCGCGAGTATGACCGGTTATCTGAAGCGCCTTCTCCACTTGCCCTAGCAACGTCTTGCTGTCGAAGGGTTTTGTGAGATAACCAAAAACTCCAGCATTGATCGCAGTGACGGCGTCCGGCACGGTGCCATGGGCGGTCAGTATGATGACCGGGAGGGCAGGGTTATTTTGGTGAATGGCGGCAAACAAGGCCATGCCATCCATGCCATGCATCCTTAAATCGGTAATGACTAGGTTGGGCCGGGAGTGGGACAGGCAAGCCAACGCTTTCTCTGCGCTGTCTACCGCCGTAACTTCGTAATTAGCGCCCGTTAAGCGAATGGATAGGAGACGGAGAAGTTCCGTGTCGTCGTCTACCAACAGAATTTTGTGTTTTGTCGTGGTGGTCATTTCTTGGGTTCAGGCTTTCCTTGTTGCTGACGATCGATAATTGCTTTTTCGATGCTCGTCAGTGCGTCTAATTTTTGCTGCAAAGTATCGGCCCGCTTCTGCTCGTCCTTAAGCTTTTGGGTCAATATCGCAACGGCCTGACTGGTATCCTCTTGCTTAGTCTGAATAGAGGATTGCAATGTATCGTAGCGTTTTTGCTCGTCTTTTAGTTTCAGGTTGAGCGCTTGAATGGCCTCATCCTGCTTTGCTGCCAGGGATTCCAGCCGCTTTTGATCGTCCCTTGCGCGTTGCAAACTTTCGTCCTGTCGTGCCTCTTTATAAAATTGAGATTGGAGTAGGTTCGCGAAATTCTTCAGACCCGATTCCTCCGGCGCCTCATCCTTACTTACATCCTGAAGCAAGTTTAGTGCCCGCGTCGAATCCTGAAGCCCGGTAATCGGGAGACTAAGCAACAAAGCGAGCTTAATCCGCCCGTACGGCGTAGGAGCGGTCTGGGCGACTCGGTTCGCTTCCGTATACTCCTTCAGCGCGCGCTCCTTTGGCATCTTGCGCATGGCGAGGTGATATTCGATTAAGCTGTCGGTTTCGCTGCGAATGCCCGGAGCCGGCAAAACCTTTTCCACGATCGGAACACAATCGGTCGTCGCCGATGGCGGCGCAGCGTCGCTTCCAGCCCTAACGGTGGAGGTCTGCAGGTTAGTACAACTTGCAACCATGATCGCTGTCATCCCGACAGCCAGCCACTTCATTTCGATTTTTTTCATGTTGTCTCTCTAGGTGCTAACGGCAGGGTGACTCGAAAATGCGCCCCCGGCATACCGTTTTTTAGGATTTCTACATGCCCGTTGTGGGCCAATACATACTCTTTTATTATCGCAAGACCCAGCCCGGTTCCCTCACTTGCGTTGTGCTGTGGTGTTCGGCCTTGGTAGAAGGCCTCGAATACCCGATCCCGATCCTGTTCTGAAATACCTGGACCTTGGTCGGAAATGTCGATCGTTACCTTATCTGAGTGTTGACGTAGATCCATTATAGTCGCTCCCCCCTGCGGCGAGAACTTGATCGCGTTGGATAGCAAATTATCGATCACGATTCGAATCTTTTCGGCATCGGCGCGTATCGGCATGCTATCGGGGCTGATCAAACTGAACCGGAGGCCCTTACTCTTAAGCGCTAGTTTTTGCTCCAGCGCGACCGAGGTCACTGTGCGTTTTAGGTCGAAATCTTCGAACTTAAGAAATCCCTTGTGTATTTCGGCGGCGCCGGCCGCGCTGAGGTTTAGCAAATCGTAAATGAGCTTTTGCAGTTGGTTGGTTTTGTGCTGCAATATAGCGGTGATTTCGCGCTGCTCGGGGGTGAGTTTTCCCACCACTTCGTCGACCAGAATCTGACAGCCTTCGCGTAAAGCGGCGAGGGGTGTTTTGAGTTCATGGGACACGTGCTGAAAAAATTTGGTTTTTTGCTCCTGAAGATCGAATAGTCTTTGGCGTAACCAATCCAGGCGCTTACCCAAATCGACCAGATCTTTCGGCCCCGTTACTTCAAGGGGAATGTTGAGCTTGCCGTCACCGATATGGCGTATGCCGGTGTAGATTTGGCGGAACGGTCGCGTAATGAGAAACGTGAATACCACAGCGAACAGCAGCGCAAGCGGAATGGGCGCTAGAAGTTGCCACAATAAAATTTCCCGTGCGCGGTTGGATGCGATGCTGAGCGCTTCGGCTTCGCGCCCTATGACCTCGTCGCTCTGGGCAAGGATGGAGCGACCCAGTTTTTCCAATTGGCCGAAAATATTTACGCCCTGCTCGGCGTTGAATGGGCGGATCGGCAGGGCGCTGACCATGTCGTGCAACTGAGTTTCCACGACCATCAATTCCTTAAGTTTCGCCCGCTGCTCTAAATCCAAAGCCCGAGCATTGAGCTTTTTCGCCGCGTTTTGCACTTCTTCGTGCAGTTTGGAATAGCCGTCGAGTAGTTTCGTATCCTCAACCACCATGTATTGGCGGGTTATGCGTTCCATATCGGTAATTCGTTGAATCAACAGACGGCTGTCTTGCGTAATTCGAACCGCTTCGAAGACCGCGCGCTGCCCGCGTCCGGCGAGTAATTCCAAATTACTTGCCACGTTGTAAAACGCAAACGCGAGAGGAAATAGAATCAAGACCAATCCCACCAGGATAAGTCTCGTGAGAGATTTTGGATAATAGAACACAGCAGTATTCCTTTGATTCTAGTAGTACGGTAGAACTAGGCTGTCTCGGTGGCTAGCGGCTCGTTGACTTGCTGCCGGGCCGTCCCTTGCCTAACCTGATCTCGATCGTTACATTTTCGAAACAGGAATGAAACAAACGCTAGCGGGCGCGCCAAAGATAACAGACCACGATACCCATCAATGCGAGCAGCGCGGGTATCCACGCTAACGGGGTAGAAACCCTATGTTGCTGCCCTAGCCCCGATTGCGACAGCAGGACACTGAGGTTAGCGGGCGTCACTAAGCGAACATAACCCAATCCCGTCTCGCCTGCCAATCTTCGCAAATAGCCCTCTTTCAAGGATGACAGATGTTCGGTTCGCGCTTTCGAATCAGAGGAGACCGGATTATCGGCATCAGCCATCTTTTCCCCAGCTACGCTACTAGCTCGCCCCTGGCTGTAGAGGTCGATTTGAGCGACCTCATCGGCCCTCCAATAGCCTAACGCATTGCCGTCGGGATCAGATTTCGGTATCGGGCTAAGCTGATCGCCGCCGACGCCTACTAAAAGGCCCTGCACTTGGCCGGCTTTAACGTCGATTCGGGGGCGATTGCGTAGGCTGATGGGCGGCGCTTCGTGGCCATCAGTAAAAAAAACCAGCGCGGGTTTAGGTTCAACCGCTAGCGCCATTTTTAAGCCCCAATTAAGGCCCTTCGCGACTTCACTGCCGCCAGCCCAGGCCATCTGGCCGCTTAGCTGGGCAATGCTGGTCGACAGTTCTGCGTAATTTGCGCAGACTTCGATCGGCGTTAACAGCAAGAAGGATCGATATTCGGTAAAAATCCCTAAACCGATTTTCGAACCGCACGGAATCTGGCGCAGCGACCCGTTTAGGGTGTCCTTGACCGCTTGTAATCGGCTGGCGGTCAGCTCACCGTTGCGATAGTCGAGCGTATTCATGCTCTGGGAAATGTCGACGACAAATATAGCGTTGAAGATATTTTTCTGCCAGGGTAAGGACGGCTGCGCCAGCGCTATGCCAAGCAGCAAAAGGACGACTAAGAAACCGCGACCGCGGTTGTCCAGCCGCCTGAGAACCATGACGCCTCCCAACTTCACGGCAGCCCAAGCGTAAATCCACGCATCGTGGTTAACGCCCTTTCCGACTGTTGCGGTGGCGGCAGATCTTCATCGTCGCTGTCATCGGGATCAGGAACGAGGCGTAGTGCCCGCTCCAGATTGTATTTGGCATCCCACGCAGACGGCTCCACGCGCAGCACCGAACGATAAGTATCCTTGGCCATTTCAACCAGCGGTAAACCCAGCTGCTTCGTGGCTTCGTCGTCCAACTCCATTGCTTGCGTCAAATAACGATTGCCTCGGTTGTATTTCGATGCCAGTTGCAGCGATTTGGAGGATGAACTTTCGACGCGTTTATATAATGCGATCGCTTCATCGTGATGGCCCTTTTGCGCATGCAAGAACGCCTGCGCGAATAAAGCTTCCGGTGCCCGCGTTTCCTTCGAATTCAAAATGGAACCGTCAGCAATAGCCGCGTTCACCTGCTGGGCGCGCCACAGCCGGTAACCATCGATTGCGATCAGTGCGAGCAGCATGAAACCCGCCCAACGTAACCATCGATGCATTTTTTTTCTTAGCGCCATGATTTGATTTCCATGAACTTTGAAGTAAGCAAAATCGTGAGCATTACGGCCGCGAGCAGATAACATTCCCAGGAAAGATCACGGCGCGGGACGAGCTCCTTGAATATCATGGGCCGATTTTCCAAGCGGTTCACGTCTTGCGCTGCTTGCAATATGGCGCCTGAATTTTGCGCTTCGTAAGCGCGGTAGGGCGAGCCCAAGGACTTGAAAAATTCGTCCAGCGCGATTTCCGGTGATGTCTCGTTTTGATTCGACGCGTCGCTCGCCGAGCCAAACAGGCTCGGGCTGTTAACCGAACGCAGATAGATCCAATACAGCCCGACACGATTACGTTTCATCTGTATTGCCAGCCGCCGCTTGGTTTCGGCGTCGATGCGCGCGCCGCCATCCGATACCATTAGGATGATCCGGGAAGCAGTGTAGGGTTGATTGTCGAAAAAAGAGAGGGCGGAAAATAGTCCTCGCGCCATGTCGGTTTCCGATAGTCCGCGGCCGATATCGCCGGCGCGTATGGCCGCCTGAATGACGTCTTGCTTTTGCGTGAAATCCAGGATGCGAATCGGATAGGAACTGAATGCGACCATACCGAACATATCTTGCGGCCGCTTAGATGCGAATTCCGCCAAAATCTGGCGCGCAACCTTACCCTTAATTTCTCGTTGCTGTTCCTCGTTAAAGGGCTTGCTGGGGTCGTGATTTACACGACCCTGACTGAAGGTCTCATCCATACTGCGGCTGCGGTCAAGCAACACGACGATCTGCGCGCCATGGCCAACCCGTTCCACTGCGACTTCCGAGCGACGCAGTCCTGAAAGCCCCAGAACCAGCGCCGCGATAATAATGGCGCCGATCAGCTTGAGCAATAAGCCGACCAGAGTAGCCAAATAATCCCGCGGCATGAGTGCGAGCCAACCGTAGCTAAGGGTCTTACGATCGGCGCCGAAAAAAGGTAGCAGCACCAGCGGCAGTAGCCACAATAGCATGGGGTAAGCGATCTCGAAGTTCATGCGATACCTCGTTCAACATCACGCCACGCGCGGCAAAAATTCAGTAGCCAGTCAAGGGATCGGTGTGAATTGTAGGCTGCGGCGCCGAAAAATTCCTTGCGGGAAAGCTCGAAGAACTGCTGCGTCAAGCTTTTAAGGTTTGCATCCGCGCCGTGACTGGCGAGGAATTGGTCAACGTTTTCAATAAATACCGATCTGCCCGCGGTTTCGTTGAACGCCCGATGAATGCGCTCGACGGCACGCAAAAAATTTGAATCCTGCTGGCTCAGTCGATTCAGATCGCGGTAGGCTCGGGTAAACGGTCGTCGCGTTTTCGCAAGATAGGGAATGCCAAAATAACGATAAGCCCAGTAAAGGAGAATCACGCCAAGCGCCAGTCCGTAACCGATCAAGCGCCGGCGCATGGGAGTGGCATCGACTCCAGTGGGGAGAACATCGGGACGCAGCGCTTCTAAACCATCGCGCGCCAGCACTTCTCCCGGTGTGATCGGCGCCAACGTGATCGGCCACTCGCCGGATGTTGCATCGATCGACTTACCGGGGCCTATAAAACTGAATTTATCAGCGGGAAGCTCCACCACTTTCACGTCGGTTGGGGAATTAGGTAATTGATAAGTCAGGTTCACCAGATACTGCCGTCCATGCTTGGCAGGCATTTCGCTGACATCTATCGAGCGCAATTCCAACCAAGCACTCAGGCGGCCGGGTTTCGGTAGATTTTTCTCATCCAGCGCGTACCCTGGCTTGACGCTGAGGGTGAGCTCTCGGCTAACCGTATCGCCGACTACATAGCCGAAGGGGCGCGGGTTGTGCGCTGCGATCTCGATGTCTATGGCGAAACCCGATCCCACCCAAGCCAAGAGCCAGACGATTAAGTAGACCCTGGTCACACGGCCGCCTCTTCTCGTGCATCCTCCGCAGCATAGAAGTACTGGGTTATGCGTTCCGCGTTAAAGCCATCTTCGATGAATAACGCCTGAGTATCGTAACGAGAGAAAAAATCGTATAGCCAAGTTCGGCGCGTGGCGAATGCGTCTCGCAACCGCTCCTGGAAGGATGGTCGAAGCAAGATTGTCCGCTTGCGCCCCGACTCGCTGTCGCGTATAGACGCCAGGCCAAAGCGCGGCAGGCGTTCGAACTCGGCGCGGTCCCAAAGCACGATGGGGCAAACGCGATGACCCGACAGCGATTCCATTACTGACGCAAGCAAAGGCTGGTCACAATGAAAGTCCGAAAGCAGAAAAATCAGGCTCCGTTGCTTCATCAAATTGCGCCATGCATCGAGTAAACCGGAGGCCGATGTCCCGTGCAGGGCAACACCACGCAGGCGCCGCGCGATCTCTAACCCGGCCCCTAACGCATGGGTGGGCGGCAGTATGAAATCAGTACGAAGAACCTCATCGCAGCCAATGAAGGCAAATCGGTCGCCAGTTCGATGGACTGAGTAGGCCAGGGATTCGGTAAAGTCAGCCAATACATCCAATTTACTTCGCTCGCCGGAAAACCCTAAAGAGGCGGAAAGGTCGGCAATTAAATACACCGATACTTGGCTGCGTTGACGAAAACTGCGTACAAACCACTGTTCAAAGGGATCGGACAGACTGGCGCGGATGTCGAGCCGGCGTGGATCCGGAGAAGCAAGGAGCGGAACATTACCGCGAAACTCTACGCCGCCACCGGGTTGGGTACTGCGATGGTGTCCGGGAAGATGGCTTTTTGCGCGCCAATCTATTTTGTAATGAAATTCTCTTAACATCGATGGTCATTTTATACGAGATCACTGTGGCGTCCGTGCGAATTCGGTAAAAATTCGGGCGAAACCATCGCCGATTTCGAGCCCTCAAGGCTTGTGGCGTGTAAAATTCAAGTCGTTGATTTAAGGAACCTCTGATTGAGTCCCTAGCGGTCGCGCTTAAGTTTGCCGGGCAGCGGGCGCGACGCGGCGAATGAGGTATGGTCGTTCCACACAAGTGAGTCGCAACAAAGGCTGCTGCCCGGCAAACTTAAGCCAATGTGGGTTGGGCCCTGAAGGGGCCGCTCGCGTCGTTACGCCGCTTGCCAAGGGAACGCCCTTGGCTCGCGCCGACGCCTAGCGATCGACCCTTCAGGGCCCAACGCGAGCCGCGATGGACTTAATCAGAGGTTCCTTAACTTCATAGCATCTTTCGTCCGGTATCAGATCACCACCATGCGTATCTTGCTCAGTAACGATGACGGCTACTTCGCGCCCGGCCTAAAGCATTTAGCGGAAGCGCTTGCGCAAGTCGGCGAAATCACTGTCGTGGCGCCCGAGCGCGATCGCAGCGGCGCGAGTAATTCGTTAACATTGGATAGGCCGCTTAAATTGGGCCAGTCGGGCGATGGCTTTTATCATATCAACGGTACCCCGACGGACTGCGTCCACATGGCCGTGACGGGACTACTGAAAGACATGCCTGACATCGTAGTTTCGGGCATTAATCATGGCATGAACATGGGTGACGATACGATCTATTCGGGTACCGTCGCCGCGGCAACGGAAGGCTATCTGCTTGGTATTCCGTCGATTGCGATTTCGCTTGCTACGGCGGGAAACAATTGCTTCGCGACCGCGGCGCGCGTCGCATTAGATCTGGTTAAACAATTGCAGCGAAATCCTTATCGGCAACCGTTCTTACTTAACGTGAACGTTCCGGACATACCGTATGAAGAACTCAAGGGTAATGAAATCACTCGCCTAGGCAAGCGCCACAAAGCGGAACCCATTGTTAAATCCAACAATCCCCGCGGCGAAACTGTTTACTGGGTCGGCGCGGCCGGATCAGCGCAGGACGCGGGCGAAGGCACAGATTTTTACGCGGTAAAGGCAAACCGCGTAGCAATAACGCCGTTACAAATCGACCTTACCCATTATGCTCAATTGGATCCATTAAGGCATTGGTTGCAGGGATGACAACGCGGCAAACCGGCATCGGCATGACTTCGCAGCGCACGCGCCAGCGGCTGGTGGATCGGCTGCGGGAAGCCGGCATCAAAGATGAGCGGGTGCTTGCGCAGATTTATGAAATGCCGCGTCATATTTTTGTCGACGAAGCGTTAGCGACCCGAGCTTACGAAGATACGCCGTTGCCGATTGGATTTAGCCAGACTATCTCCAGTCCCTACATCGTAGCGCGCATGACGGAATTAGTACGAAACGGCCGGCCGCAACTGGATCGAATACTAGAAATTGGAACCGGTTGCGGTTACCAGACCGCAATCCTGGCGAAATTCGCGAAGGAAGTGTATTCGATCGAGCGCATTGAGGCGTTGTTGACCAAGGCGCGTGCCCATTTGCGGGAGCTCAGAGTGAATAACGTGAGGTTCAAACACGGCGACGGCAGTTTTGGACTGTCCGAAGCGGCGCCCTTTGACGGTATTGTGGTGACGGCGGCCGCGTTTGAAACGCCTAAGGAATTGGTTGATCAACTGGCGCCCGGCGGACGTTTGGTGTTTCCCAAAGGCCAAGATGAACAAAGACTTTATTTGGTGGAGAACACCGAACAAGGCATTACTGAAACCATGCTGGAAGCGGTTAAATTCGTGCCGTTGCTACCTGGAGCAATACGTGCTTAAGCAAAATTATGGCCGGTTATACTTAAACGGTTGGATAAGCCTGGTCTGGGCGGGGTTGCTCTTGGGTTGCGCAACCACCCAGCGCGCGCCAGTCGTCGACCGAGTCCCGGCGCCGCCCGCGAAAACCACCGGAGCTATCCCGGCGCCGACCAAAAGCACGGAGATCATCCCGAAAGCGACGCCTACTTTACCGGCAGCCAAACCCGCCGATACCAAGCTTACAACCCACACAGTACAAAAAGGTGAAACCCTCTTTGGGATCGCGCGGATGCACGGCCTTGATTACCGCGAACTTGGCGCTTGGAATAACGTTCCGAACGCGAATTCCTTGCGCGAAGGCATGGTATTGCAGTTGACTGCCCCGGCAGCGCGGGGCGGACAGCCCGGTGTAACCGCCTTGCCCATCACTATCGATGTCGCTCCCGATGGCAAGCCCAACTCCGAGCCCGTTACGCTGCCCCCACCGGCTCCGGTGCCGGTTCCCGACGAAAAGAAGTCGAATATCAAGTCGGAGCCAAAAGCTGCGCGGGTACCCTATTCCGAGGTCGCGTTGGCGAAAATTCAGCGCGGCGAATCGGACGACGCCAGCCGCGCGGCCAAGCAGGAAGCCAAAGCCGATCCCGCGACAGATGGCAATCCTACGGCGCCATTCGGCAATGAAAGTTTACAATGGGTTTGGCCTACCAATGGTAAGATCATGTCCAGTTTCAGTGAGAGTTCGAAAGGACTCGATATATCAGGGGTTCTCGGCCAACCAATTTTTGCGAGTGCCGATGGACGAGTTTCTTATATAGGAAATAGCTTACGTGGTTACGGCAAAATGATCGTGATCATACACAATAAAAGCCATCTAAGCTTGTATGCGCATAACAGCGCCATACTCGTGAAAGAAGGGCAGACTGTCACTCGTGGTCAGAAGATCGCTGAAATGGGAAATAGCGATTCGGACGATGGCGCGGTCAAGCTGCATTTTGAAATCCGCCGGTTGGGGAAGCCAGTTGATCCATGGAAATATTTACCCAGTGAAAGGTCATCATGAGCCACCCGGCAGCAGTAGAAGAAATTGAAGTTGAAGTAGAAGACGAAGAAGTTCAAGAAATAGCCCAGGCAGACGAGTGGCAGGCGGAGGCGCCTGAACCAGCCCCGGACTGGCACGCGGACGCGACCCAACTTTACCTCAACGAAATCGGCCAAAATGCGTTGCTCACCGCTGTGCAAGAGCGCGAATTGGCCTTTAAGGTCCAGGCGGGTGATTTTCAAGCTCGGCAAAAGATGATCGAGCATAATCTCCGATTGGTCGTAAACATCGCCAAACACTACGTCAATCGCGGTGTTCCTTTGCTCGATCTGATCGAGGAGGGCAACCTCGGTTTGATTCATGCCCTGGAAAAGTTCGAACCGGAACGCGGCTTCCGCTTTTCTACCTACGCTACCTGGTGGATCCGCCAGAATGTAGAGCGGGCGATTATGAATCAGTCGCGAACTATCCGCTTGCCCGTTCATATCATCAAAGAACTAAATGTTTACCTGCGCGCTCAACGGCATTTGGAAGCCCGCTCGGAAACGGAACCGACGGCCGAAGACGTAGCCTCGTTACTCGGTAAAGACGTTGAAGAGGTGCGCCGGGTTCTGAACCTTAACGAGCGCATGGCCTCCCTCGATGCGCCACTGGATGTCGACCCCTCGTTGTCGCTCGGTGAATCCATTGCCGATGATCAGTGCATCGCCCCGGAAGAATTGTTACAACGCGATGAAGTCATCGGCCGGGTGCGTGAGTGGATGGAACAATTGAACGAAAAGCAACGCTGGGTGATCGAGCGCCGCTTCGGTCTTAACGATCACGATATCTACACCTTGGAAGAATTAGCGGCGACCATGAAACTTACGCGCGAGCGGGTGCGGCAGATTCAACTCGAAGCTTTGGCCACTCTGAAGCGCGTGTTGCGTCGCAACGGTATGTCGAAGGATATGTTGTTTTAGCGGAAGGGCTAGGCCCTTCCGTTTTTCCTCTATCTACCTGTAAATCGCGCCGGGCGTTTTTCTAAAAACGCTTGCACACCTTCGGCAAAATCCGGCGACATTCCCGCAAGTCCTTGGGCGTCCCGTTCCCAATCCAGTTGTTGGTCGAGGTTGTGGCCAGCCGAAACCTGGAGCGCTTGTTTGATCAAACCCAGTGCAACGCTGGGGCCGGATGCCAGGCGTTGCGCGACTTTGCGTGCGTCGGCCATGAGTTCATCGTCGGCTACCGTTTTCCAGATCATTCCCCATTCCGCAGCCTGAGTGGCCGAGATTTTTTCGCCCAGCATCGCCAAGGCGTTGGCGCGCGCCGAGCCGACCAGACGCGGCAGATAATAAGTCCCGCCGCAGTCGGGGATGAGGCCGATGTTGACAAAAGCCTGCAAGAATCCCGCGGACTGACCGGCAATCACGATATCGCAAGATAGCGCGAGGTTAGCGCCCGCGCCGGCGGCGATCCCGTTCACCGCGGCGACTACGGGTTTCTTCAGATTTCGAATACGGCGGATCAGCGGATTGAAGTTTTCGTTCAGGCTGTTGCGGATGTGTTTGCCGATTTCGCCCGGCTCACCCTGGCGCGCGTTGAGATCTTGCCCGGCACAAAATCCGCGACCCGCACCGGTAAACAACGCTGCACGAATATCGCCGTTTTTTTCTATCGCGCCCATGACTTCTCGTAGCTCTTTGTGCATTTCAAGGTTGAAGCTATTGAGTTTGTCTGGTCGATTGAGGGTAATTTCGGCGACACCGGAATCGATAGCGAATTGCAATGTGTTGTAAGTCATAGGTCGCGTTGGAGCTTTGCTTTAGAATACTGCCATTCTATCGCTTCCCCAAACGCTACGGAGAATTCGCATGCCCTATGAAAATATTTTGGTGGAGACTCGAGGTAACGTGGGTCTGATCCGTCTCAATCGACCACAAGCATTAAATGCCCTGTCGCCCGCGCTGATTAAGGATCTCGGACAAGCGCTCGATCAATTCGAAAAAGATAACGCCATCGGCGCCATGGTGATTACCGGTAGCGACAAAGCCTTCGCCGCCGGCGCCGATATCAAGGTGATGCAGGATTTTAGCTACATGGACGCCTATCTTTCCAATTACATCACCGACGGCTGGGAGAAAGTTGCCCAATGTCGCAAGCCGTTAGTCGCGGCCGTCGCGGGTTTTGCGTTGGGCGGCGGGTGCGAAATGGCGATGATGTGCGATTTTATTCTCGCCGCGGAGAACGCCAAGTTCGGACAGCCGGAGATTAAGCTCGGCGTGATTCCTGGCGCCGGCGGCACTCAGCGCCTCACGCGCTTTGTCGGGAAATCCAAGGCGATGGAAATGGTGCTGACCGGCCGCATGATGGATGCCGCAGAGGCTGAGCGCAGCGGCTTGGTTTCGCGCATTGTCCCGCTGGCCGGATTGGTCGACGAAGCGGTCAAAGTTGCGCAACAAATCGCCGAATTATCCCGACCGGTGGTGATGATGGCCAAGGAATCGGTGAATCGATCCTATGAAACATCCCTTGCCGAGGGGATACTGTTCGAGCGCCGCGCGTTCCATTCCGCCTTCGCGACCGAGGATCAGAAGGAGGGTATGGCTGCCTTCGTAGAGAAGCGTAAACCGGCGTTCAAAAATAGATGATCACATGACCGTTCGCACGCGATTCGCACCCAGTCCCACCGGCTATCTGCACATCGGCGGCGCGCGCACCGCGCTTTATTCCTGGGCCTACGCGCGTAAGCACGGCGGCAAGTTTATCCTGCGCATCGAAGACACGGACGTCGAACGTTCCACCGTGGAATCGACCCAAGCCATACTCGACGCCATGCAATGGCTAGGGCTCGATTACGACGAAGGGCCGTTTTATCAGATGCAGCGTCTGGATCGCTATCGCGCGGTCGTTGATAAGCTGATCGCTGAGGACAAAGCGTATCCCTGTTACGCGAGTAAAGAAGAGTTAGACTCCATGCGCGAAGTTCAACGCGCCCGTGGTGAAAAGCCTCGCTACGACGGCCGTTGGCGCCCCGAGAATGCCCAGGGTAAAACGCCGCCGCCGGACGTTAAACCGGTGATTCGATTTCGTAATCCCAACGATGGCGAAGTGACCTGGAACGACTTGGTTAAAGGCCCGATCACCATTGCTAATCGCGAGTTGGACGATCTGGTCATCGTGCGCGCCGACGGCGTGCCGACGTATAACTTCGGTGTGGTAGTCGACGATCTCGATATGGCCATCACCCACGTGATTCGTGGCGATGACCATGTCAACAACACGCCGCGCCAGATCAATATTTTTCGCGCGCTTGGCGCGCCGTTGCCGGCATTCGGCCACGTGCCGATGATACTTGGGCACGATGGCGAACGGTTGTCGAAGCGCCACGGGGCCGTCAGCGTGATGCAGTATCACGAGGAAGGTTACTTGCCGGACGCTCTATTGAATTATTTGGCGCGTTTAGGCTGGGCCCACGGTGACGCTGAAATTTTTGGTATGGATCAATTTGTCGAATGGTTTGCGCTAGACCATATCAGCCACTCTCCCGCGCGCTTCGATGCGGAAAAATTATCCTGGTTGAACCAGCACTACTTAAAGGAAACGAGCGGCGCAGCACTTGCACCGCTGCTCGCGCCGCGTTTACGAGCGCGCGAATGCGTCGTCATCGAGGGCGATCCCAAGCTCGCCGCTGTCGCCGAGTTGCTGAAATCCCGTGGTAACACGCTGGAGAATATCGCCGATGGCGCCGTATATTTTTATCGCACCGTTGAAGCGCATGAGACGCTGCGCCGCGAGCATCTTAAGCCCGAGATATTGCCGGTTCTCGCATCCATCGCAGATAAACTGAAAAACGTTGCGTGGAACCGCGACGCCATCAACCTCGCCATCAAGGAGACCGCGGCCACCCATCAAATGAAGCTCGGACAAATCGGCGTACCGCTACGCGTCGCAGTCGCCGGCACCAGCCAGACACCGTCTTTGGATGTTACGCTCGAATTGATCGGCCGCGAACAAGTTATCGCACGGATCCAAAAGTACGTATAAATATGCCTCGGAGAGCCGCATGGATACTGGCTCGCAGGCCGATTGCCGGGCAGAATTACAGCGATAACCGACGTAAGAACGAGGTAACTAGTTCTAAAGTGACGTCAGCCTGATCGCGGTGCGGCGTGTGGCAGCAGTTCGGCAGCAGATGTTTGCTCGTCACCCCTTTCACTGCGCCAGCAATGGCGTCGATCTGCGCAACCGTCCCGTATTCGTCTTGCTCCCCCTGAATCAATAGCGTCGGGCAAGTGATCGCCGGCAAATAGGATTCGATGTTCCAGTCGCGAAAATCAGAACTGGTCCAGATATCGTGCCAACCCCAAAAGGTCTTGTCGGCATCGCGATGGTGACGGGCTAATTTTTTGCGAAAGTCGGTCGTTCTATACGTAACGGCAGCCTGAGTAGCGCCTTGCACTGAGATTTCTTCGACGAATACGTGAGGCGCCTCCACGATCAGCCCGGTAACCCGATGGCCGGCGCCGGCGTGGATCAAGGCGATCGACGCGCCGTCGCTGTGGCCGAATAGTATGGGTTTTCGTATGCCTAGCGACTGCAACAAAGCAGGTAACACATCTAAGGCTTCACGGTGCATATAGTCGGGCGCTCGCTTTTCTTCAAGCGTGGAAGATAGTCCATAACCATAGCGAGAATAGACGAGTGCGCCGATCCCGGTCGCTTCGGTGACTCGCTCCGGAAAATCCCGCCACAGGCTGACGGATCCCAAGCCTTCATGCAGAAAAACGATGGTCGCTCGAGTTGGCTCGATGGGATCGATTAGTCGGACTTCCATCTCGTGGCCGGCAATAACAATGTTGTTGCTGGTATTAGTCACGGCGCATCGTTCGGCAAGCAAATCGGAAAAAGTTAATCAGATCATTCCTGAATCGAAAATCATTGGTATGCTACAGCTTTCTGAGCCAAGGGGACTAAAGAAATGCAATACGTTTTGCCGTCTTGGGAATTGCCCAGCGTAGCGGTCGAGGGCAGCGACAGTCGTTTTCCCGTACACCGTATTTACTGTGTTGGCCGTAACTATGCCGAGCATGCGCGCGAAATGGGCGGCGATCCCAACCGTGAACCGCCGTTTTTTTTCTGTAAACCCGCCGACGCAGTGGTTGCGAACGGCAGCGCGATACCCTATCCGCTGGCGACAAAAAGCCTGCATCACGAAGTGGAGCTCGTCGTGGCGCTCAAATCCGGTGGCACCCACATCAAGCCAGAAGCCGCGCTGGGCTTAGTGTTTGGCTATGCCGTCGGCGTCGACCTTACCCGGCGCGACCTGCAGCAAGCGATGCGTGAAAAAGGCCGTCCGTGGGACGTCGGCAAGGCATTCGACCGCGCAGCGCCTATGGGTGCGCTTCTCCTGGCATCCAATAATTTCAACGTGAATAAGTCGGCGATTGCATTGACCGTTAACGGCGAAGTTAAACAGAGCAGCGATATCGGCGACATGATTTGGAATGTGCCCGACATCATCGCCCATTTGTCGGGCTTGTTCGAACTTAAGGCCGGAGATTTAATTTTTACCGGTACACCCGCGGGCGTCGGGCCGCTCAAACCCGGCGATCGTGTCGACGCGACTATCGCCGGATTGCCGGCTTTGAATTTTTCGATTGCTTGATCATGCGTAAACTCTATGGCTATTTCCGCAGCTCCGCAGCGTTTCGAGCGCGCATCGCGCTCAATCTCAAGGGCTTGGAATACGAGAAAGCCATCGTACATTTGACGAAAAACGGCGGCGAGCAATTCGCGCCGGAATATCGTGCGTTGAATCCGCAGTCCCTGGTGCCGGTGTTGCAGGAGGATGATCTTGCCCTCACACAGTCCTTGGCGATTATCGAATATTTGGATGAGGCCTATCCGGAACCGCCGTTTTTGCCCAAGGCCATCGCCGCCCGCGCACGGGTGCGGTCGTTGGCGCTAATAGTCGCGTGCGAAATTCACCCGCTGAACAATTTGCGCGTGCTGCGTTACTTGGTGAACGATCTTAAGTTAAGCGAAGAACAAAAAAATCAGTGGTATCGGCATTGGGTGCTGCTGGGGCTGGCGCCACTGGAGTCGCGGCTCGCGAGCGACTCGGCAACGGGCGAGTTCTGCCACGGCGATACGCCGGGGTTAGCCGATATATGCCTGGTGCCGCAACTCGCTAACGCGCGCCGCTTCAACATCGAACTAGACGCGTTCCCGACATTAACTCGCATCGAAGAAAACTGTATGGCGCTTAAAGCGTTTCAAGATGCGGCGCCGGGCGCCCAGCCTGACGCGGAATAATCCGTGGGCGTTACTCGGCGATCGAAATCGTGACCGAACCCAGCATGCCGAAATCAACGCTGAATCGATCTCCGGCGCTAAGTGCAAAGGGCACGACGCAGGTTCCCGTGGTAATGGTTTCCCCGGCACGCAGCATTAACCCATAGGTATTTAGTTCGTTCGCCAACCACGTCAGTGCGATCCTTGGATCGCCAAGCACATTAGCGCCGATGCCTTCGCAATTCGCTTCACCATTGCGCGTCACGGTCACGCGATGCTGCGAAAGATCAAGGCCGCGCCAATCGATTTTCACTTCGTCGCCAAGCACAAACTCGTGGGCGCAGGCATTATCGGCAATCAACGATGCCACGCCGACTTTCGTATATTCGATAAAGCGCGAATCGGGCAACTCGATGGCGGGGTAAAGGGAGCTGACACTCGCCATGACTTCGTCGACGTTGTAGGGACTGGCTGCGCAGCGGTAAATCCTTCGCCATGCGAAAGGCGAATTCCGCTTCGCCCAGTTTCATCTCGTTGCCCACGAGCGAGATCAATCCCGTTTGCGGCAACACACGATCGATGAACAGCCTGCCGCCGAGCGGTCCATCGACTTTGAGATGCTTTTGCCCGGCTAGGCTGGTCGCAGCGATTTTCCAACCGTAAGCTTGCTGCCCTGAGAGGCGCGCCAAACCTTGCTGTACGGCATACCCATCGGCACGAGAGCGTGGCATGGCGCTCTCCGGCAGGCCTGCCACAGGACTCGCACTGGTCGCGGCTTTCCAAAGGGTGGTTGCGGCTAAATCAATTTGTTCCGGTGTCATGATAGCCCTTGTTTGACGACGTTAATCAGTGCTTCGCCGCGCGCCAGGCGATTGAGATTATCGGCAATACCTTGACAGCGGCGCGCGGTTAAATTGTTCGTCCAACCCGAGGCGTGGGGTGTCATGATTAAATTATCCAGATCGCGAAAGGGCAGCGCCGCAGGCTCGCGATAATCCTCACCTTGTTTTGGATAATGGTACCAGGTATCGATCAGCGCACCGGCGATGCGCTTGGTCTTGAGCGCGTGATATAACGCCGCCTCGTCGATAATCGCCCCGCGACCGACGTTGACGATGATTGCGTTCCATTTCATTTTCGCGAACGCGGTTTCGTTAACCAAGCCCTGGGTCGCAGCGGTCAACGGCGCGGCAACGACAACGAAATCCGCCTCGCCGAGTAGGTGATCGAAGCGATCCATAGCATCGACCCGATCGGCGAATTCATCGTTGACTTTCGCCGTGCGCGAACAGGCGATCACGCGCATGCCAAAAGCTCGCGCGCGGCGCGCCACTTCGCGGCCGATGCGGCCGTAGCCGACGATACCCAAGGTTTGCCCGAACAGCTCGCCATGGCGCGGGCCACAGACGTAGGAACCGGTCCAGCGGTCCTGGCGCAAAGCGCGATCCAATGCGCGCAGGCCTATGGTGAATTCCAAGATGCCGGCCATGACGTATTCGGCGATGCCGATATCGTGGCCATACACATTGCAAACCGAAGTCGTCGGTGGGCACTTTGTCGAATTCGATGCCATCGGTTCCGGCGCCCGGCAACTGCACCAGTTTCAACCGCGGCGCGGCAAAAGTCCAATGCCAGTTCATGGAAATAATCGCGTCGGCGTCCAGCAAGGCGTTGGCAAAGGCCGAATGCATCGTATTCATCGACGATCTCCATACGCCAATCGGTGTTTAGATAGCGATCGAGAAGCGCTAGCCGTCCGTCATCATCAGTTTTCTTAATTACCAATTTCATAGATGAAGAAATAGATTGTTAACAACTGTTACAGGTGCTTCCGATCCGTGCACGACTCACGTATCGTGCATCTGACGCTGAACCCTCCCTGCACGTGGAGTAATCGTAATCCTCCTCCGCGACAGGCCAGCGTTACACTAGGCCGAAACGCCCACAGGCGTTTCGGCCTTCTTTTTTTGTCAGAGCCATTTCATTGTAAAACTCTTGCATAGCCATCGGCGGTCGGAAATAATAAGGTTTCGGATCGAGGACGATATTATGCCAAGAACTCTCCTGCACTCAAAAAGCATTCCGGCGCCGCGTTTTCGTTACACGCCCTGCATCAAGACCGGCCCCTTCTACCAGCTCTCGGGCATGATCGCCATTACGGACAATGCGCAACTTGCACCCGGCGGCGCCTATGGCGAGACTCAGTACATTCTGGCCAACCTGCAAAAGGCGCTGAAGGATTACGGATTGAGCCTTGAACACCTCACCATCGCGCGCATTTTCACCACGCGCTTCGATCAGTTTCCCGACATCAATCGCGCCTGGGAAGAAGTGTTCAACAAGGTCGATCCACCGGCGCGCACGTCCATCGGCGTCGCGAATCTACCGTTGAACGCGACAGTGGAAATCGAGGTCGCCGCATATAAGGAGGATTAGCGTCGTGACCAATATCGCACTCAACATCGGTGTCGCCAGCCAAATCGGCAAGTACAGCGACGCCATCGAAGTGCCGCCGAATGCGCGCTGGCTTTATACCTCCGGCACACCGGGCTTGGCTCTCGATGGCAATTTACCGAGTGATGTCAGCGGTCAAGCCGAGATCGCCTGGACCCATATCGTTAAGATGCTTAAACAAGCCGACATGAGCGTCAACGATCTGGTCAAGGTGACGCACTACTTGCTGCGCGCGGAAGACATTCCGGCGTACGTTCAAGTGCGCAGCAAATTTCTCGGCGACGCGCGGCCGGCTTCGATGTTGCTGATCGTGCCGGCGCTGGTTAAGCCTAATTTCCTGCTTGAGATCGAAGCGATCGCTGCACAAGAAAGGTAAACCCATGCTGCTGCTGAAACCCAGTTGCGAGTGTTGCGACAAAGATCTTCCGCCGGAATCTCAAGAAGCGATGATCTGTACCTTCGAATGCACGTTCTGCCGCGACTGCGTCGAGCAAAAGCTACGCGGTCGCTGCCCAAACTGCGGCGGCGAACTCGTGCCACGGCCTATCCGCCCAAAAGATCGTCTGGTGAAATATCCCGCATCAACCAAGCGGGTCTATAAACCCTCTGGATGTGCATAATCGATTAAAGGCAGGCCTGGGAGCCAATACCAGCTTGGCTCACAGGGCATGCATTGCCAAGAGCCAGTATCAGAGCGGGTCCTGGCGTGGTCGTTTTTTGACCTTGTAGGGTGGGCACGTTGTTTGTGCCTACGCGGTCACGATTGATCGGCATATGCGTGGGCAAACGATAATGCCGTTTGCCCACCCTACGCCTACTTCTGGAAATTCGCGATTGTTACGTGAATGCACATGTCCGAAAACGGCGAGTGCAGATTGGCGATCTGATTCACAATCCACATCATGGTGCTCGATTCCGATAGTTGCTACCGGGCTGTCAAGGCTCACGATCCGCGCTTCGACGGGCGGTTTTTTACCGGCGTGACCTCAACGCGAATTTACTGCCGCCCGGTTTGTCCGGCGAAGGTGCCCCAGCGTGAAAACTGCCGTTTTTTTCCAAGCGCGGCGGCAGCCGAGATCGAGGGGTTTCGTCCGTGTTTGCGTTGCCGGCCTGAACTGGCGCCGGGTAACGCCAGCATCGACAGCAGCGCGCGCCTGGCGCAGTCCGCGGCGAGCCTGATCGACGATGGAGTGGTAAATGGCGCGCGTCTGGAGGATCTCGCGGCGCGGCTGGGCGTAACCGACCGTCACCTCCGGCGTTTGTTTTTCGATGCGTTCGGCGTCGCGCCCATCGATTACGCCCAGACGCAGCGTTTGCTGTTGGCCAAACGTTTGTTGACCGATACGCGGATGTCCGTAACCGACGTTGGGTTTGCCAGTGGATTTCAAAGTCTGCGGCGTTTTAATGCGTCGTTCAAAGGTCGCTATCGGCTGGCGCCGTCGGCCTTACGTAAAAGTGCCGGTCGTTGCGCCGAGGCTGATGAGTTCCTGTTCGAGTTAGCGTACCGCCCGCCGCTCGACTGGCCGTTTCTGCTCGCATTTTTGGGTAAGCGTGGGATAGCTGGTGTCGAAACGATCGACGGCAAAACTTACCGCCGCGCTGTTCGCATCGCCGGCAAAGGTGTGGTGCATCGCGGTTGGATCGCCGTGGCGCCGCACAAAACAAAATTTGTATTGAGCGTGCGGGTGTCCGCATCGCTCGCAAGCGTGTTGCCCCAGGTACTTGGGCGGGTAAAGCAGTTATTCGATCTTGCCTGTCAGCCGGAGGAGATCGCTGTGGCGCTCGGCGACATCGCGCTCGGCCATGGCGGGATTCGATTGCCCGGCGCGTTCGACGGTTTTGAATTGGCGGTGCGCGCGGTGCTGGGACAGCAGATTACCGTACGTGCGGCGACCACATTGGCCGGCCGATTCGCCGCGGCATTCGGCGATGAAATCGAAACGCCGTTTCCAGATGTGACGGGATGCTTCCCTGCCGCCGAACAACTTGCCGCGCGTATGCAGGACGACATCGCGCGTCTAGGCATCATCGCCACCCGCGCGCGAACGATCCTCGCTTTGGCTCGCGCTATCGCCGATGGTGACGTTGCGCCTCGATCCCTCCGCCGACATCGAAACGACCATCGAACAACTACGCGCCATGCCGGGTATCGGCGATTGGACGGCGCAATACATCGCCATGCGCGCGTTGGCTTGGCCCGACGCCTTTCCCCATACAGATTTCGGCGTGATGAAAGCACTCGATGAAAAAAATCCGCGCAAAGTACTGGAAATGGCCGAAGCATGGCGGCCATGGCGCGCCTATGCCGTGATGCATCTTTGGCGATCGTTGGAGTAAACATGACGCTTTATTGCGCCTACTACGAAAGTCCACTGGGACAGATTTTGCTCACGGCGTCCGAGTCGGCACTAACGGGTTTACATTTCGTCGGCGAAAAATACTATCCGAACGTCTTGTCGGCGTGGCGATATGACGCGGACTTCAGCGTGATTAAAACGACCATGACGCAGCTCGATGAATATTTCGCCGGCAAACGTCAGACGTTCGATGTTGCGCTCGCGCCGGAGGGCACGCAATTTCAGCGCCTGGTATGGGATCGGCTGACCACCATTCGTTTCGGCGAAACCGCAACCTACGGCGAGCTGGCGCGGCGCATCGGTAATGCCAACGCAGTACGCGCGGTCGGCGCGGCAAACGGCCGCAATCCGATTTCCATCATTATCCCGTGCCATCGCGTCATCGGCGCCAATGGCGACTTGACCGGTTATGCGGGTGGATTGGAACGAAAGCTGGCGTTGCTGCGGTTGGAATCGACGGGGTCGGAATTTCGTCTGGCGCCTTGAAAAAAGGCACGATTGCTACGTGACGCTTTCCATGAACTCAATCGGGACACCAACCTCCAACATGTCATCCTGAACGAAGTGAAGGATCTGCTTTATCCCCACCACAAAAGCAGATCCTTCGCGTTACTCAGGATGACCGTTTAATTAAAGGCGAGCTTACTCAATTCATGGTCTGCGCGCATTATCGGTGGGGACAATCTAGATGGCTCGCAATAATCTCAGAAACTCAAAACGCAATCGAAGCTAGCGGCGATTCCGCCATTAACGAAATTTGCTCGCGCAATTCCAAAATTCGATCTTGCCAATAACGTTGGGTGTTGAACCACGGAAACGCCGCGGGAAAAGCCGGGTCATCCCAACGCCGCGCAATCCAAGCGGAATAATGAATCAAGCGCAGGGTGCGTAGTGCTTCGATCAAATGCAACTCGCGCCGATCGAATTCATAAAAGTCTTCGTACCCGGCGAGCACGTCGGCGAATTGCCGCGTCATATCGCCGGTCTCGCCGGACAACAACATCCACAGATCCTGAATCGCGGGACCCATGCGGCTGTCGTCGAAATCGACGAAGTGCGGCCCCGATTCGGTCCACAAAACATTGCCGGCGTGGCAATCGCCGTGCAGGCGTATGAGTTTTATGTCGCCCGCGCGTTCGTAACATTGCCGCACGCCGATCAACGCTTGCTCCACTACGCTAGACCAAGCATCAATGAGGTCCGCAGGCAAGAATGGGCTTGCGAGCAAGTATTGACGTGGCTCTTCGCCGAACGTCTCGATGTTCAATGGGGGGCGTTCGGCAAAACGCTTGATCGCGCCGACTGCGTGGATGCGGCCGAGAAAACGCCCGATCCATTCGAGCGTATCAGCCTGTTCCAGTTCCGGCGCGCGCCCGCCTTGTTTCGGGTAAATTGCGAAGCGAAAGCTTTGAAAACTACCCAAAGTCTTGCCATTTTCCAGCACGATAGGCGCGACCACCGGAATTTCCCGCTCCACCAGTTCTTGAACGAAGCTATGTTCCTCCAATATCTGAGCGTCGCTCCAACGTTGCGGCCGATAGAATTTCGCGACGATCAGCGATTCGTCTTCCAGCCAAATCTGATAAACGCGATTTTCATAGCTGTTAAGGGCGAGCATGCGCCCATCGCATTTGCGCCCCGTACTTTCAATCGCATCGAGCACGATGTCCGGGGTGAGGCCTGCATACGGCGTTGTGCTAACAGCTTCCATGAGTTCATTGTACCTGCGTAGCGTTATAATGCTGCGCTGACTTTCTAAGAAACAATCCAATGGCTCAATACGTCTACACCATGAATCGGGTGAGCAAGATCGTGCCCCCGAAACGCACTATTCTTAAAGATATTTCGCTGTCGTTTTTTCCGGGCGCCAAAATAGGCGTGTTGGGGCTAAATGGCTCCGGCAAATCTTCGCTGCTCAAAATCATGGCGGGCATCGACACTGAAATCGAAGGCGAAGCGCGGCCGATGCCGAATTTAAGCATCGGTTATCTGCCGCAGGAGCCGCAACTCGATCCGGCGAAAACCGTGCGCGAAGAAGTCGAAGCGGGCATGGGTGAAGTGATGGAGGCGAAGAAAAAACTCGAAGAAGTCTACGCCGCCTATGGCGAGCCCGATGCGGATTTCGACAAGCTTGCCGCAGATCAGGCGAAGTATGAGGCGATACTCGCCGCAAGCGGCAACGATACAGAACATCAATTGGAAATCGCCGCCGATGCGTTGCGCCTGCCGCCATGGGAAGCGAAGATCGCGAATCTGTCCGGTGGCGAAAAGCGCCGTGTGGCGCTGTGCAAGTTGTTGCTCTCCAAACCCGACATGTTGCTGCTCGACGAGCCGACCAACCACCTCGACGCGGAAAGTGTCGAGTGGTTGGAGCAGTTCTTGCAGCGTTTTCCCGGCACCGTGGTCGGCGTGACCCACGATCGTTATTTTCTCGATAACGCCGCCGAGTGGATATTGGAACTCGATCGCGGCTACGGCATTCCGTGGAAGGGCAACTACAGTTCTTGGTTGGAACAAAAAGGCGATCGACTCAAACAAGAAGAATCGAGCGAATCGGCGCGGCAAAAAGCCCTCAAAACAGAATTGGATTGGGTGCGGCAAAATCCCAAGGGCCGCCAAGCCAAGAGCAAAGCACGGCTCGCGCGCTTCGAGGAATTGAGTTCCTACGACTATCAAAAACGCAACGAGACACAAGAGATTTTCATTCCCGTCGGCGAGCGGCTAGGCAATGAGGTGATCGAATTCAAAGGCGTGAGCAAAGGTTATGGCGATCGCTTGCTGATCGATAACTTGAGCTTCAGCATTCCGCCCGGGGCCATCGTCGGCATCATCGGCCCGAACGGCGCGGGTAAGTCGACGTTGTTCCGCATGATTACCGGTAAAGAGAAGCCCGACTCCGGTGAGATCGTGATCGGCGCAACGGCCAGAATTGCCGAAGTCGATCAGTCGCGCGACGCGTTGCGCGGAGAAAAAAGCGTGTGGGAAGAAATTTCCAACGGCGCGGACATCATCACCGTTGGCAAGTTCGAAATGCCGTCGCGCGCCTATATCGGCCGGTTCAATTTCAAAGGAGCCGATCAACAAAAAATCGTCGGCAATCTCTCCGGTGGTGAGCGCGGCCGGTTGCATCTGGCAAAAACATTGCTCGCGGGCGGCAACGTGTTACTACTCGATGAACCATCAAACGATCTCGACGTGGAAACCTTGCGCGCGCTGGAAGATGCGTTGCTTGAGTTTCCCGGCAGCGCATTGATCATCTCTCACGATCGCTGGTTCCTCGATCGTATCGCCACTCATATTCTGTCGTTCGAAGACGATGCGCAGGTGGTATTTTTTAACGGTAACTATCAGGAATACGAAGCCGACAAGAAGAAGCGCTTAGGCGAGGAGGGTGCCCGGCCCCACCGAATTCGCTACAAGGCGCTTAAGACTTAAGGTCAACTAAAAATAATTAACTGTCATTCTGAGCTGCCATGGGCCTGCAACTGCAGTGGCGAGAACTGAGCGAGCGGTGTAGGGTCGATGAAGCGGAGCGGATCCACAAAGCGGATCACGAACGTATACTCAACTAATGCTGCGGTGGATCCAGCGCTTCGCGATTAGCTCCAGCGTACTTGCCACTTCGGTACATGGAAAGCAAAGCGAAGAATCTGCTTTCTCCGAGCACGAATGTCATTCTTCGCTTCGCTTTCCATGAATCAAAAGTTACTTGTAGGGTGGATCAAGCAAAGCGGATCCACCATGAAAAACGTAAGCTTATTCTCCACTTCCACGGTTTGGTGGATCCGTCCCTGCGGGACTTGATCCACCCTACAACTCGGTCCACTTTAGGTCGGCCATTTCGGTTCTCGCTTCTGCATAAACGCATCCACGCCTTCCGCCACTTCCGGCATCATGAAGTTACAGGCCATGACCTTGCTCGCATGGGTGTACGCATCGGACATGCCCATCTCTAGCTGCTCGTAGAACATTTTCTTGCCAAGAGCCAATACGGATGCGGGTTTTGCAAGAATGCTCTGAAGCAATTCCGCGAGCGCTTCGTCCAGTTTATCCGGTGGTACAACCCGATTGACCAGGCCGCGCTCCAGCGCCGTTTTTGCGTCGATAAAATCCCCGGTCAACAACATTTCCATAGCCTGTTTGCGCAACACGTTGCGCGACAGCGGCACGCTCGGCGTGGCGCAGAATAGGCCGACATTCACGCCAGAGGTGGCGAAGGTCGCGTTATCCGATGCGATGGCAAGATCGCACTGGGCGACCAACTGGCAGCCCGCCGCGGTGGCGATACCGTGAACTCGCGCGATGACCGGTTGCGGCAGGGCGGTGAGGGTTTTCATCATCCTGCTGCATTGCTCGAACAGCGCTTGCGTCGCGCCCAACTCGTAATTAGCGCGCATTTCTTTCAGATCGTGGCCAGCGCAGAATGCCGAGCCTGCGCCGGCGATCACAACCGCACGCACTGATTTATCTGTTGCGATCGCATCCAGGATTTCTTGCAGTGCCGTTAAGACCGCGCTTGAAAGTGCGTTATATTGCCTGGGCCGATTTAAGGTAAGGGTCGCGACACCACCACTGTCTTGGCGTAAGACGAGGGAATCGGCAGCGGTAATGGCGGCATGAGCGGTAGGTTGATTCATAGGAAATTGTCGATCTTAAGGGACATCAGAATTTCAATTATGCGTACTCCGCGCTAAGACGTCCAGCGGCTTGATTGGGTGCGAGGACACCGCGCGAGGCTAGTAGCGGTTGCTAGAGAATCGCGATTTCAAGGCATGGGAGAATTTGCATCTCTACAACCCGATCATCGAAGCCCTAGTTTGACCACCAACGACCAGCTTGGTCAACGAGCGTCGCGAGCGGAGTACTTAATGAACGCATCTTCCAGGCGCCGAGTGACCGGATCGTTACAAGGACGGCGTTGCATGGTTCGCTGGACGATGGACGCGATGTTGCTGAACGATAGTTCACCAAGTTCAAATCCAGCTAGGCGAGTAACGAAGTCCTCTGTTGCCCCACTCATCTTGACCCCCGAATTCTTCGCCATCTGAAGGAAGCGCTGGTTCACGGGAATCCGGCGTCGCTCATCAACTTCTCTGCGGCTAATCTCCATCCCGCTTCCATCGCGCTTTACCTCGTCATAGACTTCTCCGACCGTGACGGTCGGCGCATTTGGCTCTAAGGCAGGATTTGTAGATGCTAGGATACGCGGCCAGATAATTCTGAACGATCAGATTGAATACTGAAACCGGCAATCCTTGTCTGCATGCGCTGCGCTAACTCCGTATCGATGGCGCGCATTGCCGTAACGTCGTCTGAGTAAAGCGCGTTCAGATAGTCTTGCACCTTACCGCGCCCGAAGGGCTTCGCATCCGTGAAGTCGGCGGTGCCCGCTTGACCCTCACTCTTTCTGCGGGCGAGGCACTTATTCATTTCGGTCTGATATTCTCCGATGCCTGGCAAGAAGCCACGGTCGATGAGTTCGTCCTTACAAAGCGCGATTAGCTGCGCATCTAAGCCGCTGGCGCCGGAGCGAACTTCAGCGTTTTTCCGATCTCGGCACGCGATGTACTCAACATCAAAACCCGGCATGCCGCTCGTTAGACCGCGCTCGCGCAATTCCTCCGCACAGCTTTTTGATGGCTTCGAGGGCGATTGCGTGTCTTGCGCTGCCGCTAGGCCAGAAGTCAATACAACAATCATGGCGAAAATGGAGTAAAGAACGTGTTCCCGCATTAGGCGATCCTACAGGTTAAAAATGGAGAGGAATATACACGTAGTCGGCGGTGAAAGGGGACGTTTAGCCACGCCTGACGCTCTAATTCAGCCGAAGGCAAAAGCGCAGCTTTTTGAGGTTGGCTGCAATGTCGGCGTAGGCCGCGCTGTTGGCGCATCAGAACCAATAGTCTCCCACGCACTTTCCGTCTCTCGGCAGATCGTCGAATGTATCGAGCCCGTCGAAGTGGTCAATGGGCACCTTAGCGATGGGACCTGGCTCGGTCAGGCGCAGATTGACCGCGATGCGGCGGCGTCCACTCTCGTCTGTACCTTGAGCCCTCCAGTAGGCGACGCACCCGCAGGTCGGGCAGAAGTGAAACTCGATGGCCTTGCCGCGCACGTAGGCCCTACTTGGCCCCGAGACCACGATTCCTTCGCCTTCGTAGTCGTATGCCTACAGCACGCCATAGCGCCGGCAGACTGTGCAGTTGCAGGCGGTGGCGGATTCAGGCATGCCTTGGAACTGCCAGCTAATAGCACCGCAATGACAGGAGCCATGGATCATGTTGGCGTCCGATCGAAACTGCAACCCAATTCCATTGAATGAGGGTTAGGTGCCGGCATGTTTCGGTGGATTTTCTTTGAACCATTGCGCAATGCTCGGCATGTCTTGCTCGAATTCACCGGGAACGGAAAAATTCAAAATGCCGGCTCGCTCGCTGCTTCGGTTTTCGAAGTCATGGGTGACCCCGCCGGGTATGAGTACAAACGAGCCTTTAGCTAGCGGGAGTCCAGTGCTCCCCCACCAGCATACTCATGGTGCCTTCGATGAGGTAGAAGACATCGTCCTCAGGGTGTGAATGAGCGCCCGGACCTTGTGTGTAAGGTTCCAGCCACCATTCCGAAATGGAGTAACGGGAAGCGGTTTCCACGCCATCGGCTTTGAAAACCGCGCCGATTCGACCCATCGGGTAAGCGCGACCTTCACCTGGCTCAAGGATCACAGCTTTGCGAGGCGACGTATCTGATGACAAGAGAATCTCCGTTTGTCTGTAGGCGACTTTTTTCGAGCGCCTAACGAGTCTTTAGAAAAAGTCTTTGTTTGAATCGGAGCCTAGATTTTACGCCGAGGACCTATTGACTAGGTGCGCGAAATGCTTGCATCCATGGGGAGGCAGGCAATGGCACGCTACAAGCCTACGACTATGGGCAGAGGGTGATGCTGGCGGTAACCCAGGAGTAGGGCAATAACCAACGGGCA
>CAVQPB010000006.1:0-444813 GCA_963714525.1 uncultured Pseudomonadota bacterium
AGCAAATTTCTCGAGGTGGCCCGGTGACGGTCACGCATCCCGATATTATTCGGTATTTTATGTCCATACCGGAGGCGGCTCAACTTGTGCTGCAGGCCGGGTGTATGGGATTAGGTGGCGAGATTTTCGTTATGGATATGGGTGATCCCGTAAAGATTGTTGATCTTGCTCGGGACATGATTCGGTTGTCTGGATTTAGCGAAGACGAAATCAAGATAACTTATACAGGGTTAAGGCCAGGGGAAAAGCTTTTCGAAGAATTATTGGCCGATGATGAACATACATTACCAACGCCACATCCCAAACTTAGAGTGGCTAAAGCCCGCTCAGCCGATCAACCCTGGCTCCTCGAACTCGTTAAATGGATGAAGGACCATGACACCATGGACGACGCGCATGTTCGTCGCGATTTGAAAAAATGGATTCCGGAGTACTCCTATTCGACTAAACCGCAATTGACGCCGGTACCCATACGAAACGCTTCTTAACACCTGTTTTAAGCACAACTAATATCGCCCCGGTTTCCGCTCTTCCAGCGGTCAGGTCGCATGACCTGACGTTGAAGCAGCTTAGCGACCGTGAGCTTGAAATCTATCTGCCATTCAGGCAGCGTGATATCGAACGCTTTGATGATCTTGTTGCAGTCGAGTTGGGAGTTTCTAGGTCGTAGTGCAACAGATGGGAAGATTCCGGACGAAATGGGAACTAATCGGTCCTCGATAGAAGAGTTTGTATCGTTTGTTCGAAGTTCATCGATGATGGCGCGTGCGAAGCCAAACCGGGAAGTAACGCCACTGGCAGTTAGATTAAAAATCCCATTCATGCTTTTGCCATTTTCTTTTTCGTTGGCTAGTTGATCTAGGCAGCATGTTGTTATTTGTGCGACCAAACGAGCAGATGTCGGCGCTCCGAATTGATCATTTACAACTTTGAGTTCCTCTTGCTTCTCGGCATAGCTTAGAATCTTTCTCAGAAAATTGTCTCGACGCCAGGAATAGACCCAACTCGTTCTAAAAATGATGTGATTGCATCCGACAGACTCGATTGCGCGGTCTCCAGTAATCTTGGTTAGCCCGTAAACGTTCAAAGGATTGGATTCATCTTCCTCCGTGTATGGTTGGCGACCGGTTCCATCGAAAACGTAATCACTGGAGAAGTGAACGAGTAAAGCACCTAAACGCTTAGCTTCTTCGGCCAGTATGGCAGGCGCTCTGGCGTTGACTTGCTTTGCGAGCAATCTATTGGTTTCTGCTGTGTCTACTGCTGTATAAGCTGCAGCATTTACGATCATGTGTGGCTGAAGTTTTCGAACCAAATCACGGAGGTTTTCTGGCCTCTCAAAGTCAACTTCCTCGCGATAAGGGGCGATCACTTCCCCAAGTGGTTGTAGCGATCGGTGTAATTCCCAACCGATCTGTCCAGTTCGACCAAAAAGGAGAATGCGTTTCATTCGTACACTTCCGCATTCGCGAGGAACTCGCCGCGAGAATCCCTTTCTGAGAGGATCGGCGGTCTATCGATTGGCCAGTCAATTCCAATGGTAGGATCGTTCCATCGGATGCAGCGCTCATGCTCGGGATACCAGTAGTCCGTAATTTTGTAGACTACATCTGCGACACTGGACAAAACCAAGAACCCGTGCGCGAACCCTGGCGGAATCCAAATCTGATAGCGATTATCCTCGGTAATTTCGGTACCGAACCATCTACCATAGGTTGGTGACGTTTTTCTAATATCGACGGCGACATCGAAAATTGAGCCCCGTACTACTCGAACCAGTTTACCTTGAGGTTTTTCAAGTTGGTAATGTAATCCACGAATGACTCCTTGAATTGACCGAGAATGATTTTCCTGTTGGAAATCCATTGGATAACATAGATGCTGCTCAAGTTGCTTCTTGTTATAGCTTTCAAAAAAAATTCCTCGTTCGTCCGAGGAAATAGGCGGAGTTAAGAGAAAAACATCTTCGAATGAAGTACTCAATATCTTCATCTGCCCAGAAAATTCAAATGTGTATGGAGGTTATCGCCCTTACTGAACGATTGAGATATTGCTAAGAACCGATGCCAGGAACGTGTGATAAGTACCAATTGACCGTCTTTTCGATTGCTAAATCAAAAGGCTCTTGAGGCCACCACCCAATTCAGCTTTTGCTCGGGTGGAGTCCAGCGCGTAACGTTTATCGTGGCCTGGACGATCTCTTACATTCGCAATTTGTTCGCGATAGCTCAATCCATCCTCGCGAGGCTTCTTTTGGTCTAAAAAATCACAGATTATTTTTACTAGCACTATATTCTCAATTTCCCGTGCACCGCCCAAATTATACGTTTGCCCTATCTTACCCCGAGATAACACTGCGCGAATGCCAGAACATTGATCTTCAACGTATATCCATTGCCGCGTATTCGATCCATCACCGTAGATGAGAATAGGTTTCCCTAAGAGTGCGTTCGCTATTGTCAATGGAATCAATTTTTCTGGAAACTGGAAAGGGCCAAAACCGTTGGAACTGTGAACCATAAGCGTCGGAAAATCATAAGTTCGAAAATAAGCGCGAACCAAGTGATCAGATGCAGCTTTCGTAGCGGCATAAGGATTGTTCGGAGCGTAAGGGGAGAGTTCAGTTAACGGCGGCGCAGTTTGCATCAAGATCTCCGAAAACTTCGTCGGTTGAAATGTGTAAGAAACGGAACTTACTTTTCCTTGCGGCTGGAAGTTCTGCCCAATACGACTTTGCGGCTTCGAGCAATTGGAAAGTACCCACAACATTTGTATGGATAAACTCGCTTGGATCGGAAATAGATCGATCAACATGCGTTTCGGCAGCAAAGTGAATAATCGCGTCAGGCGTGTTACGGCGTCAACAACTCGGTAACGGTTTTTCTATCGGCAATATCGCCATGAACAAACTGACATTTATCGGAGCCAGTCTCGCTTGAGGCAAACGCTAAGTTACTTGCGTAAGTTAGTTTGTCAAAATTGATAATCTCGCCTAGATCGTTTTTGACCCATTCAAGAATAAAGTTAGAGCCAATAAATCCGGCTCCCCCCGTAACAAATATCGTCCGTTTACTCATTGCTTAGATATTCGCAAACGACCATGCATTATGTACGCCTATATAGGAAATCGCCGCGTGACTTTTCCAAGAACCGGAATGTACCCACACAACTCGCATCGGTTAGCTCACGATAGGCACCACGCCCAGATGCGCTAGGGCTCTTGTAGCGTGATCAAACGTAATGGATTGGATGCAAATCGGGTTGCCGCATTCGGCTGGTGTGCGCCAACAGTGCCGAACCCAGTTGAGCTTGCGTTCGAACAAAAGATCTTGATCCCGACAGGCAATTTCCTTAATGGTTACGGCGACAAAAGGACTCTCTTTCCAAAAGCGTCCCGGTCCGGATACGTCGGGAGAACCCGGTCCGAACAACGCCACGGTGGGTGTGCCGACAAGACGCGCGAGGTGAGCGATACCAGTGTCCGGGCAGACAAGAAATTTCGCGTTGCGCAATAGCTGCCAAATTTGGGGAAGATCAAGGGTGCCGGCATAATGCCGATGGATTTTCTCCGGATCGACTTCGGTGAGAAGTTTTTCCTCTCCGCGACCCGAGCTGAGGACGACTTCCAAATCCAATTCCTTGGCCCAAGAAATGAGCTTCCGCCAGTTGTCATGGCGGCCATAACTTGTGCGGACTACTCGCGCCGAGATGCAAAACGCAATATGGCGTATCGGGTTGATCAAACGGTGCGTAATCAGGTTGCGGCCATTCTTCCGTTGCGTAACCATCTAGTGATGGCCCATCGCACAGGCGCGCGGCAATATCTCCCCATGCTTCAGCCGTCGGGGGATAGTTTACGAACTCATCGATGGGCCAATCTTTATAAGATCGCTTATCGCTCGAGAATGCCACTATCCAATGGGAACGCAGTGCGCTTGCCAACCACGACCAGCGATTATCGCCGGGAATAAGGGCAATATCGAAGCTCGCCTGCTTGCTAAGTCGTCGATGGTTGGCGAGAGATCGCGGGTCATAAGGCAATGCCGTAACTCCGTAGGGTTTCTTCTCGAATAGAGACACATAAGAGGGATTACAAAGCATCATTATCTCGGCGTCGGGATAGCGCAACCGTAGCCGTTTTAACAATGGCGCCAACATGATCGTGTCTCCCAGCAACAAATGCTGAGCGACCAAAATTCGGCGGATATTTTCGGGTCGGCGATGTCTTGCGATGAGCATCCGAGGAGCTGCACGGGTAAACACCCATAAGCGCGGCCAAAAGCGGCTAGGCATCGTTTATGTCCGCTAGTTGCCCCAGGCTCTCGTCAAGAATTAATAGTTGTAGCAACTGTTCGGCAAAGTGCTCCTCACCGCCACGGTATCGGGTCACGAACTCGCGAACCACGGTTGTGTCCAGTTGGCCCATTGATCGCTCCGATAACCGCGGGCCAAGTTCATCCATGTAGCCGGCCAGGTCATTGCCGAGCCATTGTTTCAGAGGCGGATTGAAACCTCGTTTCTTGCGAAGTAAAGCCTCCGCAGCTTCGGGTGCAGCGGTAACGAGCAAGCGTTTCGCAGGGTCGGTGAAACGCTGATTTGGATCAAGGCCGAGGATATGTTGCACGAACACATGGTCCAGCAGGGGAGCGCGCAGCTCCAAGCCGTGTGCCATGGTGCAGAGATCCGCTTTGCGCAATATATATTCAGGTAGGTAGTTATCGAAGTCCATCTGTAGCAACGCCGCCAGAGGCTCACGCGAAAGCGAAGAATCGCGGCGCCAGTAAACGTTCTGCAATTGAGTAAGATCGGGTTGTAACGCCGCTCGTTGCCACGGCGCAAAGCCCGAGAAACGCAGCGCATAAGCCTCTTCCCAGGAAAGCGCGGATTCTGCCACCAATTTTCTGAAACCTGAAAGTTGTAATGATGCGGGGTTTGCAAACCGCGTACGCACGCCGCTACGCCAAGCGGATCGTAGGTGCTGCCGATAGCGTTTATAACCGCCGAACAACTCGTCCCCACCGTCGCCGCCTAAAACAACGGTTACCTGGCGGACGGTATCGCGTGCTAAGTACCACGTAGGAATGGCGCTGGGGTCGGCAAACGGTTCATCAAGATCGCGCACCAATGCGGCGAAGTCGCGCTTGAGGTCTTGCTCGATCCTAATGCAGCGGTTCGGCATGCCCAGTCGGCGCGCTAGTGCCGCGGCCTCGGCACTTTCGTCGAAAGCGGAACCCGGAAACCCGGCCGTGAACGTTGCGATGTTCCCGTAACCCAGGGCACTCAAGCGCGATGCGATCACCGCCGAATCCACTCCCCCGCTTAAGAATACGCCCACAGGGCGATCAGATGCGGTGCGCATGGAGATCGCATCATCCAGCGGCTCGCGCCAATCGCCATGAATAGGTTGCGGATACCAGTAGCATCGCTTTTCGAGCTTGCCTGTATCGAAATCCAAGCACAGCCGATGTGCATTTTCCAGTCGTTGAATATTCTTGAATATAGTGCGCGGGGCTGGAATGTAGCGATGTGCAAGGTAGGCATCGATGCCTTCCACAGACAGTCCCCGTTCCGATTTAGGTAGGCATGGCACAACAGAGCGCACGGTTGAACCAAAGGCAAACTCACCATTTGCCCAATAATAAATCAATGGCTTGAGGCCCATTCGATCTCGAACCAGGTGGAGCTTTCGCGCCCGCAGATCGAGAATAACGAGAGCAAACATGCCGCGTAGTTTAGGCAGCAGAGCCTCCAATCCCCAGGCTTCATAGGCATGGAGAATGAACTCCGTATCGGAACGCGTGCGAAAAACAAAACCTTGTTCGGCTAAGCTCTGTGCATCTTTCTCCCAGCCGTAAACTTCACCGTTGTAGCAGATCCAGATATCCTTGGCGTCGTTTGACATAGGCTGATCGGCGAGCGCACGTGGATCGCGAATCGAGAGTCGAGTATGCAATAACGCGTTGTGAGCCGCGCCGGTTACCGGGCGAAAGTGGCTGTCCCAAAGAACGGCATGTTGTGCATCCGGCCCTCGTCGCTGTAAGGAATTGAGCATTTGATCGATCGTTGCAGGTGGTTTGGACCTCTGCGCGAAAAAACCAGCTATTCCACACATGTTATTTCGCGTCGACGAGTTTACTAAATACGAATTCCATCCGATCGAGCATATGTTCGAGCGCAAACTTTTCTTTACTGTGGGCCCGGCCTGCTTCACCAAATCTAGAGCGTAGTTCCGGTTGATTTATTAGGTTTTCCATAGCCTCGGCCAAGGCGATGCTATCCCGCGGCGCCACAAGTACCCCAGTGATATTACTGATCACGGCTTCGGAAATCGAGCCAATGGGCGTAGAGATGACGGGTAAACCGCACGCCATCGCTTGGATGATAGCCTGCGGCACACCCTCATCCCCGTAGGAAGGAAGAACAAATAGGTCGAGCGCGCCCAGCCATTCTGGTATGTTCTCCTGGCGCCCAACAAACCGCACCCGTTGCTGCAGCCCTAACGACATTACCTTGGCGCGAAGTGTCGGTTCGTATGGCCCATCGCCGATCACCAATAACTGCAATTCAGGATGGCGTGCCGAGAGTATTTGCATTGCTTCAAACAGATAACTGTGCCCTTTCCAATCGCGCAGCGTTGCCACGATGCCAATTAGATTAGTGGTCGCTTCAAGCCCAAGTGCGGTTCTACATCCCTCGCGGTTCAGAGGTTCGAATCGATTCAAGTCTATCCCTGTAGGAACCGACGTCATTGAATCCAAGGCGTACCCGTTGTCTCGATGTAGTTGCCGGCGTAGCGCCTCTCCAGTCGTGACGATATGTTGAGTCGCCCGCTGATAAAGCCAGCGTGTCGCAACGGAACGATTCACCGCAGTCGAGACATGGCGCGTGCGAACGACCGGGACACCGCGAGGCAAGGTTGCCAACGCAAGCGCCGTGAGCCAACTGTCCGTCGAACTGTGGGTATTGATAACGTCGACCCCTGCTAGATGTTGGCCGAACCATCGTCTCATTGCGAACAGCCCATTGAATGTTTTGCGATCAATGGGCAACGTAGTTACTTCGATACCTTCCTTCGCCGCGATTTGCGAGAGTTCCGCATTCGGTGGGCAGATTAGCGTTAGCCTATGTCCACGCGCCAAAAATCCTTTGATCTCAGTCAGTATACGAATTTCCTGACCTCCCCAACCAGTCGAGGATTCCGTGTGAACGATGTTTAGCTTACGCACTACGTTGCAACGTATTAATCCAAAGTATCGAAAAGCACGAGTCCTAAGCCGCGAACCGAACCTGATGTAGCCTGGCATACGGTCCATCGCGCGCAAGCAACTCCGTATGGGACCCCACTTCCGCGATGCGGCCGAATTCCATTACGATAATCTTGTCCGCACCTTCGATCGTCGATAAACGGTGGGCAATAACAATCGTCGTTCGGCTTTTCATGAGATTCTCCAGCGCATATTGAACTTGCCGTTCGGATTCTGTATCCAGCGCTGATGTCGCCTCATCAAGGATTAATATCGGTGCGTCTTTAAGCAGTGCTCGGGCGATTGCTAAGCGCTGTCGTTGGCCGCCGGAAAGTTTTACGCCATTTTCCCCGATCAACGTATCCAGTCCGTTCGGCATGGCCGCGATGAATTCCATCGCATACGCGGCTTCGGCCGCCGCGATAATTTGCTGACGCGATGCGTTCGCCAAGGGCCCATACGCGATATTCGCCGCGACGGAGTCATTAAAAAGCACCACATCCTGGCTAACCGAAGCGATGTTCGCGCGCAAGTGATCTAACCGGATCGCCTCCAGGTCGTATTCATCGACCAAGATCTTTCCTCCGGATGCATGAAAAAATCGCGGAATCATGTTGGCCAATGTGGTTTTTCCGCTGCCCGATGCGCCAACGAAAGCAATGGTTTCACCGGGCTGGGCGGAAAAGGAGACATCCTTTAGCGCATCGGTTTCGCTATTCGGATAGCGAAAGGTGACATTCTGGAATTCAATTTTGCCCGTCACGCGCTTAATTTCGACGGTCCCGTTATCGACTTCGGCCGGTTCATCGAGCAACTCGAATACACTTTCGGCCGCCGCCAAACCCCGTTGCAGCGGTTCGTTAATGTTAGTTAGCCGCTTAAGCGGCGCCATCAGCATCATCGCCGCGGTAATGAAAGACACAAACCCGCCAACGGTCGTTTCGTTTGCAGCCGATTGCCGTGTCACCAGGAATACGATAAGCGCCAACATCAGCGCGGCGACCATCTCTCCCATGGCCGAGTTGGATGCCGTTGCCGCCACTTGTTTCATACTGAAGGTGCGAAATCGATTGATCGCCTGATGAAAACGATCGACTTCATAAGCTTGACCACCAAAAACTTTTACTACGCGATGGCCGTCGATACTCTCATTGAGAACTTGCGTAACACCACCCATAGCGCGTTGGGTACCGCGGCTTACTTGGCGCATCCGTACACTGAATTTTCGCACCAGCCAAGCCAGTAACGGCGCAACCGTAAGCGCTAAAAGGGTAAGCTGCCAGTTAAGATAGAGCAACCAAGCCACGAGCCCAATGATGGTGAGCGAATCTTTGACGGCAATGGTAATCACGCCCGTAGCAGCAGAATTGACTTGGCTAACGTCGTAAGTGAACTTTGATATGAGCCGGCCGCTGGCGTGGTCGGAAAAGTATCCGAGGGGTAGTTGCATCAAACGCGTAAACATTAGTTTTCGCAGGTCCATCACCACTCTATTACCGACCCAGTTGATAGCGAAATGACTGGCGAAACTTGCTACAACTCTAACCAGTGTGATGCCGATAATGGCAAATGGCAACCATTTCATAACGCCGGGGTCTTTGTCGACAAAGGTCCCATCGACTAGCCATTTCATGAGTGCGGCGAAGCTGGTATCCGTCGCCGCGCCTACGACCATAGCCAGTAAGGAAACTAAGAACACCCAGCGGTAGGGCCAGACATGGGTCAGGAGGCGAAAATACAATGCCTTGGTGGACGGCGCGACATTACTCATTTGATTGAAAAGATGCGCTGCTTGCACACATTAAACAGGTCAATGTTAAGCGCGCAAAGTTCAATAGTATAGTCTCGATCAATGCCGCCGTTCCGAGCATCACAATCTTGTTTGATCATTGTTGGAAATTAGACTTTCATATAGCTGTAAATATTTGCTCGACATGTCATTCAAGGTAAGATTTTTCGTGCTTAGTCTTGCCGCCTGGCCAGCGGATTCCCGTAACGTAGGATCCAGCAAAGAGGTCATGTGCGACGCGAGCGCGCTTCTATCAAGCGCATCGCAAACAAAGCCGTTGACCCCGTTGGCTATTAGCTCTGCGGCGCCGCAGCGGGTGCTGGTAATTACTGGAAGGCCACAAGCAAGCGCCTCCAATACCGCATTGGAGAGAGGTTCGTACAGCGTCGGCAGAACGAACGCGTCCGCAGCGCCATAGTATGGACGCACGTCCTGTTGCGGACCGCAAAAGTGGACGTGCTCTCGAATCCCTAATGATTGCGCATACGCTTCGTATAGGTGTTGCTTATGATCTTTGCCGATGATAACGAGATGAGCGATTTGATACTCAAGGCTCGCGAACGCGGCTAAAAGTTGTCGCACCCCTTTGCGGTCAAAACCGGATCCGACGAACAGAAATACCACGGCTTCCACGGGGATGCCCAGACTTTCACGAACGGAATCGCGGTGAAGCGCTCGTAGCGTAGGATTGAAGTTATCGCTATCGATGCCGTTGTAGATCACGTGCAGTTTCTCTTCCGGTACGTTAAAGAAGCGGCGCACATCGTCCGCAACCATGCGCGAAATACAAATTACGGCGCGCAGGCGCGGGTCGGCGAACATCTGTGCTTCCGCCTTTAGCATGTACCGATGCCATGGGCTGTAAACGGTGACGAGCTGCGCCAATGTGCCCTGTGTTCGACGCCGCGCTTCCAGCCACGCGGCGTGGACGCCATCGCCGGCCCGGAATACATCACAGCCGGCGATGCGCTCATGGCTTTGCACGAGGGCAAATTTCTTGTTGCTAACGATTGCCCGTACACTTCGCGCGAATCCCCAGTCGCGCCACAATCGACCGACATGAAAAGGATTACATAATATGACTGAGCGTTCCGCAGGACCTTTCCACTCACGGGTGATCAAGGTTAAGGTTACACCTTTTTCCGCCAACGCCCCCAAAGCGCTTTCCACAAAACGCTCCGCGCCGCCAAAAGGCGTATAGCGCGAACGAATCAACGCGATTTTAATTTCGGTCACGTCGCGCTCAAAAGATCGTGGATAGCGCTTTCGACGCGCTCCACGCCCAGTGTCGTCAGGCATTGGCTCACTTTGCTGCCGCCGCAACCGTCACGACCGCAAGGGCGACATGGATGAATCGAGAGAACCAACCGATGGGGCACCATCCAAGGTGTCCATTCAACCTCGCCACTTGGGCCAAATAGCGCCACTACGGGTGTCTGCATTGCTGCCGCGATATGCATGGGCGCCGAATCGACGCCAACGAAAAGCCGCGCTCGCGCCGACAGTGCCGCGAGTTCCTTAAGCGAAAGTTGGCCGGAGAAATCGGTCACAGTTCCGGTAACACGACTGAGTATAGACTCAATCATCGTCATCTCTTTTGCGTCGGACGCGCTGGTAACAACAATCTTGTGACCTTGAGTTACCAGCCGACTGATCAACTCAGCGAAGTTTTCCGTAGGCCAGGTTTTGAAAAACCAACGCGACGTGGGATGAATATGAATGAATGATTTGGCAATCAGGCCTTGTTGCGCGAGCTTCGCTTCGATAGCGATTTCCTCGTCCAACCCCGGAACCAAAACAAGCCGGGATTCTTCAGATTCGGGTTTCAAGCCTATGCGTCGTAACGCGTCTAAATTCAGCTCGACGGTATGTCGGCGGTTCCCACTCTGATGAACGTAAAAGTGCGTAAAGCGATTCCACCCCGGCCGTACGCGGCTACCTAATTCCTGCGCAATCCCATAGCGAATCCCAGCGAACCATTTCAGCCAGGCGCCGCGTGGATGTTCCGTGAGGTGAACGATAAGGTCGTAGTGACGCGCTCGCAAATCACGAAGTAACGTCCATTCGTTGTGTAGTTGCGATGCAATCGATTGTTGCTTCCAATTCCGGTCAACCGAGAAAATAGTGCTAATTGCTGGGTGTAACGTAAGCATCGGCATCGTATCCCGGTAAGTCAGCGCATCGATCTCCAAGTGTGGCGCGTGATTTTTAAGAACTTGGAATACGGGCGAGGTGAGTAAGACATCCCCGTGGTGCCGAAGCTTCGTCACCAATACTCGACGTAGCCCCGAAAGGTCGATGGCGTCGGGAATCATGGCGCGCACGATAGCAGACTTTCCCGCGCCCTACTAGGGAAGCTCTGAATAAGTCCGATTTCGTCGTGATACTGCGTTGCGAACAAAAAATATCTCCTTACTTATCATCCATATGCGGCGTCGACATTTTTTGTTCGCGCCTTGTCTCACTTAGAACTCGAACTTATTCAGAGCTTCCCTAGTGAGTTACAGAATCAATTTTCCTGCTAAGAACGATATTGTTCGCCCCATGAGTTGCACCAGATTAGTTAAGTTCAGCCCGGTGGCGGCGCGTAACGATAGCGCGCGTTTCTTTAGTTCCGATAGAGTCACCGAGTCTTCTCTGCCACAAACGGCGAGAGCAATGACATTGCCGCCTTCCGACGGCGGTAATACGATGACCCGATCATCGAAAGCTTGGGCTATCCGATTGATACTCGCATCAAACCGTCGCGTGCGGCCGAATAAGTTAACGGCGATGAGGCCCTGTTCCGAGAGCCGGGCGCGGCATGCTTGATAAAAAGCTGCGGTATCCAGCGTACCGACGCGGGCATGGCGATCGAATCCATCGACGAAAATGATGTCGAATCGATTCTCAGTTTCCTTTACGTAGTGGGCGCCGTCGTCGATCACGATGTCAAGCCGATCACTATCCTCCGGCAACAAGAAAAACTCGCGCGCGGCGTGTTGCACGCGAGGATTGATTTCGACTACCGTTATAACCGATTCGGGAATGTGAAAATAAATGAACTTGGCGATCGAGCCGGCGCCCAAACCGATTAGTAAAAACCGCTTCGCCTCGGGCCGCAGCAGCAACGCAGCCATAAAGTCCCGTGTATAGGCGAGTTCCAAGGCATTTGGCCTGGAGAGCCGCATGGCGCCTTGTATCCACTCTGAGCCGAAATGCAGATAGCGGACCCCAGCCTGTTCGCTAATCTCTATGGGGGATTGCGCCATCCGTCAAACTATTTGAACTCATGGGCTAAACTAACAAAGAAAGATCTGCCTTGCGTATTGTAGCCGCGTACCAGTTCGTATTGCTTATCGAAGATATTCTCCAGCCTAAACGCGACGCGGCTGCGAGGTAAGAATTGATATGAAGACGTGAGGTTAACCACCGAGTAACCCGACAGCTTTACCTTTCCAAACGGATCGCGAACCTCAAAATCCTCGCGGTCGCCGCTGGCCAGCATTCCTGCACCCATACGCCAGTTACCCAACCGATACTGTGCGTCCAAACTGCCGAAGCGGTTCGCTCTACGCAACAAACGCTCGCCGGTATCGCGGTTTTTAGATCGTTGTTCGGTAAAACTTGCACGCAGTTGCAACGGCCCAAATTCTCCGCTGTAGCTCAGTTCTACACCTTTGCTCTCGCTGTGCTCGAGGTTGGTGGCTGGGAAATTGAAGGTCAGCGGATCAAATACGCCGACGATCAAATCATCGGTACGCGTGCGGAACACAACTACTTTCGCCCGTTGGCTGGATGTTTGGTATTGAATCCCTAGCTCGGTACTGCGCGCTTTCTCCGGCTTAAGATTTGGGTTGCCGAAGCCGAAATTAGGATCGTAAAGTTCGTTGAAGTTCGGTGCGCGAAACGCGTTACTTAGGCCTGCCGTCACTCGCCAATTTTCCGTGATGCCATAGCCATAGGCTAGTAAACCGGAAAACTTACCACCGAAGTCCGAGTAGCGGTCGTGGCGGCCGTTAACCTGAACGGTATGTGGCCCTAATTCGCCGAAATAGGTGAGATAGCCGCTCGTCGCGGTGCGATCCGTGGTGGAGAATTGAGTGTCGCTTTTGACGTCTTGGCGAAGGTATTCAAGGCCGGCGACTAGGCGTTGCGATTCGGAAAATACTATGTCGTTTTGCCAGCCGAGTTGGGAATTGGTCGTTTTAAAGCGCGTCGCGACTGCGCCGTCTTCAAAACTCTTTAGATCGTCGATGCCTTGCGCAAGCGTTACTTTGGAACGCCAGCTCGCGCTGATTTGATTGCTTGAATAGAGCGACCAAGTCGTCAATTTGGGTTTTGAAGAGTTAACGCCATCGCCATCGAATTCTACCTTGCCGTCGCTGTGCAAGGCCGTAAATCCGACGCTTTGTCCCAGCGTAAATTCGTGGGATAGGTTTGCGGAAAAACTCAAATTGCGGTAACCGTCGTCATCTTCGTCCCCTGCCTTGGAAAAAAACGGCAGCGGAATGAAATGGTGATTGATGGCGGAAAATCCATCGGTTTGAAACGCCGATAGGTTCAGATGGAAGCGGGTATTGCCGGTGTCTCCGCCATAACCCGCACTCAACCGTGTGGTGTTTTCCGTGCCATAACCTCCCGCAACGCTCAAGGCCGGTTCGCCTTTACCTTGCTTGGTAAAAATCTGAATCACACCGCCAATCGCTTCCGAGCCATATAAGCTGCTGACGTTGCCGCGCACCACTTCGATTCGATCGATCTCATCGAGCATAATTTGGTCAAGAGCCGTGGCGCCGACGGTTGCGGAATTGGCGCGTATGCCGTCGATCAGCACCAGTGTATGGTTGGAGTTGGCGCCGCGCATAAACGTACTGCTTTGCTTGCCAATGCCGCCGGATTGAGCAATTTCCAGCGAGGCCTCCCGGCGCAGTAACGTCGGCAAATCGGCCGCGCCGGAATTGCGAATCTGCTCTTGCGTGATCAAGGTCGTGTGTTGCAGCGTTTGCACTAGCCGCGCTTCCGTGCGGTTAGCCGTTACAACTACAACCTCGGCTTGGGGAACCTCGTTGGCCAACGCGTTCGCGCCGCAAGCAACAAGGGTTGCTAAAGATAACAGTTTGAGTTTCATTCCATCTCCCTGACGGTGACACCGAACAAGGAAATACCGGGGCGGCTTAAGGTACGCCGTAAACGAGGTCCAACACGAAAGATGACCCGCTAGGTTATCGCGTCCCCGCGATATTTCCGCTACTCCCGCAAAAGCGGGCATTCAGGCCGGTATCCGGGCTCGTGAGGCGAAACTTTCGTTTGCGTGCGTCACCGTCTTCCCAGGCAAAACGCCCAGTGACTGGTTGATGGCACAACTACTCACTCACCGTTGCGGGGGCAGCACAGGCCTTGAAAAAATTCCGCACCTGTTTCCCGTTTAACCCAAACGCAAGAAAAGCGTTTAGGCACCATGAATAGCGTTACTATACGCGAATCACTCTAGTAGCTTGCTGGTCGTATTCGTGGGCATTTGACCAACAAGGGTTTTTACAATTATATTGTCGCTATGGAAAAAGACTTGGATGCACTTTCCGACAAAGTTGCCGAGATGGTGAAGATCGTCGCGAAGCTGCGCGAAGAGAACCTGCAACTACGTCAACAGCTTGCCGCTAAATCGGACGAAAATACCCGGTTGAGCGAAAAGATTTCCGTCGCTACGACGCGGCTTGAAGCGGTGCTCGCGAAAATCCCTGAGAAGGAAACATGAGCGACGAGTCTAAAACTTTGGATGTCGCGATCATGGGGAAAACCTATCGAGTGACCTGTGCGCCCGAAGAGGAAAAAGATTTGCTCGCGGCGGTGGATTTTGTCGATGCACGGATGAGCGAAATTCGCGAAACGGGACGCACCATGGCGATCGAGCGCCTGGCGGTTATGACGGCACTGAACATCGCCCATGAGTTGCTCAGCGGTAAAAGCGGCAAAGCCGTCGGAACGGCCGAAATAAAGCGTAAGATTTCGTTAATGCGTAATACCATCACCGAAGCATTGGCGGATACGCAAGATAAGTTATTTTAAAGATTAATAGGGTACGGAAGAGTTGAATCATGCCGTGCCTTTGGGTTTGTTGAAAAACGTAGCGAGGATGGCCGTCTACGAGGCGCGCGGCGCACAGGAACCGGAATGTACTCTAAAGTACATGAGGATTCCGAGCACCGCGCAACGACGTAGAGGGACACCGCAGTAGTTTTTCGACAAACCCCGGGTTTGTCCCCTGCGGTGTTCGCGATGGCCACTATTCTTTGACCCGATAGCCATCTAACCCGGTTGTCGGCCTAAGCAATGCCGGTGTGCGCTCCCAAGCGGAAGTGCCTAAAGGTGTTGGGCAGATGACCCCTTTTTAGGAAAGGGTCCAAGATGCCGGTCTAACGGCACAGGCGGGGGGCTTCATAACCTACAAGTATGCTGCGCACCATGTGTGCACGGACAATATTAATCAAGAGCGGCATCGCCGCTCTTTTCGTTTGGAATGATCATGTCCTATTGGCTGATGAAATCAGAGCCAGAAGAGGTGAGTATCGATCATCTCGCCAAAGCCCCCGGCAAATCCGTGGCATGGTTCGGTGTGCGCAATTACCAGGCGCGTAACTTCATGCGCGATCAAATGAAAGTCGGCGATAAGGTGTTTTTCTATCATTCTAGTTGTCCTGAACCGGGCATAGCGGGTCTCGCAGCGGTGAGTAAGCTTGCCTATCCCGATGCGACTCAGTTTGATCCCGAGAGCAAATACTTCGACCCCAAGGCGACCCGGGAGAATCCCCGGTGGTTCAATGTCGAGGTGAAGTTGGTGAAAAAAACACGCCTCATGAGCATAGAAGAAATGCGAAGCTATCCGGAGTTAGCCGACATGCGCACCCTACAGCGCGGCAATCGGCTATCCATCACGCCGGTCGAGCCAGCGGAGTGGGACTTCATCGTCGGTAAGTTTTAGGGAACCTCTGATTAAGTCCCTCGCGGTCGCGCTGAAGTTTGCCGGGTGGCAGGCGCGACGCTTTGATCCCGGTGTAGCGGGTCTACATAAGCGAGTCGCAACAAAGCATGCCGCCCGGCAAACTTCAGCCCATGCGGGTTGGGTCCTGAAGAGGCCGCTCGCGTCGTTGCGCCACGAGACTAGGGAATGACCCTTGGCTTCGCGCCGACGCCTAGCGATCGACCCCTTCAGGACCCAACGCGAGCCGCGATGGACTTAATCAGAGGTTCCCTAGTGTGCTCTATGTCATAGCCTACCTTGCGCTTGGCGCCGTCGTCGGCCTGTTCGCGGGTTTGCTCGGCATCGGCGGTGGCGTCATTATCATCGTCGGACTCCTGGAGATATTCAAACACCTGCACGTCGGTCAGACTCATATCATGCACATGGCGTTGGGCACCTCCATGGCGTGTATTTTATTCGGATCGCTATCGAGCTTGCGCGCCCATCAATCGTTGGGTTCGGTGGATTGGTCCATCGTTCGGCGATTGACGCCGGGCATACTCGTCGGAGGCTTTCTCGCGACGTTCGCGGCAGCCCTCGTTTCCTCATCGGTGCTTAAAATTATCTTCATCGTTTTCATGGCCTACACGGCGTCGCAAATGTTGCTCAACGCAAAGCCCAAACCCAATCGCAATCTGCCGGGCAATCTGGGTATGTTAGTGGCCGGCAACATCATAGGCGCGATCTCAAGTTTAGTCGGCGTGGGGGGCGCGGCGATCACCATTCCTTTCATGACCTGGTGCAACGTGCATATGTATCGCGCCATCGGTACCGCGGCAGCCCTCGGGTTTCCCGTGTCGCTGTTTGGCACTTTAGGTTACATAGTGAATGGCTGGAACGCCCCGGGACGGCCTGACTGGAGCCTGGGTTTTGTCTACTTGCCTGCGTGTCTCGGCATTGCGTTTACCAGCATTTTGGCAGCGCCCTTCGGCGCCCGCTTGAGTCAACGGCTACCGGTGTCCATGCTCAAGAAAATTTTTGCGTGTTTATTGTTCATATTGGCGGCTAAATTAATCAGCAGCCTGTTCTAAACATCCAGCAACGGCTTTGTCATTGCCGCCGCCGGAGCGGATATTTTTCTGGCATTCCCTAAAGCGCTAATTTACACTCAATGTTGCTGGTCCTCGACAACGCTTCGTTGCGCGTATTCGGATCGCTAATGTTCAAGGAGGTACAAAAATATGTTTGATTTTCTCATCAGAGAAATAGCCGCTAAGTTTGGATTGGGAGACAAAGCAGGTTGGATACTTAGCGCCTTACTCGGGTTCATATTTCAAAAGCAGTCCGGCGGCCTAGGTGGGTTGTTGGATCTGTTCAAACAGAAAGGTCTCGCGAGCATTGCCTCGACGTGGCTAGGTGGCGGCAAAGGGATGCCGCTCAATATCAATCCCACGCAACTGGAAAACGTTATCGGCGGCTCATTGATTAAAGAGATCGCCACAAAAACTGGTCTCGCGAGCGGCCCGATTGGTGGCGCGCTCGCCTTCATGCTGCCGAGGATCGTTCGCGCGTTAACACCCGACGGCGTTATTCCCACCGGTATTCCCGCGGCGATTAGTCAGTATCTGGGCGGGAGCGAGGAAAAACCCCCTGCACCGATTCGTGCCGCCGCGCCGGTGTCTCCGCCGATGGCGCCGCAGTCGAAAGGGTTTCCCTGGTGGTGGATATTGATTCCACTGATTCTGTTGCTCGGTTGGTGCGTGCTGCGTAAACCGGCGGAAGCCCCGCCGCCCGCGACAGAAACCGCGCCGCCGGCGGCGCCTGCGCCCGCTCCGGTCACACAAAGCAATCCGAAATTAGTGTTCAACAACGACGGCGGAAAGATCTATTACACCGGAACCGTGGGTGACGAGGTGACCAAGACCAGCATTACCGATGCCATTAGAGCTGCGTTAGGCGATGGCGCGAGCGGCGAAATACTGGTCGATGCCTCAGCCAAAAGCGCCGGCTGGATCAGCCTGCTCAGCCAGTTCCTACCGGACTTGAAATCCCTGTCGGGACTAAAACTGAGCCTAGACGGTGACGACGTTACGCTTGACGGTTCCTTGCCTCAATCTGATATCGATAGCCTGCTGGCCAAGCTAAAATCGGTTTTCGGTGACAAATTTAACGTCAAATCTATCGCCCAAGCGATCGCCGCTGCGGCTCAACCAGCGGCACCGATGGACGACGCCGCTAAGAACGCCGCCGCCGCGGCGAAAATGGATGAGCTGACAGCCGCCGGAAATATCAGCGGAACAGACCTGGTCGATGCGCTCAACTTAGCGGCGATCAATTTCGCAACCGGCAGTGCCAACATCTCGCCGAACAGCATGGATATCCTCAAGAAGGCGGCGGAAACCTTGAAGGCCGCAGCCGATGGCGCCAAAGTCGAGATCGGTGGCCACACCGACAATGTCGGCAATCCGCAAAGCAACATGAAGCTCTCCGCTGCTCGCGCCAATTCCGTCATGGCCACGCTGGTGAAGCTCGGTGTTACCGCGTCGATGCTGACCGCGAAAGGCTACGGCGATACCAAGCCGCTGGAGTCCAACGACACAGCGGAAGGCAAAGCCAAGAATCGCCGCATGGAGTTTTCGGTGGCGCAATAAGTCGTATCCGTAATGTGAAAAAGGCCGGTAACTCGGCCTTTTTCGCGTTGATTCACCGCTATTCCTTCAGTAACGGTTCAATCACCTCGCGATAGAATTTCGGCTGCTTCGCTCCGGTAAATTTGGCGCGCAGTATGCCTTTGCGGTCGAACACGTAACAGGTTGGTGTAGGATATTTTTTCTCGAAACCGCTGTCGCTCAAGTCCGTGACCATGCCACCCGGCAGGTTGTAGTTTTTCGCCATTCTCGCCGAGCGCTCCTTGTCATCGGGACGGTCGATGCTGAGCGCGATGACTTCCAAACCCTTTGGCTTGAATTCCTCATAATAATTTTCCACGTTACCGATTTCCAGCGCGCAAATCTTGCAGAAGCTGGAAAAGAAATTCACCATCACGACCTTGCCTTTGTAATCGTTCAAGTCGAACGGCGTGCCGTCGAATAAAGTCCCCTTTAGTGGCGGGGCGGGCTCATCGATGGTGGGAACTGCATAGGCGGACAGGCTTAAGAAAAAGACCAAAACCATCAATAAAGTTGCCTGGAGAGCCAATATCCATGCGGGTCTTAAGGCATAGTTGAATGAAAATAAATGCATAAAATTTCAATGTCATCCTGAACGAAGTGAAGGATCTGCTTTCTGCCACATCAAGAAAACAGATTCTTCGCTATGCTCAGAATGACATTAATTAGGTGACAGTGGTTCCAGTCAATCGAGTCAGCGCTTCCCGATACTTCGCGCCGGTTTTTTCTGCAACATCCTTAGGCAATTCCGGCGCCGGCGGTTGCTTGCTCCACTTGATCGACTCCAGCCAGTTGCGCACGAATTGTTTATCGAAGCTTTCCGGGCTGGTTCCGATTTTGTAGCTATCCTGCGGCCAGAAGCGCGACGAGTCCGGCGTTAGTGCTTCGTCGATTAAGAATAATTTTCCATTGCCGTCCAAGCCAAATTCAAATTTCGTATCGGCGATGATGATGCCGCGCGTCAATGCATATTTGGCCGCTTCTCGATACAACGAAATGGCGGTATCGCGTACTTGCGCGGCGAGTGCGGGGCCGAGGAGTTTTTCCGTTTCTGCGAAAGAAATGTTTTCGTCATGGGTGCCGGTTGGTGCTTTAGTCGACGGCGTGAAAATCGGCTCGGGTAATTGTTGTGCGCGCTGTAATCCGGCAGGTAGCGGGATGCCGCAGATGCTTTGCTTTTCTTGGTATTCCTTCCAACCGCTACCTTCGAGATAGCCGCGTACCACCGCTTCCACAGGCAATGCCTTGAAACGCCGCACCACGATTGCCCGTCCGGCTACCTGTGCCTGTTCGCCGCTCTGGACAACGCTCTCAGGAGGGGTGCCCGTCAAATGATTCGCCACGATATGCTCAAGTTTGGCAAACCAAAAGTTCGCGAGTTGCGTCAACACTACGCCTTTGCCGGGAATCGGCGTCGGCATGACTACATCGAAAGCGGACAGCCGATCGGTCGTCACGATCAATAATCGATCATCGCCGACGGCGTAAATATCGCGCACTTTGCCGCGGGCGATTAACGGCAAACTTTTTAGGTCGGATTCAAATAGGGCTAACATAAATCGATTCGGAATGGTCGGCGCTGAACGGTGCGTAAAAGCACCCTACTGCTTTACATAGGGTTTTTTGACCTCGTCGTCCCGCTCGTAGGGAAAGCGCACGTGGCCGTAGCGCACGGCGAGCACCGCCAGTGTCAATAACAAGATCGATCCGGATACCGCCAGCATGCGCCACTCGGTGATATCTTTTGAATCGAGAATCAAATACCGCGCCAGCGCGACCATCGCGATATACAGCGGAAAGCGCACCGGCAATTGCCCCGAAGAAAAGTAATGACCGATCATCGCCAACACTTCCAGGAACAGGAACATCATGAGCAGATCGGTAAGCGCGACCTTGTGCGCCGCGACCATGACCATGACTTCTTGGTACATCGCCACGGTGGTGGCGATACCGATGACCAATAGCCCCGCGTACTCGACCAGGTCTAATCCATTGCGGAACAATCCCTGGACACGATTAAAGAATGGTGAGTTACGTTGCATAGGAACAAATAAAAAAGCGAAAGAACTGACTATAAACAATTTGGGCTGCCACGGCAGCCCAAATTGTTAGTGAATAACGGCTTTTAGTTCACCTTTACTGTAGCGCTCCGCCATTTTTTCTAGCGGCACTGCGTTGATCTTGCTCGCTTGCCCGGCGCAGCCGAATTGCTCGTAGCGTTGCTTACAAATCTGCTTTGCAGCTTCGCGAGCGGGTTTCAGATAATCGCGCGGATCGAACGCGGACTTTTTCTCGTTCATGAATTTTCGAATCGCCGCCGTCATCGCCAGGCGAATGTCGGTATCGATATTCACCTTGCGCACGCCGTGCTTGATGCCTTCTTGTATCTCTTCCACCGGCACGCCGTAGGTCTCCTTCATCTCGCCGCCGTTCTCGCGAATGATTTCGAGCAAATCCTGCGGCACGCTGGAGGAACCGTGCATCACCAAGTGGGTGTTGGGAATGCGCTTATGGATTTCCTTAATGCGCTCGATAGCGAGAATATCGCCGGTCGGCTTGCGCGAGAATTTGTAGGCGCCGTGGGAAGTGCCGATGGCGATCGCCAACGCATCGCATTGCGTGAGATCGACAAATTCCGCCGCTTGGTTCGGGTCGGTCAACAACATTTCGCGGGTCATCGTGCCTTCAGCGCCATGGCCGTCTTCCTTGTCGCCTTTCATGGTTTCGAGCGAGCCCAGGCAACCCAATTCACCTTCAACGGTGATGCCGATGGAATGGGCGATCTTCGTTACTTCGCGCGTCACGTCGACGTTATATTCATATTCGGCGACGGTCTTGCCGTCTGCCTGCAGCGAACCGTCCATCATGACGCTGGAAAAACCGGAGCGAATTGCCGTCAGACACACCGCCGGCGACTGGCCATGGTCTTGATGCATGACGATGGGAATATGCGGATAGGTTTCCACCGCCGCCTCGATCAAATGGCGCAAGAAATTGCCGCCGGCGTATTTGCGCGCGCCGGCCGAGGCTTGCATGATCACCGGCGAATTGACCTCATTCGCGGCCTCCATAATGGCCTGCACTTGCTCCAGATTGTTAACGTTGAACGCAGGTAAGCCGTAGCCGTTTTCCGCCGCGTGGTCGAGTAGTTGTCGCATAGATACGAGTGGCATGATGTGCTCCTTGGTAGTTATTGGGTCTAGGGTCTAGGGGCTAGGGGCTAGAAGATCAAAGACTGGCGAGATTTTACTAGTCCCTAGCCCCTCATTCCTAGCCTCTAGGCCGCGCCGATCTTAATAATCTTCATGGTATTCGTTCCACCGGGTTTGCCGATCGGCTCACCGATGGTGAGGACGATCAAATCGCCGGTATTCACCGCTTCCCGCTTCAACAAATCTTCCTGGGCCAAATTCATGATCTCTTCCGGGTCGACGGTCGAGTGTTTGAACCGCACCGGATAAACGCCGCGAAACAAGGTTACTTTGCGGCGCGTCTCGATGGAAGGCGACAACGCATAGATCGGGACATCGGCGTTCATGCGCGACATCAACAGCGCGGTTTTGCCGCTATGGGTCAATGCCGCGATGGCCCGCACCGGCAAATGATTAGCGGTAAATATAGCGGCATGGGCGATGGCGCCTTCAACCCCGGACGAATCAGCACGCGTCGTTGCGCGCCGGTCTAACACATCGAGTTTCTCTTTTTCCGCCTCGAGCAAAACGCGCACCATGGCTTCGACCGCTTCCACCGGAAATTGTCCGGCTGCGGTTTCGGCGGACAACATTACCGCATCAGTCCCGTCGATGGCGGCGTTCGCGACATCGGAAACTTCCGCCCGGGTCGGTACCGGGCTGCCGATCATGGACTCCATCATCTGCGTGGCGGTGATGACGACTTTATTTTTGAGCCGGGCGGCGCGGATCATGCGTTTTTGCAGAGCAGGCACCACCGCGTCGCCCACCTCGACGGCAAGATCGCCGCGCGCCACCATGATGGCATCGCTGGCATCGAGAATTTCGTCCAACGCTTCGATGGCCTCGGCACGCTCGATTTTGGCGACCAGCATGGCTTTGCCGCCCGCTTCGCGCAGCAAGTCACGGGCATGCCACATGTCGGCGCCGGAACGAGGAAACGACACGGCGAGAAAATCCGCTTGCAATTCGGCCGCGGTTTGAATGTCGGCGATATCTTTTTCGGTCAATGCCGGCGCGGTCAACCCGCCGCCTTTGCGATTGATGCCTTTGTTATTCGACAACACGCCGCCGCGCACCACCACGCAATGAACTTGATCGCCTTTAACCGCCGTGACATGGAACTCGATGCGGCCATCGTCGAGCAGCAGAATGTCATCGGGTTTAACGTCTTTCGGTAACTCTTTATAGTCTAGGCCGACTCTTTCGCTGGTGCCGACGCTGCACTTTGCATCGAGAATAAATTTATCCCCGACCTGCAGCGTGATCTTTCCGTCTTTAAATTTGCCGATGCGGATCTTCGGGCCCTGCAAGTCGACGAGTATGCCTACGGTGCGGCCGAGATTACGAGCGATGGATTTAACGTTCGCGACTCTCGCCGCGTGTTCATTCGCCGTGCCGTGGGAGAAATTCATGCGCACCACATCCACGCCCGCGTCTATCATGCGCGCCAAGGTGGCTGGGTCGCTGGACGCGGGGCCCAGGGTTGCAACGATTTTGGTCTTACGTAACATCATGTGTAGCGTGCGTCATTGCGCACGATTCCTTTCAATGCAGGGTGCGCGTTGCGCACCCTACGGGCTAGCACGTTCTTCGAGGATGGCAACCGCCGGCAATTTTTTGCCTTCGAGGAATTCGAGAAATGCCCCGCCCGCCGTTGAGATATATGAAATTTGATCCGTGACGCCATATTTCGCCACCGCGGCAACGGTATCGCCGCCACCGGCGATGGAAAAAGCGGAGGACGCAGCGATGGACATCGACAGCGATTCCGTACCCTTGCCGAATTGTTCGAATTCGAACACGCCGAGTGGGCCGTTCCATACGATGGTACCCGCTTTGCGTACGATGTCCATATAGTTACGTACCGTCATAGGCCCGACATCGAAAATCATATCGTCGTCTTCGATTTCTTCGACATCTTTCACAGTTGCTTCGGCGGTTGCCGAGAACTCTTTGCCGGTCACCACGTCGACGGGAATCGGCACTTCGCCACCCTTGGCTTTGGCGGCAGCGATGATGTCTTTCGCTTCTTGCAGCAAGTCTTTCTCAACGAGCGACTTGCCGATTTTCAGGCCCGCCGCCAGCATGAAGGTATTGGCGATGCCACCACCGACGATAAGCTGATCGACTTTTTCAGAGAGGGATTTCAGCACCGTCAGCTTGGTCGAAACTTTCGAGCCGCCGACGATAGCCAACAATGGCCGCGCGGGATTCGTGAGCGCTTTGCCGAGCGCGTCTAATTCCGCCGCCATCAGCGGACCGGCACAGGCGATCGGCGCAAATTTAGCGATGCCGTGGGTGGTGGCCTCGGCGCGGTGGGCGGAACCGAAGGCATCATTAGCATAAACATCACATAGCTTCGCGATTTTCTGGGCGAGGCCATCGTCGTTCTTCTTCTCGCCTATGTTGACGCGGCAGTTTTCCAGCATTACCACTTCGCCGGGTTTCACGTCGACGCCATCCACCCAGTTTTGTTTGAGCGGCACGGGCTTGCCGAGCAATTCACTCAAGCGTTTCGCCACCGGCGCAAGCGTATCTTCCGGTTTCAATTCGCCTTCGGTAGGGCGGCCAAGATGAGACGTCACCATCACCGCGGCGCCTTTTTCCAGCGCGAGCTTGATCCCAGGCACAGAAGCGCGAATACGCGTGTCATCGGTGATGTTGCCGGCATCGTCCTGCGGCACGTTGAGGTCCGCGCGAATGAACACGCGTTTGCCGGTTAGGTTTAGGTCGGTAAGTTTTAGGATAGCCATAGGCGTGAAATGTGAAGAGTGAAAAGTGAAGGGCGGGGTTGCCTGGATAGCGAAAAGTAAGAGTGTTAGATTTTACTCTTCACTCTTCACCTTTCACTTTTCACGGATTTACTTTGCGACAACGCGTGCCATTTCCAGACACTTGTTGGAATAGCCCCATTCGTTGTCGTACCAGGACACGACCTTGATGAACGTGCTATCGAGGGCGATGCCCGCTTCCGCATCGAAAACCGACGTGCAGGGCTCGCCGCGAAAATCCGTGGCGACGACTTTGTCTTCGGTGTAGCCGAGTACGCCCTTGAGGGCACCTTGGCTTTGCGACTTCATTTCAGCGCAGATTTCTTCATAGCTTGCGGGCTTCACAAGTTCGCAAGTCAAATCCACGACCGAGACGTCGGATGTCGGTACGCGGAAAGCCATGCCGGTCAGCTTCTTGTTGAGTTCGGGAATGACTACGCCAACCGCTTTCGCCGCGCCGGTCGACGAGGGAATGATATTTTCCAGAATGCCGCGTCCGCCTCGCCAGTCTTTGTTCGATGGGCCATCGACGGTTTTCTGCGTGGCGGTGGTGGCGTGTATCGTGGTCATCAGCCCACGCTTAATACCCCATTTGTCATTGAGCACTTTTGCCACGGGCGCGAGACAGTTAGTGGTGCACGACGCGTTGGAAATGATCGCCTGACCCGCGTAGGTTTTGTCATTGACGCCGTAGACGAACATCGGTGTATCGTCCTTCGAGGGCGCTGACAGGATGACTTTTTTCGCACCGGCGTCGATGTGTTTTTGTGCGGTTTCCTTGGTGAGGAAAAGGCCGGTCGATTCGATCACGACATCAGCGCCGACTTCTCCCCATTTTAGTTCGGACGGATCTTTGACTGCAGTTAAACGAATGTGCTTACCGTTGACTACGAGCGTGTTGCCCTCTACGGCGATGTCGCCCTTGAAGCGGCCATGTACAGAATCGTATTGGAGCATGTAAGCTAAATAATCGGGCTCGAGCAAATCGTTGATGCCAACGATTTCAACGTCCTTGAAGTTCTGCACAGCGGCGCGAAACACCATGCGGCCAATGCGGCCGAAACCGTTAATTGCTACCTTGATCGCCATTTCTGCCTCCGGATACATTTATTAAATGATAGCTTGCGCGGTCTTGACGACATTGTCGACCGTGAAGCCGAAAAATTTGAACAATTCACCCGCCGGCGCCGACTCGCCGAAGCGATCGATGCCGACCACTGCGCCTTCCAGGCCTACGTATTTGCGCCAATAATCCGTGACGCCGGCTTCAACGGCGACCCGCGGGATGCCGGGCGGCAACACGAATTCCCTATAGTTTAACTCTTGTCGGTCGAATACCTCGGCGCAGGGCAAGGATACGACGCGCACATTAACGCCGTTTTCCGCCAGCGCTTTTTGCGCTCCCATCGCCAGTTGCACCTCGGAGCCGGTGGCGATGAGTACGGCTTTGGGTTTGCGATCTTTTGCTTCCGACAAAATATAACCGCCGCGGCCGATGCTGGCGATGGCCGATGGATCTCGCGCCTGGTAAGGCAGATTTTGCCGCGACAGAATCAAGCACGTGGGACCGTCGCTGCGTTCGAGGGCGGAAGTCCACGCCATGGCCGTTTCCACCGTATCGCACGGTCGCCAAACATCCAATTGTGGAATCAGCCGCAGGCTCGACACGTGCTCGACGGATTGGTGGGTGGGGCCGTCTTCACCGAGGCCGATGGAATCGTGGGTGAAGACGAAGATATTGCGCAGCTTCATCAGCGCCGCCATGCGCAGTGCGTTGCGCGAGTAATCGGCGAAGGTGAGAAACGTTCCGGTATAGGGGATGAAGCCGCCGTGCAGCGCGATACCGTTGGTGATAGCGGCCATGGCGAATTCGCGCACGCCGAAATTGATATAGTTGCCGCCCGAGTCCTTGCTTATGGATTTCGAGCCCGACCAATTGGTGAACACGCTGCCGGTCAAATCCGCTGAGCCGCCGATGAAACCCGGCAATTCCGGCGCCAGGGCTTCGATCGCTTGCTGCGAGGCTTTGCGCGTGGCGATGGATTCGGCTTTTTCGTTTTGTTTCGACACCAGGCCCATCACCATCTTGTCCCACTGGTCGGGTAAATTATTCGACAGGCGATGCTCGAAGGCCCGCGCCAGTTCTGGCTCTGCGGCACGATAAGCCTGGAATGCCTTATTCCATGCGGCTTCCAGCGTAGTGCCTTGTTCGTTCGCATTCCATGCCGTATAGATGTCGGCGGGAATTTCGAACGGCGGGTGATTCCAGCCAAGCGCAGCGCGGGTCGCGGCGACTTCTTTTTCCCCGAGCGGTGCGCCGTGGGTCGCGTCGGTTCCCTGCTTGGTCGGCGCGCCTTTGCCGATGATGGTCTTGCAACAAATCATGGTCGGCTTGCCGGACTGGGATTTCGCTTGTTTGATCGCGGCGTCGATTGCCTCGACGTTGTGGCCGTCGACGTTAGCGATGACATGCCAGCCATAGGCCTCGAAGCGCTTGGGCGTATCGTCGGTAAACCAGCCTTTCACTTCACCGTCGATGGATATGCCGTTGTCATCGTAAAAGCAAATCAGTTTGCCTAAGCCCAACGTGCCGGCGAGGGAACAGGCTTCGTGAGAAATGCCTTCCATCAAGCAGCCATCGCCGAGGAACACATAGGTGTAATGATCGACGATGTGATGGCCGGGCCGATTGAATTCCGCGGCGAGTAATTTTTCCGCGATCGCCATGCCGACGGCATTGGAAATGCCTTGCCCGAGGGGGCCGGTGGTGGTTTCCACGCCAGGCGTCATGCCGTATTCCGGATGGCCGGGCGTTTTCGAATGCAGTTGGCGGAAATTCTTGATCTCGGCTATCGGTAAATCGTAGCCCGTCAGATGCAGCAAAGCGTACAGCAACATCGAACCGTGGCCGTTGGACACGACAAAGCGATCGCGATTCGGCCACTTAGGATTATTGGGATTGTGCTTTAAGTGATGGCGCCATAGCACCTCGGCGATTTCCGCCATGCCCATGGGCATGCCGGGGTGGCCGGATTTGGCTTTTTCCACTGCGTCCATAGCGAGGGCGCGGATGGCGTTGGCGAGTTCTTGTCTATTGGCGGTTACCACGGATTTCTCGGCGGGAAAATTCATAATTATCCTTCAAACGGGGGAAACGTGCTACGGACTTGTCATCCTGAGCAGGGCGAAGGGATCTGCTTTACGTCGCGCGCGCAAAGGACAAGAGCAGATCCTTCGCTGCGCTCAGGATGACATAAGAGGATTTATGCAGCGCGTTTGCGCTGCTCATTCAGCTTCAAGATCATCGGCGTCAAAATCAACTGCATCGCTAATTCCTGTTTGCCGCCCGGCACGACGATACAGTTCGCCCGCGACATGAACGAATCGTGAATCATCGACAGCAAGTAGGGAAAATCGATGCCCTTCGGGTTGCGAAACCGAATCACCACGAAGCTTTCGTCCGCCTTCGGAATATCCCGCGCCACAAACGGATTACTGGTATCCACCGTCGGCACCCGTTGAAAGTTGATGTGGGTACGGGAGAATTGCGGCACGATGTAGTGAACGTAATCGTGCATGCGCCGCAGTATGGTCTGCGTCACCGCCTCGGTGGAATAGCCGCGCATCTTGGTATCGCGGTGCATCTTCTGTATCCACTCGAGATTGACGATCGGCACCACGCCGATCAGTAAATCCGCATAACGTCCGACATCAACATCGCCATCGACCACGGCGCCGTGCAAGCCTTCATAAAACAGCGCTTCCGTGCCCGACTCGATCGGCTCCCACTCGGTGAACGTGCCGGGTTTTTGCTTATATGGCGCGGCTTCATCGTCGTCGTGCAAATAACGCCGCACCTTGCCGGAGCCCGTTTCGCCATAATCTTTGAACAATTGCTCCAATTCACCGAACAAATTCGCCTGGGGACCGAAATGGCTGATGGGACGATCTCCGTCTTTTTCCGAATCGGCGATGGCTTTTTTCATTGCCTCGCGATCGTAAAGATGGAAGCTATCGCCCTCAATGAAGGTGGCCTTGATGCCCTCGCGGCGGAAAATATGGGTGAAAGTGTATTTCACGGAAGTTGTACCGGCGCCGGAAGAACCGGTTACGGCGATGACGGGGTGTTTTGTCGACATTGGTTTACTCGGATAAGTTTAACTTTGTCATTCCCGCGTAGGCGGGAATCCATTTGGCCTTTAAAGGTGATGGATGACCGTTCCTCGAAACTTCGGCCTACGGCCTCGTTTACCCGCCTGCGCGGGAATGACAGCGATGTATTTTTTGCTTTTGGAGTTAAAGTTTATTGCACAAACAAATTCCGTACGTTAAACAACGGCGACTTAAAGTCCTCCCCCCGCGCCTCACTGTGATAACTCACTACACGATCCACTTCGTTTTTCGAGCCAAGTATCACCGGCACGCGCTGATGTAATTGTTCCGGTGTCATCGCTAGGATCCGCTCGCGACCCGTGGATGCGGCGCCGCCGGCTTGCTCGACGATGAACGCCATCGGATTGGCTTCATAGAGCAAGCGTAATCGCCCTGGTTTAGTCGGATCCTTAGTATCGCGGGGATACATAAAAATGCCGCCGCGATTGAGGATGCGATGCACTTCCGCCACCATGGACGCGATCCAGCGCATGTTGAAATTGGCCGCGCGCGGACCGGTCGTGCCTTCCAAGCATTCGGACACATAACGCCGCACCGGCTCTTCCCAAAAGCGCTGATTGGAGCTGTTGATGGCGAACTCGCGGGTATCCAGCGGTATTTTCATATCGGCATGGGTCAGAATATATTCGCCGAACTCACGATCGAGGGTAAAGCCGTTGACGCCGTCGCCGAGAGTCAGCACGAGCATCGTGCTGGGCCCGTAGACCGCGTAGCCGGCGCAGACTTGCTCGGTGCCGGGACGCAGGAAATCGGCGGCGGTTGGATTCATGCAGTCGTCGGGGCAGCGTAACACGGAGAAAATCGTGCCGACAGAAATATTCACGTCGGCGTTGGACGAACCGTCTAGGGGATCGAAGATGAGCAAATACTTTCCGCGCTGATCGTCGTGAATGATGGGATAGACGTCGTCCATCTCCTCTGAAACCAGTCCGGCCAGGTTACCTGAGCGCTCGGCAAAATCGATCATGATTTGATTGGAAACGACGTCGAGTTTCTTTTGCTGCTCGCCCTGAACGTTGACCGCATCGGCGTCACCGAGATAGTTGCCGACTGCGCCTTTGCCGATCGCGATGGCGATATTTTTACAGGCGCGAGAAACGTCGTTGATTAACGAAACCAGAGCATCGTCAATTCCCTTATTACCCTTTTTTTGCTCGATCAAAAACCGAGCGAAGTTTAAGCCGATATTCATTGTTATTGTCTCCTCATGGCGATGCTTGACGCGGGCTTCGGGCTTAGCCGTCGGCTTGCGTAAATACTCGGCTGGCCAAAATATCTTCAGCCTCGATGGTCATCAAATCGGTTTGGTTGAGCGGCGCCCCCATGCGTGCGAACAGGCGATTGGCTTGGCGTAACTGAATTCTATCCAGCGCGTTGCGTATCGAGCGGGCATTGGCGAAGTGCGGTTGGCGCATGCGCTTGTCGATGTATTCGGTGAATGCGCTCGTCGCCGCTGGGCTGAAGCGATATTCACTTTTTTGCAACATCAACTGGGTGATCGACACCAGCTCATCGGGCTGATAATCGGGAAAATCGATGTGATGTGCGATGCGTGAGGACATGCCGGGATTGCTGCGGAAAAACGTATCCATGCGATCTTTGTAGCCCGCGAGTATCACGACTAAATCGTCACGTTGATTTTCCATCACCTGCAGCAAAATCTCGATCGCCTCTTGGCCGTAGTCACGTTCGTTCTCGGGGCGGTAGAGGTAATAAGCCTCGTCGATGAACAACACTCCGCCCATGGCCTTCTTGAGAATTTCTTTGGTCTTGGGCGCCGTGTGGCCGATATACTGACCCACTAAATCATCGCGCGTTACGGCGATGAGATGACCCGTGCGCACGTAGCCGAGGCGATGCAGGATCTCCGCCATGCGCATCGCGACGGTGGTTTTCCCGGTGCCGGGATTGCCGGTGAAACTCATATGCAGCGATGGGGCGCTGGCTTGCAAGCCAATACTGGCGCGGGCCTTGGCGATGACCAGGAGGGCGGCGATTTCCCGGATACGGGTTTTAACGGGCTTCAGCCCCACCAACTCGGCGTCGAGTTGGTCCAGCACTTCCGCCACGTTGGACTCGCGAAAGATCGCGGCGAGATCGATGCTGGGCGGTTTCCGTAAGGGATTCGTTGAGCGTGTTCATAGCCCTGATCGCTGTCGCAGCCGCGAGCGTTGGACGACGTTCGCGGCGCGTGTTAGTACCGGGTTCCCTCGGGCTTATCGGTCGCGTAGCTGCGAACCGTGTAGCGCAGATTGCGGCCGTCGACCTCTTGCCGCTCCAAGCTAAAGCCCGGTTCGTTCTTCGGCCGGTTGACGATATACGACATGCGCGGCGTTTCCCAACCGCGGGTGGAGTCAAATGCCGTCACGCGGACATAGTGATTCGGGAAAGTCTTGCGGCATTCGTTAATTTCCATGAGGATGCCGGCCGGATCCTTGAGATCGAACAGCGGTATGCCGAACATTTCCCAGTAGGTGTTGCGCGGATGCGGGTCGTCTGTGTATTCGACGTTAACCGCCCAATTGTTTTTCAGCGCGTACTTAATTTGCGCGAGGATCTGCGCGTCGGTCAGATCCGGGAGAAAGGAAAACTGTCCTTGCGTAACGCGATTGCCGTTGATTGGTCATCATGATTTTGTCTCCGAGGTCAGGCGGCTGTAGGGGTAGGCACGAAGTCGGCGGTGTCGGTGGACTCGTAGTTGAAGCTCACCTCACCCCAGGTGTCGATCGCTGCTTTGAGCGGGCTGCACCATTTGGCGGCTTCCGCGAGAATTTGCGGGCCTTCGTTGAAATAATCGCGGCCTTCGTTGCGCGCCATGATCATGGCTTCGAGCGCCACCCGGTTCGCGACCGCGCCGGCCTGGATGCCCATGGGATGGCCGATGGTACCGCCGCCGAACTGCAGCACCACGTCTTCGCCGAGATAATGAATGAGCTGATGCATTTGACCGGCGTGAATGCCGCCGGAAGCCACCGGCATGACTTTGTTAAGCGAGGCCCAATCCTGCTCGAAATATAAACCGTGCTCTAAGCTCGGCGCGGTGTGGGTTTGCAGCAGGGTGTCGTAGAACACCCTTGATCATGAGTGGATCGCCTTCCAGCTTGCCGACGACCGTACCCGCGTGAATATGATCGACGCCTGCCATACGCATCCATTTGCAAATCACGCGGAAATTCATGCCGTGATTCTTTTGCCGCGAGTAAGTCGAATTGCCGGCGCGATGCAGGTGCAAAATCATGTCGTTCTTACGCGCCCATTTAGCCATGCTTTGGATCGCGGTGTAGCCGATGACAAGATCGATCATGATAATCACGCTACCGAGGGTTTTGGCGAACTCGGCGCGCTCGTACATATCTTCCATGGTGCCGGCTGTGACATTGAGGTAGTGCCCTTTCACCTCGCCGGTCGCAGCACTGGCGCGGTTCACCGCTTCCATACAATAGAGAAAGCGGTCGCGCCAGTGCATGAACGGCTGTGAGTTAATGTTCTCGTCATCCTTCATGAAGTCGAGGCCACCCTTCAGGCCTTCGTAAACGACGCGGCCGTAATTGCGGCCGGATAGGCCGAGCTTGGGCTTGGTGGTGGCGCCCAACAGCGGCCGACCGAATTTGTCGAGCCGCTCGCGCTCCACCACGACACCGGTCGCAGGACCTTGGAAGGTCTTCAGGTACGCCACTGGAATGCGCATATCTTCCAGGCGCAGCGCTTTGACCGCCTTAAAGCCGAATACATTGCCGATGATCGATGCCGTCAGGTTGGCGATGGATCCTGGTTCGAAAAGATCCAGGTCGTAAGCGATGTAGGCGAAATACTGCTGCGGCGTGGACGTGCCCGGCCCGGTGTTCGGCACCGGATCAACGCGATACGCTTTAGCGCGATATAGCTCGCACGCGGTCAGCCGGTCAGTCCAGACCACCGTCCAAGTGGCAGTGGATGATTCTCCCGCCACGGCGGCCGCGGCCTCTATCGCGTCCACACCCTCTTGCGGCGTGATGCGAAACAACGCGAGAACATCGGTTTCCTTAGGCGCGTAATCGGGGTCCCAATAACCCATTTTGGCGTAAGGCATTACACCGGATTTGTAGCGATCTTTTCCCTCAAGCGGAGCATTCATGGCGTTCTCTTTTTCAACAGGACATGATTTAATGGTACGGAAGAATATTCATAAGTAATATTCACGTGTTCTGATTATAATAATAAGTAACGCTTATCTATTTGACTTAACTTGCTCCACCTCACCTTTCGCCAGTTGCAAATTTTCGAGGCGGTCGCGCGCCATTTGAGTTACTCGCGCGCCGGCGAGGAATTGCACCTCACCCAGCCCGCCGTGTCGATGCAAATGCGCGAGTTGGAAGACAATGTGGGCTTGGCGATGCTGGAGCAAATCGGCAAAAAGATCTTTCTCACCCAAGCCGGCGAAGAGCTATTTAGCCGCAGCCGCGATATCCTGATGCGCGTCGCCGAAACCCGAGTTGCGCTGGAAACCTTGAAGGGCGTCGACAACGGCCGGCTGAACATCGCCGTGGTCAGCACGGCGAAATATTTCGCGCCGCGATTGCTCGCTTTGTTTTGCCAACGCCATCATAACGTGAAGCTCAACCTCACCGTCAGCAACCGCGAGGAAGTGCTGCATCGCTTGACGGAAAATCGAACCGATCTCGTGATCATGGGCCAGCCGCCCGATGGGCTGGACGCCGAGAAAGAGGCCTTCGCCTATCATCCCCTCGGCGTCATCGCGCCGCCGGAACACCCGCTGGCGAAGGCGAAACAAATTCCGTTACATGCACTGATGAAGGAAGGCATACTCATTCGCGAACCCGGCTCCGGCACCCGCAGCGTGTTCGAACGCTTGCTCACCACCCATCGCCTGCAAGCCGAGCGCACCATACAAATGGACAGCAACGAAACCATTAAGCAAGCCGTCATGGCGGGGATGGGGATCGCGCTGTTATCGCTGCATACCATCGGTTTGGAACTGGAAGCCAAGCGGCTCATCGTGCTCGACGTCGAAACGCTGCCCGTCATGCGCCGCTGGTACATCGCCCATCGAACGGGTAAGCGCCTGTCGCCGGCGGCGATCGCGTTCCGGCAATTCTTGCTGGAAGAAGGCGCCAAACTGCTCGGGCAAGGGCCAGAAGCAGCGAAAGATGCACCACGCCAGAAGGCAAGCGGGAAGCGGCTCCCAGGCAAGGCTGCCGGGAGAGGCAAGCAGGGCATAGCTCGTGGCAAGGCATAAATAAACTACACGCCAAATGACTTTTCGTCCTCGCCTGACTGGCGCATACTACTTTTATTGAACCGACTAGCCCTTGAAGATGACGATGAATCCAAGACAGGAATTTAAGTACATTCGGTTTTTGCGTTGCGTAACGCTTACCGTAACGATGCTCGCTGGTTCGATCGCGTTAGCCGAAGCGCTGAAGGAAATCGATGTTGCTGCTGCAGCGATACAGATTCAGGACAAGCAGATTAAAGTGCTCGACGTGCGCGAGCCTTCAGAATTCGCGACGGGCGTGATTCAAGGCGCGGTGCTGATTCCGCTGGGACAAGTGGAAAAGCGCGTGGCCGAACTCGATGCCTTCAAAGATCAGCCGATGTTGGTAGTGTGCGGTTCCGGCGGGCGTTCTGCCGAGGCAATAAAGGCCTTGAACAAATATGGTTTTAGGCAGCTTACCAACATCAAAGGCGGCATGAACGCTTGGCGCAAGGCTAAGTTGCCGGTGGTGGCGCCTTAGGTTTAATGGATCGCCAACATTCAATTTTGTCATTCCCGCGAAGGCGGGAATCCATAATGTGTTCGCGTTTTCACCGACCTCATATTTGCCTAGGCCAAATGGATTCCCGCCTTCGCGGGAATGACAGTTAATTACTGCTTTTGGATTACGGCGTGTCCCGGTGCTAACTACAGCCTAGCGCGTACCCACGTCTTCCATTCCGCAAACAGCGACGGTTGCAGGCTGGCAATCACTGAGCGCTTCCACGTATCGCCGCTCCAAAAATCGTCGGAATTAAACGTAGCCATTTGGCCGCCGGCTTCGCTTAAGATCAAACTTCCCGCGGCGTAGTCCCACAGTTTTTGACCACCGTGCAGATAAAGATTAAATCGACCCGCGGCGACGTAACACCATTCCAAGGTGGCAGCGCCGAAATTGCGTTGCGACGAGAACGGCGGTTTTTCCGCCAGCGCCAGGCGCAGCGGCCCCGGCAGGCGCTTGAAATCGACTTCGGCGACCGCTTCTCGCAAGGTAAGCGAGCGCTCATGGATGGGCAACTCGACGCCGTTCAGATACGCGCCGCCCCCGCGTTCGGCGTAAAACGCTTCTTCCGCGACCGGATCGTAGACGACACCTAAGACGGGCCAATGGTTTTGCAGTAGCGCAACCGATACCGCAAAGTAAGGTATGCCGTTCACAAAGTTGGACGTGCCGTCGATGGGATCGACGCACCAAATGCCTTCGTTGCCCTGTTTCCACAATTCAAGGTGCTCGTCGTCCTTCATTTCTTCGCCGAGGAGCGGGCAATCGCGGATCGCGGTGAGTTCTTTTCGCAACGCATTCTGCGCTGAAATGTCCGCTTGGGTGAACAGGCTGCCGTCGGTTTTGCGTTCGTGGGCGACTTTGAGATAGCGCGGCATGACCTCTTCGCGCGCGACTTTTTTTACCGCGGCAATGGTGGCCGCAAGGGTCGGGGAAATGTTGTGCGGATGATCCGAGGCCATGACTAGTCTCTTAGCGTCGCGCGAGGCACTTCTTTAGATTGCAAGCGCTGCACCCGCGGTCGCCGGTGCGCATGTAGGGCAGATGCTTGTGGGGTGGCCACTCAATCTTATGGCGATGCTTATTGATGCCCGTATGATAACATGCCTCTCCCGTTTGATCCCCCCACGGCATGGCCATCACGCGTTTGTATTGTCCGATCCCTCTCGCCCATCGTGCCCAGGCAAATCTTCCCAGCGGCGCTGCCCACCACGCGACTCGCGTACTGCGGCTAAAACGCGGCGACGAAGTCCGCTTGTTCAACGGCGAGGGCGGCGAATTTGAGGCGAGCATTCACCGTGTAGAAAAAGACAACGTGACGGTGGACATCGGCCGTCATCACGACTTGGAGCGGGAATCGAAGTTGCCGGTGTGTCTCGCCCAAGCCATCACCACCGGCGACAAAATGGACTACGTCTTGCAAAAGGCGGTCGAGTTGGGTGTGGCGCGGATACAGCCGCTGCAAACCAACCGCGCTGTGGTGCGTTTAAATCAGGAGCGCGCGGAAAAGCGCTTGCAGCATTGGCAAAACGTGGTGGCCTCTGCGTGCGAGCAATGCGGCCGCAATAGAATTCCGCAGGTCGAAAATATTTTGCCGTTCGAACATTGGGTCGCGTCGACGGATCCGGCGAGTTTGCGTCTCATGCTTTCGCCATTTGTCGAGCACACACTCAGCGACTGCGCCGCGCCGAGCGGAGAAGTTAACTTGGTCGTCGGCCCGGAAGGCGGGCTTAACAAAGAGGAAATTGCGTTCGCGCAATTGAAGGGATTTACGTCCGTGCGCATGGGGCCGCGTGTGTTGCGCACGGAAACGGCACCTTTGGCTGCGCTCGCTGCGATGCAAATGTTATGGGGAGATTTCTAACGTTGCGGGTCACTTGCCTTTAGAATACCAACCTTGATCGGTGCTCCCTTGACCCATGGCCAAATCTGATTCTTTCGTTTCCGCTTTCCGCTTAGCGGCGCCCTATATCCACACATTTCGCGGCAAGATCTTTGTCATCGCGTTCGGGGGTGAGGTGGTGCAGGGCGGCAAGTTCGTCGCGCTGGTGCACGACTTGAATTTGCTCGAAAGTCTCGGTGTTCGCTTGGTGTTGGTACACGGCACCCGGCCGCAGATCGAGGCTAGGTTGCAGAAAACCGGCCACCAATCCGAGTTTGTTCGTGGCCTGCGGGTGACGGATTCGGAAACGCTGAACGTGGTGAAAGAATCCTGTGGCACCGTCCGCGTCGAGATCGAGGCGTTGCTCTCCATGGGATTGCCGAATTCGCCCATGGCCGGTTCCGACATCCGCGTCGCGAGCGGCAATTCCGTCACCGCCCGGCCTATGGGCGTGATCGACGGCATCGATTTGCAGCACACCGGCGTGGTGCGCAAGATCGACGTCGACGGCATCCGCCGCCGTCTCGAGGACGAAGAAATCGTGTTGCTTTCGCCGCTCGGTTATTCGCCGACCGGTGAAGTGTTTAACCTCGCGCTGGAAGACGTCGCCACCAGCGCCGCGATCGCGCTGAAGGCCGACAAGCTCATTTTCTTAATGGATGGGCCGGGTATGCTGGATAAACGCGGCAAGCTCTTAAGCGAAATCACTGCCCAAGAAGCGGAGCTGGAACTCGCGAAGAATCACAAGCAGCCGGAAGATATCAAGCTCTACGTGCCGTGCGCGATTCGCGCTTGCAAGGAGAGCGTCGGCCGCTGTCACATCATCGATCGCAATATCGATGGCAGTCTGTTATCGGAGCTATTCACCCGCGCGGGTATCGGCACCATGGTGACGCGCGACCCATTGGAGAAGTTGCGCACGGCGACCATCCAAGACGTCGGCGGCATCATACGCTTGATCGAACCGCTGGAAGCCGAAGGCATATTGGTGAAGCGCTCGCGCGAGCAGATCGAAGTGGAGATTCATAATTTTTCCGTGCTGGACTACGACGCCGCCATCGTCGGCTGCGTCGCATTTTTTCCTTTCCAAGGGGAAAAAGCGGCGGAACTCGCTTGTCTTGCCGTGGATCCGGCTTACCGCAACCTCGGCCGCGGCGACACGCTGCTCACCCATATCGAGACGCGTGCGAAGAAATCCGGCGTCCGCAATTTGTTCGTCTTATCCGCGCGCAGTTTCCATTGGTTTATCGAGCGCGGGTTTGAGGAAACCACGGTAGAGTTGCTACCCGACCAGAAACAAAAAAGCTACAGCTACGAACGCCGCTCCAAGGTGCTGGTGAAGCACTTGACCGGCAAAAAATAGAGGACCGACTATGACGCGAATGATCCAATGTGTGAAACTGCAACGCGAAGCCGAAGGACTCGATTTCGCACCCTATCCCGGCGCCTTGGGCAAACGAATTTACGAACAGGTTTCCAAGGAAGCGTGGAAGGGCTGGGTCGATTATCAGAAAATGCTGATCAACGAGAATCGGCTCAATCTAGCCGATATCAAAGCGCGCAAATATCTCGAACAGCAAATGGAGAAACACTTTTTCGGCGATGGCGCCGAGCAAGTGTCGGGCTACGTGCCGCCTGCTCCGCAATAGTATTGCCTATTGAGGAGAGGGTTGACACTGTTCCAGGTAGCGCTTGACGAGTTCTAGCTCATCTAGCGAAATGTTGGAAAATTCACAGCCGCAACGGCGGCCATCGGTCGATGCCATTTGAGTGATTTCGGTAATATTTTGGATCGACAGGTTACAGGTCAGTTCACCGACGCCCGGTAACTTTAACGTGCAGTTTCGCAATTCCTTCCCGATTTGCACCTGAAGTTTTAACGGATGGACCATGATGGCAAGCCCCCCCGTGCCGATGTCCACGACCGGCAGCAGGATAGGCTGAGGATCGCGGCTCGACGGATCGACGAACATCAGTTCCAAGGGCACGTCGCCGGAAGGTTGAAAGCGGACATTTTCGCGCCGTTCCGAGCAAAACATCATTTTCGGTATGCGCACGCGCCAAGCGGACTTGCTTTCAAACTCGGTGTGTTCGACTCGCTCCGCATGGAACTGAGCCTTGACTGCGCTCAAGACGGTGATCAGTGCAGTTTTCCCAGTGGGTATTTTTATTTCGGAACCGGATTCTTCCGAGAAAACGACTTCGTCGAAATAGGTGTTGATTTGCGCGATCCGCCCGGCCAAGCGAGCTTCGGAATCGAAAAACGAAATAAGCGCGTTTGATCGGGTAGTGCAAAGTCCGCGAAGTAAGGCGACGATATCGGGCCGAGTGTTAATGGTCCGGGCATTGTCGGTGGGTTGATCGAAATCTTGCATCGCAGCACGATCTGAGTTGAGAAATTACTTTAAGTATTAGCCTCTTTTTCTCAACGTGCAATAGGCGGTTTCAACTGTCGATGGTCGCCGCCAGGGAAACTCGATCTAGAGGGCCTTCCGAGGTTGCGGATAAGGGTTATTCCGAGGCCTCGACAGGCTCGACAGAAGGAGCTGATCGCGTGCCGATTGGCTTATGGTCGAGGGGTTTTCCCGGTTCCGCAGCGAGTTTACGCTGCAACGCACCATTTCTTGCGAGCAGCCCATCGTAATCGCGCTCCAGTTGATCGTACCGGCTACGCCAGTTCGAAAAAAACTGCTCGAAGCCACGCCGCTCGCGACCCCCGCGGATGATCCACGCCGTTACGAATCCGACCGCGAAACACAGCATCATGCTGATGGCCGTCTGAACCGCGATTGCGATCATCGATAGTTCCCTTTCGATGGCTCATCCGCTTCATTGACGTACTGCACCTGAAGGTCATTTAGGAGCTGGCCTTCCGCACCGATCAGTTTTGCAATCGCGCGGCCCGCTGCTATTCGCGCCGAGATGTCCGACACTTGGCCGAACAACAACACGTTCATACCGTTCACGCTGATCTCGCCAGTGCGAATTTCTGAAACTTTGGGGGGAAACCATTTGAGCACGGAGTCGAACCACGGCGTGAGAACGATGCCGGGCTGAATGCCCAAATGGTCCACGACATTGGCCGGCCCATAACTTTGCCTGGCGCGCTCGAGCAGGGTGTCACGGGATATTTCGTCGGGAATGGTTCCCCGCAGCGTTGCTTTGCCGTTAGCGAGTTTTAGGCTCAGAGTGACAGGGACTAGAATGTCGCCCTTGGCAAGAACATGCGACACAGCTTCGACGGGACGGGCTCCAGTTTCCGCTGTAGCCATTTTGGCCTCGAGCCCGAGCCGGGTGGCGATGGAGACGGCAACCACTATGCAAAACGCGATAAAGCCGAAGCCAAGGACGGTTTTTTCGTTTAAGGTTCTACGTTCATCCCACGCAGCGCGACCTTTGGAAAGCTCTATCGATTTATCCATGAAACGTTCCCGAAGCCAGCCGGGTTACATAAAAACGGCTTATCGTTATTGTCAAAGCGGCACTCCTTTTTCTTATTTTGAAATGATTATAAAGCAAACAGAGCGCGCCTTTATTTTAGTTGGGGCGGGCGGACTAAAGCATTTCGAGTTCCGTTTGACGCAGCAACCATTGTTCCTCAAGTTCGCTAAGCTTCGCGCTGATTTCGGCTTGTCGGCGCAAGGTGAGTTTCAGATCCTCTTTGCGGCTATCGCTATAAAGCGCCCCGGTGGCGAGTAGCCCGTCAACCTGGATTTTCTCGGTATGGAGTTTGTCTATTTCCCGCTCGAGAGCGCGTACGGCGTTTTCCAGCGGCCGCCGCTGAACCGAGCGCGCGTTGCGCGCTTCTGCCTGTTGACGTTTTTGATCGCGGCGATCCTGCGCGCCGACGCTGAGTGTAGGCTCCTGGATCCCATAGGATTTCGATTCCGTTTGGTTCAGCCAGTTGCGATAGTCGTCCAAATCGCCTTCGAACTCGGTCACGGCGCCGTTCGCCACCAACAACAATGACTCGGTTGTGGTCTTGAGCAAATGCCGATCATGGGAGACGACAACGATGGCGCCATCGTATTCTTGCAGCGCCAGGTTAAGCGCGTGGCGCATGTCCAGATCCAAGTGGTTGGTCGGCTCGTCGAGCAGCAACAAGTTGGGCCGTTGCCAAATCAGTAATGCCAAGGCGAGGCGTGCCTTTTCGCCGCCGGAAAAAGGCGCGATGGGCGCCAGCGCTTGGTCGCCATGAAAGTTAAAACCGCCGAGGAAGTTGCGCAATTCTTGCTCGCGTGTCTTGCCATCGAGCCGAACCAGATGTTGCAGCGGCGATTCGTCGAGCCGCAAATGTTCCAACTGATGTTGTGCGAAGTAGCCGACCGCCAGCCCCTTGCCCTCGCGCCGCTCGCCGGATTTTGCCTTGTGTTCGCCCGCGAGCAATTTGATCAAGGTCGATTTTCCCGCGCCGTTCTTGCCGAGTAGTCCAATCCGATCGCCGGCGCGGATGACCAACTGAACTTTGCTCAGCACCGGCTCATCGTCATAGCCTGCCGCGATATTCTCCAGCGAGAGTAGCGGATCCGGCGTCTGAGAAAACTCACGAAAACGAAAATCAAACGGCGAATCCACATGGGCGGGCGCGATCTCTTCCATGCGCTCCAGCGCTTTCATGCGGCTTTGCGCCTGACGCGCTTTCGTCGCCTTGGCGCGAAAGCGATCGATGTAAGCATGCAGATGAGCGATCTCGCGCTGCTGCTTTTCGAACGCCGCTTGCTGCTGCGCCAAGTTCGCAGCGCGCTGGCGCTCGAAGGCGCTGTAATTCCCGGCATAAAGCTTAAGAGTTCGGCGATCGATGTGGCAGATGTGGCTTACCGTACCATCGAGAAAATCACGGTCGTGAGAAATCAACATCAGCGTGCCTTGATACTGGCCCAGCCATTGCTCCAGCCACAACACCGTCTCCAGATCGAGATGGTTAGTCGGCTCGTCGAGGAGCAACAAGTCTGAGCGGCACATCAGCGCCTGCGCTAGATTCAAGCGCATGCGCCAGCCGCCGGAAAAAGCCGACACCGGCTTGCCATGCTCGCTCACTGCGAAGCCCAGGCCGTGCAACAACGCGGCGGCGCGGCTGCGCGCGCTGTAGCCTTCGATCAAATCCAGTTGATGGTGCAACTCCGCGAGAGCGTGGCCGTCGTCTTTTGTTTCGGCCGCGGCGAGATCGTGTTCGATTCGGCGCAACTCGACATCGCCGTCGAGTATATATTCGATCGCAGCGCGATCCAGCGCCGGCGTTTCCTGCGCGACGTGGGCGATGGTGAGACGCGGCGGCATATCCAGATCGCCGCTATCCTGGTGCAACTCGCCGCGCAACAATGCGAACAACGTCGATTTTCCCGCGCCGTTGGCGCCGACCAAGCCGATTTTTTGGCCTTGATGCAGCGTGAGATCGACGCCGTCAAGCAGCACTTTCGTGCCGCGGGCTAGGGAAAGGTTACGTAGCGTAATCATGAATGGGTTGAAGATCGAACGAGACAGCGATTCGCCCGTATTATCCGGCAAATGGAGCATGTATCCAAAAAGATCGCGAACGTACTGAATTGGACTAAAAATTAACCGTGCCAGGAGCCACGCCTATATTGGCTTCTGGCAAGGCATTGCCTGAGAGGCGCTCTGGTATTGGCTTACAAGAGGACGCGATACGACGTACTTACTACAACGTTTCCTTCTCGACTTGCTCGACGCTGACGTGGCGCACATCTTTACCTTTGACCAAGTAAATAATGTATTCCGCCATGTTTTTAGAATGATCGCCGATGCGTTCGATGGCTTTGGCGATGAATAGAATCTCCAGCGATGCGGAGATAGTGCGTGGATCTTCCATCATGAAGGTGAGGAGTTGCCTCAGGATGGCGCGGTAGGCTTCGTCTACGTGTTCGTCCTGGCGTAGGAGGGCGACCGCGGTGGTGGTATCGAGCCTTGCGAAGGCGTCGAGGGCCTTGCGCAGCATGTCGAGCGCCAGGTTGGCGACGCGGTTGATGTCGGCTAGCCGCGGCGTGTAGAGGCGCTCGGAGGTGTGAATTAACTTCGCCATGCGCGCGATTTTATCGGCCTCGTCGCCGATGCGTTCCAAGTCGGTGATGAGCTTGACCACGGTCATGACCATGCGCAGATCGCCGGCGGCCGGTTGGCGGCGGGCGATGATGTGGTTGCAGTCCTCGTCGATGGCGACTTCCAGCGCATTGACGTGATGATCTTTTTCGACGACTTGATCCGCAAGGCGAATGTCGCCGCTGGTTAGGGCGTGCAGCGCCTGTTCGATTTGTTGCTCCACCAGCCCGCCCATTTGTAGCACGCTGGCACGCAGCCGTTCCAAGTCGGCATCGAATTGTTTGGAGATATGTTCGGTTTGAGTCAAGTTTGATTCTCCATATTGCTACAAGAACTTACGCGATCAAGGTTACAGTTTTGTGACGAGGCACTAGGGAAAGTCTGATTAATTCCGATTTCGTCGCGATACATCGTTGTTCACGAAAAATACCTCCTTACATATTATCAGTATGCTGTCGTCGATACTTTTTCGTTCACGCCTCGTCTCGCTTAGAACTCGAAATAAATCAAACCTCCCCTAATTTGTTAGTGTCTTGAGGCCTTGGCTGGTTCCCAACAACAACACGTCCGCCGGCCGGCGGGCAAAAATTCCGCAGGTGACGACGCCGGGAATCTGGTTGATCGCCGATTCCAGTTCCACCGGATTACTTATTTTTAGATCGTAAACATCGATAATCAAATTACCGTTATCGGTCTTATAAGCTTCCCGCAGGGCAGGCGATCCGCCGAGCTTCACCATTTCGCGGCCGACGTAGCTGCGCGCCATGGGAATCACTTCGACCGGCAGCGGAAATTTCCCCAGCACGTCGACCAGTTTGCTTTCGTCGGCGATGCAAATGAACTTAGTCGCCACCGCCGCGACGATTTTCTCCCGCGTGAGCGCGCCGCCACCGCCTTTGATCATGTGCAAATGCTGCGTGACTTCGTCGGCGCCGTCGACATAGATCGGCATGTCGTGGACGCTATTGAGATCGAATACATGGATGCCAGCCTGCTTGAGCAACGCCGCGGTTCGTTCCGAACTGGCGACACAACCGTCTATTTTGTGCTTAATCTTGGCCAATTCGGCGACGAAAAAATTCGCCGTCGAACCCGTGCCCACGCCGACGATAGCGTTGTGCGTCACGTAGTCTAATGCAGCCTTGGCCACCTGTTGTTTTAAGTCGTCTTGCGACATGTTCTCGTGCGTATAAGTAGTTGCTAACTTGGAGAATAAACCCAAGCACGGGAATATACAATTGCCGTTAGCCTTGGGAAACTCTGATAAGCTCGCAAAAATCTGCGCAGATCGCTGCAAATCCGAAATGAAAATCGACTACCTAGAAAAAATCCTCAACGCCAACGTCTACGATGTGGCCATCGAAAGCCCGCTCGACGTCGCCGCGAGTTTGTCGCAGCGCCTAAATAATAAGCTGCTGCTCAAGCGTGAGGATTTGCAGCCGGTGTTTTCGTTCAAGCTGCGCGGCGCCTACAACAAAATGTCCAAGCTCACGGGTAATGAGCTGAAACGCGGCGTCATTGCTGCTTCCGCGGGCAATCACGCGCAGGGCGTGGCGCTGGCGGCGCAGCGATTGGGTACGGCGGTGACCATCGTCATGCCCATCACCACACCGCAGATAAAGATCGCCGCGGTGACTGGCCGCGGCGCTCAGGTGATTTTGCAGGGCGAATCCTATAGCGAGGCTTACATCCACGCCCTCACCCTCGGCAAAAAACGCAACCTCACTTTCATACATCCCTACGACGATCCCGACGTCATCGCCGGCCAAGGCACCATCGCCATGGAAATTCTGCGCCAATGCCGCGAGCCGATACATGCGTTGTTTATTGCGATCGGGGGCGGCGGTTTGATTGCGGGGATTGCCGCTTATGTCAAACGCCTGCGGCCGGAGATCAAGATTATCGGCGTTCAACCCGAGGATTCCGACGCCATGGCGCAGTCGCTCAAAGCGGGCCGGCGGGTGGCGCTCGCCCACGTGGGCTTGTTTGCCGACGGCGTTGCCGTCAAGCAAGTCGGCAAGGAAACCTTTCGCTTGGCGCAGCAATATGTTGACGACGTGATTCTGGTGGATACCGACGAGATCTGCGCGGCGATGAAGGATATTTTTCAGGATACGCGATCGATCGTCGAGCCATCCGGCGCGCTGGGCGTGGCGGGCGCAAAAAAATATGTCGAAATCACCGGCATCCGCGGCGCGACATTGGGCACGGTCCTGTGCGGCGCGAACATGAATTTCGATCGCTTGCGTTTCGTCGCCGAACGCGCTGAACTCGGCGAGGAGCGCGAAGCGGTGTTCGCCGCGACCATCCCGGAAACGCCCGGCAGCTTCAAACGCTTTTGCGAACTCATCGGCAGCCGCAACGTGACGGAATTTAACTATCGCTATTCCGATGCAAGAGAAGCCCACGTTTTCGCCGGGCTGGAAGTAGCGAGCCGCGCAGAAAAAGAAAAAATTCTCGCGACGCTGAAGCGCAACAAAATTCAAACCTTGGATTTAACCGATAACGAAATGGCCAAGCTGCACGTGCGGCATTTGGTCGGCGGCCGCGCGCCCGGCGTCAAGCACGAGCGCCTGTATCGTTTCGAATTCCCCGAACGGCCCGGTGCGCTGATGAGGTTTCTCTCCACCATGGGCCACGACTGGAACATTAGCCTGTTTCACTATCGCAACCACGGCGCCAATTACGGCCGCGTGCTGGTCGGCATCCAAGTCCCGCCCGGGCAAAACCGCGCGTTCCAGCGCTTCTTAAGCGAGTTAGGTTACGAGTATTGGGATGAAAGCCAGAACCCAGCGTACAAGCTGTTCTTGAGTTGATGCCTGCCAGGAGGCAGGCGGGGCGCGACGCTTAGGTCAGGCATCGCCAAGAGCCAGTATCCATGCGGCTCTTGGCGATGCTGTTTGTGCAATCTACTTCTCTAGTTCGATGATGTTTTCTAGGCCGCGCCGCTCGTTGCGACGGCGCTCTTGTTGCTGGCGGCGTTCAATGCTGTTGTCGGATTCGCGTATCCAGACGGTTTTGGCATTGGTGAATTCGCGAATGCCGTGGTAGGACAGTTCGCGGCCGAAGCCGGAGGCTTTGATGCCGCCGAAGGGCAAGCGTGGATCGGAACGCACCATGCCGTTGATGAAACTCGCGCCCGCTTGGATTTGCTCCGATAGGCGCTCGGCGCGATCGTAGTCTTTGCTCCAGATGCTGGAGGCGAGGCCGTAGACGCTATCGTTTGCGATGCGTATTGCATCCGCTTCATCCGCGGCACGCATAATCATTGCCACCGGCCCGAACACTTCTTCGCGGTAGACGCGCATGGCGGGTGTAACTTTATCCAGGATGGACGCCGGATAATAGCTGCCCGTGCCGGGCGGGGGTTCGCAGCCGAGCAGCACCGTAGCGCCGTGTTTGATAGCGTCGTCGACTTGTCCTTGCAATTCGTCGCGAATTTCGCGTTTGGCCATGGGACCCAGGTGCACGCCTTCGCTGCTGGGGTCGCCGGACTTGAGTCCCATCGCCCGCTCGCGCATTAACTGGACAAATTGATCGGCGATTTCCGGGACAACGATAAAGCGCTTCGCGGCGATGCACGATTGGCCGCAATTAAGGTAGCGCGACGCCACCGCTTGCTCGACGGCGAGTTCGACATCAGCATCGTGGAGCACAATAAATGGATCGGAACCGCCGAGTTCGAGCACGCATTTTTTCAGGTGCTGGCCCGCCAGGGCGCCGACCTTACGGCCTGCCGCTTCCGATCCCGTGAGTGTGACTGCTTGCACGTGGGGGCTGGCGATAACTTCGGCGATCTCGTCCGCGTCGACGAACAACGTGGTAAATAGATGCTCCGGCAACCCGGCATCGCGGAATATGGCTTCGATGGTCTCCGCGCATTGCGGGACGTTGGACGCGTGTTTGAGCAGGCACGCATTGCCGGCCATGAGCGCCGGCGCGGCGAAGCGAAACACCTGCCAAAAGGGAAAATTCCACGGCATGATGCCGAGCACCGTGCCCAGGGGTAAATAGGTAACATAGCTGCGGCCCGCATCGGTGCGGATCAACTCTTCTTCGAGGAAAGGCTCGGCATGCACTGCGTAGTAGTCGCAAGTCAGCGCCGATTTTTCGACTTCGGCACGGGCTTCGCGCACGAGTTTTCCCATTTCCAACGTAATCAGCGCCGCATAATCGTCCCGTTTGCGCCGCAATCGCGTCGCGACCCGGGTCAACAGATCGGCGCGTTCTTCAAACGAGGTCGTCGCCCAAGCGCGCTGGGCGCGTCCGACTCGTTCCAATACGGATGTTAACTTCGCGCGATCCCAGGTTGGAAAACTCTTGAGGATCGCCCCGTTGACAGGGTTTTGCGTGACGTAGGCCATTTATCGATTTTGGGAAAGCGTTGGATGAAGCGGTTACTGCTCCGCTGACGGCGGTATGGTTGAATTCTGCGGTTGTAAGAATTCTATTTGTGGTATAGATCATTTTTGCTGCCGCGCAAAGACTCTTTCAGAAAAATTTCATTGTCGCGCAAGGTGGATAGCAAAACTACTTCATCTTATTTTTCAATGGGTTGAGTCACCGACGCCGCGCCTATCTTTTTCCGGCGAGATTGGGGACAATAGCTTGTCACCCAAATGTCGAACGCCGATGACATTCGAAACAATCCAATATTTAGAGGAAGGCCCGGTCGGCACGTTAACCTTGAACCGTCCCGACGACGGCAATATGTTTAACGTGGCCATGTGCCATGAAATTCGCGACTGCATCAACGCCATCCGGCGCGAAACGCGAACCCGTGTGTTAGTCATCACTGGCGCCGGCGACAAGTTTTTCTGCATCGGCGGGCGCAAGGACGGCATGGAAGAGTCGCTCCTTTATGCGGGCGTGTTGCCGACGTTGGAAATTTACGAAAGCATCGAACGGCTGCAAAAGCCGGTTATCGCCTCGGTGAACGGTTTCGCGGTTGGCGGCGGCAACGTGTTGCAAATGCTGTGCGATCTCACCATCGCCAAAGCGAGCGCGGTGTTCCGTCAGGTCGGCCCGATGATGGGCAGTTTCGACGCCGGCTACGGCACTTGGTATTTGGAGGACATCGTCGGCAAAAAGAAAGCCAAGGAGCTGTGGTTTCGTAACCCCAAGATCAGCGCGCAAGAGGCGCTCGCAATGGGGCTGATCAACAAAATCGTGCCGGACGACCAGCTCGCGGCAGAGACGAAAAAGTTTGCCCTGGAAATCGCCGAGCGCGGAGCGTTCGCGCTCGCGGCGGTAAAAGCGGCCTTCAACGCCCGCCACGGCGGCGTGTCCGGCTTGGCGAGGCTGTCCCACGATGTGTTACTGCCGCTGTATCTGCATTCCGACGAGGCGAAGGAATTGAACGCCTCGTTTCGCGAAAAGCGCAAACCCGATTCCGATAAGTTCGGCCATTAAATGATTCTTACTTTGCACGATCCCGGCCTTGCACGCGGATTTTATGAACAAGGTTTATGGCGCGGCGACACACTTTATAGCTTGCTGGCCAAACATGCCGGCGAGCGTCCCGACGCTTATGCCCTGCGCGATAGCCGACATCGGCTAACCTGGCGACAACTCAAAGATTGGGTGGATGCGGTCGCCTGGGATCTGGATCAAGCGGGTGTCCCACCCGGCGGCCGGGTCTCGATTTGGCTCCCGAATAGAGTCGAAAGCGTAGTTACATTTCTGGCCTGCTCGCGCAACGGCTATGTATGTAATGCCTCGTTACACCAAAATTACACCGCTGCCGAAATCGTCGATTTGTTGCGCGACGTTCGGGCATCGGCACTCGTGACGCAAATCGGTCACGGCGCCGATAGTAAAACGCAAAACATCGTCACCCTCGCGGGCGAGTTACCCGCCATGAAGCGCATCTATCAAGCGTCTTCGGCCATAAATGGCCTGCAAGCCAAGCTGGGCGCGGCTTTTCCCGTGCCTGAGGGCCGCGCCCACCCTGGTTCGCAGCCTGTGCTGAATCCGGACAAAGTTGTCTACATTGCATTTACCTCGGGAACTACCGGCAAACCCAAGGGCGTGATGCATTCCGACAATACCTTGCTGGCCAACGGCCGCGACATGGTAAAGGACTGGCGGCACAACGCCAATACAGTCATATTGAGCTTGAGCCCCATGAGCCACCACATCGGCACGGTCGCGCTGGAACAAAGTCTGATCGCGGGCTGCGAACTGGTGGTGAACGATCCGCCGTCGGGTATATCAGCACTCGATTGGGTGTTGGAAAGCGGTGCGACGTATGTTCTGGGCGTGCCGACCCACGCCATCGATATCCAAGCCGCCATGAACCAGAGGGGTTTACCGCGGCTCGGCAAGGTCAAGGTGTTTTACATCGCCGGCGCAGCGATACCGGCGGAAACCGCCCGGACGTTTCTCGACCAAGGCACGTTGCCGCAAAACGTCTACGGCATGACCGAAAACGGTTCCCACCAGTACACTCGCCCGACGGACAATCCCGATACCATCGTCAACACCTGTGGCCGTTCCTGCGACGCTTACGAAGTGAAAATTTTTAGCCAAGACCATCTAGAAATGGAGGCGAATGCCGGTGAGGTGGGCGAGATCGGCGGCCGCGGCGCCATGCTGATGTTGGGCTATTTCGATAACCAGAACGCCACTGAGAGCTCGTTCAATCGCCAGGGATACTTAATGAGCGGGGACCTCGGTTGGCTCGACGCCCAGGGTAATTTGCATTTCGTCGGCCGCAAGAAAGATCTCATCATCCGCGGCGGACACAATATTTACCCGGCGCGCATCGAAGACCTCGCCCATTGTCATCCCCAGGTGCAAAAGGCTGCGGCATTTCCTATAGCGGACACCCGGCTCGGCGAAAAAGTATGCCTGGCGGTCATCGCTCGCGACGGTGCGCCGCTCGATGCCTACGTGGTTCTGGAACACCTGAATCATTGCGGATTATCGAAATTCGACATGCCGGAATATTTCATCCAGCTCGACGCGTTTCCGCTTACCCCGAGCGGCAAAGTGCTGAAGCGCGAATTGCTGGAATGGGCCAAGAGCGGGCGCATCCAGCCGGTGGCGGTGCGTTGGGTCGATCCTGGCAAAGTGAAGCAGGCGTAAGCGATGGCCGTCGAATTAACCCGCATCGAAGAATTCGCGCTCATCACGCTGAACCGGCCCGAGGCGCTGAACGCGCTATCGTTCGCTATTATTCGCGACCTGGGCGCCGCGATCGATCGCGCCGCCGCGAGCGACGCGAGGACGCTGTTCATCCTCGGCGCGGGGGAGAAAGCCTTTTGCGCCGGCGCCGATATTAAAGAATTGATGGGCCGGTCCGCGACGGAGCAACACGCCGGCGCCCGGCTCGGCCAGGAAATCTTTGCGAAACTCGATAGCTTGCCGATTCCGTCCATGGCATTAATCAATGGCTATGCTTTCGGCGGCGGCCTGGAATTGGCCTTGGCTTGCACCTTCCGCCTTGCAACGCGCAACGCGAAATTGGCGCTGCCGGAAATCAAGCTCGGGCTCATACCCGGCTATGGCGGGACTCAACGCCTACCGCGATTGATCGGCGAGGCCCGCGCGCTGGACGTGATTTTGTCGGGGCGTGCGGTGAACGCGGAGGAAGCGGAGCGCTGGGGTCTGGTGGATCGCCTGGTCGATGGCGATTTGCTCGATGCCGGCGTCCAGTTTGCGCGCGGTTTTAGCGGAAATAGCCTGGCCACTTCGCGCTTCGCGCGCAAGGCGGTACGCGCCGCGCTCGAGAGCACGCTCGATCAAGGGCTAGCAATCGAGGCGAATATTGCGACGCAAGCTTACCAAACCCAAGATGCGAACGAAGGCATGACGGCGTTCTTGGAAAAACGTAAAGCCCGGTTCAACGACCGATGAATGTGTTCGACCGCCTCGATAGCACGCCCGCGTTTAGCATGGAGGAACGGGCGCTGCTTGACAGCGTGCGCGCTCTGGCCCGCGACGAGATCGCGCCGCGCGCGCAAGCCTACGACCGCGGCGCCGAATTTCCCTGGCACAACGTCAAAGCCATCAACGCGCTGGGCTTGAACGGGATGTTTGTTCCCGAGGCTTACGGCGGCGCACCCGTGTCCTTCGCGGCCTACCTAGGATGCGTGCGCGAGATCAGCAAAGCCTGCGCCTCGACGGGCATCATCTGGGCCACGAATTTTCATGCAACCAAGCCGCTGGTCGATTTCGGCAACGAGGAACAAAAGCGCAGGCTGCTCCCGAACATCGCGAACGGCGGGCTTGCGTCCTTGGCGATCACCGAACCCGCCGCCGGCTCCGACGCCACAGCCATGAAAACCCAATTCATGCCGAGCGGCGATAACATCGTTGTCGAAGGCGGTAAAACTTTCATCACCAATGGCGATGTCGCGGATCTACTGTTGGTATTCGGGAAATGGAGCGAAATCGACGACAGTAAAGCGTCGATCTCGGCGATTTTAGTCGAGAAAAATACCCCGGGACTTAAAGTCGTGGGAATCGAAGACAAGATGGGGCACCGCGCGTCGAGTACAGCCTCCCTCGCATTCGATGGGTGCAAAGTGCCGCGCGCGAATCTGCTCGGCGCGCCCGGTGCGGGGCTCGACATTCTGTTGGCTTCGCTGAACCGGTCTCGACCCAGCGTCGCCGCGCACGCCTTGGGTATTGCTCGCGCCGCGTTCGAGGACGCGGTCGACTATATCAACGAACGCAGCCAATCGGGCCGGAAAATCCTCGAGTTTCAAGGCGTGCAATTTTTAATAGCCGATCTCGCGACCGAACTTGCCCAATGCGAAGCCTGGCTGTGGCACGTCGCGGGACTGATCGATCGCGGCGAAACAGATTTCGGCGTCGAGGCCTCGATGTTGAAAATGCGTGCCTCGGATCTCGCCATGCGCATTGCGACTGAAGCGGTGCAGTTGTACGGGGGCTACGGCTATTGCAAGGATTACCGCGTCGAGCGGCTGATGCGCGACGCGAAGATCACCCAAATTTGGGAAGGCACCAATCAGATCCATCGCCAGTTTATCGGCAAAAGTTTCATCGAGAAATAGCATGGATATTAAAACCATTGGCGTAGCGGGTTGCGGCACCATGGGCGCCGGCATCGCCATCGTCGCCGCGCGTGCGGGCTTTCGCACCGTGGTGTTCGATGAGCGTCCCGATACGTTGGACAAAGCGCGCAAGCAAACCCAAGGATTTTTTGCCAAATCTATCGAGAAGGGAAAACTCACCGCCGAGCAAGTCGAGTCCATCATGGGAAACCTGATCGGAACAACCCGAGCCGACGACTTGGCGCAATGCGATTTGGTCATCGAAGCGGTGTTCGAAGATCTTAAGGTAAAACACGGTCTGTTCGCTTTGTTAAACAAAATCTGCCCGGCGCACACACTATTCGCATCGAACACGTCGACGCTCTCGATCACGGAAATCGCGGCGGGCTCAGGCCGCGACGACCGCGTGGTCGGCATGCATTTTTGTTTGCCGGCTCAACTCATGAAACTGGTGGAAATGTCGCCGGGCCTGAAGACCGGCGACGAATCTTTTTCAAAGGCGTGGCAATGCTGCCTCGCGCTCGGCCAAAAGCCGGTTAAGACCAAGGACAATCCCGGCTTTATTCTGAATTATTTTCTAGTGCCGTTCAATAACGACGCAATTCGCCTAGTGGAATCGGGCGTCGCGGAGCCTGCGGATATCGATCGCGCCGTTAAATCCGGCCTCGGCTATCCGATGGGACCATTGGAATTGCTCGACCTCGTCGGACTCGACACGCAGTTACTGTTGTGCGACGCGCTATACGGTGCGACCAACGAACCGCGCAACGCCTGCCCGCCGCTGGTCAAGCGCATGATCGCGGCCGGTCATCTTGGGCGAAAGACGGGACGCGGATTTTACACCTATGAGAACCAAGCGATGATCGGTGGCTGAGTCATGAAATATTCGATCGTTAAAGCGGGCATCAGCCCGTCTTTTCCGTCTGAACACCCGTTGATTTCTAACGCGGTTGAATCGGGCCATGGGGTCGTGATTATCGGAACTGACGCGGGAGACGCACTGACAACGCTGCCGGATCGCGCAGCCAAAACCGTGGTGTTAGTTGAGCTAGAAAGCGAATGCCTGGGCGTCTATACAGGCGAAAGCCGAGGCCTGGAAGGCGGCAACGTCTTGGGCTTTGCGCGCTTTCGCCTAGGCGATGGGTGAGCCGTCGAATCTGGTCGAACTGGTGCGCCAGCCGCAAACCGAAGCCCGCGCCCTCGACGCCGCGAGCCAAATCTTCGCTCAGGCCGGTTTACACGTTGCTATTTGCTTTGACTTCGCCGGCCGCATCATCGATCGCTTGGTTCGCCCTTACTACAATGCGGCACTACGCCGTCTCGACGAGGGCTTAGCAACGGCGGACGACCTCGATACGACATTGAAACTGGGTCTGGGATATCCGGAAGGTCCAATCGCGTTGCTGGAGCGCACCGGATTGGCGCATCATTTCGATGTGAGCCAAACGCTATTCGAGGCCTATGGCGAATCAGCCTACGCGCCGGCACGCCGCGCCCGCGTGGCAAAACTACGACAAGGAAAATAATGCAACCATTACAAGGGATTCGCGTTCTAGATTTCAGCACTTTGCTCCCCGGCCCGATGGCGACCCTGCTCCTCGTCGATGCAGGCGCCGACGTCATCAAAATCGAACGGCCGAACGGCGAAGAAATGCGCGGTTATCAACCAAAAATCGGCGACGAGAGCGTGAATTTCGGCTTGCTCAATGCCGGCAAACGAAGCCTCGCCATCGATCTGAAAGCGCCGGGCTCGGTCGAAAAACTTAAACCCCTGATCGAGAGCGCCGATGTCGTGATCGAGCAATTTCGACCTGGTGTCATGGATCGTTTGGGCTTGGGCTACGATGCATTGAAGGCCATTAATCCGCGCATTATCTATTGCGCTATCACAGGTTATGGTCAGACCGGGCCGAAAGCGCAAATCGCCGCCCACGATTTGAACTACGTCGCCGAATCCGGTCTGCTGGCCATCGCTGCCGATGGCAATGGCGCGCCGGTCGTGCCGCCGGCGCTGATCGCCGATATTGCCGGCGGCGCTTATCCAGCGGTTATCAATGTACTGCTCGCCTTGCGGCAGCGCGATCAAACCGGTGTCGGCTGTAAGATCGATGTGTCCATGAGCGATAACATGTTCACATTTTTATATTGGGCCATGGGCGAAGGCTACGCGTCCGGACGTTGGCCCAAGCCCGGCGGCGGATTGATTGCGGGCGGCAGCTCGCGCTATCAAATTTATCGTACCGCCGACGACAAGTTCGTCGCCGCCGCGCCGCTGGAACAAAAATTCTGGGAGAACTTTTGCGCGTTGATCGGTTTGGATCAAGCGTTGCGCGACGATCGAGTCGACGGCGCAGCGACCAAACGCGGCGTCGCTGCCATCATCGCGAAAGACACGGCGGCAGTGTGGGCTGAGCGCTTCGCCGGCAAAGACATCTGTTGCTGTATCGTGAAGACCATCGAAGAGGCGACCCAGGATCCTCATTTCGTGTCGCGCGGTCTATTAGCGCGCACGCTTAATGTCGGTGGCCGAAGCATTCCCGCGCTACACACGCCGGTGGCAATGGAATTTCGGGCGCTCGAGACCGAACAGAAATTTCCAACATTAGGAACTAGTAACAATTTGCTAAAGTAGCATTCATGCGCGCATTAGTTCTCAAGGAAATCGGCCGCATCGACCATCTCTCGCCGGAGGAAATCCAGGAGCCGACGCCGGGCGACAATGAAGTACTTATCGAAACCCGCGCCATCGGATTAAACTTCCCCGACCTATTGGTGATTGAGGGTAAGTATCAAGTCTTGCCGCCGTTGCCGTTTAGCCCCGGCAAGGAACTCGCTGGCGTGGTGAAATCCACCGGCGCGCAAGTATCGCACCTGAAACCCGGCGCTCGCGCGATGGCGCTGGTCGAATACGGCGCCTGCGCCGAACGAGTCGTCGCCCCTGCTACGAATTGCTACCCCGTTCCGGATTCCATTTCCTTCAGCGATGCGGCCGCCATGGGCGTGATGTATCAAACCGCCCACTACGCCCTATTCGAACGCGGCCGCTGGCAGCCGCGTGAATGGGTGCTAGTGAACGGCGCGTCGGGGACGGTGGGAATCGCCGCTCTGCAACTTGCCAAGGCCCACGGCGCAAAGGTCATCGCGGGGGTGCGCGGCGATGCGCAAGCGAGGCTGGCGTTGCATCAAGGCGCGGATCACCTCGTTCGGCTCGACTGGCCGGACCTTAAAAATTCCTTACGCGATCAAGTACGCGAAATAACCAACGGACACGGCGCCGATGTCATTATCGACCCCGTCGGCGGCGACGTGTTCGACGCCAGCCTGCGCGCGCTCGCGTGGTGCGGGCGACTCGTCGTCGTGGGTTTCATGTCGGGTCGTATTCCCGAAATAAAAGCAAATTATTTGTTGGTTAAAAATATCACGGTGACGGGCTTACAAATCAGCGACTACCGCGATCGCGATCCCGAAACATTTAGCGCTGTCCAGCAAGAATTATTTGCACTTCACACAGCAGGGAAAATCAAACCACCGATCGTCGCGACTTACCCGATGACACAATTTCGTGAAGCGTTCGCCCACGTGAAACGCAGCGCCCAGGGTAAGGTCGTTATGACGATCGATTGAGCAAACCGCGCATCGCATCCAGCCCCAAAAAGTACGACTGTATGCCGAAGCCAAAGATCACGCCCTTCGCGACTTCGCGAGTGACGGGCTGGATGCCGCGTTGTTCGATATTGGTCATATGTACTTCGATGTATGGAAACGGCAGCGCCGCCAAACAATCCTTGAGCGCGTAACCGGCGTAACCAAAACCCGCCGGGTTCATGACCAAGCCATCGAAGCCTTCGTCCACCGCGCGGTATAAGCGATTAATGGCCTCGCCTTCGATATTGCTGTAAAAAATTTCCAGCTCGAAGCCGCCGTCTCTTGCATAAGTTAGCAGCATAGCGTCGAGTTCCGCCGCGCTCGTCGTGCCGTAGAATTCCGGCTGACGACGACCTAGGTAACTCATGTTTGCGCCCTGTAACAGCAGAATCTTCATCGAAAGTACCGGTCCTATTCGTCTTAGGAAGCTCTGATTTATTTCGAGTTCTAAGCGAGACAAGGCGCGAGCAAAAAATATCGACGCAGCATATTGGTGATATGTGAGGAGATATTTTTTGTTCGTAACGTAGTATCGCGACGAAATCGGAATTAATCAGAGCTTCCTAGATTGTACCGCGCTAACGAGCTCGCGCGACGGGTCGGTATACTGTTGCCTATGGGTCGAACGCATAGGATCGGTAGTCGATGTCAGTGAAATTTTCCGCGGGTGTGTTAGTGGTGTGGACCGATGTGGTCGCGGAACACGAGACGGAATTTAACTCGTGGTACAACGAAGAGCATTTGCCCGAGCGCCTCGCGATCCCGGGCTTTTGCAACGTGCGCCGTTACGCGGGCGCCGGCTCGCCTAAGTATTTGACCTATTACGAGACGGAAACCGCCGACGTTTTGGCGTCCGCGCCCTACCTCGAACGTTTGGCGAATCCGAGCGACTGGACCCGTCGCGTGATGCCGTGGTTCGTTACAACGCGGCGTTGCGCGTGTCGAGTGATCGCGAACGTTGGCCACGGTATCGGCGGCGTGGCGCAAAGCATCACGTTTTCCATGGAGCAGGCTGAAGAAGCGCTCCCCGCTTGGCTCTCAGGCAAGGCATTGCCGGAAGCCGCATCCCACTTGGGCTGCGTGAGAGTGCAACTTTGGCATTGCGACGCGGCCATTACCGATCAACCCAATCCCGAGGCAGCGCTGCGCCCGCAACGGGATAGCGCGGCGGATTGGGTAATTTTGATCGAAGCGGTATGCGAAGCCGCGCTGGGCGAAATTTCGCCTGCGCTCGAAAAAACACTACGTGAAAACGGCGTAACCCAATTCCGGTCCCAAGGTCCGTACGAGTTGCTTACCTATTTGCGCAGGGAATGAGGCGGGTATTCGGATCCCCAACCCGAACGCCATGGCGATGGTTAGCCATCGGCATGGCGTTGCTGTTGTTACTGCTGCTGGCGTTCGCAGTTTTTTTCGTTGCGACCTTCGACGCCAATTCGCATCGCGCCAGGATCGCCGCCATGGTGAAGGAAAAGACCGGCCGGGAGTTTTTGATCCCAGGCGATCTGCGGTTGAAATTGTTGCCGAAATTACGGGTCGAACTCGATCGTGCCGTTCTGAATGAGAAAGATTCCAAGCAACCGTTTGCGACGATCGAAGCCGTCAAACTTTCGTTGCGGCCTTGGCCATTGCTTCGCAGCCAGGTGATTCTCGATCAAGTGGAGATCGGTAACTTTAGCGTGGCGTTAAAACGCTATGCCAACGGCGCCACTAACTTCGACGATTTGCTGCCCAAAGATGACTCACCCTCCGCGCTGCGCTTCGATCTTGCCGGAGTCACCATCAAAAATGGCACGCTGCGCTTCGACGACGAACTGACGCAACGCAAGATGCAACTGACTAATTTGCAGGTCACAACGGGACGCTTGACCGATAACGTGGTAACACCGGTTCGCGCGCAGTTCTCGCTCGCCGTCGATAATCCGGCGGCGGCATTGCAAACGCAACTTACCAGCCAACTAACGTTTGATTTGCAGCGCAAACGCTATCAAATGAATGCCCTAAAAATTCAAGCACAAGGCGAAGTGGCTAGCGTGAAGCCTGTTACGATCAGCCTCGGAGCCAATATCGACGCGGACCTTGGGCAGAATAAATTCAACGTTCAAGCAGCGAAGGCGAGTATCGATGGACGCGCCGGCACGCAAACCCTACACGGCGAATTTGCGTCGCCACGGCTCACATCGGAGCCGAACAAAGTTGCGATCGATGAGTTGACGACGCAGTTTAAACTCGATGACGCCACCAGAAAAATCGCTTTGAGCGCGGTTATTCCCACCGTGGTTAACGCGAACAACAAGGTCGATGCGCCAAACTTCAAACTGAATTTCTCTTTCGATCAACAGCCATTACATTCCACCGGCGAGCTTAACGGCGCGCTGACCATGGATCTCGCGCAACAGCTCGTTACATTGCCGACGCTGACGTTAACCAGCAAAACGTCGCGCGATCGAATGATCGTGGATGCGAGCGCAACGGGACCGATCGCACTCGATCTAAAGACCGGCGACCTCGAAGCCATGCAACTCAACGGCGATTGGCGCATGCAAAACGAATCAGACCAGCTCGCGGGCAAATGGCGTGCGCCGTTCTATGGAAATATTACCAACGGTAGTTTCTCTGTGGATGCACTGCAAGGGGATTGGTCAGGCTCCCTCGCGGGCGCTGAAACGACCGGCAAAGTCAGCGTGCCGGTGCAAGGTAACTGGCGTGAGTATGGCGGCACGATTCCCACGATCGATTTACAGACCAGTTTCACGTGGCCCGATAGTGCCCTGGAAGCCAGTATCCATGCGGATCTTGAGGCATCGAACAAGACCGAGCAGGTCGCGGCAAAAGGCGTTGCGATCAAAGCAAGCGGCTACAACCCAAGCGGGAAATGGCAAGCGAATCTCACTTCGCCGGTGCAGATGGACTTTGCGCAGCAACTCGCCGAGCTACCGAAACTCTCCGGCAAGATAAGCTGGATCGGGGCAAGCAAAGCGGCGAAACCATTCAATTTGAACTTGAATGGCACGGGCAAAGTCGATCTCGCGAACGAGCAAGCGCGATTTATTCTTAAAGCCGGATTGGATCAAAGCAAATTCCAGGGCGCATTCGGCATCAGCGGTTGGGCCGATCCCGCCTATCGAATCGATGCGAGCCTCGATCAACTGGATCTCGATCGTTACTTTCCCTCGGCGGCGAAGCCGGATACGGCAAAGCCGAAACAAAAGAAAACGCCGCCCACCAACCTCGATCTCACTTTCCTCAAACCGCTCAAAATCGATGGCGTGATCAAGATCGGCCTTCTGAAAAGTGCCGGCACGAAAGCGCGCAATGTGCGGATCGACATGGAAAGCGTGAGCACGAAAAAATCCAAACCGTGACGAAGGCAGATTTTTCCACCCGCATCGTCGCCTGGCAAAAACGTCATGGCCGTCACGACCTCCCGTGGCAAAACACGCGCGACCCATACCGAATTTGGTTGTCGGAAATCATGTTGCAACAGACTCAAGTCGCTACCGTTATTCCTTACTACGCGCGTTTCTTGGAAAAGTTTCCGACGCTTCGTGACTTGGCGCATGCAGCCGAAGATGAAGTGCTCGTGCTGTGGAGCGGCTTGGGTTACTACTCGCGCGGTAGAAATTTACTGCGTGCCGCGCAGATAGTCGACGAAAAATTTGGCGGCGAATTTCCTAAAGCAATCCATGACATTTTAGCGTTGCCCGGCATCGGCCGATCCACGGCGGCGGCGATCAGCGCGTTTGCCTTCGGCGAACGGCAGGCCATTCTAGACGGCAACGTAAAGCGAGTGTTCGCGCGGCATTTCGGTATCGATGGTTTCCCAGGCGACAAAAAAGTCGAAACGAAACTATGGAACGCCGCCACCGAAGCGCTACCGAAAGAAAATGTCGAAGCTTATACCCAAGGCTCGATGGATTTAGGCGCGACCGTTTGCTTGCGCACGCGACCGTTGTGTCTTGCATGTCCCGTGGAAGATTCCTGTGTCGCGAAACGCGACAGCCGTATACAAGAATTGCCGTCGCCTCGCCCGAAGAAAGCCGTCCCCGAAAAAGCAACAACGATGTTAATCATCACCTATGCAGGCGAAGTGCTATTGGAGAAACGCCCACCCACCGGTGTATGGGCAGGCATGTGGTGTTTTCCTGAGTTGGTCAATGGCGCGAGTGCGCGCGACGTTTGTCGCGAGCGTTTCGGATTAGAAACCAAACCACTAAAGCCCTGGGATGTTTTGCAACACGGCTTCACCCATTTCAAACTGAACATCACACCGCAACTCATAACCGTTCAGAAAAAATTGTCGCGCGCCGCGGAGCCCGGCGTGCTGTGGTTATCGATCGACGATGCACTGAAGGCTGCGATTCCGAAGCCCGTCCGCACTCTGCTGGCCATACTCGAAGTGCAAGAAAAGTGAGCTGCGCCGAACGTAAGACGAAGTGAGTTTTAGTTTTGTAGATTTATACAGATTTTTGTATAATTGACGAATGGTGAATCTCAAGCCCGTTCAGTTCAGAGGTAGCGCGCTTGATGATTTGCGGGCTTTTCCAGCATTGGCGCGGCGCGAGGCGGGTTACCAAATCGACCAAGTGCAGCACGGTCACGAGCCAGACGACTGGAAGCCAATGCCTATAATTGGTTCGGGTGTTCAGGAAATTCGGATTCGCGACGTTGCTGGTGTGTTTCGCATTGTTTACGTAGCAAAGTTCGCCGATGCGATCTATGTGCTTCACTGCTTTCAAAAGAAGACGCAGAAGACCAGCAAATTGGATTTGGATTTGTCCCAGAGCCGCTATCGCGATTTATTGAAGGAACTAGGCAAATGAGCAATGATCAATTCGCCAGCGTGTGGGACGCCCTTGAAGATACCGCGGCCGAAGCCGAGAACATGAAGCTGCGTGCAAGCTTAATGATGGCTTTAAAAGAACATCTCACGCGCACCGGCCTTAGTCAGGCGCAGGCCGCCAAGCTGTTCGGCGTCACGCAACCGCGCATTTCCGACCTTATGCGCGGCAAAATCAACCTGTTCGGCCTGGATGCCTTGGTTAACATGGCGACTGCTGCCGGCATGCACGTCGAAATGCGCGTGCGGAAAGCGGCATAGCGTAGTTTCGAAAAATCGGGGCCTGCCCCGGTCGACGGAAGCCTTGGAGCGTTTTTTGAAACGGCTTAAATCAATTTAAATTGAGCATTACGCTGTAACTGTCGCTGTTCAGAGATGTTTTTTTGCAAGATCTAAGCCTGACGTGCAGCACGACAAATGTTTATGTCGGGGTCTGCGCCCCGACGCAGCGCTCCAAACTACGCGCCGACTTGGCGAACCCAATCGCGGATATTCATTGCTCACGTTCGACATCCGCTAATGTCAACTGACCGCTGTGCATGATGAAATTCCGAGAGCGCGCTAAAGTGCGAAATATTTCTCGTGCCCACTCAACTGTCGGAATCAAATCCTTGAAGTGATTGTGATTATTCTGAATTAGAAGCGACAAATCCTCTAACTGAACGTATGAAAGCGGCGAGGTTCCTCTCGAACCATGCCACCGGATTTGCTCTTCTTCTTTCTTCCGTTTCTCCGACTCCGTCTTTATTGCCGTACTGACTGCGCGGTCCCACCAGTCCGCGCCGACCTTTTCAAGCAAACGTTCCTCGATAAAAGCGCGAACACTATTCTCGAAGGCAGCTATTGCGATGTAGACCCAGGACATTTTCCTTGCCGAGAGAACGTGTGCATCTTCGAGAATATTGAGAGGCATGCGCCTTTCAATATCTTGCTCGGATTGTTTCGGCGCAGAATCATCCGACGGAATTCGTTGTCTTATGGCTTCGTCTGCCAGGACTCCTCGGTAAACAAATGAATAGAGATCCATGCGCAGCGACCTACTTAAACAGGTGTTCACGGGCGCTTCGAAATATAGCATCGTAAACTGCCTGATCTCGGACTGCCGGAAGTACAATTTCAATTCGATAGACGAGCGATGGATTTGCACTTTCAGAAGTCACAACCATCCCGGTTACGGGGGCAGATTTATCAATCGTGGAAATGGATGATGGAGCAGGACCTTCGGGCTCACCAGAAGCGATTGGCGTTGACTCGGCTGTCTGCACTGCGGAGAAATCCGCAACTTTGACGAGCTCCGTGAAAGTTCTCACTATGTTTGCGAGAACGGCCGCCGATAGCTTTCCCTCGCCGAGACTTTTGATTTTGCCTGTAAGCTGATCTTTAGCGAGGGACTCGGCATTTTTATTGACCCGGAATAAATCTGCGTAAGCATCCCGCACACCTTCTGCAAGCACTTTGTTCCATTGGGTATCGTCTAGAAAAGAATGATATCGAGCGGTTGGCTTACCAGCTTCGTCAACGAAACTCATCGCCTTTAATAGCGGAATGAATAGGCGATCATTGGTGCTCTTAAACCCGAGCTTCTCCAAAAATCGGACGCTAACCTTGTCAGGAGCTTGCGCATGCCGAAGTGCTTCGAGGAATGAGACCAAGTTTTTTGACGCTACTAAATACGGAGGCTGGAATGCCATAATCAATGTTTACTTTAATCGGATCTGATTAGAGCTACGTAGCTCGTAGGTCGGAAAAGCGAAGCGCCTTCCAACGATAGAATGTCAACATAAATGCGATGCGGTTTCCAAGTTCGAAAGTTGCAACGAAACAGCAGGCGTTTGTCAGTGGTTCGGCGGGTTGCACCCGCCCTAGTGTTTTACTTTGCTGCCGCGAGGTCATTTCGCCAGACCGTTGGCGCGCCCTACTTGAACGGATAGTAGGGCGCATTTCCTATTGGGCCGTATGTTGAGGCATCATGGATCCGTCCCTGCGGACTTGATCCACCTTACTTCAAATTGTTAGTACATCGCGGCGAAACCAAGATACGGCGCGGCATCGGTTTTTTTCCACGATGGTAATTTTTCCACTCGCTCGGTCATCCAGCGTTTTAAATTCGGATGTTGATCGAGCGGTAATTTTTGATGGGGATGCAAATGAATCGGCGCGGCGACGGCGATGTCTGCAATCGTCACGCTGTTGCCCGCGAGCCACGGTTGGTTGGCGAGGCGCTTGTCGAGAATGTCGGCAAGCTTGTGGAAATTTTCTGCTTGAGCATCGAGAATTTTTTGATCCGGCTCGGCTTTCAACAGCGGTTTGACGACATTTTCCACCAGGTAAACGTAGGTGCTCGGGAACCACGCATTGGATTCCCACAGCATCCAGCGATTAATGTCGGCGCGGGTTTTTAGATCCTTCGGATAATAGGCTTCCGCGCCCAGCTTGTCGGCGGCGTATTGCAGCATCGCGTTCGATTCCCATAATACAAAGCCGTCGTCATCGAGGGCGGGTAGGGACGCATTCGGATTGACGGCGAGGTATTCCGGCGATTTTTGGCCCGCCGTAAAATAATCGATTTTCACCGTGTCGTACTTCATGCCGAGTAAATCGTAGCCGGCGAGAACCTTGCGGCAATTCACCGTGCATGGGTCGTAATAAAGTTTCATTTTGTCTCCTCTAATTGAATGTTTTCTTGGCCGGTGGCGCCACCGGATTGCCCTACCATGGGCACTCTACCAGGAATAAATTAAAGCAGCTATACTCGTTTTCTAACAAGTAAAATACTGACGGAAATTGCCATGGCTCTAGACCTCGATTATTCGCACGAAAATGAATTACACCGTGGATAACGGCGTCCCGCCGGATTACTATTTTTACGATCCGGAGCCGGGCACGAAAGTGAATCCGCCGGGCGGCGATACCCAGGAAGTGGAAGTGCACGACGGCTGGCCCAAGCTCAACGAATTCTCCCTCGACCGCGAAGGTTTTGAACTCCATCCATTTCCGGTGGTGTTTGACCAATTCGATGACGATGCCGCGGTGAAGTCGACTTTTTACGAGCAAGTGGTCGATTTCGTGAAAAAAAATACCGGCGCCAATCGCGTGTTGGTGTTCGATCACACCATCCGCATGCGCCAGCCGGAACAACAAACCACCCTCAATCGCCCCGCCGTGATGTTGGTGCACAGCGATTACACGGTGAAGTCCGGCCCGCAGCGCGTGCGTGATTTGTTGCCGGATGAAGCGGAAGAATTGCTCAAGCGCCGCGTCGCGTTTTATAACGTATGGAAACCGATCCGCAATCGCGTCGAAGAGTTGCCGCTGGGCGTTTGCGATTCGCAATCGGTCGCGCCGGAAGACTGGCTGATCATGGAACTCAAATATCGCGAGCGTACCGGCGAGATTTACGTCACGCGCCATTCGCCGCAACATCGTTGGTATTACTTTCCGAAAATGGAACCAACGCAAGCGCTAATGCTGAAGACCTACGATTCCGACGAAAAGCGCGCGCGCTTCATGCCGCATACCGCGTTTGAAGATCCGAACACGCCGCCGAACGCGTTGCCGCGCGAGAGTGTGGAAGTGAGAACCATCGCCTTTTTTTAAAATCGTGATGGCCTGAAAGGCGCATGGATACTGCCTCGCAGGCCATGCCTCGCCAGCAGGCAAGCTAGTATTGCCTGCTGGCAAGGCCAAATAAAATGTAGGTTGGGTGAGCGAAGCGTAACCCGACATTCCAAATTATTCTAGAGGAGAAAATCATGATCGGCGATCCCATCGCGCTCACTATCCGGCGCAACATTGCTCGCGCACAACCCGAACTCCTCGCGCAGTTCCACAATCAACCCACGGGCTACGTCACCGATGCCTTCAACGGCAAAGGCTGTCTCGACTACCGCATTAAACCGCTCGACCCGAGCTTTGGTTTTTGCGGCTCGGCCATCACCGCGTTCTGCGGTCCCATGGACAACGTCGCCGCGATGGCCGCGCTCGATGTCGCTAAGCCGGGCGACGTGATCGTCATCGCCACCACGAACGACGAAACCGCTGCGGTGATCGGCGACCATTGGGCGTATTGGGCAAAGAAAATCGGCGTCGTCGGCGTGGTGTGTGACGGCTTGGTGCGCGACATCGTGGGGCTATTGCGCGTCGGCTTGCCGGTATTTGCCCGAGGGCTCACGCCCAATTCGGGGTTTCGCAATGGCCCCGGCGAAGTGAACCTCGGTGTGAGTTGTGGTGGCGTGACGATTTCGCCTGGCGACATCATCGTCGCCGATCGCGATGGTATCGTGTCGATACCGTTGTCTGCGGCGGACGAAGTTGCGGCTAAGCTAAAGCTGGTGCATGAGAAAGAGATGGCGGTCGAGGAAGAATTGAAGCGCGCTAGCGAACGGAAATTTTGGAACGAGGAATCGGTTAAGAATCGCGGTGGGGTGCGATATTTGGATTAGCCGTGAAACACTACCTTGTCATTCCCGCGCAGGCGGGAATCCATACTGAGTCGGAAATTGAAATGCCAAATGGATTCCCGCCTGCGCGGGAATGACAACTAAGGAAGCTCTGAATAAGTTCAAGTTCTAAGTGAGGCAAGGCGCGAGCAAAAAATATCGACGCAGCATATAGATGATATGTAAGGAGATATTTTTTGTGAGCCAAACATAGAGCCACGACGAAATCGGACTTATTCAGAGCTTCCCTAATTAAAACTCGTGGGAGGACCAGGTGAAATCATACAATACTAATAGCCGGCGATCTCGGCGTGAGTTTCTAGCGGCTTGTTCATTTCTCGCTTCTGGGATTTTGCTTAGCCGCGTATTGTCGGTGCATGCCGAGCCAACCTCCGCCGGCTCCATCGACCCTAAGCTCATCGAAGACTTGGTCGCGGCAAACCACATCCTCGCCAACGAAGGCGTGGTCGACGGCTACGGCCACGTCAGCGCGCGTCATCCCGCCAATCCCGAGCGGTTTTTGATTTCGCGTTCCGTCGCGCCGGAATTGGTGACGCCGGAAGACATCAAGGAACTCGACCTCGACGGCAACGCGGTGGATTTGCGCGGACGCAAGCTCTATCTGGAACGTTACATTCACGGCGAAATCTACCGCGCGCGGCCGGACGTGAAATCTATCGTGCACCATCACTCCGCGGCGGTGATTCCCTTTGCCATCACCAAAGTGCCGTTACAACCGGTTTATCACATGGCGGCGTTTATCGGCAAAGGCGTGCCCGTTTTCGAAATTCGCGATGCCGGCGGCGTCACCGACATGCTTATCAGTTCGCCTAAGCTCGGCCAGGCGCTTGCCACCACGCTTGCGGACAAACCCGCAGCGCTGATGCGCGGCCACGGCGCGGTGGTTGTCGGCAGTTCGATTTCCGAAGCGGTTGCGCGCAGCGTGTATCTGCAAATGAACGCGCGCTTACAAGCGCAAGCCATGGCGCTCAGCCCCGACGTGACTTATTTAAATTCAGGCGAAGTTGAAAAACTCGGCACGCCAAGTTGGTACGACCGGGCGTGGGAATTGTGGAAGCGGAAGGCGTTGGAAAAATAGTTTGATCGGTATCACTGAGTTGTAATTTGCCTGCTTGTCATTCCCGCGAAAGCGGGAATCCATTCGGCGCCTCAAGTTGCAGCTCAGTATGGATTCCCGCCTGCGCGGGAATGACATTTGGTATTTTAAGGCTTGCCTCAAGAACCAATCTGGACGTGGCTTCCAGGCCGATTGGCCGTGGCCTTCGTATTGCACGCTTTGCACGGCCCGCAACTACCGCAGCCGGTTTTTGCTGACGCGCGGACTTGCCATATCGTTGCACTTGCGTTCGATAAGCCCAGACGTTTCGCGAATAGGATGGCGTGGGATACGACGCTCGCGCGCGTGGCAACAGGCATCCAACGCCAAGCGGCATAAAGCGCGGCGAGCGCGACAATGAGATAAACAATCAAGTCTTGCCACATATCAAGCTCCGAGCGCCAAGGCTGCGCGATAGGTGATGAAGGACGCAAGGTAGGCGAGCGCGAAAAGATAGCCCGCCATGATGAGCACGTAGCGCCAGGAATTGGTTTCGCGTTTGACAGCGGCTAAAGTCGCCAGGCATTGCGGCGCGAACACGTACCACGCTAACAACGAAAACGCCGTGGCCAGCGGCCAGGTTTGCGCGATCATCGGCGTTAACTGATCGGCCACTTGATCGCCGGCTGCGGACAACGCATACACCGTACCCAACGCGCCGACGGCGACTTCGCGAGCGGCCAAGCCGGGAATGAGCGCGATGGAGATCTGCCAATTAAAACCGATAGGCGCGAACACGACTTCCAACGCGCGGCCGATGATGCCGGCGAAGCTGTATTGAATCGCGGGGCCGGTGGCGCCGACCGGCGGCGCGGGGAACGTCGAGAGGAACCAGAGCAGTATCATCAAGGTCAATATAATGGTGCCGACGCGATTTAAGAATATCCACACCCGTTCCCATAGGCCGATCGCTAAATTTCTCAGATTCGGCCAGTGGTATGAAGGCAATTCCAACAATAGCGGATGGTGTGCCGCTTTGCCTTGCCACAGCTTGAATACCCAAGCGACGGCCATGGCGCTAAAGATGCCGGCGAAATATAAACCGAACAGCACCATGCCTTGCAGATTGAATAATCCCGCGACGGTTTTTGCCGGAATGAACGCGCCGATGATCAGCGCATAAACCGGCAAGCGCGCCGAGCAGGTCATCAGCGGCGCGATCATGATGGTGACGAGGCGATCGCGCCAGTTATTGATCGTGCGGGTGGCCATGATGCCGGGGATGGCGCAAGCGAAACTCGATAGCAATGGAATAAACGAGCGGCCCGATAATCCGACCGTGCCCATGACTCTATCGAGTAAAAATGCGGCGCGCGGGAGGTAGCCGGAATCTTCCAGCGCGAGGATGAACAAAAACAAAATCAAAATCTGCGGCAGGAACACCAACACGCTGCCGACGCCGGCGATCACGCCATCCACCAACAGGCTCTGCAGCATGCCGGCCGGAATGACTTGTTTGACCATTTCGCCGATCGCTTCCACGCCGGCTTTAATGGCGTCCATGGGCACCGAAGCCCAACTGAACACCGCTTGAAACATAAGGAATAGCGTCGCCGCCAAAATCAACATGCCCCAAACGGGATGCAGCACCACGCGATCGATGGTGTCATCCCAACGGGTGTCGACTAGCGGTTCATGTACGGCGGCGGCGAACACGCGGCGCACTTCTTGTTGCGTGGAGAGAACGTCCGCGATATCCGACGCTTGCCAATTCGCAGGCGCAAGCTTTACCGGCGACACGTGGGTATCGATATGGGAGATAAGATTATTGGCGCCGCCGTGGCGCACGCCCACGGTTTCGACGATGGGAATGCCGAGTTCGCTTTCCAGCTTCGCAACGTCGATCTCGATTCCGCGTTTGCGCGCGATGTCGCTCATGTTGAGCGCGAGAACCATGGGAATGCCGAGGCGTTTCGCTTCGATGGCAAGGCGCAGATTCAGCTTCAGGTTGGTCGCATCGGTTACGCATACCACGAGGTCCGGCCGCGCTTCGCCCTGCGCCGTGCCGAGGATGACGTCACGGGTGATGCTCTCGTCGGCGCTGATGGCGTTGAGACTGTAGGCGCCGGGCAAGTCGAGCAGGCGCACGCGTTTACCCGATTCGGTGGTAAACAGGCCCTCTTTACGTTCGACCGTGACACCGGCGTAGTTCGCGACCTTTTGCCGCGCGCCGGTGAGTAAATTGAACAACGCGGTTTTGCCGCAATTGGGATTGCCCAGCAGAGCGACGTGCAATGTGGAATGGGCGACGCTCATCGCTCAATCGTCCGCAACGACGTAAACATAATCCGCTTCGAAGCGCCGCAGCGCAAAAGTCGTACCGCCGATGCGCACGGCTATCGGCTCGCGGCCAGGGCGGCCTTGGGCGATGATTTTTACCTTTTCGCCGGGAACGAAACCGATTTCGACCAAGCGCTGAATGAGCGCACGGTCGGCCTCAAGTTCCGATCGGCTAACCGAACTAATGGTTGCCGTCACTCCGATCGGCAATTCCGCGAGACTGAATTCTGTTGTACCCATAGCCTTGGTGGCAATCGCTATCCCACCGCCGTTTCGAGACGCCGGAAGATCAAACAGTGCAGAGCGGTCATTGCCTACCGTAACTGACATTGCGCCTACTCGTTTTTTAAGTTAAACCTTAAAACTAATTCTAACAATAATGAGAATAGTTCCTATTTGAGTATATAACAAGTAGGCGTCGTACTCAAATTAGAATGCGCAGCGAAAACCCAGCGTCGGTTTTGCGCCAACGGCTACCCTCGCTTGCGTTGCCGGGTAAAGGAGCTAAGCTTAAAAAATAAGAAAAAAGGATAACAACAATTGAAACAAGAACTCGCTCTACTCAAACGTCTGGAGGAAGATTGCCAATCCATACAACGATCGTTAGCGATCATCCAGTCGGCGCAACACATCTTGACTTACTACACCGCTGAAGAACGGCGGCGATTATTCAAAGAATACGAAACGCTGACCCGCCACCGAACATCGGTCGACAGCAGTAAAAATCCCCATAGCCCCCTCGCCATCTTTCGCCAAGATCATCCCGATCTCGCGTTAATTGCCGATGTGTTGGCGCAAGCACTGCCCGTTGACCTTAGCAGCCTGAAGGTTAACCTGCAAAAAAGCGCCGAGTAAGTTACCCGCAAAAGCAGCGCGTTCACGCGCAGGAAATCCGGTCTGCTAAGATACCGCTCTTGACTTAGGCAAGGGTATCCCATGGCAACGCAACAAATTCCCGTCACCATACTTACGGGTTTTCTCGGCAGCGGCAAAACTACGTTGCTGAACCGTATTCTTCAGGAACAGCACGGCCAGCGCATCGCCGTGATCGAGAACGAATTCGGCGAAGCGGGCATCGATAACGAGATTCTGCTGCAAGATCGCGACGAGCAAATCATCGAGATGAACAACGGTTGCATCTGCTGCACCGTACGCGGCGATTTGGTGCGCATCCTCGGTAATTTGGCGGATAAGCGCAATAGCGGCGAGCTCAAGTTCGATCGCGTGGTGATCGAGACCACCGGGCTCGCTGATCCCGCGCCCGTGGCGCAGACTTTTTTCGTCGAAGATAAAATCCACGAGCATTATTTGCTAGACGCGGTCGTGACCTTGGTCGACGCCAAGCACGCGCCAATGCAGCTCAAGGAGCACCACGAGGCCCAGGAACAAGTCGGTTTCGCCGATCGCATTTTGATTTCCAAGAGCGATCTCGTCAGCGACAGCGAAACCGCCGCGCTTAAGGAACGTTTGCAAGGCCTCAATCCGCGCGCGCCGATCAAGGCCGTACATTTCGGTAAGACCGATATTGCCGATATTCTCGACGTGCGCGGCTTCAATCTCGACGACATCCTCGCCATCGAGCCGGGTTTCCTGGAAGAAAACCATCATGAGCACGACGATGAAATTTCCTCCTTCGTGTTTCGTGATAAGAAGCCGTTCATTATGGAAAAGCTCGATTCGTTTCTAGGCGGCATCGTCGAAATCTACGGCGCCGACATGCTGCGCTACAAGGGCGTGTTGAACGTGCAAAGTAACGACAAGCGCGTCGTTTTCCAAGGTGTGCATATGCTAATGGCGAGCGACCTCGGTAAACCCTGGGAAAACGCCGACCGCGAAAGCGTGCTCGTCTTCATAGGCCGAAATTTACCGAAAGATGTGTTCGAAGCGGGATTGCGCAACTGTCTAGCAAAATGAAAAGACCCTTCTCCCTCTGGGAGAAGGGTCGGGATGAGGGCCCGCGGCACCAGTACCACTCATGATAGAACTCAGCAACATCCGCCATCGCTACGGCAATCGCGTGGTTCTCGAACTACCGAGCTTCCAACTAAGCGCCGGAGAAGAATGCCTCATCGTCGGCGCATCCGGCAGCGGCAAGACGACCTTGCTGCACATACTCGCCGGCATCCTCAAGCCCAGCGAAGGCGAAGTGAAAATCGGCGGTACAAGTCTGAATAAAATGAATGGCGCAGCGCTCGATCGGTTTCGTGGCCAAAACATCGGCATTGTGCTGCAAAAGCTGCACCTCATCGCGCCGATTTCGGTGCTGCAAAATTTATTGTTGGCGCAGACTTTGTCGGGCCGGCCCACTGACGAGCCGGCCGCGATGAGGTTACTGGAAAACCTAGGCATCGCGACGCTGAGCAAATCCAAGCCAACCCAATTGTCCCACGGCCAAGCGCAACGCCTTGCCATCGCGCGCGCCGTGATCAATCAGCCGAAGCTCCTCATCGCGGACGAACCGACCTCGAATTTAGACGACAAGCATGCCGAAGAAGCGCTCCAGCTCTTGCGCTCCCAGGCACATGCTTGCGGAGCCGGGCTGGTATTGGCTACCCACGATGCCCGTGCTAAGGAGCATATAGCACGCCGCTTGGAGCTGAGTTCATCGTGAAAACAAGTGTTGTAGGGTGGATCAAGCGAAGCGGATCCACCATTCGGCAGTTGGTGGATCCGCTTCGCTTGATCCACCCTACGAAACTACTCAGTATGACAGTGGTTTCGTTATGAAACTTTTTCAACTCGCCCTCGCCTACCTGCGCCACCGCCCGCTCAACACGTTTTTGAACGTGATCCTGCTCGCGCTCGGCGTGGCGATGATCGTGGTGTTGCTGCTCTTTTCCGCGCAAATGGAAGATCGCCTCACGCGCGATTCGCGCGGCATTGATATGGTCGTCGGCGCCAAGGGTAGCCCGTTGCAGCTCATCCTCTCCAGCATCTATCAGATCGACATGCCCACGGGAAATATTTCCCTCACAGATGCGAAAAAGCTTAAGTCCCATCCGATGATCAAGACCATCGTCCCGCTCGCGCTGGGCGACGCGTTCCGCGGCTTTCGCATCGTCGGCACCGAGCACAGCTACCTTAGCCTCTACGATGCGAAACTTGCGCAAGGCGAATTGTGGAGCAAGCCTTTAGACGCCGTCCTCGGCGCAGCGGCCACAAAGAAAACCGGACTTAAGTTAGGCGACACATTCACCGGCGCCCACGGCCTCGGCGTCGGCGGCGGCGAGCACGAAGCAGCGCCCTTCAAAGTCGTCGGCATCCTCGCCGAAACCGGCAGCGTCGCCGATCGTTTAGTGCTGACGGGTATCGATAGTGTTTGGAAAATGCACGAGCACCATGCGGAAAACGAGCAGCACAAAAACGAACAAGAAGCCGAATCGGACGAAGGAAAAGAAGTGACATCGCTGCTGATTCAATACCGCACACCGCTGGCGGGCGCCTCGCTGCCACGCGAAATCAACAGCCAGAGCGCGATGCAGGCCGCTTCCCCCGCGTTCGAGACGGCACGGCTGCTGACGTTGGTGGGCTTCGGCGTCGACACTTTGCGCGCCTTCGCCATCGTACTCATGGCGAGCGCGCTGCTTTCGATGTTCATCGCACTCACCAATACCTTGGACGAGCGCCACTATGACCTCGCCATCATGCGCACCCTAGGCGCGGGGAACGCCTGGCTGTTCGCGCTGGTCTTACTGCAAGGCATAATATTGGCCGGCATCGGCGCGCTGATCGGCATCGTGCTCGGCCACCTGGCTGCACAGGGCCTCGGAATGTGGTTCAATATCACCCAACAAATGGCGTTCACCGGCCTTACCTGGGTGAAAGAAGAAATGTGGTTGATCGCGGTCGCGGTCATGGTCGGAATCGTCGCGGCGATATTGCCGGCGATCCGCGCCTACCGAACCGATATCGCGGCAACGTTAGCGAAAGAATGAGGAGACAGCATGCGTAAATGGATCGTTATAGGTTCTGTCGTAGCTCTATGCGGCGCGAGCCAAGCAGAAGATAAGTACAAACCGTCCGGCGACGGCAAATCCGCCGACCGCCGCGCAAAGCACCACGCCCCATACGATGAATCCCGAGCAGGCGGGCATGGCCCAGGCGCTGTTGCCCAAAATACCGGGACTTACCTCCTGGGAGCTATTGCAGCAAGCGGAAATGATGAATCTCAATTCCACCGGCCCGCGCAAGAGTCACGTTGGCGAGCCCGGCAAGGGCGGCGTGTTCGGCGTCTCGCCGGAAGACGATACACCCGCGAAATTTGAAGTGGTCTTCAGCCCCGAAGTGAAAAAACTCAATAACAAAGAAATCAAAGTCGCGGGCTTCATGATGCCGATCGAACAGCGCGAAGCCCATAAACGCTTCATGCTCTCCGCCGTCCCACCCGGTTGCCCGTTCTGTCTGCCCGGTGGCCCCAATTCCATCATCGAAGTTTTCGTGAAAAAACCTCTCAAGTACACGACGGATGCCATCGTACTAAACGGCACCATGAATTTGCTCAAGGACGATCCGAGTGGGTTTTATTATCGGATGATCGAAGCGGCCGAAGTTCGCTAAAACTCCAACGGGTTGATCAAGGCGCGAAGTGCCGGATCCACCGTCTTTGATGATCGGCCCATTTGGAAAATATGAGTTACACTAATCAAGGAAGCTCTGAATACGTTTGAGTTCTAAGTGAGACAAGGCGCGAGCAAAAAAAATATCGACGCCGCATATAAATGATATGTAAGGAGATGTTTTTTGTGAGCAACGCAGTATCACGACGAAATCGGACTTATTCAGAGCTTCCTTAATATGAAGCTGATTGCCGCCTATCGTCGTAACCGTTGGTCAGCGTTTATCGTTGCGCTGCTCGCGGCGACTTTGTTTGTGGCGAGTCCGATCGCTTCGTTTGCCCACTTGCTTGGCGCCCACGGATCGGCGACGGCGCAACAATCCGACGTTGGCCAGGAAGCGCCTCACGCGCCGCTTTGTAAGCTGTGCCTGGGTTTCGTCGCCGGTGCGGCAGCGGCGGACAACCACGTTTCTGCACTCGCACTTGTTCTTCTCCCGCAACAACACCCAAACACCGCGATCGTTGGGCTTCTTCGGCCCATCCCATTCGCACCCTACCGCTCTCGCGCACCTCCGATTTTCTAGTCGTTTAAAGATTAGTCCCTGCTTGGTCCGGTGCATATCGGCCCCGCATTTGCATCTTTTCGACGAGGAGAATCATGAGTATCAAACGCACGATAGTCGCGTCCGCCGCGGCGGCATTATTTGCTTTTAGCCCGAACGGCTGGGCTGACGACATTCAAAACATCCGCAATGAGATCAAGGAAATCCGCGAAAGCTATGAAGCGCGTATCAAAAATTTAGAAGATCGTTTGAAAGCGGCGGAAGCGAAAGTAGCGGAACCCCAGGTACCGGCGCCCGTTGCCAAGCCTGCATCGAGCGCGGCAAGTTTCAATCCAGGTATCGGTTTGATCCTGTCGGGGTTTTACAAAAATCTCGAGGAAGATCCGGGAACCTATGGCATAGCCGGATTCATGCCGGGTGGCGAGGAGATCGGTCCTGGCGAGCGCGGTTTTAGCTTGAGCGAATCGGAGCTAAACGTCTTCGCTAACATCGACCCCTATTTTTACGGCCAGTTGACCGCGGCGATCAGCGGTGAAAACGAGGTCGAAGTGGAAGAGGCCTTCTTTAAAACCCTCGCGCTACCCGCGGGGTTCTCACTCAAAGGCGGGCGATTTTTCTCCGGCATCGGTTATCTAAACGAAGTCCACGCCCATGCGTGGGATTTTGTCGATCAGCCGCTCGCCTATCAAGCGTTTCTCGGCGGGCAATACGGCCAAAACGGTTTGCAGGCGAAGTGGCTCGCGCCGACACCGATATTTTTAGAGTTCGGCATCGAGGGTGGGAACGGTCAGAATTTTCCCGGCCTTGCGCGTAACAAGAATGGCTTTAACGGTGGAGTTGGTTTCGTGCATGTCGGCGGCGACATCGGCGAGTCGGCCAGTTGGCGCGCAGGACTTTCCTATCTGTATCATCGCGTGAATGGCCGCGAGTTCGACGATGAGAGCGGCAGCTTCGGCGGCGTCATTAACCGTTTCGATGGTAAGAGCAAACTGATGATCGCCGATGGGGTGTTGAAGTGGTCGCCGAATGGAAACGCGAAAGAAACTTATTTCAAGATTCAGGGTGAATATTTCAAGCGCAAGGAAACGGGTGAACTTGCCTTCGACATCAACGGCGATCCGGCGGTGAATCCGTTCGCGGGTTCGGCATCGGCATTTTCATCGTCGCAATCGGGCTGGTATGTGCAAGGGGTCTATAAGTTTTTGTCGCAATGGCGCGTCGGCCTGCGTTACGACGAACTCGATTCAGGTACGCCCAAAATCGATGTCATCGGGCAGAGCGACGCCGGTACGGGCATCACGATTAGCGAGGATGATTTCTCGGGCCTGAAGAAATATAAACCCAAGCGTTTGAGCGCGATGGTCGATTGGAGCCCGACGGAATTCTCGCGCTTGCGTCTGCAGTATGCGCAGGACAAAGCCCGGCGCGACATCACCGACAACCAATTTTTCATTCAATACATTTACAGCTTGGGTGCGCACGGCGCACATAAGTTTTAGGAGAACAGAATGAGGCTGTGGTTTCGTACAGTTCTAGTAACTTTGATGCTGGCGACGACGTCAGCATCGTTTGCCGCAATCAATATTCTCGCCACTACGCCGGAATGGGGTTCCCTCGCTACAGAAATCGGTGGCGATAAAGTGAGTGTGTATGTCGCGACGACGGCGTTTCAAGACGTACACCAAATCGAAGCCAAACCCAGCCTGGTGGCGCGGGCGCGCAATGCCGATCTGGTCATCGCGAACGGTGCTGACCTCGAAGCCGGTTGGATACCGATACTGCAACGGGAGTCGGGCAATCGTAAAATTCAAGAAGGCGGCCTCGGTTACTTCGAAGCGACTCGCGGCTTGAATTTATTGGACGTGCCCACCAGCGTCGATCGTTCGCTGGGCGATGTTCATGCCTTGGGCAATCCTCACGTGCATCTGGATCCGCACAATTTGCTCAAGGTTGCAGCGGCATTGACGCAACGGCTCGGCGAAATCGATAGCGCAAACAAAGTAATGTTCGAGGCGCGCAACCAATCTTTTCAAGCGCGAATAAGCGAGGCGATCAAGCGCTGGGAATCGATCGCCACGCCACTCAAAGGGCTGCCGGTTGTCGTGCATCATCAAGATCAAAAATATTTGCTGCATTGGCTGGGCTTGAAAGAAGTCGCGTCGTTGGAATCCAAACCTGGCATTCCGCCCAGCACCGGGCATCTGTCGGATTTGCTGCAGTCGCTGCAGCGAGAACCTGCGAAGTTGATTCTGCGCGGCGGTTACAACGATCCGAAACCGAGTAATTGGCTCGCTCAGCGCAGCAAAATTCCGATCGTGACATTACCGTTCACCGTCGGCGGCAGCAAGGAAGCAAAAGATCTGTTCGGTCTATTCGATGACACTATTGCAAAGCTATTGGCTGGAATCAAGCAATGATGCGGCTCCTGGCAATGCATGCCCCGAGAGGCAAGCAGAGCGCGGCTGCTGGCTCGATCGCTGAAAAAATATGACGACTCACGCGATTACTTGGAGCATCCTGTGGCCGGCGCTGATTGCTGGGTTAATCGTCACGGCCAGCCACGTTCCGCTAGGCATGCAAGTGTTGCGCAAGGGCATCGTCTTCATCGATCTTGCGATCGCGCAGATCGCGGGATTCGGCGTTGTCATCGCCGATTCGCTCGGCATTGAGGGCGGCGCGTTGGTTCAAGTCTCCGCCCTGGCGACCGCCATCGCCGGCGCGCTCGTTTTGACTTGGACTGAGAAAAAATTTCCGGAAGTTCAAGAAGCGATTATCGGAGTGACGTTCGTGCTGGCGGCAACCGCCGCACTGATATTGCTTTCCAGCAATCCGCACGGTGCGGAGCACATGAAGGACATTCTAGTTGGCCAAATTCTGTGGGTGAGTCCGGAAGATCTGTTGCTGCAAGGGGTAATTAGCGCGATTATCCTAACCGTTTGGTTTAGTCTTGGCGCGCGGATCGGTCGCATTGGGTTCTATGTTTTGTTCGCCTGCGCCGTGACGATGTCGGTACAGTTGATCGGCATTTATCTCGTGTTCGCGACCTTAATTATTCCGGCGCTGGCGACGCGCGAGTATCGGCGCCGACAGCTTGTTTTTGCGTATCTCGTCGCGATTGTCGGCTACGCGCTGGGGCTCACACTTTCCGCGTGGCTGGATTGGCCTTCCGGCCCAGTGATTGTTTGGGCAGTTGCGATCGCTGGCATTCTCGCCTACGCGTCGCGGTCGCGCGGTGGCTGAATCGGCAATTTGAGCCTCCGGCAAGCCAGGACAATCTTTTCCACCGCCGCCATGCGCGGAAACCCGCGGCGATACGCGATCACCACGCGGCGGCTGGGTGGCAGCTTGAAATCGATCGCCTTGATCAGCGGGCTGGAATACTTGGCCGTCAGCGCCGTTGCCGGCAGCACGGAAATGCCTAAGCCGGATGCGACCATGTTGCGCAGCGTTTCCAGCGAATTGCCCTGCTTGCCCGGCTCCGGCGGTCGCGAAAATTCCTGGCAGGCGTCCAGCACCTGATCGCGAAAACAGTGGCCGATGGAAAGCAGTAATAGGTTTTGACTATCGAGTTCGCTTGCGGCGATATGTTTGCGTTTCGCCCAGGGATGCTTGGCGGGAACGATAGCGCGGAAGGTTTCATCGTACAGCGGCAGGGTGTCGACACCGCTTGCCTGAAACGGCAAGGCCAGGATCGCGACATCGATACTGCCGTCGGCGAGCATCTTGTCGAGATTCGCCGTCATGTTCTCTTCGATATCGAGCGGCATCTTCGGCGCGAGTTCGCGCATTGCGGCAACCAGTTCCGGCAGCAAGTAAGGTGCGATAGTATGGATGACACCCAAGCGCAGCGGCCCTTCCAGTGGATTCGTGCCGTGCTGAGCGATCGCTTTGACCCGCGCCGCTTCGTCCAGCACGCGCTTTGCTTGCGCGACCACCTCGGCGCCTATTGGAGTTACCAGCACTTCGCTCTTGCCGCGCTCGAAAATTAGCACGCCCAGTTCGTCTTCCAGGTTTTTAACCGCCGCGCTCAAACTCGGCTGGCTGACGAAGGAGCGTTCGGCGGCGCGGCCAAAATGCTTGGCTTCCGCGACGGCGACGATGTATTTCAGTTCGGTCAATGTCATAGGCAATAGGTAAAAACTATCGCCTCTATCATAACAAAGTATTGGATCGATGGACTACGGCTGCGTAACATTCGGCCATCAGTTCAGAAAAACTATCCCGATCCACTTTTTGAAGGAACGTACTATGTCTCAGATTCATGAAGGAAAAAAAGTCCCAAGCGTCACTTTCCGCGTGCGTGAAAACAACGAATGGCAGAGCGTTACCACCGACGAACTGTTCAAAGGCAAAACCGTCGCGGTGTTTTCGTTGCCCGGCGCGTTCACGCCGACTTGCTCGTCGAGCCACCTGCCGCGCTACAACGAGCTTGCGCCGGCGTTTTTCAAGAACGGCGTCGATGCAATTTATTGTGTGTCGGTAAACGACACCTTCGTAATGAACGAATGGGCGAAGGACCAGGAAGCACAAAACATCAAGCTCATCCCCGACGGCAACGGCGAGTTCACCGCCGGTATGGGCCAGTTGGTCGACAAGTCCGACCTGGGGTTTGGCCAGCGCTCATGGCGCTACTCGATGTTGGTGAAAGACGGTGTGGTGGAGAAAATGTTTATCGAACCGAACAAGCCGGGCGATCCATTCGAAGTTTCCGATGCCGACACGATGTTGAATTACATTAACCCGCAAGCGAAAAAGCCCGATCAAGTGGCGATCTTTACCCGCGAAGGTTGTGCCTTCTGCGCCAAGGCAAAAACGCTACTATCGGACTTAGGCTACGTCTACGCCGAGATACCTTTGTCCCAAACCACGCGCAGCCGCATCGTCGGCGCCGTAAGCGGCGAAAAAACCGTGCCGCAGATCTTTATTAATGGCGAGCACATCGGTGGGCTGGACGCGTTGGAACAATTTGTGAAGAAAGCGGCGTAGTATAGGTTTGTCATTTACCAGAAATTGGTAATTCAACGCTCGCCCTCACTTAACCCTCTCCCGCTCATCCCCTCTCCCCGAGCGGGAGAGGGGCTAGGGTGAGGGGAATGCGACGCAAAGTAAGATAGCGCAGCAAATTAAGGAAACAAGCATGAAACAACTTAACGTAGACGTGGCAGTAATCGGGGCAGGCACCGCGGGACTCGCAGCCTATCGCGCGGCTATCGCCGCCGGTGCACGCGCAGTGATCATCGAGGGCGGACCTTACGGCACCACTTGTGCGCGGGTCGGTTGTATGCCCAGCAAGCTGCTGATCGCCGCCGCTGAAGCTGCCCATGTGGCTAGTCGTTGGCCGGCCTTCGGCATCGAGTTGCAGGGTTCTATAGCCATCGACGGCAAAGCCGTGATGGCGCGTGTCAAAGCCGAACGCGATCGCTTCGTGGGTTTTGTGCTCGACGGCGTTGAGCGTATTCCCGCAAGCGATAAGGTTCGAGGCTATGCGAAATTTGTCGATGATCGTCACCTGGCCATCGATGACGGTACGGCGATCACCTTTAAGAGCGCTGTGATCGCCACCGGCTCGTCGCCCACGATTCCGCCATTTCTTGCGTCCCTCGGCGATCGCGTGATCGTCAACGACGATATTTTCCAATGGGATGATCTGCCGCGCTCCGTCGCCGTGTTCGGTCCCGGTGTGATCGGACTTGAACTGGGTCAATCCCTCGCGCGGCTAGGCGTAAAGGTCATCATGTTTGGCCGCGAGGGGCACCTTGGGCCATTTGCCGATCCCGCGATTCGCGATTACGCGACCAAGGTATTTCAAGAAGAATTTCGAGTTGGATACGAACGCAAGAATCCAGGCTATTGAGCGTTCTGAAAACGGCGTGAAGATTCGTCACGTGGGCCTCAACGGCACAGAAGCGACGATCGAAGTCGACTATGTTATTGCTGCTACCGGACGCGCGCCCAATGTAAAGAACATCGGCATCGACAACACGTCGATTGCTGTGGACAAGCATGGCGTGCCGCTGTTCGATCGCGATACATTGCAATTAGGGACGAGTAATATCTTCATCGCGGGTGATGTGAACAACGATGTTCCGTTGCTCCACGAAGCGGCGGATGAAGGCAAGATCGCGGGAGAAAACGCGGCGCGCTTTCCCGATGTTCGGCAAGAAACGAGACGCGCACCTTTTGCGGTAGTGTTTACCGATCCGCAGATCGCTGCAATCGGACAACGCTTGAACGATCTTGAGCCCGGCAGCTTTGTCGTCGGCGAAGTCTCGTTTGAAGGCCAAGGCCGCAGTCGCGTCATGCTTAAGAATCGCGGACTGTTGCATGTCTATGCCGATATCGAAACGGGTCGTTTGCTCGGCGCGGAAATGTTCGGCCCCGAAGCGGAACATATCGGCCACTTGCTCGCGTGGGTAGTGCAGCTTGGCTTGACCGTCGAGCAAATTTTGGCATTGCCGTTCTATCATCCGGTGGTGGAAGAAGGACTACGTACCGCGTTGCGTGATGCGGAAGCTAAGCGTATCGCGGCCCTAGTAGGCAGTCGACGGGCTGCATAATGTAATGTTTAGTTAGCGCAATATCGAATAAAAGGGGAGGAGGCGATGAGTTCGATTCTGTTTGAGAACGTCAAGGTCCTCAGTTGCGACGGTCAGCCGTCTTTTCTCGGTGAGGTATTGATCGAGGGCGATCGAATCGTGGCGCTCGCGCGTCATCCCGAGCGCGTGCCCGCGCGCGACGCGCAACGCATCGATGGCGCCGGCGCGACCCTGATGCCGGGATTGATCGAACCCCACGCCCATTTGAGTTTCACCAACGTCTCTAACTCAACGCAACTCGGCGAGATCCCGCCCGAAGACCATACGTTGATGACGGCGCAAAACGCGCTGGTCATGTTGGATCAAGGTTTCACGGCCTGCGTCAGCGCCGCGTCGGCCAAGCCCAGGCTCGATGTGGCGGTGCGAAACTTTATCAATATGGGCGCCATTCCCGGGCCCAGGCTGCTCGCCGCAAGCCCGGAACTGACCGTCACCGGCGGCTTGGGCGATGCGCGCCTGGCGCATCTGTATCGCGAAAATTTCGGCTTGATCTGCGATGGTGTCGACGACTTTCGCCGCACCGCCCGTTGGATGTGCCGCGAAGGCGTCGATACGCTCAAAATCAATATTTCCGGTGACGATGCCGTGCCTGCCGCCAAGGCGCGCGATACGGTGATGACCGACGCCGAGGTCGACGCCGTATGCGAAGTGGCGCGGCAGCGAAACAAACGCATAGCGGCGCACACTCGTAGCGCCGACTCGGTGAAAATGGCGCTGCGTCACGGCGTGGACATTCTCTATCATGCGACTTTGGTCGACGACGATGCGTGTGCTCAACTCGAAGCGCAGCGAGCGCGGGTGTTCGTCGCGCCTACGCTAGGCAATCTTTACAGTACCTTGCACGAGGCAGCGCCTTGGGGACTCACGCGCGAGATCGCCGAGGCGCGCGGCGCGCGCGTCGAGTTGGACCGCGGCATTGAAAATATGCAGATACTGAAACGCCGCGGCGTGCGTATTCTGCCCGGTGGCGACTACGGCTTCGCCTGGTGCCCCATCGGCGCGAACGCGCGCGACATCGAGCACTTCGTGAAACTACTGGGATTTTCAGCCATGGACGCCATCGAAGCCGCCACCAAGCTGGGCGGCGAAATCATGATGATGGGCCATGAACTAGGGCAAATCAAAGTAGGATATTTAGCCGATTTGCTGTTAGTCGATGGCGACCCGCTGGCCGATGTGGCATTGTTACAGGACAGCGAAAAACTGCTGGCGATCATGAAAAACGGCCGTTTTCATAAAAAGCCGCTCCCCTCACGCCTGATTTGCTTCTCTACAGTTAGCGCCTTTCTTCAAAGCCGTCGTGAACGACGATTTCAATCAGCGTCGGCCCCGTTTGCGCGTAGCCTTCGCGCAGGGCCACATCGACCGCCTGCGGGTCAGTGACACGTTGCGCCGGCACACCCATGGACTGCGCCAGTGCGACGAAATCGATGCTGCGGATCGCGCAAGTCCATGGCGATGAACTTCGCTTCTTTTTGATACGGCATCACGCGCTCTTTTAAGATGCGGTAGCTCGCATTGTTGGCGATGATGTAGGTGATCGGCAGCTTCAAGTGCGCCGCGGTCCACAGCGCTTGAATGCTGTACATCGCGCTGCCGTCACCGACGATCGCGACGACACGGCGCTGCGGCTGCGCGAGCTGTATGCCGATCGCGCCGGCCATGGCAAAGCCGATGCCGCCGCTCGCCAAGCCATAATAATCGCGCGCACCGCGCATCGGCAAAAAGCTGAGCAACGACGCGGCCGAGGTCAGCGCTTCTTCGACGACGATGGCATCGCGCGGCAAGGTTGCGACGATACGCGACATCAACCATGCCGGATCGATCGGCTTGGGTTGGCGGCGGCGCCCACCTGCTCGAGCATGGCCACGCGCTGCGCCGACCAATTCTTCGCGGCGATCGCCTTGAGATTGTGCGACGCGCGCTCGCGCTGTTGCGCGTTCATGCGTCTTTGCAGAACCGGCAGGAGCGCACGCAAGGTTTCTTTGACATTGACATTGAGCGCGATCTCCGTCGCGTAGCTCTTGCCGAGTTCCCACGCGCGTTCGCCGATTTGAACGATAGGCATGCCCGGCGGCATGGGGTCGACCGGGCTGGAGATCGACATGCGCAGCATGTCCGTGCCGATCAAGAACAACAAATCGAACGGTTCCAACGCGGCGCGCACTTGCCGTTGGTTGCGCGTCAACGAACCCAGGCTCGCCGGATGTTCCGACAAACACTGCGCCGAATACGGCACTGTTTGTTGGTACATGCCGGCGCCGAGTATTTCGGCTAGTTGCGCAACTTCCTGCAACGCGTCGTGCACGCTGACTTCGTGGCCGGCGATGAGCAGCGGGCGCTGCGCGCGCAGCAGTCGATCGGCAAGCGCCTCGAGGGCCGCATCGCTTGGCCTGGTGGCCGCATCCACGCGCGTGCGTGTGCCTAGATCGAGCGGGACTTCGGCGTTCAAGATATCGCCGGGCAGCGAGATAAACACCGGACCGGTCGGCGGCGTCAGCGCGACTTTGGCCGCGCGGCGCATAATTAGTCGGCAAATCTTGCAGGCGATTCACTTCCACCGCCCATTTGACCATAGTCTCGGCGATCGGCACCAGTGGCGCATACAGCATCGGTTCGTTCAGGCTATGGCCTTGCTCGTGTTGCCCGGCCGTGAGTATCATCGGCGAGCCGTACCACTTCGCGTTGAACAGCGCACCCATGGCGTTGCCCAAACCCGGCGCCACGTGCACATTGCACGCAGTCAACTTATTCGAAGCGCGCGCATAACCGTCCGCCATCGCAACCACAATCGATTCTTGCAAGCCGAGCACGTAGCGCAGATCGGGATGATCGTGCAGCGCCGCCATGATCGGTAACTCGGTCGAACCCGGATTGCCGAAAAGGTATTCAACGCCTTCGTCGAGCAACAACGTCAAGAAGGCAGAGCGGCCGATCAAGGTTTGTGTGGGGTTGGATAGATCGTTCATGGAAACTCAGCCATAGATAGATAAAGAACTCATGTTAATGTTAATCGCGTTCAACAGTCGAGTTTCCATCGAATATCGAACACCTAGTTACGACAGATTGGGTATTCTTTGTAGCGAACCAAATGTCCCTCGGTTTGCGGTAAGATGGTCTACGTAGTCTTCGACATCATGGCTGGGAGAGGGCGATGTGCATCACTGGTTCGGTGGGGCGTGGTGGCGTCAATAGAGTTCACGACGTCAAGACCGTACAAATTCTTCTCAATCTCAACAGTTACCAACTGCGCCCGTTGGACCCGCTGGCGGAGAGCGGTGCGTGTGGTCCTTTGACGATTGCCGCGATCGAGTGGTTTCAACGTAGGGTGCGTGGCGCCGTCCGGCCAGACGCGAAAGTCGATGCGAATGGTGGGACTTTAGCGGGGTTGCGGTTGGGTTTATTGCCGGGATTTACCGAGAAGAAGCTCCAGGGCATTTACATTCACGCCGGCTCAGGAAAAATTACACGCTATTTCCCTGGGCTGTTTGCAAAAATGAATGAGAATGCGATCAATACGCCGCTGCGCCGAGTGCATTTTCTGGCGCAGATCGGACACGAAAGCGCGGAGTTGACCTACTCGGAAGAGATCGCCAGCGGCCGCGCCTACGAAGGCCGGCGCGACCTGGGCAATACGCAGCCCGGCGATGGCGTGCGTTTCAAGGGTCGCGGCTTGATTCAGATCACCGGCCGTGCCAATTATCGGACTATGGCCGTTCTCGGGGCCGCGATTTCACCAGTCAGACGGCAGCGGCGCAATTGCTCGCGACAGATCCCGCGCTCGCCGTCGACGCGTCGTGTTGGTTTTGGAACGAGCATAATCTAAATCGCCTCGCCGACGGCGACGATGTGTTGGCCATCACCAAAATTATCAATGGCGGCACAAATGGGCTTGCCGATCGCAAAGCGCTGCTCGCGCGGGCGAAGTTCTTTTTGCTGTGATTGCGCTAGCGGCGCTTGAAATACAAGTTTATGCCCTCATACTCACTCAGTTAACTCATATTCGATTGCCAGTCTCAATCACCCTATGGAAAGTTTTCACGGTACGACCATCGTTTCTGTCCGGCGCGGCGATAAAGTCGCGATGGGGGGTGACGGCCAAGTCACGCTCGGCAATGTCGTCGTCAAAGCCACGGCGCGCAAAGTGCGGCGGCTTTATCACGACAAAGTTCTAGCCGGATTCGCCGGCGCGACGGCCGATGCGTTCACCTTATTCGAACGTTTCGAAGCCAAGCTCGAAAAGCATCAAGGCCATTTGTTGCGCTCCGCCGTGGAGCTCGCAAAGGATTGGCGCACGGATCGCATTTTGCGCCGGCTCGAAGCGATGCTGGTGGTCGCCGACCGGACATCGTCTTTGATCATCACGGGCACCGGCGACGTCCTTGAGCCGGAGCTTGGCCTTCTCGCCATCGGCAGCGGTGGCGCTTATGCCCAGGCGGCCGCGCAGGCGTTAATGGAGAACACCGAGCTACCGCCGCCGGATATCGTCAAGAAAGCCCTGGTGATCGCGGGCGATATTTGCATTTACACCAATCAGAATCACGTCATCGAGACTTTAGAGTAGGGGCTAGGGACTAGAGGTTAGGGGCTAGCGAGATCGCGATTTTCGATTTTTCTAGCCCCTAGCCTCTAGTCCCTAATCCCTAGCTCTTAACCCCGAGCCCCTAGAATGAGCCAAATGACCCCGCAAGAAATCGTCCACGAACTCGATAAACACATTATCGGTCAGGATAAAGCCAAGCGCGCCGTGGCGATTGCGCTGCGCAATCGCTGGCGCCGGCAACAGGTGCCCGAGCCGTTGCGCCAAGAAATCACGCCGAAAAATATTCTCATGATCGGGCCGACCGGCGTGGGCAAAACCGAAATCGCGCGCCGTTTGGCGAAGCTTGCCAATGCGCCGTTCATTAAAGTCGAAGCGACCAAGTTTACCGAAGTGGGCTACGTCGGCAAGGATGTCGATTCCATCATTCGCGATCTGGTCGAAACCTCGATCAAACAAACCCGCGAACAGGAAACCAAAAAAGTTCGCTTCCGCGCGCAGGAACAAGCGGAAGAACGAATTCTGGATACGCTGCTGCCGCCCGCGCGCGACTTCGGCTTCAACACCAATGAAGAACACGGTTGAAAAGACCGATAACGAAACGCGGCAAAAATTCCGCAAGATGTTGCGCGAGGGCAAGCTCGACGACAAGGAAATCGAAATCGAAGTTTCCGCGATGCCCGCGCAGATGCAAATCATGGGCCCGCCCGGCATGGAGGATCTAACCGAGCAAATCCAAGGCATGTTCCAAAACATGGGAACGGGACGCAAAAAAGCGCGCAAGCTTAAAGTCGGCGAAGCGATGAAACTCATCACCGATGAAGAGGCGATGAAGCTCATCAACGATGAGGAAATGAAAACGCAAGCGATCCAAAACGTCGAGCAAAACGGTATCGTGTTTTTGGACGAGATCGACAAGATCGCATCGCGTTCGGAAATGAGCGGCGCGGACGTATCGCGCCAGGGTGTGCAGCGCGATCTATTGCCGTTGGTCGAAGGCACAACGGTCTCGACCAAATACGGCATGATCAAAACCGATCATGTTTTGTTCATCGCCAGCGGCGCGTTTCATCTCGCCAAGCCCAGCGATCTCATTCCCGAATTACAAGGCCGCCTGCCGATCCGAGTCGAGCTGAATTCGTTGTCCGTCGCGGACTTCGAGCAGATTCTCACCAGCACCGATGCGTGTTTGACCAAGCAATACGAAGCCTTGCTCGAAACGGAAAACGTCAAAATTGAATTCAAAACCGAGGCGGTGAAACGCCTCGCGGAAATCGCGTTCGAGGTCAACGAAAAGACCGAAAACATCGGCGCGCGTCGGCTTTACACCGTGATGGAAAAATTACTCGAAGAGATTTCTTTCCGCGCCGGCAAGGGTGGGGCGGAAAGCGTTGTGATCGACGCGGCATACGTCGACAGCCGATTGAAGGAATTGGCTCAGAGCGAGGATTTGGCGCGGTATGTTCTTTGATAACAAGGCGCCAGAGTTTGTCACGAGACACTAAATCATAAGTAACGAAGAAGACCGACGAGCAAAAAGCTGTCGCTTTAGCGAACAAAGTATTCTGGTATTATTCGTAGGTAATACCATTTTTCGTTGATGCAAGTGAGATTACCGTGACTCTTACAGTAAAGCTAGATCCCGATCTTGAGAAAGCGCTGTTGAGACGTAGCGTAGCAGTTGGCGTGCCGAAAAGCGTAGTGGTGAAGCGGGCACTTACAGAGTATTTGGCTAAAGATCCAGTCTCCGCGTATGAAGTTGGCAAAGATCTTTTCGGGCGCCAGGGTAGTGGTGAAGGCGATCTTTCGATGCGCCGGCGCGAACGTTATGCCGAACTGATCGATGCGAAACGCCGTCGTCGTCGATAGCGGTCCGCTGATTGCGCTATTCAATCGCGACGATGCCTATCATAAGCTCGCTGTCGATTTTCTCGCTTCTCATACTGGCCTGCGCTTGGTAACAACATGGGCAGTTATCAATGAAACAAGCGCATTGCTCGGTGCGCGAGTCGGAAAACAAGCGGAACTGGATTTTTTAACTTGGATCGAGCGGGGCGGGGTTTCGTTGGCGCAGCAAGACGGCGCCGCGCTTTCCAAAATTAAATCACTAATCGAGAAATATCGGGACTTACCCTTCGATTTCGCCGATGCGAGCGTTGCGGTTCTTGCCGAACAGTCTGGGCTTACTCAGATATTAACCCTCGACAGAGACTTTGATATTTACCGAGATTCGCGAGGCAAACGCCTCAAGAATGTTCTGGCGCTAAAATCGCCGCGTGTTTGATAGCGCGAAACTTTTGATTTTCCAGGTACGCCACCGATCAATATTCTCACTTACTGTCCGGCCACCCAACCGCCGGAATTCCATAGCCCACCGCTGCGCGCCAACCGGGCGCGCGAATTAAATGTAGGAGAACATTTCCATGTTTCTCCCGCGGGAATGGTTTGCCGTGCTTCGCTTCCCATTTCGCGATTTGGTCTCGGCCCGTTTGGTAATGCGGCACGTGCGTTAGATAAATCGCTTTGAAGCTTTGCCCGCGCCAGCCCTTGCGCTCAATCTCGGGCCAATACTCGTCGGCTTTTTTGATGTAAAACTCGCGATCGAGTTTCCATGTTTCGCGGCCGCCTAAATCCCCGAAAATAAACAATCGACCATCGACGATTTCCCATTCGGAAGGATCGCTTCCGAGCTTGACCTTGAACGGCGCACCGTTGGAGCAAAAGCCGCCGTATTGCGGCTCGAATTTTTTCGGCGATGCGTTAAACATCGTGCGATGATCTTCGCTCGCAAAATAGTAGGTACGACCGTCGACGGTACTTGCCAGGCCAGCACGGCCTTTGGTCGGCTTAGCGTCGGTGAAATACGCGACGGGGTCATGGCCGAGCAACATTACGTCGCGGCCAAGTCGATCTTTGACCGTTGCATACATCGTACCGCACCCGGAAAGGCTGATCGATAAGATCGTTATCACAAGCCATTCGCCCAGCCAGCAAAGTCACGGTCGATTTCGTTAATCAGAAGGGTGGAGTACTAGTCGTTTACGCATGCAATAGCTTACTCGATAAAGTGAGATAGTTCACATTACATGCCGATTGTCATTCCCGCCCCCGACTAAGTCATTCGAGGGCAGGCTGCAGAAGGAATCCAGTGTGCCGTCGCAATTCCAAATGCCTCATGGATTCCCGCCTTCGCGGGAATGACAGATCGGGTATTGACGGGCATCGCCACGAGGCGCATGGATACTGTCTCACGGCAATGCATCGGTTGCGCACCGCTCTGATATTACTTCCCGGACAGAGGTCGATGCAAATTAACCTTGCGACTTCTGCAACGCCTGCTCGATATCCCAAATAATGTCGTCCACATCCTCGATGCCGATAGACAGGCGGATCATGTCCGGCGACACACCGGCTTTGATTTGCTCTTCTTCGGAGAGTTGGCGATGGGTTGTCGATGCGGGATGAATCACTAAAGTTTTCGCATCGCCGACATTGGCGAGATGGCTTAGGAATTCGCAGTTCTGGATGAATTTTTCGCCGGCCGCTTGGCCGCCTTTGATGCCGAAGGTGAAGATGGCGCCCGCACCTTTCGGCATGTATTTTTTTGCGAGGTCGTAGTACTTGCTGCTTTTCAGTCCGGGATAACTGACCCACGAGACTAGTCCGATGGTTCTCCAAAAATTCCGCGACTTTTTGCGCGTTGCTGATGTGGCGCTCCATGCGCACGTGCAAGGTTTCCGTGCCTTGCAGCAACAGGAACGCGTTGAACGGCGACAACGCCGGGCCGAAGGTGCGATGGGTTTCCATGCGCGCGCGCATGATGTAGCCGAAGTCGCCGAAGGTTTCGTGAAAGCGCACGCCGTGATAGCCCTTCGAGGGCTCGGTCATGCCGGGAAATTTGCCGTTGCCCCAATTAAATTTGCCCGATTCGACGATCACGCCGCCCATGGTGGTGCCGTGGCCGCCGATGAATTTAGTCGCGGAATGCACGACGATGTCGGCGCCGTGTTTGATCGGGCGGCACAGGTAGGGCGTGGCGAAAGTGTTGTCGATCACGAACGGTACGCCGGCTTCTTTGGCGATGGCGCCGATCGCTTCGATGTCGAGCACGTTGCCGCGCGGGTTGCCGACGGTTTCGCCGTAGATGGCTTTGGTTTTCGAGGTGATCGCTTTGCGAAAATTCTCCGGATCTTCCGGGTCGACGAGCTTGACGTTGATGCCGAGTTTTTTGAAGTTGAACGAGAACAGCGAATAGGTACCGCCATACAAGGTGCTGGCGGAAACGATTTCATCGCCCGACTCAACCAAGGTCAACAACGCGATCATCTCCGCCGCTTGGCCGCTGGCGCATGCTAGTGCTGCGCGGCCGTTTTCCAGCGCCGCCATGCGCTCTTCGAACGCGGCGACGGTCGGGTTGCTGATGCGCGAATAAACATTACCGAAGGTTTGCAGATTGAACAAACTCGCCGCATGTTCGGCGCTGTCGAACACGAACGAAGTGGTCTGATAAATCGGCACGGCGCGCGCGCCGGTGGTGGGGTCGGGAATTTGTCCCGCGTGCAGGCACAGGGTGCCGAATCCGAATTTGTGGTTAGCCATCAGATAAGCCTGTGAAGGATGAAGGGTGAAAGGATGAAAAGTAAAGGCGTGCTAACGTGAGCTGATTTGACGTTATTGTCTTTCACCCTTCATCCTTCCGCCTTCATCGACTAATAAGGAAGATACCGCGGCCGCTTCGCCGAAATAATTTTCGTGTTAACGCCCGCCCAATTGAGTCCGCCGAACAAGCGGCCATGTTCGATTTTTACGCAGCGATCCATGACGACTTCTAAGTCCGGCGGCGCGGGCTTTTTCCGCGGCGGCTTCGTTGACGACGCCCAGTTGCATCCACAGCACTTTCGCGCCGAATGGCGATGGCGTCATCGACCAGCGGCGGAATATCTTCGGATTTGCGAAAACAATCCACCATGTCGACTTTGCCGGGAATATCGCGCAGACTTTTGTAACATTTTTGTCCGAGCACTTCTTCGTATTGCGGATTCACCGGAATGACGGTGTAGCCGTGATCGATCATATATTTCGCTGCGAAGTTGCTGGGCCGATGCCACTGCGCCGAAAGACCGACAATGGCGATGGTTCTATTTTCTTTTAAGATACGGCGCAGGGTTTGAATGTCAGCCATGGCGAGTTGTTATCTTGATTTACGTACCGACATTTTATCTGTATTCAATACATGCCGGAAAGGCGCATGGATGCTGCGTCGCAGCATTGCATGGCTTGAGAGGCAAGTGGGACGCGGCCTTCTGGCGCGATCACTTCGCAATCGCCGCGCAAGCCGACGGCACAGTGCCGCATAGAGCGATTCCGGGGCGACGCGCGCGGCGGGAATCGCTGGGCCCGCGACCAGAGCGATCTTGGAGGAAATACCGCGGGGAAAAAATCGGCTCATTGCTTTACCGCCCATGCGACTGAAGAAACTGCCCCACAGCCCGCGCAACGCAAGCGGGATAACTGGAACCGGCGTGCGCTCGACGATGCGCTTGATACCCGATTTGAATTCGTTCATCTCGCCGGTGCTGGTGATTTTGCCTTCTGGGAAAATGCCAACCAGATCGCCGTCGCCGAGCGCTTTTGCGACTTCATCGTAGGCACGTTCCAGCGCTTGCGGGTCTTCTTTCGCGGAAGCAATCGGTATCGTTTTTGCCGTGCGAAACACAAAATTCAGCAGCGGCACTTTGAAGATATTGTGATCCATGACAAAGCGAATCGGCCGCGGACAACCGGCGGCGATGACCAAGGCATCGACAAAACTCACATGATTGCAAACCAACACGGCCGCGCCTTCGTCGGGAATATTGTGCAGACCTTCTTTCTTCAAGCGATAAACCGAATGGATCAAAATCCACATGATGAAACGCATCAAAAATTCCGGCACCAGCGTATAGATATAAATCGCCACGCACGCATTCAAAATCGCCGCGATCAAGAACAGTTGCGGAATCGTGAAGCCGAATTTAAAAACGACAATGGCGAGCGCTGCCGCAAGAATCAAAAATAGCGCATTCAAAATATTGTTACCGGCAATGATGCGCGAGCGATGGCTTTCCTCCGAGCGGGTTTGGATCAACGCGTAGAGCGGTACGATGTAAAAGCCCCCGAACAAGCCGAGCATCAAGAGATCGAACGAAATGCGCCAACTGCCCGGCGTCCGCAGAAAATCCCAAGCGCCGAGATCGTGGCCGCTAGGCGTTAAGCCGCGGCTCGCAAAATATAAATCCAGTCCGAACAAGGTCATGCCGATGGAGCCAAAGGGCACCAAGCCTATCTCCACTTTATGGCCCGACAAACGCTCGCACAGCAGCGAACCCACGCCGACACCGACGGAAAAAATCGCGAGCAATAACGTGACCACATGCTCGCTGCCGCCGAGAACATCGCGACTGAAATTCGGGAATTGCGTCAGGAATGTCGCGCCGTAAAACCAAAACCAGGAGATGCCGAGGATCGAAAGAAATACTGTTCGGTTCTGTTTGGTGAAATGGAAGTTGCGAATGCTCTCGGTGATCGGGTTCCAGTTGATTTTTAGATCGGGCGACGGCGCCGGTGAGGCGGGAATCGCGCGGCTGGTGAGATAGCCGGCGATCGCCAAACCCAGCGTAACGAGCGTGACCAGCAACATGCCGTTGTTTTCCACGCCGATCAACACACCGCCCAGGATTTCGCCCAACAGAATCGCGAGGAACGTGCCCATTTCCACCAATCCATTGCCGCCGACCAGTTCTTCTTTCTTCAGATGTTGCGGCAGAATCGCGTATTTCACCGGGCCGAATAGCGTGGAGTGCGTGCCCATCATGAACAGCGCGAGGAACAATAACGCTGGGCTCTTGAGATAAAACCCCAACCCGGCAACCAGCATAATGCCGATCTCGAACAGCTTCACGAAGCGCGTGAGTTTGGCTTTGTCGTACTTATCGGCGAGTTGGCCGCACGTTGCCGAGAACAACAGAAACGGCAGGATGAATACCACTTGGCCGAGATTCTGCACCAAGTTTTTATCCATGCTGATCCAGCTCGCGGCTTTAAACGCGAGCAAGAATCATCAACGCGTTTTTGAATACGTTGTCGTTAAACGCGCCGAGAAACTGCGTCAGAAAAAAGGGTAAAAATCGACGTTCGCGCAGCAGGCCGTATTGATTCGCCATGACTATTTCACTTTTTATTTAAAATAACAATTCGTGTAACCGGTCATCAAGCGTTCTCTCGGATAAACGATGTTACCGTTTCAAAGGCATCGATAAGAAAATCCTTGTCGATCCAAAAGTAAACTTCTTTGCCTTCCTTAGCACTTTGCAGGACGCCGGACTCTTTCAGAAGATGCAAGTGGTGGGAAACGGCGGACCGGCTTAAGGTGGAAACCTGGACGATTTGACCGATATTCAATCGCTCGTTTGGGCTGAACGTCAGTAAGATGCGTTGGCGATGCTCGTCGCCGAGCGCGGCAAAAACTTTGGAGACGCCACGCCATTCTTTCGGGATCGCACGCAAATAGTTTTTATTCATAACGATATAGTTAATTATATAGTTATATGTGTCAAGCCATTTTCGATGCGATAATGTAATGACGTCGAAAAAACATCAGCCAAAAATTTAGTGCAACATTCCAACCGTCACATGGTAATCGTGGTACATGGCCTCTGGCTCACTGGCGGCGCCATGACGATCTTGCGCGCGCGCTTCGAGCACATGGGCTATCAGGCGCGTAGCTTTTCCTATCCGTCGGTGCATGAAGATCTCTCGCATAATGCGGCGCAGTTATTCGTCTTCGTGCAGGCCCTAAAAGCGGAGAAGATACACTTTGTCGGCCACAGCATGGGCGGTTTATTGGTGCTGCAGATGCTGAAGGAGCATCACGATAGCCGTATCGGCAGAGTAGTGCTCGCGGGATCGCCCTATCAAGACATCAAAGCCGTGAAAAATCTGATGCATAACGCATTTACTCAGAGCGTGGTGGGTAAGAGTATTTCCCAGTGGCTAAGCCAGGCCAAACCCGACGTCGCCGCTCACCACGAGGTCGGTGTTATCGCCGGGGATCGCAGTATGGGTTTAGGCCGTTTGGTGACGCATTTACCGAAGCCTAACGATGGTACGATCATCGTCGACGAAACCGAAGTGCCGGGTGCGAAGGATTCCATCGTGTTACACGTCACCCATTCGCAGATGTTGTTTTCCGCCGAGGTCGCCGAGCAGGCCGCGCATTTTCTCGAGACGGGCCGCTTTAACCATCCCGATTCGCCATGAAAGCGATCTTAGCCTTGGATCAAGGCACGACCAGCTCCCGCGCGATTATTTTCGATCGGCAAGGCGAGGTGTTGTCGGTCGCGCAAAAAGAATTCCAGCAAATATTTCCTCAACCCGGCTGGGTGGAACACGATCCGGAAGAAATTTGGACTAGCCAAATCAGCGTCGCCTATGAGGCATTGGCCAAAGCAAAGCTGGCGGCGAAAGATATCGCGGCGATCGGTATCGCGAATCAGCGCGAGACGACCATCCTGTGGGATCGCGTCACGGGTAAACCCATAGCAAACGCTATTGTTTGGCAAGACAGACGCACCGCAGCGGTGTGCGACGCCTTGAAAGATCGCGGCCTCGCGGATTTAATCCAGCAAAAGACCGGCTTGGTGATCGATGCCTATTTTTCCGCCACTAAACTCGCTTGGCTGCTCGACCATGTGCCCGATGCGCGCAGCCGCGGGGAACGCGGTGAACTCGCTTTCGGCACCGTCGACACGTGGCTCGCGTGGAAGTTAAGCGGCGGCCAGTTACATGTGACCGATCCGAGCAATGCCTCACGCACCATGCTGTTCAACATCGCACTCGGCGCTTGGGACGATGAATTGCTCGCGCTATTCAATATTCCCCGCTTGGTGATGCCGGACGTAAAACCATCGAGCGCCGCGCTCGGCGAAACGAGTGCCGATATTTTTTCGACAGCTATTCCCATCGCAGGCATCGCCGGCGATCAACAGGCGGCGTTGTTCGGCCAAATGTGTTCCACGCCCGGCATGGCAAAGAACACCTATGGCACCGGCTGTTTCATGTTGATGAACACGGGCGATAGGCCGGTGGTTTCTCGGCAAAAATTGCTCACCACGGTCGCGTGGTCGATCGACAATCGCATGAGCTACGCGCTCGAAGGCAGCGTGTTCGTTGCCGGCGCCATCGTCCAATGGTTGCGCGATGGGCTCGGCATCATTCGCGCCGCCGGCGATGTCGAGGCACTCGCCGCCAGCGTACCGGACAACGGCGGCGTATCCCTCGTACCCGCGCTCACCGGCCTGGGTGCGCCCACTTGGGACCCCCATGCCCGCGGCGCGATTCTCGGCATCACGCGCGGCACCACTGCCGCCCATATCGCCCGCGCCGCGCTGGAAGGCATCGCCCATCAAGTCGCCGATCTGCTCGACGCCATGCAAAAAGACGCACCGGTCAAGCTTGCCGAACTGCGCGTCGACGGCGGCGCATCGCAGAATAATTTGCTGATGCAGTTTCAAGCGGATCTTTTAGGCGTACGCGTTATCCGGCCGCGCGTCACCGAAACCACCGCCTTGGGCGCCGCGTATCTAGCGGGCTTGGCGGTTGGCTATTGGCGCGACGTCGCCGACTTAACCCATCATTGGCGCCCAGATCGCATCTTCGAGCCGCAGCTAAACTCTGCGACCAGCGCCGGACATCGCAGTCGTTGGCAAGATGCGTTGTCCCGAGTGACATCGCATACGTCCGGATAAATTTTTAGGCATCGGCTGAAGAATCAATAGCAGAGCGGTTCTCCGGGCATGCCCTGCCACGCGGCAAGCTGCATGTGCTGTTCAGCTCTTCGCATTGTCGCTATCGACACAGCCGCTATCGGCCGGATCGATAGCTTCTGCGCAATCCCTCTATCTGCTAGTATCCCAGCTCCAATAACTATATCTAATGCAGCGGCGTAGCTGCTGCTTTTCACCGGCGCATGACCGATCCCCCTTCACCTTCCCGAACTCAGCCCGACTTGCCTGAGGGTTCGATCTACAAGCACATGCTGCGCGGCTCCATGTGGGCGATGGCGACGAATTGGGGTCAGCGCGTTCTCGGTCTGGTCAACACAATTATCCTTGCCCGGCTGCTGGCGCCCGAGGATTTCGGCCTGGTCACCATGGCGGCACTGGTGTTGGGATTCCTGAATATGTTCTCCGAGGTCGGCACCGGCCTTCACTTGTTGCGCCAACCGGTAGCGACTCGCGAGCATTGTGATACCGCCTGGACCATAGGTGTTTTGCGTGGCCTCGTGGTCGGTACCTTGCTCGCGCTGCTCGCGCCGCTCGGCGCGCAATACTTCAATGAGCCACGAGTCGTTCCCATCATCCTTATTTTGGCGATCAATACGGTATTGGTCGGCGCCTTTAATATCGGACTGGTGCTCATCCGCAAGGAACTCGATTTTTTCAAGGATTTCCTATTTTTCATCATCAGCCGTGTGTTCTTACTGTTTGTGACGGTCGGGCTGGCGCTTTGGTTGAAGTCCTATTGGGCGATCGTGTTCGGCAACCTTATCGGCACGATATTCGATATAGGCTTGAGCTATCGCATACATCCCTATCGTCCGCGGTTCAGTCTGGCAAAGGCGAAGGAATACATCGATTTCGCGCTGACGACCATTCCATTTTTCATCGCTGTCTTTCTTACTTCGCGCGTCGATGCCTTCGTTGTCGGTCGTCTGTCACCCGCCGCCACGTTGGGCATTTACAACCTGAGCGCGGAACTCGCGACCATGTTGACCAGCGACTTAGTGCGCCAGTTGGGACGTGCGCTTAACCCGAGTTATGCCAAACTCCTGGAGGACAGAAAAAAGCTGGTCGAAGCCTATCTCAACTCGGTCTCGGCATTGGCCACCATCAGCATCGCGTTTGGATTCGGCTTATTCGCCGTGAGCCACGATTTTGTCGCCGTGGTGCTCGGCAGCAAATGGCAAGACACGGTCGGGCTGCTCGAATGGCTCGCCATCGGCGGCGCGATTCGAGCGATCGGCAATAGCCTGGGCGGCGGCATCTTGATGTTGTCGGGCCACGAGCGGGCGGCGACGGTCTTGATGTGGATCAGCCTCGGGGTTTATACGATTTGTTCCATCGCTGGTATGGCGCTGGGCGACGTGCGCGGCGTTGCGATCGCACTGGTCGTCGCATCTTCCATCATCATCCCCGTTAGTATGTCGATTGTGATGAAACGTTATCAGCTCAAGGTAACGGACTATCTGCGGGTGTTATGGCGCCCGCTGCTGGCAGGTGTCGTTATGGTGTTGGCGGTTCGCCTCATTCACTTTAATGGAATCGAAATCGTTGCGATCCGATTGTTTATCGATATTAGTGTGGGCGCCGTGGCATTTTTGCTTACGCTGATCGGATTGTGGCGGCTAAGCGGCAGTCCCGACGGCATAGAGCATATGGCGATGAAAACGGTGATGGAACGACTGAAACGCAACGCCGATTAGGTCAGCGCTTAAGCTCGCCGATTTCTTCAAACTTTTGGCGCGCCATGATAGCGGCGCTTTGCAATGGACATGGCCCATGGAAAGACGTGGCGGCGGACGCCGACGGGCCGGCTTTCAAGCCGATCCGCAAGTTTCCAAATTACCGGTAGCGTCTTGCCCCAATCGATGAGCCAGTTAGCGGCATGAAAAGTCAGTTGATCGATGGTGTCGCCGCGTAGCGGCGGTATCTTAAGCCGCTTAAACCATTCCGATTGATGTTCTTTCAGCCATTGCAAGAATTCTTGCATCGACGCCGGCGTAAGATAGTTCGCATGGTTGTGCAGGAACGATGACGAATTGCGTTTGCGTATCCCGAATAATTCGCGCGGCACCCCTTTTTCTTCCAGGATTCGGCGCGGGATGGGCCGGTCATAGCCGCTGTTTACACGCCAAGGATTGAGTTCCGGTTGCTGGCTGACGTTACGAATGTCCACGACCTGCCGCCCACCCCAGCAGGGTAGCGGGCAGTGAATGAAGCGAGCCCACAAGCGATATTCTGTGAATCCCGAGCCGGCGCAGTCGGTGCGCACGTAGTCCGGAGTCAGATCCTCATGGGAGTCCAAGCCCCACATCTTATCGCCCAAATAACCGGTGAATAGCACGCGATCCTTGAGCATGGCTTCGGCGCTTTTAAAGCGCAGTTCCTCGCCTATAGAATTCCCGGCGAGAAAAGCCGGTTCCGGTGTCGGCAGGGAGCGCCAACCGCCTAGGGGAATTTTTCGCGGCGTGACTTTGAGTATTTTCGCGATTTCGTCGCCGCTATCGTTTTCGCCTTGATGGGATTGGTCGAAACAAAGGGTTTCTTTGCAGCCGACTTCGGCGAGCAAGGCGGTGACCATCGGCGCATCGTAGCCACTCGATGTTGTGGCGAGAAGGGAATAAGGAGCGCGTCGATCGGCTGCCGCCATGTTCTCGGCAAACGCGGATAGCGTGCTGCGCAAGAAGCTTAGGTAGGCATCGAAACTCGAAAAATCTCGCCGTATGTTGGGCTTAGGTTTTACCGCTAAGTTTCGACCATCCCAGTGCAGGTTGTCGAAATAGGTGAGCGTCATATTGCCCCGGCTGGTAGGGATGTTGTGCTTATATTTTTTTAGGCCGTGGGCAATGCTGAAGAAATCTTGGTAATAATTTGGGTAGACGATATCAACGTCGGCGTTGCTAGCGGTTAGCAAACAAGCGAGAGAATTGGAAACCCAAGCGGTATCGCCGTCGGTGTAGGAATTCAGACGGTCTACCACATTGCCCGAACCGACGAAGTTTACGCCATCGGCTCGCAAGCGACCGCCGCTGCCGGCGACGATATCGGTGCAATCGAAATCGCCGTCGCCGTAGGGTCCGGCCCACACCGCTTCACAAAAAAATTCGGCGCAGGTTTCCACACCGCTGCCGTGCAACACCGAGACCCGGTCATCCCCTGCTATGCACTTTGCAAGCCAAGCATTGGGCGGCCACGGGCCAACCTCTTTAAACTCAAAGCGCACGATTACCGTGCCTTGTCGATGCGCACTAGTTTTTTATAACCCAAACCATGCATGGCGGGCGGCGGGCAGCCAACCTCCGATTCCCACGTGCGTTTGTCTTTCAGGCAATCGATAATTAACGGCAAATGCCCGTCTTGCGAGAAAAGCGCGCCGCCCGGTTGCACCAAGGGGAATAGATACTTTAAACAGGTTTTCGTCGACGAAACTAAATCGACGTCGAGGTAACCGGCGACGATGCGTTCCTTGAAACTGGGCATGGTGTTATCGAACCAACCCTTCATGAATTCCGTGGAATGGATATCACCCCATTTGCTGATGTTAGCTTTCACTTCGTCCAAGGTGCCGAGGTAGCGACCCTTCTGGAATCCCGTAACCTGTCCGTCGATGGTCTTGCCGTGTTGTTCGTCGTTTTCCGGCAGGCCCTCGAAGGAATCGAAAGCGTAAAGTTTGCGGCCGGCGAGCTTGGCCACCAGGCTGAATTTCGCAGTGCTGCCGCCTTTGTAGCAGCCTGCCTCGACCACGCAGCCCGGTATGTCCGGAGGAGACGACAACACCGCCGTTGCCACCGCGAGTATTTCCGCTTCGGTGTGAGCCACGGTAGTGTTGAGCGAGATGCGATAAATGCGAACCAAGAAACGTAACCGTTCCATGAATCCGATAGTAAGCTTATCGTTGAACAGGAACGCGAGCGCCGCATTGCGGTCCTCGGTATTGGCGAGGCAGTGAAAGAAGTAGCGAATTTTATAAGGAATAAGCATGCTGCAGCATTAAGATTTTTTAGTTTAGTTTAAAAACCCGCCGAGCGCGAAGCGGGGGACGATCAAAACTAATTATACGTTAGGGCATGGATCAAAAGTGTGAGGAAAATCGAAGTTGAGCGAAAATACGTTATATATTTCAGCAGACTACGATGCATTTATCAAAGCATAATTATTCGATGGATTTCCGCTTGTCAACGCTCGGCCTAGGGTAAATTTAATGAATCCGGCCTTACGCCATGCATGGACCCAGCTTGTTACCGCCGCCGATCTGGACGACCACATGCGTGATGTCGGCCAAGCGGAAGCGAACGCATGGTTATTGCACGGGATGCTCACCCAACACGTGCCGCTGGGAAGTCGGGTGCTGATCGCGGGTGCGGGTACGGCGCAGTTTTTGGACTACATTTCTGGCGAGGGCCTGGCGGGCTACGATCTCACGCTTAGCGATATCAACCCGAATTTTCTGGAAATAGCGCGGCAACGATGTCACCGAGCCGGATTAACGCGCACTCAATTTATCGTCGATGACCTCGAAGCATCTAAGCTTATCGGGCCATTCGATGCTGCGGTAATCGTGCTTGTTCTTGAGCACATCGATTGGCAGCTCGGCCTACGCAATATCGATGGGCTGAAAATAAAGCAACTCCAGATCGTGATTCAACGCAATCCTGCAGAGCTTAACCAGGCGATCGCGCCGCAACGCAAACTCAATGCTTCGTTGCAGGCGTTTGCAAAGACCGCTCAACCGGTATTGTTAGCCGATGAGGAACTGATCGATTATCTGGCGCAGTTGGGATACGAATGTACGGAACGACGCGAACGCGACGTCCCGGATAACAAAACGATGCTGGGTATGGTGTTCTCGAAAAAATATTAGGCAAGCCTGAGAGCCGCTCTGAGCTTGCCTCCTGGAGGCAATAGCCTTGAGGGCCGCACCAGTATTGCCTCCTGGCATGCCCTTCTTTCTATTGCTATAGCACCGCGTATTGAATACCGCGCGGTTCGAAAGCGCTTAGGAACTGACTAATTCCTGATTGCCGCTGGAACGATTGATCGTCGTCAGTAACGCCAGGTCGCTATCCGGTTTGCCGAAATGGTAACCCTGCAACAACATGTCGCCGCGGCGCAAAAAATAGGCGACCTGTTCCGCGGTTTCGATCCCTTCAACGGTTACGCGCAGACCTAATTTCTGTGCCAAATCGATCATGACTTCGATAATCGGTAAGTGATCATCGCGGTGCTCGATCATCTGCGTAAACGTGCGATCGATTTTCATGAACTTGATGGCGTAGCGTTGCAGATAAGATAACGAGGCATAGCCCGTGCCGAAGTCGTCGATCCCCACCTCGAGCCCCGCTTGCGCCAGCCGTTCGATATGCTTTTGCGCGATCCGGCTATCGATCAACAACGTCGCTTCGGTAATTTCTATTTCTAATCTCGGCGGGGTCGTTTGGGCGGCATCGCAACGGGCGATGATGTGATCGATCACGCCGACCGAGGAGAACTGCTCTGCCGACAGATTGATCGCAAGCTTGAATGTGGCGGGTAGGTCGTTGCCGTGGCGCTCGAGAAAAGCGAATGCGTTATCGACGGTGATGTTCGCAAGCTCGGATGAAAAGCCCAGCTCTTCCGCGAGGGCGACGACTTGATCCGGCGGTACGTAGCCCAGTTCATCGTCGAACCAGCGCAATAGCGCCTCCGCGCCGCGAGTCTCATAGAGCCGGGAATCCACTATCCGCTGGTAAGCAAAACGAAACACGTTGTTGGTGATGGCATCGCGGAAACGCGATTCCAACAAGAAATTACGTTCGGCAATTTCACCCAAGCGGCCGGAATAAACCGCGTAGCGATTGCGGCCCGACGCCTTGGCGTGATACATCGCGGTGTCGGCGTGCTGAATGAGCCGCGCCGCGTCATTGCCGTCATCCGGGTAATGGCTAATGCCGATGCTGCAGGTAATCAGAACCTTACGATTCGCCAACTCAAACGGATCCTGCAGCGCTTTCGCCACCGCCTCGGCGCTTGACACGGCCGCGGTGATGGGGTGCACGATCATGAGGAATTCATCGCCGCCGAAGCGGCCGAGGTCGACGCCGCTCGGCAACACGCGCTCGATGCGCGTCGCGACTTCGCGCAGCAGCAAATCGCCGAAATGATGTCCAAGGGAATCGTTGATCATCTTGAAGCGATCCAGATCGATAAACAGGACTGCAAAACGCTCTTGCTCGTCGCTGTTTATTCGCGTCGCGAGACGTTGAAACAGCTCGGAACGATTAGGCAGCGCCGTTAGCGCATCGTGGGTCGCCTGAAATCTGAGGGCCCGTTGGCGGTCGTTCAGGCGCAACGCCATTTCAGCGAAGGCGTGGGTGACCTCGCCCAGTTCGTCCTGCGCCCGCGGGACGAGGGTGACGTCGTGCTCGTAATGCATAAGCTTGCGGGTGGCGTCGTGAAGATTTTTAATCGGCTTCAGCACCCGGTCCGATAGGGCGAAATAGATGCCCGCGAGCGCCAACAGCAACGCGAGTAATCCGGAGAATATCGACATTTTTCCGAGCGCGAACGCTTCCTGGCTGATCACGCTACGCGGCAACACGATCGATACCGTCAGCCCGGGGCCAGGCAGCGATGCCATGCCGTAGAGATAATCCAACGCCGGATCGTCCACTACCGTGGGCGCTTTGTGGCTTCCCAAGCCTTTGCGCAAAACGGCGAGCGCCGAATCGGCGAGCTCTTGCGCCTTCCCATCCTGCAGGAATTGCTTCAGTTTGGGATGCGCTACGATTTCGCCGTCATCGCGCAGGATGACGTTGTAGGATCCCGGCAGCACCGAGTTATTGGTCAGGGCAAGCAACTGCTCTAGGGAGACGTCTACCCCTGCCGTCGCAATCCATAGACCTCCGATGTCGATGGGAATGCTGTAGGTGGTCATCCAGGTTTTGACGTCTTTGTCGAAATAGACCGGACTCCAGAACGCTAGTCGCGCCGGATTATTGCTCGGCATTGCTCCCTTAACGCTGGGATAATCGACGATCACATCCCAGGCCGAATCGACGATGTTCCACTCGCCGTGCGGAGAAAACACGGTAATCCCGCTATTGGGATACCAAACAAACGCGGAGAAAAGCTGGTTGGAGTTAGCTTGCTCGGCGCCGAACAAACTCGGGCCAATCTGATCGATCAATTCATAACCGATGACCAGCTTCTTCCGGTTGTCTGGACCCATGTTCGATCCTTTCGGCGCGCCGGCCGACGGATGGAGTTTGAAGTCGCGCAGCGATGGGCGCAGCAGCGTCTCGCCGTTCGGCTTGGCTTCGAACAGCGCATCGAATTTAGCGGCGATACGATCGTTTTCGCCGTACGTCCAAGCCGTTTGGAATTGCGTTGCGATAAGCTTCGCCGTCGCTTGCGAATGCCGGAACTGGGCGTCGTGAAAACGCCAGATCGCGTTGATGTGCTGAGTTAGCGAACTATTCGCACGCTGCGCGATGTGGGAATTGAGGTAGCGATAGCTGAGCCAAACCTGTAAGGCATAGGCAAACAGTAGAATCCCCGCCAGGATGACGACTAGGTCTAGGACTAAGCGACGTTTGGCTACAAATTCCGCCATACTGGGGAACCCCTGATTAAGTCCATCGCGGCTCGCGTTGGGCCCTGAAGGGGTCGATCGCTAGGCGTCGGCGCGAAGACTAGGGTCATTCCCTAGTCAAGCGGCGCAACGACGCGAGCGGCCCCTTCAGGACCCAACCCGCATGGGCTGAAGTTTGCCGGGCAGCATGCTTTGTTGCGGACTCGCTTATGTAGACCCGCTACACCGCGCTCGCCGCGTCGCGCCTGCCACCCGGCAAACTTCAGCGCGACCGCGAGGGACTTAATCAGAGGTTCCCTAGCGTTGCCTTTGTATTGGGATTCAAGCGCTGACCGGCAACGCCGACCGGATTTCGAAATGAGAAAATTGAGGCTACAGCCGTAGCTCTCGCCGGTCAAGGCCGCGCGGCGAATTTAACAAACGTTCACAGACTTTTCCGGCGTAGGCCATTGGAAACGGAACGCGATTTCACTCACCGAGATAGGCCGCTCTCACCTTAGGGTTATGCAGCAACTCTTGCGCCGGCCCGGTTAGGGTGATCGATCCGCTTTCCATTACATAGCCACGCGAGCTGACTTCGAGTGCGAGCTTGGCGTTCTGCTCGACCAGCAGTATGGTCACGCCCTGGGCAGCGATGCGTCTTACCGTGTCGAAAATTTTCTGCACCATGATGGGCGAGAGGCCCATGCTGGGCTCGTCCAGCAGCAATAGTTTCGGCTTTCCCAAAAGGGCACGACCGATCGCGAGCATCTGCTGTTCGCCGCCCGATAGCGTGCCGGCCAATTGCTCGCGGCGCTCGAACAGCCGCTGGAATATTTCGTAAATTTGAGCGAGTTCCTGTTTGATGGCCGCGTCATCGCTACGGGTATAGGCGCCCATCAACAGATTGTCTTCCACTGTCAGGCGGCTAAACACGCCACGACCTTCCGGCACCAGGGCTAAACCTTTGCGGATCAACAAATGGGATCCCATTCCATCGATGCGCTCACCGTTATAAGTTACAGTTCCGCCGGCGGGTTGATGCATGCCCGGCCAAGGTTTTTAGCGTGCTGCTCTTGCCCGCGCCGTTGGCGCCGATTAACGCGATCAACTCGCCGGACTCGATGCGCAGGTCGATCCCCTTCACCGCTTGAATGCCGCCGTAGGCGACTTTCAGTGCGCTGACTTCAAGCAGACTCAATGGGCGGTCCCGAGATACGCCTCGATCACTTTGGGATCACGTTGCACGTCTTGCGGCAAACCTTCGGCGATTTTTTTGCCATAGTCCAACACGGCGATGCGCTTACAGAGCCCCATTACCAGTTTCACATCGTGTTCGATCAGCAAGATCGTCATGCCATCGGCTTGTATTTTCTCCAGCAATATTTTCAATGCCGCGGTTTCCGTCGCATTCATGCCCGCGGCGGGTTCGTCGAGCGCGAGTAACAACGGGTCCGTCGCCATGGCGCGGGCGATTTCCAGCCGGCGTTGTTCACCGTAAGCTAGGTTTTTAGCGAGAAAATCGCCGCGAGATTTCAGGCCAACATAGTCGAGAAGTTGGGAGGCGCGAGTTTCGATGCTCGCTTCTTCAGCGCGAGTTTTTTTTCCGCGCAAAATCGCGCCGATCACACCCGCGCTCGAACGCACATGGCGCCCGACCATGACATTTTCCAGCGCCGTCATATTGTGGAACAAGCGAATATTTTGAAATGTTCGGGCGATACCGCGTTCGGCGACTTGGTGGGGTTTTTCAACCTGGAGCGGTTCGCCGTTGAAAACGAACGCGCCTTCGTCCGGTTGATAGAGGCCGGTAAGGACATTGAACAAGGTCGTCTTGCCTGCGCCGTTGGGGCCGATTACGCCGTAAATATCGCCGCGTTCGATGGTAAGCGACACTTCCGATAAGGCATGCAATCCGCCGAAGCGCTTCGAGATCCCTTGCATGGATAGAATCGATGCCGCCGCCGTCATTCGTCACGTTCCGTTAGTTCGCGCCGCCGTTGCGGTGATGGCCACAGCCCTTCTGGGCGGAACAGCATCATCGCCACCAACACCACGCCGAACAGCAGCATGCGTAGATTCGCCGGATCGATAAATACTCGCTGAAACAGCATTTTCTGCACATCGCTGGAATAGCGCAGCGCTTCCGGCAATGCGGTCAACAACACCGCGCCGAGCACCACGCCGGGGATATGCCCCATACCGCCGAGCACCACCATGCAGAGAATAATGATGGATTCATTTAGGGTAAAACTCTCCGGGCTGACGAAGGCTTGCATGCTGGCGAACAACCCACCGGCGACGCCGCCGAAGGTCGCGCCCATGGCGAAGGCGAGGAGTTTGACGTTGCGCGTGTTGATGCCCATGGCCTCTGCCGCCGTTTCGTCCTCGCGGATCGCCACCCAGGCACGGCCGATGCGCGAGTCCTGCAAGCGCATGCAGATAAAAATAACCGCCAAGGTCAGCAGCAAAAATAAGTAGTAATACTGATGCAGATCGGTGAAAGTGATGCCGAAGATTTCATGTTTTCGCGTCAGCGAAAATTCGCCGAAGCGGATCGGATCGACCAGATTGATCCCCTGCGGCCCGTTGGTGATGTTGATCGGCCGGTCGAGGTTGTTCATGAAAATGCGGATGATTTCGCCGAAGCCCAAAGTCACGATGGCAAGATAATCGCCGCGCAACTTCAATGTCGGCGCGCCGAGCAGCACGCCGAAGATGCCCGCCAATCCTGCCCCTAAAGGCAGCAGCATCCAAAACGGCAGATGTATATCGAAGTGCGGCGAGGCGAGGATGGCGTAGATGTACGCGCCGACGGCGTAGAACGCGACATAGCCCAGATCCAATAGCCCGGCGAAACCGACCACGATGTTGAGTCCCAACGCAAGCATGGCATACAGCAGGGCGAAGTCGATAATGCGCAGCCAAAATCGGCCCAGACCCCAATCCACCAGGAACGGCATCAACAACAGCAACGCGCCGAGCGCAATATAGGCGACCCAAGCCCGTTCTTTGGTAATTCCAAGCCCGATCAAGCGCGCTCGCCTACGCGTTCGCCGAACAGTCCCGACGGCCGGAACACCAGCACGACGATCAGCACCAAGAACGCGAACACGTCCTGGTAATGGCTGCCGAAAAATCCACCGCTCAAGGTGCCGATGTAGCCCGCGCCCAGGCTCTCGATCACGCCCAAGGCAACGCCGCCCGCCATGGCGCCGGCGAGGTTGCCGATGCCGCCGAGCACCGCCGCGGTAAAAGCCTTCAACCCCAGCGTAGAGCCCATTAAATGGTGCGCTATATGATAGTAGGCGCTTACTAATACCCCCGCAATAGCCGCCAGACCTGCGCCGATAACAAAGGTGATGGAGATAATCTGGTCCGTATTAACTCCCATCAGCCGGGCCACTTGCGGGTTTTGCGACGTGGCGCGCATGGCGCGGCCGAGCTTGGTGCGATTAACCAAAAACCACAGACCCGCCATAATCAGCGCGGATAACGCGATGATGAAAATCTGCAACGCTGAAATTACCGCGCCGCCCAAGTGGTAGCGCGTTTCCGGCAGCAGCGGTGGGAAACGCAAATAGTCCCGGCCCCAGATCAACACCGCGACTTGCTGCAAAATGATGGACATGCCGATGGCGGTGATCAGCGGCGCGAGACGCGGCGCAAGTCGCAGCGGGCGGTAAGCAACGCGCTCGATACCCGCACCCAAGGCCATGCATACCGGCATCGACACCAGCACGCCGAGCAGCACGATCACCGGCCCCGGCAGGCTGCTGCCGGCGAGCGCGTGTATCGCCGTCAATGCCACCATGGCGCCTATCATCACCACTTCGCCGTGGGCAAAGTTGATGAGCTGCATGATGCCGTAGACCATGGTGTAGCCCAGCGCGACCAAGGCGTAAATGCTGCCGAGGACGAGGCCGTTAATGAGTTGTTGGAAGAAGATGTCCACGGGTCGACGCTTGCAGAGGTCAAAAAAATGGCACCGCCCTGGGTGCCATTCTTATCTTTTTAGTACTACTTAGCCGCCGATAGTTTCGACAGCTTCCCATTTCCCGTCCTTTACTTCATAGACGGAAACCGGCCCGTTTTTGATATCACCTTTTTCGTCGAAGCTGACGGTGCCGATAACACCAGTGAAATTGGTCTTCGACATTTCGGCGAGAAACTTAGCTGGATCCGTCGAACCGGCGCGCTTCATTGCATCGATCAAGATGTTCGTCGCGTCGTAGGCGAACGGTTCATAGAGCTGGATCTGGCCGTACTTCGCTTCGTATTTTTGTTTGAATTCCGTACCGCCGGGCATCTTTTCCAACGGCAGGCCGGGGGATGAAGCCTTCGAGCCTTCCGCCGCCTTCCCCGCGAGTTCGATGAATTTCGGGCTGAATATGCCGTCTCCGCCGAGATATTTGGCAGACATGCCGAGATCTTTTAACTGCCGCGTCATGGGGCCGCCTTGCGGATCCATGCCGCCGAAGAAAATGAGGTCGGGCGATTTGCCTTTTGCGCTGGTGAGAATGGCATTGAAGTCCTGCGCTTTATCTGTCGTGAATTCCCGCGCGGCGATTTCGCCGCCATTGGCTTTAACCGCTTTCTCCACTTCGTCCGCCAAGCCTTGGCCGTAGGCGGTGCGGTCATCGATGAGCACGACTTTTTTCGCGCCCCATTTTTGGGTTGCATACTCGCCCAGGACTTTGCCTTGCTGTGCATCGTTCGCCATGACCCGAAACGTGGTCGGATAACCCTGGGCCGTGTAGGCGACCGCGGTCATGGACGCGGAGATTTGCGGAATGCCCGCTTCCATATAAATCTTCGAGGCTGGAATCCCCGCGCCGGAATTCATGTGGCCCACCACGCCGTTCACTTTTGCATCGACTAATTTTTGTGCGACGGTGGTGGCGGTTTTCGGATCGGCTTGATCATCTTCGGCAAGCACTTCGAACTTAACTTTTTGGCCGCCTATTTCCAGCCCGGCCGCGGTTGCATCGTCAGCGGCCAAGCGCACTGCGTTTTCGATGCCTTTGCCGTAGTGAGATTGCGGGCCGGTGAGCGGCGCCGCAACACCGATTTTCACCGTTACTTCGCCACCCGCCGCCGGTGTTGCGTCGGCCGCCGGCGCCGGTTGCTCGGCGGGTTTGGATTCCGCTGCGGGCGGGGGCGTTTCGGTCTTTCCGCAACCCCACAGGGCAAACATTATCAAAGCACTGGACGCAAGCAAGCGAGGAAAAGTCATTATTTTCTCCATAAAAAACAAGCCGAAAGCGGATGCAGTGATGATGATAACTTGAGCAGGCAATGTCAAGCGAAAGCGCCGCGCAACGACACGGATGGACACGACAGTAGTTTTTCAGCAAACCTAGGCGACAAAAAAGCCGGAGTAGCTAAGCTAGTCCGGCTTTTTTAGAAAGATCGTTTAGGGAAGCTCTGACTAAGTTCAAGTTCTAAATGAGACAAGGCGCGAACAAAAAATATCGACGCAGCATATGAATGATATGTAAGGAGATATTTTTTGTGAGCAACGCAGTATCATGACGAAATCGGACTTAGTCAGAGCTTCCTTAGATCTTTACTTCATCGAGAGAATCCACTTCACAAGGGTTTTCACGTCCGCTTCGGAAATCGCCGCGTTGGGTGGCATGGGTATCGCACCCCACACGCCGGAACCACCACCTTTAACCTTACCGATAAGCTTCGCTTCCGCGCCCGCGTCACCTGCATATTTCTTTGCAATATCTTTGTAGCCTGGGCCAACCAGCTTGCCTTCGACCTTGTGGCACGCTAGGCATGCGCTCTTTTTGGCTAATTCTTCGTTTGCATTCGCCGCGCCAGCGGATAACAGAGCGATGGCGGTAACTGCTGCGAACCAATAGGATTTCATGGGGACTCCCGTTAATATTAAAATGTCGAAACACCAAAATTATCAATCAATCCGCTTAGATTGGCAAGTTTGAAGCAACTCCTGCAACTCCTCAATCGGCGTCAAGCAAGTAACGCCACGGCAGACCCAGGCGTTGACAGCATCATGCATGGGTTTGTCCAGGATTTCTGTTAATTTTTGTGTCCCGGCGGGAATCGCTAAAACCAGGCGATGGGGCGCGTAGAGCCGCGCCAGCGCTTGCTGCCAAGGCGGTAACGCTTCCGCCGGGCCGCGCAGGATCACGGTTTCCGGGGGGGCCAGGAGTTCCGCCAACGCGCCCATCAAGCTGGAAAAACCTCCCTGGCGTTGTTCGGCTTGGCGATAAAAGAGTTTCAAGACCCGTTCGGCAGCGGCGGCAAAGCGCATGTCACCCGTCAAGTAAGCAAGCCGCTGCAGCGCCCGCGCGGCCACCGCATTGCCCGACGGCGTCGCGTTATCGTGGGTAGGCTTGCCGCGATGGATGAGCTTTTCGTGGTCATGGCTGGTGAAATAAAAGCCACCGTCGGTTTTATCCTCAAACTGTTCGAGCAGCACGTTTGCGATTTCCTGGGCAAACGCTAAATCCTCAGAGCGAAACTTAGCTTGCATCAGCTCGATGAGGCCGTCGAGCATGAAAGCATAATCGTCGAGGTAGGCATTCAGGTGAGCGCGGCCATCTTTATACGTCGCGAGCAAGCGGCCGTCCCGCCACATCACGCCGCGAACAAAATCGACCGCGCGCTCGGCCGACGCGATCCAGTCCGTCCGCCCTAACACTATCCCGGCTCGCGCCATGCCTTTGATCATCAGGCCATTCCAGCTCACCAATATTTTTTCGTCGCGGCCGGGACGAATGCGTTTCTCGCGCTCGACGAATAATTTCTGCCGCGCACTCGCAAGATATTTTCTGGCATCGTCCTCGGTAATGCCCAATTGCTTCGCAACGTCTGCCAAGGATTTAACGATGCGCAAATGCCAATGGGAATCTTCAAAATTAGCCGGCCCATCAAGCCCATACAGCGCGGCTGTCACGGCATACTCCTCTGAGGCCAAATATTGGCGCGCTTCTTCAGGCAGCCATACATAGAACTTACCCTCTTCGTGTTCCGAATCGGCATCGATGGTCGAGTAGTAACCGCCCTCCGGCGATTGCATTTCGCGCAGCACCCACGCCGCCGTTTCCTCGGTCACTTGTTTGAACTGTTCATCACCGGTAACCAACCACGCATCGGCACACAAACGCAAAAGCGGGCCGTTGTCGTACAGCATTTTCTCGAAGTGTGGAATCATCCAATATTGATCGACGCTATAGCGTGCGAAACCGCCGCCGAGATGATCGTAGATGCCGCCGCTCGCCATTTTTTTCAGCGTGGTGATCGCGACGTGAAGCGCGTGTTCATTTCCGTTTGCCGTGTAGCGCTCGAAGGACAACTCAATTTCCGTGGGATGGGGGAACTTCGGCGCGCCGCCGAAACCGCCGTTGATGGGATCGAACGATTGATGCAAAGAATCGAACGCGACATCGAGCAGAGCCGGCGAGAACGTCACATCGCCCGGCGCCGAAGATACATCCGCACGCTTCAGCGCATCGATCAGCGACGCGTTCTGCACACCGATCTCCTCGCGCCGCTCGACATAAAATGCAGAGATGCGCGGCAATAAATCCTTGAAGCCCGGCAAGTTATAGCGCGCCGTTTTCGGAAAATACGTGCCGCCGAAAAACGGCGTCTGATCATCCGCGGTCAAAAACATCGTCAACGGCCAACCACCATTACGCTGCGTCAACAGATAGTGTGCCGTCTGATAAATCTGATCGAGGTCCGGCCGCTCCTCGCGATCCACTTTGATGTTAACGAAGAGTTCATTCATGATCGCCGCCGTCTCGGCATCCTCAAACGACTCGTGAGCCATCACGTGACACCAATGGCAGGCGGAATAGCCAATAGATAAAAGAATGGGCTTGTTCTGCGAACGGGCCAACGCGAGGGCCTCCTCGCCCCAAGCGTGCCAATCGACGGGATTGTCGGCGTGCTGTTGCAAGTAAGGACTGGTTTGTTGGGCTAGGCGGTTGGGCATGGAAATATTCTCTGAGGCTACGACAAATTGTACACGCCGTAGTAGCTCGGTTTCGCAGTATCATCACCGTCGCGGCACGCGTTGATTACTCACACTATTAAAGGGGGAATCCCAACATGAAAATCTGCATGATCGGTTCGGGCGCGATGGGCTCAGTGTACGGTGGCTTACTGTGCGCAGCCGGTTACGATGTCACTTTAGTCGATCTACGCGCCGATCACGTCGCGGCGATTCAGACGAACGGTTTACGCGTGGATGGCATGGGCGGTGAGCATGTGGTGCATCCGCCGGTATTCAAAGATCACACAGGGCTGGGACCGTTTGATGCGGCGATCGTATTTGTCGACGGTAATTCCACCCGGGCTGCGGCACAAACGGCGAGCGAAGTTTTGCAGCCCGATGGTTTTGCCATGACCTTGCAAAACGGCATCGGCAACGTTGAGGTGTTGATGGAAAAGCTGGGTGACTCGCGCGTTATCGCCGGCGTAAGCATGGATAGCGGGAACTATCGCGGCCCCGGCCACGCCTCTTATACCCATCGCGGCGTCGTTTCCATCGGTGAACTGGACGGCCGTACAACCTCGCGACTAGAGGCGATGATCGCGGCGCTCAATAAAGCCGGATTTAACGCAAATAAAGTCGATTGCCCGCAGGATTACATTTGGTCAAAGTTCGTGCTTAACTGCGCTGTAAATCCCCTCGCTGCGCTCACCGGCATGCGCTCCGGCGAATTCATCGAGATCCCCGAAATCAGCGCCTTGCAAGATAAGCTGCTCGATGAGTTATTTGCCGTTGGCGCTGCGAAGGGCATGAGCTACCCGGATCCCAATCTGCGCGCGTCGATCAAAGGCCATTGCTACAAGCGCTATAACCAGCCATCGATGTTGCAACATGTGCTGCAGGGCCGGCGCACGGAAATCGATAATTTGAACGGCGCATTGGTGCGCGAAGCGAAGAAATACGGCATTCCGGTTCCCTACAACGAAACCATTGTCGCACTGATCAAAGGCTTGGAAAAACAGCGCGAGCAGGAATTGCATCACCCGCCGGTCGATTACAAACAGCTTGAGGCATTGGCAGCGGCGGAGGCGAAGGACGCTCATTAGCCCTTATGTCATCCTGAGTGAAGCGAAGGATCCGCTTTTATCAACGGTTAAAGAACCAAAGCAGATCCTTCGCCCGGACGTCCGGGGTCAGGATGACATGTGAGGGGCGTCTATTTTTTTAGATGCCGGCCTGGGAGGCAATACCAGTGCGGCTCACCGGCACATATGGCTGCAGAGACAAGCTCCAAGCGGCTCCTGGCTCGATGCACTGAGGCGTTCACCGCTTACTTTCGCCGCAAACCCTTGACAGCCCGAATCCCCCACCCTGATACTTGACACAGGTTGTTAGTGCAGCGAAAAATCCAACACTTCCAATGATTTGCTGCAACGCAATATCCCACCCACGGAGGCGGAAATGGTCCTGCTAGCATGGCTATTAGGTATCGTGATTGCGATTGTCGTAATCGCCATTATCGTTGTTTTTCTCAATCGTTTTTACCGCAAATCCAGCCGCGACGTCGCCTTGGTGCGCACCGGTTTCGGCGGGCAAAAGATCGTGCTCTCGGGCGGTTGCTTGGCGCTGCCCTTTCTGCACAAAGTCGACGAAATCAACATGCGGACCAACCGCATCGAGGTCAAGCGCACCGGCGAAAAATCTCTCATCACCGCCGATCGCATTCGCGTCGATCTCGAGTTGGAATTCTATGTGCGGGTACAGCCGACCGTCGACGGCGTTGCGACCGCAGCGCAATCGCTGGGCGCTCGCGTGCTCAATCCCGAAGGCATACGCAACCTTTTGGAGGGCCGCTTCATCGATGCGCTGCAGTCCGTCGTGGCAACCGAAACCATGGACGGCCTGCACGAAAAGCGCGGTGAGTTCGTGCGCCGTGTGGCGGATTTGATGCGCGATAATCTTTCGCAAAACGGCGTGTTGCTGGATTCCGTGTCGCTGACGCGGCTCGACCAAGCGCCGTTTGCGTCGCTCGACGAAAACAATGCCTTCAACGCGGTGGGCATGCGTAAGCTCGCGGAAATCATCGCCACCAATAAAAAACAACGCACCGAGATCGAAGCCGAAGCCGACATTGCGGTGCGTCAAACGCAATTGGAAGCGACTAAGCGCCGCTTGAACCTCGAACAACAAGAAGAAGAAGCCCACATCGGCCAGCGCCTCGAGATCGAGAAAGTCAAAGCGACCAGCGATTCCGAGACGGCGAAAGCGCGCGAAGAGGCGATGGTCGCGACCGAACATGCGCGCATCGAACGCGAACGGGAAACCAAGGCGCGAGAAATATCCAAACAGCGAGAAATTCGTAAGCTCGAAATCGAAGCGCAGCTTAGTTCGGAACTCAACAAAGTCGACAGCGCTATTCGTCTTGCCGATAAGCAAGCCGATGAGGCGAAATCCCAAGCTAATGCCGAGCTCGCGCGTACCGATTTGGTGCTGGCGCAAGAGCATGTGCAAACTCAGCGCGAGCGCGCAGTGGCGGAGCGCTCCCGCGAGATCGCGCTAAAGCGCGTGCAAGAACAAGGCGAGGTAGAGGCCGCGAAAGCCGACAGCGACAGCGCCGTGTTGCTAAAGCGCGCGCAAGCGGAATCCCAAGCCACGCGTACTAAAGCCGATGCCGAGCGCATTCGTTTGCTGGCCGAATCCGAGGGCACCAAGGCATTGATCGCCGCGGAGAATTCCCGCAGCGATAGCCTCAATCATCTGCAATTGGAACGCTACCGGCTCGACCGGTTGCCCGAAATCATGGCGCAAATGATGAAGCCGGTGGAGAAAATCGACAGTATCAAAATACATCAGGTGACAGGCTTTGGCGGCGCGCCGGGCTCGGCTGGCGCGGGTGGGAATGATAATCGTCCGCCGGTGAATCAGGTGATGGACAGCATCATGGGCATGGCGTTGCAATTGCCGGCGCTGAAGAGCATAGGCGAGTCGATAGGCTATGATTTTACCCAAGCGTTGCCGAAGCCGAATAACGCGTCGGATGACGAGAAGAAGAAGTAGGGTGGATCAAGCGCAGCGGATCCACCGAGCCGATTACATGTTTGCACCATTTGTGATGGTGGATCCGCTTCGCTTGATCCACCCTACAGGTAAGCGTTTGCAGAGTCATGAGTATTTCGTGGCAAGCTGGTGATTGTAGGTGGGGGAGATTGATTTCAGTCAATCGAACATTAATAAGTAACTATATTGAGGAGTAAAACAAATGACATTTTCTCGGCGTGATTTTATTTCGGCAACCGGCCTTACCGCATTAGCAAGCAGCTTGCCACGCTTCGCATTCGCCCAGACCGGCGACATTAAACTCGGCTCCGTGCTGGACGGTTCCGGCAACCTCGACATCTACGGCAAGCCCATGGTGATGGCGACGACGCTTGGCGGTGGAAGAATTGAACGCCGCCGGCGGCTTGCTCGGCCGCAAGATCAAAGCGATTCAATACGACACCCAATCGGACATCGCGCTCTACACCAAATACGCGCAACAGTTGAGCCGCGACGATAAAGTCGACGTGGTGCATGGCGGCATCACCTCCGCGTCGCGCGAAGCCATACGCCAAACATTTAAGCGCGGCAACACGCTGTATTTCTACAACGTGTTATACGAAGGCGGCGTTTGCGATCGCAATATCGTATGCACCGGCACAACGCCCGCACAGGCGGTCGAGCCGATTGTCGATCATTGCATGAAAAAATGGGGCGACAAGGTTTACATTTTGGCTGCCGACTATAACTATGGCCAAATCACCGCCAAGTGGCTACAACACTACATCAAACTGCGCAAAGGCACGGTCGCGTCGACCGACTTTTTCCCGCTCGACGTCGCCGATTTCGGTTCGACCATCGCCAAGATTCAGCAAGCGAATCCGAAGTGGGTCGTGTCCGCGCTGGTCGGCGGCGCGCATATGTCGTTCTATCGCCAGTGGGCGGCGTCCGGCATGAACAAAAAGATTCCGCTGGCTTCGACCACCTTCGGCGTCGGCAACGAACACCTCGCGCTTTCCGCCGCGGAAGGCGATGGCATCATCATCGCTGGTAATTACAGTCAAGAAGCGACGACGCCAGCGAACAAGGATTTCTTGGCGAAATGGAACAAGCGTTTCGGCGACACCAAGATCGTGCACGAAATCGCCGTGTCGCAATACCAAGGCATCAAGCTTTGGGCAGAATGCGTGAAAAAAGCCGGTTCGCTGGATCGCGAAAAAATGCTGGCTGCAATTGAATCCGGCGTGAAAATCGAAGGCCCGGCGGGAACCGTTTCTCTCGATCCTCAAACTCACCACGCGGCGCTGGATATCCATTTGATGGAAGTTAAAAACCAGAAACTGACGATTCTCTCCACCGTGAAGGGGCGTGCCCCGGCGGATACGGCGCAGTCCTGCGATCTGAAAAAGAATCCGAACGACAATAAGCAGTATGAGGTAAAAGTTTAATAAGACTTTCAATTGTCATTGCGAGTTATGTAGGGTGGATCAAGCGCAGCGGATCCACCGTGTTTTCTTAAAAGGTGGATCCGGCGCCCTGCGCCTTGATCCACCCTACGATTATTTAGCGTACGCTAGCGATGACAGCGGCGCCCCTCCCTCATCCCCACCCTTCTCCCAAAGGGAGAAGGGATTCATTCCCCTCTCCCTTTGGGAGAGGGTTAGGGTGAGGCGCAGCCCTAATTTGAATGTAGGCCCGAAAAATAGCCCCTAAATGGATTACGCCGGCGTAGTTTTTCTTGAAATCATCTACATGATCGCTTTCCTCGCGCTGACCAGCGCGGGGCTGGCCATCGTGTTCGGCATGATGCGCGTGATTAATCTCGCCCACGGCGAATTCGTCATGCTAGGCGGTTACACCACGCTCACTTGTTACAAGGCCGGCATCAATGTTTATTTTGCGATGTTGATCGTCGCACCCATCGTTGTCGGATTAATCGGCCTCATCGTCGAGCGCTTGATCATCCGCTTTCTTTACGGCCGCATGATAGACACCATGCTCGCTACCTGGGGCTTGAGTTTATTTTTGATCGGCGCGGTGACGATGATATTCGGCAGCTCGGCGGTGAACGTGCCGACGCCGATTTCCGGTTACCAACTCGGCAGCTTCCAGATGGGCGGCTACAATTTATTCATCATTTTTGTCGCCATCGCCGTGATGGTCGGGTTGTGGTTAACGTTGCGCTACACGCGCGTCGGTTTGATCGCGCGCGGCGCCATGCAGAATGCCGATGTCGCTTCGTCTCTCGGCTACAACCCGCGCACGGTCTATATGATTACCTTCAGCGCCGGCGCCGCCTTGGCGGGTTTGGCCGGCGGCGTCCTCGCTCCCCTCACGGGCTTGCTGCCGACATCCGGCGGCGCATACATCGCCAAAGCATTTATCACCATCGTCACCGGTGGCGCGGCGGTGATTGCGGGTACGGTGTCGAGTTCCGTCATTTTCGGCGTAATCAGTCAAGTCGTATCGTTCGCGTCGACGCCGGTCATCGGCGAAATCGCGATGCTCGCGCTCGCTATCGTGTTGCTGCGTTTGATGCCACAGGGAATAACAGGCCGGTTCTTCCGGAACAGCACTTGATTACTGCCTGGCGCTCCATCGGCGGCGTGCGCTGGGGTTGGTTCATCGCCTTCGCGCTGGTATTGTTATTGTGGCCGCTAGTTTACGAAACTCACACGCCGACCGTGTTGCTGATCTGGGCGCTGTTTGCTTTGTCGTTGGGTCTCATGTGGGGCTATGCGGGCATCTTGAGCTTCGGGCATTCGGCCTATTTCGGTTTAGGCGCTTATGTCTATGCCGTGGCCGCCGTGAACATCGGCGAAAGCACCATACCGTTGATCCTCGCCGTGCTCGTTCCCGCCATCGTCGCGGCGATCATCGGCGCCATGATGTTTTACGGCCGCATCAGCGATGTCTATATGGGCGTGATCACGTTAGTTGTTTCGCTCATCATGTTTAAATTCATGAATGCGACCGCCGGTGATCAATATGCGATCGGCGACGCGCGCCTCGGCGGCTTCAACGGCATGCCGGGGTTCCCGACTCTCAACGTGCCCGGTGCACCGCAAATATCGCTGTGGGGCGTGCCGATGTATTACGTCTGCGCCGTGTCGTTGTTGCTGTGTTATTTGCTGTGCCGGTGGATCCTTGCCCGCTCGTTCGGCCGCGTGTTGCTCGGCATACGCGAAAACGAAATGCGCTGCGAATTACTCGGCTATAACGTGCCGGCGTGCAAGACCACGATTTTCACCATCAGCGCCGCGATGGCGGGCCTCTCGGGCTGCTACTTTGCAAACTGGGCAGAGATCGTTACACCCAGCGTGTTCAGCTTGCAGACATCGTCGGACGTCATTATCTGGACCATGGTGGGCGGCGTCGGTACATTGATCGGCCCGATACTCGGCGCCATGGTGCTGGGCATGGTCAAGCTGCTGCTCGGCCAGCAAACGCTGATCAATAATTTTCTGGTGTTCGGTGTGATTCTTATCCTCGTCGTGCTGGCGATGCCCAGCGGCGTGGTTCCGGCGATCCAACATTGGTGGGGAAATCGTTCGCGCCGCAGCCGCGCGCCGCGTAACGGCGGCCGCGCGCGGCAGCGATTGACCGTGAGACCCGCGGAGCGATCATGAGCGGCGTGGTGGAAACCCACGAGTTGACCATGCGTTTCGGCGGCGTGGTTGCCGTCAACAACGTCAATTTCAATTTGCGTGAGCGCGAGTTGCGCTGTTTGATCGGGCCGAACGGCGCCGGCAAAAGCACTTTTTTCAAATGCCTGACCGGCCAGTATCCGCTCAACCACGGCAACGGCCGTGTGTTCATTCGCGGCAGCGATGTCACCGGTTGGCGCGCTCACGAAATCGTGCGGCTCGGCGTCGGCATCAAGACCCAAGTACCGTCGGTGATGAACGGCCTCACCGCCGAAGAAAATCTTTGGCTCGCGGCCCGTCGCATTCATGGCTGGAACGGTACGGCGGGCGCGGTGGAAGAAATCATCACCGAACTTCAGCTCGCTGATTTTTGCAAACGGCTCGTTGGTGAACTCGCCCACGGCCAGCGCCAGTTGGTCGAGATCGGCATGGTGTTGGTGCAGCGTCCATGGCTGGTGTTGCTCGATGAGCCCGCCGCCGGCATGACCGGCGATGAAGTGGAACGCCTGGCGAAAGTTATCCGCCGCATCAATCAAACCGCGTCGGTAATCGTGGTCGATCACGATATGGAATTCGTGCGTATGCTAGGCTCGAACGTGACGGTATTTCACCAAGGCGCGGTGTTGATGGAAGGTCCGTGCGATCACGTATTGAGCGATGAAAAAGTACGCGAAGTATATATCGGGACGCGAGCAAAATGAGCGCTAAAGAAGCAAGCCTCGAACATCCGCGCATCGTATTAGAGGTGCACGAGGTTCGCGCCGGTTACGGATCGGTGCCGGTGTTGCACGGCGTATCGTTTTCGTTGCAGGAAGGCGATGCCCTCGGCGTCGTCGGCCACAACGGCATGGGCAAGTCCACGTTGTTGAAAGCCTTGATGGGTTTGCTGCCGCTGACCTCCGGCAAAATTACGCTGGATGGCGTCGATGCGACGCATCAAGCGGCACACATTCGCAGCCGCGCCGGAATCGCCTATGTGCCGCAAGGGCGCGGTATTCTGCCGAGCTTAAGTGCGCTGGATAATTTGCGCTTGGCTTGGATAAACGACTCCGATGAATCGGAGCAAGAAGCGGTCGATCGCGTGGTCGCGCTGTTTCCGCGCCTCGCGGCCCTGCTCGATCGGCGCGGCGGCACGCTCTCCGGCGGCGAGCAGCAGATCCTCGCATTGGCGCGCGCGCTGGTGCCCCATCCCTGGATACTATTACTCGACGAACCGTCCGAAGGGATACAACCTTCGATCGTGCAAGAGATCGGCCACACGCTGGCGAAGCTGCGCAAGCATGCGGGCCTGACGATGATCATCGTCGAACAAAATTTGGATCTGGTGCTCGATGTTGCCGACGCGCATCGCCGTGCTGGAAAAAGGCAAAATCGAACGCGAATTCGCCGCCCACGAAATCGGCGCGACCGGCGCGCTGGCCGCGGCGCTAGGCATGGGCAACGTGCGCATGACTCGCACCGGCAACACACCCGCGCCCCAACCGGCGCCGAACAATCGGCCTGAGAGGCAAGCTGGTAGCCATTCTCCAGCCACTCATATAGCGCATACCAAGCCGGCTTCAGTATCCGCAAATAGCACAAAAGCCGCACCCACCACCGCAACAGGAACCGCCATGGCTAACGTCAAACGCCCTACCCTCGATCAACTGAAAGATATCGTCGCATCGCTGCACATGAGCATGTCCGATCGCGAAGTGAACGAATATCTCGACGTGATGGAAGGCACTTTCCAGGCCTATGATCGCGTCGCCCAGTTACCGGATTATTTGCCGCCGGTGCGTTATCCGCGCACGCCGGGCTATCGTCCTGGCGCCGCGGAAAATCCGCTCAATGCTTGGGCCGTCAAAACCGAAGTGCGCGGCGCGGCCCACGGTCCGCTAAGTGGAAAACGCATCGTGTTAAAAGACAACGTGTGCTTGGCCGGCGTGCCGATGATGAACGGTTCGTCGACCTTGGAAGGTTATGTGCCCGATGTCGATGCCACCATCGTCACGCGCATACTCGATGCCGGCGGCACCATCGTCGGCAAAGCCCATTGCGAACATTTTTGTTTGTCCGGCGGCAGCCATACCAATTCCACCGGGCCGGTGCACAACCCCTATAAATATGGCCACACGGCGGGCGGCTCGTCGAGTGGTTCCGGCGCGCTAGTGGGCGCCGGCGAAGTGGAGATGGCGATCGGCGGCGATCAAGGCGGCTCGATCCGCATGCCCGCCGCTTTTTCCGGTTGTTACGGCATGAAGCCGACCCACGGTTTGGTGCCCTACACCGGCGTGATGCCGATCGAAGCCACCATCGATCACACCGGACCGATGACCACCAACGTCGCCGACAATGCGCTGTTGCTCGAAGTGCTCGCCGGCGAGGACGGCCTCGACCCGCGCCAATACAACGTTCGCGTCGATAAGTATACGGCGGCGCTAGGCCGCGGCGTGGCGGGCATGCGCATCGGCGTGGTGACCGAAGGCTTCGGCTTTGCGGTGAGCGAAAACGATGTCGATCAAAAAGTACGGCAAGGCGCCGACCGTCTACGGGCGCTCGGGGCCTCGGTCGAAGAAGTTTCCATTCCCATGCATTTGGACGGCCCCGCCATCTGGACGCCGATCGCGCTGGAAGGCTTGCAGGCGCAGATGATGCACGGCAACGGCATGGGCTTTAATTGGAAGGGCATGTACACCACCAGCCTGCTCGACGCCCACGCGAACTGGCGCGCCCGCGCGAACGAGCTATCGCGCACCTTGAAAATTTCCATGTTCGCCGGCGAATATTTTATCCGCAACTATCGCGGCCATTTTTATGCAAAAGCGCAAAACCTCGCGCGCTTGCTGCGTAAGTCCTACGACGATGTGTTGAGCCGTTACGATTTGCTGTTGATGCCGACGCTGCCTTTCAAAGCGCCGCCGATTCCGCCGCAAAATGCGCCGCTCGCGCAGTGGTGCGAGGCGGCGTTCGCGATGTTGCCGAACACTTGTCCGTTCGACGTCACCGGCCATCCGGCGATGAGCATTCCGTGCGGCATGAGTCAAGGCTTGCCCATCGGCATGATGTTGATCGCCAAACACTACAATGAATCGACAATTTATCGTGCCGCCCATGCGTTCGAGCAGATTGGCGATTGGCACAATTTGTAATTGTCATTGTCATCCCGAACCCTTCGCTGAGCTCGAGGTAGACTCTGTGAAGGATCTGCTTTTCTCGTTACTAAATGTTAAACCCGATTACTTGAAACAAAGACCTCCCTCACCCCAACCCTCTCCCGCGAGCGGGAGAGGGGAGTAATACCCTCGCCCCGTTTACGGGGAGAGGGCGAGGGTGAGGGGAACGGCCGTTCGAATGACTAATCCCTTCACCTCGCCGCAATTCGCGTCGGCGTTAACGAACAACAGCGCCCGCACAACGGCTTATCCTACGTCGCAGGCGCATCGCAAGACCCATTGCGCTTCATCACCATTCCTGCGCTGCTGGACGAAGCGGCAATGAACCACGGCTCCCGCGATGCGGTGATTTTCGCCAAGGATCGCGAGCATCTGTCGTGGCACGATCTCAAGCGCCGCAGCGACGAAGTCGCAGCGGGATTGTTGGCCCTCGGCATCCAGCGCGGCGATAGAGTTGGCATCTGGGCGCCGAACTGTGTCGAATGGTTGTTGACGCAATTCGGTACCGCACGTATCGGCGCGATCCTCGTTAACATTAATCCCGCTTACCGCACCTCGGAACTGGAATACGCGCTCAACAAAGTTCAGTGCCGCGTGTTGATCATGGCGCGGTGGCTGAAGTCGAGCGACTACGTTGCGATGCTGAAGGAATTGGCGCCGGAGATTAACCGCCACTCCGGACACAAGCGCTTGCAACTCGCGCGCTTTCCCCATCTCGAGCAAGTCGTCTTGATCGGCGACGGCGAAAAACCTGCGGGTGTGATGGCGTTCAAAAAACTCGCGAGCATTTCCGGCCCAGCGCACAAATCGCGCTTGGACGATATTGCTAAATCCCTCGATCCGGATGATGCGATCAACATCCAATTCACCAGCGGCACCACCGGCGCGCCTAAGGGTGCAACGTTGACTCATTTCAACATCGTCAACAACGCGCGTTACGCCGCCGTGGCAATGCGCTTGACGGAGAAAGACAAACTGGTCATCCCCGTGCCGCTCTATCATTGTTTCGGCATGGTGATCGGCGTGTTGGCGTGCACCGTTGTCGGTGCCGCGATGGTATTTCCGGGTACGAGTTTCGATGCGGTCGAGACCTTGAGCGCAATCCAACAACATCGTTGCACGGCATTGCACGGCGTGCCGACCATGTTCATCGCTCAGCTCGATCATCCCGAGTTTCGTAATTACGATGTCTCGTCATTGCGCACCGGCGTTATGGCCGGCGCGCCGTGTCCGATCGAAACCATGCGCCGTGTGGTGAACGACATGCACATGAAAGAAATCACCATCGCGTATGGCATGACGGAAACCAGCCCGATTTCATTTCAATCGAGCATCGAAGATCCACTGGAAAAGAGAGTCTCGACCGTCGGCCGTATTCAACCCCACGTCGAAGTAAAAATCGTCGATGAAAATGGCCGCATCGTACCCGTCGGCAAACAAGGCGAACTCTGCACGCGCGGCTATTGGTCATGCAGGGTTATTGGGAAGACGACGAGCGGACCGTTGAATCCATCGACAAAGCCGGGTGGATGCACACCGGCGACCTTGCAACAATCGATGCCGAGGGCTACTGCAACATCGTCGGGCGAGTGAAAGATATGCTGATCCGTGGCGGTGAAAACGTCTACCCGCGCGAAATCGAGGAATTTTTATTCCGCCATCCTAAAATACAAAGCGTCAGCGTATTCGGTGTGCCGGACGCGAAGTACGGCGAAGAAATTTGTGCTTGGATCGTGTTAAAGCCCGGACTATCGGCCGATGTAGACGAAATTCAAAATTACTGCCAAGGCCAAATCGCCCATTACAAAATCCCGCGATCATAAGCTTCGTTCCAGAGTTATCGCTCACCGCGACAGGCAAGCCGCAAAAATTTGTGATGCGCGATAAGATGATTCAGGAGTCGCAAAAGAAAATGTAGGGCGCAATAGCGAAGCGTATTGCACCTATCAACTTGCGTACGGCGCAATTGGGATTGCGCCCTCCTAGGTGTCTGGCGGGTGAGCCGCCCTACATTTTTTACTTTCCGGTTACCCGATAGATCGTTCCCCCATAATCCACTAAATACAAATTCCCCGCTTGATCTTCACCAAAACTCGACACGGAAAAATTGGTATCTGCGAGTAAATCGTTTTGCCAAGTAGCGCCATTGCGCTTCAGTCGCCACACACGGCCATCGCAAAAATCCGCATAGATGTAACTGCCGTGGAGTACTGTGTCAGCGGGACCACGATATGCATAGCCGCCGGTTACCGACGAGCAACTCGCGTCGCGCGTGTAGGTCGCGATCGGGGCGGAATAATTTGCCGGCGGCGTACAGTTGCTGCTCGGTTCGAAACAAGCGTTGCCTTCGAGTATGCGCCAGCCGTAGTTTTCAGCCACCGCTGCTCGACGCGGGTTGAAAATCGATTTCTTCTTGCCCGCCTTGGCCGACGTCACCGATGTAGAGATCGCCGGTCAAGCGATCGAAGGAAAAGCGCCAGGGATTGCGAAATCCCAGTGCCCAAATTTCTCCACGGGCGTTTGGCGTGGAAACGAATGGGTTCGTCGCTGGCGGAGGACACGGCGTGACGCCGCATGCGACATCGATGCGCAGCATTTTGCCGAGCCGCTCACTTAAATTTTGTGCGCGATTGCCGGGATCGCCGCCGCTGCCGCCGTCGCCGAGGCCGATGTACAAATAGCCATCGGGCCCGAAGGCAAGGTGACCGCCGTTGTGATTGACGAAGGGTTGCGGCTCGACGAGGATGATTTCCTCGCTGTCGGAATCGGCGACGTCCGCGTCGCTAGACACGCGAAAGCGCGCTACTACCGTCGAGCCGTCGGCTGCGAGAGAGTAGTTCACATAAAACTCGCCATTCGTCGCGTAGTTGGGGGAGAAGGCGAGCCCGAGTAGGCCTTGTTCTCCATCGCTGACGGTGATGCGCGAGGCGAGATCGAGGAACGGCGTCGGGGAGCATCGCGCCGTTCTTGAGTATCTTGATCGCCCCGCCGCGCTCGACGATGAATAATCGATTCGAGCCATCGCCCGCATGAGTGACGAGCAGCGGCTCGGTCAAACCCGTTGCGGTTTGCGTGAATGCGAGTTGAGAATTTTGCGGTGGAACGTTAGCGTTGTTGCTACCACCGCCTCCTCCGCAGGCGGCGATTAACGCAGAAGCGATGAATGCAGACAGCGAGCGCAGCGTGAAATGCAGCGGACGACATACTAAGCCCATGGCAATGTTCCGATTTGTTAAGCGGACCGACAGTGATATCGCCGCGATCAGGTCGCGACGTAGCATTGCCGCGTGGCGAGGACATGGCTGAACGAGCGCAGTATCCGGGTGGATCATCCAGGCGAAGCGGATCCACGTCATTCCCGCAGTCAGACAAGGCAGATCCATCGCTTCGTCGCAACGATGACAACTGCGGACAATGGATTCCCGCTTGCGCGGGAATCCACCCAACTTACGTTCCTAACCCGTCACCGCGCCTTTACTGGCGGTTGACACCGTCTTCATGTACTTCGCCAGCAGTCCGCGGGTGTAACGCGGCGCGGGCGCTTTCCACACGGCCCGGCGCTTTGCCAGTTCGTCGTCGGATACGTTGAGCTGGATCAGTTGCTTGTGCGCATCGATGGTAATCGAGTCGCCTTCCTTGACCAGCGCAATGGTGCCGCCAACATAGGCTTCCGGCGCAACATGGCCGACCACCATGCCCCAGGTGGCGCCCGAGAAGCGTCCGTCGGTCAACAACCCGACCGAGTCGCCCAGCCCCTGGCCGATCAACGCCGAGGTGGGCGACAACATCTCCTGCATGCCGGGTCCGCCCTTCGGTCCCTCATAACGGATCACCACAACGTCCCCGGCCTTGATTTTTTTGGCCATGATCGCCTCCATGGTCTCGTGTTCGGAATCGAACACCCGCGCCGGGCCCGTGATGACCGGATTCTTCAGGCCGGTGATTTTGGCCACGCAGCCCTCGGGCGCGAGATTGCCCTTGAGGATGGCGAGGTGTCCCTGCTTGTACATCGGGTTGTCTGAACGAGCGGATAACGTCCTGATCCTTGCGCGGCTCGGCCGGAATATTGGCCAGTTCCTCGCGCCATGGTGCGGCCGGTGATAGTCATGCAGTCGCCGTGCAGCAGGCCATGTTGCCAGTAGCATTTTCAACACCTGCGGCACGCCACCCGCGCGATGCAGATCCACCGCGACATACTTGCCGGAGGGCTTCAGATCGCAGAACACCGGCACCTTGCGGCGAACACGCTCGAAATCGTCGATGGTCCAATCCACTTCCGCGGCAGACGCGATCGCCAGATAATGCAACACCGCATTGGTCGAGCCGCCGGTTGCCATAATCCAGGCTCACGACATTTTCGATCGACTTGCGGGTAATGATGTCGCGCGGGCGAATGTTTTTCTTGATCGCATTCACCAGCACGCGGGCCGATTCAGCGGCCGAATCGGCCTTTTCCTGATCCGGCGCGGCCATCTGCGAAGAGCCCAGCAGGCTCATGCCCAGGGCTTCGAAAGACGAGGACATGGTATTGGCGGTAAACATGCCGCCGCATGCGCCTGACCGACGGGCAGGCATTCTTCTCGATTCCCTCAAAATCTTCCTTGGCGATTTTGCCGGCGGCAAAAGCGCCCACCGATTCGAATGCGCTGGCGATCGTCAGATCCTGGCCCTTCCACGTCCCGGCTTGATGGTGCCGCCGTAGACATAAATCGCCGGCACATTCATGCGGGCCATGGCCATCATGCCGCCCGGCATATTCTTGTCGCAGGCGCCGATGACCAGCGCGCCGTCCATCATCTGGCCGTTGACCGCGGTTTCGATCGAATCGGCAATCACTTCCCGGGACACCAGCGAATACTTCATGCCTTCGGTGCCCATGCCGATGCCGTCGGTGACTGTCGGTGTGCCAAACACCTGCGGCATGGCGCCGCGCCTTGCGCAACGCCTCCATGGCCCGGTCCACCAGCGGCTGGATGCCGGCATTGCAGGGATTCATGTTGGAGTGCCCGTTGGCCACGCCGACAATCGGCTTGTCGAAATCGCCGTCCTTGAAATCCGACTGCGCGCAACATCGCGCGGTTGGGCGAGCGGGCGGTGCCCGCGGTGATGAGTTTGCTGCGCCAGTTGTCGGCCATGATGTTGATCTCCTCAAAAAATGATTAACGTATAATAGCCAACATTCTATCGCAAAAACGAAGGTAACAGCAATTACCCATGCTCACTCATCCGCAATTTGACCCGTCCCGTCTACCTCGGCCCCATGGCTATCCGCTGGTATGGCCTGATGTATGTGCTGGGCGTTCACGCTGTTCTGGTTCTTGGGCAAATACCGCATCCGCACGCAGCCACAACAGGGTTTCGACTGGAATGAGCAACTGGAAGACCTCCTTTTTTACGGCGTGCTGGGCACCATACTGGGCGGGCGTCTGGGCTATATGTTGTTTTACAAACTCGATTATTATTTGCAACATCCGCTGGAAATTTTGTACGTGTGGCAAGGCGGCATGAGTTTTCACGGTGGTTTTTTCGGCGTGATTTTCGCGATGTTTTTATTTGCCCGGCATCGCAAAAAACATTGGTTTGCGGTAACGGATTTCGTCGCGCCGCTAACGCCGCCGGGCTTGATGTTCGGCCGCATCGGCAATTTCATCAATCAAGAATTGCCCGGCCGCGAAACCACCGTGCCGTGGGGCATGCAGTTTCCGGCCGTCGACAACCTCGTCCGCCACCCCTCGCAACTTTATCAAGCGGCGGGCGAAGGATTGTTGCTGTTCATCATTTTGTGGATTTTCACCAATAAATCTCGTCCGCTCGGCGCCGCGTCCGGCGTATTTTTAATCGGTTACGGCGTATTCCGTTTTCTTGCGGAGTTCGCGCGCGAGCCGGATGATTTTCTCGGATTGCTGGCCATGAATTTCAGCATGGGCCAATGGCTCTCGTTGCCGATGATCGTCGGTGGAATGGTGATGTTGCGTTTCGCGTTGAGAAAATAAATAACCGCGCGCAAGGTCGATGATATTGCGGCGCAGCGGATGGCAGCCTGAAGATCCGCGCCGATATTGGCTTCTCGGTCATCTGGCATTTTAATCAGCTTAGCGCCAATTTTTATCGCAAAAGTGTAACGAAATCGTTACATAACCCATTCGATGACGATGTGCAACTTTGCGAATTTAGTGTCGTAAAATTTTACAGTCCCCGGAAATCATTTCGCAACGACGTTTCAACTCATTTTTACCAAATCAACGACTTAACGTTCAGCGGTACAGTTCTTGCTGTTTTTTTGTAAAATCGGATACGTAAATATTACAACAGTCCTGGGTTCAAAAACCCGCTTCCGCGCCTTCGCTTAGGTAGCGGCGGGATAAAAAAATGAAAAACAAGGAGTACGATCATGGGTTTCTTAATTGCGCTTATCGCGGTGATTATAATCATTGTGACTGGAGGCAATCGCCAGCCCACCGCTGACGAAGCGCGCACGCCGGAGCCGCGCGCTTTGGTTCGGGAGGCGCCCAGCAGCGGCGGCACCCCGCCCCCGCCTGAATTCGTGGAAACCACCCCGATATCGCCGGATGAGTTGGAGGAGCAACACGCCGCACTAGAACTCCAGGAAGAGGAAGAAATAGCCCCTACCGGCCCAACCCGTGCGATGGGCAGGATGGCACGATGATCCCGAACTGCGCCGCCATCGCAAGAAGAACCGGTGAATATGTGCTTACTCGACAAAATCGCCTTATAAGCGAATGGGTTCACACTTGGACGCGCTAATTAACATCGCGATGTTCGGGCGGCAAAGCACGTACGGAATGAGGAGGTTAAACGCCAAAAGTATATGATACAAAAGGAGATTTCTTAGTTTATCAAGCGTTACCGCGACACGATCGGACTTAAAATCAGATAATCAATAGGCCAAAAGAACTAGGCCATTTGGCATATTTATTTTGTAATGAGTGGCGGATATGCTTTTAACAGAATTATATGTACCATAAAAAAGTGAACCGATATTTAATAAATCGGAACTCACAAAGAATAACAATTAGAAAAATTACCCGCTCAATAAAAACAATCTATCCGGGTTTTGGTGACAAGCGCTGGCGCACGTTCAAAAAATTTCGTGCGGATACACCTTGGAGTCACAACGAATAACGGGAGCTTGTAATGAGGGTTAGGAAATTATTGCTGTTGCACCGCCGCTGCGACACAGCAACAGCCAGGCAATCCAGTCGGAGGACTGGGAAGTTCATGTCACCCACACCATCGCAGAAGCGCGAGCGCTCGCTGCCGAGGCGGGTTTCATGTCGGCATTGTCCTGTTGGAAAATCTGGATACGTTTAGCGTCTATGAGCTGGAGCGCTTAACCATGAACATCCGGTCGAATGGCTGGCCGTGGTATCGCCGCAATGCCTGACCCATCCGGCGTGTACCAAACTCGTCATCGAGAATTTCTACGATCATCACACCCTGCCGCTCGATGCCGAGCGCCTGCTGGTTACGCTCGGTCATGCCCACGGTCGAGCAGAGATGAAGCACAATCTCAACAAATCGCCCGAATGGGTCGGCCGCTATCAAATGGTCGGCAAAAGCCCACCGATGTTGGCGCTCTATAGCATGCTCGACCGCGTCACCAAAGTTGACGCGCCCGTGTTAATCATCGGTGAGAGCGGCACCGGCAAAGAATTAGTCGCTCGCGCGATCCACGAAAACTCCAGTCGCGCCAGAGGTCCGTTCGTTCCGGTGAACTGCGGCGGACTCGCAGAAAATTTGATTCACTCGGAGTTATTCGGCCACGAAAAAGGTGCATTCACCGGCGCTTATCAACGCAAAATCGGCAGCCTCGAAACAGCGGCCGGCGGCGTCATTTTTCTCGACGAAATCGGCGATTTGCCGCTCGGCTTACAAGCGAATCTGTTGCGCTTCTTGCAAGAAAAAACCGTCGTACGCCTCGGCTCGACGGAGCGCATTCACATCGATGTGCGCGTCGTGGCAGCCACTCACGTGGATTTGCAAAAAGCCGTTGCCGAGGGGCGATTCCGCGAAGATCTCTACTACCGCCTGAATGTCTTGCACCTCAAACTACCGCCATTGCGGGAACGCCCCGGCGATGTAGAACTGTTCGCCCACGCCTTGTTCGGGAATTTCTCCAGCAAAAAAATCCCGTCGTGCAGGGATTCAGCCAAGAAGCCATGCACGCGATGAACGATTATCACTGGCGGCAACGTGCGCGAACTCGTGAATCGCGTTCAACGCGCGTTGATCATGAGCGAGCATCGTTTGTTAACTGCTGCCGATCTGGGACTTCGGTACCGCCGCAAGCCGAGAACGTCTCCACGCTATCGAGCGCGCGCGCCGCGATTGAAAAAAATACGATCCAACTGAGTTTGCAATAATGCGAACAACGTGTCGGCGGCTGCCCGCGCGCTCGGGGTTTCCCGTGTTACGCTATATCGATTGATGGACAAATTCGACATTAACATTGAGAGAAAAGCGTAACGCGCTACACTATCTTAGCGTAATGTTTTCGAATAATTGTCCGTGGAGGAAATATGGTCCATAGAACCAACGGCCGCCATTATGATGGCCACATCCTGGCGTGCGCTGCGCTGGTTGCTACCTTATCACTTGCAATTCCGCTTCACGCCGAGCCGTCTCAGGCTGAAGTCAACGCGCTGAAACAAAAATTGAAAGAGGAGGGTATTCGCCTAAACGAACGCAACCGTTCGATGGCGCAACAGGAACAACAATTGCAATCCGATCGAGCAGCGCTGGACGCCCAACGCTTGCGCATCGCCAACTTGCTGAAGCAACTTGGGATGACGGATGAAGCTGCAGCGCTGGGCGCGCCGCCCGTCCCGACTGAGGTGTTGCAAGCGCAAGCGGGTCGCGGCACTAACGATCTCGCCCAAGCACAGCGACCGGCGCCGCCGCCACCGCCGCAGTCTCCCCAGTCGCCGCAAACCGTTGGACAGGCACCGACACGCACCGATACCAAACCGCCGGAGGTGGCGCCCATTTTCCAGCAGCCCGGCGTGCTCACACCGAAGGGAAAGTTCTCCGTGGAGCCGTCGCTGCAATACGCTTACTCATCGAGCAATCGCGTTTCCGTTATCGGTTTTGAAATTTTCCCTGCGTTGTTGATCGGTGTGCTGGATATCCGCACCGCAAATCGCGAGACCTACACGGCAACATTGACAGGACGGTATGGAATTACTAATCGATTGGAAATCGAAACGCGGCTTCCCTATGTTTACCGCCGCGAGACGTTGCAAACACGAGAATTTCTTGAAGCGTCTTTCCGCGATGGAGAATTCAAATCCTCCGGCGCCGGTCTGGGTGATGTGGAAGTGACCGGTCGTTACCAATTCAACGACGGCGGGATGGAAAAACCCTATTATGTCGGCACGCTGCGCGTTAAAACCCGTACCGGCAAAGATCAGTTTGAGGTGGACCGAGATCCCGAATTTCCTCGCGGCGGCGGGCGCTTCAAGGAGCAGCCGACGGGCACCGGTTTTTCGGTACGGTGTGCAGCCTGGCGTAACCTGCGATCTATCCGACTGACCCTGCGGTTTTTTTCGGCAGTCTTAGTTATTTGTGGAACATCAAACGCGACAACGTGACCGACAGCATAGGCCGTTCGTTCGGCGAGGTCGATCCGGGCGATTCGGTTGGCTTTAATTTCTGGCATGGGATTATCGTTGTCTAACCAACGCGCGTCGCTGAGCTTGGGTTACGACCATAGTATTTTCGGCAAGACTAAAGTTAACGGCACTGCGCCGGAGGGCGAACTTACCACCCAGATCGGAACATTTCTGCTCGGCTATTCCTACAAGCTCACGTCGAAAACCAACATGAACCTATCCATGGGCATCGGAGTCACCAAGGACGCGCCCGACTTGCAATTGACTTTGCGTTTCCCGACCTCGTTCGGCAAGTGACGCCCGCGATTTTTTCAACGGAAAAAGGAATACCCGATGCGACGAATTTTGTTTGTTTTGTGTTTGACCGTAATCGTTTGTCCAGTTTATGCCCAGAACTCGCCGCGCGCGATGGCGGAGGCATTTTTCTCGAAAAAAACCATCGCGCAGGGGCAAATGGCGGCGGTATAGTACACGAAGTTATTCGAAGGTCTCGAACATCGCGCGGGACAAAGGGCCAAGGCAGCGCTATTCGCAAGACAAACCGAGGCGGCGCTGCCGCCGCTGTAAAAAGTGCTGGGATTCGATCTTATCCGGGAAGAGCCGTTCGGCACCTCGCTGGTAAGGCTTGTATATCTGCTTAAATCGGAACGCCATCTCACGGCGTGGGAATTTTATTTCTACAAACCCAAGAATGCTTGGTTTGTCGCGCAAGTCAACTTCAGCGATAAATTTTATTTTGTTGAATTCGAAACAATAGCGGTATCGAATTTCGATTCTGATTTGCGCTCGCAAATCAAAGAAAATGTAGGGTGGATCAAAGCGCGTAGCGCTGGATCCACCAAACTTCTTCTGTCAAGTCCTGAATGAAGTGGAAGGATCGCTGCTTTCTTTCTGTTATATGTGCTTGGTGGATCCGCTTCGCTTGATCCACCCTACCCTCGGGCCTGTAGGTGAGGGTCAGGTAGATAAACTACTACTAACGCGCCGCATTGCGCGTTTGCACATTCAACGCGGAAATAGTCTCGCTCATGCCCATGGAGCCGACGCCAGAAATCGTGGTGTTAATGATGGTCTGGCCCTGAATCAGCTGATTGTCGAGGCTGTTTTGGATAACGGTCAGCATGCCGGGGCCTAAGCTTTGCAGCACGTTTTGGCCGACGCTATTGCCGGGGCCATTTTGTATCACCGTCGCGGGTGAGCCCTGCAGTTGCGCGGGCGCTGCGCCCCGCGCTGAAGCGCGGCTAAGTCCGGGATGTTCAAAACCGAAGTCGCGACCAATTCGTTGTTGATGAATACTGATCGCTCGATTCCCAGGTGATTTTCAGTCCGCCATCGGTCAAGAACTCGCCACGCAAGTTATCCAGCCGTTGCAAATCGATGGCCTGTTCGGGCAAAAGACGAAATCGTCCGCGGTTGCAAACGGGGCGAACACCAACGACAACAAACCCAAGCTTAGCGCCGAGAAGATCCGATTACGGAACGACTAGTCATTTTTTCTCCCATCAGAAGTTCGTCGCCGGATCGGGCCGTAATAAGGTGATCGCCGCCAAGCTGTCGCGGCTGATCGCATCGCTGAGAAACGCGGTAGGCCGCACAAACCAATGGCCTGGGACATTAAATTGCGCCACTTCGCGATTATTATGGACGACGAAGAAAAAACGGCCAACCCAAATTTTCTCGAACGCTTCCCGGGTCATGACACGCGATCCCAGGGCCGGATCGCCCAGAAGCACTCTGCCGTTTTGAACGCCTTTCATGACCACGAAATGTTTGTAGCCATTGTCTTGAACCAGCACGATCCCGGGCGCGCCGAATTTTACGATTTGATCGACCGTGGCTTCAAAGCCATCCGCTAGAAAGCCAATCGATTCCAAATATTGCTTCATATCCAGCAGAGAAAATCCTTCGCGTTGAATTTTCGCTTTATCGCCTTTGGCATACATGACTTTGAGGACGTCTTCTTCGGTGACCGGGCGCTGATAGTGATGGGTCAGCAGCGTGGCCACGGCGGCCGAGCCGCAACTGAAATCGAATTTTTGCCGCACCGTGGTGCGAAATCTTATTTCCGCCAGAACGGTCTTCATACTCTTCACCGGCCCCGAATAGGCGCCGCCGAATTCCGCCGGCAGTTCCACCGCGCCGCCGAGCGCGAATAGCGGACGCGCTTCCCAGCAATGCGAAGCAACAAGAAAAATTGAATGCGTAACAAAGTCATCGCCTATTGTTCGATCGTTACGTTGAGTATTGTCGCGTTTTGAATCAACACGCCGTTGCCGGAATTCTGTATCACGATCGGCACGCCTTGCGCGCCGGTAAATGCGCCGCCATCGATGCTATTGTCGCCGGTGATGTTGTTGAGCACCGTGACGTCGTTGACCGTGCCATTCACGGTGTTGGTGTTGATAATTTGCGTTTGGTTGTTATTCTGAACATGAACGTCGCCGCCGCGCTTTTCGGCCAGCGTTTCGAGCGGCATGGCCTGGTTGAATATTTGCGCGGCTTCGGATCTCTCGTCCTCGGCGAAAGCGGATGTGGTACCTGCGATTAACAGACTCAAACCGGCGATGATCTGCGGTTGCGTCCCATGTGCTGCTCCTCAACTGATACGAAGGAAAAACGCTGGGAGGCGAACCCCCCAGTGTTGTGTCTTGGCCGTTTATTTAACGGACAAATTCGCCTGCACGTTCACGCTTTGCTGAATCAGCGCGCCTACGCCGGTGTTTTGGCTGCTAACGGTAATCCCCGCCGCGTTGGAGAAGCTGCCGCCATCCACCGTGTTGGAGAAGTTAGCTACATCGGCCGTGGTAACGCTGCCGCCGTTGCCCCTACGCCACCGTTACCGGTTCCGCCATTGCCCGCGCCGCCCGCGCCGCCGGTAGCGGTATTGGTGCCGGCGTCGCCGCCATTACCACCATTACCGCCGTTGCCGGCCGTGGAGCTACCATTGGTCGCGCTGCCGTTGCTGGCGCTACCGTTGGAACCACCCGCGCCGCCGCCGCCGCCATTGGCCGTTGCGGTATTCGTGCCGCCGGCGCCTGCTCCGCCTGCGCCGCCCGCACCGCCGTTAGCCGTGCCGGTGCCGGTGCCTGCGCCGCCGGTGCCTGCACCGCCATTGGCCGTGCCACCCGCGCCACCGGTTCCGGTGCCCGCGCCACCCGCGCCACCTGCGCCGCCCGCGCCGCCGGTGTTGCTACCACCCGCGCCACCGCCGCCGCCTGCGCCTGCCGTGCTGCCGCCTGCGCCGCCGGTTCCGCCGTTGTTATCGCCGGTTTGGTCGCCGCCTGCTCCGCCGCCATTGGCCGCGCCGCCGGTGCCGGTGCTGGTGACTGCCGCCCGAACCGCCGCTTCCGGCGCTGTCGGCATTGCCGCCGTTGCTACCGGTGCTGCCGGTTCCGCCGGTGCCAGCACCCGCGCCGCCGCCATCACTTGCGCTTCCGCCGTTGCCGTCTCCGCCATTGCCCGCGCCGGTTCCGGACGCAGCGCCGCCGCCCGCACCGGCACCACCGGTACCGTTAGCGGTTTGGTCGCCCGCGGTACGTCGCCACCGGTGGCCGCCGTTACCGGCGTCGCCGATGGTTGCGCTACCGTTGGTCGCGCTACCGTTGCTGGAATCACCCCCAGTTGAGCCGACCGCACCTGCGCCGCCCGTGCCGGAAGCGCTGGCATTGCCGCCAACCGCACCATTACCAACGCCGCCGTTGCCGACACCACCCGCGCCGCCGTCACCAGCGGTATGTCGCCGAAGGTTACAAGAGGCAGAGGTAATGCGACACTATACCGTGCCAGTCAAAGACGTTGTGTTAATAAAGCGAGTAAAGGTGTTGGAAATGGTGATGGTATTGTCGTTGGAGTTTTGCAGAGCCGCGGAAAATTCATTCGCTGCTGCGCCACCCGCACCGCCGTTACCACCGGCTCCGCCACCGCCGGCTGCACCGGTAGTCGCGTGCCGCCGGTACCGGCGCCGCCGGATGTACCTGCACCACCGGCTCCACCCGCGCCGGTGGTCGCCGCGGCGCCTGCGCCGCCCGCACCGGAGGTGTTGGTTCCGCTCGTGCCGCCGGTTGCCGTTTGCGCGCCCCGTCGCCGTGTTGCTGGCGGTATTATTGTTCCCGCATCGGCCGTGCCGCTCGCGGAACCGCTTGATCCGCCGCCGCCGCCGCTAGCGCGCCGGTGCCGCCACCCGGGGCGCCGCTAGCGCTTCCGAATCGCCACCGGATCCGGCGTTAGCCGATCCGCTGTCGCCGCCCGGTCCGCCGGATCCAGCGTCGCCGCCATCGGCGCTAACGGTGTTAGTCTGGTAACGTTTTGGGTGCCGCTCTCGTTGGTCGGGTTAGCAAACACTGACAGCGAGATCGCAGTGCCAAATGCCAGCCCTATTGCTGTTGCAAGTATGGTTTTTCGCATATTTCTCTCCGAAGAAAATAAAAGACGCAGCACCATGCCGCACCTTCAGAAGAACTAAAGCAATACGCGTACCAATAAAAATGTATAGTTAAGTACATGAAAAATAACATTATTTTTACCTCACAAATCCCTCACAAATCACCCCTGTAACGCTATAGATACAGGGGTGCGCGCGGTAGCCCGAGGTGTTTTTCGCACCTATTTCCTAAGCCCCGGTAAGCACGAGACTTTCTGTCGAATTGGGCGGATGTTAAGGGTTCGATACAGTTTTCGGCAGGTAATAAGGCGTTGCACTTTTACCAAAAAGCCGCGAGAGTAACGATTGTTCCCCGCTTGGTTTAGCGCTAGAATCAGCCAGATTATCGGGGACGTAGCTCAGCTGGGAGAGCGTCGCGTTCGCAATGCGAAGGTCGGGAGTTCGATCCTCCTCGTCTCCACCAAAAAGAAAAGCGCCGCGCAGTCGGCCTTTTTATTTTGAGATGAGGCGGAGCGACTCCCTTTGAGTTCACGAGCGAAGTCCGGGGGACTTCGCGCAGGACGTTCGCCGCACCAAGCGGCGAACGGTCTTGAGCGGCATGCCGCAAAAGATGGCGGGATCGGCGTAAGCCGAGGCCGGCACAACCTCCTTCGTCTCACCAATTATTAGTTGAGCCCTGCCCTCAGAAAAAGATCTAATTTGTATTAATCTTTTAAATTTTTTTTTTTTTTTTTTTTTTTTTTTTTTTTTTTTTTTTTTTTTTTTTTTTTTTTTTTTTTTTTTTTTTTTTTTTTTTTTTTTTTTTTTTTTTTTTTTTTTTTAAAAAAAAAAATTTCGTGAATAAATGAAGCCGCAACTTTTGCGCGGCCTACTACTTTTACTTAGGCCATTCGACATATTGTTGAACATTGGGAACACGAGCACATGAATTGTTCATCGACTGTGCCGTGCTGGAGCGGGAGTAATCGATGAGAGGTCCGGTCATGAGCGCGGAAACCAAGGGACAAAGCGATGCAAAGCTCAATAAATTTAGCGGTGTCGGAGTTTAATTCTTACATCCCGATCTATTGGGTTGGTGATGAATATGGCGGGAAGACGTGCGCTGTCTGCCTATTGATGTACTCGCTTTCGCAGCGGGGGCATCCGCTCGAGACCCGTCGCCATCATCAACTCTCGCCGGCACCTGGGGTGGAGAGCATATTCGATTGGTTGTAACCGAACGAGGCGCCACGTTGGAGTATGACTGCGCTTTGGGGACAATCGATGAGCAGTTGCGTGCCGATCAAGGCGGCCAATTCGAAGTAACGCGGCACGATATGATTGAACGCGGCGGTCCAGGCAGAGCTGACGACCCGCCGCTTCGACAAGCATCCGGCTCATCTATCGAGGCTGGACGAACGGGAAAGAAATGCGCCTCACTGTGACGCTCGTCGAAACGGGCGTTGAGGTTGGACGTTTTTCACTGGAAGTGGGGCGGCGCCCTGCGTTGGAGAAATGTCTATAGCCTAACGCTTACGGACGTACACCGTGTTTGCCCTACGCATCATATGCGGCACCGTTGCATGTGAATTGCGCGGCTATTGCAAAACACAGGAGAAACAACAGATGAAGATTTACGCACAATCTACGTTCACATCGGCTGGCATCGGACGTTTTACATTATCGTCCGGGGGCTTAAAACTATATATTTCAATCGCGGCTTTCGCGCTGCTCGCAATAAGCAGCGCCATGGCTTTCGCCGAAAAAGACCTGCCCAGTACGCCGCAGCAACCGGCTTTTAAGCCAAGTCCCGCACCGGCGTTAAGGGCGGCGCCGAAGCCCTCAGTGCCGGTGGCGGCGGCGCAAACCTCAACCCTAGCGACGTTCGGACTTGAGTTCGAAGCTAGCCGTTATCAGGTGAACAGTGGTTTTATCCAACCCGATACCATGGGGGCGGTGGGGCCAAATCACATCGTCGAAATGATCAACGGTCGTTTCGCGGTTTTTAACAAAGTTACCGGTACCGCAGTGGAAGATCGCTCGCTGGACAGCTTTTGGGCGAACAGGGCGGGCGTGACAATTCCGGTGTTCAACGATATCTGCAATATTCCCGCTGGCACTTGTAGTCAGTCTGGAAACGCCTGTACCAGCAATGCGCAATGCGTCAGTAATTTTACCTTTGATCCGCGCATCGTTTACGACCCAAGCAGCCAACGTTGGTTTGCCGTGTCCCTCGACGCCACTAATCCGGCGACAGGTGAAAATAATCTTGATGTGGCGCGCTCCATGACATCAGATCTGACCGGCGCTTGGAATGGCCTGCGCTTTGATACGGATACGGTGGGCAATGCCGAGTTTCATGACTACGAAACTTTGGCCGTTGACGCCAATGGCCTTTATACCTGCACGCAAGACTTCAACGACGGGGGCCACGAGTCGTGTTATTCGATTCCAAAGGCGGACCTACTCGTGGCTGTGCCTTCGATCGCCAACATGACCCGCTTTGAGGCGACCCCGGCTGGCTTGCCGACCGTAAGTGGAAGCGTCCAGCCCGCCTTGGACTTTGCCGCTTCCTCTACCCGTACCCCGCTGTTGGGTGTCAACGGGGGCATCTTGCGGCGCAGCGACATCTTGGGAGGGGCTGCGGCAGGTGCGACGCTTGGCGCCATCCGGGGTATCGTCGGTGACCCTGGGCACGCTACCCCTCCCGCTGCCCGCCAACCCCATCCGAACGATGCGACGGTGACGATCGAAAACGTCGCCCCGCGTTTTGTCGGCAATGTTGTAAAGCGCGGCAACAGTCTCTGGGCTGTTCACGCCGTTGCGGGAAGCGCCAGCAATTCTGCGTTGCGTTGGTATGAGATCAACGAAGCCACCGATACGGTGTTGCAGACAGGATTGATTAACGATCCAAACCGCGATTTTCACGAGCCCTCAATAACGGTTAATGAGCTCGGCAATGTCGTTATCGGTTATACCTGTTCCGGACCAAATCTTTCCCCGAGCACCTGTGTTTCCCTGGGCGAGACCATCGCCGGAGTCACTACGTTCGAGGCGCCGGTCATCATCCAAGCCGGTGCGGGGCACTATTACCAGCAGTTTAACAACCGCAACTGTTGGGGAGACTACAGTGCCACAGTGGTCGATCCGAAGGACTCCTGCACCTTCTGGACTTTCCAGGAGTTCGTCGCTCTGAGCGCTGTCGGCAACGTAGGTCCCGCCAATCCTCCGGCGCGGCCAGCCTTAGCCCAAGGAGGCCGATGGGGAACTCAAGTGACTGAATTAACCTTCAATTCATGCGCCAAGGCAGACCTGTCGATCACAAAGACCGACGCGCCTGACCCTGTGGCTGCGTCCGGTCAGCTAACATACACGTTGGCGGTTCTTAACCAGGGCCCGTCCCGGGCGCGAGAAGTGAAAGTCGTAGACACCTTACCGAGCGGCGTACAGTTCATCTCAGCGACGGGTGCAAATTGGAGTTGTGTTTTCGCTGCTGGGATTGTCACTTGCAACTGGCAAGGTGGTAATCCAACGGGAAGTCTTGCTGCGGAGCAGTCGGCCAGTCAGATTACGATCTTAGTTAAAGTGAGTGACGGTTTAGTCGACGACAACGGCTCAACCATTATTACAAACAAAGCCACCGTGTCGAGTACAACGCCAGATCCGAACCCCGCCAACAATACTGCAACGGCCGACACCAAGGTACTACCCGGTTGCGGTGGCCAGTTCGCGACCATCATCGGCACGCCCGGCATCGATAACATTATCGGCACCGCGGGCGCTGACGTCATCGCAGGACTAGCGGGAAAAGATAATATAATCGGGTTGGGCGGCAACGACAAAATCTGCGGCGGTAAAGGCGATGACAACATCCGCGGAGAAGAAGGCAATGATTTCATCGACGGTGGCCCGGCAATGATGCGATCCGTGGTGGCACCGGTAACGATCAAATCGATGGCGGGTTAGGCTTCGACCGTATCCGGGGCGACGAAGGCGTCGATCAGTGCATCAATGGGGAGCAATTAAACGGCTGCGAATAGGGAGCTGGGTTCGATGCAGTAAATAAAAAAGGGCGCCTAGGCGCCCTTTTTTTGCGTATTGCTATCGCTTAGCGATTGGCAACGTACATCGTTACTTCAAAGCCGAAACGCAGGTCAGCAAATTCAGGTTTGGTCCACATGGTCATTGTCCTTTAAGTTTTGGAGGTAGAAATCGTTCACTACGAAACGAATTGTGCGCCGTCGGCTGATTTCCCGGCAATGCGAAAATCCGTAAATTTCGATAAGGATTTTCATTAGAAATGTGTCTTTGATACTGAGGCCGGCCTGCGAGCCAATACCGGAGCGCCTCTCCAGGCATAGGCCGCCAGCAGGCAAGCTGAGTGAGGCTGCTGGCGTGCTCATGTACAGTTGCTTAAGTTGTTGGATCAATTGATTCACAGCCTCTTGCCCACCACCGTAGAACATCCGAGTATTGTGACTTCGACGTAACCTTGCGCTGCGCGAAAGGTTAGTCTACGCCGCAATAATCGGATGTTCCTATCACAGTTGCTTAAGTTGTTGGATCAACTGATTCACCGCCTCTTGCCCACCACCGTAGAACATCCGAGTATTGTCCATATAAAACAGGGCGTTTTCTATGCCTGAAAAGCCTGCGCCTTTGCCGCGTTTGATGACGATGACATTTTTGGCGTAGTCGACATTCAGGATCGGCATGCCGTAGATCGGCGAGCTGGGATCGGTTCGGGCGACGGGGTTGACGACGTCGTTTGCGCCGATGATGAGGGCGACATCGGTGTTGGGAAACTCGGCGTTGATTTCATCGAGATCGAAAATCTTGTCGTAAGGCACGCCCGCTTCGGCGAGCAGTACGTTCATGTGGCCCGGCATGCGGCCCGCGACGGGGTGGATCGCGAACTTCACTTCGATGCCTTTTTCTTCCAGCAACTGCGTCATCTCCCAGACTTTATGCTGCGCCTGCGCGACGGCCATACCATAGCCCGGCACGATCACGACTTTCGCGGCATAGGCCATTTGAATCGCCGCGTCTTGCGCCTCGATGGCCTTTTGTGTGCCTTGCACTTCGCCGGTCGACGTCGCCACCGGGCCTGGCGCAAGCAGCTTGCTGATCGGCCGGTTCATCGCTTTCGCCATTAATTGCGTGAGCAAAGTGCCCGCCGCGCCGACCACCGTGCCGGCGATGATCATCGCGGCGTTTTGCAATACGAAACCTTCAAAGGCCACCGCGAGACCGGTCAATGCATTGAATAGCGAAATGACCACCGGCATATCCGCGCCGCCGATCGGGACGGTCATCAACACGCCGTACACCAAGGCCAGCGCAAAGAACAGGAAGATCACAAAGCCGCTGGTATGCGGGTTCATGATGATGACAACGCCGAGAATAATCGCCGCGATCAAGCTGCCGAGGCTGACGATCTGGTGCATCGGCAATTGATAGGTTTTGTTCATCCAGCCTTGCAATTTCGCAAAGGCGATGGCGCTGCCGGAAAATGAGACCGCGCCGATCAGCGCGCCGACCACGGCTAGCGTGATGGTGATGGTGGAATGGTCCGTCCCCACCGGCGTGCCGCCGATGCGTACCAATTCCACCGCTGCGATCGCCGCCGCCGCGCCGCCGCCCATGCCGTTATAGATGGCGATCATCTGCGGCATGTCGGTCATGGCCACACGCTTGCCGGATACCCAGGCAATGCCGCCGCCGATGGCGATGGCGATGATCATTAAAATGTAATTGGACGGCGCCGTGAATTTCCGGGTGAACGAAGGTCACTAACGTTGCGAGCACCATGCCGACGCCGGCCCAGATAATGCCCTTCTGCGCCGACAGCGGCGAACTCATGCCCTTCAAGCCGAGGATGAACAGCACCGCGGCAACGAAATAACTAGCGTTGACGAACCAACTCATTTCGCGCTCCCTTTACCGCTCTTGGTGAACATGCCGAGCATGCGTTCGGTCACGACATAACCGCCGACGGCATTCATGGCCGCGAGCGCCACGCCAAAAAATCCGATCGCTTGCTCCAAGCCGGTTTCCGCCCGGCCCAGCGCGACCATGGCGCCGACCAGCACGATGCCGTGAATAAAGTTCGAGCCGGACATGAGCGGCGTGTGCAAAATCACCGGTACGCGCGAGATCACTTCGTAGCCGGTGAATGCCGCGAGCATGAAGATGTAAAGTGCTGTGAAACCTTCGATCATTTTTGTTTCCTCTCCGGTCATTCCCGCGTAAGCGGGAATCCATGTTCATTTAAAAATGGACTCCCGCTTGCACGGGAGTGACAATCAAAAATTAGCTACCTTCTACGGCTTGACGGCTCGGCTCATGAACGATCTTACCGGCGTGGGTATACAAACAGCCTTTGATCACGTCGTCTTCAAAATCCAGCGCGAAGTTGCCGTCCTTAATAAACGGTGACAGTAAATTCAATAAATTCTTCGCGTACATTTCCGAGGCGTGGATCGGCATGGTCGCCGGCACATTGAGCGGGCCGTGGATGATCACGCCATTGGCGGTGCGTATGGTTTCGCCGGGCTTGGTGAGTTCGCAGTTGCCGCCGGTTTCCGCGGCGAGATCGACGATCACCGCGCCCGGCTTCATGCGGCCTACCATGGCGGCGCTGATGATTTTCGGCGCGGGACGTCCGGGGATCGCGGCGGTGCAGATGACCGCATCGGCCGCGGCGACGACCTTCGCCAATATCTCTTGCTGTTGCTGTTTCTCTTCTTCCGTCAATTCGCGCGCGTAACCGCCGGAGCCTTCCGCGCCGCTGACGGCTGTCACGAATTTCGCGCCCAAGGATTCCACTTGCTCTTTCGCCGCGGCGCGCACGTCGTAGGCATCGATCATCGCGCCCAAGCGCCGCGCCGTGGCGATGGCCTGCAAGCCCGCGACGCCGGCGCCGATCACCAAAGCTTTCGCGGGGCGTATCGTCCCGGCGGCAGTGGTCAACATCGGGAAAAATCGCGGTGACAATTGCGCCGCCATCAGCGCTGCTTGATAGCCGGAAACCGAGGCCTGCGACGACAGCGAATCCATGCTCTGGGCGCGGGTGATGCGCGGAATAAGCTCCATGGCGATGCTGGTGATATTGCGGTCGCGCAATTGTTTCGCCAGCTCGATATTGCGGCCGGGCGATAGATAACTCACCAACACCGCGTTGCCGGGCAACTGATTCACTTCCTCAGCGGTCGGCGGCTGCACGCGCAGCACCAGTTGCGCGTCGCGATAAGTTTCCTCAACGGAGGGCGCAAACGAGGCATCGGTGAACTGGGTGTCGGGATAATGGCTATTTGTGCCCGCGCCGGACTCCAGGCAAACGCTAGCGCCCAGCGCTTTCAACTTTTTGGCGACTTCCGGCGTCATGGCGACGCGGGTTTCACCGGCCAGGCGCTCAGCCGGCACGGCTATCTTGAACGGCATGTCAAACCCCCTGAAAAAACGATCAACACTACGCTCCGTTTTATGCAACGAAGGCGCAGATAATACGGCAAAATGCTGCGCCGCACAAATCGAACTCAGTGCAACGGCAAGTCAATATCCTAACGTATTACGGAATGAGGTGTCGCCACCAAACGCGTCACGATAATCTTGGGCCGATCCAGCATTTCGTCGATCTGCGGTTTGATGTCGTTCACCCAGTGCGGATCTTCGTAAACGAGCTTATACAGCCGCTCGCGCTCGGACTCACTGTCGAAGCGGCGCATCCAAATGTAATGGTCGTCCTCTTTTTCATCGACCCAACTGCCGACGACGACCATGCCTTTAGAAACTTGAAAGGGGATAATTTCCTCTTCCATGAATTTTACCCAGCGATCGCGCTTGCCGTCTTTGATGCGGTATTGGCGGAATTCGAAGAATGACATTGTGTTCTCCTCTTTTTTGAAATGACTAGGTTAATGCTTCGTATAACTATCGGTTTCTTGCTTATGGGTGCCGTCCCTCATCCCCACCCTTCTCCCAGAGGGAGAAGGAAATAAATCCCCTCTCCCTCCGGGAGAGGGTTAGGGTGAGGGATAGCCTTTGTTGATCTAACTATCGTTCGTCAGTTTCTGCTGCGCATTCGCGCCATAGCTCTTAAATTTCTCCAACACGCGATCCATTTCAGCGTCATCGAGTATTACCGGGGCACCGGCCTGCAAGGCGCGCCAGTATTGCTCGCACAGACCCTCTACCTCAAGACTCAAGCGTAGCGCGGCTTTCAGCTCATCGGCTAAAACGATCATGCCGTGATTGGAAAGTAAACACGCCTTGGAACCGTGCAATGCCGCTACCGCATGTTCCGACAACTCCTGCGAGCCGAAGGTAGCGTATTGCGCACAACGCAAGGTTTTCGCGCCCGTTACCGCAATCATATAATGAAATGCGGGGATGTCTTTACGCAAACAGGCGAGCGATGTCGCGAACGGCGAATGGGCGTGCAGCACCACGTTCACTTCGGGCCGTGCGGCGAGGATATCGCGATGAAAACGCCATTCGCTGGAAGGTTTGCGCCGCCCCGTGGCCTCGCCGGCGAAATTCACGAATACGATGTCGATGGGGTAGGTTTCTTCATAGGGCAAGCCGGACGGCGTGATCAAAAAACCGTCGCCATAACGCACGCTTAAATTTCCGGCGGTGCCTTTGTTCAAACCGCTCGCGCTCATCTGCAAGCAGGTTTCGATGATGCGTTTGCGTAGACGTTGTTCGTTCATTTTGCCGTCACTGCGAGCGTACCGAAGCGTTGTAGGGTGGATCAAGCGCAGCGGATCCACCATAGTGAAATAATATCGGCGAACTGCCGTTCGCCACGGTGGATCCGCTACGCTTGATCCACCCTACATTTCGCCTATGGTTCATGCAGGATTCCTCGCGCGCCGACGCTGTGATGGCAACTTATTCGCATGTGACGGTGGGTTTACCGCGGCCGTATCACTCGCTTTTTCTGGGTATAACCCAAGCAGCCCGTCATTTGACGCGGCACAAACACCCCGCTCGGTAATCAATCCCGTCACTAACCGCGCCGGCGTAACATCGAAGCCGGGATTGGCGACGCGACTATCTTGCGGCGTGAGCATGACAGTGCCCGTGCCATGATGTTTATTGCGCCCGGAAATATGCGATACCTCCAGCCCACTGCGTTCTTCGATCGGAATTTCTGCGCCATCGTTACGCGTCCAATCGATGGTCGGGCCCGGCAAGGCAACATAGAACGGCACGTCGTTATCCTTCGCCGCTAGCGCTTTCAAGTAGGTGCCGATTTTATTGCAAACATCGCCGTTGGCCGCAGTACGATCGCTGCCGACGATGACCATGTCGACTTCGCCGCTGCGCATTAGGTGACCCGCGGCATTATCAACGATGACCGTGTGCGCAACGCCGTGTTGTCCCAATTCCCAAGCGGTGAGAGACGCGCCCTGGTTGCGTGGCCGGGTTTCGCTGACCCACACATGGATAGGAATACCCGCATCGTGTGCAAGATAAATCGGCGCCAGCGCCGTGCCCCAATCCACCGTCGCGAGCCAGCCGGCGTTGCAGTGGGTCATGATGTTGATGGGCGCGTTCGCAGATTTCCTCGCCGCGATTGCGCGTATCAACGTAAGACCGTGTTCGCCGATGGCGCGGTTCAGCGCGACATCTTCCTCGCAAATCGCGGCCGCGCGTTCGTAGGCGGCTTGCTTACGTTGTTCCGGCGCGAGCGGCCGCAACACCGCCGTCATTTCGTCCAGCGCCCAACGCAAATTTACTGCGGTAGGCCGAGCTGCGAGCAAGCATCCATGCGCTTCTTGGAGCATCGTATCGCTGGTGTCCGCAGCCATCGCCAAGGCCATCCCATAAGCCGCGGTGGCGCCGATCAACGGCGCGCCGCGTACGATCATGGTCTTGATGGCTTGTTCGGCGTCGGCTAACGTCGCGAGAGGACGGACGGCGAAGCGATGCGGCAACAGCGTCTGATCGATCACCTGAACCGTCACGCCATCGTCGCTCAGCCAGATCGATCGACAGGCGGCGCCCTCAACTTTCATATACGCCCTAGACTTTTGCGTTAATTACCCGAGTAAGTTCCAACGGCGTATTTCACCCAAAAGCACGAAGCCGGTGATGACGATGGCGCCGATCCACAGTAACGCATGGCCCAGCGGCGTCGCTCTGAGTTCCTGAGGCATGTGGCGGCGCACCAGATAAACCGTACCAAAAGAGATGATAGGCAGCATCCACGCCTGGGCGATCCCACCCCACTTGACCATCGCCACCGGCTTTTCGCCAAATATAAAATACAAGATGATCGGTATGCCGCTCAGCACCACAATAAAGATATCGCGCCATTTGTTGCGTGCCTTTATGTCATCGGGCTTGAACACGCCCTGCAGGCGCATGAAATCCGCCAGCATGCGCGAGTGGCCCGCGGTGGCGGCGAAGATGGTGCCGTACAGCACGATGATCGCGCCGGGGTAGAACAGCCAGTTGGACCATTCGCCGAGAGTCTGCGTGTAGATGTTGGACAAAACTGGAATCATGTCGCTGGTGGACGGCACTTTGCCCATGCCATGCAGGATGCCGGCGCCAAGCAAGTAAAACGCAACCGTGGCAACGGTGTATATGATCATGGAGAAGATCACGTCGGCGTTCATCACTTTCACCCAACCGCGGGTGCGACGGCGCCAGGCTTCGCTGTCCTCGTACGGCCCGCTCCAGCGCGCGTAGCCCTTCTCCACACACCAATAGGGGTACGCGTACAACTCGGCGGCGCCGACACCGGTAATGCCGAACACCGCCAGCGCGGTGGCGAGGCCCTTGTCCGGCAACTGGAACTTCATGCCTTCCGCTACGTCGGCCCAGGAGAAATATTGCGGCATGCCGGTGAGTACGAATGCTGCCAACAAAGTGATCAAGGTGAACACGCCGACCTTGATCATGGCGATACTTTCGATGCGATGGTAAGCGCCGCCGAGCAGCAAAACCAACGTAAGAACGAAGAATGCCAGCACCCACCAGACCACTTCGATGCCGGTAATCAGTTTCATCGCTTGCGATACGCCGACGAACATGGCGCAGATCTGGAACAGAGTGAAGAACACCATCACCACCCAAGCCCAGACCACCCAATTCACCCGGCCGATTTTTCCGGGGATGCGGTTGAATGCTTCTAAACTCGGCTCACCCTTGGAAATGGTGTAGCGTCCCATGAACGACTGCACCAGCGCCTTGATCAGGCAGGAGAAGATGATCAGCCACATCACCGTGTAACCGAGTTCGGCGCCGAGCGTTGTGGTGGCGATCAGCTCGCCGGAACCGACGATCGACGCCGACAGCACAATGCCGGGGCCGATTTTTTTCATGATCGCCCCAAACTCGGTCGGCGGTTCCTTAACGTCGCGCGGATCGAGATGGTAGGGATCGAAGTTTTCCGTTTTGATATCGGTGTCAGATGCAGTCATGTTTTCCTCCTCCCGGGGTGGACCTTCTGTTTGCGCGCCGTCATTGCAGCGGCGATGACTTGATTTTACCTCACCTTGTGCCCGTGGGTTTGCTTAAACAGAGATTCTGTAAACCTACCGATCGAACACCGCGTATCGCGATCGCGCTATCATAGCGAGACTGTTTTTTTTTGGAAATCGACATGTCTCGCATCGCAATCTTTTCCGGCGCCCTAGGTTTCTGGCTCGCGGTAGCCGGCGTCGTTGGCATCATTTTATCGCCACTGGGCTTTCGCTTAGGGCTATGGGATTTTGCCTTCGCCTTACGCACTGTGCTGAAATACGCGACCTTTGCGGCGCTCGCCGGCTTGGTGCTTTGCATTATCGGTTTGATATTCGCCAAGTTCAGCCAGCCGCCGGTACCGGCCGGCCGCGCCGTCGCCGGATTGCTCATCGGCGCGTTATTCGCGGGATATGTCGTCGTGCAGTTCAACAAGGTGCAAAGCCTGCCTTACATCCATGACATCACAACTGACACGGCAAATCCGCCGGCCTTTGTCGCGCTCGCGGACGCGCGCAAAGCGGCGCCGAACGGCCTTGACTACAAGGGCGCCGAGATCGCCGAGAAACAAAAGCAAGCCTATCCCGATATCGTGCCCATGGCGTCGCAGTTACCACCGGCAGAACTGTTTGCGAAAGCCGAAGCGGCGGCCCGCGCCGCCGGCTGGGACATCGCCGCGGCCGATGGTCAAGCGGGCCGTATCGAAGCCACCGTGACTAGCCTAATCTACGGCTTCAAAGACGACATGGTGATACGCATCACCCCCGCGGCCGGCGGCAGCCAACTCGATATGCGCTCGATGTCGCGCATGGGTCTGAGCGATGTGGGCATGAATGCGAAACGCATCCGGGAGTTTATTGCGAGGTTGAGAAAAGAAGGATGAGGGATGATGGATGAAGGATGAAAGTTTACTGAGAAAGCGTTTCCCTTAGCGAAGCCAGTTCGCTATCAATGGCGAAATTCTTGGGGAATGCCCGCCCCGCGCGGCGGTACCAATAACGCGCGTTGTCCAGATCGCCTTCGAGTACGTGCACAATGCCGTGGATCCAGCAACCTGCTTTCGATTCGTCTTCTTGGGCGATCCCATGGGCCTGCTGCCAATCGCCCTGCGCAAGAAGGTCCGCCGCGTGCCTTAGCAATTCAAGTTTCGCCATCGTCAATCGGGAGTCAGTGAGTGGATCAAGTATGATGACGATCCTTGCGGTTTGTCTACCGGTAAAAATCTATGGATGTGATCCTCAAACCTGACCGTCAACGCTCACTCGAGCGTCGCCACCCGTGGATATTCTCCGGTGCGATTGCGAAAATCAACGGCGAGCCGGGAAGTGGCGAAACAGTGACGATCAAATCGGCCGATGGCAAATTTTTGGCCTATGCCGGGTGGAGCCCGAAATCGCAGATCATCGCGCGCGTTTGGAGTTTCAATGAAGCCGATAAGATCGATGCAGCTTTCTTGCGCGCGCGTTTGCAGGCCTCGATCGCGCGCCGTGCTGCGTTATTAAAATCGGGCGAAACCAATGCCGCGCGTTTGGTTCACGCCGAATCCGATGGTTTGCCAGGTTTGATCGTCGATCAATACGCCGATGTCCTCGTCGTGCAATTGTTGACGGCGGGCGCTGAACGTTGGCGAGATGCGTTGGTCGAGGGTTTGCGCGAACTGACTTCATGCAGCGCGATTTTTGAGCGCTCGGATGCCGAGGTGCGAGAACTGGAAGGGTTGCCGCCACGCGCCGGTGCGCTGTTCGGCTCAGCCCCTGCCGAGCCAATTCAAATCGAAGAACACAGGCGTCAAGTATCTGGTCGACGTAGTATTGGGCCAGAAGACCGGTTTTTATTTGGACCAACGCGACAATCGCCGTCGCGTGATGGATCTGGCGAAAAACAAAAAAGTATTGAACGCGTTTTGTTATACCGGCGGATTTTCCATCGGCGCGTTACGCGCGGGCGCGCAATCGGTATTGTCGATCGATAGTTCCGAAAGCGCTTTGGTGCTTGCGCAAAAGAATCTTCTGTTGAATGGCTACACCGAAGATCAGGCGACGTGGTGGGAAGGCGATGTGTTCCAAGCGCTGCGCACCTTGCGCGATAAAGCGGAACACTTCGATCTCATCGTTCTCGATCCGCCCAAATTCGCGCCGACCGCCAGCCATGTAGAGAAAGCCTCGCGCGCCTATAAAGACATTAATTTGCTCGCGTTGAAGTTGCTCGCAAGCGATGGCTTGCTGGTGACGTTCTCCTGCTCCGGCGGCGTGAACGCCGACTTGTTTCAGAAGATCGTCGCCGGCGCCGCAGTGGACGCGAAAGTCGATGCGCAAATCATCGCACGCCTTGGCGCCTCAAGCGATCATCCGGCTTCGGTGCATTTTCCCGAGGGCGAATACCTCAAGGGATTAATACTAAAGAAATTGTGATTTGATATGTCATTCCAGGAAGCTCGACCAGCTTGCCTCGTGGCGGGGTATGCTTGGAAAGCCGCACTGGTATTGCCTCGCAGCCTGCCCTCTCCCGATTGTCATTCCCGCGCAGGCGGGAAAACGAGGCCGAAGGCCGACGTTTCGAGGAACGGCCATCCATCACCTCAAATGCCAAATGGATTCCCGCCTGCGCGGGAATGACAGATGTTAATCTCGTACTCCGTGGTTGCCCAACTCGTTTGTTCAAGGCCACAATGTCACCATGACCACCATCGTCCTAGCCACCATCAACGCCCGCTATGTCCACGCCGCCGTCGGCCTGCGCTATCTGAAGGCAAATATGGGTGCATTGTTCGACCATACCGAAATTGTCGAGTTCGTACTCGGCGTACGGCCCATCGACATGGTGGAGGCCATTCTGAAACGCGCGCCACGCATCGTCGGCCTCGGCGTGTATATCTGGAACATCGAGGAGATGAGCAAAGTGGTCGCGCTGATGAAACGCGTTGCACCCGAGGTTATCGTCGTACTCGGCGGGCCGGAAGTGAGTTACGAAACCGATCAGCAAGAGATTGTCGCCAACGCCGACTATGTCATCACCGGCTGGGGCGATGTCAGTTTCGCCAAGCTTTGCCGCGACGTGATGGCGGGGAAGCCGCCCGCGGAAAAAATCATCGCCGGCGAACAGCCGCCGCTCGACGAAATCGAATTGCCGTATGGGTTATACACCGACGAGGACGTCACCAAGCGCTTTATTTACGTCGAAGCGTCCCGCGGCTGCCCGTTCAAGTGCGAGTTTTGTTTGTCGGCGCTGGATAAAACCGCGTGGCCGTTCGATGTCGATGAAGTGCTGCGCCAACTCGACGATTTGCATCGACGCGGCGCGCGGCATTTTCGTTTCGTCGATCGCACGTTTAATCTCAAGATCGCCACCAGCATCAAGATCCTGGAATTTTTTCTGGCACGCCTGGACGAAAAATTGTTCGTGCATTTCGAGGTAATCCCCGATCATCTCCCCGATGCGTTAAAAGCGGTGATCCAAAAATTTCCACCGCAGCGGCTGCAATTCGAGATCGGTATCCAGACTTGGAATCCGGAGGTGCAAAGTCTAATCAGCCGCCGGCAAGATAACGATATATCGGCGGCTAATATCGCGTGGCTGCGCAATGAATCCGCCGCCCATTTGCATGTCGACTTAATCGTCGGCCTGCCGGGCGAGGACCTCGACAGTTTCGGCCGCGGCTTCGACCGGCTGGTTGCCTTGAATCCACATGATATCCAAGTCGGTATTTTGAAACGCTTGCGCGGCACGCCGATCGATCGCCACACGCAATCATTCCAAATGCGCTACAACCCGGCGCCGCCCTACAACATCCTCGCGACCGATCGCATCGATTTCGCGACTATGCAGCGGCTATCGCGCTTCGCACGCTATTGGGAACTGGTGGCGAATTCCGGGCGCTTTGTGGGCGCCGTGCCGATATTGCTGGGTGTTGCGCCATTCGCGCGATTTCTGCGGTTTACCGATTGGATGTTCGCTAAAACCGGCAAGACCCATGAGATCGCATTGGAACGAATTTACGATTTGCTGTTCGAATGTCTGACGCAAGAGTTTCAGGAGCCCAGCGATCTCGTTGCATCAACGCTTTATGCGGATTATCAGGCCAGCGGCGCCCGCGGCAAATTGAGTTTTATCGTCGATCGGAAGCTCAAACATTCGCCGCGATCGCGAGTGCAGAGCGCAATTGGATAAGAATACCAGCATGTGAGCTGATGCGCCGATTTCGCGCTAGAATCAAATCATCGAAGTTACACGGAGACAGATATATGAACCGCCGCCTTACCTTTTTTTTAAGCTGTTTCCTCGTTTGGATCATAACGGCCGCGGGTGCAATCGCTCAAACTGAACTCAATCGTGAAGCAGCCCTTAAAACGCTGGAAAATAGCGATGCCGAAACTCGCGCGACCGCCGCCGATCGGCTCGGCGAAGTCGGCACTATGGATGACGTCGTGCCGTTGTTGAACAGCCTGCGCGACGAAAATGAATTGGTGCGCAACACCGCGGAACAATCCATTTGGCGCATCTGGGCGCGATCCGGCGATCCTGCTGTCGACCGGCTTTACGCACGTGGCATCCGTGAAATGAACGAGGGCAGCTTCGCCCGCGCGATTTCTACTTTCACCGAAATCATTAAACTCAAACCGGATTTCGCCGAAGGCTGGAACAAACGCGCGACGGTTTATTTCATGACCGAGCAGTACGATAAGTCCTTAGAGGATTGCGATGAAGTGTTGAAGCGAAATCCCTATCATTTTGGCGCGTTGTCTGGCTACGGCCACATCCATGTCGAGTTTCGTTTGCTGGAACAAGCGATTGATTATTTCCAGCGTGCGTTGAAAATCAATCCTAATATGGGAAGTATAGCCCGATTGATCGAGCGGTTAGAGCAGCAAATCAAAGACCAGCGAAGCAAATCGGTTTAATCCATTTGACGGAGCTTACGCAAGAATGAACAAGTTTTATATCGCTGCCATTGCCTTATTTTTTACTGCCGTGGGTGCTCAAGCCGCTTGCCCGAAATACGAGGAAGTCACTTCCGTCGTTGCAGCTTACAAAGCCAAAACACCCATCAAGCCTTTCGAAAACTTGAGCAATGTGTTCGAGGCCTATTGCGCGCAAGGTAAGATCGCCGCCGAGATCGGCCGGACAAAAGGAACGCAAGCAGGTTACAAGGCCGGATATACGAGCCTTAGCACCCGGCCTGGCACCGATGTCGACCGTCCGTTACGCGGATTTTTATTTCAGAATATGTTTTTGACCGACGGCGCTGTGATGCCGGCAAACTTCGGTGCACGGCCGCGTTACTCGGCGGATCTGATCGCCGTTATAAAAGACGACGATATCAAGAACGCGGCAACGCCGCTCGAAGCGCTACAACATATTTCACATTTTCTGCCGTTCATCGATCTGTCGGACCTGATGCTGGAAGAGGGTAGCCCGACGGACATGATGAACCTCATCGCCATCAACATCGGTTCCCGTTGGGGCGTGTTGGGCCGACCTATTCCGGTTGAAGCCACACCGGAATTTCTCGCGTCGCTGGAGACCATGACCATCGTCATGGAAGATGAAAAAGGTGAACTGATAGGCCGCGGCAAAGGCAGCGATGTGTTGGGTCATCCGATGAACTCGGTCATGTGGATCGTGCGAGATTTAGAACATTTCGCGCAACGGGTTCAGATGGGCGACAAGTTGGGGGTAGGCGCTTTTTTCCCGGCGGGAACACCCAAAGCCGGTCTCAGCGTTAAGGTGACTTACCAAGGATTGCCCGGCGATCCGACGGTTAGCGTGCGGTTTAAATAACGCGCGTCACGTTTTATTATCGGCGTTCGATTCGTCATTGCTTCGTCGCGGAGTTTATCCTTGAGCGAAGCGAAGGACTCCTTGCCATGAATCAAAATTTACCTGTAGGGTGGATCAAGCGAAGCGGATCCACCATAAAAATATAAGTTTATTCTCCTCTTCCGCCGTTTGGTGGATCCGTCCCTGCGGGACTTGATCCACCCTACAACTTATTCCGGTTCATGTTCCGTGGGCAGTACCGGCAGCGCCGATACAGGCAACTCGCAATGTCTGAGCATGGCTTACGGGCGCTGACGCCAAGCAGGCCCCAAATGTTGTCCGCCATCAACTTTAATCATCTCGCCGGTGATCATGTCGCCCTGTTCCACTAACCATACCGCCAATGCGGCCACGTCGTCGGCGCTACATGCTCGACCCAGCGCGACGTTTTCCGCATACTTGTCGCGAAACTTTTCGTAGTCGTCGCGATTCTGAAATCGTGCCGTGTGCCAGCGTGTTTCTATCAGCCCCGGACAGACCGCATTGACTCTAACCTTAGGCGCTAGCGCTCGCGCAAGAGCGAGGGTCATGGTGTTGAGTGCGCCTTTCGACGCGACGTACGCATTCGATGAGCCGACGCCGGTGATGCCGGACATCGACGAAATCATCACCACCGAGCCGCCTTGCTTTTGCAATGCAGGCGCCGCGGCACGCGTCATCTGGTAGGGGCCGATCACATTGACCGCGTATAAACGCTGAAAATCGTCGGCGTTAATGCCGTCGAGGTCGCGCTGATCGACAAACTTGGTGATTGCCGCATTATTGATCAAGCCATCGATGCGTCCCCATTTATCCAACGCCGCCTGAACGATGCGTTTACAGTCCGCATCCTGGGCCACGTCGCCCTGCACCAAAATTGCTTCGCCGCCGGCCGCATGGCATTCGGTTTGCGTCGCGCGCGCCTCCTGTTCGCTTTTGCTGTAGTTGATCACCACTCGCGCGCCTTTTTTGGCCAGTTGCACGGCACATGCGGCGCCGACACCGACTGCCGCACCCGTCACGATACATACCGCAGAGTTTACGTTCATGATCCTCCCTAAAGTTTACTAATGCGTATCGTCGCATCTTTGCGCTTGAGTACGCTAGGCTTGAGTTTAGTCCCTAGTCCGGGCCCGCTCGGCGCTGTAATGTAGCCATTTTTCAACGGCGGTAATTGCGTAACTAACTCGGTGTACCAATCGTGATAAAAAGCACGCACGACTTCTTGCACCAGCGTGTTAGTACAGTTGAGCGATAGATGCACGCCGGCAGTGAGCAGCACCGGCCCCACGCAATCGTGGGGCGCGACCGGCCGCGCATAGGTTTCCGCCATCATGGCGATTTTCTTTGCTTCCGATAATCCGCCGCACCAGCCTATGTCGAGCATGCAAACCGACAGCGCATTTTTTTCGAAGGCGGGACGAAAGCCCCAACGGGTCGACAGCGTTTCGCTCGCCGTGACCCAAACGTCGGTACGGCGCGCGTATTCGGCCAGCGCGTCGAGATTGTCCATCTTGATCGGATCCTCATACCAAAACGGATCGAATGGCTCCAGCGCTTTGGCAATGCGGATCGCCGTCGGCAGGTTCCACAAGGAGTGAAATTCGACGTGGATGTCCATTTTATCGCCGACCGCCTTGCGGATTTTCTCGAACGGCTTCAGCGATTTTTTCAGATCGGCATTGGAAATATAGGAACCGCGCGAAGCTTCGGCATATTCGTCAAACGGCCAAATCTTCATACCGGTATAACCTTCGTCGAGCAAGCTCAATGCGAGTTCATCGGCGTGATTCATGAAGGCATCGAGGTCTTCGTAGGGCCGTGCTTTATTCTTTTTCGCCATGCCCCAATTGTCGTAGGACTGCACCGGCTTGGCACGCACATATTTGTAACCCGCACAGGTGTTATACACGCGGACTTTGTCGCGGCTCGCGCCGCCGAGCAGTTGATAAATCGGCTGGTTGGTCACCTGGCCGAAGATGTCCCACAGCGCGACATCGATGGCCGATGCCGCGCGTATCTCCGCGCCTGCGCTGTTGAAGCCGACGTAGGTGCGCAGAAAATTCCAACTGTGCTTGTCGATTTCCAGCGGATTCTTGCCGAGCAAGTAGGGCGCGCAGGATTCGTGCACATGGGCGGCGACGGGCTGCGCCATATAAAACGTTTCACCCAAGCCGACGATGCCTTCGTCGGTGTGGATTTGCACCCACAACACGTTGGGAAATTCGGTGAGGTTGATGGTTTCGACGGCGGTTATTTTCATGCGAGTTTTTCGTTTCGTTGGCGTAGGACGATGGGCAAGCCATCGCGGGGAATAATCTCGAAGCCGAATTCCTGGACTGGGTCTCCCGCGAATCGCGGCACAAACTCCATTTCGAATTGCGACAGGATCGCCAACGGCACCAATTGCATCAGCGTGGGCGCGATGTTTGCTCCGGTGCATTTGCGTATGCCCAGGCCATAGGGAAAATACGCTGGCGCTTTTTCCGGGGTGGTTCCTTCGGGGGAAAAACGATCAGGATCGAACTTAAGCGGATTCGGCCAAAATCGCGGATCGCGGTGCGCGAGATAAATCATCGGCACGACCACGGATTTTGCAGGTATGCGGTGGCCCATGATTTCGGCGGCTTCTACGCTGTAGCGCGGCAAACCCCACACCGGCGGCAGCAAGCGCGCGATTTCGTTGAATACTTGATTGGTGTAAGCGTAACCGAGGCTGCGGCGGATGCGTGTTTCGGTGCCGCTCACGGCGAATTGGTCCGCCTCAACGCGCATTTTGTTTTGCACCTCGCGGTGGGACGCGATTAGGTACATCCCCCAAGTCAAGCTAACGGCCATCACGCACATACCGAAATAAAGCGACGCCATTTCATCGACGATCGCTTCGTCCGAGGACAGCGATGATCCTGCTTGCGCCTCGGCGATCAAGGAATTCAATACATCGCGTTTGCCGCCGCCTTCGGCTCGCCGCCGCGCAAGCATCTCAGCGAACAAATCCCGCAGCCCGCCACCGTCGCGTTTAAAGCGCCGATTGCGGTCGAGTGGCAACCACAGCGGCAGCGGCTGCACGAAATTACGCTCGACAAATTGCGACATGCTCGTGACGTCGGCCAACCGATCGCCGAGTTGGGTCGAGAAGAAGGCGCGGAAATTCGCATCGACGATGATTTCCCAACACTCGCGAAACATATCGACGCTGATTTCGCGTTTGCCCATCAATTGCGTTTGCCACGAGGCAACCCGCTCTTCGATCACCGCCTGGAACGCGGGAAGAATGCTGATTAACGCGTCTTGAGAAAAACTCGGTTGTACTGCGCGCCGCCGCTGGCGCCAGACATCGTCGATGGGCCGGGCAAAGCCGCCGCTGCGGTAGAACCAATGCAGCCAGGCAACCCGCGGCAAATATTTCGCGCCGCCGGTGCCGCGGTCGGTGAATATTTGTGTGATCGCCTCGGGATGGCGAAAACAATAAACGCGTTTTGGCAGGCCCACAACGGTGACAACATCGGGGCCTTTCTCCATGGTCGCGACGACGCGCGCGACGATCTCGGGCAGCGACGCAACGGGGTTGACGAAAACTTTGGTGAACGGGCCTGGTGGATGCGCCGGACTCGCGTCATCCCGATCTAGATTTTCCGAGCCATCCAATTTGATCCCTCCGGGTATAGAGCTGGCGCGATTTAATTAAGGAAGCTCTGATTTATTCCGATTTCGTCGCAATCCTGCGTTGCTCAGGAAAAATGGCTCCTTACATATTACCCATATGCGGCGTCACCATTTTTCCTTCGCGCCTTGTCTTGCTTAGAACTCGAAATAAATCAGAGCTTCCTTAGACGGCTTATTCAGCGCTTATGATTCGACACGAGCAAACGGGTCGATGCCAGATGAACGAAAGTTTAGCACTGCGCTAGTAATCATGCCAGGAGCCATATCCAGCGTGCTTCTCCAGCCATCATGCTCGGGGAGGCGCATGGGTATTGCGTCTCAGGCCGATCGATGTTGCAGTATGCGGCGTGCAAATGTTATTTGAGTTCCACCAGCACCTCATGATAACGGGTCGCGCTGATGTTCTTCGCCGCGTGGGTGTCGCCGGCTTTTCGATAATAGACTTTCCCGGGCTCTAAGGTCGCCCGGGTAACGCCCGATTCGCGGGTGACTTCCAGCGTGCCGCCTTCGATGACATAAAAAAAATAGTCGCGCTCGTGGGGATGAGCCTCGATTTTCTGGCCCGGCTCTAGCGTAAATTCCCATACTTTCACGCGCTCGTTTTCGAATACCAGCTTGGTGCCGACGTCTATCATAGCTTCCTCGCAGAAAAAATTAATCTCATTCTATCCGCTTGAGTGATAGCTTTCCGCCTTCAATGGATAGCGACCAACGATCGTCGGTGTAAAACGTCGCGACGAAATGCGTTGCAGCAAGCTGCTCAATTTTTTCCAACAGAAATGAACCATAGGGCACGCCGAGTGAACGGCTTGCTTGCTTCTTGATCCTCGCGTCCAACAAAATGAAATTCGTACACTCTTCAAACGGACAATCGTAATCGGTCACCAACAGAAACCCATCGTCAAGCAAGAACTGGTGGAGCAGGGAATAACCCGGCAGTCGCTGATCCGTCAACACGCCGTCGACCAGCAAGCGAGATTTTGTTGGCCAACTTTCGTAGGGGCCAGTATGGGATTCGAGTGCGAAGCGAGCAATCGATGGCGACATAGTTTGTAGGGTGGATCAAGGCGCGCAGCGCTGGATCCACCAACAAAAACGGTGGATCCGCTTCGCTTGATCCACCCTACATTTCATTCCAAATCGATCGGCCACAAAATCCCCGCCGTGACACCGCCGTCGACGCGAATGACTTGACCCGTTACAAATTTTCCCGCGTCCGAAGCGAGGAAAATCGCGGCGCCTACCAATTCCTCCACCTCGCCCAGCTTGCGCAGCGGCGTATTGACGATCGCCCATTCTTGCATTTTCGGCATCGCCCACAATTTTTTGCTCAACGCCGTCGGAAAAAATCCCGGCGCGATGGCGTTGACGCGCACCCCGTGTTCGCCCCACTCCATCGCCATGCCGCGCGTCATCATGCTCACACCGGCCTTGCTCATTGCATAGGGCGTCACGCCTTTGAGCGGCGCATAGGTGTTAAGCGAATCGATGTTGATGATATTACCTTGTCGGCGCGCGATCATGTGCTTGCCTACCGCTTGCGTAAGCAAAAACATGCCGCGCAAATTCGTGTCGATGATTTCGTCGTAAAGCTCGGCGCTGTAATTTTCGACCTTCATGCGCTTATTCATGCCCGCGACATTGAGCAAGGTATCGATGCGGCCGAACTCGCCGATCACGTGATCAACCGTGGCCTTAATCGATTTCTCGTTCGTGACATCGCAAACGATAGCGCGCACCGGCTTCGCGCCGACGGAAATATCCCGCGCCGTTTGTTCGATGGTCTTCGCCTCGCGGCCGGTGATGACGACTTGCGCATCGCGCTCGGCGAAGCCTTTCGCCAAGGCCTGCCCAATGCCGCGGCTCGCGCCGGACAGCAACACCACTTGGTCGGCGACGGAAAATAACGGGTCTTGTTTCACTCCTGCCTCCACTCGGGACTAGGGAACCTCTGATTAAGTCCATCGCGACCGCGAGGGACTTAATCAGAGGTTCCCTAAATGTCATAATTCTACTTCTTCAGGAGAAAAAGATGACCGGTCTCGAAAAAAACATACGCCCACGCCGCAGTTTGTTATTTGTCCCGGCCTTGCGCCCCGACCGTTTCTATAAAGCGTTGGAATCCGGTGCGGACATCGTTTGCGTCGATATGGAAGACGCAACGCCGCGGGATCGCAAAGACGAGGGCCGATCGCTTGCGTTGCCGTTGTTCGAAAAAATCACCCATCCACACGTGGAATGGATGGCGCGCATTAACAGCTTGTCGACGGCGGATGGCTTGAAGGATTTGACGGCGATCATCGACAGCGATGCGCCGCCACCGGCGATCATGGTGCCGAAGGTGCGCTCGGCGGAAGAGGTGCAGTTGCTCGATCAATTGCTGATCGGCCGCGCCAGCGCGATTCGCTATTGCATCATCATCGAGACCAATCAGGGTTTGGAGCGGGTGATGGACATTGCCCGCGCATCGCCGCGCATCGATTCGATGATCATGGGTGGCGTGGATATGTCCGCCGATTTGCGTTGCGCGAAAGAGTGGGAGCCATTGCTTTATGCGCGTTCGCGCATCGTGCATGCGGCGGCGATCGCGGGGATCGACTTGCTCGATGTGCCTTTTTTGAATTTGGAAGACGAAGCGGGTTTGCGCGAGGAAGCGCAACGTTGCGCCAAGCTCGGCTGCACCGGCAAAGCATCGATCCATCCGAAGCAGATCGCGATTATCAACGAAGCCTTTTCGCCGAGCGCGGAAGTGATCGCAAAAGCAAAAAAAGTTTGCGCGGCGTTTGAGAATGATAAGACCGGATTGGTGGTGATCGATGGCGAGTTGATCGAGTTGCCGGTGGTGCGGACGTCTTATCGGATTTTGGCGATTGCTGAGAGGCTTGCGAGTCGATAGTTTGTTCGGTGGGTTACGGCCTTGCGGCCTAACCCACCGTACATTTTTATTTGGAGCATCGCCAGGAGCCGCATCCAGTTTGGCTCGTAGCAAAGCATGCCTGGAGCGCCGCGCTGGTATTGGCTCTCAGGCCATGCTTAGCTAGCGCCGAAACAATACTCGCGGGCCGTAGACGATCAGCGCGGTGAGGCTAACGAGCAGAAGCACGGGATAGATAAACGCTAGATCCAAGCGGGAGTCGCAGTTGCCGCTGCATAATATTCTGGCGTACATCATCCATTCGTACATGCCATAGATTAGCCAAAGTATCGCCGCAGCAATCGCGAAGCGCGAGCGGGCGGCGATGCCGATGAAGAAAAACAATGCGATGGGAATGATAACGAGCCAAGGGTAGCCGGCGAAAATGCCCATCCAACGAAAGAGAATCATGTCGACTCCACTTCATTAATAGTCAAACCAATGGGTGAAGTATATCCCGCCGAAATTGCGATAGTAACCGCCAGCCCTCGGAACTCGACACGCGCGAGCCGCTGCGGCCTAGCGATCGCGCGTAGCGCCGTTTGCGGCGTGAGGTGATAAACGATAAGCCAGCTCGGCCGCGGAAATGAATCCGTTGCTGGAATCGCCGTCGAACGGCGTTTCGCGCACGCCGCCGACGGCGAGTTTTGCCCATAGGGACCAGCGGTCTTGGTCGTAAGAAACGGCGCCGAATAGTTTTGCTTCCGCCATAGTTTTTTGGGTTGTAATAGCCGCGGCCTGCTTCGCGAAACGTGATCGAGCCGACATTCGGCAACGCCGGCGCGCCGGCGACCGTTACATTATCGAAACGCAGCGTGACATCGCGAAATGCTTGTTCGCGATCGCGGAACGCGAGTCCTTCCAGGCCGAACGATAGGCGCGGCTTGAATAGCGCGACGTATTCGATGCGGCCGGTGAGGCGGGTGCGGCGATTGCCGTCGTCGAATTTGCCGAGAAATAATCCGCCGCCCGCATTCCAGCGCGGTGCAAACGCGTGATCGACATTGCCGCTCACGTAGTTGAGCTTGACGCGGTTGTCGATGGAATCAAGATTCTCGACGATGTCGTTACCTGCTTCGATATCCACGCGCCAGAAATCCAACGGCAACCATTTCACGCCGACCCGGATGAGGCCGCTGCGCCAGCCGTCGTAATCGCGGATGCCCACGGTCGCGCGCGGCATGATTAAGCCGTAACCCGAGTAGGGCGATCCGAAGCGATCGCTGAATGTGAAGGTCAATTGTTGGCCCGTGAGGCGGCCCGATTCGTTCCAATCCCCAGTGCGAAAACTATTGCCCTGCTGGCCCGCGTCGATCGGCACATGGGCGCTGAGGCCGCCGGGAATATCGACATTGAGAATTCGCGTATCGTCGGTGATGCGCGCCGCGTCTGCGGTGATGCCGTTCAATCTGAGATTGTCGATCGCGTTGCCCGACAAGACGATTTCCCGGGCCTTGCGTTTGCCTTTCAACTCGGCGCGGCCGTAGCCGATTTCGATGGTCGCCGTCTCGCTGATCGGCACGCGGCCGGATATTTGACCACGAGTGATCTTCAACTCGTCTTTATCTTTGGAAAATTCCACACCGCCGGACACGGCGGGATTGACGTTGCGCTTGATATTGTTGCGCAACTTTTCCGCTTCTTCGGTGTTGAGTTTTTCCAAAGTAGACAGCGCCTCTTGCTCCATGCCGGCCCAGTATTGCGCCGTGGCGCGTTGCACTTGTATACCTTGATCTTTGGGAAAATCCTGAGCGAGCTGGTCGTAGGCGCGTATGGCTTCTTGGTGCCGTCCGGAAAAATTCAAGGTGCGCGCGAGGCCTATTCGGGCATCGGTGTCCTTCGGGTTTTCGCGCAGCACGGAACGATAGAGATTCTCTGCTTCTGGGAATCGATCGGAACGCAGCAGCGCCCACGCTTTGCCGCGCTGCGCCGCCAGCTCGCCTGGCGCTTTTTGCAGCAGCTCATCGTAAATTGCAATCGCCGACGGATAATCTCCCGTGCTTTGCAAGGCTTCACCGAGGCCCAGGGACGCATCGCGATCGCCGGGTTTGCGCGCCAAGGTTTCCTGAAAATAGGGAATCGCCTCTTGCGCCTGGTTGGACCATAACAACTGCATGGCGAGCGGCTGCACCACATCGTCGCGCCGCGCCGGGAAGCGGCTGATCACACGCTGATAGAGTTCGGCCGACTCGCGATTGCGGTCGGCCCAGCCGTGGACCCGCGCCGCTTCGATCAAAATATCGCTGTCCTGAGGTTTGGCTCTCACCAGGCCGTTGTAAAGCTTGAGCGCTTCGGGGAAGTTGCGTTTCTCCACCAGTTGTCTTGCGGTATCCAACGCGTAACGGCCGGTGTTGACCACCGGCTCATCGGCGCGCAGGGCGGTTCCGAACAAACAAAAAACAATCGGTAACAGCAAAAGCTTGTTGATCATCATGACGCGACCTTTTCGGCTTTGACCTCCCGCGGCGTCGACCAGCGCACCGGCTTTGCGTGTGGCGTCCAAAACAATCGCGGCAATGCGAGGACGCTGCAAATCGACATGAACATCCAATACACGATGGGGTAGTAAATCGCGTAGGGGTAATACAGCATGATTTCGCTATCGTAACGGCGCTCCATCCAGGCGCCGACGAATAGTTGCGTGACGCACAACGTCGCGATGATCATGCCCCACAGATTGGGGATGGGCGAGGCGCCGATGGGCGGGTAGCCGAGCGAATAGGAAATAATCCAGATAGTCGTGAGGCAGACGAAACTGAGCGCCCACAACGCCGACAGCGAGGCTTCGATGAAGATCGGCCACATGCGGCGCATTTTCCAGGTCACCATCACATCGCAGTGCTTGCGCAACACTTGCATCAGGCCCCGCGCCCAACGCAGCCGTTGTTTGAACAGGCCCTTGTAGGTGGTCGGCACATTCATCCACACCACCGCGTTCGGCTCGTAGCGCACGTCCCAATAGCGCTTCTGCAATTTCCAAGTGAGCTCGATATCTTCCGTCGGCATGTCCGGGCTGAACAGGCCCGCATCGATCAGCGCCGATTTGCGGAACGCCGCCACCACGCCGGAAACCGTCACGATGCGGCCCCACACGCGCTGCGAGCGGCGCAGCAAGCTGACGATGGAGGTAAACTCGATCAACTGCAGCCGCGCGAGAAAGGTTTCGACATTTTTTACGCGCGGATTGCCGGTGACCGCCGCTACCCGCCCGCTGCGAAAATGCGCTACGAGCGCGCGCAACGCATCGGGTTCCGGTTCCGCGTCGGCATCGATAATTAGCACGATCTCGCCGTTCAAGCACGGCATCGCATCGTTCAACGCCAGAGCCTTGCCTTCGTTCTTGGCTTTGTCGATCACGCGCACCTTGCCGCCGGCGATGAAGCGGCTGAGCACCGCGCGCGTGTGGTCGGTCGAACCGTCGTTGACCACCACCACTTCGAAATTCGGATAGTCGAGATTCAACGCGGAAAGCACGGCGTTCTCGATCACGTCCGCCTCGTTGTAGACGGGGATGAGTACCGACACGAGGGGTAAAAACGGCTCGCGCTGGTCGTGAACCGCATCCTCCGGATCCGGTTCCCAACGCGAACGATAAAAAAACGAGGTGGTGATCCACACCAAACTCATGACGATGGGATAACCGGCGAAAAAGAACAGCGCCACCCGGTACAAGAGATTGTGTTGAATCGCGATAATGATGCCGAGAAAATCCATCGCTAACCGCGCCCGCGGCTGGTCGCTTGGCTGATGCGGTTGAACGGCTTGTACAGCTTAGCCGTCTCGGCGGGAATGACTTCGACATTGCGCGTCGACTTCAGCAGCGGCCATTCGGCGAACACCGAGCGGCCCGACCAATCGTTTTCGTACACTTCCGGCGGCGCGAATCCGGCGCCGCGCGCGCCTTTACGGCGATAGATCCATTTGTTGTGGATCACCCACAGCAAGGTAATCAGCGGTGTGGCGAGCAGGCCGATAAGGATCAGCAGTCCGGCTTGCTTCGCCGTCTCGGTATCCTGCCATAGGACTTTCGCCCAAAAAAAGAAGAACACGATCCAGCCGAACACTACGAGCAAAATATGCAACGTCGCGATGGCGGCGGACTGAAGGGGCTGGCGCCGGTTAGGCATGGTCGCCACCCATTGTTACTGGAGTTTCCGGCGGCTAACGAGGGTGACACCGGCGAGTGCGAGTCCGAGCAGCAAGGCGCTGCTCGGCTCGGGCACGTCAGTCGGTGGGATCTTGGTGAATAGATTTTCCTTAGGGATAACTTGCCAATCGCGACCGTCCCGTATCCAGGACAAATCGACCACGCCCGCCTCCAGGCGGTTATAGGCGATCAAGCGATAGCCGTACATGCCGGCGGCGAGATCGAGATTTTCCGAGAAACCGATGCGCTCGCGCGGGTTCAGCCCGTCTTTTTCGATGGCGAGGCTTTGCCCGCCGCCACCGAATAAATCGAACTGAAAACCATCGTCGAACAGGATGCCGAAGTTGTAACTGTCGGGCTCGGGAATGTAGATATAGCCGCTAAAGACGCCGACATAATTTTCCTGATAGGTTTCGCCGTCTCGCCACAACGGGCTTAACGGACTGAACCCCCAGGTCGGGCCCCAGTTGAAGTTGTAGACATCGTTGGCGAAGTGGATTTGATCGACCCTGCCATCGAAGTAATCGACAACATTAGCGTCCGAACTTGGGAGATCGGAGACTAGGCTGGCATCTTCGATGCTCCAAATGCCGGTGCCCCAGGCCTCGCTGCCGTAGGTCGGGCCACGCCACTCGGAACGGATTTGTACCCAATGACTATTTGCGCCGTCGCCACCGGAAAATTCTCCTGGAACCAGGGGCGCGACAGTAACGGCTTGCGATGACAAAGGAGGCAAAGCCAACAACGTTGCGGCGATCAAAGCTACACAGATTCTAGCCATGATGGGCATTCTCCAAGGGCGGGGGAGCTTTAACTCTTTTTATTTCAACCATTTGTAAATTTTTTATATCGTGGTTGGTTTTTTCATTTCTTGAAAACGGAGTATATGCCTACCCGTGGGCTTGGGCAAGGGCACGAGTTTTAGGAATCGAGATGCCCGGAGAGCCTTATGGATATTGGCTCATAAGGTATGCCTGGCCACGAGGCAAGCTGGATAAGGCTTCGTGGCGAGGTGTTTATGTTGCGAGGGAGACGGATGTAGCCCGGATGAAATCCGGGGAGAATAGTAGTGGGTAACTTGTTGCCCACGCGGTGACTTATCAATCATCACCGCGTGGGCACAAACGACGTGCCCACCCTACATTTTTTATTGGTTGAGCGGCAACGCGATATCGATCACCTTGACGAAAAAGCTGCCGATAAAATTAGCTTCGCCGGTGGTCAGGTTGATCCGATACAAGCCCGGTTGCCCGCCCACCGTCAACGATGCGAAGCCGCTGTTTCGCACCGTCTTGCCGTTTGACAGCACTGAGTAAATATCGAACCCGATCGGCGCCTCGGCATCGACGGTCAGCACACCGGTGGGCACCAGCAAGCCGTTGTTCGCCGGCGATTGGATGGCGACTTGATTGCGGGTCGCGTCGATATCGAGCAACGTCGTGCCGGTGGTCGGATCGAGATCGTTGTTTGTGTATGCGGCGCCGGAAAGCCCGGTTGCCGGTGGCGCGGCGGGTGGAAGGCTCAAAGTCGTGTCGTTCTGCGTGACAAACTGCGTCGCGCCGGCGCCGAACGGGTGACGCAGATTTTGCCCGGTATCGGTGATGATGCGTAGCGCGTTAGCGGCCGGGTTAAAGTCCACGCCGAACGCCTGCGCACCGGCATCGAATGCGATGTCCAGCGGCGAAGCAGGCGAGAGCGTGGCCACGGCGGTTGCAGTTTCGATGATGTAGATGCCGCCCGCGTTGCCGACGCCGTAAAGCTTACCGTCCTGCACACGGAAGTCGATGCCTATCAGCGCGGTGTCCGGCGCGCTTAGATTCGAGATTTTGCCGACGCTTCGTGCCACTTGCGGCACGGCGATGGGGAATCTCACCAGCCGCTGATCGGCGGTGAGGCCGAAGGCGGTCAAGCGTAAATTGCTGGCCGCTTCGACCGCGTTGACCGGATCGGAGCGATCATCGGCGAGACTCAAGGTGGGGGAAAGGGAGAGCGCTAAAGCGGCCGCCGCGAGTGCCAGCCGCAAGGGTCGTTGCATTACCGTCGCTACGTTGGCGACGTTAGATTTTGCGTTCATTACAGATTCTCCAAGAGGGTTATAAAAAGTGGAATCGCGAATAGCTACGTTTCCAAAAAGTTATACGAAAGCAAATGAGCTTTGGATGCCCTGCTTGGATCGGTTTTTAGCTACGAAAAACTACAGCGAGAAATGTGTAACGGAAATGAAACAGCGGTAGGGAGAGCCGGCACCGCCATCGGGTGCCGCCCGCGTACGTTGGGCTAAGGCACGAAGCCCAACATTTTCTGAATCTCAATTGCGTTGGGCTTACCTCGTCGGCCCAACCTACTCGCTAGGGAAGCTCTGAATAAGTCCGATTTCGTCGTGATACTGCGTTACTCACAAAAAATATCTCCTTACATATCATCCATATGCGGCGTCGATATTTTTTGCTCGCGCCTTGTCTCACTTAGAACTCGAACTTATTCAGAGCTTCCCTAGGTAACCTTTACATAAAACACTTTCGATGTCGTGCCAGGCACGCTTCGCTCTTCAAAAAGAAAATTCTGGCTGTTCTTCTTAAACAACTCACTAAGATTCTTAAATCCATACAAACGTTGATCGAAGCCTGGACTTATTTTCGTAAGATAAGTACCCACTGCAGCTAAATTTGCCCATCCGCTTTCGTCGGAAGATTCTTCAATCGCTTGGCGCATTAATTCGATGGGAAGAGAGACGGGCGCCGATGAGTCGACCGGCGGTGCCCGGGTCTTCTTTGCGTTCGAAACTGCCTCAGCGCTCGTCTTTTTGCTTAGGGTCTCCTGCTCAGCATCTGCAGGCACGACGGAAATGGCCGCCACCTCAGGGCGCAATATTTCGGTGTAAACAAACTTATCGCAGGCCGATACGAAAGACTCTGGCGTTTTTTGTTCGCCGAAACCAAACACCATCAAACCGTCTTGCCTCAGCCTCTGTGCCAGGCGGGTAAAGTCACTATCGCTTGATACCACGCAAAAGCCATCAAATCGCCCGGTGTACATCAAGTCCATCGCATCGATAATCATGGCACTGTCAGTTGCGTTCTTCCCGCTGGTGTAGGCGAACTGCTGAACGGGGTTAATTGAATGCTTTATTAAACTTTTCTTCCATTGCGTGTGATGCGTGGATGTCCAGTCACCATAAATTCGCTTCACGCTGGCAACACCATAACGCGCAATTTCGGCCAAAAGCCCTTCAACTATGGTTGCCTGTGCATTGTCTGCGTCAATCAATACCGCGAGTCGACGTTGACTATCTTCGAGTTCATTCTTACCGCTGTCCCGTACTTTCATATGTTGATTAATCTCTTGTTTATTCATTCGATAGAGATCGTAGTCCGAATGAAATGCAATGGAATCCGGGTATTTTCTTTCTGGAACACGTTTCGCTTCTTCCGGGCTACGATTTCTTCATGGCGATCCATGCCGAGAAAGCCGCGCCAATATTGGCTCTAAAGGCCGTTGTAAGATTTTCTTCGGATGTATTGCCGTTCCATCTGGTACGATGAAATTGCCTACAGACTCGGCCTCGCCCGGTCTCGGCGCCGGCATCGCGCGTCGCCATCGCTTCGCTGCCATGACGGGCGGGATCGAATCGTATGAGCTTCTGAGCGAGCGAGGGCTTAGCGGGACCAATCGGTTTGATGATGACTTGACCTTTGTCGGCGATGACTTGTATCGGCTGGTCAAGCTCGATCTGCGCCGCTTTTGCGACTGCGGCGGGAATGCGCACGGCGAAGTTGTTACCCCGCTGTTTGATAGCCAAATTCGCGGACTTCATGGCGATCCTTTAGAGTTTAGGAGATCTCCGACTGATGTTGGCGCAATTCCTTTGCCACCAGATCTGGTTTCGCGGCGATTAGTTTAAGTAGTATGCGTGCTGCGCCTTCCGGTTGACGACGCCTCTGTTCCCAATTTTGAATGGTTCCTACCGAGAAGTGATAAAGGTCGGCAAACTCCTTTTGCGATAGATGCAAATTTTCACGAATTACACGAACATCGACCTCATCAACTGCCACGCTCGTTGTGCGAACATTCGTTTTCTCACCGCGTTCATAGGCTAATAGCTCGTGAACGGCGTTAAGCGTCTTTTGGGTAATTTTCATACGATTTAGACTTTCATCAAAAAATTTATCTCTCCGATTGCGGAGGCATCCTATTACTCAACCATCAATACCCAAGGAGTTTTTTTACTAGCTCCCAAAGCCCGCGACCTACCAGCCATCCAGCTCCTTTTTTACCGACTTCTTTGGCCATCTCCCTCACTTTGTCCGTTACGCTAGGGTCAATTCCATCGATAGACGCCCCTTCACCTATTTCTATCAAACGAATCAAGTTTCGGTCGATCGAAATAGAATACAGAATCACGATAGGGCGCTGCTTGCCAAGATTGAGCTGCCGTAACCAAGGAGCCGTTACTACTGCCTCTCCCGCAAATGGTTCGCGCGCGAGATGATTTCTAAGTGCATTTAGTTCAAATTCGGTTAGAAAATTAGTGACGTCATTCTGAAAAACACTCGATTCAACTATTGTCCACCGCTCTTGCGCCATAACGACCTGTCGGTAATCTTTATAGAATAATATCCGCCAATGACGCATACGTCAATAGCATATACATCGGTAGCATACATGTTCTAAGGGGCAAGTCTCGCAAAGTAAAGGAAACATCTACAACGCTGACTATTCGGCGATGCCTCCGCGCGAATGCAACCGAAGTCGTTAGTTGGAAAGCGCCCCGATTTTCTTACGATGATTAACCCTTCGTCACCGGCCGGGCGGGATCGGCGCACCACTCGCTCCACGAGCCGGGGTAGAGTTTCGAGCCGCTGAGCCCGGCGATTTCCATGGCGAACAGGTTGTGACATGCGGTGACGCCGGAGCCGCATTGGTTGACCACTTTGCTCGGGCGATTTTCCCTTGAGCAACTCAGCGAATTCCTGCTTGAGGCTCGCCGCGGTTTTGAACGTGCCATCGGCATTAAGATTATTTTTGAACACGCGATTCAACGCGCCGGGGATGTGGCCGGCGACCGGGTCGATCGGTTCCGTGTCGCCGCGGTAGCGTTCCGGCGCGCGGGCGTCGACGACGCTTGCAGAGGGTTGTTTGATATTCGCGAGAATGAAATCCGCATCCACTGTCAGGTTTTCTTTTCGCTTCGCTACGAATGTTGTAGGTCTCGCGGCAGGAGGCATGCGATCGGCTGCGCGTCCTTCCACCAGCCACTTGTTGATTCCGCCATCGAGCACGGCAACGTTATCTTGACCCGCCCAACGCAACAGCCACCACAATCGCGCCGCATAGGGTCCGCCGGCATCGTCGTAGGCGATGACTCGCGTAGTGTGATCGATGCCGATGCTGCCCATTTTTTTGGCGAAGGCATCGATATCCGGCAGCGGATGACGGCCGTTCTTGCCGGTCTTTGTCCCGGATAAATCTTCATCGAGATGAAGAAAATGCGCGCCGGGAATATGGCCTTCGGCGTACGCACGACGACCCTTTTCCAGGTCCATCAAATCGTGCCTGCAATCGCAGATAACGATGCTGCTGTCACCGAGCCGATCGGCGAGTTCTTGAGTTGAAACGAGTAGTGCGGGCATGGGTTTTCGCTTAAGTGATGGGGTTGCGTATTTTAAACTGGAGGCAGGGGCTAGGAACAACCATCGGTATTGCATCCGTTTGCCTCTATTATCTAGGCTGCCAGGAGCCGTATCCAGCTTGCCTCGTGGCATGGCATGCTCCGCGAGCCAATCTCCATGCGGCTTACAGGGCATCTTATTTTTGGTCGATAGTAATGGTCGGATTCCACGGTTGCGCGCTCGGTTTTTGTAAACGACTTTGGCACGCCGCTAAGAAAAACTGTGTCGGCCCATCGTTCGGCCAGCGTTGCGCGAGTTCTGCGAAGCGCTTAGCGGCCTCGTCCAATTTTCCGTCGTGGTAGGCCGTTAACGCTGTGGCGAAATCGGCGTAGTTAGAACCAGCCGGCGGTGCCGTTGCATCGCTCACCAATTCTACGATGTCCAGCGGCTGCGACTTGCCTGCTAACTGAAATCGACCGAGCGGCCGCGCGAACACTTCGCCTATGGACTCGCTGGCCGCGGCGGTCGCGAGCAGGGTGGTCCCTAAAGATTTGTTGAGTCCTTCGACCCGGCTAGCGGTATTGACGATATCGCCCACGGCGCGAAATTCCAGGTGGCCGCCCGCCGCGCCTATGAGTGCCGAGCGCGACTTCGCCGGCGTGTAAGCCTATGCGGGTTTCCAATTTCGGCCGGTCGGGCAGGCGGTTGAATTCGTCCAGCGCATCGCGCAAGCTGATAGCCGCAAGGCAGGCGCGGCGGCGTAACTCAGCCTGGCCTTCGGTGTCCGCCCACAGCGCCAACACTGCGTCCCCGCGCATGTCGGCGATCTTGCCGTCGCGGGCTTCGATGTGGCCGTTCACTAACGCAAAGTAGTCGTTCATCAACTGTGCCAAGGCCTGCGGCTCCATATTCTCGGACAAGCGCGTGTAATTCTTAACATCCGTGGCCAAGCAGACGCCATAGGCAAGCCGGGTTTGCGGGCCGATCGGCCCGGCGTCGGCGAGAGAACGATTCAGTACGTCCATGGGAATGAACTGTTTCGCCACGTTGATCACCCGCTGACGCTGGCGTTTGGCCTGTAGATATTTCACCAAGGTGGCCGTAACAAACGCGAGGGGCAACTGAACAGCGAGAGGCACCACGAGCGGCAGCCAAACGTAATCGTCGGCAAATTTCAGATTCGCCCAGACCAGATAACCCAGCCCCAGCAAAGCGAGCACCAGCGCGCCGCGGCGAACCGAAAGCAATCCGGCGAGCATGCCTGCAACGCCGCCCCACAGGCCGAACAGCGCCATCTGGCGCGGCGTCGACAGCGGTTTGATATTCGAACCGGTAAGCAGGTTGGCGAACGCTGTGGCGGCAATCTCGACCCCGCTTAAGCGCAGGCCGTCGGCCCGCGAATAAACGGTGTGATAGTCGTCCCGTATCGCCTCGTAGTCACGCCAACTGGCAGGCACATAGCCGATGAAAACGGCTTTATCTTTGACTAGGGCCGGATCGATGCTTGCGCCGTTGGGGTTTACGATGCGGTGATAGGGGATGGACTTAAGGGTGCTCGGTGGGCCGAAGTAGTTGAGGAATAGCGCCTCGTCGCTGCCGTAGGCGCGCAGGAGTGCAGCCGCGATTCGTTTCACTTCCGGCTGAGATTGCGAATTCGCGGCGATGTCCATCAGCGCTTGTTTAAGCAGCTCCGGTTCGCCCGTTAGAGTTTTACGCAGGGATTGCACGGCGCGCGAGAAGTCCGTGCTAGAGCTAAGCCCCGCCGGTAGATCGGCTTCCAGAGCGGGTCGCAGCCGAATCAACGCTCTGCGTATGGGTTGGTAAGCGTGGCTGCCGTAGACCTGCAGTGCGGCCACGGGCAGGGTGGGCAGATCGCCGGCGCTGGATTTAAAGGTCCAAAATCCGTCGACTCGCACCGATTCCCGCGGCAACATGAACGGTGCATTCACCAACGCACTGTCTTGGAGAACAACGGCGGCCGATTGCTGCGCCTCCGACTCGGCGACTAATTTTTTGATTAACACCACATTGCCGGCGCGGCGGATGGCGTCGGCGAGTGGTTGATCTTGCGGCCGGCTTTCCTCGAAGAATAAATCGAACACGATGGCTGCGGCGCCGGCTTCCCGCAAGCGATCGATGGCGCGGGTATGCAAATCTCGCGTCCACAACGCCGGTTTTTCCGGCAGGCCCAAGGTGTCGGTGGTCTCGCTGTTGATGGCGAGCAACACGACTTCCTCAGGCGCCGGCTGCGGACCGCGCAGGTTAAACAGCCATTGCAGGCCGAAACGCTGCTCCAGATCTGCAACCGGCGGTAGGAATGCCAAAACCAAACCGATAGCTCCGACCGCGAAGGCAAGATTTCGCGCTAAGCCGGCGTTGGATAGTCGAATGAGCCCGGTAGACCGTTCTAAAGCCATGTTTTTGCGTAATTTATCGCAATTAAGGAAGTCGGTTCATTGTAGTCGATCGACAATCGATTGGGTTCTTACCCCTTCAACTCCTACCTGAACAGGTGGGGATTTCGCGTATCGATCTGCGCTACAGTTTGTTCGAGGCTTCGCAACGGCGTTACACACTTCGCGCATTGCGACTATCCGCGACATAAAAACATGGATTGGGGGATTTACCGTGGCTGTCATCGCTTTGACAAGTAGCATGGGTACCGGCGTTAAGTATGTGGCTGAACAGGTTGCCCAAAGGTTGGGACTGAACTTAGTCTATCGCGAAATCTGTGAAATGGCGCGCGTCGCCGTGACGGATTCCGCGCAGCAGGCGCCGCAAACGCCGAAATCCCATTGGGCGACCGGACTGATGGCGCTGCACGCACAACGGCAGAGCGCGGCCCTTGCCGATCTCGAAGATCTGTGCCGCTTGGTGCAACGGGACAACGTACTTATCTGCGGGAACACGCCACTACATTTCTTGAGCGAAGTGACCCACGTGGTAAAGGTCAGGGTGCGCACCACCATGGCGCTGCGCGTGCGGCGTATCATGGCTTGCATGAACACCGACGAATCGGACTTGGCGCTGGCGAAAATACTGCTAAGCGAGCAACGCCAGGCGGATACATTGAATCGGCTATTCCAGATTAAGGACTCGGAAAGCAACGAGCTCTACGATCTTGTCGTCGATACAGGCCGGGAACCGGCTGAAAACTGCGCGCTGCATATCGTCGGCCTCGCGTCGAAAAGAGCCCAAGCCGCTGCGGGACCGCCGATAAGTCATCTCGATACCATGGCGGCGCAAGTTCGAGCGTTAAGGCTCGGCTTGATGCAAAACGAGGCCGACGAACAGTCCAACGCCGCAAGCGTGCGACGCCAAGGCATGGATCCGGGTGGTTTGAAGCTATCCGCGCTGACCTGCCCAACCGCGACGCAGTTGTTCGTGTAGCGATTCACCGTGGCTAAACAAAAAACCAGACGCTTTTCAAAAACTCTATGCCGAGCCTATACTTAGTAGTTGGTGCTGCTATCTAACGCCGGCTTGGGGAGATGCTGAGTGAAACACGCATCAGTTACTGCACATATCCGCCAGCTTTGCTGCCTTGGCCTTGGGGCCGAGGTGATCATGCCTTACGTGCTGAAAGCCTTGCACGATCTAATTCTGTCGGATTCGAACGCATTTTTCTGGGTCGACGAAAACGACGAAATTACCAATATCTGCGCCGAAAAATTGCTTCCGCCCGACGTGATGCGCTTGTATTTCCGCGAGTTTTACGATTACAAAGTCGGTGGTTTTCATAGCATCATCACGCAAACCGCGCTGCGGGAGCGGCATATCGACAGGGCCAATCGCGACGCCGGTTTCTATCAGAGCGACTATTACAACCTGGTCTGGCGCGAACACCTCAACGCTCATCATGCGATGTATGCGGTTATCGAGGATCAGGGAAACCGCGTCGGCCAACTGAGTCTTTACCGGTCGACCCAGGAGAAGGCATTCAGCGAACAGGACGAGAATTTGCTCGCCCAGGTCACGCGCTACATCGCGCACGGGACGGCGGCCTGTCCCAATAGCAATGCCGGCGCGACGGAATTTTTCGACACGCCTCGGACGGGTTTGATTATCCTGAATGCACGCGGAGAAATCCAACATCTTTCCGGCGAGGGGAAACGGCTGTTATTCCTCGCCAGTCATTCGACCGTGTCGCGGCAGAGTTTGCTGGCCGACGAAGAGGATCCCCTGCCTTCGGCATTGAAGCAGATCACCAAGTACCTGCAATCGATATTTAGCGGCAAATCGGCGCCGCCACCGGTTTGGCGGATCGACAATGGCTGGGGCCGTTTCGTGTTTCGAGCGTTCTGGCTGGACGCCGAACGTGGGTCGGACGCCGGGTTAATCGGCGTGACGGTACAGCAGCAAGAACCGCTGCCCCTGAAGGTGCTGGGCAAGTTAAAAACGATGCCGTTACCGGATCGACAAAAACAAGTGATACTGTTGCTGGCGGGCGGCGCATCCCGTGCGCGCATTGCGGAGGAACTCAGCGTAAAACTTAATACGGTGGCTTATCACGTCCAGCAAGTTCACGATCGGATGGAAGTGCATAGTCGCAGCGAGCTATTCAAGAATTTTGGGAATCTGAATAATCCGATTTCGTTGTGGCCCTATGTCTGTCTGACTTAGAACTCACCTATCAGTGCTTCCCAAGCCGTAGACTCTTGGTCTTCGGAAACCTTCGCCTTAGTCATCCAACTTGCGAGGACGATGCCCACCTCGTAGAGTATCCAGATAGGTATCGCAAGCATGAATTGCGACACGATGTCCGGCGGTGTAAAAATCGCGCCGATCACGAACGCGCCGACCACGACGTACGGCCTGATTTCGCGTAGTTTTTCCACCGTCACGATGCCCATTCGCACCAGAATAATGACTGCGACCGGAGTCTCAAAGGTCACGCCGAAAGCAAGGAATAGTGACAACACGAAACTCAAGTAATGGTTGATGTCGGTCATCATCGCCACCCCTTCTGGCGTATATCCGACCACGAACTTGAACACCATGGGGAACACGGCGAAATAGGCGAACGCCATGCCGACGAAAAACAACAGCGTACTGGTGACGATCAGCGGGATGGCTAGCTTTTTTTCGTTTTGATATAGGCCGGGCGCGACGAAGGCCCACACCTGATAGAGCACATAGGGTAACGCTATCAGGAACGCCACCATCATCGCGACCTTCAACGGTACGAAGAAGGCGCCGGTCACGTCGGTCGCGATCATTTGCGAACCGGCCGGTAATTTAGCAATCAGCGGCGTGGCGAGCAGAGTATATAAATCCCGCGCGAATACGAAACACGGGATAAAGGCGACGCCGATCGCGATCAGCGCATGCAGCAGGCGGTCGCGCAATTCGATCAAATGCGAGATGAAAGTTTCTTGCTCGCTCATGGTTGCGCGGAGGGATTAAACACCGCCGGAAGCTGCGTGTGCGGGTGCGCTTTCCTTGGCGGGGTCTGATGAATCTAACGCCAGTTCGAGTTGCGGCGATGGATCTGGGTAGGTTACAGGTTGCGGGACCGACGTGACTATTTGATTTGCAGGATGTTCCGAGGCCGCCGCCGCGATGCTGGCTTGCCCCAACGCGTTCAGGCCGCCCGTGCCCTTAGCCATATTGGCGCCGACCTGGCTTGAAATTGCTTGTACTTCTTGCTGGGCATCTTGCATGTTTTGGCGCATACCCGCTTCGATCTCGCTGCCCGCCGCTTCCACGTCTTTGCGCAAGTTCTTGAGATCCTTGATCTGCTCGAACTCTTCCATTTCGCGGTTGATATCGGCTTTCACTCCGGCAACATAGCGCTGCATCCGGCCCATGAGTATCCCGGCCGTGCGCGCGACCTTGGGCAAACGCTCGGGCCCGATGACCACCAAGGCCACCACGCCGATCACCATAATTTCGGTAAAACCGATATCGAACATGACTTAGCTAGGAGTTGGGCTCGAGCTAAGCTTTGCTGCGTTCCTTTACTTCACCCTCGATGGTTTCCTTGTTGGCCTCGAGCTGGCCGGCCGCTTTGTCCTCATCGGTCTTCATACCATCCTTGAAACCCTTTACCGCGCCGCCTAGATCTGTACCGATATTGCGCAGTTTCTTAGTACCAAACACCATCAGAATGATGACTAATACGATCAACCAATGCCAAATACTCATTGCACCCATGATTTACTCCTTTCGAAACTAAAGCTTGTTAAGTGTATCTTTCATGAGCGGCGCTTTCTTTTCGCCGCCCGTGATGTGTAAATGCAAGTGAAACACCTCCTGGTGCCCCCCTCGACCCGTATTAATGATGGTGCGAAAACCGTCACCCAAGCCCTGTTCCCGCGCGAGCTTGGGTGCGAGCAGCATCATCTTGCCCAACAACGTTTGATGACGGGGCTCCGCCTGCGAAAGAGAATCCATATGCTCCTTCGGAATAATCAAGAAATGCACCGGCGCGATAGGATGGATATCGTGAAAAACGAGTACATCGTCGTCTTCGTAGGCCTTCTTGCTAGGAATTTGCCCGGCCACAATTTTGCAAAAAATACAATCGTCTTTGTTATTCATTTTCTGACTTAACACGAGCGGCTTTTTCCGCTAAACCCGACGTGCCTTCACGCCGTTTCAATTCCTCGATCACATCGCTGGGCCGCAGGCCCGCGTAAGCTAACATGATCATACTATGAAACCATAGATCCGCCGTTTCGCGAATGAGATGCTGCTTGTCACCGCTCTTCGCCGCGAGTATGGTTTCCGTGGCTTCTTCACCGATTTTTTTAAGAATCGAATCTTCGCTGCCTTGCATGAGCTTGGCAACATAAGACTGAGCAGGATCGGCGCGCTTGCGGCTTTCCAGCGTAGTGGCTAATTCCTCCAAGAACGACTCATTACTCATGTGCTTTATAGATTTGTTCCGGTTCCTTCAGCGCCGGTTCCACCACTTGCCAACTATCGTTTTCTAGACGGTGGAAAAAACAACTATGCCGACCGGTATGACAAGCAATACCGCCTTGTTGTTCAACGCTTAACAGCACCACATCGTTGTCGCAATCCAGCCGTATCTCTTTCACATTTTGTATATGGCCCGATTCTTCGCCCTTGCGCCACAACTTTTTTCGCGACCGCGACCAATACACAGCCTTCCCGGTTTCCCGGGTGAGGCGCAATGAATCCCGGTTCATCCAGGCAAACATCAATACTTTTCCCGTGGAAGCCTCTTGCGCGATCACCGGAACGAGGCCTTCGGCGGTCCAAGCGACTTGGTCTAACCAGTTTTCCATGCGTTTTTTAGGATTTAGGAGTAAGGATTTAGGATTTAGAACTACGTCAGGTCAAATAAACCGTTAACCTCAAATCCTCAATCCTAGCTCCTAAATCCTAATTTCGATTCCTCGCGACGCCATATATTCCTTCGCCTGACGCACGGTGAACTCACCATAGTGAAAAATACTCGCCGCCAACACCGCGTCGGCTCGGCCTCGCAGCACCCCATCGGCGAGATGTTGCAGGTTTCCGACACCGCCGCTGGCGATAATCGGCACGTCTACCGCATCCGAAATCGCCCGCGTCAGAGGTAGAGTCGAAACCCTGTCTAGTTCCATCGCGATCCATGCTGGTTAGCAACAATTCCCCCGCGCCCGCCGCCGCCATTTGCTTCGCCCATTGTACCGCATCGAGTCCGCTGGCACGACGGCCGCCGTGGGTAAACACCTCCCAGCGAGGCTGATCGCCGCCCTGTACTTGCTTTGCATCGATGGCGACGACGATGCATTGTGAGCCGACCTTGTTGGCCGCATCGGCAACCAACTGCGGATTTTGCACCGCCGACGTATTGATGCTCACTTTATCCGCTCCGGCATTCAACAACCGGCGCACATCCTCGACGCTGCGCACGCCGCCGCCGACCGTCAATGGAATGAAAACCTGGGACGCGACCGCTTCGATGATAGGCAGGATCAAGTCCCCGATCGTCGGAACTCGCGGTAATGTCCAAAAACGTCAACTCGTCTGCGCCCTCGTCATCGTAACGATGGGCGATTTCCACCGGATCGCCGGCATCCCGTAGTTCGACGAAATTCACGCCTTTGACCACACGGCCGGCGTTGACGTCCAGACAGGGGATAATGCGTTTGGCGAGAGGCACTGGAAAACTAAGGATGAGGGCGGAAGGATGAAGGATGAAGAAAACCAAAAACGGTGGAGATTTTGACCTTTTTCATCCTTCCGCCTCTCATCCTTCATCCTTTGTATTACTAAGTTCGTCCGCTAATTTCTGCGCGGCGGCGAAATCCAAGCTGCCTTCATAAATCGCCCGACCGGTGATAGCGCCGGTGATGCCTTCGCTTTGCACCGCGCAAAGCGATTTGATGTCTTCGAGATTGGTAATTCCGCCGCTCGCGATCACCGGCACTATTAGCGCTTGCGCGAGTTTCACGGTGGCGTCGATATTTACTCCGTTCATCATGCCGTCGCGGCCGATGTCGGTATAAATCACCGCCTCTACCCCGTAGTCTTGGAATCGCTTCGCCAAATCGATGACGTCGTGACCGGTAAGCTTAGACCAACCGTCGACGGCGACTTTGCCATCTTTCGCGTCTAAACCGACCATGATATGGCCGGGAAAGGCATCGCAGGCCTCGTGCAAAAACCCGGGATTCTTCACCGCCGCAGTGCCCAGAATGACCCAATTAATGCCATCGTCGAGATACGCTTCGATGGTGTTCATGTCGCGGATGCCCCCGCCCAGCTCTACCGGAACATCGCCGTCAAGCGCATCCAGTATGGCCTTGATCGCGCCGTGGTTCTTGGGCTTGCCGGCTTGCGCGCCGTTCAAGTCGACCAGATGCAGGCGCTTGGCGCCGAGCTCCTTCCAGCGTAGCGCCATGGCGCCGGGGTCTTCGGAGAACACCGTTGCACTCGACATTTCGCCCTGCTTTAAACGCACGCAGTGGCCGTCTTTTAAATCGATCGCTGGAATGATAATCATTGTCTAGTTTGAATCTAGGGAAGCGCTGAATAAGTCCGATTTCGTCATGATACTGCGTTGCTCACAAAAAATATCTCCTTACATATCATCCATATGCTGCGTCGATATTTTTTGTTCGCGCCTTGTCTCATTTAGAACTCGAACTTAGTCAGAGCTTCCCTAGCTCACGGCTGCCAATTGGCAAAGTTCGATAACAAGCGCAACCCGGCGCTTTGGCTCTTTTCCGGGTGAAACTGCACGGCGAAAAGATTGTCCTTAGTGACGGCGCAAGTAAACGGCGCGGGATAATTCGTGCGCCCGGAAACATGGGCAGGATTGTCCGCGACGGCGTAATAACTGTGGACGAAATAGAAACGGGCAGCGTCTTCGATGCCGCGCCATAAAGGATGGGAATGGTCTTGCCAGACCTGATTCCAGCCCATGTGCGGAACCTTAAGTTTTTGCCCTTCGCTATCGATCATCTTGTCGGCACTAAAGCGAACCACTTTACCGGGCAATATTCCCAAGCCCGCCACATCGCCTTCTTCCGAGTGATCGAACAGCATTTGCAGGCCGATACAAAGTCCAAGAAACGGCTTGTTGCGCGAGGCTTTCAGCAAGGCGGGGCGCAGTCCCCGGGCATCTAGTTCGCGCATGCAGTCCGGCATGGCGCCCTGGCCGGGAAAGACCACTCGGCTCGCTTCCGCAACGACATTGGGATCGTTAGTGACTAGAATGCGTTCGCTCGGCGCGGCATGTTCCAAGGCTTTTGCAACCGAGTGCAGATTGCCCATGCCGTAATCGATGACCGCAATGCTACCCATAGCGAAGCACTATTCTAAAGCGCGCCCTTGGTTGAGGGAATCGAATTTCCCGCGCGGGTATCCACTTCCGAAGCCATTCGCAACGCCCGGCCGAACGCCTTAAATACGGTTTCAACTTGATGGTGAGCGTTTACTCCGCGCAGATTATCGATCTGCAAGGTGATCAGCGCGTGGTTCACGAAACCCTGAAAGAACTCGTGCACCAAATCCACGTCAAACTCGCCCACTCGCGCGCGGGTGTATTTCACGTGGTATTCCAACCCGGGCCGTCCCGACAAATCCAACACCACCCGCGATAAAGCTTCGTCCAGCGGCACGTAAGCATGGCCGTAACGGCGCAAGCCTTTCTTGTCGCCCGCCGCTTTGGCGAACGCCTGGCCTAGGGTAATACCGATATCTTCCACCGTGTGATGGGCGTCGATATGCAGATCACCCTTGGCCTCGACCACCAGGTCGAACATGCCGTGGCGGGCGATTTGATCGAGCATGTGGTCGAGGAACGGCACGCCGCTGGCAAGCTTGGCGCTGCCATTGCCATCGAGGTCGATGCTGACGGAAATCTGAGTTTCCAGCGTGTTGCGAGAGACTTGGGCAGAGCGCATGAACGGCTTCCAGTATGGACAGAGTTAGCTATACCGCTGGATAAGTGTGAGATACGGGGAATGGAAGATCGTCAAACAGCGCAACACTCACGAAGCGTTCGATTTCTTCAGTTATTCCGACCTTAAGACGTACACGTAGGCGAATGGGATGGATAGCGCATCAATTTTCATCAATATACCACGAAGAAATCGACCGTCAACCATTTAGGATGCCTGCAAGGGCGGCGATTAGGGCGTTACAGTCATCGTCTGTGCCGACGCTGATGCGCAGGAAAGGCGCGATGCGCGCCGGTTTGCTGAAATGGCGCACGATAATGCCGCGGTCTCGCAGGTGCCCGGCGAGTTCCGCTCCCGTGAAGTCGGGATGACGGGCAAAAACAAAGTTCGCAGCCGACGGCAATACCTCAAGTCCTAAGTCACCCAGTTGCGATAGGAGACGTACGCGACTGGCGATCACTTTCTCGCAATTGGTCTTGAACCATGCGCGATCTTCCATGGCGGCGGTCGCGCCGGCCTGGGCGAAGCGATCAAGCGGATAGGAATTGAAGCTGTCCTTAACTCGATGCAACGCCTCGATCAGTTCTGGCTGACCAACCGCATAGCCGACCCGTAGACCGGCTAGAGCGCGGGACTTCGATAACGTGTGGACGACCAACAATTGCGGATAATGTTTGATCAGGTTCATGCAGGAATCGCCACCAAAATCGATATAGGCTTCATCGACCACCACCACAGACCCTTCGTTAAACTCAAGCAAACGTTCGATCTCGGTCACCGGCAGCAAGCGCCCCGTGGGGGCGTTGGGGTTGGCGAAAATCATGCCGCCATTAGGTCGCTTGTAATCGTCGACCGAAATTTCGAACGACTCGGTCAGCGGCACTTCGCGATAGGCTATGCCAAACAAGCGGCAATAAACCGGATAGAAACTGTAAGTGATATCCGGGAACAACAGCGGCGCATCATGCTTGAGCAACGCTACAAACGTATGTGCCAACACCTCGTCGGAGCCATTTCCGACAAAAATTTGCTCGGGCGTCAGGCCATGAAAATCGGCGATTGCGCGCTTGAGTTGATCGCTGGTTGGATCGGGATAGAGGCGCAGCGTGTCGCCGACTTCCGCTTGCAGCGCCGCCAGCACCTTGGGGCTGGGACCGTAGGGATTTTCGTTGGTGTTAAGTTTAATGAGGTTGGTGAGCTTGGGTTGTTCCCCCGGGACGTAGGGCGTTAAGCGCTGAACGACGTCGCTCCAGTAGCGGCTCATGGCTTAAAGCGCAGTTCCGCCGCGCGGGCGTGGGCCGGCAGACCCTCACCGTTCGCCAGAATCGAGGCGATGGTTCCCAAGGTTTTGGCGCCGGCTTGCGACACGTGGATGATGCTCGAACGCTTTTGAAAATCGTACACGCCCAGCGGTGACGAAAAGCGCGCGCTGCGCGAGGTCGGCAAGACGTGATTTGGTCCGGCACAATAATCGCCCAAGGATTCTGAACTGTAGCGCCCCATGAAAATCGCGCCGGCGTGTTTGATCTTCGCCGTCCATTGCTCGGGATTTTCTACCGATAATTCCAAATGTTCCGGCGAGATTTCGTTGGCGACGGCGCAGGCTTCGTCCAAATCGCGGACTTGAATCAACGCGCCGCGATTGGCCAGCGACGCCGCGATCACTTTTTCGCGCGGCATGGTCGGAATGAGTTTTTCGATGCTTTGCGCGACGCGGTCGATGAAATCGCCATCGGGACAGAGCAATATCGCTTGCGCTATTTCGTCATGCTCGGCCTGTGAGAATAAATCCATGGCGATCCAATCGGGATCGGTTTTACCGTCGCAAATCACCAGAATTTCCGACGGCCCCGCCACCATGTCGATGCCCACCACGCCGAACACCCGGCGCTTCGCCGCGGCGACATAGGCGTTGCCGGGGCCGCAAATTTTGTCGACTTGGGGAATGGTTTCCGTGCCGTAGGCCAATGCCGCAACCGCTTGCGCACCGCCGATGGTGAACACGCGATCGACACCGCTGATGGCGGCGGCGGCCAGCACCAACGCATTGCGTTCACCGTTCGGCGTCGGTGAGGTCATGATCAACTCGCCGACCCCTGCGACCTTCGCTGGGATCACGTTCATCAACAGCGACGACGGATAGGCCGCCTTGCCGCCGGGTACATAGAGGCCGACACGATCCAGCGCCGTGACTTGTTGGCCAAGCACCGTGCCGTCCGCTTCGGTGTATTGCCAAGAACTCGCTTTTTGCTTTTCGTGGTAAACGCGAATACGTTCCGCGGCCTGTTCCAACGCCTCGCGCTGGGCAGGCGAAATCGTTGCGAGCGCGGCTTTCAACGCGCTTTGCGATAGCTCGAGATCGGCCATGGACTTGGCTTCCAGCCTATCGAAGCGCGCCGTATAATCGATCACCGCGGCATCGCCGCGTTGTTTTACGTCCAGGCAAATAGCGGCGACTGCGGCATCGATGTGTTCATCCTGCGCGCCTTCAAAGGCGGTCAACTGCGCGAGCTGTAGTTTGAAATCGGCGTCAATGCTGTTAAGACGTTTGATCGCAACCATGTCAAACCACGATTTTTTTAAAGGCATCGACGATGGGCTGCAGCCGATCGCGCTTTAGCTTAAGCGCCGCACGGTTCACCACCAAGCGCGAACTGATCGGGACGATTTCTTCTACGGCGACGAGATTATTGGCTTTCAAGGTATTGCCGCTGCTCACCAAATCGACGATCGCATCCGCCAGCCCGACCAGCGGCGCCAATTCCATCGATCCATAGAGTTTGATGAGATCGACGTGCATGCCCTTGGCGGCGAAATGCTCGCGCGCGGTTTCCATATATTTAGTCGCGACTTTCAGCCGCGCACCACGGCGCACCATGCCGGCGTAATCGAAATCGGCGCGCGTCGCCACCATCATTTTGCAGCGCGCAATGTTCAAGTCCAGCGGCTGGTAGAGCCCCGCGCCGCCGTGTTCCAGCAACACATCTTTGCCGGCGATACCGAGGTCTGCCGCGCCGTATTGAACATAGGTCGGCACGTCGCTGGCGCGAACGATGATCAGCCGCACATCGGCGCGGCCGGTAGCGATAATGAGTTTACGCGAGCGCTCCGGATCTTCGCTTGCGGTGATGCCGGCGGCAGCGAGTAGCGGCGCGGTCTCATCGAAGATGCGGCCTTTGGAGAGCGCGATGGTAACGCCGGCGAAACCATACGCCGGCGACGGGGTGGCATTCCCCTCGGTTGCGGTTGTCATTGCAGTACTGGAAATCAAACCACTATTTTACACGTTCGATTTGCGCGCCCAATTGGCCAAGCTTTTGCTCGATGTGTTCGTAGCCGCGATCCAGATGGTAGATACGCTCGATGAGGGTGTAGCCATGAGCGATCAACCCGGCGATGACCAGGGACGCCGAGGCGCGCAGATCCGTCGCCATCACCGTCGCGCCTTGCAGTTTCGGCACGCCGCGAACGATGGCGGCGTTGCCTTCCACTTCGATGTTCGCGCCCAAGCGGCGCAATTCCTGCACGTGCATGTAGCGGTTCTCGAATATGGTTTCCGTGATCACCGTGGTGCCGTCGGCGACGCTGTTCATCGCCATGAACTGCGCCTGCATATCAGTCGGAAAAGCGGGAAAGGGCGCGGTGCGCAGGCTCACGCCGTGATTCGGCCCACGCATGGAAAGTTTGATGAAATCATTACCGCGCTCGATTCTTGCGTTCGCTTCTTCGAGTTTGTCGAGCACCGATTCGAGGATATCGCTGCGCGTATTGGTGGCGACGATCTCGCCGCCGGTGGCGGCGGCGGCGACTAAGAACGTACCGGTTTCGATGCGGTCCGGCATGATGCTGTGTGCCGCGCCGACTAGGCGACTCACGCCTTGGATCGTGATCACATCGGTGCCGTGGCCTTTGATTTTCGCGCCCATGGCCATCAGGCAGTTGGCGAGGTCGACCACTTCGGGCTCGCGCGCGGAGTTTTCCAGGATAGTGATTCCGTCGGCCAAGGTCGCGGCCATCATCAGGTTTTCCGTACCGGTGACCGTGACCTTGTCCATGAAAATACGCGCGCCCTTGAGCCGTGCGGCTTTTGCGAGAATATAGCCGTGGTCGATTTGAATTTCCGCGCCCATCGCCTGCAAACCTTTAACGTGCAAATCCACCGGCCGCTCACCGATGGCGCAACCGCCGGGCAGCGATACGCGGGCTTCGCCGAAGCGCGCGATCAACGGCCCCAACATCAAAATCGATGCGCGCATGGTCTTGACCAGGTCGTAGGGCGCTTCGAATTTAGCGACGTTGCCCGCTTCGAGCTCGACGCCGAATTCCGCATCTTGCGCCACCGTCACGCCGGTTTGCCGCAGGATTTTCAACATGGTCGCCACGTCGGCGAGATCCGGCACGTTGCGCAGCCGCAATGGTTCGCGCGTCAGCAGCGCCGCGCATAAGATCGGCAATGCCGCGTTCTTCGCGCCGGAAATTTGCACCTCGCCTTTCAGCGGCGTGCCGCCTTGAATCTTGAGCTTATCCATTGGTTTGGATCGCCGCCCACTGCTCCGGCGTCAAGGTTTGCATTGACAGCGCATGTATCTCTTCGCGCATGCGATCGCCGAGCGCTTTGTAGACGATTTGATGCTGCTGAACTTTATTTTTACCGGCGAACGCGGCGCTGACGATCAGCGCTTCGAAGTGCGCGCCGTCGCCGGCGACTTCGACATGATCGCAAGCGAGGCCGGCGGCGATATAGTCTTTAACTTGTTCGGGTGTAACCATAATTGAAACCTTAAGCGTTTGGAATTTGAAATGACAGCAGGCCAGAGGCCGCTCTGATATTGCCTCGTGGCAGTGCATGTCCTAAGCGCCGCACCGGTATTGCCTCTGCGGGCAACGGTTAAATTCAATGCCGTAATTTGTATCCGGAGCGTATCATTAAAAAAGTAAAGAATGATAATGCCAGAAAAGTGATGCCGACAACCGCGAGGCTGATCCACGGCGAAATATCCGCTTGACCGAAAAAGCCGTAACGAAATCCGTCGATGGTGTAAAAAAACGGGTTGAGGTGGGAGAGCTTTTGCCAAAACGCCGGCAGACTGTGGATCGAGTAGAACACGCCGCTCAAAAAAGTCAGCGGCAAGATCACGAAATTCTGGAACGATGCCATCTGGTCGAACTTGTCCGCCCAAATCCCCGCGACGATGCCCAGCGCCGCCACCATGGCCGATCCGAGCAGGCCGAACATCAAAATCCAGAACAGCGAGTATACCGGCACGGGGGTGAAAAACCACGCGGCGATATAGACGCCGACACCCACCATCATCCCGCGCACCACGGCGGCAGCAAGATACGCGGCGAAGAATTCGAAGTGCGACAAGGGCCCTAGCAGCACGAAAATAATATTGCCCGTGACCTTGGATTGAATCAGGCTGGATGAGCTGTTGGCGAAGGCATTTTGCAGCATGGACATCATCACCAAGCCCGGCACCAGAAACGTGGTGTAGGTGATGCCGTGAAACACTTCCACGCGCTGCGACAAGACGTGGGAGAAGATCAGCAAGTAAAGCAACGTCGTGACTAATGGCGCGGCGATGGTCTGGAAGGCCACTTTCCAGAAGCGAAGGATCTCTTTGTAGAACAGGGTGTAGAAGCCGCGCATGGTTAATTACCTGTCGTTCCCGCGCAGGGTGTAGCAGGGGTTTCGGCTTGGACACAAGCCGCCTGCGAAACGGTTCGGACTTGCAAGTCCGAACGCGCGCTGCAAGCGGGAACCCATAGCGCAGTTGAAACTTGACGGCTGTCATTTTTGCCATAGGCCAAATGGATTCCCGCCTGCGCGGGAATGACGCGGTGTGAGTTTTGCGGGATGCACATCAAATTAAGATTGTTTACTCATAATCGAAACAAACACATCTTCCAAATCGGGCTTTGATAATTGCATCTCTTTTATCGTGGCGCCGGAGTTGCGTATCTCCGCCAGCAACGGTTCGAGGCTGACGTAATCCGGTAACTGCAAGCGATATTCACCTTTCTCCTCGCTTACCACCATCGCCCGCGCGCTTGGCGGCAACTCGCCGCTTTCGAGGCGTAGCGTCACGTATTTATCGTGGAAGCGATTGAGCAGATTCTGCGTCGTGTCGAGCGCTACGATCTCGCCTTGCTTGAGCATCGCCACGCGGCTGCACAGCTCTTCCGCTTCTTCGAGATAGTGTGTAGTTAACAATATCGTGTGGCCTTCGCGGTTCAGGCGGCGGATGAATTGCCATAGGGTTTGCCGCAACTCCACATCCACGCCCGCCGTCGGCTCGTCGAGCACGATCACCGGCGGTTTGTGCACCAGGGCTTGACCGACCAGCACGCGCCGCTTCATGCCGCCGGACAGCGCGCGCATATTGGCATCCGCCTTGTCGGTGAGGTGCAGGTGATGCAGTAACTCGTCGATCCACTTGTCGTTATTGCCTAGGCCGAAATAGCCGGATTGAATGCGCAATGTCTCGCGCACGCTGAAAAAGGGATCGAACACGAGTTCCTGCGGAACGACACCGAGGTGGCGGCGGGCGTTGCGATAGTCGGCGATGACATCGTATCCCATCACCTTTAACGTACCCGAATCGGGCCGCGCCAAGCCCGCGAGGGCGCTGATCAACGTGGTCTTGCCGGCGCCATTCGGGCCGAGCAACGCGAAAAACTCCCCTTGCTCGACCCTTAAATCGACGTCGCGCAAGGCGTGCACTTTGCCGTAGTATTTACGTACCGCCAGCACGTCGACCGCGGCGGAGCTCAAGGCGTGACTGCGATCAGATCCGTCACACCGTAAAGGTCAGCCAAGGTTTTCAGGCTTGCCGGGAGATTACGCACGCTAAGGCGCTTGCCCGCGGCTTCCGCCGTGCGGCGATATTCTAAAATGAGTGCAAGGGCAGAGGAATCGAGTTCCGTCGCGTCGGAAAAATCCAACGTGATATCGGTTGTCGCGTATTGGGCGCTGCTACTTTCCAACAGCTTATCGACGCTATCGATAACGACGGCGCCGGTAAACTTAATGACGTTGTTATTTATTTCCACAGCTAGCTTTTAGATTCCGCCGCTTTGTTACGCTCGGACAACGTCTTGATCAAACCATCGATGCCGCTTTTACGAATTTGATCGTTGAAGGTGCTGCGGTAGTTTTCCACCAGGCTTACGCCTTCGACCGTGATGTTGAACACCTTCCAGCCCGCCGAGGTTTTATACATATCGTAATCGACCGCGACCGGTTCCCGCCCGCTTTGCAAGAAGGTAGTTTTGACCGTCGCGTCTTTCGCGTCCGGTTCGAGTTTAAGAGGCTTGAATTCGATTTTCTGGTCGCGGTATTGCGACAGCGAAACGGCGTACGTGCGCACCAGCAAGGAACGAAACTCCTTGATAAGACTTTCCTGTTGTTCCGAGGTGGCTTGACGCCAGTTCTTGCCCATCGCCAACTGACTCATGCGTTTGAAATCGAAATGCGGCAACACCTTCTCTTCGACCAACGCATAAATCTTGCTGCGATCGCCCGACTGAATGTCCTTATCCTGCTTGATAACGGTAATGACATCCTGGGTGGTAGTTTTCACCAATTCGTCGGGCCCTGCACCCTGGGCAATGGCCGCTGCAGCGAAGAGCGCCACGAAGGCAAGCGACATCCAATTTACAATTCGAATCACGGTTCTGTTCCTTTATTCACGCGGGAATATCTCCCTAAACACATCAACGTTTGTCGCCCGTTGACGTTTACGCCCCAAGCCCGGAACAAATTATAACTTATTGATCGGACTATTTTTTTTCTTCGACAGGTACTTCCTGCGCCTTGCCGTATAAAAACTGCGAAATGATTTTTTCCAGCACCACCGCCGATTGGGTGAGCTTGATCTCATCGCCCTGTTTCAAATCCTGTTCGTCCCCGCCCGCCTCGAGTCCGACGTAGTTCTCGCCTAAAATGCCGGACGTCAAAATAGACGCGGTCGTGTCTGTCGGGAACTTATATTTGCCATCCATGGATAAGGTGACCTCCGCGTCGTACTTTTTAGTGTCGAAGCGTATGTCCGCGACCCGGCCCACCACCACACCGGAACTGCGCACCGGCGCCTGCTCTTTCAAGCCGCCGATGTTGTCGAAATGGGCTTTTACTACGTAGACATCCTTAGGACTATAGGCGCCGAAATTCCCGACCTTAAGCGCCAATATCATCAATGCGACAACTCCGGCGACAACAAACAATCCTACCCATAAATCGACGGCTCTACGTTCCATTTAGTTCCATCCTCGCATCATGAATCCGGTTAACATCAAGTCCAGCGCCAAAATGACCAAGGACGACGTCACCACCGTGCGCGCCGTCGCGCCGGATACGCCTTCGGCTGTCGGCTTAGCGTCGAAGCCTTCAAACGTAGCAATGGCGGTTATGGCAATGCCGAACACGAAGCTCTTGATCAGACTATTGACGATATCATAACGAAAGTCGACGGCCGCTTGCATCTGCGACCAGAACGCACCGCCGTCAACGCCGATGAGTACGACACCGATAAGATAAGCGCCGAAAATGCCCACGGCGCTGAAAATGGTCGCGAGTATCGGCATGGAAATCACGCCGCCCCAAAAATGCGGCGCGACCACGCGGCCTACGGGATTCACCGCCATGATATCCATGGCCGACAGTTGCTCGGTGGCCTTCATGAGGCCGATTTCCGCCGTGATGGCGGAACCAGCGCGGCTCGCGAACAGCAACGCCGACACAACGGGACCCAATTCGCGCAGTAGCGACAGCGCCACCAGCACGCCCAGTTTTTCCTCGGAACCGTAGACTTGCAAGGTCTCATAGCCTTGCAAGGCCAACACCATGCCGACGAATAATCCCGATACGACGATGATAATCACCGACAACACGCCGGAGAAAAAAATCTTGCGTATGGTCAGGCCGAAACGGCGAAAGCTCAAGCCCGAATGAAACAGGATCAAAAATAAAAACCGCGTGCCGGCGCCGGTGCGCAGGATAGCATTGATGGTTTTTCCGCCGATCAGCCGGAACCAATCGAGCAATCCCTCAACCATGGGCTGCATTTAAGCCGAGATCCTTCTCGAAGCTCTGTCCGGGGTAATGGAACGGCGATGGGCCGTCGGGCTCGCCGTGAAAAAATTGATGCACTATTGGATCGGTTGAAGCCAGCATTTCTTGCGGCGAACCTTGGGCTACGACCACACCTTTGGCGGTTAAATAAATGTAATCGATGATCTTCACCGATTCTTGAACATCGTGGGTCACAACCACCGATGTGGCGCCGAGGGCGTCGTTCAAACGCCGAATCAAGTTGCCGATCACGCCCAAGGAAATCGGATCGAGCCCGGTGAAAGGTTCGTCGTACATCACCAAGGCGGGATCGAGCGCGACGGCGCGCGCCAAAGCGACGCGGCGCGCCATGCCGCCGGACAATTCGTTGGGCATCAACTGATGCGCGCCGCGCAGGCCCACGGCATGAAGTTTCATCAACACCAAATCGCGAATCAGGGATTCCGGCAAATCCGTTTGCTCGCGCAACGGAAAAGCCACGTTGTCGAATACGGAAATGTCGGTGAACAGCGCGCCGAACTGAAACAACATGCCCATTTTGCGCCGCATGCGGTACAGGCCATCATGATCGAGCTGGTGGACGATATCGCCGTTCACGCGCACGTGCCCGCGGTTGGGCTTGAGTTGTCCGGCGATGAGCTTTAGCAGTGTGGTCTTCCCGCTGCCGCTACCGCCCATGATAGCGACCACCTTGCCGCGCGGAATGCGCAGATCAATGCCCATTAATATCGGGCGGGCGCCATAGCCAAAATGCAGATCGGAAATTTCGACCAGATTGTTTTCAGACAAGCGAAAACTCGAAAGTGAGAGTCGCCGTAGTGTAAACGAAATGCCTGGAGCGGGCTATCCGGTGTGCCAGCCGGGAATGCCCTGAACAAACATAGTTCTGTGCACGCTGACCTGGGAAGCAATACCAGCGCGGCTCGCAGGCCATGCCTTGCCAGGAGGCAATCCCCATAAGCCTTCTGGCGCTGGGCATTATTTAGTTCATTTGATTAGTTCATTTGAGCACGAGAAAGAAAGCAAGTGTAGGGTGCGCAACGCGCACGCGGATTGTCGATAGCCCGATACCGGAGACTCAGTCCGCGTGCGCGTTGCGCACCCTACACTTAAATTTTCGCTTACATCGCGCCAACCCTATTATCGCGCCATTTCGCCGGCGCCGTTCCGGCGATTTTCTTGAACGCACGGCTGAAGGCTGCTTCCGAGGTATAGCCGACATCGGATGCGACGGTCGACACTTTTGCGGCCCCATCGGCGAGGAGGCTGGCGGCGAGTTGCATGCGCCAGCGCGTGAGGTATTGCATGGGCGGTTGTCCGACTACGCGGCTGAAATGATCGGCCAGCGCCGAGCGCGACACGCCTGCTTCCTTTGCCAATGACGCAAGCGTCCACGGCTGGCTGACGCGCGTGTGCAGCAGCGCCAGCGCACGGCTCACCATGGGATCGTGCAAGCCGGCCAGCCATCCCTGCTCCGGCGCCGGAAGCGAATTCAAATGGCGTCGCAGTACCTCCACAAACATTAACTCCGCCAAGCGCAACAGCACGCATTGTCCACCCGAGCGCCACTGCTGCAATTCGCCAAGAGCGAATTCGATTAAGTGATCCAAGCGATCGCTTGCCTCGGCGGTTCGCCGTACGTGTATCATCCGCGGCAGTGCAGCGAGCAGCGGATTGAAAGGGCGCAAATCGCAACCGAGAAATCCGCAGAAGAATTGTGTTTTGCTTGATCCGCCGCCACCCTCCCTGACAACCGAGGGTACTTCCCCCATCGCCATCTGACGGAAAAACGTTACCGCCTCTTCAACGCCATATTCAGCGCGCATGCCGGGGGAACTCGACAACAAGTAAGAATCGCCGTGGGGGATCAATAAGATATCGCCGGTTTCGAAGCGAGTGGGCGTCTCACCGACCAACCCAGCCCAGCATGAGCCATCGACGACGATGTGATACGAGATAAGGTGCTGCGCGCCCGGCAGCACGACCGGTGCAAACGCGCTTGCCTGTGGCGCTTCGCTCACCCACGGCGACGAAGCGTCGACGAGAAACAGCATCGCGCCGGTCAGTCGCACTGTACGCAACACATCCGACAAGGTGTCGATGCCGTTGGGCACAACGGCCCGCGACTCCAATGCGGTCGCGTCTAGCGCTCGAGCATTGGATTTGGACGTTGCGACAAACGATTCGGACGCTAAGTCATGGCGCTTCCCCATGGAATGATTCTACGCTTGCGCCTAACGGAAATCTTCACGGAGAGGTGGGTATGAATACCTTCAAGTTAGGCACGCTCATTATCATCGGAACGTTTGGTTGGCTAACTACTGCGTCGGCGATGCCAGATATAAGCACGAGCATGCCGGACGCCCAGGACCGTGTAGCTCAGCAAGTCCAGGAGAAGGCGTTGCGGCGAATGTCGTCAGCGTTTTCCGATAATGCAGTGGTGGTCGCGTGGAGCGAAAAGGCCTATGACATCGCGTTTGCCGAGGACCAGTTTTTGACATTCAAGGGCCATCGCGCGTTTGCGATGATGCATATCGCCATGCACGATGCGCTTAACGCCATCGTGCCGGTATATCGGCAGTATCTTCCCGTGGGTTGCCACGGCTTCGCGCATCCGATCATCGCGGCCGCGCAAGCGGCGCACGATGTTCTTGCGTCGCTGTACCCCAAAGAGCAAATCGCGCTAACCACGGAGCTCAATCGCTGGCTAGCCCGTGTACCTGAGGGACGGCGAAAGTCGAAGGGAATCGCGCTTGGGCATCTGGCTGCGGCTGCGATTTTAGCAGCGCGAGTAAATGACGGCTGGGACTTCCAGGGTAATTATGCATTCGAGTCCCAACCTGGCAAATACCGTACTACCCCGCCGTGGAATGGTTTTGTGTTCCAGCCCGGCTTTCGCTTCGCGCAGCCGTTCGCGCTGAAAACGCCCGATCAATTCCGTCCCCCACAGCCGCCCTTGTTGGAGAGTACGGAATATGCCGCCGATTACAACGAAGTAAAAGACTTCGGTGCCTTGAACAGTAAGCTGCGAACTCCCGATCAAACCGGCCACGCCATCTGGTGGATGGAGTTTTCCGAGGGGTCCGTCATCCGCCTTGCGAGAAATCTGGTCGACGCGCGGCGAACGCATCTCTGGCGCGCCGCGCGCCTATTCGCGCTGCTCAACATGAGCTTGTTCGACGGCTATGTCGCGGTCTGGGATGCAAAGTATCAGTACAACACTTGGCGTCCCTACAGCGCGATACGCGAAGCGAGCGACGATGGCAATCCGCTCACGCAGCCGGACGCGGGCTGGGAACCGTTGAGTCAAACACCGCCGTTTCCCGAGTATGTTTCCGCGCATAGCACCGGCTGCAATAGTTCGTTTGAAATTTTGCGGCATACTTTTGGCGACAACGTGTCATTCACCATGGAGACGACAACCGCCCCACCCGATATGCCGACTCGTTCATTCACGAGCTTTAGCGCTGCCGGCGCCGAGTGCGCCGATTCGCGCATCATGAACGGCTTTCATTTCCGGCACGCAACGCAAGCCGGCATCGTACTCGGACTCGAAGTCGCTCGATACATTCTTACCCATCAGCTCGAGCCCCGCATAAAGTCGTCACGGCACTAACCTTTAGCAACTGAATCTCCGCGCCATGCCTTGCCACGAGCCAATATCTATGCGGCTCATGGCCATTGACCAATCACCGGTTCGACGATAGATTGCGGGTTGGTCAAGCGAGGCATTTAGAATTCTTAATCGTAACTACCCCAATCGTCAAAAGCCATGTCCACTCTCCAACCCCGCGGATGGAGACACCTAATGCGGCGCGAGACGACCAACGCCATCCGTTACGTATTGGAGGAGTTGATTCCGCCGGTCATTCGCGATTCGCGGGCAATGCGCTGGTTGTTCCGTTTGCATTGGGGCCGGCTGATCGATGATCTGGAGAGTTTTCGCGAACGCATTCCCTTCGTGACGTCTGAGGAATATAAGGACGTTTATGAACGGCATCCGCGCGTGCAAGACGAAACCGACAACAGCACGGCGTGTATCGCACGGCTCGCGGCTATGCTGGTCGGCAAGACGGTGCTCGATGTCGGTTGCGGCACCGGCTTTTTGGTGCAGAATCTCGCCGAGATGAAACCAGGTCTCGATTGGACGGGTGTCGATTTTATCGTTGAAGAAGGAACCCGCCAGCGCCCCGGTCATATCAAGTTTCAGCAAGCCCAAATTGAAGCGTTACCTTTTGCCGATCGCGCGTTCGACACGGTGATCTGCACCCATGTGCTCGAACACATACTCGATTTGCGCCGGGCTATCGCCGAGCTGCGGCGGGTCACCGCGCAGCGGCTTATCCTGATCGTCCCGCGCGAGCGCGAGTACCGGTTCACGTTTAACCCGCATCTGCATTTTTTTCCGTATAAGCACAGTTTTCTTCGCTATCTCGTTCCGGTTCCGGCGCGTCACGGGATCGAGGATATCGGCCGCGATATTTTTTATTTCGAAGATGTAGTGGGCTAGGTATGTGCACATTAGTGTCGTGACACGCAAACAACGAGACATAAAAATGCGTCTTTTTCCGTCTAGCGTCGTTACTCGTCGTTGCGTAGAGCCCGCTATGCGGCCTCCTCGCGCCTCGCTAGACGAAAAAATCCATCATTTTTATTTGTCCCGTTATTTGCGTGTCACGACACTAGCCTCGATATTGTTCGCTCCGGCCTTATCGCGATCAGGCCTCGAAGATCGTCCGACATGATTGCCGTACCCAAGACCATGATCGGCCAGATACTTGCTTACGCCGTGGGCGGCGGGATGATAACGCTGCTCCACTCGGTGAGTTACTGGGTGATCGCCGTGCCTGGCGGCATCGAGCCTTATATCGCCAACAGCCTGGCGGCGGTGATCGCGGGGATTACCGGCTATATGCTTCACAGCCGCTGGACTTTCGGCCATACCCACGAGGGCGAGGATAGCCTGCGATCGACGGGGCGCTACTTGCTGGTTTCGGTGGTCTGCTACTTGCTGAACAGTTTCTGGGTGTGGCTAGTCGTTCATCGACTCGGGCTCGGTGTGACGCTTTCTATCGTGCCTATGATATTCGTAACACCGTGGCTAGGCTTCGCCCTCAATCGGTTTTGGACTTTCGCGAAATAAGCTTCCCGAAACATCGCATTACTAATGATGTCGATCGCGAACACTACTGCCCAATGTTAAAGCGCGCGATCTGTAAATAAAGTAAGCGCTTCATTTCCTGGCGCCCGCGGGTCACGGTTTCGAGTATGAGTCCGGCCATCAACGAAAGGCAGGCAAGAATCATAATGCCGGTCGACAGAATCGCCGTTGGGACGCGCGGCACCAAACCGGTATTCAGCCAATCGATAACAATCGGCACGGCCAACGCCACAGATACCATCACAAGCAAAAAGGCTACAACAGCAAAAAACAAGAAAGGCCGTTCGTGCTTGTACAGCACCAAAATAAGGCGAAGGATGCGAAAGCCGTCGCGGTAAGTCGATAACTTGCTGACCGATCCCTCCGGCCTCGCTCCATAGGGTGTCTCGACTTCGGCCACCGCCATGCGTAGCCCCAGCGCATGCACGGTCAGTTCCGCTTCGGTTTCGAAGCCTTTAGATAATGCCGGGAAGGATTTGACAAAGCGGCGCGAGAATACCCGATATCCGGACAGGATATCGGTGAAGGTCTTGCCGAACAGTCGAGCGACGAATCCTGTGAGCAACGCGTTCCCGAACTCATGCCCGCGTCGATACGCTTGGGTATCCGTGTGGACGCGGCAACCGACGACCATATCCAGATCGTCTTCGAGCAATAGTTGCACCATCGCGGGCGCACTCCCCGCATCGTAGGTGGCGTCGCCATCAACCAGGACATAGATGTCTGCATCGATGTCGGCGAACATGCGGCGCACCACATTGCCTTTGCCCTGACGGCGCTCAATGCGAACGTTCGCACCGGCGGCCCGTGCGAATTCCTGGGTGCGATCCCGGGAGTTGTTATCGTAGACGTAGATATCGGCGCCGGGCAAGCTGGCGTGAAAATCCTTCACTACCGTCGCGATTGCCGCTTCTTCGTTGTAGCAAGGGATAAGCACGGCAATTCGCGGCGCCGGTTTCGCCACGCGCGGGCTGACGAGATGCGGTTTACTCAATACAGCGGGCATTTCAATTACCTCACAGAATAAATCGTGACGGCCACGCCTGAACCTACGACGCGCCGCCGAATATCCGATGGCAGCCTAGAATCGACACCAATTTTCTGCACGAGTTTCCCGATATTGCGCTGCGGGCGCTCGATATTTTGCTCGACTTGCCAATTGGGGCCTGGCCGGAAATCGTTCACACGGTTGCGGCAGCGTGAAGTAGTGGCGCATTCCGCCACGCGTTCGGCGCTGTAAAAAAAATACCGGCCGGCGGCCGGCCGATCGGTCGAGACGCTATCCATGGAAACACCGGCAAAGCGGAAGTAGTAGTAAGCGCGACCCAGGGTTTCGATATCGGTATGTATCGTTTCGCCCGGATGGCGCGCCACCCACGATACGAGTTCCTTTTCGACGAAGCGCGGATTGATGTTCTCGACCGATAAGGCGATCGCGTTGGCGAGCAAACCAATCGCGAGCAACCCCCCTGCAAGTACGCGCCGGTGGGACGCCCAGCACGAGGCGAGCCACCAGCCGACGATGACCGACGCGACCCACGCCACCAGTACGAGATAGCGCGGAACGAGATATAGCTTGGGATTTGCGGCTACGAACGCGAACGACACCAAACCCAAGCCGGCGAGTAAACCGATGGTGAGCGACACGGGATCGCTGCGGCGGGCGAAGGCGTAAAGCCCAGCCGGTATCAGAAGCCAGAATAGGAGGGTGTATTTCTGCGAGATAAACAGGTTGATCAGCGGGTCGACGAATACATTTACGCTGAGATTTCCTTCCTTGTCGATCAAACCGCCTCGTGCAACGACTTGCGCGACGTCGGCGACGCGATCGACGACACCGTGATGAAAATCGATACTCAATCGATATAACAAATTACCGGTGGAAAGGGTGAGATAAAGCCAGTCGATTCCCACGATGAGAACGAATGCCGCGGCGACGATAAAATAACGCGAACGGGGCGCGAGCGGACGAAATAGAAACAGCAGGCCGAAAAAGACAACCAAGGCCGCCGAAGTTTCGCGATTGACGAACGCCAGTCCCAAGAACACGCCACATGCGAGCCAACGGCCGGTCCGCCCAGGGTCGTCAAGCGCGCTGCGGAAAAACCAGAACGATGCCGATACAAAAAACAACTCCGGAATATCGGGGTTTAGGTAGGTCGCCACGATCACGAAGCCCGGCATGGTCGCTATCAACAGGCTGGTTGCGAGGGCGCTGCCGCGGCCCAAGTATCGGATGCAGAACACTGCATTGAGCGCGAGGAAGGCGAGGAAGTACAGCATGTTGCTCAGGCTCACGGAAAATTCGTTCGTGCCGAATAGCCGGATCGACAACGCGGTGGGCAGGGTGATGGTGTGACGCAGGGTCCAGTGGTTATCGCCGACGTAGGGAAATTGTTCGATCCAGCCGAGCGCCCCGGTCAGATAATTGGCGTCGTCGCTCGCTTGAAAGCCGACGTGCAACGCCGCCAGCAATGACACGGTGAGCAATGCGACCAGCGCAGCGATCCCCGCCGTTAGAGATGGGCGCGCCATGGCGACGGTCGATCCCATCGACAGGCGAGCTTCGGCACTCATGTTGTTTCCGACATGACATACCGATCAATTTGAGAACAAATCGATCGATAAATAGAGATAACGAATAATCCGACTCGATTAAAAATCGGCTCGGACAGCGCGGTTTCGATCAAATCACCGTACCCTTTTCGGTGAAGTTAATAACAGGCGTAAATAGTCCTACCTTTATCGCCGCCTTTGGGTTAATAGCTACGGGGCGGGTAGTAAGATCTCGAACTACGCCGAATATCAGCCGCCCCAATAATAACCGGCTATGCAATAGTGAGCAACCCGTGTGACGACGTGATGACAGGCATCGCGATTCCCGATGCGACTCATTGCCGAGTTTTGGGATTTGGCATAAGCTTAGTGGAATGTCCGGCGCTGCAATCGAATTCACCGACGTAACGAAACGCTACGGTTCCGCCGTCGCGCTCGAACGGTTTTCTCTGCGCGTGTCCGAGGGCGACTGTTTCGCGCTTGCCGGCGTCAACGGCGCCGGCAAGACCACGCTGCTTAAGTGCCTGTTGGATCTGGTCTCGCTGGACAGCGGCCGCGTGGAGATTTTCGGTGTCGATCATGGCGCAACGGTAGCGCGCGCCCCGGTGGTGTTTCTTCCCGAGCGCTTCGTTCCACCCTACTACTTGACCGGCCGCGATTTCCTCACTTACATGGCGAAGCTGGACGGCCGCAACTTTCAACTGGATCGCGTGCTCGCGCTATTCCAGGCGCTGGACCTGGAACGTGCTGCGCTCGATAAGCCGGTGCGTTTGCTTTCAAAAGGGATGACGCAAAAGCTCGGACTAGCGGCCTGTTTGTTGAGCGAAAAACGTCTTTATATATTGGATGAACCCTTGAGCGGCCTCGACCCGCGCGCCCGCGCCCGCGTGAAGGCCGAGATTATGGCGTTGAAACGCTCGGGGAAAACCGTGTTTTTCACGTCCCACGCCTTGGCCGATATCGAAGAATTGGCAGACACCCTTGCGGTGTTGCACCATCAACAGCTTAAATTTCACGGCACGCCGCAGGCGTTTAGGCAACGCTATGGGCGTGTAGGCGCCACGGATTTAGAATCGGCCTTTCTGAATTGCATCGAGGAAGCTTGAAACGTGAACGATATCTCGACCGGCGCTGATACCAAACCGCGTTTGTTGCTGGTCGATGACGACCCCCTCATTTCCGATACGCTCAATTTCGTACTGAGCCGCGATTTTAACGTCCACACGGCAGGCTCTCGCGCAGAGGCGATCGCCTGGTTGCGCGACGCGCCGCATCCGCCGGATCTCGCGCTGGTCGATCTCGGTTTACCGCCCACGCCACAGTTGCCGATCGAAGGTTTTCAGTTAATCGCCGATTTGTTGGCCCGAGCGCCGGCGATTCGCATCCTGGTGCTGTCCGGCCAAAACGAGGAGTCCAACGCCCGCCGCGCGCGGGCACTGGGCGCGGTCGATCTGGTGCCCAAACCCTGTGAGCCGGAACACCTGAAGACCTTGCTCAACAATGCGTTGAAACTTAAAGACGACGAATTGGCCCATGAGCAAGACGCGAAGGACGGTCCGGGCAAAATCATCGGCGACAGCGCGCCGATACAAAAACTCAAGAGTCAGCTTGCCCTGTACGCTGGATCGATTCATCCGGTGCTGATCGAGGGCGAGTCGGGCAGCGGCAAGGAGCGTGTCGCTGCCTCCTTGCATCATTTGAGTTCGCGCGCCGGGCAGCCCTACTTCGCGCTGAATTGCGCCGCCATTTCGCCGACCCTGGTGGAGCCGACTTTGTTTGGTTACAGCAAAGGCTCGTTCACCGGTGCGGTAGGCGCCAAGTCCGGCTATTTCGAAGACGCGGGCAGTGGAACGTTATTTCTCGATGAAATCGGCGAACTGCCGATCGAATTACAGGCCAAACTTTTACGCGTACTGGAGAATGGCGAGTTCCAGCGAGTCGGCGAAACCCAGACTCGGGTGAGCAAAGCGCGGGTGATCGCCGCCACCAACCGCGACTTGCGCAAGGAAATCAAAGCGGGCCGCTTCCGCGCCGATCTGTTTCACCGGCTGAGTGTGTTCAGCATCAGCGTGCCGCCGTTGCGCGACCTCGGCAACGACAAAATCTTGCTGCTCGATCATTTCCGCCATCTGTTCGCGCAACAACACACCAGCGTGCCGTTTACCCTCAATCCTGCGGCGCTGGCGCGGTGGGTAGCTTACGATTTTCCCGGCAACGTGCGCGAGTTAAAGAATATCGTCATTCGTCTTTCCGCCAAACATGCGGGTCACGAACTCGACATCAGCCAGATCGAAGCGGAATTCGATTTGGAACCCGACGCCGATCGCGCTACGGCAACGGAATCGCTATCGTTAAGCAACACCGCCAAGCAGCGTTTGCTGAAAGAGAGGAACTTTAACTTGGACGAAATGTTGCGCGAGACCGAGCAAGCGTTCGTGGAAGCCGCGCTGGCATTGGCTCAGGGCAATGTCAGCCACGCCGCGAAACTGCTCGGCATCAATCGCACCACGCTTTACAGCCGTATGGACGTGTACGGTAAGACCCTATCTAAATAGGGAAGCTCTGAATAAGTTCGAGTTCTAAGTGAGACAAGGCGCGAGCAAAAAATATCGACGCCGCATATGGATAATATGTAAGGAGGTATTTTTTGTGAGCAACGCAGCATCACGACGAAATCGGACTTATTCAGAGCTTCCATAATGTATCTCGAGCATTTCGGCTTGACTCAAGCGCCGTTCAAAATAACGCCCCACACCGAGTTTTTCTTCTCCGGCGCCAATCGCGGCGCAACCCTGGACGCGTTGATCTACGCCATCTGCGCGGGTGACGGGTTGGTCAAGGTTACCGGTGAAGTGGGCGCCGGCAAGACCATGCTGTGCCGCGTGTTGTCGGAGCGCTTACCGGGAAATGTGGAAATCATTTATCTCGCGATTCCGAGCCTGACCCGCGATGAAATCTTGAATGTGATCGCCAACGATCTCAAGCTCAAGACCAAAGGCCTGAATACTGCCGCCGTGCTGGAAAAGCTGCAGGAGCACTTAATCAAGCTGCACGAACAAGGTCGGCAAGTGGTGGTGTTGATCGATGAGGCCCATGCCATGCCGCTTGATACCTTGGAAGAGTTACGGCTGTTATCGAACTTGGAAACTAATCGCGACAAGCTGCTGCAGATCGTGTTGTTCGGCCAGCCGGAACTCGATCAAAACCTCACCAAGCCGCATATGCGGCAAGTCAAGGAACGCATTACCCATAGCTTTTTTCTGCGGCCCATGCCGCAAAAAGACATCGGCGAATATCTTAACTTTCGCTTGCGTGCGGCAGGCTACCATGGGCCCGATGTGTTCGGTGCGCGCTGCGTTTCGATGATCACCGCGGTGTCGGAAGGCTTGATGCGCCGGGTCAATATCTTGGCGGATAAAACCTTGCTCGCGGCGTACGCGGATGGTACCCACACCGTGCAACCCAAACACGTCAGCGCCGCGATCAACGACAGCGAGTTCAGTCGCGCGAACTGGTTTTCGGCGCGCGTTCCCTGGCTGATCGGCGGCGGTGTGGCGGTGCTCGCGGTAGTGTTGCTCGCGTGGACGCTGTTCCCTTCCTCAGATCAGGCTTTAACCGACGTTCCCGCCGCGCAAGCGACACGCTAGGGAAGCTCTGAATAAGTCCGATTTCGTCATGATACTGCGTTGCTCACAAAAAATATCTCCTTACATATCATCCATATGCTGCGTCGATATTTTTTGTTCGCGCCTTGTCTCATTTAGAACTCGAACTTATTCAGAGCTTCCCTAGAAAAAAGAATTCAAAATAGCCTAGCCTGCAAGGCAATACCAGTGCGGCTCTCAGGATAGGCATCCCTGCGAGGCAATATCCACAAGGGTTTCAGGGGTATTGTTCGAATAAGCCCGAAATTTGCCCTCAATTCAATTCAACGTACACCTTCAATTTTTCTTGCAGATCGTTGAAAAATAGAAAGTTATTGGTGTTATACTTTTTCTTTGAAGTGACTCTGTTCAAGGTCCGATGATAATTCCACGATCAGCGCTGCTGCTTAGTTTGTTCACTGGCGTCCTGGTAGCCGGATGCGGGGTCGCGCCGATCGCGCCGTCTCCCACTCACATTCAAGCGCCCGCCCCTCGAATCGGGACCATCCCGCCGCCGGTGAGCCAAGTCATGGTGCCGCCGCCCCCCAGGCCGGGGCCAAAAGCGGAAAAATATACCGTGGTGGTGAGCAATGTGAAAGTTCAGGAGTTGTTGTTCGCCCTTGCGCGCGACGCGAAAGTTAACGTTGATATCCATCCCGGCATCGAGGGTGTGGTCACGCTAAACGCCATCGACCAAACCTTGCCGCAAATACTTGGCCGCATTTCCAAGCAGGTCGATATGCGTTACGAACTCGATGGACGCACGCTGGTGGTGCTGCGCGACACGCCGTTCCTGCGCAACTACAAAATCGATTACGTTAACTTAGCGCGGGACACCACCTCGCAAGTCGCCATCTCAACGCAAATCGCGACCACCGGCACGGTGAGCGAGGGTAGCGAAGGCGGCAACAATTCCACCACTAACGTCACCAACACCTCGAAAAACCGTTTCTGGGAAACCTTGGTCCAGAACGTAAAGGACATGCTGAAAGAAACCGATAAGGTCTTGCCGGCGGGGAGCAGCGACCAAGTGATCGAGCGGCGTTTGCAGCAATCGTCCACTTCGACCACGACGGCAAGCGGCAGCAAAAGAACCGCGAAAGGCAACGAGCCCTTCGGCGGCATCTACGAGCCCAAGCGCGATGGCGAAATCGAGGGCGAGGAAATCACCACCACCCGGCGCGTGACGTATCGCGAAGCCGCATCGGTGATTGCTAACCCGGAAACCGGCGTCATCAGCGTGCGCGCGACCGCACGCCAACACGAAAAAGTGCAAGAGTTTCTCGATGCCGTGGTTGGCTCGGCGCGGCGCCAAGTTTTGATCGAGGCGACGGTGGTCGAAGTCTTGCTCAATGAGAATTACCAGGCCGGAGTGGATTGGAGCCGTATTGCCAACGGCGCCAACGGAGTGACCTTTAACCAGAATTTGTCCGCCGGCCGCTTAGGCCAAGCGCCGAATTTCTTCATCGGTTACGCCAACAGCGCGGCGCGCTTTGCCGGCAATGTGGCCGCATCGATACGCTTGCTCGACTCCTTTGGCACGACCCGTGTGCTGTCGAGCCCGAAGCTAATGGTGCTGAACAATCAAACCGCGATGCTGAAAGTTGTCGACAACGTAGTTTATTTCAGCATATCCGCCTCGGTCACCGCGACCACGCAAGGTGTGTCGGAAAAAACCTTTACTACGACGGCGCATTCCGTCCCAGTGGGTTTCGTCATGAGTGTCCAACCTCAGATCAGCGATACCGACAGCGTGCTCATAAACGTGAGGCCAACTATTTCGCGGATCACGAGTTTTGTCAACGATCCGAATCCCGATCTGGCGAATGCCAACGTGGTCAGCCGCGTGCCGCAAATCCAAACCCGCGAGATGGAGTCCGTGCTGAAAGTCTCCAACGGCCAGATCGCCGTGCTGGGCGGGCTGATGCAAGATAGCGTGCAGAAACAGCGTGACGGTATCCCCGTACTATCGCGGGTGCCGGTGGCAGGCGATGCATTCAGCTTCCGCGACGATACCAATGCCAAGACCGAGCTGGTGATTTTTTTGCGCCCCATCGTGGTCCACGAAGCAAGCATTGACGGCGATCTGCGCGCTTATCGCAGCGCGCTGCCGGACAAAGATTTTCTGCGCCGTGTCCCCAGCCGGCCAAGCCCACCATGAGCCTGTTGATCGATGCGCTGAAGCGGGCGGAAAATGTCAAGCGGGGTCAGACCGAACCGCAGCTCGCGCAACCGGGTGCCGATTCCGCAACGGGCACGGAGGCGAAACCGCCCGACTGGACTTTGACCGAGCCGGTATCGGATCCCACCGTTAGCGAGACTACGCCGGTTCTGCCGGAAGCGCCATCGCGCACGGAGCCGAAATTTTTTCAGACGGTCACTGAACCTCCCCCGGTTAAACCTTCCTCGCCTGGCTTACCTGCAAGCAAAACGACCGGCAGTTCCAGCGCGCTCGCTAGCGACCGGGTAACCAAGGAGCGCGAAGCGGCGCAAACGCTGTTTCAAGCCAAGCGTCCTGCACCCCGCAGTCGCGCCGGAATATTGTTGGTCGGTGGACTGGCTGCGCTGCTGCTCGCCGCCGGCGGATTCTACGTCTGGTATAGCTTCGAATTTCCACCCAGCCCGCCGTTTCAGCCGACCCAGGCGCGTACTCCGGCGTCACCGGTTTCGCCCGCCCCAGCGCCGAGCGCGCCCGATGTTAAACCGCCCGTTACGGCCGCGCCAGAAATCAAATCGGTCGCGGACGTTCCTCCGGAACCACCGTCCCCTGCGATAGCGACAGTATCGCAGGCGGCCGCGGCGAATGCTTCGGAACAGGAAAAATCGCCGCCCAAAACTAAGCGGCCGCGTCGGGGTGCGTCGCGCGTATCGGCCGCTGAAGTGGAAAACCTATCGGCCGCAGAATTGTCAACCGAAGACACGGTGCAACGGGAAATCGAGCAAGCACGACAACCGCGCGGATCCAAGTCCCGACGTTCGGCGAAAAATAACCGCGCGATCAGCGTCAGTCAAAGTGAGCGCGGCAGCAGCGATTTCGACCCGGATCTCGCCATCGCTTATAACTCGCTTTTGTCCGGCCAGCGAGCGGAAGCGAAACGTTTGTATTCTATTGTGGCGGAACGGGATCCGTTCAACGTCGATGCGTTGCTGGGGCTCGCGACGATCGCCGCCGATCAAGGCGACTTAACCGGAGCGGAACGTTACTATCGGCGCGCCCTGGAGTTGGAGCCGCAGCAGGCCGCGGCCTTGGCCGGGCTCGCCTCGATGCAGCAGCCGGGCGGCCCGAGCGAGAGCCAAATTAAATCCGAATTGGCCCGCACCCCCGATTCGCCGCAACTGCATTTTGCGCTCGGCAATCAATACGCCAACCAAAGCCGCTGGGACGAGGCGCAACAGGCTTATTTCGATGCCTTTAGTTTGGACGCGGGAAACCCGGATTACGCCTACAACCTCGCGGTGAGCCTGGACCAGCTCGGGCAGACCAAACCAGCCACGACCTACTATCGCAAGGCGCTGGACCTTGCTAAGAATCGAAGCGCGCGTTTTCGTTCGGCTGACGTGGCATTGCGCCTGAGCGAATTGGCGGCGCCGTAATCCAACGATGTCCGCCATACCCGCTGCCACCCGTGTGATCGCTAAGCAACCCCTGGGCGCGGTGTTGCTGGAGAAAGGCATCATCAGCCAGGATCAGTTGCGCATCGCGCTGATCGAACAGAAAAAACGCAATATTCCCTTAGGCAAATTACTGGTCGGCCTGGGGTTCGTGTCCGAGGCGACGATACGCGATATTCTGTCCGAGAGCCTGGGACAAATCGCCATCGATCTCTCCAATGCCGTGGCGGACCCGGCCGCGCTGCTGTTGATTCCCAAGGACGCCGCCCGGCGATACCACGTTCTTCCCGTGGCGTTGATGCGCGATGAGAACAAACTGATTATCGCCATTTCCGATCCGACCGATGTGGTGGCGCTTGATCAAATACGCGCGCTGGTGCCGGACAGTATTGTTGTCGAGCCGGTATTGGCGCGGGAATCGGACATCATCGCCGGCATCGAGCAGTATTACGGGTTCGAGTTATCGATCGACGGCATCCTGCACGAAATCGAAACCGGCGAAATCGACTACGCGAGTTTGCAAGCGAATTTCGACGAGTATAGCCAGCCGGTGGTGCGGCTCATCGACGCGATCCTGAATGACGCCTCGAAGCAAAACGCGTCCGATATTCACTTCGAGCCCGAACAAGGATTCTTGCGAGTACGTTATCGTTTGGATGGGGTTCTGCGTCAGATACGATCGCTGCACAAAAACTACTGGCCGGCGATGGTGGTGCGCCTAAAGGTCATGAGCAGCATGAACATCGCCGAGACCCGCGCACCGCAGGACGGACGATTTTCATTGGTGCTATCGGGTCATCAAGTCGATTTCCGCGTGTCAAGTCTACCGACCACCCACGGCGAAAATATCGTGTTGCGCATCTTGGATCGGCAAAAAGGCATCGTCCAGCTCGAGCAACTAGGCTTACAAGAACAGGGTTTGCACGCGCTGCAACTCATGCTCGCGCGGCCGGAAGGTATGATCCTGGTAACCGGCCCGACCGGCAGCGGCAAGACCACCACGCTTTACTCGATTTTGAATCGCATCAATGTCGAGGGCATTAACATCATGACCTTGGAAGAGCCGGTCGAATATCCCATGCCGCTGATACGCCAGACCTCGGTCAACGAGGCGGTTAAGCTCGATTTCGCCAACGGCATTCGCTCCATGATGCGGCAAGATCCCGACGTGATTCTGGTGGGTGAGATACGCGATCGCGATACCGCCGAGATGGCGTTTCGCGCCGCCATGACGGGACATCAAGTGTATTCAACTTTGCATACCAATTCGGCGGTCGGCGCGATCCCACGTTTGCTCGATCTCGGTGTGCTGCCCGATATCATGGCGGGCAATATCATCGGCGTCATCGCACAGCGGCTGGTGCGGCGCTTGTGTACCCGCTGCAAACGCCCGCAGCAAGCCGACGCCACAACGCTCAAATTGTTGCGCCACCCAACCGGGACAAGTGCTTCGATACCGATGGTCTATCACGCGGTCGGCTGCAGCCATTGCAACGGCACCGGCTACAAAGGGCGCACTGCCATCATGGAAATACTCAAGATGGATGAGGATCTTGACGAAAGCATCGCGCGCCGCGCCACTGGCCGCGAACTACGCAAAATGGCGGAGGAAAAAGGTTTTTGGTCCTTGGCCGAGGACGGTGTCGGACGCATATTAACCGGTGAGACCTCGCTGGATGAAATCTCGCGGGTGGTCGATCTCACGGACCGCATTAGTTAATCCATTCACCATGCAGTTCGCTTACCGCGCCATGGACGCGCAAGGAAAAATACTTCGGGGCAACCTCGACGCCGTGAACGCGCTCGATCTGGAAATGCGCCTCAAGCGCATGAGTTTGGATTTAGTGACGAGCCGTCCGTCGCGTGCGTTCTGGGGAATGGGAATCGGCTCGCCGATCAGCCGACAGGAACTCATCAATTTTTGTTTTCATTTAGAGCAACTGCTCAAGGCCGGCGTCCCCATCATCGATGCGCTGGTCGACTTGCGCGATAGCGTGGACAAACCACACTTTCGCGAGGTATTGGCTAATTTGATTGAAACCATCGAGGGCGGTAAGACCCTGTCCGAGGCATTGGCGGGCCACCCGCGATTGTTCGATACCGTGTTCGTCAGCCTGGTGCGCGCCGGCGAGCAAAGCGGACGACTTGCCGAGGTATTGCTCAAGCTTACCGAGAATCTAAAGTGGCAGGACGAGATTGCAAAACAAACCCGCAACATCGTGATTTATCCGGCAATCACAGGTGTGGTCGTGTTGGGGGTTATATTTTTCCTGATGGTCTATCTTGTGCCCAAGCTTGTTTCGGTCATTCGGACGCTGGACTCGAACGTATCGACCGGCACGAAAATCCTAATCGCGGTCTCCGGCTTTTTCGTCAACTATTGGTATGTGATGCTGGCCATACCGATATTGATGGTATTCGCTTTCGGTGCTTTGGCACGGTCGAATACCAAGTTTCGCTATCGGATCGATGAGTTGAAACTCCAGTTGCCCCTCATCGGTTCCGTCACCCGGCGGATTATTCTGGCGCGATTCTCGACCTTCTTCGCATTGATGTATGCATCGGGCATCAGCATTCTCGACTGCATACGCATATCGGAAAAAATTTCCGGCAACAAGGTAATCGAACGCGGTCTACAGGAAGTCGGGCGAACTATCGCCGAGGGAAAGAGCTTAACGGAAGGCTTTCAAAGCGTAGGCCTGTTTCCGCCGTTAGTGCTACGTATGCTCAAAGTAGGTGAGTCAACGGGCGGATTGGATACCGCATTGAACAACGTAAGTTATTTTTACACTCGCGATGTTAAGGAAGCCATTGAAGCGGTGCAGCGCTTGATCGAACCCATCACGATTCTGGTTATCGGCGCCATTTTAGTGATGACTTTGCTACCGGTGTTCGGGCCGATTTACGATGCCATCAGCAAAGTGAAAATATAAGGAACCTCTGATTAAGTCCCTCGCGGTCGCGCTGAAGTTTGCCGGGTGGCAGGCGCGACGCGGCGAGCGCGGTGTAGCGGGTCTACATAAGCGAGTCCGCAACAAAGCATGCCACCCGGCAAACTTCAGCCCATGCGGGTTGGGTCCTGAAGGGGCTGCTCGCGTCGTTGCGCCGCTCGCCAAGGGAGTGTGACCCTTGGCTTCGCGCCGACGCCTAGCGATCGACCCCTTCAGGACCCAACGCGAGCCGCGATGGACTTAATCAGAGGTTCCTATGTATCGAAAACATCTACTCTATCTCACCAATGAAAGACTGTTAGCGGCGATCTGGCGCGATGGAAAGATACTCGCAACCGAATCCTTTGGCGTTGATGAGTCGGGGCAGTTCGCGTTTGCCGAATATCTAAAACGCTGGTCGAAGCTGCGTGTTTATTTTCTGGTCGATTTGATCGAAGAGGATTTTCGGCTCGATACTATTCCCCACGTCCGCGGCAGCGATAGGCGCACCTTGCTGGATCGCAAGCTGACGCAAATTTATCGCGCCACACCCTATCGCCACGCCGTGGTGCAAGGTCGCGAGACGACCGGCCGCCGTGACGATCGAGTGCTCTACACTTCGGTTACCAATAGCGAATTAATCACACCGTGGTTAAGCGCAATCGACGCGGTGCGCGCGCCGCTGGTCGGCATCTATTCGGCGCCGCTCGTGTCGCCTCGGCTGCTCAAGCCGCTGGGTGTCACGGCTAAGCATGTTTTGTTGGTGACTTTGCATCAGGGCGATCACCTGCGTCAAAACTATCTGCAAGCGGGACAGATTAAGTTTAGCCGGATGACGCCATTACCCGCGAATGCCCAAAGAAATTTATTGCAGGCGATTGGCGACGAAGTGCGCAAGACCTGGCAATACCTAGAAAGCTTACGCTTTTTTGAGGCCGGCGAAGAACTGCGAGTGTGCGTTGTCGCTCATCCGCCTGAGCTCGATCAAACTGCGGCCGCGTCCCTCGATCAATCCGGCATAACGTACGAATTTTTCGATATCGGTCAGGTCGCGAAAACCATAGGCATGAGGCGACCCGTGCAAGATTCTAGTGCGGAATGGCTATTTCTACACTTACTCGGTCGCTCCGCCCATCACAATCATTTCGCGCAAGCGGACGACATGCGCCGTGCGTTTATTTGGCGTCTTAAACAAATGGCCGTCGCCACCGGCGCCGGCGCCTTGATCGTGAGCGCGTCCGTGGGTAGCGCTAATTTCCTCGACGGAAAATCGATGGCGATCGAAGTACAGCGCATTCAAGATGAAACGGGTCAAGTCGAGAGCGAACGCCAGATCATCATGCGCGGTTTGCCGACCACGGATGTCGCCCCGGACGTGATGAGCAATATCGTTAACTTTTACAATCAGGCCGTCAAAGGCGCACCGGATTTTACCCAGACTCTCATCGGGCTGAGCCAAGTATGGTCGCGTTTTCCCGACACCCAGTTGTCTGATTTAAGTTGGACGTTGACCAAGGATCCCAATCGAGTGTCCGTTAGGGATATGGCGCCCGGGATGAATATTCCAATGCCAGCGCAGGACAACGGGGTCGACCAGCCCGGAGGCCCGGTGGACACCGGCTTCGCGGTGACGGGTCGGAATTACCAAGTGCTCGGCTTGGCGGCTCGGTTGGGTTCGTTCGATCAGGATCATCGCAAGGCCTTGCAACAAATCGATGCTCTAACGCAGGCGATCCAGGCGGACTTGGGGGCCAAGGTAACCGTTTTGGCGCAACCCCTCAATCCTAGCGCTAAGGTCGGGCTGCGTGGCAGTGTCAAAGCGGCGCAAGATGAAAGCGATGCGCGCTTCGCCCTCAAAATCGTGCTGCCGCCATGATTAAGTTAAAACAAGGTGATCTGGAATTATTGCGCGGCGCGCTGTTGTTTTTGACGGCGGCGATCGTGATAAGCGTGGTCGGATGGGTCGGCTCTTGGCAATACCGGCAGATGGTGGAAGTCGAGCAGGAATCGGCGCAACGGAGTTTTAATGCTGCTCGCGCCCAACTCGACAACGCGCGCGCCCAGCAAACCTACTTCAACGAAAACCAAACCACCTATGGCGAGCTTAAGGCCCGCGGTTTGTTTGGTGAAGAAAAGCGCTTGGACTGGATCGAAACCATTAAACGGCTGCGCGATCGCCATCGGATTTTCAGCATCGACTACGATATCGCCGCGCAACGCCGATTCGGCGCCGATGCGCTTAACGTAGCAGCATTTTCCAGCACCATCGATCTCAAGTTCGCTTTACTCCACGAACAAGATTTGCTCGATTTTTTGGCGGATTTCAAGACTCAAGCCCCGGGTATTTTTTTGCTGGATTCCTGCGCGCTTAAGCGCCAGTCATTGGGCGCGGCCGGTAGCCTGGAACCCGAACTGATGGGCGCTTGCACGATGCAATGGATTACTGTGAAAGAAAAATCGTCTTGATCCATCGCTTTCGTGTTTGTGCTTCGCTCTGGGTCGGAATCATGCTGGTGAGCATACCTAGCTTGCATGCCGACGAACTCGGACGCTTGTTTTTCAGCCCCGCGGAACGTAAAGCCATGAATGAAAGGCGCGCGTCGCCCCCGCCAAAGCCAATCGCAAATGCGCCAAAGAAAGAAAGTGTCGAGCCCGACGTTGAGGAGTCGGCTAAAGCCGGTGAATCGGTTCGTTTGCCGAATCCGAAGATGACTGGAAAAGTGATTAGGAGCAGCGGGAACAATACGATTTGGTTTAACCAGTATCCGCAATACAAGCGGGCGAATAACCGTACAAATTCCGATTAACTTGCGCGCGAAGTTCGACGGACTTAATCACTTCAAACCCATCCTCGTCGCACGAAATCATGCGCCGCATCGATCTGAATAATCGAAATCTTTCCCGCCTAGAGTCGCTTAGCTATCGTTATCGACAACGTGGCCTCGGCCTACTTCTCACCTTCGCGGCGCTGTTACTCGCGGCGAGTTATTTTTTATTGAGCTCGCTCTCATCGACGACACTCAAGGTGGAACGAGAACGGCGATCGCAAGAGCTACTCTTTTCAGCGCGAGATGCGTTATTAGCCTACAGCCTATCGGCTTCCGGTGCTTCTCAGCGGCCCGGGGATATGCCGCGCCCAGACGTGATCGCCGACACCGCCGGCACCCGGAACTACAATGGCGACGCCGAGACCGGATGTTTAGACCAAACCAGCCCGACGGGCTTGCCGCTTCAGACGGACGAAGACAGCGGCGCCCAGCTCCGTTGTTTAGGTCGCTTGCCATGGCGCACATTGGGGTTGTCTTACGCAGCATTTAGCGAGAACGATGTGACGGGCGTGATGCCCTGGTATGGGGTGTCCGCAAACCTTGCCGCCCCCAATTGCTTAGAGTTTCTTAACCCCAACATTCTGGCTTTCTCTCATACGGGATTTATTTGTCCTGAGAAACGAGGCGATGCACCGGTTTCCTTGCCTTATCCATGGTTGACGGTGAGAGATGCAGCGGGCGCTGTGTTATCCAACCGGGTTGCGGTGGTGGTCATCATGCCGGGCGCGGCGATTCAAGGCCAATCGCGGCCGATGCCGCCCAATTTGGTCGGCGCCGATCAGTACCTTGAAGCAACCACTGTGACGGTGACCAACGTTACACCCGAATGCCCGAGTCCGCCTTGCACCCTGACATTTAGCAACGTTGATTTGGATAACGATTTCATTCAAGGCGCGATCAGCGAAACCTTCAATGACCGCGTACTTTACATTACCATCGACGAATTAATGCTCAAAATCGAGGAGCGGGTAGGGCTTGAGGTCAAGGCGGCATTTGAACGTTTTAGCCGAACTTATTCTCCCGCGGGCGCTACCAGCTATCCTTGGCTGGCGCCGTTTGCGAATCCGAGCAGCCTCGGGAATTTTTATTCGATTCCGTTAACGCGTGTCGGCTTAATTCCTTTCAACGCCGTTGGGCTATCGTTTAACACGGATTTTTCCTGGCTGATCAACAACGGTACGATTTCACGTAGCGGCACCGTGAGCATCGACGCCGTCCGCAACACGCTGGGTTCGGTGGTGCCTAATGGAATTTGCACCTGGCGCGCGCTGGGATCGCGATCCGTCGATTGCCAGGGCGTTATTACTAACCCGGCTTCACTCCCACCAACTGTTACTAGCCGCCGGGTGAATATCACTTACCCGACGACGGGAACCATCGTTGCAACTCCCGTCCCCGCAACGGCGAGCGCCGTCACCACTCGCACGGTGGTACGCAATACCGGTTCGTTGGCGATTTGCCTTTCCACGACCAATTCTTGCGTCACCGTCGAAGATTTTCACGATGACGATGTGACGGACGATACCATGGCGCCGGATCCTACTCCGCCGACCTTGGTGGGCAGCGGGTGGGTGAGCGGTGGATCCGGACGGCTTACGACGACCGGCGTTCGCGTCTATCCGGAGCTGCCGCTTTGGTACGCCGAGAATCGCTGGTACGAATTGATGCTGGGCGCCGTGAGCGAAGCCTATGCGCCGAACGGCGGTGGCTTAACTTGCGATGTTGCGCCAGGTGGCAGGTGCATTACGGTGAATTTGGATGCCGCCATCGAACGTAGCGATGTGAAGTTTCTAACCATCCTGGCCGGTAGCTCGTTAGTAACGACTGCGCAGAAACCTACGCCGCAAACCCGACCCAGTGCCGACCCCAAGGATTACTACGATACGGCGTCCAACGTAGATTTGGTGACAGGGCTAATGTTCGATCGCAATATTGCACCTTCGAGTTCCTTCAATGATCGTTTGTTTTACTAAGCCATTCGTGGACCCGATGCGAGCAAAAACGAAATGTATGCGTGGGTTTACCCTGATCGAACTCGCCGTCGTGTTGCTGATTTTGGGTGCGCTATTCGCCGGCATATTGATTCCCTTCACCACCCAAGTTGAGCTAAAGCGAGTGTCGGACACACAGAAGACATTGCTCGAAATCCGTGAAGCTTTGATCGGTTTCGCGGCGGCGAACGGCCGGCTGCCGTGCTCTGCCTCGGCGACCAGCAACGGCCGCGAAGAATTCGCAGCCTCGGGAAACGCGACCAACGGCAACTGCGCCAATTTTTTTGACGGCTTCGTCCCGGGCGTCACCTTGGGAGTTGGGCCGACGGATAGCAATGGCTATGTTTTAGATGCTTGGAACAATCGCATCCGCTATGCGGTGAGCAACAGTAACGTGCTTCCAACCGGTAAGCCGCCTCCCGCAGTAAACTTTGACTTTACCGGTATGGGCACTTTTCCTTCGTCGTCGGGGGAAATGCGCAACGTGACCATGGCGAATTTGAGCCCGAACCTGCGTGTTTGTTCGACCGCGACCGGCATATTGGCGAACTCCTGCGGCACGGCGCCCTCGTTGGTAGACAATGCGGTAGCGGTGATTTACTCCACCGGCGCCAACACCGCACGGCCCGACCCCGGCGGTACGCGCATCGACGAAAACGTCAATCCCAACCCAAACGCCGCAGTTAGTAATACCACTTTCGTCAGCCACGAACGCGCCGGCGAGACGGCGCCGAACGGCGAATTTGACGATATCGTCATTTGGCTATCGCCCAATATTCTTTACACCCGGATGATCGCCGCCGGCCGCCTTCCATAACTGCCATGCCAGGAGCCGCATGGAGCTTGCCTCTCAGGCATGCCTGCCTTGACAGCCGCTCTGGTATTGCCTTTCAGGCAATGAGTATTTAGAAAAACTAAGATCGTTCAGTCAGGCAAAAACAAACTTTTCCGTTTTCATTGTTGGCCAAACTCAGCACAAAACCCAGGCCTTGTGCTTGGCGAAACGCTTGATACAAACCGATGCCGGTTCCGGTCTCCGAGCCGACCGGCTGCATGAATAATTTGGCAACGACCGTATCCGGTATCATTTCGCCGCTGTCGCACACCGTTAGAGTTTTGTATGCGAGCGTATCGAGGGTGGCTGTGATGGTGATATCGGGTTGCGCGATGCGTTTACGGCGCGCGTTTTCCAGCAGATTTTCCACCACGCTGTCGTAGAGGTTACGCGGCAGGGAAATACTGTCGTCCCCGGTCAGGGCGAATTCGATGTGCCGTCCCTCGTAGCGTGCTTGCAAACTTTCCCACCACTCCCGCGCCGGCAATACAATGCCGACCGACGATTCGCGCGGCGCGCGCAGGCTCTCCAACGTAAGTTGCAGACGCTTGGTCAGCGGCGGTAACTGGCGCTGGATTAACTTCGCGTAGGCGTCCATCTGATCGCTTTGTAGATTTTCGCCGGCGGAAGCGAGTGAAAATAGCGACTGCAATAAATTTTTGATGTCGTGAGTCAAACGCGCGCCGGTTTCGTGGACTGCTTGCAGATACGCATTTTGCTTGAGCAACTGTTCACGCCGTTTTGCCTCATAAAATGCGCCGAGCAATTGGGTTAGGAGGCGTATGTGCAGCGTAATCGCCGGGCTTAAGCGGATCCCTGTGTTGAGCGTGATCTTTAGATCGTGGGTAAAAAAGCTTGCGGTCTCGATACCGGCTTTCCCGAATTCTCCCGAACCATTCGGCGAGTGCCACGCGCCACCGACGACCCAGGGCAAATGGGATAGTTGCTGGAGCGCGAATTTAAGGAACTCATCCGGGTCGTCGTAGCGTTCGGCGCCTTCCGCGAGTTGTTTTAACCAAGTTTCGAACGGTAACCCCAGGCTCAACAAATAGCGCGAAAAAAAAGTTTGCAGCCCGGTGAAGCCAGCGGAGGGATTCCACAGCACGCCCAGCAGCAGCAAAATTATGCCGACCCCAAGCACGGTGCCGGACAACGCGAGGTAGTAATTTCCCGCATATTTCATGAAGGCCAGGCTGGCGAGCACCAATACGCTGACCAATAGGAAAAACAACAAACCGTAAACGAAATCGACCACGCGGCCCGGGTCGATGTCTTGGCTTTCCAGGGGCAGAAACACCATTACCACCAACAAAAGCGGGAGACCGTAACGCACCGCATAGTCCAAAATGTAAGGCACTTCGAGACCGGCCACCAATGCGGGCACGACCCAAAATAACAACAACATCAACAAATAGCCGAGCGCGAATTGGTAGAACAACCGTAGGCGCGGCATTTGTCCCGTGAACACCCGACCGCCGAGAATGCCGATCAGCCCAACTAACCACAGGGCGACTAACCAACCGCTGCTGAAGAACAACAACGCTGCGCCGCACAACGCCAAAGCGATCATTACCACCGGGCTCAACTTTTGGTCGGCGCGTATGACCGGCTGCCAGAGGAGAAAGAATCCGAAGTGGGAAATCAGCAACGCACGCTCGGCAAAACCCGACAGGCCGCCGGTTAGCGCCAAGTGCAAGGTCGCGAGCATCAAGGACTACCGTCCAGCGTCGATCGAACAATAGCCGGCGGAATCTGATAATCGGGGCCGACGTCAAGCTTGGTGCGGTAGATTCCATAGATAGGTGCTGGACAAGCAGCATCCATGGGACGCTCCAGGCATCATTCGAGAATAATTTAAGCGTTGCAGCATGGTTGACTCGGCGTTAGTGTTTAGAAATTGCGATTCACCGTTCAAGCACTATATCATCTCGCATGGCCCAACTTGAAGCAGAAAATGCCGCGTAACCCGCTGACCATCGCCTACTACACTTTACTGGAAGCGGCGCGCAATCGCTTAATTTATCTCGTGCTACTGATTATTGTATTGGCGCTGGCGTTCACGATATTTCTGAACAACGTCGCCATCACCGAGACGCGGGACATCCAGCTTGCGTTTCTTGCCGCGACGTTTCGCCTGGCGGCGGTATTTGTTTTGGCTGCGTTCGTGATCATGAGCCAGGTGCGCGAAGCGAACGAAAAAGTAATGGAGTTCCTGCTCACCCGCGATTTGCCGCGTGCCCATTACCTAGCTGGTAAATTGCTTGGCAATCTCGGCCTCGCCCTCGCGCTGAGCCTACTGTTTGTGTTGCCGTTGCTATTCCTCGCCGAAATTCCCCACGCGCTGACGTGGGGCGTGTCGTTATTCTTGGAATTGTCTATCGTCGCGGCGCTGAGCCTATTTTGCGTGTTGACGCTCAATCAAGTGGTCAGCTCCTTAACAGCGGTTTTGGCGACCTACGCCTTGGCGCGGTCGATGGCCGCGTTGCAATTGATTGGCTCGTCCCGCGCGGTCGAGGGGAATTCCATGCTGGATCGAATCGCCAATTATGTGCTCGACGGCATCGCGTTATTTTTGCCGCGGCTGGATCTATACACTCAAACCGGGTGGTTGCTGCATCGAGATCTACCAGCCGTCAATTTGCCATGGCTGCTGGTGCAGAGTTTAGTTTACGTAGCGTTACTCGGTTCAGCGACGTGGTTCGATTTGCAGCGTAAGAATTTTTAACATGGGCGCTCGTGTATCGGCGATTGGAAATACGGTTCTGTTCGCGGCGCTCGCCCTTCAGTTTCTGGTCCATTGGCGAACCCCGCCGGCGGCAGCCTACGCTACCGATCTGCCGCCGTTGCCGAGCGCCGCTTTACTGCGCGTGGCCAGTTTGGATGAGCCGATCGCGCTGTCCAAAGCGCTGATGCTTTATCTCCAGGCCTTCGATAACCAACCCGGCGTCTCTATCCCGTTTCGCGATCTCGACTATGGCCGCGTCGAACAATGGCTCGCGGTTATTATCGCGCTCGACCCAATAAGCCAGTATCCGTTGCTCAGTGCCAGCCGGCTTTATGCGGAAGTGCCGGTCGCGGCAAAGCAACGCAGCATGCTGGATTTCGTTCATCGCGCATTCTTGCAGGACCCGGACCGGCGTTGGCCTTGGCTCGCCCACGCCGTGCTGATCGCGAAACACCGGCTCAAGGACTTGCCGCTCGCCCTGCGCTACGCAGCGGATCTGCGCGAGCATGCGCGCGGCGAGCAGGTTCCGCACTGGGCGCAGCAGATGGAGATATTTCTACGCGAAGACATGAATGAAGTGGAAAGTGCGAAAATTGTTCTGGGTGGTTTGCTGCAAAGCGGCCGTATCACCGATCCGAAAGAATGGCATTTCTTGAGCGAGAAACTGAAGGAACTGGAAGGAAAGAGCAAGCCATGAAAATCACCGATGTCAAAATTTATCCGCTGCAAACCCCGCTCACGCAGCCGTTTGCGTTTTCGCAAGGCTGGGTGAACAAGCGCTCCGCGACCATCGTCGAAATCGTCACCGACAGCGGTGTCACCGGCTGGGGGGAAGCCTTTAACCAGGGCCTGGAGCCACCGCAAATCTCCGCCGCCGCCATCGAATACGCCCTCAAACCGCTGATACTCGGCGCCGATCCGTTAGACACCGAAGTATTGTGGCATCGCATGTACCATCAGACCCGCGACTATGGCCGCAAAGGCGCGGTGATAGCGGCGATCAGTGCGGTGGACATCGCTCTGTGGGATATCGCCGGTAAGTACTACGGCGTGCCGATCGCGAAACTGCTCGGTGGATTATTCCGCAACAAAGTTGCTGCCTATGCTACCGGCTTCTATCGCATTTCCGGTCAAGGCGAGGCGACGCGTTTGGGCGAGGAAGCCATTAGCCACTACGAAGCAGGATTCCGCGCCATGAAAGTAAAGCTGGGCTATGGCCTCGAGGATGATCTCGCGGTGATGCGCGAGGTCAAACGGGCGCTCGGCACACGCGACGTCACGCTAATGGTAGATACCAATCACGGCTACGGCTTAAGCGACGCGCTGCGTCTCGGCAAGGGTTTGGAGGAATATAACCTGCGCTGGTACGAGGAGCCGGTCGCGCCCGAGGATTACGCCGGATACCGCGCCTTGTGCGAGAAGCTGAACATGCCCATCGCCGGTGGCGAGAACGAGCACACATTGTTCGGGTTTCGCGAGCTCATCGGGCGCGGTTGCGTCGATGTCGCTCAGCCGGACATCGGCTCTGCGGGCGGTTTCAGCGGCATGCCGGCACATCGCCGCCTTGGCCCAAAGCCACGGCGTGCAAGTCAATCCTCATGTTTGGGGTTCGGGCGTGGCGCAAGCGGCGTCGCTACAGCTCATCGCCGCGCTGCCCATTACCCACCACGGAGTATTTCCAACGGAACCTATTTTAGAATACGACACCTCGTCACATCCGTTCCGCCGCGATCTGATTTCCCCAGCGGTTATCCAGCGCAATGGCGCGGTCGATATACCCTTGGCGCCCGGATTGGGAATCGAAGTGAACCGCGAAGTGTTGACGCAATACCGGATATAGCGATCGCGGAGTGTCAATAATCCGACACTGCTGTCGGTATATCGACAATGGGCTGAGGATAACGCCTTGGCTTGCCTCGGTTTCTGCCGCAGGAGAGCGTTTAAGTGGTACGATTTCACCGCTGCGATCACATATAAGATTGGCATAACACTTGCTTGGGCAGGGTGTTCACTACATTTGGGCGAGGATCACATGAAGCGCAATCAAGCAGGATTTACACTAGTCGAAATCGCGATCGTGCTGGTCATCGTCGGTCTCTTGCTGGGCGGCATTCTAAAAGGGCAAGAGCTAGTCCAAAACGCAAAGGTTCGTAATATCGCCGACCAACAAAACGCCATCAAAGCAGCCTACTATGCGTTCCAGGATCGTTACCGTGCGCTGCCTGGGGATTACGTGGCTGCGGGTACTAATATTCCGAACGTTGCCCCGGCGACTAACGGCGACGGCGACGCACAAATTGAAGGCGGTGGATCGAGTGAATCGGTTTATGCTTGGCATCATCTTACCAACGCTGGATTTATCAGTTGTTCTGAGTGCGCGGGACTCGCGCCGGCGCCCGCGACACCTTCCGCAGCCAACAGTCCCAGTAACGCAAACGGTGGAGTCATGACCATCGTTTTCGATAACCTTTATAACAATGGGGCACTCGGGACCGGTAACAATGTCAACAACCTGAAATCCGGCACCCAAATACCGTCGAATATCCTCGCAGAAGTTGATCGCAAGATCGACGACGGCAACCCGCAAACCGGCACTTTCCGGTTTAGTAGTTACGCTGCGGGCGGCACCAATCCAGCAGCCGCGACTTGCGCCCCGTTGGGCGGCGGCCTCTGGCTGGTTCAAGCGCCCGACGCCAACTGCGGCGCGGCGAACCTGTTCTAATTCCTAGTCTAGATCGCTTAATTCGCGGAGCGGATTAAGCGATCCTCCGCCAGCCCGAGCGCATCGGGCCGTCCCAGCAACACCACCACATCGCCGGTTTCGAATACGCTTTCGGGTTTGGGCGAAAGCATACGCGTACGCTGCCGGTAAATGGTGTTGATCTCGACATCGATCTCTTCTAAATTCAAGCCAGCGATGGATTTGCCCACGGCGGCGGCGCCGTCGTTGAGCATCACGGATTTCAATCGCGGTTGATCCGGATCTTCCACTTCTGTTCCGACATCGCTTACGCCGTGAAAAAATCCGCGCATTAAGTGATAGCGATCGCGCCGCACTTCGCGGATACGCGCCAGCACCCGTGCCAGCGGAATGCCGAGCAGCAACATGGCGTGGGACGCAAGCATCAGCGACCCTTCCAGAATCTCCGGCACCACTTCGGTGGCGCCGGCGTTTTGCAGTCTCTCCAGCTCGCTATCGTCGGTGGTGCGCACGATAATGGGCAGCCCTGGATTGACTTCCCGTGCGTGTTCCAAAATGCGCAGCGAAATCGCTACATCGGAGAAGCTCACCACCAGCGCCGCGGCGCGATTGGCGCCCGCCGCCAACAACACATCGCGCCGCCCGGCATCGCCAAACACCACCGAATCCCCCGCCGCCGCGGCTTGCCGCACCCGCTCCGGATCCGCATCCAGCGCGATGAAGGAAATATCTTCCCGCGCCAAAAACCGCGCGAGATTTTGCCCGCTGCGGCCAAATCCGCAGATAATCACGTGGCGCTCGCGGCCCATGGCTTTGATGGCGAGTTCGTGTAGCCGCAGCGCCCGTTCCGTCCATTCGCTCTCGCAGAAATACAGCACGATGCGATCCATCTGCCCGATCGCCAGCGGCGCAATGAGCATAGATATCAACATCGCCGCGAGGACGATTTGCAGTTCCCGCTCGTTCAATAAACCCAGCAAACCCGCCTGGGCCATTAACACGAAGCCGAATTCGCCGGCGTTACTTAAAATCAATCCGCAGCGGGTGGCGACCGATGTGCTGTGGTGAAAGGCGCGTGCGAGCCCCCAGACGATGACGAATTTAACGACGACGATCGCCACCAACGCCAGCAGCACCCACGGAAAGTTGTCGATCAACGCGCTAGGATCGAGTTTCATGCCTATGGTCACGAAAAACAACCCCAGCAACACATCGCGGAACGGCTTGATATAGTCCTCAACTTGGTAGCGATATTCGGTCTCGGAAATCAATATGCCCGCCACGAACGCGCCGAGCGCCATGGACAATCCCGCGAGTTCCGTCACCCAAGCAAGCCCGAGCGTAATCAACAGCACGTTGAGAACGAAAATCTCGGAGGATTTTTGTCGCGCCACCAAATGAAAGAAGCGCCGCATTAAACCGCGACCAAACCACAGGAGCACGCTGAGTATTAGGGTTGCCTTGAGTAGCGCGATGCCAAACGCGGTAAAGAATCGCTCGGGCCCCTGGGCCAAAGCCGGCAATAAAACCAATAGCGGCACGACCGCTAAATCCTGAAACAGCAACACGCCCATCACCAGGCGGCCATGGCTTGATTGCAGCGCCACCCCCTCCATCAGTAGCTTCGCAACGATGGCCGTCGACGACATGGCGATAATGCCGCCAAGCGTCAGACCGCCGCGCCAATCGAAGCCGAGGGCCAGCGCGATCGCCAGGAATGCCACTATGGTCAAGCCTACCTGGGCGCCGCCGAGGCCGAACACCGTGAGTCGCATCGCGCGGAGTTGAGACAAACTAAACTCAAGACCGATACTGAACATCAGGAACACAATGCCGAATTCGGCCAGGTGATTGGTGGTTGCATCGTCCGGCAGCCATCCGAGCGCGAATGGACCGATGGTCATACCGACCAGCAGATAGCCCAGTATCGGCGGCAAGCGAAAACGCCGGAACACCATCACCGTAATAACCACGGCGAGCAACAAGACGACGATGGAAAATAGCGCGCTGGACATGAAATTAAATGTTAATGGGTAACGCGACTTTATCATCAAAAAACGCCATCGCACTCGCGACGGGCGTCCATTTTGCAGCATCGCAACAGCCGGCCTTGCCATGCAAACCAAGCTGCGCCCACTATGTCCCTCGTCTGCGAGGCAATACCAGTGCGGCCCCCAGGCCATGCATTGCCAGGAGATAATATCCATGCGCCTTCTGGCGAGGCCGTCGTTGCTTACACTTTCGCTGCGATCGACTTTATACTCAGCCGTACGACCGTTGAAACTATTGCTTATGACCCATCCTTCCACGTCCGTCGAAATGGACGTCATCAAGATTGCCCAAGAAGTCCTGAACGTCGAAGCGAGCGCCGTGTCCGCGCTGGCGGCGCGGTTAGATCGATCGTTCGTCGCTGCCCATGAATTGTTGCTCGCCTGCCGCGGCCGCGTGGTGGTCTCGGGCATGGGCAAATCCGGTCACATCGCCAACAAGATTGCCTCGACCTTGGCGAGCACCGGCACGCCGGCTTTTTTTTTGCATCCGGCCGAGGCGAGTCACGGTGATTTGGGCATGATCACCGATGACGACGTCGTCATCGCGCTATCCAATTCCGGCGAGAGTCCGGAGCTACTGGCGATCGTTCCGTTTTTGAAGCGCCGCGGCATTAAGTTCGTCGCGCTCACCGGCAACCCGCAATCCACCTTGGGCCGCGAGGCGGACGTACATTTGGATACGTCGGTGGAAAAAGAAGCTTGCCCACTCAACCTTGCGCCGACCGCCAGCACCACCGCCACCCTCGCGCTCGGCGACGCGCTGGCGATTGCCTTGCTACAAGCGCGCGGTTTTTCCGAGAAAGATTTTGCCCTCACCCACCCCGGCGGGGCACTGGGCAAGCGCTTACTGATTCGCGTGTCGGATCTCATGCACAGCGGCGAGCGCCTGCCTCACGTCGGACAACAGGCTTCTCTGCAAGATGCGCTGCTGGAAATGACGCGCAAAGGCCTCGGCGTGACGGCGGTGGTTGGAGACGCAAACGCCTTGGTCGGGATTTTTACCGACGGCGATTTACGCCGCACCTTGGAAAAAAATGCTGACTTGCGCGGCGTTAAGATCGCCGCTGTAATGACGCGCAATCCGCGCACCATCGCCGCCGACAAGCTTGCGGCGGAGGCGGCGCAGATGATGCAGCAGCGCAAGATCACCTGCGTACTCATCGCCGATGCCGACAATCGGCTGGTGGGCGCATTGCATATGCACGATTTAATGCGCGCCGGAGTGATCTGAAAATCTTCCACAATAAGCGTAAAATCAAGAGATGTTAGACGAAATGGCACGCGCCCAGGGCGTCAAGATCGCGATATTCGATGTCGACGGCGTGATGACCGATGGTAGTCTGTTCCTAAGCGACGCCGGCGAGGAAATTAAGGCTTATCACGTCCTCGACGGCCATGGCCTCAAGATGCTAAAACAAAGCGGCGTCGAACTCGCCATCATAACCAGCCGCACCAGCCGCAGCGTCGAACGGCGCGCGCAAAATTTGGAGATCACCCATCTCTATCAAGGTAGCCAGGATAAGCTGGCAACTTTTCTTTCGTTGCTCGAAACCTTGGATATGCAGGCGGCCGAGGCCAGTTATATGGGCGACGACCTGATCGATTTGCCGGTGTTGCGCCGCGCCGGATTGGCCGTGACCGTGCCGGCGGCGCCGGACATTATCAAACAGCACGTTCATTACATCACCAAGGCCGGCGGCGGCCAAGGCGCGGTGCGCGAATGTTGCGAATTGATCATGGCCGCGCAGGGTAACCTGGCCGCGATTCAGCAAAGCTATTTGCAATGAAACCCGTCGCCAATGTTTGGCTTCCCCTCGGCATGATGTTGTTATTGGCCGGTTTGACCTTTTGGCTGATGCGGGTTGTGGAGTTGAAGGCGCCGGAGCCCGACAACAAGCGCCACGATCCCGACATGATCGTCGAAAACTTTACGGCGCGTCAGTTGGGCTTGGATGGCGGCGAGCGCTATACCGTTAGCGCGAGAAAGATGCTACATTTCCCCGATGACGATTCGACCGAGTTGAGTTGGGTAAGATTCTCCGCGAAAGAGAAAAATGATGCGCCGCTGCTCGTAACCTCGGAACGGGCAAAGCTGACTGGAAAAGGCGATGAAATATTTTTTTTGGACCGAGTCCAACTTGTGCGCGATCCATTCCAAGGCTATCAACGGCTGGTCGGCGATACCACTTATTTTCATGTCATTCCCGACCTTGGCATCGGCAAAACCGATCAATTTATTTCCCTGCGGGAGGGCGACAATGTGATGACGGGCGATGGGATGGAAATCAACAACAAAACCCGGGTTGCGACCCTATCGAGAGTGAAAGCTAGCTACCATGCACCCAAGCAATAGATATAGCAGCCCGTCGCGGGCACTTAAGCTTTATGTAGTAGTTGCAATGATACTAATAGGCCACGGCAGCGCCCAGGCCGAAAACGCCGATCGCGAGAAGCCGATTAACTTGGAAGCGGATAAAGTAACCCTGGACGATAACCAGAAAGTCAGCGTATTCGAAGGTAACGTCATCCTTACTCAGGGAACCACCAGGATCACCGCCAGCAAGATTACCGTGCGCCAGGATAAGCAAGGCAACCAAAACGCCACGGCGATCGGCAAACCAGCGACGTTTCGCACCAAGCGCGACGGCGTTGAGGAGTATGTGGAAGGCAGCGCGGAGCGAGTGGAATACGATGCCAAGACGGATAAGGTTGAACTCTTCATCAATGCTTGGCTACGCCGCGATAAGGATGAAGTGCGCGGGAACTATGTGTCCTACGAGGGCACGACCGAGTTTTACCAGGCCTTGGGGGGCGGCACGCCGAGCTCCAGCGCAGCCGCGCCGGGTCGCGTGACGGTCGTCATGCAACCTAAGCCGAGGACGGCGGCTAACGGTCCGAAAACTGCGGCAACGCCGACGGCGAAAGAGTGATAGTCCGTTTCGCCCTAGTGTAATCGTCGATGGATCCAGCCAATCCCAAGACCTTGCAACCGCAGCCATCCGGTTTTTTGGATGCTGCTAAGCTTCCCGCCGCGGCAACGCTATTGGAGGCAAAGAGCCTCGCCAAGCGCTACAAGGCGCGAACCGTGGTTAAAGACGTCTCGCTCCAGGTAAGAAATGGCGAGGTCGTCGGCTTGCTCGGCCCTAACGGCGCCGGCAAAACGACTTGTTTTTACATGATGGTCGGCCTGGTTCCACTGGACGGTGGATCGATTTTCCTCGACGGCAAAGATATTACCCGGCTGCCGATCCATCGTCGCGCGCAACTGGGTTTATCCTATTTGCCGCAAGAGGCGTCGATCTTTCGCAAGTTGACGGTGGCGGAAAATATCCGCGCGGTGCTGGAACTGCAAGAATTGGCCAAAGATGCCGTGCAGGAACGCTTGGAAACATTGCTCGAAGAACTACATATCGGCAACATTCGCAATAATTCCGCGATCAGCCTGTCGGGCGGTGAACGCCGCCGAGTCGAAATCGCCCGTGCTTTGGCGAGTGAGCCGCGGTTTATTCTTTTGGATGAACCTTTCGCGGGCGTGGATCCGATCGCGGTTCTGGATATACAGCACATCATCCGATTCTTAAAGCAACGCGGTATCGGCGTGCTGATCACCGATCATAACGTACGCGAAACGCTCGGCATCTGCGATCACGCCTATATTGTAAACCAGGGGTCGGTACTAGCCTTCGGCAAACCAGAGGAAATCATTTATAATGAAAACGTTCGGCGAGTTTACTTAGGAGAGCATTTCCGCCTCTGAAGTTAGCTTGGCCGGAGAATAAGTTGTCCCTGCGCCGCACATGAAGCATAGCCTACAGCTCAAGCTCTCACAGCACCTAACGCTTACACCGCAACTGCAGCAGTCGATTCGACTGCTGCAGCTTTCGACGCTGGACCTCAATCAAGAGATCGAGAATTTTCTGATCGAGAATCCGCTATTGGAGCGTATCGAAGTTGCCCACGAGCCACCGCTTATGGCGCCGCTCTCGGGTCCCGCGCCGGAGGCGCCCGCTACCAATGGCGAGGCGCCTGTCGACGAGAGGGAGTTCGGTGACGCCGCACCCGCGGAATCGACCGATTGGGACGATGCCAGCGACTGGGGCTCGGACAGCGGCGGCCAAGGTAATAAACGCGACGACGACGATGATCTGGGCGCTTCGGAGCTTCAGGCGATCAGCGAAAACTTACAGCAGCATTTACTCAATCAGATCAATTTAACCCAATTGTCGGATCGCGATAAGCACATCATCGAGGTGCTGATCGGGAATCTCAACGAAGACGGTTATTTGACGCAGTCCCTAGAAGAAATCCTTGAATCGTTACCGGCGGAATTGGAGCTGGAGCTTGAGGATCTGCAAATCGCACTTCAGCATCTACAGCATCTGGATCCGACCGGTGTGGGAGCGCGCTCGTTAAGCGAGTGCTTGCTTATGCAGTTGCGCGCCCTGCCGTCAGGTGCACCGTTTCGTAGCGAAGCGCTGCGTATCGTTGCTGATCATTTGGCCCTGTTGGGCTCGCGGGATTTTACCCGCCTCAAAAAACTATTGAATCTGGGCGAGGAGGCTCTTAAGGGCGCGCAGCATTTGATCATCGGCCTCAATCCTCGACCGGGCCTAGCTTTTACCCAACTCGAGACTCGTTATGTTGTGCCAGACGTGGTGGTGCGTAAAGAACGCGGTAAATGGGTGGCGGTGCTTAACAATAACGCCATTCCCAAGCTGCGCATCAACAAGATGTACGCCGATATACTCAGCCGCTCGCGCGACTCTTCCGGATCCCAACTGGCGAGCCAATTGCAAGAAGCGCGCTGGTTGATAAAAAATGTACAACAGCGTTTTGAAACTATATTAAAAGTATCGCAGGCGATTCTCGATAGGCAAAAGCATTTTTTTGATCACGGCGAAGTCGCGATGCGGCCGTTAATTTTGCGCGAGATTGCCGATGCCGTGGGTGTGCATGAGTCCACGGTATCGCGGGTAACGACTCAGAAATTCATGTTTACGCCCCGTGGCATTTATGAACTGAAGTATTTTTTTGGTAGCCATGTCTCGACCGAGACCGGCGGTTCCGCCTCCAGCACTGCGATTCGCGCGTTAATCAGGCAATTGGTCGGCGCCGAAGATACCAAAAAACCCCTATCGGATAGCCGCATCTCCGATATTTTGAGTCAGCAGGGTATAGTTGTAGCACGTCGCACGGTCGCAAAATATCGCGAATCTCTACAGATATCGTCGGCTAATCTGCGTAAATCGCTGTAGGCCGGTGTTTAAATCCAAGTACGGCCCGGGAACGAAACTGAAAGTGAAATGCCAGAATCGAATCCGGACCGAAAAAATAGGAGATCGTTATGAATCTGACCTTAGCAGGGCATCACCTCCATATCACCCCCGCCATACGCGAATACGTCGCCAGTAAGCTCGAACGAGTAAGCCGCCATTTCGACGATCTCATGGACGTGAACGTAGTCTTATCGGTCGAAAAACTACAACAAAAAATCGAAGCGAACATTCACGTGCGCGGCAAGGAGTTGTTTGTCGAAGCGGAAGATGAAAATCTTTATGCCGCCATCGATTTGTTCGCCGATAAACTGGACCGTCAGATCATTAAACATAAAGAAAAGATCGTGAAGCCCCGCCACGACGATCCCCTTAAATATCGACCGGATGATTTAAACTAACTTCTTCGATAGGCGACAGCCGGCGGTGCTTTAGTCGGCTGTTTGCATGTTCGAGCCGCTCCTCGGAAACACCACCATTCTGCAAAAATGCGATGAGTCTAGTTGCTAAACTTTTGCGCCCGACCCACGTCGTGCTCGATCTGGACGTGGCGAGTAAAAAGCGGGTGTTTGAACAGATCGGGCTCATTTTTGAGAACGCGCAGCAAATTTCCCACACGGTGGTATTCGATAGTCTGTTCACCCGCGAACGCTTTGGTTCGACCGGACTCGGCTACGGTGTGGCGATTCCCCATGGCCGTCTCAAAGGATTACGCGAAGCGACCGCGGCGTTCGTTCGCACGCAAAATCCCATCCCCTTCGAGGCTCCGGATGGGCAACCCGTGAACCTCATATTCGTGGTTCTGGTTCCGGAGCACGCGACGGAACAACACTTACAAATCCTGAGCGAACTGGCGCAAATTTTCAGCGACAAATCCGTGCGCGAGGCGCTTGTTACGTGTCGCGACCCCGATGAAGCCCATCGCATCTTGACCGAATGGCCGGCCCATGCCCCGCGTCAGCGTACTGCAGCTTTATAGCGACAACCGTGACAAGTTACACCTCGACTGGATAGCGGGTACCCAGGGCGGGCAGCGTAGCGCTCCAGTCGGCAGCCTCTACCATCCGACCGTCGGCGTCATCGCCCACTTGAATCTGGTTCATCCGCAGCGCATTCAAGTCATCGGCGACGCCGAGTTCGGCTATCTGCAGGGGCTTAATTCTCAAGAGCTCAGCACGGCAATGCGCAAGCTGTTCGGCGGCAATCTCTGCGCCGTGATCGTCGGTAACGGCATTCCGCCGCCGCCGCCTCTGATCGACGCGGCTAACGATCACCAAGTGCCGCTGTTTGCTTCCCCCGAACCCACGCCGCAGTTAATCAATCTCCTCCGATACTATTTGAGTCAAGCGCTGGCCGAGAAAATCACCATGCACGGCGTGTTCATGGCGGTGCTTGAGGTGGGGGTGTTGATCACCGGTGATTCAGCGGTAGGCAAGAGCGAGTTGGCATTGGAACTCATCACCCGCGGTCATGGGCTGGTCGCCGACGACGTGGTCGAGTTTTTTCGCATCGCCCCGGAAACGCTGCAGGGCCGTTGTCCGCCGTTGCTGAAGGATTTTCTCGAAGTGCGCGGACTCGGCGTGTTGAACATCCGCTCGATTTTCGGCGAGACCGTGGTGCGCAGCAAAAAGAATCTTAAGCTCATCGCACATTTGGAGAAACCCGCGAGTGGCGATCTGGCGTCCCTTGAGCGCTTGCCGATGAATGCGACGACCCAGGAGATCATGGGCATCAGTTTTCCCAAAGTCGTGTTGCCGGTCGCCGTGGGACGCAACCTGGCGGTGCTGGTGGAAGCGGCGACCCGTAACTACATTCTGCAACAGCGCGGTATCGATTCAACCCGCGAATTCATCGAGCGGCACGAGCGCGAAATGGCGGAACAAAACAGCCCTACCGAATCGGAAGAAGAGTAATTCATGCGCGTCATCTTCGTTACGGGATTATCGGGCTCGGGAAAAAGCGTCGTAATCAAGCTGCTGGAGGACGTCGGCTATTATTGCATCGACAACCTGCCGGTGTTATTCGTGCTGGACGTCATCGCGTTCTTGCGCCGCATGGGCCACGACAAAGTAGCGTTGAGTGTCGATGTGCGTAGCGGCACGGATATCGGCGATCTGCCTAAAGTGATCGAGCAACTGAAATTGCAGAATGTCGATCACCATGTGTTGTTCCTCGAGGCGAACACCGAAACCATCGTTAAACGCTTCGCCGAGGCGCGGCGCCCGCATCCCTTGGCGGACGACAAGCGCACCATCAATGAATGCATCACCTGGGAGCGGACTATACTTTCCGGCGTCGCCGAGCTTGCCCATCACATGGACACCAGCGATCTCGGTCCGAACGCTTTGCGTGCGTGGGTGCGGGAATTCATCGACCTCGACCAGAGCAAGCTGACGCTGTTCTTCCAGTCGTTCGGTTTCAAAAACGGCATTCCGCGCGACGCGGATTTCGTGTTCGATGTGCGGCCTCTTCCTAATCCTTACTACGATCCCAAGCTACGTCCGCTCACCGGCAAAGACGCCGCGGTCATTGCCTTCATGGAATCGTTACCGGAAGTGCAAAGTATGCTTAACGACATCGAACAATTCCTGGCGCGCTGGCTGCCGGACTTCGTGCGCGACAATCGCCGTTCCCTCACCATCGCCATCGGCTGCACCGGCGGGCAACATCGCTCGGTTTATTTTTGCGAACAACTGGCGGCCCGGTTCGCCAAGACTCAACAAGTTCAAGTACGGCATCGCGGCTTGTATCGTGACGAATCTCAGGCTCTTTAAGCCCGGTGATTGGCTTACCCTATTCGCGGTCGTGCTGGCTGTTAGTTGGCTGAGCGCGGACCTTTGGCAGCGGGGTGTGGGAAATTCCGTGATTGTGCGCAGCAAAGGTGTCGTCGTTTCCGAACTCAGTTTGCAGCGAAATCGAGCCATCACCATTGCCGGTCCGCTCGGCGAAACCACGGTTGAAGTGAACGGCCAGCGTGCTCGCATCGCCAGCGACCCGAGTCCGAAGCAATACTGTGTGCGCCAAGGTTGGCTGAAAGATGCAGGTGAGATAGCGCTTTGCCTGCCCAATCAAGTCAGCATCGAAATCGCCGGTGCAAGCCAACGTGTCGATTCCCTTAACTACTGAACGCGCTACAGCGGAAGATCATCGCATCGCCTGGATGGCGGCCCTCGCGATCGCGCTATCGATGGCGGAGTCGGTGTTTCCATCGCCGATACCGGGCGTCAAACCGGGACTCGCGAACATCGTCGTGTTACTGGTGTTGTATCAGGATGGCCTTCGCGCTGCGATCTGGGTGTCCGCCTTACGCGTGGTCGCGGGCAGTTTGTTTTTCGGATCGTTCCTCACGCCGGCATTTTTCCTAAGCCTGAGCGGAGCGACGTGTAGCTTGTTGATGCTCATGTTGACATCGCGTTTGCCGCGAAAATTATTCGGCCCCGTGACCCATAGCCTGTTGTCGTCCCTTGCCCACATCGCCGGGCAGCTCGTGGTCGTATACCTGTGGTTGATTCCCCATAAAGGAATTCTTTACTTGATTCCCGTACTAGCCATCGCCGCCGTTGTGTTCGGTTTGGTCAACGGCATTATCGCTGCGCGGTTACTGAGTTCGCCGGAAAAGGCACCTCTGCCAGGAGCCGCTCCTAGTGCGGCGATCTGAGGCATATGCCCGAAGAACCAGTATAGATGCGGCTCCCAGGCCGATAGAATTTTTATGAGCGCGCAAACCATCCCACTCTTTCCCCTCGGCACGATTTTGTTTCCCGGTGGTTTGCTGCCGCTAAAATTGTTCGAGCAGCGCTACTTAGAAATGGGCAAAGCCTGTCTGCGCGACGAATCGCCGTTCGGCGTATGCGGCATCAAACAAGGCGCCGAAGTCGGCGCACCGGCGACACCCTTCGAAGTCGGTTGCATCGCCCGCATTATTCATTGGGACATGCCGCAACTGGGCATCCTGCATATCGTCGCCCAAGGCGGCGAACGCTTTCGCGTTCTCAATCATCACCATCAAGCAGATGGATTATTGATTGGCGATGTTGAAATCATCGCCAACGACGAACCCCAAACCATCGCAGCGGAGTTCGCCGTTTGCGTCGAAGTATTAAAAGCGATTATCGCAGGCATCGGCGAGCAACATTTCCTCGCGCCTTTGCAATTGGACGACGGCGCCTGGGTCGGCAACAGGCTCGCGGAAGTGTTGCCGTTACCGCTACCGGCGAAGCAACAACTACTAGAAACGCAAGATCCAACCGCGCGGCTGATCGAGCTTAAGCTAATCCTCAACAATCAAGGCCTGGTCTCGCAATCCGGTTGACAGGCCGCTGGGCGCCAAGCACTATTCGTAGGCAATCGGTTCAAGGGGAGCGGCCATCAACATATTGCTAGTCGACGATCACGGTATTTTTCGCGAAGGCACGGCGCTGCTGTTGAAGTCGCTCGACTCCAATATCTCCGTTGCCCATGCGCGAAGCGCGCGCGAATGCCTGGACAGTGCCGCGACCATGGCGATCGATTTGGTGCTGCTCGACTTGGGCTTACCGGACAAGCCCGGGTTGGAAGCGCTATCCGACCTGAAACACGCGCATCCCGATCTGCCGGTAGTGGTCTTGTCCGGCCGGGAAGATCGCGAAACCGTGCTCGATGCCATCAAGCGCGGCGCCATGGGCTTCATACCCAAATCCTCCGATGACCCAAAGCTGCTGTGGCATGCGCTGAAAATGGCTGTCTCGGGCGCGGTGACGGTGCCTGCGTCCATCTCCACCGATGCAACCGCCCTGCCCAATCACGCACCGGCCACACAAGTGCAAGATCTGGGACTAACACCGCGGCAGGTCGAAGTACTGCGTTTGCTCGTGCAAGGCTTGCCGAATAAAAGCATCGCGCGGCGTTTGGATATTGCCGAGACCACGGCACGCGGTTATGTGAGCGAGCTGTTGGCAGCTTTCCGTGTGACTAATCGGACACAGCTTGTGCTCGATGTTGCTAAGCGGGGATTGGTTTTGGGGACGGCCTCGCCCCCACCCTGACCCTCCCCCGCGCTACGCGCAAGGGAGGGAAAAATGCAGGCTCCTTCCCTTGCGGAGCGGGGGAAGGTCGGGATGGGGGGCAGCGAATCAAGAAACATATCGCCGCACCGGCAGCAGATCTTCCAAAACCTCGCGCAGCGCCGAAGTAACAATCGGTTTGTGTATCAGTTTCATCGGCACCCGGGGGTCATCCAGCGCTACGGTTGCGATGGGGTCTCCGGTCAATATCAGCACCGGCATTTGTGCGGACATACTTTGATGTAACAACCGCGCCATGTCCAAACCCGTTTCGCCATTGGCAAGGCGCAAATCCGTAATCAACAAGTCCGGTAACCGCTCGTTTTGATTGACGGCACGCATCAGTTCAGCGCCCGAACGGCCGCCCTCGACCAGGCAACCCCAGTTTTTGAGTAGCTCAAGCAATCCTTGCAACACGCTCGGCTCATCGTCGACGACGACTACGTAGGAACCCGGTATGCGTTCCGAGCGCGGCGAAATCTCCAGCGGCAGTGGCTGCTCTGCCATGGGAGCCACGCGCGGTAATGTGATCGAAAAGCGCGAACCGCGCCCTTCACGCGAGAAGAAATCGAGGTGATGGCCGTTCAACATTTCAACGCTACGCCGCACGATGGCGAGGCCCAAGCCCATCCCCTGCCGCTGATCGCGCTCGCGATTCGCCACTTGAAAAAATTCGGCGAAAATATCCTTTTGGTATTGTTTCGCAATGCCAATACCCGAATCGTAAACGGCGACCTCGATTTTATCGCCGCGAGGAATTTCCCCAAGCACGACACCACCGCTGTGCGTGTATTTAATTGCGTTACCCACCAAGTTACGCAACGAGCGTCCCAACAATTCCGAATCGCTGCGAACGTAAAGAGGCCCGCGACGACTCAGGCGCAGCCGCACGTCAAGATTTTTCTGGCGTGCAACCAGTTCAAATTCTGCATGGAGTTGCTGCAGTAGGTAACTCAGATTAATGTCGGTGAGGTCGGGTTTGATGCCACGTGCGTCGAACTTACTCAGATCGAGAATCGCGTTAAACGATGCGCTCATCGATTTGCACGCGCCTTCGATTGTCCCCGTTGCGTGGCGCGCGGCGCCGCGGTCGTCACGCTCGAGCGCAACGCGCAGGTTGCTGACCCACAGATTCAGCGCGTGCATCGGTTGGCGCAGATCATGGCTGGCCGCAGCGAGAAAGCGCGATTTGTCGAGGCTGGCGCGCTCGGCGTACTCGCGTGCCGCTTCGACTTGTGCATAGAGCCGCCCGAGTTCCTCGCTCATGCGGTTCAAGTCGCCCGCCAGCGCTCCCAATTCGTCGCGGTTTGGAACGTCCACTTGGTGCGAAAAATCTCCCGCCGCAATTTGCTGCATACGTGCTTCCATTTGTTTGACTGGGCTAATTAACGACCACGAAATCACGTAACCCAATGCTAACGCCAAAGCCACGCTCAGCAGCGCACAAGCGATCACCGTGCGAAGCGACCGTGCGTAAGCGGCGTTGGCACTGTCGATGCCGCCCACCAAGTCGGCTTCGGCTTTGTTCACCAACTCATTGGTAAGGCGCTCCAGCCTATCCGCCAACGGCGATGCCACGCTGAGTTGTAGGTTTTGCCCCTCGGCGGTTTTGCCGGCGCGGATGAGCTCGATCGCGGCGGTAACGACTTTAATAAACTCTTCGAAATCGAGCCGCACTTTACCCATGACTTCGATTTCGTCCTGTGCCAAAAACTGCAAGCGGTCGAGGTCATAGCCGAACTGCTTGAGTTGCCGCAGCGTTGCATCGAGCCGCCGTTCTTCCGGTTTTAGCAGCGCGATTGCCACGCCGTAAAGTTGGGCGATGGAATCGTGACTGAGTTGGCGGTACGCCGCGATCTTGCGTTGCAACTGCGCCGTCTCTTGCGCGCGCCGATTCATTTCCGTCAGCGCATTCAGGCCGACCGCCGCGGCGCTGAGCAACAACAAAGCAATAAGCAGGAAGGCCGCCAGCAGCTTGGTGTGTATGGTGGCGCGCAGCCGGGCCACCCAGCGCGGCAGCCATTGCATCACGGTGGGGCTTGCTCCTCAACCAACTTCGCGGTCAGCACCGGACATGTGTCCTTGCAGGTTGTATAGATGAATGTTAGCGCGACGCCGATGTGGGGCAGTGGCGAATCGTTAGCCGCAACGACAGTAGTTATGCTAGAGAATAGGAGTGCGGTCGCGGTTAGTGTTCCCGCGAGTTGCAGCCGGCTGCCCCCACCCTGACCCTCCCCCGCGCGTTCCGCAAGGGAGGGAGCAGTACACTCCTTCCCCTGCTTGCGGGGGAAGGTTGGGATGGGGGCAGATGCGAAAAGTTTCATGAAAATCTATCCTTTTACCGACGGCGGTAAACTGCGACGAATCTCCAGCACCCGCAAAATTTCTTCCAACACCGCCTCCGTTTCCTGCAACACTTGGCTATCCCAAAACCGCAACACCCTAAATCCTTGCCGCACAAGCTCGGCATCACGCCGCAAATCATGCGCACTACCTTGATGCTGACCGCCATCAACCTCGACGACCAGCTTCGCCTCGATGCACGCAAAGTCGGCGATGTATCGTCCCATCGGCACCTGGCGCCGAAAGCGAAAACCGCCCAACTGGCGCATGCGCAAAAACTGCCACAGCTTACGCTCGCAGTCGGTGGGTTCGTTTCTGAGCAATCGTGCGCGGCGCTGGCTTAAAGTGTTCCGCATGGCTGCTTGTTTATCTTTGCCCCCACCCTAACCCTCCCCCGCGCTACGCGCAAGGGAGGGAAAAATGCAAGCTCCTTCCCGTGCGAAGTGGGGGAAGGAGCACGAAACTATCCCCTCCCTTGCGAAGCGGGGGAGCAAAGGTTAGGGTGGGGGCACACAAGCATTTAACTTCCTCGCCGTACCTAATTCAAAGTGAATAGCTCAGGTCGTACATTCGATGGCCGAAACACCGCGTGGATATTGGCTCGTGGCATGGCATGCCTGCAGAGGCAATATCCATGCGCATCTTAAAGCATGAATAAAACATTTCACACTTTTAACTCCTTCTTCAACTCATTCAAGAACCGCCAATCCGTGCCCTGCGCAATGAGTTTATTGGGGGGCGTTTTGATAATGCCGACTTCGTGCAGACGCAATGCAAAAAATCGCAGCGTGTCTTCCGGGTTCCAGTCACGCCAGTGGTTGTAACGAAGGCTTTTAATCACCTCCAACCCCATGTCGTAGCGAGTTTCATAACCTTTGGCTGCAAGATAACGCGCGGCACGCTCCGGCTCGTTGGTGCAAACATCTGCTGCCTTGAGTAGTGCTCGCAAAGCCCGCTTCGTAGCCACCGGATTTTTCGCGACAAAATCGCGGGGCATTCCAGCCATGCAGCAAAAATATTGTGACCAAGGACGATCTAAAATCGTATTAATAACTACGTGCCCAATTTTCTTCTGCCGTAGCTCCTGCGGCTGTGGAGGAAAAGCAAGGAAAGCGTCCGCCTTACCGTCGAGGAACAGTCGCATTGACTGCGATAATTTCTTAGTGGGTATCCAATTCACATCTTTGCCGGGATCAATGCCGACGTAGCCCAAGATACTGGCGATCCAAAGATGATCGACGCCTCCGATGCCGGTCACCGCGACGGTCTTACCCTTCAAATCCCTGACCGAATTCACGCGGTCATTGGCAAACAGTTCCCAACAACCGACGTGGACACCGGTAAGCATTACTATTGGACGTCCCTCATCGATCGCAGCGACCGCGCTGGAAGGCCCGAAAATAGCCAAATCTACTTTGCCCTCGCCCGCGATACTGACATAGGTGTTATCGGGTGGGACCGGAACATATTCAATGTCCGTGAACCCCTCCAGACGCAGAAATTCCTCCGCGATAAACTGCGGCGCGTAGCAAATGAACGGACCATGGGCGATACGAAAGCGCGTCGTTTCGGGCGGTGGCTCGGCCGCGGCAATCTTGGGAAAACCCAGTAGCGATGCCGCCGTTAACGCCGTCGAACTTTGCAGAAAATCGCGCCTGTTAATCTCTGAGTTGATAATCGCAGACATCATTCTCTCCTCAAAAAGGGTTACTCCACCCGAATCGCAATTGCGTGTCTATCAATCCATGCCTGAAGAAGCTCATGAATACTGGCTCCTGGCGTGGCATGCCTTAAGAGGCAGTCTCCATGCGCCTCTGCGGGCATTAGTAAAATTATCAGACCTTTAACATTCAGTAAAAAAAATTCAAGAAGCGCCAGTGTATCTTCTGCAAAGGAAGATTATTACAAACGTCCTGCGCTTTTATCAGATTAATCCCGTTGCGAAACCTGGTTATACTTTTGGTATGAAAACAGCGATATCGATTCCAGACGATGTCTTCGAAGGCGCGGAGAGGTTGGCCCGGCGCACCAAACGGTCCCGCAGCCAGCTTTTTAGCGATGCGGTCAGGGAATACTTGGCACGCCACACGACCGACGATGTGATGGAAGCGATGAATCGCGTTTGCGTTGACGTCGGCGCCGGTGTCGATGAATTCACTGCAAGCGCAGCGCGCGATGTTCTGAAACGCGTCGATTGGTAATCTCGCAAGGCGAGATCTGGCGGGCCGATTTACCCGAACCAACGGGCTCGGGGCCAGGCTTGCGGCGCCCGGTGATCGTCGTCCAAGGCGACGCGCTAAATCAAAGCCGCCTCGCCACCGTCGTATGTGTTCCGCTGACCAGCGACCTTCGCTGGGCGGATGCACCTGGCAACGCACTTTTCTCAGCGCGTTTGACGGGCCTGCCAAAGGATTCCGTCGCCAACGTGTCGCAGATCGTTGCCCTTGACAAAGGCTTGCTGACCGACCGCGCAGGAAAGCTGCCGCGCAACAAACTCGCACTGCTACTTGCCGGTATCGACGTAGTGCTGGGGCGCTAGCATTTGGCACAGCGATTCCGCTAGTCGTGGATTGACTCATGATTTCGATCTCCTTTCTAACGAACTGCCCCCCACCCTAACCCTCCCCCGCTCCACCCGCTTACGCAGGGGAGGGGATAAAAAGCTCCTTCCCCTGCAAAGTGGGGGAAGGTCGGGATTGGGGCACGCAAGCTTTCAATCCCTCCTTCAATTCCCTTATTTCACGCCGGCTATACGCGGATTGCTCAAATATCTCGCTTGAATAAAGTCTACGCCTGTTGTGCTGTAAATGAACTAGGTCATTTGTAGTACTACATATGTAGGGGTGTTAGGTTTTTGTGAGGTCGTAGCGATTTGGCTTGAGAGCGCTAATTCTCTGCGCGATTCCTCATTTCGGGGTACGTCACCCTACAGATGTAGTACCGCATCTGTCGGATTTCAGAATTTTTAGTTACCGGTGACAATGGCTTCAACTCCCACCTGAACAGGTAGGTTTTTTTAGAACTGAAGCGGGTAGGATTCCGACTACGCGGCCAGGCAATCTGGCCTGGCGTGAACTCATAAATTCATCAGCAAAAGGAGACCCAAATGCAAGACGCGAAACTTCAACTCGATCGGCGTGATTTTCTGCAACTGGCTGCGACCGCGGCGGCGGTCGGCATTGGTGCAGCGCTGCCGGCAGCAACAGCATCCGCGGCGACCGGCGACCCGACCGACTTCACCCGCTGGCTCGATAGTATTTCCGGCAAGCAAAAGGTCGTGCTCGATGTGCGCGAGCCATACGATGGCATGGCGATTGCCTGGGCATGGGTATACCTTTTCACTGGCCAGCAAGCGTATGGCGTTAAGGAAAACGAGCTCGGCACGGTGATGGTGCTTCGCCATAACGCGATTCCGTTTGCACTGGACGATTCCATGTGGAAGAAATACAAGCTGGGTGAATATTTCAAGATCAACGATCCAAAGACCTCGGCGCCGGCGGTGCGTCATCCTTATTACACGACGCCGGTCGATGCCGATGTGCCTGACATGACACTGAAAAGTCATATCGAGCGCGGCGTCAAAGTTGCGGCGTGCGATATGGCGATCCATTACTACAGCGGCCAAATCGCCAAAGCTCAGGGTTTGAAGCATGACGAGATTAAAAGCGAATGGATGGCCGCGACCCTGCCGGGAATTTCACATGCGCCGTCGGGTGTCGTGGCTTGCCAAGGCGCTGTAGCGAAGGGTTGTTCTTATGTTTTTGCTGGGTGAGTTTGGATTCGGACATCGTAGTGTTGTGGGTAAATTAAATGAGCGAAGCCCCCTCACCTTAATCCTCTCCCCGCAAACGGGGCGAGGAGATACCCCCTCTCCTGCGCGAGCGGGAGAGGGATGGGGTGAGGGCGGGCATGCGATTTGGAGCAAATCCGTTTTATTTGCAAAGCGCATGCTTCTCGTCTTTTTTGCGATGGGCATGTTGTTCGGTTGGTCGCTACTGGCAATGGCACGGCCCACCATCGAAGAACTCAAAGCCCGCGCCGTGCTCGACGATTACGAGAGCAATGTCGTATTCGGCTACAACATCGTGATGGAAACCAATCGCTACGCGGGACGTTACGCCGGCAGCCGCTTAAGTTGCACCAGTTGCCATTTAAAGGGCGGCACGCAGCCGAATGGTTTTCCGTTGAATGTCGCGGGAGTCTATCCAAAATGGCGCTCGAAAAACGGCGTACGCAACGGCATTGGGCTGCGCATCCGCGATTGCTTTATGTACAGCCTCAACGGTGTGATGCCGCCGGAAGAAGCGCCGGAGGTGCAGGCGGTCGCGGCGTATATCCACTATCTTTCCGAGGGCGAAGTGATCGGGCGGCCGCCAGTGGGATTCGGCGTGCCGACATTGCCGGAGACCGGATGCTGATCCGAATCCACCGCGCGGGCAAACGGTGTTCAAGCGCGAATGCGCCGCCTGCCACGGCGCGGATGGTCATGGCACAGCCGCCGCTCCGCCGCTGTGGGGTGTCGATTCTTACAACGCCGGCGCGGGGCTCCACAACGTGCAAAAAATTGCCGGCTTTATCTGGGCCAATATGCCGATGGGGAAAGAGCGTAGCCTCACGCATCAAGAAGCATTCGACGTCGCCGCGTTTATCCAACTTCAACATCGGCCGTTCGATCCGCGCGAGGGGCGCCTTAAAAAACTGGCGGAGAAAATTTACCGCAGTATTTCGGCCATGGTCGGCAAGGGGAACTGATGAAAGCGCGCTTCGCGACTTTATTGCGCGAAGTGCTTCCGGACATTTCGTGGCACAAGACGGTTGATGTGCGCCGGGAATTCATCGCCGGGCTAACCGGCGCTTTGCTAGTCATTCCGCAAGCCATCACCTTCGCTTATCTCGCTGGTGTCCAGCCGGTATATGGCCTTTACTGCGCCGTGTTCGTGGGGTTCCTGTCCAGCCTATTCGGCAACTCGCCCCTGGTCGGTGGGCCCAATACCGCGGTGTCGATTCTGTTAGGCCTGACGGCCATTCAGTTCGCTGGCAGCGGCAGTCCGTTATACATCGAATTCGTTCTCGTTCTAAGTCTCTTGGTCGGGCTGATCCAGTTGGTCATCTGGCTGCTGCGCGGCGCGATGTTGTTTCGCTATTTCAGTCCGGCTGCGATTTCGGGCATCAAGGCGGGAGTCGGCGTTTTACTCATTAGCTCGGCACTCGAGGGCGCGCTTGGACTCGCGCCTCTTTCAACACAATTCTTCTACGAAAAATTTTATCTCGCCATCGTATCGTGGACGCAGCTCGTGAACCCATATGCAGTGGCAATCAGTGCGGTCACTATTGCATCCGGCCTTTACCTGAAGAAGCGCTGGCCGCGAAGTTACATTATCGCCGCGACTGTGGCGGGAAGCTTGGTGGGCGTGGCGATCTGCGCCATCGCAGGACCGGTGAATTCACAGGTGGAACTGCTAGGTCACGTGACCTTTCAGGCTTTACCTTTCATTCTGCCGCATTTGGGGCCGCAACATTGGCTGTTCCTCGAACAAGCGTTTCCCAATGCGATCGCCATCGCTGTGCTCGGTTTGGCGCAGTCGCTGGTTATCGCTCGGGATCTCAAGGCAAATGTCAGCAGCGACGTAGACTTACACAAGGAGGTGTTCGCCCAAGGCATCTCGAATATGTTGAGTCCGTTCTTCTCCACGTTCGCGGGTTCCGGCAGCTTCAATCGCACCAGCGTAGCGGTGGAAATGGGCGCGCGCACACCGCTCTCCGGCATGATCGCCGCTGTGGCGGTGGTATTTATTGCGTGGGCGCTGGGACCATTTCTGACCGGGCTACCGATGCCGGCCATTGCCGGCGTACTGGCGCTGGTAGGGATCGGCATGATTCAGGGCGAGCGTCAGTCTCTGGCGTACCGGGTAGAAGGCGCCGTGTTTTTAGTCACGCTGCTCAGCGTGCTGTTTCTGGGCTTGGAGGTCGGGATTTTCGTCGCCATCGCATCCTCCGTTGCATTTTTCGTCGCCAGCGTCTCCAAAGTGGATTTGGCTATTTCGAAAGTAGGCGATCAAGAACAGATCGTGGTCGATGGCAATCTGTATTACGCATCGCTAGATCGGCTCGCAAAACATCTGCGCAGCGACCCGAGTGACCCACACGGTGCTCGACTTAAGGCGCGTGCCGTACTGCGATGCGGCCGCACGCGACATGATTCAGAAAATTCAGAAAGAACGAATGCGCCATGGCGGAAAACTTGAAATCGCCACAGCGGCGTAGCAACATTTTTATTTTCTAGTGACCGTTGCCCCCATCCCAACCTTCCCCCGCTTCGCAAGGGAAGGAGCCGAAACTATTTCCCTCCCTTGCGAAGCGGGGGAGGGTTAGGGAGGGGGCATTTCGATGTCAATAAATACTTCGGGAGATCACTACCATCGTCAGCAAAAAATTGCTTCATAGGAATCAAGAATACATACTACATGTATCTATTCTCTAACCACCGCCATGAAAACCGCAAAAATATTCCAACACGGCAATAGCCAGGCCGTTCGCCTACCGAAGGAGTTCCGCTTCGAAGAAGACGAGGTTATCGTCAAGCGCTATGCGGGTGGCGTACTGTTATTGCCGCGGCGATATGCATTCGACGATCTGATGAGCGTCTTGCAAAACTTCGAGGGTGTCATTGAGCGCGGTGAGCACGCGCCGCCGCAGAACCGCAAGTTCTGATGCTCGTCCTGCTCGATACGGATATCTGCATTCATTTGATCAACCGCCAGGCGAGCGGTGTTCGACGGTGATCCGCATCTCGGCGATCCGATCGGAGTTCGTGGGCATGAAAGGACTGAAGGTTTTGGATTGGCTGTCTTAAGCCGCAATTCATAGTAACCCAATTGAGTTGGACGGCATGCCGGTGTGCCGCATGGATATTGGCTCGTGGCATGGCATGCTTGCAGACGCAGTATCCATGAGCATCTTCAAGCACATGCATAACGGTTAAGCCTTCAATTCTTTCTTCAATTCATTCAAGAACCGCCAATCGGTGCCTTGTGCGATGAGCTTGTTTGGCGATGTCTTTATCATTCCAACTTCGTACAGGCGCAACGCGTGAAAGCGCAGCGTGTCGTCAGGGCTAGCTTCGCGCCAACGGCGGTAGGGGAGTTTTTTCAATACCTCTAACGTTAATTCGTAGCGCGTTTGATTCCCTTTGGTTTCGAGCAGACGCGCCGCGCGCTCCGGTTCTTGCGCGCACAGATCGGCGGCTTTCAGCATCGCCCGCAGCGCTCGTTTGGTTGCAATCGGGTTGCGGTTCATGAATTCGCGATTGGTTGAAATCATGCAGCAAAAATATTGCGACCAGGGTTTGTCTTCCGTGGTGTCAACAATCACTTTCGCTTTGATACCTTTCGCGCGCATTTCTTGCGGCTGTGGCGCGAATGAAATGAAGGCGTCGGTCTTGCCTTCGAGAAATAACCGCATCGGGTCATCAAATTCTTTGGTCGTAATCCATTTAATGTCCTTCCTCGAATCAATGCCCACATACGACAGCATGCTGGCAATAATGGTGTAGTCTCCTCCCCAGCCGCCGATGGTTTTACCTTTGAGATCGCGCAAGCTGTCGACTCGGTCGCTGCCGAACAGTTCCCAACAACCCGCATGCAATCCAGCGAGAACAGTCAGACGCTGATCGGCATCCAAGAACCGCGCGCACTGCGCTGCGTCCCATACGACTAAATCCACGTCGCCCTTTGCGACCGCGGCTGGCCCGGGTTGGGCAACGCTGAAATCGCCGGGTATGTATTCGACCTCGCTAAACCCCTCCAAACGTAGAAGTTCCTCGGCGAGGTACTGCGGCGCAAAACACGCAAACGGCGCGTGGAACAGTCGGATTTTCTTGATTTCCGGCGGAGGTTCGGCCTGCGATATTTTAGGCACGCCAAGAATTGATGTAACGCCCAAAGCGGTCGACGTTTGTAGAAAATCGCGCCTGGTAATCGTAGACATCATTCTCTCCCTTAAAAAAATTTATCCAATGCGAACTGCAACTTCAGATTGCGCGGCCTATTTCTAAAGCGTTGCCTGCCCGCGAGGCGCATCGATACGAGATTCTGGCAAGGCATACCGGTGGATGTAGTATCCATCAGACTATCCAAGCATTCAGTATCGAAATTCACGCGGCCAATTCCATATTCGATTAATTCGTAAATCGCCCGCGGGTTGCGCAAATCATAAGAAAACCACTAAAATATAACCATAGTCGTAAGGAGATGACCATGAAGACCATTCCCGCCGGAGAATTTAAAACTCATTGCCTGCGCATAATGGACGACGTAAACAAACGTCGCCAGCCGGTGACGATTACTAAGAAAGGTGTAGCCGTCGCGAAACTCGTGCCGATCGAGGGCGCGGAGCGCGATGTTTTTGGCTGTTTAGCCGATGAGATCGAAATCATCGGCGACATTGAGTCGCCTCTGGTCGATACCAAAGCTTGGAAAATCGCCTGAGATGATTTTGCTCGATACCCACGTTTGGGTCTGGCTGGCAATCGATCCCAAGCGTCTGTCGCGGCGCGCCACCACTGCTATCCGAAAAGCAACGGAGTCGGGCGGGATAACGATCGCCTCGATCAGCCTTTGGGAACTCGCGATGCTGTTTGCGCTCGGACGATTGCGCGCGCCGGGAACGGTGGAAACCAGCGTTAGATCGGTCGTGGAGAATACCGGTGTTATCGTCCACGAAATTACTCCCGAAATCGCGGCGCTGTCGACGATGTTCCCAGAAACGTTTCCGCAAGATCCCGCCGATCGCTTGATCGGCGCCACCGCTCGCTCGCTTGGGCTGACGCTGGTGACCAAGGATCAGCGCATTCTCGATAGTGATTTGCTGAAGACGCTTTGGTAAAAAAGCAAATCACGCTTTTAGTTCCTTCTTTAATTCATTCAAGAAACGCCAATCGGTGCCTTGTGCGATTAGCTTGTTTGGCGATGTCTTAATCATGCCGACTTCGTGCAAGCGCAGCGCGTGAAAGCGAATCGTGTCTTCTGGACTCATTTCGCGCCAACGGGAAAACGGCAATTCTTTATAAACTTCCAGCGACAATTCGTATCTTGGCTCGTGACCCTTCTCGGCCATGAACCGCGCCGCGCGCTCCGGGTCTTGAGCACAGATGTCGGTTGCTTTGAGTAGGGCGCGCAGTGCCCGTTTCGTTGCGATTGGGTAACGGCGCACAAAATCTCTCCGCGCCGCGATCAAACAGCAGAAGTACTGCGACCACGGTTTGTCTTCCGTGGTATTCAAAATGACGTGGCCGATCTTCTTCGCTCTGAGCAACTGCGGTTGCGGCGCGAACGCGTAGTAAACGTCCGCTTTGCCCTCCATGAACATCTGCAACGCACCAGCGCTGCTGTTAGCTACCAGCCAGTTGATTTCGGTCTTCGGGTTGATGCCCACATAGGCCGCGACGCTGGAAATGAAGATTTGTTCCGCCGAACCTAACCCACTAATCGCGACGACCTTGCCTCTTAGATCGCTCAGCGAACGCACGCGATCATTGGCGACCAGTTCCTGACATCCCACGTGCGAGCCAGCAATACACATCCACTGGGAGTTCGCGTCCAAATCCGAAGTGAGAAGCGCCGCCCCCAACATCCCGAAATCGATATCCGGTGGGCATCACATTGGCGGGGTTTTCGCGGTACTCAACTTTGGTAAAGCCCTCCGCGTAGAGCAATTCCTCGGCGAGGTATTGGGGCGCCATGCAAATTGCGGGAAAGTTCTCGAGCCGTATCGTTGTGATTTCTGGTGGAGGTCCCGCGAGCGCGTTTTCGGATTTATAAAGTAAAGGCGCCGCCGTAAGTGCAGCCGAACTTGAAAGAAAACGTCTGCGAGTAAAGTGTGAAAAATTTGATGTCGTCACCTTAATCTCCTCGGATACCAGGCCACTTTGCCATCAATAAGTCTACGCCTAACAAATCGGCAATGGACTACTACATTTGCAGTACTACAAATGTAGTGCTGCATGTGTCGGATTGGCGCACGGTCTCGTTTCGAAAATAATATCTCACGTCCAACCATTACCCCTCAAGGAGTCAAAAATGCGCGCTACCTCACTCTTGTTGTTCGCAAGCCTAAACTTTACCTGTGCCGCGTTCGCGGCAGATGAATTTCAAGCCATCAAGCTGTCTGACATTAAATGGTCGCCCTGCGATCCGAAAAACCCGAAAGATGCATGCCAGGTTAACTATTTCCGCGGCAATCCGGAGAAGGAGCCAAACCACTCGTACTTCCGTATTCCAAAAGGGTACGAGTTCTCAGCGCATTGGCATACCAGTAATTCCCACCTCGTCGTCCTTAAGGGAATGCTTGTCATTGGTGCTGAGAATGACTCGAAAGGCGTGGCCCTAGGCGCTGGTGACTTTGCCTACGAGGCTGCGAAATGGATTCACTGGGGCAGATGCGATGCGGAAGAATGCGTCGCTTACTATTCAGTCGACGGTCCCGACTCTTACATCGATGTGAAAGATAAACGGCCGTAAGATTTAAAGAAGGGAGGGAATGAGGGATTTGCCCCTTTCCCTGCGAAGCGGGGGAATGCTGGGACGGGGTAGCCCAAGGTTAGCCACTGGCCGAAGGCCATGGGGGTGCTCAGGCCCGTTTGTATCCACAGTCATGCTCAACTCCTACCTGATCAGGTGGGGATTTTGGCTTTTGAAAACGATAGGATCGCACAGTGGTTCGGAAGGATTTCCGAAACCACGTTAGGGAAAATGAGACCGTCGTACACCCACCCTAGAGGAGAAAGTCATGCGCGTTACCTACACGTTATTTCTCGCAACTCTTTGCACCTCCGCCTCACTATCAGTGTTCGCGGCGGAGGAATTTCAGACAGTCAAGTCGTCGGACATTCAATGGTCGCCCTGTGATCCGAAGAACCCGAAAGACGCGTGTGAAATCTCCTACTTTCGCGGCAACCCCGAAAAGGAGGCAAACCATTTGTACGTCCGCGTGCCGGCAGGGTACGAGTTTCCACCACACTGGCATATCCACAATGAGCATGTGATCCTCGCCAAGGGCGCGTGGGCCATCGGAGGCGAGAACGACTCCAAAGGTAAACCTATGAAAGCGGGTGAGTACGCTTACATCCCTGCGAAGTGGATTCATTGGGCCAAGTGTTTGGAGGGCGAATGCGTGATTTATCTTCACGTCGACGGTCCAGATTCCTACATCGATGTGAAAGATAAACGGCCGTGAGGTTTAGCGATGTTGAACAGGTATTACGCATCTGCGCGCCAGCCCAATTGCCCCCTCCCTAACCCTCCCCCGCTGCGCAAGGGAGGGGATGTTTTCCGTAACATCCTTCCCTTGCGCAGCGGGGGAAGGTCGGGATGGGGGGCGGCGTAGCTTATAACTAAAACCTAAGCCGTCGCACCGCCACACGAAGATCCCGCACCCGCCGTACATCCAAGGCAATGATCGTCAAAGCGGATGCGCCGCGATAACAGTTGCTCGAAATCGAAATCAAAAATGCTCGGCGCTTTTCCCGACTTTCCTTCCGCTTCGATTTCCAACATTTGATTGAAGTCGCAGTCGTAGAGTTTGCCTTCCCAACTGACGCTGATGAGGTTGCGGCACATCACGCCTGCGGCGGCGGTGGGGTTGAACGCGGCTAACAATTTATCCATGTAGGCTTCGTACTGGCCGGATTTATCCAGATGCAGTTTGAAGCGGTTGATGGGCATGTTGGTGATGGTGTAAAGCTGGTTGAAGACGATGTCGAATTTCGTTTTCAGTTCGCGTTTGTAGTCGGCTTCGAGGGTGGCTTGCGCAGCGGGTAGGTAAGGCCCGACCGGGTTGTAGACCAAATTGAGTTTGAGTCCCGATCCTTCGACACCATAGCCCAGTGAATTAAGTTTGTTCAATCCGCGTATGCTTTTTTGGAACACGCCGCTGCCGCGTTGCGCATCGGTGAAATATTCTTGGTAGTAAGGTAGCGACGACACGACTTCGCAGCGATTCGCGACGAAAAAATTGTGCAAATACTCTTTGCTCTCGCCGGTTTGTGGATTGCCGTCGTATGCAACCGTGAGGTTATGACGAATCATCACGTGTTTGCCGAGCCGAACCGCTTCGGTGACAAACCAATCGAAATCAGGATGCAGTTCCGGCGCGCCGCCGGTGATGTCCAAGATTTTGATCTGCGGATGATCTTGCAAGATTTTCAGGCAACACTCGATGCCGGCGCGCGAGAGCATTTCTTTGCGAGCAGGCGAAGCATCCACATGGCAATGGCGGCAGGCTTGATTGCAAAGCTTGGTGACGTTGACTTGCAGCGTGTCGATGCCGAGCGGTTTAAGGTCGAGCTCGCGCTCTTCCAGCAGCCGATCGAAATCGTACTTCGAAGGTAGCGTTTCGTTTTTCTTTAGAACAGCCGTTCGTGCCATGAATTCTCCGATGTTTTTCTACAACACCATTTTTTTCAAGTGATTCTGCATTTGTATGGCATGGGCGAGAGTGATGCCCGCTTTCATCACGGCTGCGACGTGTACTGCCTCCATCATTTGATCCGGGCTCGCGCCGGATTCCAAACAGGCGGTAGTGTAAGCGTCGATGCAATAGGGACACTTATCCGAATGAGAAATCGCGAGTGCGATCAGCGCTTTCTCGCGTTTGGTGAGCGCGCCGTCCTCGGCCGTGACCATGCCGTAGTATTTGAAGAATTCGTCCGCCAGCGGCTTCGCGTGTTCGCCGATGTTGCCGAATTTTTTTAAGTCTTCCGACTCGTAGTAAGTGCTCATTGGGGTTAAGACTCCGATTACCGTTGGTTTATCGACTCGCAGCATAGATTCTTGCGACGTCGCTTGTCGACGAGTATACACGGCTCATATGCGCGTTAATTGCAGCGAATGGACTCGTAAAAACAGTCGAGGTTCAGTCGATACCTATGGGTTTAACTTACAGTTCAGTGCACAGCGACGAGGCGCGTGTACCCGCAATCTTAATTTCTATCGCGCCAGAAGCCGCATGGATACTGGCTCGTAGGCAATGGCGGCTTGAGAGGCGCTCTGGTATTGCCTCGTGGCGTGGTGCGTTACGGAAAATTCGATACGTCACGACGCGCGCTTTATCTCAAGTTCACGCTAAAATAGCTACCCAAACACTTGATTTTGCGTTCTAATTAACTCTTATTTCACATGACCCGGGCTGGCATGTTGGGTTCGCTGGTAAAACTCGGGCAACCTGCGGATTTGCTGCGCTCCGTTGCCATCGCGTTTGTCGCGTTGGTCACCGCTTACGCCGTGACCCGTACCGCATTTTTTCAAAATCTCGATTTGCAGGTGCACGATGTCCAGTCGCGTTGGCTGGCGCAGGAAGTCGACTTCAGCGAAATAATCTTCGTCGACGTTTCGGAAGAAAGCATCAAATCCCTAGAGCCGGAAATCGGCGCCTGGCCCTACAGCCGCGCGGTCTATGCCAAGGTGACGGAGTTCCTGCGCGATGCGGGCGCCCGCTCGATCACTTTCGACATTGTGTTCGCGGAAGGCCGGCCGCAGGACGAGGAATTAGCGGCCACTCTGGCGGCGACCCGAGGCGTGACCCTGGCGGTGTTGGCGAAGGATTACATCGTCACTTCTACGGCGGATACGGAAACTCTGCTAGGCAATATTTCATGGGCTAAGCCCGCCGCTGCGCCGGCGTTTGCCTGGCAACAGTTCATCATGCCGCGAGAGATGTTTATTTGGAATGGCAAGCCGATCGCCGCTGCCGGTGTGATCGCCGTGGCGCCGGATAGCGACGGTGTATTACGGCGTATACCGGTGCTGCATCAGGTCGGCGACAAGGTCTTGCCGGGATTGTCGGCGGCGACGATATTCGCCGGCGAGCCGCGGCCCACGATTCGGTACGACAGCCTGACGCGGGAACTTACCATGGGCAAACATGCTTGGCCCTTGGATAAAGACGGCTCGGTGTGGCTACGATTTCCCAGTAACCATCGCTCCATGGAGGGGTTTCATTTTTCCGATGTGTTTTATGCCGCCATGGGCATGCAGCCGGCGGGAGACATTGGCGAGAAAATCAAAGGCCGCCGCGTCTTCATCGGCAGTACCGCCGAGTCGATCAACGACTATCAGAACACGCTATTCGGCCGGACCGCCGGGCTGCATCTACTAGGCCAGGTGAATCAGTTATTAGAGAAAGGTGAGGTTCTTGCGCCGCCGGTGTTTCGCTGGGATGTGTTGTTGCTGGCCCTTGCGTTGCTGATTCCCATCGCCAGTTTCCGCGAGCGGGAAAACCGTAATCCGTTTTACTACGCCATCGGTTTTGTATTGCTGCCGGTATTAATCGGCGGCTTGTCATCGGTGCTCTATCTCAACAAGCAATCGACCGCCCTCGGCTTTCCTTTGCTAACCGGATTTCTTGCCTTTATTTTCTTCTTAGTGCGCCGCCTGTGGCGTCTTTATAACGAACGCCAACGTTTGTTCTACGAGAAACTCGCGGCGGAAGAATCCTACAAGCTCAAGAGCCAGTTTATTTCCCATATGACCCATGAGTTACGCACACCGCTGGCAGCCATTATGGGTTTCAACCGGCTGGTGGGCGAAAGCGAGCACGGGGAAAAAGGTCACGGGCAGTACACCAAAGTGATCGATAAAAACAGCCATCACTTGATGACCTTGATTAACAATATGCTCGATCAAGGCAAGATCGAAGCGGGGCAGATGAAGATTTCCAAAACGCCCGCTCGCATCCGGGAAGTGGTCGACGACGTCATCGCCACCGTGTCCAACATGGCGGCGGAAAAGCAACTCGAGTTGAAAGCGTCGGTCGCTGAGGACGTGCCTGGGACGCTGGAAATCGATTCGTTCCGTCTGCGGCAAGTACTGCTAAACCTGTTGAGCAACGCGATCAAGTTTACCCAAACCGGGCGGGTGCATGTTGGCATCGGTTGGGCGCAAGATAGCCTCAGCATTAAAGTCTCCGATTCCGGCCCCGGCATGACGGCGGAAGTGATGCAGCGGATTTTCATTCCATTCAAGCAAGGCGCCGACAACACCCAGCATTCCTATGGCGGCACTGGACTGGGGCTCGCCATCAGCCGCAACCTGTGTGAACTCATGGGCGGCTCGCTTACGGTGGCATCCGAACTCGGCAAGGGCAGCGATTTCACCCTGCGCATTCCCGCGCCGGCTTGTGCGGAAACTGATGTGCCCGCGTCGCAGCCGATGCTGAAGGTCACGAGCGAACGGCTGCAGGGACGGATATTGCTCGCCGATGACAATAACGATATTCGCGATCTAGTTACCCGCCTCATCAAGAAGCAAGGCGTAACCGTACTCCCCGTTACGAATGGACGCCAGGCGGTCGATATGGCGCTGAAAGAGATGCCGGACGTCGTATTCATGGATATGGAAATGCCGGTAATGGATGGACTCACCGCCACCAAGCTGCTGCGCGAAAGCGGTTTCACCCGGCCGATCTTTGCCATGACCGCCCATCCCGAAGGGACCCGAAGTCGAACGGGCGCTCAAGGAAGGCTTCGATGGCTATTTGGAGAAACCGGTAAACCGCGAACGGCTGTATGGGATCCTCGCTGCGTTCTTGGAACCCAAACCCCAGCCGACGGTTGTCACCCGTTCAATGTAAAAAAACCGAAAGAGCGTAATGACCGAGAAACTGATTATCGAAGTGGATTCCGATCTCGCCGATCTGATGCCGAAATTTTTGGCGAATCGGCAAAGAGATTTGCTGCAGATCGAAGAAGCGATCGATCGCGCCGACAACGCTGCGCTGCGCATCATTGGACATAACATGAAAGGCGTGGGAGGTGGCTACGGCTTCATCGAGATCACCGAGATGGGTAAACGCCTCGAAGCGGCGGCCAAGACCGGCGATCAAGCGCTGCTGCGTAAGCAACTGAATGAATACAAGGAATATCTTTCGAATTTAGAAGTTCGTTATGTCTAGCGACGATATTCGGCCAGGGCATGAATCACCGAGCCTGTCGGAAATCGTGACGCGCTCGTTCACCAACCGGCCATCGCCGGCCGAAATCACGGTGAAGGTCCCAGGTCACGTACTGGTGGTCGACGATCAAGACGACAACCGTGCGCTGATCGTGCGCTATCTCACGCAAGCGGGTTATCAGGTGCGTCAAGCGACCAACGGCCTCGAGGCGCTGGCGGCGATCGGCTTCGAAAAACCCGACGTGATTTTGATGGACGTGATCATGCCGGGCGCAAACGGTTTCGAGATCTGCCATAAGCTCAAAGCCGATCCCGAAACCTTGGATATCCCGCTGGTGCTGATTACCGGGCTGCACAGCAAACAGGATAGGGTTGCAGGCATCGAAGCCGGCGCCGATGATTTTTTGTCGAAGCCCGTTTACCCGGAAGAACTCGTGGCGCGGGTTCGCTCGCTGATGCGTTTAACGGAAGCGCGTAAGGCGCTGGAAGAAGCGCGCCTGGCGCGCGAGATCGAACAGCGGCAATGGATCCACCGCATGTTCGAGCGTTACGTCTCGCCAAAACTGGTAAAGGAAATTTTGGATCAAGGCGATCAGCGCGAGAATCCCTTGGATCGATTGTCGCGGCTGGAAGTGGTCGCGCTGTTTGCCGATATGCGCGGCTTCACTCGCATCGCCGAGAAGTTAGAGCCGAGCAAAGTAGTCGAATTGCTCAACGATTTCTTCACGCTCATCACTTCGGTCGCTTACGACTATGAGGGCACCGTATTCAACATGGCCGGCGACAGTCTGCTGATAGGTTTCGGCGTGCCGTTGCCGCAATCCGACAGCTCGCAACGGGCGGTGCAAGCGGCTTGCACCATGATCAAGCGATTTCAATTGCAAGTTTCGAATTGGCAGGCGTTGTATGGAATCGAGGCCGGGCTGGGCATCGGTGTAAACCGCGGCGAAGCGATCGCCGGCAATGTCGGCTCGCCGACCTATATGAGTTACACCATAATCGGCGACGCGGTCAACGTGGCGGCGCGCTTGATGCAAAACGCCAAAGCCAACGAGATATTGATTTCCGAGGCAGTGTTTCAGGGCTTGGATACGTTGGTCGATGCCCTTCAGCCGGAACCCCTGCAGCCCCTCACCGTCAAGGGCAAATCCACACCATTGCCGGTGTATCGCGTACGTGTTTTGGGGGCGCCGTAAATGACGACGGCTTCCAGGTCCACAAGCAGAGAGATCTCGGTCCTGATCATCGATGATTCGGAGGATATGCGGAACTTAGTGCGTCACTATGTGATGGTGGAATGGCCCCAGGCAAAAATCGAAGATTGGGATCCTATCGGCCGCGGCAAGCCCGGCGAAGATTTTCCGTGGCGCAGCTACGATGTGGTGTTGCTCGACTATATGCTGGGCGCGGAAGATGGATTGATTTGGCTGAAGGAGTTTCGACGCAGTGGCGCGTGTCCGCCGGTGATTTTCATGACCGGGCAGGGGAGCGAAGATGTCGCGGTGCGGGCGTTGAAGGCCGGCGCCCACGATTATTTGCGCAAGCACGATTTATCCCAGGCCCGGCTGGTCGGTTCCATGAAGGATGCGATTTCCCACAGCGAGATCGCGCCGCCTAAGCTGGCCTTCGATCTACCCGATTTGCCGGTCAGCGAGGATACCGAGGAATTCGAACCGCCACCGCGAACCATCCGCGCCGCGATCGCCGCGGAAGACCGGGCGGGTTTCAAACAACGGCCCGTGGAAATCTCCGGCTATGTGGTCCAGCGCAAAATCGGTTCCGGCGGGATGTCGTCGGTTTATCTGGCGGAACGGGAATCGGATCACGCGCTCACGGTGCTTAAACTATTGAACTCCGATTTATCCCGGGAGAACGAATTCTTGCGCCGTTTCATACGCGAGTACGGTATCTTGTCTAAGCTATCGAGTGCCCACGTGGTCAAGATTTTCGATCAGGGCTATACCGATCAACACGTTTATATCGCGATGGAATATTTCGCCGGCGGCGACCTCAAGGCGCGCATCGATCGCGGCATCGAGCCTAACGAAGCCATCGCGTTGCTGGTGCAAATGGCTAAGGGATTGAAAGCGATCCACTCGGCCGACGTAATCCACCGCGACCTCAAGCCACAAAATATTATGTTTCGCGCCGACGGATCCTTGGGCATTTTGGATTTCGGCATCGCCAAGATCGCATCGGAAGAAACGCAGTTGACGGAACACGGTCAGGTGTTCGGCACGCCCTATTACATGAGCCCGGAGCAAGGCACCGGGAAAATTCTCGACGGGCGCAGCGATCTTTATAGTCTGGGTGTGATTTTCTATGAAATGTTGACGGGTAAACGCCTATACAACGCTGAGAACGCGGTTGCCTTGGTGTATAAACATCTGCACGACAACATCCCCATTCTTCCGCGCCACCTATCGGACTATCAAGAATTGCTGGACCGCGCGATTGCCAAATCGCCAAACGATCGATTTCCTACTGCCAGTAGTTTGCTGAGCTTTTTAGAGCAGCGTTTCGGCAAATAGTCCGTTAATTCCCCATGTCAAAAGGGAGCAGCTCCGTTCGCCGACCCCGCCTTCACCCCCTGCGAACGCGCGTGATACGATTTGCTATCTGTTAGGGAAGCTCTGAATAAGTTCGAGTTCTAAGTGAGACAAGGCGCGAACAAAAAATATCGACGCAGCATATAAATGATATGTAAGGAGATATTTTTTGTGAGCAACGCAGTATCACGACGAAATCGGACTTATTCAGAGCTTCCTTAGTTCAAATCGGGAATAGAGGGAAGAAATAACATGGCTGAGAACGGCGGATCACATTGCTGCGGCCCGGGTTACGCCTCGCCAGCCGAGGCGATGAAGGCCCCGCGCGAGAAGATCCTTTACACGGTGGCGCTCTATATCGGCACCGGCATTCAAAAACCCGACTACCTGGCGACCATCGACGCGGACCCGGACAGTCCCACCTACAGCCAAGTCATCAGCCGGCTGGAGATGCCGGGCATCGGCGATGAGCTGCATCACATGGGCTGGAATGCTTGCTCCTCATGCCACGGCGATCCAAGCAAGGAGCGGCGCTACCTGATCGTGCCGGGCGTGCGCTCGTCTAATCTGCACATCGTCGATTGCGGCGTCGACCAAAAGGCGCCGCGACTGCACAAGGTGATCGAGGGCGCCGAGATCAAGGCCAAGACCAATTTGTCGGCGCCGCATACGGTGCACTGCCTCGGCTCCGACATCATTATCTCGATGCTCGGCGACGCACGCGGCAACGCGCCCGGCGGCTTCCTGCACTTGAACGAGAAATTCGAAATCCTCGGGCGCTGGGAAAACGATCTGGGCGGCATGAAGTTCAACTACGACTTCTGGTATCAGCCGCGCCACAATGTCATGGTCTCGTCCGAATGGGCGGCGCCGAATACCTTCATGCCGGGCTTCGATCTCGAAGAGGTCGGCAAGCTCAAGTACGGGCGCGAGATTCACTTCTGGGATTTCAAGAACAAGCGCGTCGAGCAGAGTATGTACCTGGGCGAGGACGGGCTGGTGCCGCTCGAAGTGCGCTTCCATCACAACCCGGATTCCAGTCACGGTTTCGTCGGCGCGGCGCTATCGTCCAACATCATTCATTGGTACAAGAAAGACGGCCAGTGGATCTGGGAAAAGATCATCGATGTCGAGAACGTGCGCCACCCGGAATGGCCGATCCCGGTGCCGGGCCTCATCAGCGTGATCCTGATCTCGATGGACGACCGCTTCCTCTATTTCTGCAACTGGCTGCACGGGGACATCCGCCAATACGACATCACGGATCCCTCGAACCCCAAGTTCACCGGCCAGGTATGGATGGGCGGTCTGCTCAACAAAGCGCCTGTGGTCAACGGCCGGCGCGTGACCGGCGGGCCGCAGATGATCCAGCTCTCGCTCGACGGCAAGCGGCTCTATGTCACCACGTCGCTTTTCTCCACCTGGGACAATCAGTTCTATCCGGATATTCGCCACAACGGCGGCTGCATGCTGATGGTCGACTGCGACATCGTGAACGGCGGCATGTCGATTAACCCGGATTTCTTCGTCGACTTCGGCAAAGAGCCGAACGGCCCCGCCCGCTGTCACGAGACGCGTTATCCGGGTGGCGACTGCACCTCGGATATTTGGCTGTGATGGAACAAGTCACGGTCACACTCGCCAACCGCGGCGGCGCATCGTTCCGCGTCGACCGGCGCAAGCCGCTGCTGGACGCGCTCGAAGCGCACGGCGTATCGCTACCCTATGGCTGCCGTTACGGCGGCTGCATCTCCTGCGCGGCGAAACTGCTCGCGGGCGAGATCGACCAGCGCGCCGGCGTTGCCCTGAACGGGCGGCAGCTCGCCGACGGTTACGTGCTGCTCTGCGTCGCTCGGCCGCTGACCGATTGCACATTCGATGTGGGTGTCGAGAGCCATGACAAGCTCTACCGCAATCCATTCGCCAGCCCGCTGGCGCCCCATGAGCTTAAGCGCGACATCTCGACCCCGCTGAAGGAAGCGCCATGACCGACGCCATCCACTTGGACCATGACCAGGACTACCCTGCGGACTATCTTGCCACCATCCTGAAGGAGGTGAAGACCATCGCCATGGTGGGCGCCAGTTCGGATCCCACTAAGTTCAGCTACGGCGTGCTCAGGGTCCTCCACGAAACGGGCTACGACATGATCCCGGTCAATCCCAACGAAGCTGGCGGCACGATCCGCGGCCTACCGGTGTACGCGTCGCTGGCCGCGATCGACCGGCCGGTGGATATGGTGCAAGTATTCCGCAGCTCCGATGCGCTGCCCGGGATCGCGCGCGAAGCGATCGATATCGGCGCCAAGGTGTTGTGGGCGCAACTGGGCGTGCGCAACGACGAGGCGGCTCGGTTGGCCGAGGCTGCGGGCCTGAAGGTGGTTATGAACCGCTGTCCGAAGATCGAGTTGTTCCGCCCGTTCTGGAAGCCGCGCCTGAACCAGGCGATTTAGCGCTTTTTCTACAGGCTCGGCTGACCGTGGCCGTCAGGCGGCCTGGCTGCGGGTTGCGATGGCCGTATAATGCGCCCTTCATGGGCACCCTTGATTTTCTTCCCTCCCCATCCGCTAAACACCTTACGCTGCCTTCGGTAACGGGTTCGGCGGATGCGTGGTTGCTCGCCGAATTGGCAGGTCAGCGCCGGCCGCTGGTCATCGTGACGGAAACGGCCTGGCATGCGCAACGGTTGCGGGCGGAAATGCAATGGTTCGCACCCAAACTTGCGATTCATCTTCTCCCGGATTGGGAGACGTTGCCCTACGATCAGTTGTCGCCGCACCAGGACTTGACCTCCGAACGGTTGGCGACGCTGTACCAGTTTTCGCGCAATGCGTGCGATGTGGCGCTGGTGCCGATCACGACCGCGTTATACCGCTTGCCGCCACAGGTTTATCTAGCGGCCCACACTTTTTTTCTGCGGCAGAAAGAAAACCTCGATCTCGCGGCGTTACGCACCCAACTTACCGTCGCCGGTTACGCCAATGTGAGCCAGGTTTTGCGCCCCGGCGAATATGCCATGCGCGGCGGATTGATCGATTTGTTTCCCATGGGCAGCGCCGTTCCCTACCGTATCGATCTGCTCGATGACGAAATCGAAACCATACGCACCTTCGATGTCGACACCCAGCGCAGCATTTATCCGGTCAACGAAATTCGTTTGCTGCCGGCGCGGGAATTTCCCTTCGACGAAGCGGGACGTAGCCTATTTCGCCAGAACTTTCGCGAAAAATTCGAAGGCGATCCTTCGAAAAGCGCGCTGTATAAAGATGTCAGCAACGGCATCGCTCCGGCGGGTATCGAATATTATCTGCCGCTATTTTTTGAGAGCACGGCGACGTTATTCGATTATTTGCCGCCCGATGCGCAGCTTTGTCTGCACCACGATGTGGCGGATGCCATCGAGCAGTTTTGGCGCGACGTCAAGTCGCGGCATCAATTATTGGGCGGTGACCGGACGCGGCCTATCATGGCGCCGGCCGACTTATTTCTGCGGGCGGAAGATTTTTTTGTCGGGCTGAAACCGTTTGGCCGCATCGATCTTCCCAAACCATCAGCGGAACGCGCAACCACAACACAACCGTTGCCGCCCTTGGATGTGGATCGCCGCGCTCAAAACCCAATAGAAAAACTGGCGGCATTCGTCAACAATTTTTCCGGACGAGTGTTGGTTGTCGCCGAAAGTCTGGGCCGGCGCGAAACCTTGCTGGAGCTATTTACCCGCTACGGGTTAAAGCCGAAAACCTACGACGACTTTAGCGCATTCGTTCAGGGCGCCGACACCTTCGCTCTGGTGGTTGCGCCCTTGGATGCAGGCTTCATCCTTAATGAACCCAAGTGGGCGATCGTTACCGAAAATGAGTTATACGCTGCCCAAGTCAAGCAAACCCGGCGGCGCGATGCCCGTAAAGTCACATCGGAATCGATGCTGCGGGATCTGTCGGAAGTACGCATCGGCGATCCGGTGGTCCATGCGCAGCACGGCATCGGGCGTTATCTCGGCCTCGTAAATCTGGATCTGGGTGAAGGCGAGAACGAATTTCTGCATCTTGAATACGGCGACGGCGATAAGCTCTACGTGCCGGTGGCGCAACTGCATCAAATCAGCCGCTACAGCGGCGCCAGTCCCGATGCGGCGCCGCTGCACCGTTTGGGAAGCGGCCAGTGGGAAAAAGCCAAGCGCAAAGCTGCACAGCAAGTGCGCGACACGGCGGCGGAGTTACTGAATCTCTACGCGCAGCGCGCCGCGCGCGAGGGCTTCGCGTTTCCGTTTCATCCGGAGGATTACGATAACTTCGCCGCCGGTTTCGAGTTCGAAGAGACGCCCGATCAAGCCGCCGCCATCGCCGCGGTCATCGAGGACATGAAATCCGGTAAGCCCATGGATCGCTTGGTCTGTGGCGACGTGGGCTTCGGCAAAACGGAAGTCGCCATGCGCGCCGCCTTCCTCGCGGTGTCCGGCGGCAAGCAAGTGGCGATTCTGGTGCCGACCACTTTGCTCGCGGAACAGCACTTTGAGAACTTTTCCGATCGCTTCGCCGAATGGCCGGTTAAGATCGTCGAGCTATCGCGGTTTCGTTCCGCGAAAGAGCAAGCCGCCGCGCTAGCGGGCTTGGCCGACGGTACGGTTGATATCATTATCGGCACCCATCGTTTGATTCAAAAAGATGTTAAGTTCAAACGCTTGGGCCTAACCATCATCGATGAGGAACATCGTTTCGGCGTGCGGCAAAAAGAACAACTCAAAGCAATGCGCGCGGAGGTCGATGTGCTGACGCTTACGGCCACGCCTATCCCGCGCACTTTGGCGATGTCGATGGAAGGCTTGCGGGATTTTTCGGTGATCGCCACCGCGCCGCAAAAACGTCTGTCGATCAAGACTTTTGTTCATCCCTACAGCGTGGGCCTGATTCGCGAAGCGGTGCTGCGCGAACTCAAACGCGGCGGCCAGGTCTATTTTCTACACAATGAAGTCGACACCATACATCTTGCTTTCGAGAAGCTGTCGAAACTGTTGCCGGAGGCGCGCATCGCCGTCGCTCACGGTCAACTGCGCGAGCGCGATCTCGAGCACGTGATGCGGGATTTTTATCAGCAGCATTTCAATGTATTGCTTTGCTCCACCATCATCGAAACCGGCATCGACGTGCCGACCGCCAACACTATCATCATCGAGCGTGCCGATAAGTTCGGTCTTGCGCAATTGCACCAATTGCGCGGCCGGGTCGGGCGCTCGCACCATCAGGCCTACGCGTATCTGCTGACGCCGCCGGAAGATGCCCTCAGCGCGCAAGCAAAAAAGCGCTTGGAGGCGATACAGATGATGGAGGATTTGGGCTCCGGATTTTTTCTGGCCATGCACGATTTGGAGATACGCGGCGCCGGAGAAATCCTCGGCGACTCCCAGAGCGGCGAAATGCAAGAGATCGGGTTTAATTTGTACGCCGAAATGCTCGAGTCCGCCGTGCGCGCGCTGAAAAAAGGCAAGACCTGGGATGTAACGGCGCCGCTTGAAGTCACTACCGAAATCAACCTTCATGTGCCCGCATTGTTGCCGACAGACTATTGCGGCGACGTTCACGAGCGCTCTGGTGTTATACAAGCGGCTGGCGAGTGCGCACGATCTGGATGATCTTGAAACGCTGCAAGAGGAAATGATCGACCGTTTCGGTTTGCCCACCACACCGGTGAAGGCGCTGTTGGAAAGCCATCGCTTGCGGGTGCTGGCGAAACCCCTCGGCGTGGCGAAGATCGACGCCAGTCTTGATACCATTCAATTGCAGTTTATTCCCAATCCGCCGATCGATGCCGCTCGCATCATTCAATTGATTCAGCGTAATCGTCATTACAAGCTCGCGGGCCCCGATCGCCTCAAAGTGTCGGAGGCGCTGCCCGGATTGGAGCAGCGAGTGGCGCGCGTTAAAACGCTGCTGACTGAGTTTGGATGAGCGCCGTCGCGGAGCATCGCGAGACTCTACTCGTGCTACAGGGATTAGCAGTGGATCGCAGCGATGTTGAAGTTATCGCCAAATTCGCGCAGGCGACTGACATTGTAAACACCGCACCGAACGTATTTAAGTTGCGCGGCGCGAAGCCGTTTCCTGAACTCGCCGAGCGCTGCCGCGTCGCGCGCTTGGACTATGCTTTCGTGCCGGCGGAACTAAAACTCTCATACTTTAAGTTAGTGGCGATGGATATGGATTCGACGCTCATTAACATCGAATCGCTGGACGAAGTTGCCGATTATCTTGGGCTAAAAAAGGAAATCGCGGCAATCACCGAGCGCTCGATGAATGGCGAGATCGATTTCAGCGAGAGTTTGCGCTACCGCGTCGCGTTGCTTAAGGGCCTGGATGCAGGTGCGCTTGAGCGAGTGTATGACGAGCGGCTGGAACTTAATCCCGGCGCGGAGAAATTCATCGCCGCATTACACAGAGCACGAACATCAAGACCATGCTTGTTTCCGGGGGATTTACCTTTTTCACCGAGCGCTTGAAACGGCGTTTAGGCTTGAACTTTGCGTACGGGAACGAACTCGAAATCATAGATGGAACGTTAACGGGTGAAATGGTGGGGCCGTTGTTAAACCCCGGCGGGAAAGCGGAAAAACTCCGCGAGGTCGCGGCCATGCTGAATATCGACATGGTCGGACGTATCATAGCCATCGGCGATGGCGCCAATGATAGAGCGATGTTCGACGCCGCGGGCACGGGTATCGCTTATCATGGTAAGGCAGTGTTGCGCCCGCACGCGACGTACTGCATTGATTACGTAGGTTTGGACGGCATATTGAACTTATTCCATGCCTAAATCAAAAATTACTTTGTCGGCTTCGCCTTGCCGTGCTACAGCACTGTCTGCGGCTCGCCTTCGCGTCCTTTTTGATTTGGAAATGGAATTATTTGCCAAGGCGGCGAAGACGAGTATCCTTTATATGGAAATAGTTCGAAACCACTTCGAAAAAAAGCAATAGGAGATAAGCATGGGCAGTTTTAAGGTTCGTATTATTATCGCGTTGGTCATTGCCGCGTTCTCGCTGATTTCATATTTCAGTTCGACGACTCAGAATCCGATCACCGGCGAAAAGCAGCACATCAGCATGAGCGAAGAAGAAGAGATCGCAATGGGCCTGCAGTCGGCGCCGGAAATGGCGAATCAGTTCGGCGGCCTATCGCGAAACGCCGAGGCGCGCGCGTTGGTCGAGCAGATCGGCAGCGAAGTTGTGCAACAATCCGTCGCCAAGACCTCGAAATATCAGTTCAATTTTCACTTACTGGCCGACCCACAGACGGTGAATGCGTTCGCGCTTCCCGGTGGACAAATTTTTATTACCGAAGCACTCCTCGGCCGGTTGCAGACCAAGGCGCAACTCGCCGGCGTGCTCGGGCACGAAGTCGGCCATGTGTTAGCGCGCCATTCCGCCGAGCACATCGCCAAACAGAAATTGACCTCGGGCCTGACTACGGCGGCCGTGATCGGTGTCGACCCGACGGGCGGTGGCGCACAGATGGCGCAGATGGTGGCCGGATTGATCAACATGAAGTACGGCCGCGCCGATGAGTTGGAGTCCGATAAGTTGGGCCTGCGTCTCATGGCCGAGGCGGGCTATGACCCGCGGGAGTTGATCGGTGTGATGGAGATTCTTGCGCAGGCGAGCGGCGGCGGCAGCCGCCAGCCCGAATTCGCGAGCACCCATCCCAGCCCGGAGAATCGCGTGCAAAAAATCCAAGAAGAACTCAGCGCCATGTTCCCGAACGGCGTGCCGGAAGGATTGAAAAAATGATGTCGATGAACGTTACTCGTCTTACCATGCTGGCGCTAGTGACCGCGGCGTTCTCTGTTAGCTTGCGCGCAGCGGAGGAAAAAAAAGTCGAGCCGCCCCCGGAAGTTCAGGAACTCGAGTCCATCACCATCGAGGGAACGCGTCCGGAAGAAAGCAAACCGAAAAAAATCGATCCCGAAAAACGCCTCAAAGAAGAATTGGAAAAAGATAAGAAAGCCATCGAAGAAATCAAAAACGAGCGCGGCCAAGGGCGGGTGAAAGTCAAGGGCCCGATCGTGACCTATTGCCTAAACTACGACAATAGCAACCCACTCGCGCAAAATAGTGTAGGCCAGAATTTGATCGTGCCGGTCTACTGTGGGCCCGGCGAACGCTAGAGCTTCCTTAGGTTTTATAGGATGGATCGATGCGATCGAGCTTGCGCAGCAAGCCCGGCCAACTCAGCGCGCCGGGACCGGCGCCCGAAGTGGCTTTTGCGGCCTGGGCGCGCATCCCGGCGATAATTTTCGGATCGACGTGAGTTAGCTTGCCGCCGCATTGCGCACGCACTTGTATCATGCATACCGCTTCGAATATATACATGTGCACGAATGCCTCCGCGACCGTTGGCCCGACGGTTAACAGGCCATGGTTGCGCAAAATCAAAAACGAATTGTTACCGAGGTCGCGCACCAAACGCGGCTTCTCGTCGTCGTTCAACGCCAGGCCTTCGTAGTTGTGATAACCGAGCGATGTCATGACGTAGGCGGCCTGTTGCGAGATGGGCAGCACGCCTTGTTCCTGAGCAGACACCGCGACGCCGTTCACGCTGTGCACGTGTAGCACGCACTTCGCGTCCTCGCGCGCCGCGTGCACGGCGCTATGGATCACGAATCCGGCGGGGTTGATGGGATAAGGCGAAGGCAAGACGATGTTGCCTTCAATATCGACTTTCACAAGGCTCGACGCGGTGACTTCTTCGAACAACATGCCGTAGGGGTTGATCAGGAAGTGATGCTCCGCGCCCGGTACGCGGGCGGAAATGTGCGTGAACACCAAATCGTCCCAACCGTAATGCGCCACGAGCCGGTAGGCGGCGGCGAGATCGATACGCAGTTGCCATTCCTCTTCGCTCACTTTTTGATGGACTGAAGGCAGGTCAATTTTTTCTGGACTGTTCATAGCGCTCTCCTCAATGGCTGGCTCGTGTTACCCACGACTATCAGTTTAATCGAAACTCAACGTCTTCTAGTTATTGTGGTGTGGCTGTTTAGAACATGCCATTCGAGTGCGCTGATTTCTTCGGCACTTTTTGCAGCGCGTCCCAGTGCTCGACGATTTTGCCTTGATCGTCGAGCCTAAAAATATCCATCGCCGCCCAACTGCCGCCGCGCCAGCCGGGGAGCTTATGCTCGCTATGGAGGATGACGTAGTCGCCATCGGCGAAGACACGCTTGAACGCGACCGATTTGCCCGGATAATCCTTTGCCATCCGCTCGAAATAGGCGATGAATGCCTCGCGCCCATCGGCCACTTCGGGATTGTGCTGCGTGTAAGTCGCGCCGCCGTATTGCTGCATCGCCAACGCGGGCTTGGACTGATTGAACATCATGTCATAGAACGCCAGCACGTTCGCTTTGTTGCGCTCGTAGACTGGATTGTCGCTCGGAATGGTGAGCAACACGTTGGGGCCGGCCGAAGATTGAGCGAGGCCATTTACCGCTGGGACGACGAGCAGTGCGCAGAAAACGAGCGCAGAAACTGAGTGGCGATAGCGAGTCATGATCGATTAAACACTCCATTGCTTAAGGGTTGTGTGGACATTATAAATTCTACAATCGCGTAATGTGAGATGTCTGAAGAACCGCATGGATATTAGGCCTACACCCATGCCTTGCCAGCAGGCAAGCGGGGCGCGGCTCCTGGCAAAACACAAGGTAAGTTGGGTGAGCGCGGCGCAACGCAACGATCTTCCCTCATTTCATCGATTCAAGCATCGCGGCCATTTTCTGGTGCAACAAATTGATTGCCTGCAACGGGCGAACCATCACCTTGAATTCAACGATTTTGTGTTCAGAATTCCAGGTGACGATGTCCACGCCGTTTATCGTAATTTGATCGATGACGGCCTCGAACTCGAGCACCGCAACGTTGCCTTCTATCACTTCCTTTACGTAGCGGAAGGTGTCGTTTCCAAACACTTGGATCGCGGCCGCCAAATATAGCGCGGTGATTTTCTTTCCTCGCTGCGGCGTGTGCACTACGGGCGAGTAGAACACCACCTCTTCGGCGAGGAAATTATCGAGCCCGGCAGTGGATCCGGTTTGAACGCAAGTATGCCAAGCTGCAACGGCTGAAGGTTTGATGGTTGTTCTCCAGTGAGGTAGGTTTTCAGTAGGGTGCGCCCCGCGCACGCGGGCTCGTTGTATCAATCAACTTCCAAACAACGTGCGCCGTGCGCACCCCACGGCAACTGACCTGTACGTATTATCGGTTAACCATGACGTCTAATGCGCGAGTCTAAATCAGGTATAATCTATGGTTTTCCCAATCGAAGGTTTAGAAAGGAGTTTCATGCCGACAGTAAGAGTGAAAGAGAATGAGCCGTTTGACGTGGCGCTGCGCCGCTTTAAACGGGCTGTTGAAAAGACTGGACTATTGACCGAACTTCGCGCTCGCGAATTCTACGAAAAACCCACTACCGAACGTAAACGCAAACTCGCTGCCGCCGTGAAGCGCCGCTACAAGCGCCTGCGCAGCCAGATGTTGCCGCCCAAGCTTTATTGATTTGCGGGAGCGTGCGACGTGGCAAACTCACGTCCCTAGACCCTAAATCCTAGTCTCCTAGCCCCTAGCCCCTGTTTTTAACCGTGTCGCTTAAAGATCAAATCACCGAAGACATGAAGTCCGCGATGCGCGCGAAGGAGAGCGAGCGTCTGTCGGGCATACGCATGTTGCTCGCCGCCGTTAAGCAGCGCGAGGTGGACGAGCGCATTACCTTGACCGATGCCGACGTGGTTGCCGTCCTGGAGAAATTGATCAAGCAGCGGCGTGATTCCATCAGCCAATATCAAGCCGCCAATCGCCAAGACTTGGCCGACAAAGAGCAAGCGGAACTCGCGCTCTATCAAACCTATATGCCGCAAGCGATGAGCGATGATGAGGTCAATGCCGCCATCGCCGCCGCGATCGCCGGCACCGGCGCCGCCGGCATGAAGGACATGGGCAAAGTCATGGCCGAACTCAAACCCAAGCTCGCCGGCCGCGCCGACATGGGCAAGGTCTCCGCACTGATCAAGGCACGGCTCTCGGCGTAGTTTTCTGTCCCGCGCTATCGCTTCTCTTTATAATGAAGCGATGATTCCTCCGGATTTCATCCAGACCTTGCTTGGACGCGTCGATATCGTCGACGTTATCGATAAACAGGTCCACCTCAAGAAATCCGGTTCCAATTACGTTGCCTGCTGCCCGTTTCACAACGAAAAAACCCCGTCTTTTTCCGTCAGCCAGACCAAGCAGTTCTACCATTGTTTCGGCTGCGGGGCCCACGGTACAGCGCTGGGATTCCTGATGGAATACAACGGCTTGCCATTTGTCGATGCAGTCAAAGACCTGGCCGGACAGCGTCGGACTGCAAGTCCCGCAGGTAGAAAACAAGGAGGCGGACGCTAGGCGCAAGGAGGGGGTTGATTTGCCCGCGCTGCTGAGCGATGCGTTGAAATACTATCGCGGCCAATTGAAGGAATCCCCCAACGCCATCGATTATCTCAAGCGCCGCGGCCTATCGGGCCAAATCGCCGCGCGCTTTGGTATCGGTTATGCGCCTGACGGCTGGCAAAATCTCGCTGCGGTGTTTTCGGATTACAGCGCAAAAAGCTTGGCGACGGCGGGTCTGGTGATCGAAGGCGACGGCGGCAAGCGCTACGACCGCTTCCGCGACCGAATCATGTTTCCCATTTGGAATCAACGCAATGAAGTCATCGGCTTCGGCGGCCGGGTGCTCGACAAGGGTGAACCTAAGTATCTCAACTCGCCGGAAACACCGGTGTTCGAAAAAGGTCGCGAGCTTTACGGCCTGACCCAGGCGATGAAGGCGATCCGCGCTTCGGGCAAGGTGATCGTGGTGGAAGGCTATATGGATGTGGTGGCCTTGGCTCAACACGGCGTGGAATACGCCGTCGCCACCCTCGGGACGGCCACCTCGGCGACCCATATCCAGCGCCTGTCGCGGCTGTCGGACCATATTATCTTCTGTTTCGATGGCGATGCCGCTGGCCGCCGCGCCGCCTGGCGGGCGCTGGAAATCAGCTTGCCGCACTTGAGCGACGGTAAGGAAATCGGTTTTCTGTTTTTGCCTCAAGAACACGATCCCGACAGCTACATCCGCGACCATGGACGCGATAAGTTTGAGGAAGCGCTCACTAACGCCATTCCTTTATCGGCTTATTTGCTGCAGGAATTGCAGCAAAACCAGGATTTAAACAAAGAAGAAGGCCGCGCCGCCTTGCTGCAAAGTGCAAAACCCTTGCTGAAACAGATCGCCGCACCGGTGTTGAGCGTCATGCTGCGCAAACGTTTCGCCGAAATCGCCGGTATTCCGCGGGAAGAACTGGACGGCTTGCTGGAAATCAAACCCAAGGGCCAAACCTCCCGAACCATACCCACCGCGCCGAATCGCGACATCTCGCTGCCGATGCCGCTGCGGCTCGCGGCGCAGATCATGGCGCAACCGGCGCTCGCTAACGATTGTGATTTGCAGTTGCAAGACAGCGTTGATGCTGAGATGGTTTTTTTAAGGCAGGTCATTGATTTTTGCCGCAATCACCCCGACGTCAAGGCGGCGGGACAAATCGAGGTGGGTTTAGCCGATCTGGCGCCTAAATCTTTGCTGGATCGAACCGTTCGCTTTCTGGCCAACGAAGAGCAAGAGTTTTCCTGGAGTGCGGAACAAATAGAGGTGGTATTTCAGGATGGATTGGCCAAAATGAAAAAGGAACTCGATAAGAAGTTCACTGAAGCTCGCTACCGGACGGCTAAATCGACTGCGGATCTCAAGATCAACGCAGCACCGAGTGCGAAATAACCCCTGAACAATCGGCGTGAAAAGAACTCTAAGACAGTGTACAATTTAGGGTTTTCCCGCCGCATCATAGAGATCACGTATGGCAGCGAACAATAGCAAAGCCGAAGCCCGCAGAGCCGAAGCGAGAAAAGCAGAAGCGAGGTTGGAGGCGAAACCGGTCGACATCGAATCGCAGCGACTCAAGCTCAAAAACCTCATCGTGCTCGGCAAAGAGCGCGGGTTTTTGACCTACGCCGAGATTAACGATTCGCTGCCGGACGACATCGTCGACGCCGAGCAAATCGAAGGCGTGATCAGCATGATCAACGACATGGGCATCCAAGTCTATGAAGAGGCGCCGGATGCCGAAGCGCTGCTCATGACCGACGCCGCGCCCGCCGTCGCCGACGAGGATGTGGTCGAAGAAGCGGAAGCGGCGCTCACCACCGTCGATTCGGAATTCGGCCGCACTACGGACCCGGTGCGCATGTACATGCGCGAAATGGGCACGGTGGAGTTGCTCACCCGCGAGGGCGAGATCGAAATCGCCAAGCGCATCGAAGACGGCTTGAAGCACATGATTCAGGCCATTTCCGCATGCCCCACCACGGTCGCGGAAATTCTCGATCTTGCCGATCGCATCGAGCGCGATGAGATTCGCGTCGACGAAGTGGTCGATGGCTTAGTCGATCCCAACGAAGACGAAGTCATGGAAGCCGAATTCAACCCGGAAGAAGAGGTTGAAGAGGAAGAGGAAGACGAAGAAGAAGCCGATCCCGATGAAGAAGCGCTCGCCAACGCCGCCGATCTTGAGCAACTGAAACAAGACGCGCTGGAGCGCTTCAACGCCATTCGCCGCGCCTATAAAAAAATGCGCAAGGCGCTCACGGAGAAAGGCGCCCGCAGCCGCGCGTTTAAAGATTTGCAGGAGCAGATTTCCAGCGAACTGATGCAAATTCGCTTCGGCGCTAAGATCGTCGATGCGTTGTGCAACAGCTTGCGCAGCTTGGTCGAGCAAGTGCGCGGTTACGAACGCCAGATCATGGAATTGTGCGTCAATTCCGCCGGCATGCCGCGCGCGTATTTCATCAAAACCTTCCCCGGCAACGAGACCAACCTCAAATGGGTGGTCGAAGAAGCCGCGCAACGTAAAGCCTACAGCGCTGCACTGGGCCGCTTTAAGCACGCCATTGTCGAGCAGCAACAGAACATTATCGACCTGCACAAGATGGTCGGCATCCCGATCAAGGAATTGAAAGAGATCGGCCGCCAGATGTCCACCGGCGAGGCGCGTGCGCGCCGCGCCAAGCGCGAAATGATCGAAGCGAACTTGCGCCTGGTGATTTCGATCGCCAAAAAATACACCAACCGCGGCCTGCAATTCTTGGATCTTATTCAAGAGGGCAACATCGGTTTGATGAAGGCGGTCGATAAGTTCGAATATCGCCGCGGCTATAAGTTTTCGACCTACGCGACGTGGTGGATACGCCAAGCAATCACGCGTTCCATCGCCGATCAAGCGCGCACCATCCGCATCCCGGTGCACATGATCGAAACCATCAACAAAATGAATCGCATCTCGCGGCAAATTTTGCAAGAGACCGGGCAGGAGCCCGATCCGGCGGTGCTGGCGAAAAAGATGGAAATGCCTGAGGAAAAGATCCGCAAAATCCTCAAAATTTCCAAGGAGCCGATTTCCATGGAAACGCCGATAGGCGACGACGACGATTCGCATTTAGGCGATTTCATCGAGGATTTGTCCACTGTTGCGCCGTCCGATTCCGCCGTGTATGCAAGTCTGCGCGATGTCACCAAAGACATTCTCGACACCCTCACGCCACGCGAAGCGAAAGTCCTGCGCATGCGCTTCGGCATCGAAATGAACACCGACCACACGCTGGAAGAAGTCGGCAAACAATTCGACGTCACCCGCGAACGCATCCGCCAAATCGAAGCGAAAGCGCTACGCAAGTTGCGCCACCCGTCCCGCTCCGAACGGCTGCGCAGCTTCATCGACAACGAACAGTAAACTTTCCGCGAATTGTCGCGCGCTGAATTCATCAGCGCGCGACAACCGGGTCTGTAGCTCAGTCGGTTAGAGCAGGGGACTCATAATCCCTTGGTCGTTGGTTCGAGTCCAACCAGACCCACCAAGTATCGGCGCGGGTTTCCACTTACCAGTGGATTCCAGTGCCGCGTCGAGTTTGGCGGAAATTTGCCAAATGCCTTCGATGTTGCCCGCCTTCCCGTAAAACTAGGTTGGCTGCAACGGTGGACTTGGTTAAACCGATGTTGGCAGCGCGGCGAAGTTCGACAAAAAGCACTTGCAACCGATCGCCTGTTTAAGTATGGTAGAAAGATAGGTATTTTTCTACCAAGGAACAATCATGTCGCTGAATATTAAAGATCCTGAAACACACGAACTCGCCGCCGAACTTGCCAAGACGACGGGCGAATCCATGACCAAGGCCGTGACCCTTGCCATCCAAGAGCGTTTGGAACGCATTAAGCGTCATCGCCGCCCGAGTGCTTCCGAGCTTCTCGCAATCGGCGCGCGCTGCGCCGAGTCCATGACTTCCAAGCCAATTGACCATGCTCGATTGCTTTATGACAAGCTGGGTCTGCCGAAGTGATAGTCGATAGTTCAGCCATTCTTGCGATTATGTTTGCAGAGTCCGACGCGGCAGTATTCGCCAAGGCGATCAGCGAAGCAGAGTCCTGCAAACTCTCCGCGGCGACCTTCGTCGAGGTGGCCGTGGTAGTGGAAGCGCAGACACAAGACCGGGGCAGTCGCCAGCTCGATGCATTTCTGCGCCGTGCAGGTTTTGTTATTGAGCCGGTTACGGAAGAGCAAGCGCATCTTGCGCGTCAGGCATACTCGGATTTCGGCAAGGGTCGCCATCCGGCGGGACTTAACTTCGGCGATTGTTTTTCCTACGCGCTCGCCAAGGCCAGCGGTGAAGCGTTACTATTCAAGGGTAATGATTTTTCCAAGACGGATATTGTTAGCGCTCGCGGCTGATGAAAATCTATGACTTCTGGTGTTTGCGCTTAGGCTGCTTTGAGCAGGGCAATTATTGATCTATGTGAATTATGTCGATTATTTGAGTCTTTACTGACCGCTCTCAAAATCTCTTGGTCGTTGGTTCGAGTCCAACCAGACCCACCAGCGTTGTTTCGCTTCAACTTCAAAATATCATTGACCTGTGAGGCAGTGCCGATGCGGCTCGTGGCACGGGCACTGCCACGAGCAAGTATCTACGCGGTCTCTGGCCCCGTGTCTCAAAATGCGTCTCAATGACATTCCATAACGTAGCCACTACACGCAAGATTTAATCGCCGCGATTTGATACGCTGCGAAGCATGGCCAATCTAGAATCCGCGATTTCCGCTAGCAGCGAAGCGTTCCAGGCAAATCGTGCAGGCCTGCTCGATTTGCTCAAGCGCGTGCGCGCGTGCGAGCGGCGTGCGATGGCCGCGTCCGAATCTTCGCGTTCTCGATTCGAAAAGCGCGGCCAGTTGTTGCCGCGCGAGCGGGTCGCATTGTTGCTCGATCCCGGCGCGCCGTTTTTGGAGCTTTGTGCGCTCGCGGGGTTGGGATTGGACAATCCCGATTTAGAGGCAAGCGTACCCGGTGGCGGGGTGATTTGCGGCATCGGTTATGTGTCGGGCATACGCTGCATGATCAGCGCGTCGGACTCGGGCATCGATGCCGGCGCGATGCAGCCGATGGGCATCGATAAGCAATTGCGCATTCAGGAATTGGCGCTGGAAAATAAATTGCCGTTCGTGCAATTGGTGGAAAGTGCGGGTGCGAATCTGTTGGCCTATAAAGTCGAGGATTTCGTGCGCGGCGGCAATTTGTTTCGCAATCTTGCGCGCATGTCGGCGGCGGGTTTGCCGGTGGTGACCGTGACCCACGGTTCGTCGACGGCGGGCGGCGCGTATCAGACCGGTTTGTCCGATTACATCATCATGGTGCGCGGCCGTTCGCGCGCGTTTCTCGCCGGGCCGCCGTTATTGATGGCGGCGACGGGCGAAGTGGCCACGGAGGAGGAATTGGGCGGCGCGGAAATGCATACGTCGATCTCCGGGCTCGGCGATTATCTTGCCGAGGACGATCGCGACGCGCTGTGCATCGCCCGCGATATTCTTGCCAAGATCGATTGGCCTAATTCGACTGAAATACCGCGCGATTTCAAACCGCCGCGCTACGATGCCGAAGAGTTGCTCGGCATCATGCCGATGGATCACAAACGTCCCGTCGATATGAAGGAAGTCATTGCACGTATCGCCGACGATTCCGATTTCCTCGAGTTCAGCGCGAACTACGGCAGCGCCACGGTGTGCGGCCACATCACGCTGGAAAGCTGGCCGCTCGGCATCATCACTAACAACGGCCCCATCGATTGCGATGGCGCGGTGAAGGCGACGCACTTCATTCAAGCCTGCTGCCAATCGCGCACGCCGATTCTATATCTGAACAACACCACCGGTTATATGGTCGGCCGCGCGCATGAAGAGGCCGGCATGATCAAGCACGGCTCGAAGATGATCCAAGCGGTGACCAATGCCTCGGTGCCGCAGATCACGATTTATTGCGGCGCATCGTTCGGCGCGGGGAATTACGGCATGTGTGGGCGCGGCTTTCATCCGCGCTTTTGCTTTTCTTGGCCTAATGCGAAGACTGCGGTGATGGGCGGCGAGCAAGCGGCGCGAACGATGGCGATCGTCACCGAAGCCGCGATGAAGCGCAAGGGCGAGGTCGACCAAGCCAAGCTCGATGAGTTGCAACGCAAGATCATCGAGCGCTTCGACAGTCAGATGAGCGTGTTTACGACCAGCGCGCGCGTGCTCGACGATGGCGTGATCGATCCGCGCGATACGCGGGCGGTGCTGAGTATGGTGCTGTCGATTTGCCGCGAAGCCGACGTACGTGAGCCGCAGGCCATGCAGTTTTCCGTGGCACGGCCATGACTTGTCATCCTGAGCAACGCGAAGGATCTGCTTTTGCACTTCGTGGAGACACAGTTAACAGCAGATCCTTCGCTACGCTCAGGATGACATTTTGGGAAGATTAAGCTTGCGATGAGTCATCTAACGCCATTCAATAAAATCCTCATCGCCAATCGCGGTGAGATCGCCTTGCGTGTGATGCGCACCGCGCGCGCGATGGGTTATCGGACAGTCGCGGTTTATTCCACCGCCGATGCCGAGGCGCTTCATGTGCGTATGGCAGACCAAGCAGTTTGCATCGGCGGCGCGCTCCCTGCGGAATCGTATCTTCGAATCGATGCGATCATCGACGCCGCCAAAAAAACCGGCGCCGATGCGATTCATCCGGGCTACGGATTTCTCGCCGAAAATGCCGATTTCGCACGTGCCTGCCGTGCAGCGGGATTGGTATTCATCGGCCCATCGCCCGAAGCGATCGACGCAATGGGCGATAAAGCCCGCGCTAAGCGATTGATGATGGCGGCGGGTGTGCCATGCATCCCCGGCTATGAGGGCGAGGATCAAAGCGATGTTCGCTTGCTCGCGGAGGCGGAGCGCATCGGCTTTCCGCTGATGATCAAAGCGACGGCCGGCGGTGGCGGCCGCGGTATGCGGCTGGTTCACACGTCAGAAGAATTTATCGGCATGCTTCAGAGCGCGCGCTCGGAAGCGCAGAGCGCGTTCGGCGATCCGACCGTCATTCTCGAGCGCGCCATCGCTAACGCGCGGCACATCGAGATACAAATATTCGCCGACCGTCACGGTGATGCCGTCCATCTCGGCGAGCGTGATTGCTCCGTCCAGCGCCGTCATCAAAAGCTGATCGAGGAATCGCCGTCGCCGGCCGTCACAGCGGCGCTTCGCGCGCGCATGGGTGAGGTCGCGGTCAACGCGGTGAAAGCGATCGACTACGAAGGCGCTGGGACGTTGGAATTTCTGCTCGATGCAACGGGCGAGTTTTATTTCATGGAAATGAATACGCGCTTGCAAGTGGAGCATCCCGTCACCGAAGCCATCACCGGTTTGGATTTAGTCGAATGGCAATTGCGCATCGCGGTGGGCGAAGCGCTGCCGTTGCAGCAAAGTGAAATATTGTTCGCTGGCCACGCGATCGAAGTGCGCCTGTGCGCGGAAGATGCAGAGCAGTCCTTCATGCCGCAAAGTGGAACGCTGGCCCGCTGGCGCGCAGCCGAACATTTACGCGTGGAACATGCGCTCGAATCGGGCGCACAGATTGCCCCTTACTACGATTCCATGATCGCCAAGATCATCAGTCACGGCGCCACTCGCGAAGAAGCGCGACGAAAATTGATCAATGGTTTGGACGATACGGTCGTGCTGGGCGTGACGACCAACCAAGCGTTCTTGTCGCGCTGTTTGGCGAACCCAATCTTTGCGCGCGGCGAAGTGACCACCGCATTCATTGGCGACCATTTGCAGACGTTACTAAAGATCGATCCGGAAACCGAGAGCCGAGCGATGGCGATCGCCGCGATGTTGTTGCAGACGGCGAACAAACGAATCTATTCGAGCAGCGAACGTAGCTTGGTCCATCGGTTTCCAGTACCTATGCGCCTGGAGATAAATAGCAGCACGCGCCATGTCACGTTGACCGCGAACAAACTCGATTCCTTCAACGTCGCCGTCGACGGGCGAGTGTTTGAATTGCAACTCGCCGATCTGAATGTGGACACTGCGCGAATTATCTGCAATGGTGTGATGGAGTGCGTGATGTTTCATCGCGCTGAGACGCTGTTAACGTTGCAATATGCGGGTTGTAGTTTCTCGCTCGTTGACAGGACGCTCGCGCCGGCTGTGCGGCTGGAGGAAAAATCTGCTGACGGCAAACTGCGTGCATCGATGAACGGAAGAGTGGTTACGGTCCTTGCCGCGACTGGTGACAGCGTGGTTGCAGGTCAACCGATGATCGTTGTCGAGGCGATGAAAATGGAGCATGTTCATCGTGCGCCATTTGCTGGGAAAGTTATGTCGATACAAGTTGCCGTCGGTGATCAAGTTGCCACTCGGCGCGTGATTGCGGAAGTGAAAACCTTAGATTAATGATATGAGCGAAAACAAACTCGTCGTCCTCGAAAAACGCGGCGCCGCTTTTTGGATCACCATTAATCGGCCGGAAAAGCGCAACGCCTTAAATAAAGAAGTCATCGCCGGAATTTGCACCGGCTACGCGCAAGCTCACGCGGATGCGGGCGTTCGCGTGATCGTGCTGACGGGCGCGGGCGACATGGCTTTTTGCGCCGGCGCCGATCTGCAGCCCGGAAAAGGCTTTGCGTTCGATCTATCGAAACCCAACATCGATTACGCCGACATGTTGCGCACGGCTTATCACGCGACGTTGCCGAGTATCGCGCGCATCAACGGCGCGTGTATGGCCGGTGGCATGGGTCTTCTATGCATGACCGACTTGGCCGTGGCGGCCGAGCAGGTGCAATTCGGTTTGCCGGAAGTGAAGGTCGGTGTGTTTCCCATGCAGGTATTGAGCCTATTACAGCATCTCGCGCCGCCGCGTGTGGTGCGCGAATGGTGCATTACCGGCGAACCGTTCAGCGCGGCTGAAGCGAAAGAAGCAGGGTTGCTCAATTACGTCGTGCCCGCGAATGAGCTCGATATCAAAGTCGCGTGGCTGATCCAACGCATCGCCGATAAATCGCCGACGGCGATTCGGCGCGGCAAATATGCGCTGCGCGCTATAGCGTCTATGTCTTTCGAAGAAGCCGTTACTCACATGGAAGGTCAGATCGCACTCTTGACCATGACGGAAGACGCGCAGGAAGGGCTCGCCGCGTTCAACGAAAAGCGCAAGCCGCGCTGGTCCGGTAAATAGCGAACTTCGTCTGTTTATTCCACTTCTAAATCAAACACAACTTTGTCGGCTTCGCCTTGCCGTGCTACAGCACTGTCTGCGGCTCGCCTTCGCGTTCTGTTTGATTTGGAAATGGAATTGGTTGCGCACAGGCTAGGCCGGAGTTACTCTTTGCGCGATGACCGCTTCCGACCGACTGATGTGGATCAACGCCGATCGGGTGTTTTATGCCGGTTTGCTAGGCTCGCCCACGGAGCGTACGTTGGGTGCGTTGGTCATTTACGTCGCGCTGGATGCGCCGATTCGGGTGAGTATAGCCGGCGGTCCGTGGCAAGCGGGCGACGTCGCGATTGTGCCGCCTTATCTTTCCCATCGCGTCGCATGCGAGGCACGAACCGTTATCGATTTGCTGATCGAGCCGGAGAGCGTCGCGCTGGAGCGGTTGCCCGAATTCATAAGGGCGAGAACCGGTATCGTCAACGCCCCGGAATTTTCACAACGAGTCCGGAGTATTCATCGTCGGCTCGCGAGCGGCGAACGGACATGGCATCAAGAAACATTCGATTTCGATCTCAGCCTGTTCGGCCGCGAGCTGCCGGTACGCGCACTCGATCATCGCGTCGCGGCCGTGTTAAACGAGATTAAACGCGTACCGCCTGCATCGATCGGCGCGGAACACTGCGCTGCGTCCGCCCAACTTTCCTACTCACGCTTTTTGCATCTTTTCAAGCAAGAAGTCGGCGTCCCGTTTCGCACATTCCGAAGCTGGAAACGGGCGCGCAGCCTGTTGCATTATGTGACCGGGGCGGAAAACCTGACCGACATTGCCTTGAACGTCGGTTATCCGGATTCCAGCCACTTTAGCCACTCGATCCGGCAGGTTTACGGCCTCAAGCCCAAGGATATTTTCGCCGGATCGCGCAAGTTAGCGATTTTTAGCTCTTAACGAGAGCTAATAAATGAGTGCCTGGAGAGGCGCACCAATACTGGCTCGCAAGGCACGATGCCGTGAGAGGAAATACTGGAGCGGGTCCTGGCGCAGTGATTTTTCGTGTTTAAGACCGCGCCCTGCCTCCCATAGGAAAAACCCCTAGCGCAAGCCAGTTAAAAGTGGTAATTTCCCTCTATGCAGCTCTGGGGTCATAACTATGCAAGCTAGAGCGGCTAAAATAAAGTAAACCTGGAGGAATGTCACATGGTTGGGCCGGCGGATCAACTTCTAACTCGGAAGTTACCTTTAACGATCTACCCTTTTGAACCAGGCTGCGGTCCCAGTGACCTCGGTTCGGAATTCTTTTTCCAGTCGCTACAATCCACAAACGTAATTTCAGTAACAATTAGTTCAGCACTAAGTTAGCGGTCGGCGCGCGTGTTCGGCTCCGCCGGATCGCGTTTTTGATAAAACTGTTTGGAGGGGCTTTTCATGGCAATATCGATAAGCGTTAATGGCAAGGCTCAGCAGGTCGACGCACCTGCCGAGATGCCGTTATTGTGGTTGCTCCGGGATACCATGGGTATGACCGGAACGAAATTTGGTTGCGGGGTAGGATTGTGCGGTTCCTGCACCGTGCATGTGGATGGCAAGGCAGCGAAAGCTTGTGTTGTCACCGTCGGCGAACTGTCAGGCAAGAAAGTGACGACCATCGAAGGCTTGTCCGCCGATGGCAATCACCCGGTGCAAAAGGCGTGGCGTGCACATAACGTGCCGCAATGCGGTTATTGCCAAGCCGGCCAGATCATGCAAGGGGCCGCGTTGATCTCGGAGAAGAAAAATCCGACCGACGCGGAGATACTCGAAGCGATGTCCGGCAACATCTGCCGTTGCGGTTGCTACCAACGTATTTTTGCAGCCGTTAAAACCGCTGCAAAGGAGGCGTAAGATGAAAACCGAACAATTCTTCAATGACACCATTTTCCAGAACGTAAGCCGTCGCGATGTTCTGAAGGGCGTGGTTGTATCCGGCGGTTTCGTGCTCGCCGCGCAGTTCGTTCCAACCATGGCGCGCGCGGACGAAAATCAGTACAACACCGGCGCGGGCGGCATGCCCGGCGGTGTGGTGTGGAATCCCAATGTCTATGTTTCCATTGCCGCAGACGGCACCGTGACCATCGTGTCGCACCGTTCGGAAATGGGTACGGGTTCGCGCACTAGTTTGCCGATGGTCGTCGCCGACGAAATGGGCGCCGATTGGGCGAAGGTCAAGATCGTTCAAGCCCCTGGCGATGAGCCGAAGTACGGCAATCAGGATACCGACGGTTCGCGCAGCATGCGTCACTTCATTCAGCCGATGCGCGCCTGCGGTGCGGCAACGCGCTTGATGCTGGAGCGGGCCGCGGCGACGAAATGGAATTGCCCGGATACCGAAGTGCGCGCCGATATGCACAAAGTCGTTCACGTTCCTTCCGGTAAATCCCTGGGTTTCGGTGAATTGGCAGCGGCGGCGGCTGAAGTTAAAGTACCTCGTGCTGCGGACCTGCGTCTGAAGTCGCCAGCGGAGTTCCGTTACATCGGCAAGGGCAACGTGCCGATGTACGATCTGCACGACATCACCACCGGTAAAGCAACCTATGGCCAGGACGTCATCGTTCCGGGCATGAAGTTCGCGGTTGTCGCACGTCCGCCGGTTGTCGGTGGCGAAGTCGTATCGTTTGACGAAGCCGCGGCCATGAAGGTGCCGGGCGTGATCAAAATCGTCAAGATTCCCGCAACCAAAGCCCCGGCGAAGTTTGGTCCGCTGGGTGGCGTGGCGGTCATCGCGGAAAACACCTGGTCAGCTATACAAGCTCGCAATAAGTTGAACGTGAAGTGGAACGACGGACCCAACGGCAATTACGATTCCGACGCGTTTAAAAAAGCAATGCAGGCAACAGCCCGCCAGCCCGGCAAGATCGAGCGGAACGAAGGTGACTTCGACAGCGCGATCAAAACAGCAGCGAAAGTCATCGAGCGCGAATATTATATTCCGCACTCTTCCCACGCGACAATGGAACCGCCCGCAGCGGTTGCCAAAGTGGCCGACGGTAAAGCCGAAATCTGGTCTTGCGTACAAAGCCCAGGCGGTACCCGCGGTGACGTGGCGAGCACCCTAGGCATCGATCAGAAAAATGTAACGGTAAACGTTACATTACTGGGCGGCGGCTTCGGCCGTAAGTCGAAGTGCGACTTCGTGCTGGAAGCGGCAATCCTGTCCAAAGCCATGGGCGGCACGCCGATCAAAGTGGTGTGGACGCGCGAAGACGACATTCAGCATGCCTTCTACCATTCTGTGTCGTACCAGCATGTCACCGCTGGTTTGGACAAGGACGGCAAAGTCATCGCCTGGCGCCAACGCAGTGTTTCGCCATCGTTGATGTCTAACTTCATGCCCGATCCGAAACGCGAAAGCGCGCTGGAACTGGGCTTGGGCCTGATCGATACGCCGTTCAATGTGCCGAACTTGCGCCTGGAAACCGGCGAAGCGGTTTCTCATGCTCGTATCGGGTGGTTCCGTTCGGTTAACAACATTCCTCACGCATTTGCAATGCAATCCATGGTTGCGGAGTTGGCGGCAGAATTGGGTAAGGATCAGAAAGACTATTTGCTGGAAATGATAGGCCCGGCGCGTATCGTCGATCCGCGCAAGACCGTCACCAGCGAGTTGTGGAACTACGGTGATCCGTTCGAAACCTATCCGATCGACACCGGCCGTCTGCGCAAAGTGGTGCAACTCGCCGCGGAAAAAGCCGGTTGGGGCCGTAAGATGGAAAAGGGCCACGGCATGGGTATCGCGGTACAACGTAGCTTCTTAAGCTATGTGGCAACGGTGGTTGAAGTGGCAGTGGACGACAAGGGCAACGTCAGTGTGCCGCGCGTCGACACGGCAATCGACTGCGGCTTCCACGTGAATCCTGAGCGGATTGCGTCGCAGATTGAAGGTGCGGCGGTGATGGGTCTTTCCATCGCGAAGTACACCCAAATCACCTTTAAGAACGGCCGTGTACAGCAAAACAACTTCAACGATTATCCGGTGTTGCGTATCGGTGAAGGCGCGATGGATGTCCGCACCCACATCGTTCCGCATGGAGTCGAAGTACCGTCCAGCGGCGTGGGCGAGCCAGGCGTACCGCCATTCGCACCGGCGTTCACCAACGCGCTATTTGCAGCAACCGGCAAGCGTATCCGTGAACTCCCGCTCGGCAATCAGTTGAGCGCGTAATAGGAAATCCTCCGGGGCGATCCCTCGGAGTGACCTTCCTATAATCAAGGAAGTTATTGAACGCCCGCTCGAATTCGAGCGGGCGTTTTTCTTTATCATTTGCAAAGTTATTTGCGGGACGTCACACTCTCATTTTTTGCCAATCACCAGGGGGAACACAATATGCAACGTCGCAAGTTCTTATCTTCCGGCGCTACCGCCGCGGCCGCTGTAGCGGGTGCGATGGCCGCGCCGGCCATGGCGCAGGGCCTGCCGACTATCCGCTGGCGCCTTGCATCGAGCTTCCCCAAGAGCTTGGATACCATCTTCGGCGGCGCCGAAATTCTCGCTAATCGGCTGAACGCAATTACCGGTGGAAAGTTTCAGATCCGCCCATTTGCGGGCGGAGAAATCGTGCCCGGATTGCAAGTGCTGGATGCCGTGCAGCAAGGCACGGTGGAATGCGGTCATACTTCGCCTTATTACTACGTGGGTAAGAATAAAGCGTTTGCGTTTGGCACGGGATTGCCGTTCGGCTTCAATCAACGCCAGCACAACGCCTGGATGTATTACGGCGGCGGCCTGCAGCTCGTGAACGAGTTGATGAAAGAATACAGCGTAACTTTTTTCCCCGGCGGCAATACCGGTTGCCAAATGGGGGGTTGGTGGCGCATCGAGATCAAATCCCTCGCGGATTTGAAAGGGCTGAAATTCCGTATTCCTGGAATTGGCGGTGAGGTGTGGTCCAAGTTAGGCGTGGTGCCACAAACTATCCCGGGTGGGGATATTTATCCCGCCCTGGAACGCGGTACGATCGATGGGGCGGAGTGGGTTGGGCCTTACGATGACGAGAAGCTTGGGTTCTACAAGGTCGCTCCGCATTACTACTTCCCTGGCTGGTGGGAGACCGGCTCGGGGCTGGGCTTCGTGGTCAATTTAAAGCAATGGGCCAGCTTGCCGAAAGAATATCAAGCCGCATTCGAGACTGCCGCCGCCGAAGCGAACACGCTCATGATCGCTAACTATGACGCCAAAAACCCGCTCGCATTGCAAAGGCTGGTCAATAACGGCGTGAAACTGCACCAATTTTCGAAAGAAATCATGAGCGCTTGCTACAAGTCGGCCTACGAAATCTACGCGGATGAAGCGGGTAAAAATCCAACCTTTAGGAAGATTTTCGAGCCGTGGAACAAGTTTCGTAAGGCGCAAGTGGCGTGGTTCCGCATCGGCGAACAGGCCCAGGACAATTTCATTTCTTCGGTCAAGTAACGCTCGGTCACGGCGCGCTAACCTACCCCTGGATGCCGGGGGAGGTTAGGGAAGCTCTGATTTATTCTGATTGCTGTAGTTAAACTTGCTACTTCTGTTGTGGCGACGGTGGACTTTCGTTGGCCGGATTGCCACCCCCTTCGATATTGAACTCCACGCTGGAATCGTCATTTGTATCAGATCCCGGGCTGGATTCGTTTCCTTCGATATTGAATTCGACACTGCCGCCTTCTTGCGCCGGGCCTGCTGTCTCGCCTTCAACCTTAAACTCCTCGACCGTGGTCGGCCCAGTCGATGTTGCGGTTTTGCTGACAAAATTGGTTACCATGCCGGGGAAAGCGATCACTAACCCCACCATAATGAGTTGAATGACGACAAATGGGATGGCGCCCCAATAAATCTGTCCAGTCGTGACGATTTTTGGTGCGACGCTACGCAAATAAAACAATGCGAAGCCAAACGGCGGGTGCATAAATGATGTTTGCATGTTCACGCCCAGCAGCACGCCGAACCAAATCAAATCGATACCGAGTTTTTGCGCCACCGGGCCGAGCAATGGCACGAGGATGAACGCGATCTCGAAAAAGTCGAGAAAAAACGCCAACACGAAAATAATGATGTTGACCACGATGAGAAAACCCAACGCACCGCCTGGCAGACTGGTTAACAGGTGTTCTACCCACAAATCGCCGTCGACGCCGCGGAACACTAGCGAGAAAACCGAGGAGCCGATTAAGATGAATACGACGAAACTGGTAACCTTTGCGGTGGTATCCATCGCCTGCTTGAGTAGATCCCAACTCAAGCGTTGCTTGAGCATCGCCAATATCAGCGCGCCGAAGGCGCCCATGGCGCCGCCTTCCGTCGGCGTGGCGATGCCGAGGAAAATCGTCCCCAGCACCAGGAATATCAAGGTCAGTGGCGGCACCATCGAAATCAGTACACGCATGAGCAACTTTGCGCCCTTGAGCGTGCGTGCCTCCGGCGGAAGGGCAGGCGCAGCGGATGGTTTGAAAATGCTCACCATTAACACATACAGGAGATACATACTGGTCAGGATTAAGCCCGGCACCATGGCGCCGGCATACATATCGCCTACCGATTTGCCGAGTTGGTCGGCCATGATAATCAGCACCAGCGACGGTGGAATGATTTGCGCTAAGGTTCCGGAAGCGGCGATCACTCCGGAGGCGAGTTGGTGCGAGTAGCCGTAGCGCAACATGACTGGCAGCGAGATCAGTCCCATGGCGATGACTGATGCGGCCACCACACCTGTTGTGGCCGCGAGCAGTGCGCCGACGATGATTACCGCGTAAGCAATGCCACCGCGCAAGCGCCCGAACAACTGCCCCATGGTGTCGAGCAAATCCTCCGCCATGCCGCTGCGCTCGAGAATTAATCCCATGAAGGTAAAAAACGGGATCGCGAGCAGCACATCGTTTCGCACTATTCCAAAGATGCGTTCTGGCAACGCGCGAAATAGTTCCGGGCCGATATAGCCAAAGTGAACGCCGATACCGCCGAACACCAAGCCGACGGCACACAGCGAAAACGCCACCGGATAGCCGAGCAGCAAGAACAGCACCAGCGCGCCGAACATGATCGGCGCCATGATTTCGTGGCCCACTAGTGAATTCCTTTTGGGGCGGCGCCATAGTCGCCGGTGCGCAGGCGATCGATACGTTTGATTAACTCGGAAATGCCTTGTAATACCAGCAGCGCAAATCCGACCGGGATCATGAGCCGGATCGGCCAGCGGATCAGGCCGCCGGCATCGGAGGACATTTCCTGATGCACGTACGCGTCAACGAACGCCGGCCAGGATAACCACATGATGACGATGCAAATCGGCAACAAGAAAAATACGGTACCAAAAAGATCAATCCAAGTTTGCGTGCGCCGTGATAATCTGCCGTAGATAACGTCGATGCGCACGTGGCCTTCGTGTTTCAGCGTATAGGCCGCGCACAACAGGAAAATGGCGCCGAATAAATACCATTGAATCTCCAGCAAAGAATTGGAACTATCGGAGAACACTTTGCGGTAGATGGCATTAAAAGCGCTAATCAGCGCTGCCACCATCACCAGCCATAATACCGATCGGCCGATTTTCTCGTTCAGCCAATCGATGGCGTTTGAAATTTTTAGTAACAAATCCACTTGAAATTCTCCCCCGTGCTAAGTTCGTATTGGATTTCGCCCATCGGTGTTGCGAATGAAGTCACCGATGGCATACCGCCAGCCCCCAATCTATCGCCTGACCGCCGCAGCGTCAATCGCTGCGGCATAAATTTTGGCTGCGTGACGGCTCTCGCGCTTAAAAATCCTCAATCAGGTTGCTTCGGGCAACACAAACGGGTGCGCTTTCTCATAGGCGCGCGCGGCGCGCAGCACCAGCGCGTCTGCGAACTTCGCTCCGACGACCTGCATCGCCACCGGCAGACCGTTTGCGGCGAAGCCGCAAGGAACCGTGGCGGCGGGTTGTTGCGTTAGATTAAAGGGATAAGTAAATGGAGACCATTGCCACCAACGTTTCATGTCGCTGTCGGGTGGGACTTCGTGGCCGACGGCGAACGCCGTTGTCGCCAACTGCGGCGTGACCAGCAGATCGTATTGATCGTGCAGGCTAGTCATGCGACGGCCGAACGCATCGCGCGCCCGTTCCAACTGGCGATACGCCAGCGCGCTTAACGCAAAGCCCGGTTCGGCCAGCTCCAACATGCCCGGATCGCACAATGCCCGCTGCGCGGGCGACATCGGCGCTACGGCCAAGGCCAGCGCGACCGCCCACAACGGCTGCATGATCTCGATCGGATCGTCGAGCTTAAGATCGATCTCTTCGACGGTTGCACCCAACTGAGTGAATTCGTTTACCGCGCGCGCGACACAGGTCGCAACCTCGGCGTCGACCTTGGCGTAACCCAAGGTTGGGCTATAAGCGATGCGTAGTTCAGCTATCCCCTCCTCCAGATGCTGCCGGTAATCGATACCCAGAGCAGGTCCCGCAGCCCAGTCTCGCTCATCGGGCTGCGCAATGAGAGTCAGCATAAGGGCCGCATCGGCAACGGTTCGACTGATCGGCCCCTGATGCCACAACGTCCACGCCGGCGAATGGGGATAGACGGGAACGATGCCCCAAGTCGGTTTAATGCCGAATAGGCCACAAAAGCCCGCCGGGATACGGATGGAGCCACCGCCGTCGGTCGCGATATTTAGCGTGCCCATCCCCAGCGCGGCCGCGACGGCCGCGCCGCCGCTGCTGCCGCCGGGCGTGAGCTGTTCGTTCCAGGGGTTACGCGTAATGCCGGTAAGCGGGCTGTCGGTCACGCCCTTCCAGCCGAATTCGGGCGTGGTGGTCTTACCCAGAAAAATGGCGCCTTGCTCGCGCAGGCGCGCCACGGGCGGTGCATCCTCATCCCACGCTTGATTGGGATCGATGGTGCGTGAGCCGCGCAGCGTGGGCCAACCCTTGGCGAGTATCAGGTCTTTCGCCGTTGCGGGCACGCCGTCGGCGGGGCCTAACGGCTTACCGCTGAACCAACGAGATTCCGACTCCCGGGCACTTGCCAGCGCAGCGTCTGCGTCGACGACACAAAAAGCATTGTAGGTGGGATTGATCTTGGCGATGCGCGCGAGGGTGGCGTGCGTTATCTCCACCGGCGATAGACTGCGCGCGCGGTACTGTGCTGTCAGTTCTGCAGCGGTCATCAACAGCGGATCGATAGGAACCTCCCATTATTTAGAACAACCGAAAAAAATCGGGCGAGAGAATATTTCCTCTCGCCCGATTTTAGCCCATCATGGTGCGTCGCTTAAGCTTTCTTGCCCATGCCTTTGAGCACAGCTTCCGCAGTGATCGGCATGTGCCGCACGCGTGAGCCCACTGCATTAAAAATGGCGTTCGCAATGGCGGGCGCGACCACCGTGGACGCCGGCTCGCCCACGCCGCTGGGATGGCGATCCGACTGCACGATTTCCACATCGATCTGCGGAATGTCCTGCAGACGAATAGGAACGTACTCATGGAAGTTGGTCTGCTGGAACGCGCCGTCTTTCAGTGTTAGTTTCTCGGACAGAATCTGGCTCGCGCCCCACAGCGCACTGCCCTGAATCTGGGCTTTGATATTCATCGGATTCACCGCGATGCCCATGTCCATGGCGATGGTGAGCCGGTTGATCTTGACTCCACCGGTGGCCGGATCCACCGTGACCTCGGCGACGCCTGCCACCCAGGTCGGACTCTGACGTTCTTCCGCGGAGGACACCGCGAGTCCCATCGCAGTGTTGGGTGGAAGCTTCTTCTTACCCCAACCCGCTTTTCGCGCCGCAACTTTGAGGACATTAGCCAGCCGCAGAGCGCCGCCGACAGTTGCGGATTCGTACATCGGCCACGAGCCTTCTTTAGCCCACGGCAGCGAAATCCAAAGCTGGTCCATGTAGTAGTCGGACTTCGTACCCGGCTTATGACCGGTGTTGGGAATGCCGCGATTGCCGCCTTTGCCGTTCAAAATCGACAAGCGAAACTCCAAGGGGTCGCGGCCCAATGCGTGCGCCACTTCATCCATGAACGATTCCACCACAAACATGTTGTAGGAATTGGATACCGTGCGCAGCGCGCTGGCCTGTACCGCCCAAGTGGTTTTGTCGCTGTTCCAAGCACGCACGCGATGATTATCCACGTGGTACCAATGATCGCTGCCGCCGATCGACCATTGATCGATGTCGGCTTTGCGGCCATCCCAGGAATCCAATTGCAGCCAATCGACGCCGAATTTTTTGCCGACACCAAAGCGCGCGCCCATCCAACCACAAACGATGTCGTGATTCATCGCCACCAGCTTGCCACCCGCGAGTCCCGCCTTGAGCTTGTGATAGGTAGGCGTACGCGGAAAGCTGGTGGCGAAATTCGACTCGCGCGTTTGAATTAATTTCACCGGACGTCCCGCTTCCTTCGCGCAAAACGCCGCCGCGAGGATTTCGTCGTAATCCTGCTTACCGCCGAATCCGCCACCGACCAGTTGGTTGTGGATGAAGATTTTGATTTCTTCAGGTTTTTGATTTAATACTTTGGACAAATAACCGGTCAAGGTCATGCGCGCGAACGAGGCGCCCTGGGTGCCGGTGTAAACGTGCCATTCGTCATTCACCTGTTGCACGGTCGCGTTCAGCGGCTCCATGGTGGCGTGGCATACCATTTCTGTCGTGTACTCAAGCTCTAAGGTTTTTTCCGCTTCGCCCAGCGCCTTGTCGACGTCGCCTTCCAGCACCCACGCACCTTCGGCTTTGTCGGGCTCGGTCTGCATTTGTTGGTATTCTTTTTTCAAGTCCTCGCTGCTTAAGTCGCCGTAAGGTCCTTGATCCCACTTGACCTGTAAAGCTTTCGCGGCTTGCATCGCTTGAGGAAATTTCTCTGCCAGCGCGACCACCCATCCCATACATTTGCCGAGGGCATCGTCAACTTTGACCGCCTTCACGAATCCGGGGATCTTCTTCGCTTCGGTATCGTCTATCTCAGTTACTTTTGAACCATATCGCGCGCGTGGGATGACCAAAGCTCCGTACAACATGTTGGGAAGAAATACGTCGATGCCGTATTTCGCTTGACCGTTCGTTTTTGCTGGAATGTCGAGGGCAGGGACAGATTTACCGATGATTTCGTACTTGGTTGGGCTTTTGAGCTTGATGTTCTTAAAATCGTCGGGGTAGCTGAATTTGCGATCGATTTTGACCTGTTGCAGAATTTCTCCATAAGACACGGCTCGTTTCGAACCGCGTTCGACTACCTTGCCGTTGGCCGCGAAACAATCGGATTCCTTGGCGTTGAGCAACTTGGCGCCCGCTTCGATAAGCGCGATACGGCCTGCCGCGCCCGCGCGGGCGATGCGGTCGAACTCCGTGGTCACGCTACCGCTGTTGACTGTATAGGCCAGGCCGTACACGCCAAAGGTTTCGTTACTCTCAACCGGCTGATCGACGTGCACGTCGCCCCATTTTATTTCGAGCTCTTCGGCGATAACTTGAGCAAACGCCGTGCCGATATGTTGCCCCATCTCCGCCTTAACTACATGCATGACGGTCTTGCCGTCGGGCGTGATGGTGAACCAGATCGCCGGGGTATAAGCTTGCGTGGCGACGGCAGCTTTAGCTTCACCGCCGGCCAGCATGTTCGAGCCGAATGCGATGCCAAGCACCGCGCCGGCGCCGGTGACACTGGAACGTATTAAGAATTCGCGCCGGGTAAGTCCGTTGGAAGTGTTGTTAGACATTTTTCGCTCCTTTCCGAGCGATTTCCGCCGCACGTTTTACTGCGCCGACGATGCGGGAGTAAGTCGCGCAACGGCACAAGTTGCCGTTCATCCATTTCACCACTTCCGCATCCGTGGGATTCGGGTTTCGCGCCAGCAGCGCCGCTGCTTGCATGATTTGCCCCGATTGGCAGTAGCCGCATTGCGGCACCTGATGTTCGATCCAGGCCTGCTGTACGGCGTGGGAATTGGCCGGATGCAAACCTTCGATGGTGGTGATAGACGCGCCCGCGACGTCGCCGATCTTCACTTGGCATGACCGCATTGCTTCGCCGTCAATATGCACTGTACACGAGCCGCATAAACCCATTCCACAGCCATATTTCGTACCGGTCAGCCTGAGATCCTCGCGTATGACCCACAATAGGGGCGTGTCCGGCGTGGCATCTGCAAAAAAACTTCGTCCGTTTATGTTCAATTGCGGCATAGCGACCTACCTCCTGTAGATTAAGTTAGAACGGATGACGGTGGAGCAATAAATTCACAACCGACTACTACAGACCATATGAGAAACGTTTGGTCCAGAAAGTACAACAAAACCATTTTCCCTTATCGATTTCGGATGAGGTCGCCGATGCGCGAACGATGGGCATGCGCAATATTGATTTCCCGTCGCTTGAGCCTTGTTATTGGGGCGCCCCAGCCTCTACGCTTATTTGATTTGCTCGCCGTAAAGATTACTCCTGAGATAGTGATGTGCCAAGCGATTAGTAGCAAAAAGCAGATCCCCTCACGTGCGCGCTGTTCGCGAGGAGTTGACGATCAATAACCCGAAGACTACCATCGCACCTTAAAGGCAAGCGCGAAATGCGTGTGTCTCGCGGCCATCGTTCAAATTATCTGCCTTTAATCGCATCGCTCAGGGAGAGCGTCGTTGAGAACAGTCTAGCCTAGCGTCAATCCATGAGATTCGCAGGCGAGACATGGCTAAGGAAGCTCTGAATAAGTTCGAGTTCTAAGTGAGACCAGGCGCGAACAAAAAATATCGACGCAGCATATGGATGATATGTAAGGAGATATTTTTTGTTCGCAACGCAGTATCGCGACGAAATCGGACTTATTCAGAGCTTCCCTAATTTAACTTCCGAGGAGAGCACCATGTTTGTGACCCCATTACTAAAACGCCTAACGCTCGTTACTGCATTGAGTTTCGGCGCGACTGGCTTCGTGATCGCTGCCGACCCGGGCTTCCCCACGCCGACGGGCGATCCAAGTTTTGTACCCGCCGGCGCCAAGCTCGATCAGGTGTTCGACGGTGGCTGTGTGTTGACCGAAGGCGTCGCCGCTGGCCACGACGGCATGATTTATTTCAGCGACATCACGTTCACGAAATTCTGCAAAGATCCGTCGGGCAAATATCTTCAGGCAGGGAATATTTGGAAGCATAATCCGAAGACCGGCGAGACGACGATATTCCGCAGCCCTAGCGGCATGTCGAACGGCCTCAAGTTCGATCGCGAAGGCAATATGATCGCGGCGCTCGGCGCGGACTACGGCGGCCGCATGTTGGTCAAGACCGATATGAAGTCCGGCAAAACCTACGTCCTCGCCGGCATGTTCGAAGGTAAGGAATTCAATGCGCTGAACGACATCACCATCGACCAGAAAGGCCGCATTTATTTCACCGATCCGCGCTATCTCGGCCATGAGCCGATCCGCGCCGATGGTTTCGCCGCCTATCGCTTGGATCCCGATGGCAAGGTTTCGCGCGTCGCGACGGACTGCGGCAAGTGCAACGGCATACTCATCTCGCCCGATCAAAAAACCATGTATATCGTCAGCAACGACAACGGCTGGCTTGCCTTTGAAAATCTAAAAGAGGGCGAAAAAACTTTGCAAGGCCCGCATATGCTGCAAGCCTATGACATCGATGCGGCGAGCGGTAACTTGAGCAACCGGCGCACGCTGATTGACTATGGCAAACTCGACAAACCCTGCAGCGGGCCCGACGGCATGATCATGGATGCCGAAGGCAACATCTGGCTCGCATCGCGCTGCGAATGGCGTCCCGGCATCCAAGTTCTCAATCCGCAAGGCAAAGAACTGGCCTATATTTCCACCGGCAAAGAATTGCCGACCAACGTCGGTTTCGGCCGTGGTGACGATTCGAATTTGCTATGGGTCACATCGGGCAAAAGCCTGTACAAGATTCGCGTCGGCAAAAAAGGTTATCAATTGCCGTAATGAATCTCGCCGCGCGGCGTGAATTCGCGCTGCGCCGCGATGGAAATTGCAATAGATTTGTTTTTGAATGTAACGCGAAAAAAGAAATTAACAAGCGGCGACCAATTAATTAAGGGAACGATCATGAAACGTATTTGGATAGTGTTGTTTTGTATGTTTGCCGTCGTACCGGTTTACGCCCAAGAGAGCACCGAGGCCGAACTCAACCGCTTGGAAGACCTGCGCTACGAGTCGATGAAAAACGCCGACGCCGATACCATGGCCAAGTTGTTTGCCGACGATATGATCTATCAGACCTTGCAAGGCATGACCTACGACAAGCCGGGTTACATCGCGCTGTTTAAATCCGGCGAGGTCAAGATTAATTCGGTTAAGCGCGAGAATAGCCGCGTTAAATTCTATGGCGACACGGCCACGGTAATGGCCAACGCCTACCTCGATGCAACGGTAAAAGGCGAATCGCGGCAGATTGCGTTGTTTTATTTGAACGTCTGGGCAAAACGCGATGGTCGCTGGCAGTTGGTGGCGCGCCAATCGACCGCGTTGCCGAAAAAATAAGTAAGGCGGGTTCTACCCGCCATTTCAATATTGTTGTTTTGGCGGGTTGGACCCTACACTTTTTAGCATGCCACGAGCCGCAGCGCGCAAACAGGAGCGCGGCGCGCTAGTTCGCGGAAATCAATTGCTCCAACCGCGGAAGTGAATCCATTTCGCCTTTGAGTTCGAGCAATTCGGATAGCTCGTGCCGCACTGATTCCCAATCGATACGGCTGCGAGATTTTGCGATGATGCTTTCCACATCCAACCAGTCCTGCGGGCGTCCAGCGAAGACTTTGTACACAACGAGCGCACTAGCGGAGCAAAGCCGCAGCAACACGCCGTCGGCAACTTCCTCCGAGGTGGCATTCGCTGCAGCTTTTTCTTCAAACGGCAATGCACCGAGCGAGACATCGAGCGGTATCCCATTAGCGGCGCGCAAGAGCAAGATACGATTTTGTAACGCGAACGCACGAGAATCTTGCAGCCGCGTGGCAAAACCGCGCAGCAACACATCTACATAGGTGGTTTCGTTTCCGATACCTGTAAAAATTGAAATATCGGCATCCCGCGTTAAACGCGGCTCACCCCAATGCAAAACCGCGATCCCGCCGATAAAGCAAAAAGGCCAATGCTGACCCGTGCAGAAATCCTGTATTTCTTGCGCAGCCTCGAGTAAGCGATTATTCGTTGCCACGTTCCCGCAATCTGGCAAACCAGCGCTGCATTTCAATGAGGCCGGACCAGTTTTCTAACTGTTGATTGGGCGCTAACAATCCGCCGAGTTGCGACATGTCCCATACGGCTTGGCGATTTTCTTCCGGTGTGGAGTTTGCGAGGGTTTTGCGCTTCGCGGCAGCAAGCACACGGCCGGTCTCGGCCCATTGCGTGACTAGGCGTTGTCGTGCGTCGCGATCGAGATCGGATGCAATAGTAAAGTTTTTCGATGACATAAAGAGATTGTAACCCGCGTGAGGCATATCGGATATGAGGGCCGGAAGGCGAATGCTCTCACTAGAAGCGCAGCGCCTTCCACCAAACGCGGCGGCAAATTTAAGGATCGTCGGGTTACGCTGCGCTAACCCAACCTACATTTCTTCTTGCGCATCGCCACAAGCCGCATCCAGCTTGCCTCGTGGCAAGGCATGTCCTGCGCGCCAATATCCACGCGCCTTCTGGCTCGCCTTAAGTCTTAACTTGCAGCAACGGTTGCAACACTTGTTCGAGAAATTTTTCGTCCACGCCGCCCAGTCGCGTGGTGATGATTTTTCCTGAACGATCGATGATGGCGGTGTAGGGCAGGCCACCGTTGGAGTTGCCGAGTCGGCGGCCGAACTCGCCTAGGGTGACATCACCCAAAAGAATCGGATAGTTGATGCCCATTTCTTTGGCGTATTTTTCTACCGGACCTTGCTCGTCCATCGCGAGGCCGATGAAAACTAAGCCTTGCTCGCGATATTTCTGCTGCAATCTCACCATGATGGGAATTTCTTCGCGGCACGGGCCACACCAAGTTGCCCATAAATTGAGCACGATGATTTTTCCCTGCCATTCGCCTAACGGACGGGCTTTTCCTTCCAGATCGGGGAAACTCGTTGCATACAGTACACCGGGCGATAGCACGTCCGCAGGCAGGATATTCGTGGTCGGTTGTTTGTTCCAGTTGACGCCGAGGTAAATGGAGCCAACGCCTAACAATACCGCGACGAAGAGCGCGATGCGGTCGCGGGTTTTGTTCATTAAGTTTAGAAATTAACTTTGGGCGCGTGCCAATCCAGCCAGGAATTGATCGCTCGGTTGATAGCCGATGACGCGAAACGATTTAATTTCTTTGCCGTCGCGGTCGAACAGAATGATTCCCGGCGGACCGAATAATCCGAAGCGTTGTAATAATGCTTTGTCTTCAGCGTTGTTTGCAGTGACGTCAGCCTGCAGCAAGATGGTATCTTTAAGTTGGGCTTGAACCTTAGCATCGCCGAAGGTGAAGCGTTCCATCTCCTTGCACGAGATGCACCAATCGGCGTAGAAATCGAGCATGACGTATTTGCCTTTTGCCGCGGCGAGGCGTTGATCCAATTCTTCAACGCTCTTGACTCGTTGAAACAGCGATTCGGATGCAATGCCGTTTTGTCCGCCACCGGTAAATCCAGCCAGGGGCTGCAAGGGATCCTTGGCGCCGCTCAACGCTCCGACCAACAAGGCGATGCCACCGACCAGGGATGCAATACCCACGCCCTTCCACAATCGCCGATAGCCGTTGGCGTGATCCGGCAGGGAATCCATCGCGCGTAGAAACATCGCGGCGCCGATCAACAAAAACGCCCACAACAGCATGATGGCCCAAGACGGAATCACCGGCGTGATGAGCCATATCGCCACCGCCAGCAACAACAAACCAAAGAAACGTTTCACCGATTCCATCCACGCGCCGGCGCGCGGCAAGAACGCGCCGGCCGAAGCGCCGACCAGCAATAACGGCAGGCCCATGCCTAACGCCATGACGAACAGCGCGGTGCCGCCGAGTACGATATCGCGGGATTGACTGAGGTAAACCAGCGCGCCGGCCAGCGGCGCGGCGACGCAGGGGCCGACGATCAGCGCCGAGAGTATTCCCATGAAAGTGACGCCGATGAATTTTCCGCCGGGCAGGCGATTGCTTTTTGCCGTCAACGCACTTTGGGCGCCGGCCGGCAACTGTAGCTCGTACACGCCGAACATCGACAGCGCGAGCGCTACGAAAATCAATGCGAAGGTGCCTAACACCCAAGGATTTTGCAGCGCGGTTGACAGCATCGCGCCCGACAGTCCCGCAATAACGCCCGCAATAGCATAGGTGATCGCCATACCTAACACGTAAGCTACAGAGAGCGCGAACGCGCGGCCTTTACCGATATCGGCGCCCTGGCCGACGATCAAACCCGATAAGATCGGAATCATCGGCAACACGCAGGGTGTAAAAGACAGCAGTACACCGAAACCGAAGAAACTCGCGATAATCAGCCAGAAACTATTAGATTGGAAAAGTTGGGCGATGCGGTCCGTTTCCGACTGGTCGGAAGTTTCGTTGCGCAGTGCAGCATTTGCGGTTGGTGGATTTTCGGCGGCCGTTGGCGCATCCATCTTCGCCGATGGCGCTGCCGCGTCGAGCGCAGCAAGTGCGCCTCCCCCCGAAACAGAACCGTCGGACTTGAACGCCACTTGCTCGGTATTCGGTGGGAAACACACGCCTACATCCGCGCAGCCTTGGGACGTCGCACTGAAAGTCCACGGCTGCGATGCATCGCCGCGAGCATAGGGAATGACAATGCGAACTCGATCGCGCAGGGTCTCGATGCGGCCGAAGAATTCGTCTTGTTTCACCTTGCCATTGGGAATTTGCGCATCGCCGAGCTTTGCCGACTCCGATGCGAATGCGAATTTCTCGCGGTAAAGATAATAGCCCGGCGCGATGTCATAGGTCACTTCCAGCGACGAATCGGACACGACTTTCGCGGTAAACTTAAAGGCGACCGCCGGATCGAGGATTTCGGGTTCCGCCCCCCGCGCCACGCCGGCTGCGAGGAGCAGCGCGACGATCAACCACCGAAGCATAGACATTGAAGAGTTGTACACGGGTGCTAAGATTTAAGTTGGTAGTGGCGATTGCCGCGAACTTACAGCCGCAATCCAGTTCAAATATTGAGGTAAGCCATCGGTTAGTGGGACTGCGATAACTTCGGGGAGTTCATAGGGATGAAGCTCCACAATCTCCCTTTCGATGGCGCTGTAATTCTGTTTTAGTGCTTTGATTAATAGCGGGATTTCCTCGGCGGTTTCGAGTGTATCCCGCCAGTTGTAGACTGATGTGCATGGAGCCATGATGTTCACGCAGGCGGCGAGGCCCGATTCAACCAGCCGCGTCGCGATAGTTAAGGCAACGTCCCGGTTCGGCAGATTAGTGATGATTAATTGTGTGTCCATGATTTGAAAGCTGTCGATGCGCCTTTTGCTGCTGCTTATATTACTCGGTTTCCCCGTCCTCGAAATGTTTTTGCTGGCCAAGATCGGCCATCACATCGGCTGGTGGCTTGCGGTATGGCTGGTGATGAGCGTGATGACCGGCGTGGCGCTGATTAAAGAAGCGCGATTTACTTTGATCCGCGAACTTGCGACGGTGATTAGCGCCGGTGGCTCCAACATTCCCGCCCTGTTGGGCAGCGGCAGAATTTTGATCGCCGGATTTCTCTTCATTTTTCCGGGTGTTATCAGCGATTTGATCGCCTTGGTGCTGATCCTCATCCCCCATGACCGAGTCGCGCCCGTTCGCGCGGGCCACGGTGATCGCGTCATCGACGGCGAGTTTCACCGCGAAGGCTAAGTAGGGCGGAAAAGCGCAGCGCCTTCCGCCGTATGCATCTTGATCATCGCGGCGAAGGCGCTGCGCTTTTCACCTACATTTCGGAGTCACGCCGCGACACCTTCCGCACTGTCGGGTAATCATATCTAATATTCGGCTCGTTCCTGAACGTGTTACGCAATCGTCGCGATTCACTCATAAAACTCAGCAATTCTTTCGGCAATTGCGTTTGCGCGTTCACGCGATCAACCCGCGGTGGCCGCGGAAGCTTCAGCATATCGGCAACCAGATCGAAATAATGGGCCATCTTTAATTCGCTATTGTCACTGGCGTTATAAACCCGGTTCGGCCGTGCGCGGAATAGGGAGACGAGGGCGATGCGGGCGAGGTCGTTGGCGTGAATGTGGTTGGTGTAAACATCGTCCACGGCAGCCAACACCGGCGTGCCGGCGCGCAGCCTGGCTTCGGGCAGCCTGCCATCACCGTAAATACCCGGCGCGCGCAAAATACTTAAATCTACGCTGTTGCTTGCGGCCCAATCCCGAAGTTGGCGTTCCGCATCGACCCGGCGTTGCGCCCGTGCGGTAGCGGGCCGAACCGGCCGCGTCTCGTCGACCCACGCGCCGCCGCAATCGCCATAGACGCCGGTGGTGCTGATGTAGACCAGCCGCCGTGGTACACTCCCGCGCGCTGTAAGTGCGGCGATCAAATGTTGGGTGCGTGTATCGATTACGCCGGACGCAGGCGGCGGCGCCAAATGGAGCACCGCATCGGCAATGCCGCCGATGCGTTTAAGCGAGCGACTATCATCGAGATCGCCGACGATGGGCGTCACGCCGAGCCGGCGTAATGTTTCCGCGTTCTCACGCCGCCGCACCAGTGCGTAAACGCGAAACTTGTTCGTCAGTTGCGGGACCAGGCGCAGCGCGACGTCCCCAGGCCCTATAATCAGGATTCTCCACATATCAACAGTATAAAGATATGCCCCACCGAGTCACCATTAAACCGAGCGATCACGCATTCACCGTCGAAGATGGCGAGACCGTGCTCGAAGCGGCCCTGCGTAACCACATCGGCCTGCCTTACGGCTGCCGCAGCGGCGCGTGTGGCGCCTGTAAAGCAACGCTTTCAGCGGGACAAGTCGATTACGGCGAGCACCTTAGTGGCACATTGACCGCGCTCGAAAAACAGGCGGGCAAAGCGTTGTTGTGCCAAGCCAAGCCGCTGTCCGATTTAGTGATACAAGGCAAAGAAATCGGCGGCGCGACGGAAATTCAAATCAAAAAGCTCCCGTGCCGCGTGGAAAAAATCATCCACGCCAGCCACGACGTGGTGATCTTGCTGCTTAAGCTGCCGGCGAACGAACGCATGCAATACCTCGCCGGCCAGTACATCGATATTTTGCTCAAAGACGGCAAGCGCCGCAGTTATTCCATGGCGAACGCGCCGCACAACGACGAACTGATCGAGTTGCACCTGCGCAACATTCCCGGCGGAACCTTCAGCCGCTTCGCCTTCACCGAGCTCAAAGAAAAAGCCGTGCTGCGCTTCGAAGGCCCGTACGGCACATTTTTCCTGCGCGAATCGGACAAGCCCATCATCTTCCTCGCCGGCGGCACCGGCTACGCGCCGATCAAAGCCGTCATTGAAGACATGCTGTACAAAAAAATCGAGCGGCCCATGGTGTTCTATTGGGGTGTGCGCGCAAGGCAGGATATTTATTCAGTTATTCCGAGCGAGTGGCAACAGGCCAATCCGAATTTCACCTTCATCCCCGTGTTATCGGAACCGTCGGCGGAGGACAATTGGCCAGGCCGTACCGGCCTCGTTCATCAAGCCGTCCTCGACGATTTCGCCGATCTATCTGGCTACCAAGTCTACGCTTGCGGCGCGCCGATCATGATCGAAGTCGCGCAGAAAACCTTCGAAGACCACGGGCTGCCGGCCGAAGAATTTTTCGCCGACTCGTTCACCTCGGCGATCGATCCCAAAGCGAAAACATAAACATCGCCAATGTTATTGGACTTGGCCTTTCCGGCGCCAGAATTTTAGGCGTGGAGTGAGCATTCCAACCTGCTCGCGGTAAAGGCGATACCGGCCGCCGAACTGCGCGATCAGGTCGCGTTCTTCAAAATAAATGCCGATCAAGATATAGCCGGTGGTGGCGATGGAAAAAAGCAAATGGCCCGCCGTCATATGCGGCGTTGCCCAAAAGGCGAGTAGGAATCCAAGATAGATCGGATGCCGCACATGTTGATAGAACAGCGGCGTTCTGAATTCTTGCGCAGGCATCTTGCGTCCAGTAAATTGGTTAAATACTTGTTGCAATCCGAACAACTCGAAATGGTTGATCAAAAACGTGCTGATCAATAGCACCGACCAGCCGAGCGAGAATACAACTTGCAGAGCTAGAACGGCTGCGGGCTGCTCGATATGCCAGATCACCGGTTGAGCGATCGGCCGCCATTGCCACAGCAATAGGGCCAATGCCAGCGTTGCCGCGAGAACATAAGTACTGCGTTCGATCGATTCCGGCACCATGCGCGTCCACCAGCGCTTGAACGAACGTCTCGCCATGACGCTGTGCTGTACGGCGAACAGGCCGAGTAGCAACGCGTTGACAACTAATGCTTCGATCAATGGAACGGACATGCCGCTGTCTATCGATTTCGGTACCACGATGTTGCCGACGAAGCCGATCGCAAAAAGAAACGTTCCGAAGAAGAATGCATAGACTGCAATGCCGTAAAAAAGCGCTAAAAATTTGCTCATGATGAGACTCCAAAATGTTGTGAAGGATTTGATAGCGAGACGAACTATGACAGTTCAAATGATCGGCAGCCTGCTCGCGCGTCGCGTGATCTTGATCGATCGTCCGGAACTATTCGTCGTTGTAGTCGCGCGCCTACACGAAGCGTCAGGAAATCCTCACATCAGCGTGTGTGATGCTCGGTAGTTGATGTCGTTTTATTTTTTGGCGACGGACACGAATCCCAATGTGTCATTCCCGCGTAGGCGGGAATCCATAGGGCCGGTGGTGTTACCTAAACTTTTTTATACGGAAAACCGATTTCGCGTTCAGCGGCGCCCTATAGGTTCCCGCCTTCGCGGGAACGACAATCGGAGCGGCACATGCGCAGTGCCGATCAATCGCGAACAGAATGAAACTACAGTAGTGCCTTGGATTTTCGCCACGCTGCCGGCGGCGCACCGACCATGCGCTTGAACGCGCGCGAGAACGCAGCCTCGGATTCGTAGCCGACATCCAGCGCGATGGTCGCGACGTTGCGATTGGATTCGCACAACAGTCGCGCGCCGAGTTGAATGCGCCAACTGGCCAGATATTGCATCGGCGGCTGGCCGAGGTATTGCACGAAGCGCTCGTGCAGCGCGGAACGCGACAGGCCCACTTCGTTGGCAAGCTCGTCGACGCTCCACGCGTGATCGGGCCGTTCGTGCATCAGCGAAAGCGCTTTGCCGACGAAGCGATCGCGCAGCCCCGCCAGCCAGCCGGTCGCATCTTCCGGCAAGCTATCGAGATAACGGCGCGCGGCGTCGACGAACATCATTTCCGAAAGTCGTTCGAGTACCGCGTCGCCGCCGGGGCGCCGATCGTTGGATTCGACCACGGCTTGATCGATCACGCGCCCGACCCAATCACCGGCGCGTGAGGCGGGCAAATGCAAAATGCGCGGCAGCGCCGAGATAAGCGGATTGAACGGGCGCAAATCGCAGCCGAGAAAACCACAAACAAGAATCGAGTCAGCATCCTCAACGCGCAGCGACTCGCCGGGCACGCGCATGCCTTGATAGAAGGCGATCGGTAGCGGTTTCGGATCGTTGCGGCGCGAGTAAATCCACTCCGCGCTGGCCGGATGCGGCTCCAAACCCGGCGCGCTCGAAATCACATGTCGGTCGCCCTGGGGAAAGATGACAATGTCCCCGGCTCCGAGCCGGATCGGCGGGTGGCCAGACACGGCCGCCCAGCCGTTGCCTTTCGCCATCATGTGATATTCCATCACATGTTCGCACCCCGGCATCACGGCCCCGGCCACCTCTTTGGCAGCCAAACCTTCCGCCGACCACTCGTCGCGAAAGCTGATGTAGAAAAACGCTGCGCCGCGCAGGCGCACGCTACGCAACAGGTCCGACAGGGCATCTCTGCTCATCGACTTCCCTCATCAGTGGACGAGTAATCAAGATACGTAAACAATTGCCTGAGGATTTCATCAATTGCGGACGTTTGATCAAGTTTGCCCGACGCCGATTGAAGCGTCAACGACGCATGCGTCGAAAAATCATACGGATGTTTACACAAATCAGTGGCATCATCTTACCTTTCGTACTTTAATCGGCATCGCCAGGAGGCCCATGGATGCTGCCTCCCAGGCGATGCATTGCCACGCGGCAAACAGCGCGCAGCTCGTGGCAATGCGGGTTTTGAATTCAGCGGCGATTACGCTGATAGAATAAAGCCATGAATGTCCTACAGATAGACCATATCGGCATCCGCGTGGTCGATGCCAAACGCGCGGTGGATTTTTATCGATGCTTGGGTTTTGAAATCATCCTTGAGGTAGATTTCGACGCCGTGACCATCATGAAAAATCCGCACGGCGTCGAGCTTAACCTCATCACCAATGGCGTGGGGCCAGTCGACGGCAAAAACATACTGATGGATGTGCCCGAGAAGCACCCGGGCTACACCCATGTCGCTTTACAAGTAGATTCGATTGTTGAGACCATCGCCGAGTTGCAGCGCCATAACATTGCGATCACCCAAGGCCCGGTTACTTTTGGCGGTAACGAAGTCTCGGTTTTTACCCGCGACCCGGATCGCAACGTGATCGAGCTTCGTGGCCACGATCAAGATTTGGCTAAGATTCCAGGGTTGACGCGTTATCAACCCTAACGCTTAACTACCTCGTGCCCCACCTATTTTTCAACACTTAGGAGCGCATCATGGCCGACATCAAAATCTTCAATCCCGACACCATGGGTAAACCGCTCGGGCCCTATTCCAACGTCACGCGCGTGAAAGCATCCGAATTTATTTTCATCGCCGGCCAAGTGGGGAAGGATCAAACGGGCAACACCGCGGCGGACTTCGACGCGCAATGCACCCATGTGTTCGCCAACATCGAAGCGGCGCTCAAGTCCTGTAGCGCGGGCTGGAGCAATGTGGTCGAGTTCACCACCTATCTCGTGCACTCGCAAGACATTGCGAAGTTCATGGACTATCGCAAACGCGAATTTCCGAAATTCTTTCCCAACGGCGCCTATCCGCCCAACACCTTGCTCATCGTCGATCGCCTGGTGCAAGAGGAATTGCTGGTGGAAGTGCAAACCGTGGCGGCCATTTAGCCTGGCGCTACGCTAGTGTAGTGTTTCGCACTTGATGGAACAAATAAAAATGATGGATTTTTTCGTCTGGTGAGGCGCGAGGAGGCCGCATAGCGGGCTCTACGCAACGACGAGTAACGACGCCAGGCGGAAAAAGACGCATTTTTATGTTTCATTGAGTGCGAAACACTACACTAGTTACGCATCACGGTCGCCAATCGCGTGCTGTCAAAATACGTATGCATGGAGCGGGAATCTGAGGGCAATTTTTCGGACTCCCTATCCATAAACGGCCAGCGGCGACATTCAGTATTCGAATCTTACTTCCTGGAAGCTGACATTCTATTCTGTTGACGCGCGTCGAAATATAATGACCAACTGGAAAATTTCATGCCTTAGCCAACAAGTCGGCGAGCCGCTCAAATGTGCCGCCGTAACCTTGCTCAAGCGACCCCGAAGAACATAGCTCGTCGAAGAATTTGCGTTCTTCTGCCGTCTCACCGAAGGGCTCCGCCCGCAACACTATTGTTGTTGTTCCAGCACGCTCCGTGAATGTCACGGTGTTTTCAATTTCGAGTGGGCAGAATTCGCTGAAGGGCGCTCGTGCGATGCCGCACTTTTCATTCGAGAACGAATTGAGCCAAACGATGCGTTCCGGCGTAACGATCTCACGGTAATTAAAGCGCCCCCACATGGTGGGCGCGCCTTCAAATTTCATCGCATAGTGAAAGAAGCCGCCCAGTCTGAACTCAAAGTGTGAAATCTCAATGGCGCACCCCTTTGGTCCCCACCAATGCTTAAGTTGGTCGGCCTCACTCCACGCTTTCCACATCCGGTTGCGCGGCGCTTTGAATTCGCGTGTCATTTCGAACACCGATTTCCCGCTTGTCTTTTCGTCATTTGCGGCCATTTCTCTTTCCTTTCGTTGAGGTTGACTTGGTTGTTTGCAAGAACGCCTCGAGCCGGTCGAAACTCTCTTCCCAAAGGTTGCGATACGACTCGACCCAGTTCGCGACTTCTTTCAGCGGGGCCACTTCGATTCGACAGGGTCTGGTTTGTGCCGCGCGACCGCGCGATATAAGACCCGCACGCTCGAGCACTTTCAGGTGCTTTGAGATTGAGGGCTGGGACAGGTCGAAGGGTTCTGCGAGTTCATTAACCGTCGCCTCGCCGGAGGCTAGTCGCGCGATGATGGCCCGGCGGGTCGGATCAGCGAGCGCGGCGAACGCTCTGTTGAGACTGTCTGGCGACATTACATCTCCACTAGGTTATATTCCATAATGGTAATATAAAGGATCTATAGACGAACGTCAACTGCGGCAGGCTCGCCCGTTTGTCTAGACTGCCAGAAGCGGTCGGCCACTGCCGTCAACTCACGGTCGATTTTTCTCAGTATGCTTTTTCGTTGAACGAGTGGATTCACGTTCGTTGTTGAGGTGAAATCTGTTCGGAAAAGTTCGTGATTATCCCCGAGGCCACGTACAAGCGTGAGCGTGAACTCTTGAAAATTGACGAGAGTGAAAAGACAGAGCGCTTAGCGAGGGTCATTGCTAACGGCAGAGCATGTTTGGGACGATAACGACGAGGCAAAGCGATTTTTAATTAAAACACATTCACAACTCGAAGGACAGCGGACAATTGATGTGGCGCTGACGGAGCTTGGCGCGCGTAGTGTAGAGGAGCTCCTGTGGAAGCTATTGTATGGCATCGCGGCCTAGAAAGCAGTCTGCTTATAAGCCGCTTACCGCCTATCGAATCGCTGACGGTCGACGTACAATTTTTGATGCGACGGACGCTCTTCTGGTGGGCGGACGATGGAATTCACCAGGTCTAGCCGGTGATTTATGCGGCCGCATCATACGCTGGCGCAATGTTGGAAAGGTTGGTTCACGCCGGAACAGGACGAATCCCGAAAAACCAAAGAAGTTGTTGTCATTTCCATTCCGGCGCGCGTTACGCGAGAGCAAAAAGCAGATCTTGACGCAGCATGATTTTAGGGCGGTCGAAGTTATCAACGCAACAGCTTTTGTGGGTTCGTCCAAACAAGTAACGTGAGCACAGCGGCCTCACGTGGCGTGACGATTGACGATCTCTGAACATCTCGCCACACTGTCAAAATGCAATTCAAGGACTCTCTGAATAATCCACAATGTCTCGTTTTAGTCGAAGAGTCCGCGGGGGTTCCAAAGCTCTCTCAGGCATTATCGTAACAAGGAACGCGTGACATGACACACGTGATTCATCGTAACGCTCGGCAAGAGTATATGTTAGCGGTGGCCGGTGACGGTGTTTACATTATTGACGCGGATGGTAGGCGCTATCTTGATGCCTCGGGCAGCGCCGCGGTTTCTTGTCTCGGTTATTCCGATAGGGAAGTCATTGCGGCGCTAAAAGAGCAACTGGACAAGCTATGCTTTGTGCACTCGTCTTTCTTTACGACAGAGCCTATGGAGGCGCTCGCTGAAGATCTAGTGTCCGATGCGCCTGGTGGACTGGCACATGTCTATTTTGTTTGTGGCGGTTCGGAAGCAATGGAAGCAGCATTGAAGCTTGCGCGCCAGTATTTTGTGGAACTCGGTGAGCCGCAGCGTACTACTTTCATCGCGCGTAAGCCGAGTTATCACGGCGACACGCTGGGCGCCGTCTCGGCTGGCTACCGCCAAGCGAATCGAGAAAAGTTTGGGCCACTAATGTTCGAAGGAGCTTACGTATCGAGTTGCTACGCCTATCGCGAGGTGCGGCCCCAGGAAAGCGATGCAACTTATGCTGCAAGGCTCGGCGCCGAGCTCGAAGCGGAAATCCAGCGGATCGGATCCGAGAAAGTCATTGCGTTCATCGCTGAAACTGTTTCCGGATCGTCACTTGGCGCGGTTCCTCCCGTGCCTGGCTACTTCAAACGCGTGCGTGAAATCTGCGATAAATATGGAGTTCTGCTAATCCTCGATGAAATCATGTGCGGCATGGGCGCTGCGGAACGCGCTACACCTATGCTCAGGAAGGCATTGCGCCGGATATCCTGACGATCGCTAAGTGCTTAGGCGCAGGCTATCAACCGATTGGGGCAACTCTGTGCAGCGACCGCGTCTATCAACCTATCGTTAATGGTTCAGGCAGTTTCTCCCACGGCCAGACATACATCGGTCACGCCGCCGGCTGCGCAGCCGCGCTGGCCGTGCAGCGCGTCGTTCGGGATCGTGGGCTCATCGATCACGTCCGTCGGCTCGCACCCGAACTAGAGGCGATGCTCCGAACGCGTTTCGGATCACATCCTCACGTCGGCGATATCCGTGGGCGCGGCTTGTTGTTAGGCATTGAGTTCGTTGCGGATCGCGCAACCAAAGAACCGTTCGACGCCAAGTCCAAAGTGAGTGCCAAAGTGAAAGCAAACGCGATGAAAAGCGGTCTGTTGTGCAATGCTTATTCCGGTAATGTGGATGGCACACGCGGGGATCATGTGCTGCTTGCCCCCCCTTTTATTATTGAAGAGAAACACATCACGGAAATCGGTGACAAGCTCGAAGTTGCGCTACGCGAAACCTTCCACATGACGGCGCCGACCTAGCTCCGTCGAAATAGGGCTCACACCGTGGCGTTTGCACGCTACTGTGTCGAGCATGACCGAGATGCCAATCGCGCCGCGGCACTGACGTCCTCTAAGGGCAACACTCCGCCCTATCGATGCAATCCAGAACGCGCCGGCGACCGCGATTCCATCCAAAAGCACTCGATGCACGGGCGCCGCGCCAAACTGAATGCCGCACATATTTGCAAGGCGTGCAACAACGCAAGCGAGCAATCGTTGCTTGGAAATCCGGGTAGGATGGGGCTTTGCGGGCGAGGTTCTGCATCACCGTGCTAAAGAAGGGCCTGAACGGTACGAAATTGGGCAGAGCTTTGGTACCGTTTCTTTGCATGCTCGATGGCCCAAGGAAATACGTAAGCCCGTAGCAGGAATGGCCAATCCATTTGACTTGGCCGCGCTAAGCGCCAAAGGACTGGCAGATGTTTTAAGTTCGCAAGCTTTCGGGCGAGCCAGTCATCGAATGAATCGTGGCGGATGGGAGGTAGACGTCCCTGCTTAATCCACTCCAGACGGTGGCGCTTGAGCCAGGCAAGGTAATCTACCATCGCATCCGGCGTTAAGAATTCGCTGACGATTATGGCGGTCGCCTGTTTTGTTACACCAAACATGGCGCGGGGCACGCCGGCGGTTTCAACGATGCGGCGAGGAATGGGTCGACTGTAGGCCCCGGGTATGTCCCATTCTCTCAGGTCCGGCGAAAGAGTAATTTGATTCACGTCCTTAATCTGTCGCGCACCCCAAAATGGAACGGCACATTGAATATAGCCATGCCAAAGGCGAAACTCGCAGTGTGAAAGGCCAGAGGTATCCCCGCGAACGATTGACTCGCCTAGATCGGGCGGATTCTTGCCCCAAATAATGCCACCATAGTTACCGGTGAACAAGACTCGGCCGCGAAGGTGCGATACGGCACTCTGCAATGATACCGCCTCCGCCGTGCTGTCCGCCGCAATAAAAGGAACCTGGGGAAACGCAAACTCTCGCCAACCGTCACGGGGAATGATATGGGCACGCATCCCCAAATGCTCAGCGATTGCTGCCCCGCATTCCGGAGCCCCATCGCGGGACGTGTCGATGCAGATCGCTTCCGCACACGCCGCAGCTCTGGCAATCACGGCGACGCAAGGCGAATCATAGCCGGAGGAAACGGTACACAACGTTTGGTAGGGCGATCTGCGAGCAGGCGAAGCCAAATTGGCAGCAACCGCGTGCATGGTTTCGTTGAGAAAGCGGTGATAGCGCGCAAAGTCGCCGAAATCGCGTATAAGTTTTGGCTTCCGTACGACATGCAACTTCTGGCCATCCCAAGAAAGGTTGTCAAAGTATAGGAGGTTTAACTTGCCCATAGAAGTCGGCAAATCTGTCTGGTATCGCTTTAGACCAAAGATAATGGTCCAGAAGTCATACCAATAGCGCGGATAAGTCGCCCTCGCCGAAGCATTCGCCACCGCCAAAAGGCAGGCGATTGAGTTTGAAACAAGCAAGATCTTGTCCGATTGCCAGTACACCAGCCGATCCACGGTCGAACCAGAAGAGACAAATACTATTTCGCGATCGCGAAGCCGCCCTCCGCTGCCAGCGACGATATCAGTCGCGTCGAACCCACCTTCCTCATAGTCTCCCGCCCATACTGCTTCGCAAAACCATTCGTCGGTCGTCTCTACCTGCGGACCATGGACGACCGTAACTTCGCTATCGGTTTTTCTGCAAACGGCGAGCCATGCGAGCGGGGGCCACTCCTCGATTCTTAAAAACGCGGTTCTAATCTTAGGGTCCATTTGAACTCCAAGTTCGACCAAGAGTCGCTAACGTAGGGACTCCATGGCGCTTCTTTATCTTCGCTAAAGAATATCATGCCGCGGGATACCCGCTTAGAAAGAAAGATGAGTTCCAATTAGAAGTTCGCGTTCAGTTAAGTCACCGATCGCGTTAATTCAATCGTTTGAAGGTCGGCTTTTTTCTGTTTTCAACGCTGCATCTGAATGTCAACTGTGGGTGTGCGCCGAAATTTTCCGACCACAGTTTTTTACACAAGCTCCAAATGAACTTTCCGACCTAGAACTTGCGCAGCCCGTTGCAGTGTTTCCAACGTCACGTTGCCGTCTGATGGATTAAGGACGCGATCAAGCTGGTTACGGCTAGTTTTCATCATCTCGGCCATGCGCACTTTGGTAATACCCTTTTCCTTCATTTCTTCGGCGAGTTGCCAGGCGATGACTTCTTTGATTGCCTGCGTACTGGCTTCTTCAAAGAACCCTTCATCCTTCATGAAGTCGTCAAGACTTGATCCAACGTGCGGATTTTTGGTCTTACGTTTTGTCATTGCAAAATCTCCTTCATACGTTCGCGAGCGATGGCAAGGTCTGCCGACGGTGCCTTCTGGGTTTTCTTGATAAACGCATGTAGCGCCACCAATACCTCCGCTGCAAAACAGAAAATTACCCGCGCAATGCGCTTACTTGGCAGGGTCGAGCGCACTTCCCAAAGCCCGTCGCCTAACGCTCGGCATAACGGCATGCCCACCGGCCAACGAAATTGCACACGCATCAAGTCCAACCCGACTGCTCTGCGATCAGCAATGGGCAATGCCTTTAACCATTCGCGTACCGGCTCACGGCCTAATGACGAGCGGTAAAACGAAAGCGGCGTATGTGGCAATGTTGGCGGCAGGCATGTCCTTCAAATAAACTGTACTACATAAAGTACAACAAAGCAAGCCGCCGGTAGTGCAAGTTGGCTCTTCAGAGGAAGCAAGTCTAGCTTCAGAAAAAAGCCGAAACGATTGAAGAAGGCAGCAACCGATTTGCATCGGATGCCGCCAATTTTTGGTCAATTAGATTTCTGTTTGTTCCGAAATCTCTAATGCATCGTCGACTTCGATGCCAAGATATTGCACGGTGCTTTCCAGTTTGGGATGACCTAATAAAAGTTGAACCGCGCGCAGGTTTTTAGTCCGACGGTAAATCAGCGTGGCTTTTGTTCTTCGCATCGTATGAGTGCCATACGCCGCAGGGTCCAAACCAATCGACGCGACCCAGTCCTTAAGTAAGCGTTCATATTGTCGGGTCGAGATGTGTTCCGAAGATGGACGCGACTTGGAGAGATGCATTGATCTGATTTTAGCTGGGCGAGGTTAATCCACGCGCCGACGGTATCGCGGGTTTGGTCGGTTAACTCGAACTGTACTGGTCAATGGGTCTTTTGCTGCATAACCATGGTTCGCGACATCATACGATTGCCCTGCATGACATCGCAGACGCGTAGTTTTACGAGATCGCAACCGCGCAGCTTACTATCGATCGCGAGATTGAACAAGTTGATCGCTGGATTTCAGAACGGGCGAAAGTGCAAAACTCTCAGGGAAGCGACGCATTCGATCAACAGGCCACACGCCGTGGGCGACCCAGGATACGTAGCGACCCCACGCTAATTTAGCCAATGATCTACGGGAAACCAGCGCGGTCAATTAAATTTTTTGGCCAAGTCCTCCGCACGCAAATAGGTATCGCGCTTTAACATTTGCAACGACTTATGTCCTGTGATCGTGGCGACTTCCATCGGGTTAAGACCTTTTTCAAAGAACCGTGACGTTGCTTCGTGGCGAAGATCGTGAAAGCCAAACGTTGATCTTGGAGTTTTCTTGCTTAGCGCCTTTTTTTCGAACGGTAACTTCATCGCGATATTGAATTAGCGCTTCCTCCAAAGTCGTACATTCCGCTTCTGCGTTGGAAACAAAGAGGTGCCTAGTCATTTGCGACTCGATTCGCAATGACCATTGTTCCGCTTCGGCTTTGGAATCAAAGCTGCGATATTGCGGGGAAAATCCTTTGCGGATAACTTGGACGTGCCAATATTTTCCGCGCTTACGAATTGCGGCCATAAAACCTCCCATTTCAGAGGCAACTATGGCAATTTTATGGCAAAACGGCTTTTTTTGGGGTAAAAACGCTTGAAATTACTGGTGGCCTGGGGCGGAATTGAACCACCGACACAAGGATTTTCAGTCCTCTGCTCTACCAACTGAGCTACCAGGCCATGTTACCTTTACGACACCGCAGCGCGGATTTTAACTTCGACTTACCTTGCGCTTAGCGTACGCGGGCTCGTCGCGATGCGACTCGAATTTCCCCCCACCCAACTGAGCTATTAGGGCATTTGGGAATCGAGAACTAGGTGAAATTCTTATCGGGACGCGGCACGCCTTTGACGTGGCGCGAATTATAGCAGGAGTGTTTGCTTCGATCCACCGCAGCGGAGCGGTTCTCACGCTATGGTTTAAGAAGCGATTCCTATGCTAATCTTGATACGGATTCTGGATACTGTGCCAAGAGGCTTATCCAGCTTGGCCTCTGGCAATGCATGCCCGGGGAGCCGCACTAGGGAAGCTCTGAAGAAGTCCGATCTCGTCGCGATACGGCGTTGCTCACAAAAAATATCTCCTTACATATCATTTATATGCGGCGTCGATATTTTTTGTTCGCGCCTTGTCTCACTTAGAACTCGAACTTATTCAGAGCTTCCCTGGTATTGCCTCGCGGCGATGCGCTTATAAAACAAGCGAGCAGCCACGATGGACTCCTCGCTTGTCATTATAAAAACTTTTCTTACTCTGCGGCAGGCGCTGCTTGCTCGCGATGCTTGAGCTTTTCTTTGATGCGCGCCGATTTTCCGGAACGATCTCGCAAGTAATAAAGCTTAGCGCGACGAACGTCGCCGCGGCGTTTGACTTCGATACTGGCGATGAGCGGTGAATAGGTTTGGAACGTACGCTCCACGCCTTCGCCGGAAGAAATTTTGCGCACGATAAATGAGGAATTCAAACCGCGATTGCGCTTAGCGATGACCACGCCTTCATAAGCCTGCACGCGCTTGCGTTCGCCCTCGACCACTTTGACGCTCACGACGACCGTGTCGCCGGGGGCGAAGACGGGAATTTTTGCGCCGAGACGAACGATTTCGTCTCGCTCGATTTGTTGAATGATATCCATCTATAACTCCTTACTCAGTTAACTTTCACCCAGCGCATGCCAAATGCATGATGGGCGCGTTTTATTGGTACTACTGTTCCTGCTTAAATTCTTCCAGCAACTTTGCGTCTTCTTTGGTCAGCGCATAGCTCGCCAACAAGTCCGGCCGCCGCTGCCAAGTTCGGCCCAAGGCTTGCTTCTTGCGCCAGCGCTCGATGTCCGCGTGGTGGCCGGACATCAACACCGCGGGCACCTGCGCGCCTTCATACACTTCCGGCCGCGTGTAATGCGGGCAATCCAACAGTCCGTGGACGAACGAATCCTGCTTGGCGGAATCCGCATCGTGTAACACGCCGGGCAATTGCCGTACGATCGCATCGATGATCGCCATGGCCGGCAATTCGCCGCCGGACAACACAAAATCGCCGACGGATATTTCGCGATCCACTTCCCGTTGCAACAGCCGCTCGTCGACGGCTTCGTAGCGACCGGCGATCAAGATCAATCCTGCTTCGCCAGCCAACTGCATCACCATGTTGTGATGCAATCGCTCGCCTTGCGGTGAGAGGCTCACTACCGACGGCTTCGCGATTCCGGCCGAAGTTTGCCTGGCCTTCGCCGCCCGTATCGCCTTGCCCAGGGGCTCGGCCAGCATCACCATGCCGGGCCCTCCGCCATAAGGACGATCATCCACCGTCCGGTAACTATTCTCGGTGAAATCCCGTGGATTCCACGTGTGCAATTCGAAGCGCTTTTCTTCAAACGCCCGCCGCGTGATGCCGTAGTGCGTCACGGCTTCAAACATGGGTGGGAAAAGCGTTATTACATCAAATTGCACGACTTAATAATCCAAACCCCAGTCGACGGTAATGCGCTTGCCATCCAAGTCGACTTCGATGAGCAATGCCGCTGGAATCAAACGTTCCGTCTCACCCTTTACGACCAGCACGTCCGCAGCGCCGGTCTCCAACAAACTTTCCAATACGCCCAGCATTGCTTGCTGTTGCGTTTCGACGCTGAAGCCGATCAGATCAGCCCAGTAAAATTCATCGTCCGCAAGCTGCGGTAATGCGGATCTCGATATGGCGATCTGCGCACCGCGCAAAACTTCCGCTGCGCTGCGGTCGGCTACCGTGTCTAAGAGCGCAGTCATACCTTTATTTCCAACTTCCGAATCGGACAGCCGATACATTTTCCAACCCGAAGCCAGTTGCAACCACCAATGCGAATAATCGGCGAGAGCATTGATTTCATCGGTGAACGAGCGGATCCGCAACCAACCCTTAATACCGAACGGGGCGATGACCTGCCCCATCACCACCAGATCGTCCGGCGGTGTTTGCTGCGGCGGGTCGTTAGACTGCGGCGACCGCTTGGCCGCCACGCTTAATTAACTTCACCACGGCGTCGGACGCAATGGCGCCTTTGCTTTGCCAATAAGTGACGCGGTCGAGGCTAATGCGCAGTTGGTCCGGGCCGTCTTTCAGCATCGGATTATAAAAACCCACGCGTTCGATAAAGCGGCCGTCGCGGCGATTGCGCGAATCGGCGACAACGATATTGTGGAAGGGGCGGTTTTTTGAGCCACCGCGAGCCAGACGAATAACAACCATGGTTCTGCCCTGACGAAAATTCGGAAAAGTCTACAAGTTTAAGCTATTTTCGGGGGTCAGAGCAACTAGCGTCATCGACGCATACATTCGCGCGGTAACGCAAGTCTTTTCAATGGCCTAGGCCATTTGGCGTATTGACAAGCGCAACGCCTCAACGCACCCTTCTTTTCCATTAACGTAAGGCTCGGAAGCGGAATCTTTAAATTTCCGCCGACCGTGGGGGCATCGGTTCCTGACGTGCGATCACAATGGCGGCAAACGAGTACGGCCCATTTGGTGACCACCTGCGCTCCAAGCTCGATCGCCTGCATACCGCCGATTTGATTGAAGCCATGCGCGAAATCGCTCTGAACGGCAAGGTGTCCGGCAACGATCGACGGTTATTTTATCGGCTCGAGACAGCCGGGCTGGCGCGCGAGCGGCCGATCGAGTGCGCGCGGCTAGGGCCGTTGGCCCCACGACGCAAGCGTAACTGCGTCATGGACAGCGTAAATTTCCCATTCACATCCCACCTGAACCAATGGGGATTTGTTTAAAGATTCGCAGTAGTATCCAACCATGGTCAGTTGGTACCCGTAGCTTTTGCAAGGTGCAGGATGCCGGGCACAGGCCTAATTTTTTAAGGAGCACATCATGTACTCGAAACAACTGTATTTCACTCTCGCAATCGTAACCGTCGCGGCAAGCGTTCAAGCTAACGCGGGCCAAGCCAATCCGCTTCAGCCCAGCTTTTACTGGAGCGCCGCGCCGCAAGTGCAGGTAGTAACACCCGGTGCGAAGGTCTATTTCGATAGCCGTAATCCGTTGCATCCCACCTATGGGCATGTCGCGGGCGACTCTAGCTGGCAACCCGCCGTGGGATTGTTAGGCACGGGTTATCGCGATAGTAATAATCCACTGCATCCTAGCTTTGAGCGATGAAAGTGGAAGGGATGGGCCGGCACTCGGCCCATCCTCACCGATGTGATCGTAAACGCTAGTGATCAAATCGAAACTTGATTGCGGTACGTCGTCGAACCGAATGCTTTAACTATGCGAGCGCTGCTTATCGAGCCTGAAATTCGGTTAGCCGATTATCTAATGCATGGCTTAACCGAGGGCGGTTTTGTCGTCGATGTAGTTGACAACGCAACCGACGGTTCGCACCTAGGTGTCACCGGCGAATATGACTTGTTTGTGTTGGATCAGTCGGCGATTGGGCTCCCCAGTTGGCGCGTCTTGACCGAGTTACGCAGAGCGAAGCCCACACCTATATTGGTTTTCACGAACTCGGACTGTGTTGCCGATCGCGTTAAAGGTTTGGAATTGGGCGCCGATGATTGTCTGGCGAAACCGTTTGCCTATTCCGAGTTCTTGGCGCGCGCCTATGCGCTTCTGCGCCGCGGCAATGCGTTGGAACCACAAACATTTCGCATCGCCGATTTGGAAGTCGATCTCGCCGGTCATAAAGTGGTGCGCAATGGTGAGCGTATTGATCTGACGCCAAAAGAATTCAATTTGTTGTTACTGTTGCTGCGACACCGCGGCAAGGTGTTGTCGCACACCACTATCGCCGAACAAGTGTGGGACATGAATTTCGATAGCGATACGAACGTAGTAGAAGTGACCATCCGGCGGCTGCGTGCGAAAATCGACGACACTTCAGAAACAAAGCTCATTCATACCGTGAGGGGCGTGGGCTATGTGCTTGAATATCGCGATTGGCAACCGTCTCTCGCGTCGAGTCGCGTAGGTTTATTCCATTCCTCAACGCACCGCTCATAGGTTAACGCCGTTCCTTGGCGCCGTGCGACGAGGAACGGCGTCTAGCCACCGAAATTCCTAGCGGCGAAAACTAGGGTGCAGCGGATTCGTAGCGCGATTATAGAATTCGCGCGCGCTTGCGCCGGTCAACTCCCAGGCGGAAGGTTCAGACACGACCTTCGTAAAGTAACTAGGATGCAGCGGGTTATTGTTCTCGTAGGCCTGGCTGTTCACAGTTGCGGGTGTTTCGCGTATGAAGCAGATGCCCAATTTTCGTGCTAGCCATTCGTCTTTGATATGACGGTGCGGTTGATGTTCACTGACGTACTCGAAACGCTGCGCTTGAACGCTCGGTACGGCGATCACCATGGTCGCGAACGATGCGGCGATTAAAAGCTTCACTCGTGTTGTTGACATTTTCAACCTCTCTTTCATAACAATTGATATCGGTCCGGTCGTATTTTCAGTTCATCGCGACCGGACGGGGCGCGGTGCGCAATAGCGGCGCTTGCACGTGAAATGTTGCGCTCTTCGCACCCACACCCCAATGACGGCGACATTACTTTTTTGTTATGCGCCGGCGGCGAGCAGGAAGGCTAGCTTAACTGGCATCCAAGCACGCTGATGGCTAGCAACACGTCCGAGAAAAAGTGTGGCCAAATTTCAACGTAGCTTTTTTGAAATCCTGGAGACGCTAAAAATGGAACTTCTCGAACCAATCGAATCACAGTTGATTTCCAACCGCTTACCCTTAGTGGCCGTTACCGTAGCCGCGGTGCCCTATGCCAATACCCCGATCGTGCTCGGTCTGCACTGGCATGGCTTTGTCGAAGTAAAGTTAATTGAGGCCAGTGACGCGCAGCCGTTTCGTTACGAATCGGTGCCGAGCTCCGCCTTACAACTCAACGAACGCTGGGACGATTTCGCCCAACTCGACCACGCCGCGCTGGAGGTGGCATGGGAACTGGGTGCGTGGGACATGGCGCGCTTCGAAGCGCCGCCGTGTAGCCGCTTTGGCGCCCAGCCGCAAGAAGCGCTGGAATGCATGAGCGCGTTCGGCGTTTACCCCTATCAATTCGAAGGTCATGCCCCCTTTGTTGCCGATGTGCCCGATGCCGAGGAATTACTCGAAGCGGCCGCAAAGCGCGGCTATATGAAATGGCAGTTTCGCCCCGTGCGCGGTGGAATTTGGGGTGATCTAAGCGAAGATGTGACCTTGGAGGACGGCGGCTATCGCAACCCGCCGTGTCCTTATGTAAGTAAACCGCCGCGTATCGGCAAGGCGCGCAAAGTGGTTTATCGGTTCGGACGGACGCGGCGCGAATTAGATTAATCGTCCTAGAGACATCCTAGCGCCTCGCCAGAAGCCGCGCCCAGCCTTGCTGTCAAGCATGCCATCGCCAGGAGGCAAGCCGGTATTGCCTCCTGGCGAGGTGCTTTTTGCCATCTATTTGATCCCATCTTCCCCGTAGACACTTGAAATTAAGCAACATTGCCCTTATCATTAGCACTCGTTCAGCCTGAGTGCTAACAAAACCCTATCCAGGGTCGAGACTCCCAGCCTCGGTCCATTGTTATCGTGTTGAAATTAAACAAGGAGTGAGTAATGAAACTACGTCCATTGCATGACCGCGTCATCGTTAAACGTCTCGAAGAAGAGCGCAAAACATCCGGTGGTATTGTGATCCCCGATACCGCCACTGAAAAACCCTCGCAAGGCGAAATCGTCGCCGCCGGCCCCGGCAAGACCGACGATACCGGCAAACTGATCCCTATCGGCGTCAAGGCCGGTGACAAGATTCTGTTCGGCAAATATTCCGGCACCGAATTCAAGATGGATGGCGAAGATCTTCTGCATATGCGTGAAGAAGACATCATCGGCATCGTCGGCTAGTTAGCCACCGCTTACATCAATTAAGGAGAGATTCAAATGGCAGCCAAAGACGTACGTTTTCACGATTCAGCCCGCGTTCGCATGATCGCCGGCGTGAACATTTTGGCCGATGCGGTCAAAGTGACCCTCGGCCCGAAAGGCCGTAATGTAGTGCTGGAGCGCTCCTTCGGCTCCCCCACCGTCACCAAGGACGGTGTGTCCGTCGCCAAGGAAATCGAACTGAAAGACCGTTTCGAGAACATGGGCGCGCAGATGGTCAAGGAAGTCGCGAGCAAGACCTCCGACGTAGCCGGTGACGGCACCACCACCGCGACCGTGCTGGCGCAATCGATCATCCAGGAAGGCATGAAATACGTCGCCGCGGGCATGAACCCGATGGATTTGAAGCGCGGTATCGACAAAGCGGTGGAAGTGGTTATCGGCGAACTGAAAAAACTCTCCAAGCCTTGCACCACCAGCAAGGAAATCGAGCAAGTCGGCGCCATTTCCGCTAACTCCGACGCCGACATCGGCAAAATCATCGCCGACGCCATGGATAAAGTCGGCAAAGAAGGCGTCATCACCGTTGAAGACGGCAAGAGCCTGCAAAACGAACTCGAAGTCGTCGAAGGTATGCAGTTCGACCGCGGTTATCTGTCCCCGTACTTCATCAACAATCCGGAAAAGCAGATCGCCATGCTCGACGATCCGTATATTCTGCTGCACGACAAAAAAGTCTCGAACATCCGTGAACTGTTGCCGGTGTTGGAGCAAGTCGCCAAGCAAGGCCGTCCGCTGTTGATCATTGCCGAAGACATCGACGGTGAAGCGCTCGCGACGTTAGTGGTAAACAACATTCGCGGCATCCTCAAAACCTGCGGCGTGAAAGCCCCCGGTTTCGGCGATCGCCGCAAAGCCATGTTGGAAGACATCGCCATCCTGACGGGCGGCACGGTGATTTCCGACGAAGTCGGCTTGAAGTTGGAAAACGCCACGCTGAAGGATCTCGGCAAAGCCAAGCGCATCGAAATCGGCAAGGAAAATACCACCATCATCGACGGCGGCGGTGACGAAAAAGGCATCAAAGGCCGCGTCGCGCAGGTTCGCGCCCAGATCGAAGAAGCCACCAGCGATTACGACAAAGAGAAGTTGCAAGAGCGCGTGGCGAAGTTGGCCGGCGGTGTTGCGCTGATCAAAGTCGGCGCCGCGACCGAAGTCGAAATGAAAGAGAAAAAAGCCCGCGTGGAAGATGCATTGCACGCCACTCGCGCTGCCGTTGAAGAAGGCATCGTGCCGGGCGGCGGCGTCGCTTTCATTCGCGCGCTTGCAGTAGTTGCCAAAACCAAAGGCGACAACGCCGATCAAGAAGCGGGCGTCAAGATCGTCCTGCGCGCCATGGAAGAACCGCTGCGCATCATCGTGGCGAACGCCGGCGAGGAAGCTTCTGTCGTGCTCAATAAAGTCAAGGAAGGCAAAGGCAACTTCGGTTACAACGCCGGCACCGGCCAATATGGCGATATGGTGGAAATGGGCGTGGTCGACCCGACCAAGGTGAGCCGTTGCGCGTTGCAAAACGCCGCGTCCATCGCCGGTCTGATGTTGACGACCGACGCCATGGTTGCCGAGATGCCGAAGGAAGAAGGCCATGGCCACGGCGGCGGTGGCGGCGGCATGGGTGGAATGGGCGGCATGGGCGGTATGGACATGTAAAAAACTTGTTCCGAGACGCGGTGACTTTGTTGCGCTCGGTGGCCGTACCGAAATGTACTGTCTTCGCTCGCGCGTCGCGTCATACCGCCTCAGAAGCAAGTTTTTCCTACTGACAATTGCTGTAGAACAACCCCGCTTAAAGGCGGGGTTGTTTTTTGATATTCCCACCTCATCCGATTTCATTTATAATCCGCGATTGACTTTTCCGTACCCTGGTAACCATGGCAAACTCCAAACAAGCGGCTAAACGCGCGAAGCAAGGTGAGAAACGTCGCGCTCACAATGTCGGTCTGCGTTCTACTTTGCGCACCGCTGTCAAGAAAGTCCGTAAGGCGATCGAAGGCGGCGACCAAGCGGCTGCCTTGAAAGTGTTCCAAGAGTCGACCAGCGTCATCGACAGCATCGCCGATAAGAAAATCGTGCACAAGAATAAAGCGGCGCGCCATAAGAGCCGGCTCGCCGGTGCGATCAAGGGAATGGCAGCAGCGACTTAAGCGATCGTCTTAAGATTCAATAGAAAAGAGCCGCGATCGCGGCTCTTTTCATTTTACATGTAGGGTGGATCAAGCGTAGCGGATCCACCGTTACTTCAGAAATGGTGGATCCATTCCTTCGGAATTTGATCCACCCTACAGGTGACTCTGCGGTCCTCCCACTGAAAAATTACGCCGCTTTCGCCAAGTCCTGAATCGCCGGCGTCGCCGCTTCCAATGCGCGTCCGAACCGCTCGAACACTTGCCCCAACTGCTGCTCGCTGATGATCAACGGCGGGCAAAACGCGACGGTGTCGCCTAGGGCGCGCACGATCAAGCCTTCTTTTTGCGCCGCCGCCGCGATCAATCCACCGGCGCCGAGTTTACGATCGAACGATACCTTGGTTGCTTTATCTTTCACGATTTCCAGCGCGCCGATGAGGCCCACACCGCGCACTTCACCGACGAAGGGATGTTCGGCGAACTTGCGTAGATTGGCTTGAAATCCACCCATCAACTCGCGCACATGCTCGACGATGCGCCGCTCCTCGTAGATCTTTAAGGTTTCGATCGCCACGGCAGCCGACACGGGATGGCCGGAGTACGTGTAGCCATGGGCGAACTGGCCGATCTTGTCGCTTTGCGATAAAAACGCTTGATACATTTTTTCCGAGACGATGGTCGCCGAGATCGGCAAATAGCCCGACGACAACGCCTTCGCCACGGTGATGATGTCCGGCTCCAGTCGATAGGTTTCCGTGCCGAACATGTTACCGGTGCGGCCGAAGCCGGTGATGACTTCGTCGACGATGAATAGAATGTCGTATTTTTTCAGGATCGGTTGAATTTTTTCAAAGTAAGTGCGCGGTGGAATAATTACCCCGCCCGCGCCCTGCAACGGCTCGGCGATGAACGCGCCTATGGTTTCGGGATCTTCGCGCAGGATAAACGCTTCGAGGCTTTCGGCTAGCCGCGTCGCGAAGGCTTCCTCGGTTTCGCCATCTTTGCCGTAACGATAGAAATGCGGACATTCCACGTGGCGAATTTGCGGCAATGGCAAATCGAAATCCCGATGATTGTCCGGCAGGCCGGTCAACCCCGCCGTCGCGACGGTCACGCCATGATAGCCACGCACCCGCGAGATGATTTTTTTCTTGCGGTATTTGCCTTGCGAGTTCCAAAAATACCACACCATTTTCATCGCCGTGTCGTTGGCTTCGGAACCGGAGTTCTGGAAAAACACTTTCGACATTTTTACCGGCAATACGCCCAGCAAACGCTCGGCTAGTTCGATCGCCACATCGTGAGACTTGTGCGCAAACTCGTGGTAGTTCGGCAACGTGCTCATTTGCTTTGCTGCCGCCTGCGTCAAGCGTTCCTCGCTAAAACCCAGCGACACGCACCAAAGTCCGGCCAGCGCCTCGATATATTCCTTGCCATTGTCATCGAACACGTTGACGCCGCTACCGCGCACGATCACCAGCGGGCCTTGAGTTTCGTGTTTGCGCAAATTGGTATAGGGGTGCAGCAGATTCGCGATATCGCGGCTGGCAGTGGTGGACGCGGTCATGACACGGCTCCGGTTGATGAAACGAAATGAATTTATCTGAACGTTATGATAACAACAAAGGCTAAATGTGTCCGAATGACACCCTCGCCAGCAGGCGCTTGCAGTGGCGCTGACAGGCATGGCATCGCCAGGAGGCAAGCAGGGTGCGGCTTGCAGGCTGATGACGATGTTCGACGTTACATAATGTACGATATCTGCGATTCGGTAGCGCAAAGCCCTCACCCTTGATCCCTCTCCCAGAGGGAGAGGGGGAAGCAGTCCCTTCTCCCTTTGGGAGAAGGGTGGGGATGAGGGGACAACGTGGCTTATGCCCCCTAGCGATTAATCAGCGATGGTTTCGATTTCCTGCGCTGTAGATTGTTCTCGCAACATGGTCGCGACCAGCGCCGATACTCGCGGCGTATCTCCCGTCGTGGCGATGCGTAGCGATCCTGTCGCTAAGCCATCGTTGAGTGCGGATTCCGATGTGATGCGTCGTTTAAGCTCACGCGCGATGGCTGGCGCCGTGTCGATAATGGTCGCTTGCGGTGCTGCGGACTGAATCGCTGCCGATAGAAACGGATAGTGAGTACATCCAAGCACCAAGGTATCGCAACCTTCGGCCAATAACGGCGCGACAGCTTTCGCGACGATCTCTAGGGTTTGCGAGGTTTCGAAATCGCCCCGCTCAACGGCCTCAACCCAACCTTCACCGACACGAGCGATGAACTGAATGTTGGGCGCGTGCATGCTTACACGCGAGACGAGCGTCGCATAACGGGCGCTTGCAAGCGTGCGCGCGGTGGCGAGCACACCGACCTTGCCGGACTTCGTTACGTTCGCCGCCGGTTTTAATCCCGGCTCGACGCCGATGATCGGCAATGAAAATTTCGCCCGAAGCGCCTGTACCGCGACCGCGGTGGCCGTGTTGCAGGCGACGACGATTGCTTTTACACCTTGCGCCACAAGCCACGCGCCGATCCGTTCAGCGCGTTCGCTGACGTAAGCATCGGGCTTGTCGCCATAGGGAGCGTAACCGGAATCAGCGAAGTAGATGAAGTTTTCGTGCGGCAACTCAAACCGCGCGGCGCGCAGCACCGACAATCCACCGACGCCGGAATCGAAGACACCGATGGGCGCGGCCGGATACAAAGGATCAAACGACCGCGACGGGAATCTTGCCGATTTTTGCCTGCCATTCCCGCGGGCCGGTTTGATGCACCGATGTGCCGTTCGAATCGACCGCTACGGTGACGGGCATGTCTTTCACCGTAAATTCGTAAATCGCTTCCATGCCCAAATCGGCGAAGCCGACGACCTTTGCTTCCTTGATGGCTTTCGCCACGAGGTATGCCGCGCCGCCTACCGCCATGAGGTACGCCGCCTTGTGTTTTTTAATCGCCTCGATGCCCGCCGGGCCGCGTTCGGCTTTGCCTATCATCGCGATCAGTCCGGTTTGCGCCAGCATCATTTCGGTGAATTTGTCCATGCGCGTCGCGGTGGTCGGGCCGGCAGGGCCGACCACTTCATCGCGCACCGGATCGACCGGGCCGACGTAATAGATCACGCGATTTTTGAAATCGACCGGGAGTTTTTCACCTTTCGCGAGCATATCTTGTATGCGTTTATGGGCCGCATCGCGGCCGGTAAGCATTTTGCCTGAGAGCAGCAAGGTTTGACCCGGCTTCCATGCGGCGACTTCTTCTTTGGTGAGCGTGTCCATGTTGACGCGAGTGCTCTTGTTGTAGTCCGGCTGCCAATGTACATCGGGCCACAGATCCAGCGATGGTGGCTCAAGATAAGCCGGACCGGAGCCATCGAGCACGTAATGCACGTGGCGCGTCGCGGCGCAGTTGGGAATCATCGCCACGGGCTTACTCGCGGCGTGGGTCGGATACATTTTGATTTTCACATCGAGCACCGTGGTAAGCCCGCCCAGCCCTTGCGCGCCGATGCCGAGCGCGTTGACTTTATCGTGCAGCTCGATGCGGAGTTCTTCGGTTTTGTTTTTGGGTCCGCGTTGCTTTAGCTCGTACATGTCGATGTCTTCCATCAGCGATTCTTTCGCCATCAGCATGGCTTTTTCCGCAGTACCGCCGATGCCGATGCCGAGCATCCCCGGCGGACACCAGCCCGCGCCCATGGTCGGCACGGTTTTCAACACCCAATCCACCAAGGAATCGGAAGGATTGAGCATGATGAATTTCGATTTATTCTCCGAGCCGCCACCCTTCGCCGCGACTTGCACATCGACCGTGTTACCGGGCACGACGTCCATTTGAATTACCGCCGGCGTGTTGTCCTTGGTGTTCTTGCGCTCGAACTGCGGATCGCCAACGATGGACGCGCGCAGCTTATTTTCCGGGTCGTTATAACCGCGCCGCACACCTTCGTTAATGGCATCGTGGATCGATCCGGTAAAACCTTCCCACTTCACATCCATGCCGATTTTCAGGAACACGTTGACGATGCCCGTGTCCTGACACACCGGGCGCTTGCCTTCCGCGCTCATGCGGCTGTTGGTCAAAATTTGTGCAATAGCGTCCTTCGCCGCGGGGCTTTGTTCCGCTTCATAGGCGCGGGCGAGGTGCTGAATATAATCGGCTGGATGGTAATAAGAAATGAATTGCAGCGCGTTGGCGACGCTTTGTATCAGGTCGTCTTGCTTAATCGTAGTCATGGCAATGTTCCGAGAATAGGGCCATTAATGCGGCGCGCTGGCGGGATGAGGTGTCGACGCGATACGATCGGTCCACGCCATGATGACCGCGGAGACCACAAACGTCAGATGAATGATCACCTGCCACATAATCACGGGTTCGGCTATTTTGCTTGCATTAATAAATGTCTGCAGCAAGTGTATCGACGAAATGCCGATCAGCGCCGTTGCGAGTTTCACTTTCAACACGCCGGCATTGACGTGGGACAGCCATTCCGGCTCGTCCGGATGATCTTTCAGATTCAGGCGCGAGACAAAGGTTTCGTAGCCGCCGACGATCACCATGATCAACAGGTTCGCGATCATCACCACGTCGATCAATGCCAGGACCACCAGCATCAATTCATTCTCGCTGATGGTTGTCGCCCGACCGATCAGATGCCACAACTCCAGCATGAAGTGATAAACGTAAACGCCTTGCGCGACGATCAAGCCGAAGTAAAGCGGCGCCTGCAACCAGCGGCTGAAGAATATAATGCTGGCCATAACGTTACGGGAAGCGTTTGCGGTTTGGGAATAGGCCATGGTTTTATTGAGTTATTCGGAATTTAAGTCAACCGCATTTTAACATCCGTCCCGGCGGTGCTACTACTTGAGGAAGCTCTGATTTATTTCGAGTTCTAAGCAAGACAAGGCGCGAAGGAAAAATTGTGACGCAGCATATATGTGAATATGTAAGGAACAATTTTTCCTGAGCCAAACATAGCCGCGACGAAATCGGAATAAATCAGAGCTTCCTTAACGCAACGAAAGAACCTATGAATCACTACAAAGCTTACACGGCCCTCAAGTTCAAGAAACATCCGCAAGGCATCTTGGAAATCGTCATGGGCGAACCGGGAAAACTTTCCACCGCCGACCATCGCATGCATCTCGAGCTGGCGGAAATTTGGCGTACCGTCGACGCCGATCCCGAAATAAAGGTCGCGATTCTGCGCGGCGAAGGTAAAGGCTTTTCCGGCGGCGGCGATTTGAATCTGGTCGAAGAAATGGCGAACGATTTCAATGTGCGCGCCCGCGTCTGGCGCGAGGCGAAGGATTTGGTGTACAACGTCATCAATTGCAGCAAACCCATCGTCTCCGCTATGCACGGCCCCGCGGTCGGCGCGGGCCTGGTAGCGGGTTTGCTCGCCGACATTTCCATCGCCGCAAAAACTGCGCGCATCATCGATGGACACACGAGGTTAGGCGTCGCCGCAGGCGATCACGCGGCGATCGTTTGGCCGTTGCTGTGCGGCATGGCGAAGGCGAAATATTATCTGTTGCTATGTGAAGCGGTGAGCGGTGAAGAAGCCGAGCGTATCGGCTTGGTGTCACTCGCCGTGGAAGAATCCGAGCTGCAAGCGAAAGCCTTCGAAGTCGCGGAAAAATTGAGCCGCGGCTCGCAGTCGGCGATCAAATGGACTAAATACGCGCTCAACAATTGGCTACGTTTGGCGGGACCGAGTTTCGACGCGTCGCTTGCGCTTGAGTTTATGGGCTTTGCTGGACCCGATGTGCGGGAAGGTATAGCGTCGTTACGCGAAAAACGCCCGCCTCACTTTGGCGACTAAAAATGTAGGGCGGGTCCCACCCGCCAAACAAAATAATAAGTCGACGTAAATTTGTGTCGACGGTGGCGGGTGGGACCCGCCCTACATCCCTTATCCAGCCTATCTCCTGGCAATGCATGGCCTGAGACGCACTATCCGCGCGCCTCTTCAGCTATCGGCGTTTCCAAATCCCAGCGCGGTTTAACGCTGAACTCGGTTGAGCCAACGGCGCCCGCTTGCAAACGCAGCGCCCCTGCGAGCGCGATCATTGCGCCGTTGTCGGTGCAAAATTCCAGCTTCGGATAAAACACTTCCAGATTTTTTTCTGTTGCTGCGCGGGTTAATCGTTCGCGCAAGCGTTGATTCGCGCCTACGCCGCCAGCGACGACTAAGCGTTTGACACCCGTTATTGCTAACGCTTGCAAACTTTTCTCTACCAACACGTCGACAATCGCCGCTTGCGTAGACGCGGCTAGATCGGCGCGGCCTCGCTCATCCAACGCTTCACGTTTGGTGACGGTGAGCACCGCGGTTTTGAGCCCGCTGAAACTGAAATTCAAATCGCCGCTGTTAAGCATGGGCCGAGGCAACAAAAAACGCTCGGCGTTGCCCACAGCCGCAAGCTTGGCGAGCGCGGGGCCGCCGGGATAGCCTAGGCCCAGTAGTTTCGCGCTCTTGTCGAAGGCTTCACCTGCGGCATCGTCGACGGTTTCACCGAGCAATTCGTACTCTGCCGATATCCTTCACCCGCATCAACTGTGTGTGCCCGCCCGATACCAGCAACGCGATGAACGGAAAACTAGGCGCGGGATCCGACAATAGCGGCGAAAGCAGATGACCTTCGAGGTGATGAATGCCGATGGCGGGAATACCCAGCGCATAGGCGAGCGACGCGCCGAAGCTGGCGCCGACCAACAGCGCACCGGCGAGTCCCGGACCTTGCGTATAGGCGAGGGCGTCCAGATCGCTCAACTGGGTGTTTGCCTGCTTCAAGACGCGCTCGGTCAACGGCAATACGCGGCGGATATGATCGCGCGACGCTAACTCAGGCACCACGCCGCCGTATTCCGCGTGCATCGCCATTTGCGTGTGTAGCGCGTGGCCGAGCAGGCCGCGTTCGGAGTCGTAGAGTGCGATGCCGGTTTCATCGCAGGAGGTTTCGATGCCTAGGACTAACATTTGCGTGTGATCGAAATTAATGACGTTATTCTAAGTTGGTTTAAGACTTCTCAAGCCATCCACTAAGCTATCGATATCCTCGATTGTATGCGCCGCCGATAACGAAATCCGCAAACGCGCCGTTCCCGCCGGCACGGTCGGCGGGCGAATCGCCGGCGCCCAAATGTTCATTTCTTGCAGCTTCGCCATCACGCTCAGCGCTGCTGCATTCTCACCGATAATCAGCGGCTGAATCGCCGTTTGCGAGGGCAGCAAGTTCCACGGCAAACCATCCAAGCCGCTGCGTAAATGCGCGGCGAGGGTTTGCAATTGCTCGCGCCGCCATGATTCTTTTTCGATGAGCCGCAAACTTTCCTGCAACGCGATCGCGAGCGCCGGCGGCGAGGCGGTGCTGAACACATAGGTCCGCGCCCGTTGCACCAGCCATTCGATCACATCGGGTTGGCCCGCGACGAAGGCGCCCGCTACGCCCGCCGCCTTTCCCAGCGTGCCCATGTAAATCACGTTGGGCGAGCGAACCGCGAAATGCTCCAGCACACCGCGCCCACCCGCGCCCAACACGCCGAAGCCGTGGGCATCGTCGAGCAACAGCCAGGCATCGTGGCGTTCGCACAGCGCGACCAATTCCGGCGCCGGCGCGATATCGCCATCCATGCTGAACACCGCGTCGCTCACCACCAGTTTGCGCTCGGCGCGCGAGGCGTCCAACAAGCGCGCGAGTTCGTTTATGTCGGCGTGCGGATAGACCTGCACGTCGGCGCGCGAAAAACGCGCACCATCGATGATGCAGGCGTGATTCAGTTCATCGGAGAAAATCGTGTCGCCGCGACCGGCGAGCGCGGGAATCACGCCGGTGTTCGCCATGTAGCCGGTGGAAAAATACAACGCCCGCGGCAGGCCGACGAATTTCGCCAGCGCGATTTCCAGTTCTTCGTGGGGAGCCATGTGCCCGCTGATCAAATGCGACGCGCCCGCGCCGACACCGAACTCCCGCGTGCCGCGTTGCAACGCTTCCGACAAAGCCGGATGGTTTGCGAGGCCAAGGTAGTCGTTGCTGCAAAACGACAGATAGGTTTTGCCATCGACGACAAGGCGAGTGCCCTGTGCACCGGATACGATACGGCGTTTGCGCAGCAAATTTTTTGCGTCGAGTTCGGCGAGTTGGGATGAGAGATTGGGCACGGGTTGCGAATGGTGATTTGCCGCGTGAAATGAACCGCATTGTAGCTCAGGAAGAAGCGTTGCCGTGACTATAAGCCACCGCCCGTCGATATGTCATTCCCGCGAAAGCGGGAATCCATTTAGCCCATCAACTTTGCAAGGCACTATGGATTCCCGCCTGCACGGGAATGACAAAGTGGATTGAGGCGTGGCTCTCGACAAATTTACACCATCAGATTCTCGCCACAATTCATCTCCATATTTCCCGAAGTTCGCCGCAAGTGATGCACTGCGCGCTGCTGTAATTCAATCCGTAGCACAGTTCTTCCTCCTCTGTGCTGGCATCGTTCCATGATGCCACTCACACGCGGAGGCCGAAGGCTGGTGGCTGGGCTTGAGTCTCACGCCGATCTCCACAATCGGCGCAGTGACGCGGCGTAAACCGGTCCCCAGCCCCTAGCCCTCGGCCCCCGCGTTTTTTTTCGACTCCCTGACATTGAAGCGATGATATGATTTTCGTCCAACCCTCACGGATCGATCGATGTCCTTAACTTTCTACTACGGTTCCGGTTCCCCATTCGCCTGGCGCGTGTGGTTATCCCTTGAACACAAAGCGTTGCCTTATCAATTCAAGTTGTTGTCCTTTGATGCTAAAGATACGAAAAAGCCAGAATTTCTCGCCCTCAATCCGCGCGGCCAAGTGCCGGTGATTCAGGATGGCGATTTCGCTTTGTATGAATCCGCGGTGATTCCGGAGTATCTGGAAGACCGCTATCCGTCCGCCGACGCGGCCCATGCGTTGCTGCCGAAAGATGTCGAACAACGGGCGCTGGCGCGGCGTTTGGCGAAAGAAGTCGACACTTATTTGTGGCCGCAATCGCACAAACTCGCGGTTCAGTATTTCTTCACGCCGGAAGCCGAGCGCAACCCCGACATCATCGCCAAACACAAAATGGGTTTACTCGACGAACTCAATTTCCTGGAAAAAGAAATTCGTGGGGATTGGCTCGCCGGACAGCTTTCGATCGCGGACTTTACGCTTTATCCGTTTTTGGCTTCCATGTTTCGCATCGAGGCAAAGAAGGATGCGAATCTAGGAATCAGCGCCGCGCTGCCGCCCAAGATCGCGGCGTGGAGAAAGCGATTTGAGGCGTTGCCGTATTTTCAGAAGTGCGTGCCGCCCCATTGGAAGTAGGTCATTTGTCATCCTGAGGAGCAAAGCGACGAAGGATCTGCTTTCCGCTGCGGTAAAAGCAGATCCTTCGCAGAGTTTACCCTCGAGCGAAGCGAAGGGCTCAGGATGACAAGTCTCTGGTCATCGCGAGGCTAGTAGGGTGGGCACGTAGTGTGTGCCCACGCGCCAGCGGTTGATTAGCAAACGCGTGGGCAAACGATAGAACCGTTTGCCCACCCTACGGCTACTAAGGATTCGCCGCCCCGCGCACTTCAAACTTAATCGCATCGAGTCGTTTTCCTTTGGCATCCTCAAGCGCCAAGGTATATTTTCCGCTGCGCGGTTGCCACCAATTTGTCCTGTCGTTATTTACATTTTTTTCATCGACGAGGGACCAGCGATAGGTTTTATTTTCAGGCACCGCCTCGAACCGCACCCGCTGCCGATCGGGCGGAATATCGGGATCGAGGGACAAGATCTCGCCGTTGCGCGGATAGGCGATATGCGCACGCAGCTCCGCCGTGGGTTTGAGCGCCGTGGCATTCGCTTCGGTGCCGGCTAGAAATAATTCCGTTGTTCCCGGCGCCGCCGCTGCGCGTAAAACGTTCTCGGGCATAGTGGGCGATGCATCCGGCGAGTTTGCGTTGAGATAATTCATGACCGCCAGCCAAACCGGCGCCGCGCCCGTCACCCCGGAAACATTCGTCATCGGCGCGCCGTCGAAATTGCCGACCCACACGCCGACGCTGTAGCGCGCGGTGAACCCGACGCACCAGTTGTCGCGCATGTCTTTACTGGTGCCGGTTTTCGCCGCGCTCCAGTAGCGCGTGGCGAGCGCGTTTTCCAGGCCGAAGCTTAAACTGCGTGCGGCGCGATCGGACAAGATATCGTTCACGATATACACCGCGCCAGGATCAAGCACTGGTGCGGCTGCTGGCAATGCCTTGCCTGACAGCGACAACTGGAGCGGTCCCTGGCGACCCCCATTCGCGAAAGTCCGATAGGCGTTGACCAATTCCCACAAGCTGACTTCCGCACCGCCGAGCGCTAAGGCGGGGCCGTAGAAATCATCGTCCTCGTTCAGCCCGGAAAATCCCAACTGGCGTAGCCGCTGCAACAAGCGATCGCCGCCGACCAAAGCCAAGGTTTTGACCGCCGGGACATTGAGTGAACTCGCGAGCGCCGTGCGCACGCTGATCCACCCTTGAAAATCGCGGTCGTAGTTTTGCGGCACGTAAAGTCCCGTTGCCGTGGTGATGTTGACCGGCGAATCGTCGAGCGGCGAAGCAGCGGTGAGCAATTTTTTTTCCAGCGCGAGTTGGTAAAGAAACGGTTTCAAGGTCGATCCCGCCAATCGCGGCGCGAGCACGCCGTCCACATGGGCCGCGCTCGATACCATGCCGCCATTGCCGACGTAGGCCAATACCTCGCCGCTACGATTGTCGACCACCAGCACGGCGCCATCCTTTACGTTGCGCGAGCTTAGTCGGGTCAGTTCCTGTTGCAGCGTGTGCAGCGCGTAACGTTGCAGGTCGCCATCCAAAGTGGTGCGGGCCGATGGCGTGGTCTTGCCCAATAGCCGGCGCGCGACATGGGGTGCGAAGGCGACACGGCGAATATCGCGCGCGGGTTGGCCTAAAGTCGCTTGAATTCGCGCGGTGATCGTCTCGCAATCGGTCGTGGCTTTCAGCGCTAGCGCGCATGCCCTGCGCGCGATTTGTTGCGGTTTGCCGTTGGGCGAGGGCAGCAGCGCCGTGAGCAACAGCGCATCGCTTTGATCCAAGCCGCTCGGCGATTTGCCAAGCAGAGCGCGGCTTGCGGCGTGGATACCGGCGATCTCGCCGCGAAAACTGACAAGATTAAGATAGGCTTCGAGGATCTGCGTTTTGCTCCACGTGCGTTCCAGGGCGAGGGCCGCGCGTGCCTGCCGCCATTTTTGCGCCGTGCTTCGCTGGCCTCGCGGTGCGCCGAGTTTAGGATCGATCAATGCCGCGAGTTGCATGGTGATCGTGCTAGCGCCACGGTTGCTGCTGCCGATCGCCGCTTGCCGAGTGGCGCTAGCCAAGGCCAGCCAATCGACGCCGGAATGATCGAAAAAGCGATGATCCTCGGCCGCGACGACGGTTTTCGCCAAAACAGGGGAGACGTCATCCAGGGCGAGCCAAGCCAGCCGCCGCCCGCGAAAATCCACTCGCAGCTCGTGGATGGCTTGACCGTTTCGATCCAGCAATTGGACATCGCTGGGTCGGAATTGCGCTTTCACTGCCTCAAATGTGGGTGGCGTGTCTGTCCAGAACAACACGCCAGCGCAAGTAAACGCAAACGCGATAATCGCGACGGCGAGAACTAAGTATTTAGTTAACCTATTGATTAAAAACATATATATAAAATTCGCCGCGCAGATATTCCCTCCCCTTCAAGGGGAGGGTTAGGGTGGGGATGGGTTTCTGGTAAGCACAACCACAACACCCATCCCCCACCCAACCTCCCCCTTGAAGGGGGAGGAGTTTTCTCGCGGAAACGAAAACTCATTCCGATTTTGATCCGAGCCCTTCAGCGAGCGCACCGCAAGTTCTTGAAAGGGAGGAAGCTCATGTTGCAATTAAGCAACAAGCTGGGGTGAGGATCAAGTGCCCATCACTAAGGACTTGAGTGAACAATTCCTTTTTTGGCATTATGGTACCAACTTCTCAGTTTAGAGAGGTGCTAGCAAGTCAGGCAGTCCGCCTGTGAGGGGGGTAAGCTTGTAAGGGCGCCCACTTAATATCCAATTAAGGAGATTTTCAATGAAACGTAATTTAGTGGCTTTAGCAGTCGCGGGCGCCTTCCTAGCTCCGGCTGCGGCTATGGCTGACGGCAGCGGTATCACGCTGAGTGGCGTGGTGCACGGAGATATCGGCTTTGGTCAAGAAGAAACCGATAGTGGCTCCGAAGTTTACAAGCGTCAAGCCAATATCGGGACATTCGCGACCCGTTGGAATATCGACGGATCGGAAGATTTGGGTTGGGCGCAGGCGATTTTTGGTTTGGCGTTCGATCAGCAGTTTGCTGGTCCAAATCGCTTCACTGGTTCCGGCAGCACTAATGCTAACAATAATCAAGCGAATGGCGGCACAGATGCCATTCAAAATCGTAACAGCTATCTGGGTTTGACCGGTGGTTTCGGTACGATCAAGATTGGCCAAAACGAGCACCTCTATGAGATTCAGCAGATTCTGCAGGATCCGGATCCCGCATCGGAAAACTCCTTCAGCACCTTGTCGCTGATGACAGATTGGGGCGGCGTACATCAGGGTTTCACCCGTCGTGATTCGCAAAGCATTTGGTATGATTCGCCGACCTTCGGTGGCGCTACCGTTCAGGCAGCTTATATTACCCCTGCCGGTGGTAAGACTTCCGGTTTGAGTCCTCAGGGCTTTCAATTTGGCGCAAATTGGAAAGCTGCCTTTGGCCTATCCCTCTACGGTGCGTTCGCGCAATACAACGATTTTGACGGAGTTGATAGTAAGAATCGTGCGTTTCGTGTAGGCGCTGGCTACGGCATGGAATTGTTCCAGGTGGACGTATTTGGCGAGCAACTTAAGTATTCCGCGTCAGGGTTAGACGATAAGCGCACCAATGTCGGTGTTTCCGGCGCTTTGAATTTTGGCCAGCATCATATTCGTGCTGCCTACAGCGTCGCTGGCAAGCTGAAGAGAAACAGTGGTGACGTGGATAATTCCAAAGCTAAATTGTTCTTCGTTGGTTACGCGTACACCCTGTCCAAGCGTACTGAGTTGCAAGTGAACTATGGCAAGCTCGACAATGAACAGAGTGCGCAGTTCGGTGCTGCAGGCGGTGGCGTTGCTGCTCCGGGTAACGATTCCGATCGTTTCGGCGTAGGCATTCGTCACACCTTCTAATAATATTAACCCGGCTCGACCGGGACCAAAGTTGGAAAGTTAAACGGGCGCCTTCGGGTGCCCGTTTTTTTGGGGTGGGCCAGCTAAAACGCGTTGAAAACGCCTATTTGGATTGCTGTTCGTACCTACGTGTCGATTGCCATTGTGAAAAAAGGTTTTAAGCCGTCGCACAGCTTTTATGAGATCTACCAATCTTGAGCTTCACTATGCTCGAAACATTGCGGATCAATCAATTGTTTGCGATAACCGACCACAACTCTACATCGTCAAACTCTGAGCTAGGCCCGATTGAGTGGACGGGCAAGTCGTTTAATTATGCAGTACGATAAGCGAACCTTATTATAGCGTCACCAGCACCGTCAATGGCCTCGTCAACCCCACCTACGAATACGACTTTGTTGGTTACCAGGCAGCTTTAACGTACGAGTAATCCTGAATTTTTTGATCACCGGAAATCAATGTTGCATCTAGCGCTAATGCCGTTGCGACTATCATCCGAACTGCTGGATCGGCATGAAAGTTTCCCGGTAAATGACCGCCTGATAGGCAACCGAGTTATCTACGGGATAAAACCGAACGCCCGGCACGTCGGTTGCTGTGTTTAACCAACTCGGAAAGTCGACGGTGAACCTCAATCTGCCGCGCGACACGAGCATGGCGATTTCCCAGACGCTGATGCTGGAAATGCGCACTTCGGCCCGTGCGAGGCTACGTTCGATGAATTTTTGTGTTTTACGGCTGAGCTGCTCCGGCGCCGTCAGCCAGCATATCCAAGCGTGGGTGTCCAGTACGATCACTTCGCAGCAGACTCCCAAACTTCCGCGACCGGATCGAACGGTTGTTCGTAGCATTTTAGGGTTCCGCGCAAATTTGCGAGCGGATCAACTTTACTCTTTGCGGCGGCGTGGTAAGGCACGATTTTTAGAACAGGTTTACCATGATCGCTAATAATCAGTTCTTCTTGGGTTTCCTGAACGTGACGAAAATATTCCAGCGCGGCCGGTTTGAATTTTGATTTAGAAACGATGGTAGGCATGGAAGGTTTTAATAATATGACTACAGTCGTTATACCATAGTCATATTGGTACAAACGCTGTAAACAAAATCGTAGCCTGGAAGAAGCGAAGCGAATTACGGGAGAATGATCCCCGGATTCCATCCGGGCTACGATCGCTTGTCTCCCGACGACGCATAGCCCGAGAACCTCACAGATATTGATGCTCAGGCCGATATTATTTTCGCTTACTGTTCTTAAGCCGCATCGCGATCGGCTGGATCCGAGAAATTCGTAATATTTACTTCGCCCTCTGGAAACTTCGCCACAATTTGCAAATCGCCGCCCATCGCGCGGAGGTATTCGCGAAGCGTACTGATGTACATATCGGTGCGGTGTTCGATCTTCGATATCGCCGCTTGATTCACCTGCAACACTTCAGCCAGTTTTACCTGCGACAGATCCCGGGCTTTTCGCAATTCGTGCAGCGGCATATCCGTCATCATTTGACGAAATAGTAGATCGGATTGCGCGCGAGATGCAGGCGACATCCCCTTGCGTAACTCGCTAAATTTCTTACTCATCGATTAAGCCTTCCTTTCTCAATTGTGCTAAATGCTCGTCGTACAAGCGATCGGCCACGGGCACATAAGTCTCATTGAACTCGTGCATATAAGCTACCCGCTGGCGAACCTTACTTGAGGGCGAGATGAAGTTTGATCGCGCGCTCCACGTCTTTCATTGAATCGTTGCCGAGTTGGCCGGCACGGTCATCCATCAATCTGGTCTTTGCAATGGTTCGAATCTGCTGCACCAGCACCTTTGAATCCCTCGGCAATCCACTCATCTTGGTGGTTAACTTCACCTCAAACGGAAAAATACGCTCGATGTTGGACGTGAGCGGAAGCACGGTGACGGTCGAGGATGCGCGATTATTAGCGTCATTGCTGACGATAAGCACCGGACGGCGTTTGTTTATTTCGCTGCCAATCGTTGGACTCAGATCGGCAAAATAGATCTCACCACGCTTCATCGATCAACCCATCACTCGATAAACGGTCCCAATCAAGATCAATCTCCGCGCTCGCTTCGCGATAGGCTCCCTCCAACTCACGCTCACGTAGTAATGCAAGGGCTTCTTGGACAACCTCAGAGCGAGTTTTGACTGAATGAGACTTTCGGTAACGTTCGACAAATTCCAAGGTGGCGACCGGAATGGAAATCGAGAGTTTTTCAACGGTCATGTATAGTTTAAGTCGCAATGATAGTAGCATTATGGTAGCACAATCAGTAGTACCATAAAACAGGAGCTAACAAAAAAGGCCGCGCTCGGCGGCCTTTTTTCAGAGGATCACCGAGAGGAACTAGAAATCAAACTGCGCGCGGAAGGTGACTGCTTTTTCGTCATCGACTCTGATCGAGTTCACCGTGATCGGTGTGTCGAAATCAGTCTGGATATAGTTCAACAAGAAACGAGTATTCGGCGTCGGTAACCATTTGAGGCCCACGGTGTAGGCGGTCGCCTCGTTGGTGAGGCCAGTGGAAAGAACGCCTGTGCCTGCCGCATTAGTGTTAACGAAATCGGAGCCGTCGAAGTTACTGTAGCGTAGACCCAATTCCCATGCGCCCCAGCCGCTGCCTTTAGGCGAGAAGTTATTGTTCGGGCGGATGCGGCCGAATGCGCCGTTGCGGTAGTTTGCTGCGTACGGTTCACCGGTGATTGCCCAGGTCACGCCGGCGTACCAGGCATCGATGTCGCGGTCGAAATCGACGCCGCCGGCGCTTATGCCGCTATAGTTTGCTCGCGTGTACTCTGCTTGGAACTTTACTGGGCCGATGGCAACCGCGCCTTCCAAACCCGTTCGGGTACGATCCACGTTTGCGCCGGTGAACGCTGCCGCGGAGAAGAACGCGAGGCCACGACCCTCCGTGCGCCCGTTGGGCACAGCGGAAACCGGGAGCGTTCCGTCCGAGTAGGCGGCAGCCACGTGATAAACGGCATTCTTTTGTCCGACCAGTTCCGCGATGTTGACGCCGACGCGGCCGATGTAATCGGTGCCGTCGGTGATGCGATCGTTCTCGTTATTGTTCTTGCCTTGGCCGGTTGAAACTGCAACGCCGTAGAAAAGTCCCGCCAACGGCGTGCCGTGAACCATGGCGCCGCGCTCTTTGCCCGGGACATACGCGTTCATCACCGAGCGTTCCTGGAAGTCGATAAAGCGTGAGCTCGTTTGTTCTTCCAAGCTAAACGGCATTTTGAATTGGCCGAAGCGGAATTGGGCGCTCTGCCACCAGCCCACGTTGAACCAAGCGACATCCAGATGCGACTGTTGACGCAGGTCGGTGGTGGTGGTCGATCGGACGTTGGCCCCGGTGCACGGGTCTGCCGTACACGTTGTGGTCGTCGTGCTGCTGTTGGACCCGACCAGCCCGGCGAAATCCGCACTCAAATCGAACGTGTAGTATTCCCAAAATTTTCCACCCACCGTTAGATACGCGCGGCGAATGTCGAAGGTGTTGGCGATCAAGTTGTCGTCGCCGCTGAAATTACGATAATCCAACTGCATGCGTCCATTCAGCCCGATGGAATTTTTCTTGTCAGCCGATTCCCAGCGTATGCCATCGCTGAAGTTGCCGACCATTTCGGTCTTGGCGCGCTCTTCCGCTTTAGTGGTTTTTTCCGCTTCTTCCTTGCGGCGCTGGCGTGTGACGGCGCGCTCGCCTTCGCGCACCTCGATCACTTCTTTATATTCATCCTCCGTAATCACGCCTTTTTCCTTGAGCTTTTCGATGAGATTATCGAGTGCGTCGGCTTGGGCGACGGGAGCGAACCCGACGCTTAGCCCGGCGGAAATCGCCATGGCCAATGCCGTTTTTATCATCGCGTTTCTTTTCGCGGATGGTTTTTTTGGTACCACCATGTCTAAACTCCTTATTGATTGCAAGTGGGTTTGGGATCGATGGCAAGTTTATGAAGGCAATGTGACAGCTTTGTGACAAAACATCGCAGGCCCACGGCGCGTTATAATTTGCAACAGTCAAAATGTGAACTAACCATGAACCCGACCGACCACTTCATCCTGCAATTCGACCGAGCGATGCGCACAGTCTTTGCGCCCGCTCAAGCGCGGCGCGAATCGCCCGCCCGCGCGGACATGGAAACACCCGTATCGCAACCGGAGAAGACGGCCGCCGTACGCCTGATGCGCATCAACCACACCGGCGAGGTCTGCGCCCAAGCGCTTTATCAAGGCCAAGCGCTGACCGCGCGCAACCCCGAGATCCGCACCACGCTTGGCCAAGCGGCTGATGAGGAGCGGGATCACCTGGCTTGGTGCGAAGAACGGCTGAACGAATTAGGCGGCCGCAAGAGCATGCTTAATCCGCTGTGGTACGGCGGCTCGTTTGCCCTAGGCGCAATGGCCGGTTTGCTCGGCGATCGTTGGAACATGGCTTTCCTAGCGGAAACCGAACGCCAGGTGGAGGGCCACCTCACCGGGCACCTCGACCAGTTACCGGCAAGCGATGCGAAAAGCCGCGCGGTGCTGGAACAAATGCGCCAGGATGAAGCGGCGCACAGCATGACCGCGCAGTCTCACGGCGCAGCGGAAATGCCGGAGCCGCTAAAGGTCGCGATGCGCGTGGGCTCGCAAGTGATGAAGACCACGACGTATTGGATTTAGCGCCAATATCGGTAGGCGCAATGCTGCTGCGAAACCGGGTAGGGTGGATCAAGCGCAGCGGATCCACCGACCAAAATGTCATCCTGAGCGAACGCGATGGGTCTGCTTATGTGTTTTTTGGCGCCGATGGTGGATCCGCTGCGCTTGATCCACCCTACGACTACCGAATTGTCATTCCCGCGCAGGCGGGAATCCATAGTGCCCCGGCATGTGACGTCAACATGGATTCCCGCCTTCGCGGGAATGACACATCAGGAGATTTCGTAGCTAGCGTTCGTCTGCATTTTTTGTTAGTCCTTCTGGCGCTTTCATTAACTGGCTGCTCCACCCTCTCCTTCTACTGGCAAGCCCTCAACGGCCAGATGGAAATCCTTAACAAAGCTCGACCCATCGAAAGCGTCATTCGAGATCGCGACACAAAGCCGGAACTGAAGCAACAGCTCGCCTTGCTGCTCGCGATTCGCGACTATGCGAGTAAAGAACTGAAACTGCCGGATAACAATAGCTATCGAAGTTACGCCGATCTCAAGCGCCCCTTCGTCATCTGGAACGTGTTCGCAACGACGGAGTTTTCTACCGAGCTCACGCAATGGTGTTTCCCCGTCGCCGGTTGCGTGAACTATCGCGGTTATTTTTCCCAGGCGAACGCGGAACGGTTTGCGAAACAATTTATCGCCGGAGATGACCGATGCATTTGTCGCCGGTGTGCCTGCGTATTCAACACTGGGATACTTCAACGATCCGATGTTGAACACCTTCATCCACTATCCTGAAGTCGAATTGGCGCGGCTGGTGTTCCACGAACTGGCCCACCAAGTTGCCTATGTGCAAGACGATTCGATGTTCAATGAATCCTTCGCCACCGCAGTGGAAGAGGCCGGCATCGAGCGTTGGCTGGAGAGCCAAGCAGGACGCGGACTTTCGGCCGCCTGGCAAACGGCGCAAACGCGCCGTGCGGAATTCCAAGAATTGGTGATGAAGTATCAGCAGCGTTTGACGGGTCTGTACGCAACCGATCTATCGAACGAAGCGAAACGCTTGGCGAAACAACAAACCTTCCGCGAACTGCGCGATGAATATCAGTCTCTCAAAACATCGTGGGGCGGCTACGCGGGTTACGATCGCTGGTTCGGCCAGGAACTCAACAATGCCCATCTCGCATCGATTGCGATCTACACCGAACTCGTGCCTGCTTTCCGAAAATTGTTGCAGCAAGAGCAAGGCGATTTCGTACGATTTTACGCTGCGGTGAAACGCTTGACCAAGCAGTCGAAAGACGCGCGGGCGGTGTTCTTTCAGTCGTTAGGTTATCGTGCGCTGATATAATCGCTAGAGTAAAAACTTGTCAAATTTTCCGCTTCCCATGACGACCTTCACTCCCGAGTATTGCGAAAAACAGTATAACAACCGCGCGGCCGTTCCCGAGCATCCGCAGATCATCGCCCGCTGGGTGCGCGAATCTGCTGCGGCTCGAAACGCTCAGCGTTGCGAGCTCGATCTTGAATACGGTCCCAGTTACCAGGAAAAGTTAGATCTATTTTTCGCCGACGGTGAATCGAAAGCGTTACTGGTATTCATACACGGCGGCTATTGGCGGTCATTGGATAAAAGCGATTTCTCCTTTCTTGCGCCGGCCTTCACGCGGCGCGGCGTCAGCGTTGCCGTGATCAACTACGGCCTCGCGCCCCAGGTTCGCATCGACGACATCGTGCGCCAAACTCGCGCGGCTATCGCCTGGATTGCGCAGAACGCCTATCGTTATGGCGCCGATGCCAGCAAGCTCTATGTCGCAGGCCATTCCGCCGGCGGACATCTGACGGCGATGATGGCCGCGACCCATTGGCCATCGGTCGCGACCACCTTGCCGCTCGATCTTATCAAGGGCGCGATTTCTATCAGCGGTATTTATGACCTGGAGCCGATTCGATATGCTTCCGTTAATCAAGAGGTGCGCCTTGACGCCGCTGCGGCCGCGCGTCTCAGCCCTGCGCTGATGCGGCCAGCAGTGAAATTGCCTATGATCATGACAGTCGGCGGCGACGAAAGCGACGAATTCAAACGGCAGAACAAACTACTCATCGACAGTTGGCCCGAATGTGCGTTGCAAGATGTGCCGATGCCGGGGACTAATCACTTCACCGTGGTGGACGAGCTAGCGAAAAGCGAGAGTCCGCTGTATCGGGCGGCGTTAAAAATCATGGGTATTTAGCTATCGACGACAGGCACTAAATGCTAGCTGTGTGCCCCTCCCTCTTCTCACCCCCCACCCCTCTCCCCATAGGGGCGAGGGGAGTTAAATGCAGTTCCCCTTCTCCCGCGAGGCGGGAGAAGGTTGGGATGAGGGTGCGCCGTTATATCATGCCAAATTCACCAAGCAACTCGTGACCCTCGCCATCATCACCGACCCGCTGTTTTACGCCGTGGCGATTCCCGCGGTGATTCTGGTCGGCATCGCCAAGGGCGGCTTCCCCGGCGCGTTCGGCGGCATGGCGGTGCCGCTGATGTCGCTGGCTATATCGCCCATCACCGCCGCAGGTATCATGTTGCCGATTTTGTGTTTGATGGATTTAGTCGGCCTGTGGGCCTATCGCGGCATCTGGGATCGCACTCGAATGAAGACCATGATCTTAGGCGCCGCACTGGGCGTGAGCCTAGGTGGCCTGATGTTCGGCGAACTCAACGAGCAGGCGATTCGATTTTTAGTCGGCAGCATCGCCGTGTTCTTCGCGCTCAATCATTGGCTTGGCTTCGCTGCGCGGCGAAAAGCGGGTGTCGAAACAAAAAGCAAAGCCGTGTTCTGGTGCGGATTATCGGGCTTCACAAGCACCATCGCCCACGCCGGTGGCCCGCCGCTGATGGTGTACATGCTGCCACTGAAACTGGAAAAAACTTTGCTGGTGGGCACCACGGTAATTTTTTTTACCGCCGTAAACTATTTCAAAATTATTCCCTATGCGCTGCTCGGGCAACTCAACCTCGCGAACGTGAGCACATCGCTGGTGCTCTCGCCGCTTGCGCCCATCGGCATGGCGCTCGGGGTGTGGCTGCATCGCCGCGTGGCCGAGCGCGTGTTTTATCGTATCAGCTACACCTTGTTATTTTTGATGGGCGCGAAATTGATTTATGACGGCGTCGCGAATTGGCACTAAATATGAACGTAGTCAACATCGCCGCCTATAAATTTGTCAGCCTCGACGATTTGCCGAGCTTGCGCGACACACTGAAGTCGAGCTGCCTCGCCTTAAATCTCAAAGGCACGATTCTACTTGCGCCCGAAGGCATTAATCTATTCCTTGCCGGCGGCGAAGACAACATCGCGACATTTAAACATGAATTGGCCGGCGATCTGAGATTCGCCGATATGTCATTCAAAGACAGCCGATCCGCGACGCAACCCTTCGGCAAGCTGCTGGTTAAGGTTAAGCGGGAAATCATTCCCTTCGGTAAACCCGAGATCAATCCCGCGCAGCAGCCAGCGGAGCGGCTAGCGGCGCGAACACTGAAGGCGTGGCTCGATGAAGGACGCGACGTAGTGCTGCTCGATACCCGCAACGCCTTCGAAATAAAACACGGCACCTTCAAGAACGCGACGGACTTCGCGATCGACCATTTCCGCAATTTTCCGCGTGCCGCCGAGCACGCCGATCCCAGCCTGAAAGAAAAAACCATCGTTGCATTTTGCACCGGCGGCATCCGCTGCGAAAAGGCTGCGCCGTATTTGCTGCGACAAGGCTACCAACACGTCTATCAACTGGACGGCGGCATTTTGAAATATTTCGAGCAGTGCGGTAAAGCGCATTTCGACGGCGACTGCTTCGTGTTCGATGAACGCATTGCGCTGGATGCGGACTTAAAACCGAGTGGGATGGAGTAACAACATTTAGTCAAATGTGACAGGCCGCGCCCTCCCTTGCAGGGTGCGTTGCCCGTTGCATCGGGCAACCGTTCCGCGGGCGGCCAACATGCTGGCCGAAATCCCCGCTACACTCCCCATCCCTTCTCCCAAAGGGAGAAGGGAGTCGTTCCCCTCTCCCTCTGGGAGAGGGCTAGGGTGAGGGGCGCCGGGTATTCAATTCTCGATGGTTACGAGCCGGGTAGGGTGGGCAACTGGTTGCCCACGCGCTTAGCGCCACGAGCCGCATGGATATTGCCTCGTGGCAATGCCTATCGGCAGAGGCAAGCGGGACGTGGCTCGTGGCGAGGGTGTCGGTGAAAAATCCGCATTCGCTACGGTTGTGCGCCGAGCGCCTGGTGATATAGCGCCTCGGTTTCTGCGCTTGGGTTCACGCCCAACACGCTTGCTAGCAATTCGCGGCAGCGGCGATACACGATCACCGTCTCTGCGAATTGGCCGCGGACGAAGTGGCAATACATCAGTTCCCGGTATAACTCTTCCGATAAATTATCGATTTCTAACGCCCGCTCATAAAGCTGCGCCGCGCGGTCCCACCGTCCCAACGCTTGCCAATAGACGCTCGCCTGCTTTAATACGCAGAAGAATTTAGCGCGTAATCGATCACGCGCTTGAATGATCCAGGCCGTTGCCCCTGCGACGACGAGGAACGGCCCTTGATAGAGATCGATTAAACGTTCGCAGCGGACAGCGATTTCGCCGGCATCCATTTCTTCCGCCGGCATCTGTAATCGTGCATACAAGGCATCGGCTTCGCGGGTGAAATTCCAGACATCGACGGTCACGTAGTCTTCGTCTAATCGTATGACACCCGCTGCAACGCGCAAAGCACGCGGCGTGCCTAGCAGCCGGCGCAGGCGGTAGAGCGTTGTGTCCAAGGTACTGTTGGCGAGGATGGGTTTCGCGTTCGGCCACAGCGCCGTTTCCGCTTGGCTTTTGTCGATGCCGTCGGCGCCGGCAACGATCAGCAGATACAACAACTCAGCCGGACGGGATTGGGCGCGGATGATGCGCGGTGCGGAGGACGGGCCACGGCGTACGGAAAAATAGCCGAGGCAGCGAATCTCGATTTTAGGCGCGTTAGGTTTGTTTGGGTTTGGCGCACGACGTATGCGCTGCCGCCGGTTGGTCGATTGGCTGGAATCGTTCGCCGCCCGCTGGGATGGAAGGTCCGAAAGGTTACCGCTGCTGAACTTCAGTGAGTGCATGGGCTTTACCTCCGAGCGGATGGCTGCCGGACCGCACGGGTAGTCGCTGTCCAGCCGGGTATGGCTAAGGGGCAAGAGCGGCGGGCGGTTTCGGCATGTGTGGATCGTCTTCATGAAATCTTATTCGCGTTGTTGTTATGGGAATCATAGCGATTCGACAAAGCGAAATCCCTACCTGGTCAGGTGGGAGTTGAGGGGTGCGGTCGACAATCTGGAGGTTTAAATGTCACCGGCCGGATACATTGACATTGGATGCGTGATGCGTTAGCATCTGATGTATGCGAACTACTTTAGATATTTCCATCGATGTCTTACAGGCCGCCCGGGAGCGTGCCCGTCGCGAGAAGAAGACAATCGGCGAGATTATTTCCGATCTCGCTAGAACAGCGCTCACGGCGCCGCCCGCCGTGCCGACCGCGCGTGCACCGAAGGCCGTATATGGATTTCGCCCCTTCCCGCCACGTGGCGGAATCGTTACGAATGAGCTAATCGATAAATTGCGCGAAGACGATAGTTATTGATGCGCGCTTTGTTGGATGTGAATGTGTTGATTGCTCTGCTGGACGGGGATCATTCGATGCATCGGCGCGCTACGCAATGGTTTGCTTCCGAAGCAATCAACGGTTGGGCGTCGTGTCCGATCACGCAAAATGGTTGCCTACGAATTCTGTCCCACCCTGGATATCCCAACACTTTGCCGGTCCGAGCGATCAGCGAGCGATTAGGGGAGGCTAGCGCGGGCCCATTACATGAGTTTTGGTCCGATGACATCAGCTTGCTCGATCCACAAATCGTGGATACCACTCGTATTCATGGACCGCGTCAGATCACCGACGTCTATCTTCTAGCGCTGGCGGTTCGGCGCGGGGGGAGATTCGTCACATTCGATGAATCGATAGCTGTCGAGTCCGTCAGGGGCGCCGCTAAAAAACATCTGTTTAACCCGTAAGTTCTAGCCGTCATCAACAATTGTCATTCTGAGCCCTTCGCTACGCTCAGAATGACAGACTTCATTTGAACAAAGTATCCAACCAGCGCTTGGCTTTGATGACAAAACCTGCGTCATCGAACGACTGAATCGCCAAGGTCGAGTTCGGCAGCTCGGCGAACATCTCTGGCGCGTACATCGCTTCGACCCGGGTTTCCGGTAGGCGGAAATCGCCGGCGCTGCTCAGACGAACAGTGTATTCGAAGCTCCATTTTCCTTTCGGCACGTATTCGTAATAAGCGCGGAAAGCATCGAACGCGCGCTCCTCGAATGCCGGCCACACCCAGCCTTCGCGTTTTTCGCCCTGGCTCAAAATTTGCGAATCGCGGCCGAGGCCGGCGCCGAGTATCGTCGCGCCCGCGGGAATGGGGTCGTCGACCACGACCCATGTAACATCGGTCTGCGCGTCGAGATCGAGGCGCACGCGGAACACGTCGCCGCGATTCCACTTGCCGGCTTCTTGTTGCTCGACGGCTGTGACCGTGCGCTTGATATTGAAGCCGCTAGAGAGCGGCGCTTGCAACGGCACGGCGGCTTGGCTACTCACGGTGATCCATGGTTTCCCGGCGCCTTGGTGTTTGAGCGCGAGTTTCCCGGCGCCGTTCTCCGGCCACGGGAGATTCAACGTGCCGGATTGCGTGTTCGTCTGCCACGTAGTGCTGCGCTGATTTTGCGCTAAGGCCGCGGAAGTTGTTCCATTAACGGGAACGGCTTCAAAAGCTGACGCGAATTTTCGTAGCGCGAGCGTTCCCCACGCATTCGCGACGGTGGTATTCCAATGGCCGCGACGTTGGCGCTGGATCGCGCCTTTGACCATGCGCGGCAGGTCTTCGCGCCACGCCGGATGTTCAAGCAAGTTCAGAATCGCGCGATTGGCATTGCTGTCGCCGGAGATCATCAGCCACCAGAGATTGTCGCTGCGCTCCGTCGAGAAACCCATGATCGTCCCTTGAAAATTAAGCCGGCTGCGCAGAATTTGCTCGGCTTCCTTGAGCCGGCTTTCGCGCTCCGGCATGGCAACGCGCTGTAAAATCCGCTGCCAATCGAGCACGGCAGAAGTCGGCCACAGATTGGGCTCGATGGTGATAGCCGTGAGCCACAGCGGGTCCGGCGCCGGTTCCATATTGCTCAACGCGGCGAATGCCGCGAGCTTACGCAAGGTGAGATCGGCGGTGGGCAACGCCGAGTCGCGGCTGATTTTGCCTTGGATAAAATTCGCGAGGCCCGCGCGCATGCGATTTTTTACGTCATCGGGCAACGCCAAACCGGCTTCATCGGCGATGGTTAAAACATAGGCAGTCAGCACATCGCTGCCCTGGCGCATGTCGGTGAAATATTTCGCAAGTCCGTCGGAATCGAGGTGGGCGGGCAGGGATTGAATGACGCTTTGCCATAGGCCCGCATCGTCGAGCGCGATGGCTTTCGAAACCCGTTGTTCGAGGCAGGTGTAGCGATAGCCGCGCATGTAGTCGCGCACGCCGCCGAGCTGATCGGCCAGCGAGCGGGACAAATCGATCTTGATTCCGCCGCGATTCGCCAGCGCATCCTTGGGCCGCGCGACGTCGATATTGGCGGCCTGATCCAATTGCAGCAGCGTCGCTTGCAAGGTTCGGACTTTTATCGCCGGCGTGATCTGCTGGGTGAATTTGATGCGATCCGTGACCGGTTTACCGTCCGCCGTAGCATTGACCGTGATGTCCCACAACAATTGATCGGCGTTGACCGGCGTGATCGCGAGCCAAGATAAGCTCCTCTGCTTGACCGGGTTTTAACGACACTTCTCGCATGGGTAAGGTGATGGTTTTTCCTAGCGCGCCGCGAGTGCTCGCGGTGACAGTCGCGCTGACTTGCGCGGTCTGCTTTTGCTCCGATGCATTGCGTAACGTCGCGACTGCTTCGAACTTGTCCTCTTCGCGCACGACCGGAGGCAGGCCGGAGAACAGCATCAAATCTTGCGTTGCGCGTATGGTTGCGACGCCCGTGCCGAATAAATCAGCGTTGCCGTTGGCGATCGCGACGATGCGAAACGATGTTAACGAATCGTTGAGCGGAATGTTAACCGTCGCTTTGCCGCTGCATCGAGTGCGATGCGTCCTTGCCAAAATAGCAGGGTGTCGAACAACTCCCGTGCGGTGCCGGCCCCCGCGCCCGCTTGCCGCATTTCCCCGCCGCCACCGGCGGCGACCGCTTTGCGCCCATAGTGGCGGCGCCCGACGACTTGCATTTGCGCCGTCGCCGTTTCAACGCCCAAGCCACGCTCCGCCATCATCTGTTCGAGCAAATTCCAACTGTCGTTGGACATGAGTTCGAGCAATCCTTCATCCACCGCCGCTAGCGCGATCTCGGTGCCGCTAGTCAACGGTTTGCCGTCGCTGCGTTTTACTTGAACTGAAACTTTGGCTTGCTCGCGCACACGGTAAGTGGTTTTTTCTGGGGTGACTTTTACATCGAGTTCATGCTCGCGCCAGCCCACTTTGATATCGGCGATGCCGAGCTTGAACGCAGGCTTACCGAGATCGACCAACGCCGTCGGCTGCACCTCGCCGACGCGGCCGCGCACGGCGAGCACCGACACGAACACGTTCGGCGCGTACCCGCCTTTGAGCGGCAGCTTGATTACCGGCGATTTGCCCGACAACTCGGTCACGAAACTTTCCAATACGCCTTCCCGTTCGACGGTGACGAGCGCGGTCGCCGAGCGAAACGGCATGCGCGCCTGTAACACCGCTGTCTCGCCGGGTTCGTAGCGTTTTTTCTCGGGCAGGAGATCCATGCGATCGTCGTTGGATTGGGTGAACCACCAGTCCTCTGAACCGGCCACCCACACGTCGCTGTGGGTATAACTCGAGTTGCCTGCGTCGTCTTTGGCTTGTGCGCGCAAAATGATATTTCCGGAAATCGGCGACTTGGTTTCGCAGATCAACAGGCCTTTGCTGTCGCTAGTGCCTTGGCATGCTGCGCCGATGGCTTTCACCTCGTTGACGTTTTCGTAGGCATAGAAGCCACCGATCAAACGCTTGCGATGGGAATAGGTCTTGCGCTGCAATAGATCGACTTTTATCGCCGCGCCCTTGATGGGTTTGCCGTTTAAATCCAAGGCAAGCGCGTAGAACTTGAGCTTGTCTTTGCTCACGGCCCAACCGTCGGGCTTGAGGCCGACCAGCATCTTCGACGGCCACAGCGGAATCCGCGTGGATACGGTGGAGATCTCGCCGTTGGCATCGCGGTATTCCAACTCTGTCAGAATGTCTCGCGCGGTTTCAACCTTAGGCAACTTGTCGATGGTAGTGCGCGCCGCGCCTTGCGCGTCCAACACCAGATTCGTGCTGGCGAGCGGGCGATTAGAGTCGACCGGCGCCGGCGTATCGGCTTCCGCTAAAAAATCTCCGCTACCCTCTTTCTCGATGCCCTCCTTCACATTGCCGGCGCCGATGCGATAGTCGCCGTAGTCGGGAAAGTAAATCGATTTTGGTTCGAGCAAGCTGTTGAGCCTGACTTTTGCTCCCGCCACACCACCGCCGGCGAGATAGTTCAACTGTAGATCGAGCTCGGCCTTGGTTGCATTTACCAGCGGTGTCGCGAGGGGTTTGATGATGGCGCGCATGGTCGGTACGCGAAACGCTTCGACTTTGAAATGGCCGGCGTATTGGCCGGCGATGCTCAGATGATAGTCGCCTTGCTTCGCTACTTTCGGAATTGTCCAGGTGGATTCGGCGATGCCTTGCTTGTCCCATTTGAGCGGCAATTCGTATTTCTGTTGCGTACCCGCGTGGGTGATCATCAGCACAGAATCCGTTGCGCCCACCTTCGGATAGGCGAATCCCTGTTGCCCGCGTTCGCGGCGCAGGTGCTTCATGTGTACGGTCTCGCCGGCGCGCAACAACGTGCGCGCGAAGATCGTATGCAGCGCATCTTGCGCAGGACTGAAGTTGGTATTGAGATTAAAGCGCCAGGTGGCGATGCCCTCATTCCAATCGCTTTGCGTGAAGGAAAGGTCGTCGTTTGTGTGCGCGAATACGATCAACACCCGGCCCAGATAATCGCAGTAGGGCAGCGCATCGTCACGCGGTAGACTTTCGTCGATGCGCGCAATGCCATGCTTATCGGTCTTTCCTTGCCAGCGCTGTTGGCCATGGCAATCGCGGATGCTGATTTCGGCGTCGGGAACCGGCTTAGCCTTATCCAAACTCGTGACCCACACCAGCGACGATGCCACACCCCATTTGAAGTGCACCGCCATGTTGGTCACCAGCGCGGCACTGCGGGCGTAGTACGGACGTTTTTTTTGCAGCAGCGCTTGCCCGAATCTAGGACTGGCGATCTCAACCACATGCAGGCCCGGCTGCTTCAGCGGTATGCCGATGACTTCGAATGTTTTCTTGCCGCCGGGTTTCGGCAGCATGATCGCCTGGGTTTTTTCCGCACCGGTGAAGAAAGATTTCTCAGGGCTATTTTCCCTCATCCGCAATCGAGTCAACAGCGAAATGATTTTTTCTTCGGCGCCGATGCCGCCGACATGCAGCGTTTTGCCGGGTATCGGATCGACGGTTGTGAGCTTAAGCGAAATCTTGTCTTCGAGATTGCGCACGGTAACCGGCATGGCCGGATCCGCTTTAGATTCGATAATGCCGAAGCTCGCTGGAAATTTCGCGAGCGGTGGATGTTCGTCGGTCTTTACCGTTAATGGAAAACGATCGCGATTCGCGAGCTCGCGGCCGCCATCGTCTTTGATGCCGGCGGGTATCTCCAGCTTGAACTGGGTTTTTTCTGGGAACGGTCCGCGAAAGCTCGACGGCGCTTATCCAATCCTGAGGTTCGCCTTCCTGCGGTTTGCTTTCGGGCGTATAGCGTTTACCATCTGCCGCGATCAATACGATCTTGTTCGCTTCCGTGACGAGAACCGGTGCGCTGAAATTCAACGTGATCGGCAGCAAGGGAATGCAATCGCTCTTTTCATTCACCCGCTCGCAATTCAAGCGGGCGTTGAATGTGTCGCGGGTTTCGTAGGCAATGGCTTGATTTTCCCGTGTCGCCACGCCACTCACGCTAGTCACGCCCTTGCCCCAAATAAGGCGCACGGGTTTTGAATTCGGTAGCCCGCGTCGGCATTGCACGGCGATCAAGCTCGTGTTGGGTTCGGCTATGCGCTGCAAGAATTGCCGGCGTGGGTTGTCTTTGTCCTTTGTCACCGGAGCAGTAAAATCCTGTCCTGGGAAAAGTCGGGCGAAGTGTTCGCTGAGAAAATAGCGGTTCTGTCGCAGTAGCACATCGCGTTCGGCGTGCGGTAAAACTTTGACGCCGACTTTTTCGTTCACACCGTCGATATCGCAGTAAACGTTTTTCTCGATGGAATCCACTGTTGCCGCCGCATCAAGGGCGAGTAGGAATGCCTGGTCTTCGGCAATCACCGATCCTTCGTAGGGCTCGCTTTGGACGATCGCGGGGCCGCCGGTGCTGAATGCGAATGCACTTGTACCTTCGATTGTTTCGCCTTGTAACGATTTAAGACCTGAGCGCAGCTTGAATTCACAGCGCACACCGGCGGGAAGATCCTGTTCGAAGTCGTAGATCCAATTTCGTCCATCGGCCCAACGCCCCGTTCCGGTGGCCGCGGGCGTACAGGCGATGGTGAATGGCGTCAGTTCGCGCGGATCGCCGAACGGCACCATCGCAGCCGAAAATCGTGCGCTGACCTGACGAATCCCTTTGACTTCGCCGCTCGGGGAGAAAGATTCGACCGTGGCGGCGTGGACTGTTATCCCGGCGCAACAAAGAGCCAACCCTAGCAAAAGTTTCGACCATCCAAGGCGAAGCTTCATCAAATTCCCGTTGAAGAATGAATATCGACGATAGCGGCTTCGTCGTGCGCCGTCAACGAGGATGGCCATTCACCTGCTTCCTCGACTCTGGTATGGTTAGCGTTGCAAAAAAAATGAGACCAGCGATGTCCAATAACCTCCCATTGGAAGCGCGGCGCTTCGGTAAACCCGAGGCGGGTTTTCGCCGCGAGCTTTATAACGTGATTTTCGAATCCGACACGCGGGCAGGGCGGCTGTTCGATCAGGTTCTCATCTACACCATTTTGCTCAGCGTCGTCATCGTGATACTGGACAGCGTGCCGGCGATCGCGTCGCGCTACGGTAAATGGATGACTTGGCTGGAGTGGGGCTTCACGCTCTTGTTTTCGGCGGAATACCTGGCGCGCCTATACTGCGTGCGCTGGCCGCTGCGCTATGCTCGCAGCTTTTTCGGCGTGATCGATTTATTGTCGGTGCTGCCCACTTATCTCGCGATGCTCGTACCGGAAGCGCATCTCTTCATCGACGTGCGTATTCTGCGTTTGCTCCGTATCTTTCGTGTGTTTAAGCTCATGGGCTTCGTCAGCGAGTATCAATCGCTGGGCCGTGCTTTGGCTGCGAGCCGGCGAAAAATATTGGTGTTCCTATCGGTTGTGCTGATGATCGTGCTCATCATGGCGACGGTGATACTGGTGGTGGAAGGTCCAGAAAACGGTTTCACCAGTATCCCTACGGCGATGTACTGGGCGGTGACCACGATTACGACGGTTGGGTTCGGCGATATCACGCCTAAAACCGATCTGGGCCGCTTCATTTCCAGCGTGATGATGTTGCTGGGGTGGGGCATACTCGCCGTTCCCACCGGCATCGTCACCGCGGAAATGACGGCGCAACGACGGGAACAAAAACCCAAATCGAAGTATTGCATCGTTTGCGATACCGCGGACTTGGCGCCCGACGCAAAATATTGCCATCATTGCGGCGCGAATCTCGCGGCGTCGCAGTAGTAAAAAAAAAGAGGATATTCGGCGGATCCGCTTCGCTTGATCCGCCGTACCGCTGTTGCAATATCAAAGCTGCGGATTCACCCGTTCCAGTTTGTTGTGCAGATGGTTGAGCGCGCTTAAATACGCTTTTGCCGAGGCAACCAAGATATCCGGATCGGCGCCTTGGCCGTTTACGATGCGTCCCTCTTTTGTCAACCGTACCGTGACTTCGCCTTGGGAATCGTGCCCGCTGGTGATGGCGTTGATGGAAAAGAGCAGCAGTTCTGCACCGCTCGAGACCATACTTTCTATAGCGTTGAACGTGGCGTCCACCGGGCCGCTGCCCGCGGCTTCCGCATGTTGCTCGTTACCGCCGGCGGACAGGGTGAGTTTGGCGAACGGTGTCTCGCCGGTTTCCGAGTGGGCGACCAGTGATACGAGCTTGAAGTGCTCTTCATGGGGCGTCACTTCCTCGTCGGACATCAGCGCATGCAAGTCTGCGTCGAAAATGTCATGCTTTTTGTCGGCGAGTTCCTTGAATCGCTTGAACGCGGCATTTAGTTGCTCCTCCGATTCCAATTCGATGCCGAGCTCAGTCAGGCGCGCGCGAAAAGCGTTGCGGCCCGAGTGTTTGCCTAACACTAATTTGTTCGCGTTCCAGCCTACATCTTCCGCGCGCATGATCTCGTAAGTCTCGCGATTTTTCAGCACGCCGTCTTGGTGTATGCCGGACTCATGGGCAAAGGCGTTGGCGCCGACGATGGCTTTGTTCGGCTGCACCGGAAAGCCGGTGATGCCCGACACCAAGCGGCTGGCAGGCACGATCTGCGTGGTGTCGATGCGCGTGTCGCAACCGAAAAAATCTTGCCGCGTGCGCACCGCCATGACGATTTCTTCCAGCGAAGCATTGCCCGCGCGCTCGCCGAGGCCGTTGATGGTGCACTCCACTTGGCGCGCGCCGTTCATGACGGAAGCCAACGAGTTCGCCACCGCCAAGCCAAGATCGTTGTGGCAGTGCACGGAAAAAATCACCTTGTCGGAATTGGGAATGCGCTCGCGCAGTTGGCGAATCAAGTCGCCGAACTGACCGGGCATGGCGTACCCCACCGTGTCGGGAATATTCAACGTCGTCGCGCCGGCATCGATCACGGCTTCCAAAATGCGGCACAGAAAATCCGGCTCGGAGCGGCCCGCATCCTCCGGCGAGAATTCCACATCGTCGCAGAATTTTCGTGCGAACTTGACCGCGTTAACGGCAGCTTCGACCACCATATCCGGCTCCATGCGCAGCTTCATTTTCATGTGGATGGGCGAGGTGGCGATGAAGGTATGGATCCGTCCCGCTTTCGCCGGCTTGATCGCTTGAGCGACTAATTCGATATCTCGCGTGGTAGCACGCGCGAGGCCGCACACGCGGCTATCCTTGATGGTGGTAGCGACGGCTTTCACCGATTCGAAATCCCCCGGACTCGCCGCGGGGAAGCCCGCCTCGATCACATCCACTTTCATTTTTTCCAGCAATTTGGCGATACGAATCTTTTCTTCGCGGGTCATGGTCGCGCCGGGGCTTTGCTCGCCGTCGCGCAAGGTGGTATCGAAAATAATTAAATGGTCTTTCATAGTCGTCTCCAACTCGACAAACTGCATACAAATCTAGATACCGGCAACTTGCCGAATCTAACACGAATACTACCAACAGGGAAAAGGGTACGGGAATTTAGCGCGCGAGGCGCAGTAGCAGGCCCAACAGGGCCGCTGTCAGAAGCTTGGTGCGGATTGAATGATGCGATTGCATAGCTGGAAATATAAACGACTTACGGATTCGTTGCAACTCTCTACCTCTATCTCGGCGGCGGTTCCAGCCGGCAAACAGAGATCGCTCGCTATTTCAAAAATTGTCCGGCGGATTCTTTGTTTCGAATGGCTCTGCTGAAGGCGTACTCTCCTTGCGCCCGCGCAAACGTTGAACCGCCCACATCACATACCCCGACAGCGAGTAGGCAAAGAATATTCCGAACAGCACGCGCGCCTGATCGATGGTAATGACGACGAAGAACATCACGATCACCAGCATCGCCCAGAACGGCACGCTGCGGCGCAGGTTGATGGTCTTGAAGCTGTAGAACTTGACGTTGCTGACCATGCTCACCGCGGCGAATACCGTGACGCACCAAACGATCCAGTCGATATTGCGGCCGATGATTTCGTAGTCGTCCATAATCCAAACAAAACCCGCCAATAGGGCCGCCGCTGCCGGGCTCGGCAGGCCGGTAAAGTAGCGTTTGTCCGCGACTTCCAATTGTGTGTTGAAGCGCGCGAGGCGCAAGGCGGCGCAGGCGCAGTAAAGAAACGACGCGATCCAGCCCCAGCGGCCCAAATCGCGCAGCGCCCATTCGTAGATGACCAACGCCGGCGCGGCGCCGAACGAGACCATGTCTGACAAACTATCGTACTCGGCGCCGAATGCGCTTTGGGTGCGAGTCAGGCGTGCGACCCGGCCATCCAACCCATCCAGCACCATGGCGATAAAAATGGAAATCGCCGCCAGCGTGTATTTGCCGTTCATCGCTTGGACGATGGCGAAGAACCCGGCGAACAGCGCGGCTGTGGTGAATAGATTGGGTAAAAGATAGATACCGCGCCGGCGCCGGCGCAGGTCAAGACCTTGGGGTGGTTCCAATTCGGACATGGGGTAGTGGGTTCCCTAAACCGCTATCTTAACGTGAGCCTAATGGGTTTCAAAGCAAGGGTCGAGACGGACGAAAGGCGCGGCGGCTAGCGGCCCTTGGATCATGCGCTGCCGTTAGAATTTTTCGCGGGCAACGCCGCGCTGTGGAATTTCTAAGCGCAGGTCGAATTATCGACGTCTGTGACGAAAAAACATCCACACGCCGCTGCCTGCGAGCAGCAAGAACAGCAGCCCGATGGCATCGACAAAATAGGGACCGTAGTGACCCAAGATGCGCCCACTGTGAACATCCTGCATGATGCGCTCCAACGGCAGCGCCGGCGCGAGTTGTTTGGCGTATTCCTGCTGGTTCGGCGGCAATGGTTGCGCGGTAGACCACTCAATATCCCCTTCGAACGGCGCCCAGGTGAACCCGTCAACACTCGAGTGAACGCTAGCGCCTTGCAGCACGATACGGTTTTGCGCGCCGCCGATACGGACAATCGGGCCGCTAGGCAACTGATTTGCTGACACTCGATCCACCAGCCGACCTTGCAGATCTATTAACACCAATTCATCGCGACTCGCAATCGCGATGAGATCGCTGGTGGCAGCCATGCCGATGACATGGTTGAGTTTGAATGCGGTTGGCTTGCCGTCCAGCAACGCGGTATCGTCAGCCGCGATGAGCCAGCGGCCGCTCGCCGTATAGCCCGTGGCAGGCACCGCGCCACGAAGTCCGTACCATGCGCTGATCCAGGGTGCCTGCACTAAGAGCCGCGCCAGTCCTAGCTCTGCGGTGTGGTTAAGGGCCCAGCCCGTTAGCACTAAGAAAATAACGAAAAGGCTGACGCCGACGCCTAGCCAGCGATGTACACGATGCAGAAAGACGCCTAACGTATGGCGTTTGTGTCGAGCGATCCGTGCGGGTCGCGCCGTCACTTTTGCACGTGGCGGTGTAAATAAAGCGCGGTGCGCGCCATGCGTTCCATCGCCCACACCGACAAAGTGGCGCCGGCGATACCGTCGATGCGTTTCGATAAACGCCGCTGATCCGACAGTTGCGCACCGTCAAACTGCTTCAGAAACGCCGGGTAGCGCACTTCCATGCCGCGGCTCTCGCGATAAATCAGCACCCGGGCGCGTTCGATGCGCTCATTCACCACCACAAACCCGGCGGTGATGAATTCCTCTTTGCCGATTTCTTCCAATATCCATGCGGTTTTCGCGCCATCTTTCCAATAGCGTTGCCGCAGCCGCGGCGGCGGGTGGCCGAGAATTTTTTCCAGTTCCGGTTGAATGTCCGCGGTGATCCATAGCATCGCCGGTTGCGGTGTTGTGCCGAAAGCGTCCGCGAGGAATGCATCGGGCGCGAGATAGACCTGATCGTCGGCGATGGCCGTGGGGATAGCGCAGGCGATGAGGAACAGCAGTAATGTTCGACTGTGGTAGATCATTTCAGATGGCGATTATTCTTCTCGCGTGTCATTCCCGCGCAGGCGGGAATCCATTGTGCATTTACGTGTCGCCAATACACTATGGATTCCCGCCTGCGCGGGAATGACAAAAAGACGTTAGTGGCTAGGGATTTAGTTTAAAACATGTAACCCATGCCAAGACTGAATCTATCCTTCTTCGGGTCTTCCTTGAAGTCCTGATAATCGGCCTTAAACACCACCTGCGGATGCAGTTTGAAATTCACGCCCAAGGTTGTCACCCGCTCGTTGTTTTTGCGATCTGCGCTAAAGCCATTGGGTACGCTCGCTTGCGTATTGTAACGTTCGAAACGAACAAAGGGCGCTAACTCCATTTCATCGCCAAAGCTGAAATGGTAACCGGCTTCGCCGTAATAGCCCCAGAATGTTTCCGGCGCGATTTGGGTACTGTCGCCGCTGCGGGCAATCGCGGCGGCAGTGATCTTGTCGGCATCGCCTAACTTCCCGCGGGCATAAAGCGCGCGTAACTCCAAACCGCCAAGGCGATATTGAGCATGGACATCCCACAACAGCAAGCGTCCGTTCACGTTCTTCAGTGCAGGATCCGTGACGCCGTTTTGTCCCGTGTTGCCGGTGAATACACTGGCGCCGACGGCCAAACCCGGGACGCCGCGGTAGTTCAGGGCGCCGTAGAACGCGAAATCATGGGCGGCGGCTTCCGACAGTTCCGTGCGCATTGAACGAATCGAACGATCCGGCCGCTCGAACTTGCCTGCATCCATGCCGGACATAATGCCGGCGTCGTAACGCAAGCCTTGCACGATCTCACCGTGGATGCCGATGCCCGCTTCGCGCCAGGTGGAGGGAATGATGCGGGTTTCCACCTCATTGCGCTCGACGCCGAAGAACGTAGGCGGCTCGTGGGTTTCGTTCAAAATACCGATGGGCACCAGCATCGCGCCGGCCTTAACGTTGAACGCATCGTTGATCCGGTAATCGATGTATGCCTGCTCCAATTCCACCGCACCGGATTCCTCGCCGCCTTCGACCAGCGCATGCTCAACTTCCAATTCGGAATAAAAGCGCAACCGATCGTTGAATTTATGGCCATAGAACAACACGAAACGATGGAAATCGATCTCGTCCTTCTGGTCGCCATTGCGGTAGTTGTTATAGTGCAACTCGCCATAGCCGCCGAACGTATTGCTGCCCGCGGCCAAGCCGCCCATGGTTCCCGGCGTTACCGATGGCGGCGCCGAAGCGCTGGCGGTTTCGCCGGCTGCCGTTTGTGGCGCGGCTTGTTGCGATTTCAGCTTCGCCATTTCGGCCCGCAGCTCGTCCAGCTCCTTCTGCAGAATTTCCAATTTCTGTTCGATGGATGCGTCCGCAGCCATCGCCCCTTGAGTGAAGAACGCGACGGCTATTGCCGTCGCGAGACGAGTCATTTTCATTATCTCCTCCTATTTGAGTGGTTAAAATTGGGACACTAAGGCTGGTAGCCGTCGGTTAGCGTTTCGAGGAATGCTGTCAGATCATCGATCTCTTGTTCATTCAACGCCGGCGCTTGACCGACCGTGCGGTCATAGGGTTTCTCGGTGGAATTGACATTGCCTCGATAGACAGGCGGCAAATCGTTGAATTTTTCCGCGCCGGCCGCGCCGATCGGATACCACTCCTCCGGATTGGTGTCGCGCCGCACATAAAACGCAATGACTTCTTTCAGCGTCTTGAACTTGCCATTATGAAAATAGGGAGCCGTGACGGCGACGTTGCGCAACGTCGGGACTTTGAAGGCGCCGCATAGATCGGTGCGTGCCGCCAGATCGGTGCGATCGGGCCCGCATAGGCCGAGGTCGAAATAACTCGGGTCGGCCGTCGCCGGAATATCGCTGTTGCGCGGCACGCCGAGATTATCGTAGGTGAAATCGGTGAAAAGCGGCGGCGAGCCATCTTCGTTGCGGCTGCCGGGGTGACAGGCCGCGCAATTGCCTTTGTCTTCGGCGAAAAAGAGCGAGAGCCCGCGTATTTCCTGCTGCGTGAGGTCGGCTCGTCCTTGGAGGAAATAATCGTACTTGCTGGTGAAGGCATTGAATTCGGGGTCTTCCGTTTGATAGGCCTGCAACGCCACGACCGCGCTTTGAAACGCATTGTCGATATCGTCGAAAACATTCGCGCCGAACGCTGCGCGAAACTCCTCCACGTAGGGCGCAGCTTGCAGCTTGGCTACGACGTCGGCCGGGGTCGCATTTCCCATTTCGTGTGCGGCGAGAAATGGGCGACGGGCTTGCTCCGCGAGGCTTTGCTCGCGGCCATCGCGATTAAAACCGCCGGTCGGCGTGTCCTCGTCATCGAAGAAAAATGCCGGGTTTTGCTTTAAGTAGCGCAAGGAGGGGGCGTTACGAAATCCCGGCTGAGTTTGTGTCACGCCACCCATAGGGACGGCGCGATCGTCGTTTCCCGCGTGGCCCCGTGTTTCATCGTGGCAGGTGGCGCATGCCAGATTGCCCGACGCCGAGAGTGACGGGTCATCGAATATTTTTTCGCCGACAGCCGCGCTCGCTGAAAGCTTGGTTTCACTGGTGTTATCGCTGGAAGAACCACCGCCGCAGCCATAGCAAAATAGAACCAAACATAGGTAGGTAACGGGAGATGGATTCATTCGCGATTGAGAACACTGTTAGTAGTATTAATACCAATGATAATGATTGCTATTAAAAATATCAAACAAAGTTTGGTGCCGCAAGCCCATCCCCTATCAGAGCAAGGCTAGCCCCAGGGCAGGAAAATGAGCGCGACGACGGCGACGGTGAGAGTAATCGGTAATACGGCGCGAAGTAGTTTTTCCGGATCCACGGCGAGCTAATGCTTAGTCAGTTTGTCGGAGCGCGGATCATTGCTCGCCGAGGCCGCCGCTAAACGTTTCGACCAGTCGCCGTGCAGCTCTCTTAGAATCGCGCGAAACGGTTCGGTAAATGTAGTTTGATGACCGAGTACATAAAGGTTATGGATGATTTTATGGGCGATGATGGGGCACGGATTGTCGCGGTAAAGGCTCATCAGGCAAAGGGTGCCGGCTAGACAAGGCTCCGGATTATCGCCAAAGAATCCCATTGCGGTGTTATCGATCATTTTGACTGGCTTCCTATCAATAATGAGAATGATTCTCATTATTGATATTTCGCATTTACCTGTCAAGAAAATTTTGATGAGCTATGCCGTTGCGGACCGCTGCCCGGTGTTGCACGAAACCTTGCAAGCGCGGCTCAATCAAATGGAATACGTGACAAGAATGACGCTCGATTGCGCGACGCTCTATCGAGGCTACGGGTTGCGGTACTTATTTTTATGCCGCAATCGGCAAAGATCGAATACGAACGTTTCTGTCGGTAATTGTGATCATCGCGGCACCAGGATCGACATGGCTACTAATCTGCGGCCATACTTCGATCAATAAATGCGCGAATGCTTCTGCTTTGAGTCCTTCGATGCGTAAGCGAATCACAGACGGAGTTGCCGCGTTGGTTACAGCAAGATGAGTATGAAAATCCGCATCAAGCGTGATGCAGATTCGTTATTGTTGCCTCGCTGCGTCCAGAATTTCCACATCGGTGGCGCGACTCATTCCAATTTCCGCAACGTGAATTACATCCCAGCCTCGCTGATTTAGGGTAAGCGCAGTGGATCGCGGACACCCTTGATCAAGCAAGAGTCATATCAAGCTGCCTCTCGTGGCAGTAACTCATCCTCTAATCGACATGCTGCGAATTCGAGTGCCTGGCGTATATCTTCGGGTTCAAGCTCGGGATATTCTTTTCTTAAGTCATCCCAATTGGGATAAAGCGCGACCGCTTCGACTACGCGACGAACTGTAATACGCATTCCTCGGATATTTGGCTGGCCATTCAGGATGGCCGGGTTTGATTGAATACGATCGAATTTTTTCATGGCCAGTTCCGCTGGAAGCAAAAGGTAATACTTATTATAACTTCACCGGGACCGGCACTAACGTGCGTAGCCACTGTGGGCAATGGATTGCACACGGAAAAAGGTGAAATTGCTGCGTCGTTTTGTTTCTCGCAATGCCAATTGCAGGTATCGCCAGAAGCCGCATCCAGCTTGCCGCGTGGCATGGCCTAGTCTGTGGGGCAGTATCCATGCGGGTTTGCGGCCACCGCGTGTTTCGGAGCCGATTAATTACTCGACTGCGTTGCGGTCGTCTGTAACCAAAGTTCGAGTTTGTCGGGCGGCAGCGGGCGGCTGATGTGGTAGCCCTGCGCGAGATCGCAGCCGAGTTGTTCCAATTTATCCAGCGTGGCTTTGTCTTCAACACCTTCCGCCACGACTTTCAATCCCAAGTTGTGACCCAGTTCGATGGTGGAGCGGACGATAACCAAATCGTCGTTATCCGTGACCATGTTTTTGACGAATGCCTGGTCGATTTTCATTTCGTCGACCGGTAGCTTTTTGAGATACGCGAGGGACGAATAGCCGGTGCCATAGTCGTCAACGGAAAGTTTCACGCCCAGTGCGTTTAAACGGGTAAGCGTTTGCAACGCGCGCGCCGGATCATCCATAAAACCGCTCTCGGTGATTTCCAGGCATACCAGTTCGGGTGGCACGCGATACGTAAGCATCGCATCGTGAATACGATTCGGCAAGTCGGGCGTTAGCAGATCGCGCGCCGAAATGTTCAGCGATATTTGCAACCGGATGTCTTGTTCAACCCATTGCGCGCATTGGCGCAGCGCTTTTTCGATAATCCACTGGGTCAACACTTTAATGTAACCGGTGCGTTCCGCAAACGGAATGAACTCACCGGGAGGCACGAAACCGCGGCCGGGATGCTGCCAGCGTACCAACGCCTCCACGCCTATCGCCCGGTTACTCGCAAGGTCCATCTTGGGTTGATAGTAAAGCAGCAATTCATTTTTCTCGACGGCGCGGCGCAATTCGCCGAGCAACGACAAATGCTCTTGCCGGCTGTCGTCCAGATCCGGATCATAGGAAGCGGAGCCGCTGTTGTTGCGTTTGGCGACATACATCGCCATATCCGCATAGCGCATCAAGGTGCCCGGATCGTCGCTGTGTTGCGGATAACTGGCTATGCCGGCGCTGCCACCCACATCGAGCCACTGCTCGCCTAATTGGATCGGCGCTTCCAGCGCCTGTAGGATTTTGTATACCACCCGCATCACCATGTTGGCATCGGCGTCGGGCAGCAAAATGGCGAACTCGTCGCCACCCAGGCGGGCGATGGTATCCGATTCGCGCAGCAGCGCGCGCAAGCGCTTACCTACTTCGCGCAGCACCTCGTCGCCGGCGGCGTGCCCCAGAGTATCGTTCACCGTTTTGAAACGATCCAGATCGATCACCACGATGCTTAAAGGCAAATCTTTTCGCTTCGCGATTGCGGTCGCTTGGGTTAAGCGGTCGTTGAACAGCGCGCGATTAGGCAAACCGGTCAAACTATCTTGATAGGCGAGGCGTAAAATCTCCGATTCCCGGGTCGCAATCCCTTGACGCATGTGGTTGAGGCTGGTTGCGAGTACGCCGATTTCATCATCTTGGCGAACATCGATCGCTTCGCTGTAATCGCCCTGCTGCATTTTGGTTGCGCTCTGGGTGAGGCTGCGTAGCGGCCGAGTAACGGATCGCGCGATCAGGTAACTGCCGAGCACCGAAGCGGTCAAGCTAATCAACAGCAACGCTAACAGCGTTTCTCGCAGGCGATTGAAGGCAGCCAGTGCATCTTTAAGCGAGCGCTGCAAGACGGCTTCGATGGCGATATCGTCTTGTTGCTGCAGGCCGACTACACGGGTTTGGTAGTCATCGTCGAGCAGCGGCAAGGAAACAGTTTTGTCGGCCAGACTGGACTGATTCGCGAGCGCAGCCGGCAGCAACAGCCGTAACTCCGCCGGCATGGTCGTGGCAAAAACCTTCCAACCTTGCTCGGGCCGTTGCGCTAGAAAAGAAACTTGCAGATTGGTTAATGCTTGTAGGTCTTGCGCCAGTTTGTCGTCGATCACGAAGCCGACGGCAACTAACGCGATGGGCAGCGGCGCCAAAACCGGAACCACAACCAACTGATAAAGCCGATCGTCGATCAAGACGATGGCCGACGCATCGCCGGTTGTTCAGCGCTGCGGTAACCAACGGCGCAAACGACAATGCGGCGGCGCTCGTATCGGGATGTAGAGTGTCCGCCAACAATTTATTTTCCGGCGAGAGCAGCATCATCACGCTGGCGCGAATACGGTCGCCATGATTTTTCAGCACCGAGGACACGGTACCGACATCGTTGGTGGCGATCGCTTCTCGAAAAGCGTAATCGGCAGCCAGAACCGTTGCGGCTTGGGTTAATTGCGTGCGGTTTTGTTCGAGTAAGCGCTGAAAAATACGTTCACCCGCATCCAATTCCTGTGCGATTTTTTGCTTCGCGTAGCTTGAATTAGCGGAATTGACGAAAAAGAACGCCAATGCCTGCACCAGCGTGATCAAGATCACGAAGAACACCACGATGCGGGCCATCAAGCTGCTAAAGCGCACTTTGATTACCTTATTTTTTTAGTAGCAACTTAGAAGTTAGTTTGACGCTAAAAGTCGTTGCTTCGGTCGCGTCAGCTTTGATCTTGACGGTTTGCGCTTCGGGATTGACTTCAAGATTAGGATGCCAAACTTTTACCTCGTACTCGCCCGCGGCGATATTGTCGATACGAACACTGCCTGCTTTGGCGGTCTTAGCGAAATAGGGCGTCTCGACTACATAGATATAGGCGAGCATTTTGTCGTGGATATTACAACCCAGCACCACCGGGCCCGGTTTGTCGAATATCACCGGTTCGGCGCGCACGCCGGAGTAAAGTTTGAGATTGAAAACTTTCGCCGGCGAAAAAGAATAGACCTGATGACGGATGTTGTCTTTGTTCGGAAAAACCACCGCAGCGCCTGCTTGTACCGGCGTCACTAGCGGTACAAACTCTTTATTGATTTGATCGATTACGCCGATGCGGATCGGCTTGTTGATCGATTGTCCGTCGGTCGGAATCGCGAATACGACGGCATCCTCAACCGGCGCTCCGCTTGCATCGCTCACTTGCGCGGTGATCGATGCGGCGACGGCGTTGTTGGTGACGATCAGAGCGATCGCCACAAAAAAATAAATTGCAGCTAAACCGAATCGACTCTCCATGTTAGTGCGTGACCACGTCTTTTTTCATGGGCGCCAGAATAGCGAGCAGTTCATTTTTTTCGCGCAGACCGACCTTGTGTCCATCGAGCGCGCGGACGAGCGCCTCGACCAAACCATAAAATTCCCGCTCGGTGATATTGAGGCCGGCGTGCACGGTCTTCATATCGTCGCCGTCGTAGGTACAACCGCCGCCGGTCAAAAAGCAGATTTGATCGACGATCTTCTGCTTCAGTTTTTTGAGGTCGACTTTATCGAAAGATTGATTGAGTCGAGGATCCAGAACTACGCTGTCTATAGTTTCGTCGACCACCGCGACCATGACGGCCTCACCGCCCAGGCGCTGATACAAATTCGTATCGGATTTGGACGAATGACCCGCGCAAGCGCTGAGGATGAGGGCGACGGAAACACCCAACAAATTTGTGTTCCAAAAAGCTATGCGCACCGTTTTATCGCCAAGCTGTTGAAGAAAACGTATTATACAAAGGCGTAGTAAGTGTTGCACAATTTAACATTGTTTAACAATTTGTTATGCTCGATTAATTATCTATAGGGTTACGATAAATTGCTTAATTCCCTATTTCTAAAAGGATTTATAAGTGCAAGAGTTGTTTAAAAACCATTTTTGGTTGCCCGCGCTGGCACTAATCTTGATAACGACGCAGCCGGAGAAAACCTTTGCTGTTGAAGGCAGCCGATTGCTCGCTACCGGCGGCGTGACGGAACTGGAAGGTTCCGGCGGCGGCGGCCTCGTGCCTTGGGCGCTGATCGCCGGCTATGGTAGCCGCGACGAGGTCGGCATAGCGGCTTACTACACGAGTGCCAACCCGACGGACTTTACGTTGAGCAGCACCGGTCTGGCGGTCGGTTTATTTGATCGCGTCGAACTATCCTTCGCGCAACAGCGATTGGGCTTGGGAACCACCGTGCTGGGCGAAGTGATACGACAGCAGATCTTCGGGGTGAAAATCAAAGCATGGGGCGATGCGATTTACGCGCAAGACAGTTTGTTTCCGCAGATCGCAGTCGGTGCGCAATATAAGCGAAACGAGGACTTCGATTTCATTCCAAAAGCGTTGGGCGCGAAATCGGCTCACGGAACCGATTTTTATGTTGCCGCCACCAAGCTTTATCTCGGCGCGGTGTTCGGACGAAATCTATTGTTGAATGGAACCGTTAGAGCCACCAAAGCTAATCAACTGGGCCTGCTAGGATTCGGCGGCGATAAAAACGGTAGCTACCGCGTCAAATTTGAAGGATCGGCGGGGATATTTTTGCACGATCGTTTAGTGCTGGGCGCCGAGTATCGCAGCAAGCCGAATAATTTAAGCGTGTTTAAAGAGGATGCGTTTAAAGACGTTTTCCTCGCGTGGCTGCCCAATAAACATATCGCAGTCACGTTAGCCCATGCGCGATTGGGCAATATCGTCGACAAACGAAATCAAAAGGCTACTTACCTATCTCTTCAGACCGGGTTTTGATTGGTCGATGTTGGGTTGTGCTGAGCTAACCCATCCGATATTTCTTTTAACGCCTTGCCACCAGGCTTATCCTGCTTGCCTCGCGCTAAGGCATGGCCTGAGGCCCAATATCCATGCGGGTCTCAAGCCGATGCCGGTAAAGTAGTAAGGCCCGAAAGGCCTAAGCCCATCCGAGGACCGTATTCACGAGTGGGAGCGGCGGCAGTTTGTCGCTGCAGGACTTCAGCGAAGCATGTTCGTCAAGCTGCATAGCAACCTTCTTATTGGCGAGCGATACTGGGTCGCAATGGCCTTCGCGATCTGCTCGCCGAATTCCCTTGCCGCGCTGGATTGCTCGATGTGAATACCTTGCGCCGCCAGACGGTTGATCAAGTTCTCGGGACTTGCGCCTTGGAATTTCGGATCGTCAGTCTCCGTCGCGATCTTGATTTTCAGCGGCAAATTCGCGCGTTCGAGGGAGCGCCTGATCGCCCGCTTGAGCGCAGGCGCCGCGCCGCCGCCGATATAGAGATCGGCCTCATCGGGGCGCTTAGCGAAGCCGTGGAACGCCACGCCGAAACAGAACCTGCGGGCGGCGATGGCGCTCAGCAGCGGGAAGCTGGCCGGATGCAAATCGGTGGAGGTGATGTGCCAGCGGTCAAACGCTTTCTTCAGTTCATCACCGAATCCTTTGCAAATCCAGGTGCTCGCCGGATAGCCAGCAGCGATGAGTTCGGTTGCGAATTGCCGCGCCTCATCGTCAGTTTGTTCTTCAATGTCACCGCCGTGGGGAGCGATAGCGATGACGTATGCTTGCCTTGAGTCTTCCTTGGCGACTTCGAAGAATCTTGCGCCGCTAGAAGGTGGCGCGGCATCGACCACGCTGGCCTGCACCAAGGCATCCATCTCCGCAGGCGTGCCCAACCGCTCCCGGCCGGCAAGGCCGGTGCGCACGACGTTCGCCCGCTCGGGATCGCCGGTGTCCCCCGGCGGATTGGGCTGCGCCACTGTGTAGAGCGCGAACAAACCAGGATCGTCGCCGCGCGTGATGCGCACCTGCTGGCCCACCGCGCGGCCGATGGACGCCAGCATTCCAGGATCGGCCGAGCAGCGTTCCGCGGAGTTTTTCAGCGCGTCTTGCTCGGGCAAATCGAGTTTCAGTAATCGCGCGTTGTATTCGCTCGGCATAGTCACCTCCATTTCTCGTGCCGCGGGTCGGCGCTACCACTACCGCTACGGCGCACGCACGACTGTCCAGTTTGTTCGACGATTCCTCATTGCCGCCGCGCCAAGAACTCCTCGGCATAGGTAAGTTCGGTGCGCGTGGAATCGCGATTCGCGGTTAAGTTCTGCAATTTCGTAAAGTAGTCGCGCGCAGCATCGTTCTTACCGGCCGCTTCGGCGGCACGAGCCGCACCGTAAATGGCGCGAAAACGATTGGGATCGCGTTTGAGCGAGCGCTCGTATTCGGCCAGCGCCGATTCCGGCTTACCGAGCGCCATTAGGATCTCCGCCAGCAGCTCGCGCGAAGGCACGACATTTCCCGGCGTAACCGGATGTTTGTCGCTCGCCTCTTCGGCTTCGGCCGCGTCGCGCATCGATTTCAGGGCATCGTCATGACGTTGCTCTTGATAGGCGATCCAGGCATTGACGGCCTTGATCTGAAAATCCGCTTGCCCAGCCCAGTAGCCGGCTTTCGCCGCCGTCATCGCCTGTTTGAGTTCCTGCAAGCGCTGCACATCGCGGCGTGCCGCCTCCGCGTTGCCGCTGCGTGCCGCACCCAAGCCGCGAGCGAATACGAGAATCGCCTCGGCTTGCGGGAACTTGTTCCAGGCGAGGTTGGGTGGAGATAACTTTAGCGCCGCCGCTTTCTGCCAGTCGCTGTGCTCGAGGGCGATGCGCGATGGAATCGAGGCGAAGGCGTAGGCCGCGACAAAATTTTCGACATTGACCTTGCTGATGGCCGCGACTTCGTCGGCTACGCTTTGCGCCGCCTTGTCTTGCCCCTGCTGCAACTGGCCGAAGATCATGTAATCCATCGCGTGCAAGGCATCGTAGGCGCCCACGCCCAGTGTCTTCTCCGATAGTTCGCCGATGGCGGCGAGGTAAGAAGTGCGATTACCCTCCACCAACTCCTCCCACAGCCCAAGCCGCGAAAAGATGTGCGATGGCATGTGCAGCGCATGGGGCACCGAGGGCGCGATGCCGGCGTAGGCGCGCGCCGCGGGCAGTCCTTTTTCCGCCAGCTCCGCATAGTCGTAGGTGTGAATCAAATAATGCGGCACACCGGGATGGTCGGGGTATTGCTTGAACAACGGCTCAAGTATCGCCGCGGCCTTGAGTTGATTGGCATAGGTCTTGTCCGTCGGTAGCGCGGTGGCATCGAGCAGCAGCGCGTGCAAGATGCTCGCTTCCACGTCTTCCGGGTAGCGCCGGCCGACCTGCTCCATGGCTTTCTCCCAATTGACCGCGCGCGTACGGTGATCGACGCTTTCCCAGTCCTTGAAGAACACGCTCATCGCTTCGATGTAGTCGCGCTCGCGCGCGCTTTTGCCGCCAAGACGTTGCGCTTCGCCTGCCGCGGCCGCGGCCGCTTTCATGGCGTTCGGATTGGCGGGCCAGGCGAACGGATTGCCCATGGACATGAACGCGATACCCCAATGCGCCATGGCGCACTGCGCATCCAGTTCCAGAACCTTGGCAAAGGATTTCTTCGCCGGATCGAACCAGAAAGAATGGAACAACGCCATCCCTCGGTTGAACTCTTTTTGCGCGGCGTCATTGCACGTTACCTGAAAGTTGACTTGGCCCAGGCGTTCCGGCGGTTTGCCTTGGGGTGATGCGTCGTCGTCGTGCGCATTCACCAGGCCTATGCTGAAAGCGAGTATTAGTAAAACAACATATCGATTAATTTTCATAACAACCTCCATAGAACGTTACAAGGAATGCGAGCGGCAAAGAACCTCACCGATGACTGGTGAGTCGCCGGACACTTTATTTCGATTAAGTCCCATACATCCCGCAGAGTCGAGTCAGCTTGTGCTCATCGAGCTTACTGCGAAAACACGCCGCCCGGCTTGGTAGTGGGCATGTCGCATGCCGTAATTCCGCGGCTGTAGAGCGGGGGCGCGAACACAAACAGGCTGTCGGAAGCGATCGCGTAGACGTATCCGCCGGAGCCGATCACTGGCGACGAAAGTCCGCCGCCTACCCAGAGCAGCCTGGCAACGGGCAACATGGTCTTCACGTCAAACGTCACGAATTCGTCGCTGGTGGAGACAAAAAAATAGGTGCACGATGCCGCCGCCGAGGCGATGGTTTTGCCTACCAATTGCGACTGCCATGTGATATCACCGCCGCTAAGTGAGGTGATGCGGCCTTCGCGGCTGATCACAATCAGGCGCCCATCGGCCAGCCGCGTGGGCGCGGCCGTCAACGTGCCCAGGTTGCCCACCGCCGGCAGTTGGTCAAAGTTTCGTGCGGTAAACGTAAGATAACCATCCAGGGTGCCGGTTACCGTGTTGCCGTTGCCTTGCACCACGGGCGGAGTCGTGAAGGTGCGTAGGGTGTGCGTAGAGCGGGCGAGTTGCGAGAATCCGCTCTGAGGTGAAAAGGCATAAGCGATCTTGTCCCGCCTGCCGTCGGTCGCCATCACCACCGGCGCGCCACCTTGGGGATCGGTGCGGATCGCTACGCTAGGTTGCGGCGATGCGGCTTTCTCCAATGGCATCGGGCGCCGTTCAAATGTTTCCCCGTTGAGAATTCCGTAGTAGATACCAGCGATCGGGCAACTAAAAATACCACCGAACCACCATGTTTCGGCGACGCAATTTTTAATCCAAGCGCCGGTTCCAACGTTACCTCCTCCCGTAGTCTCGGGACTAGGTTGAGGGGTAACGAGTTGATCGCCGAGCACCGCTCCGCTCGTTGAGAAGCCAATGAGGCGTACATCCTTGCCGCCGTACCTGCCCGGGTACAGCATGGGGATGATGATCGCTTCAGTTTCGTTGAAGCGCCATATATTGGGTGGCGCGGTGGTGGCGCCTCGATCCGCACGGGCGGAATTGGTGAAGTCAGAGTGTTCTGGGAAAGGCGTCGCAAAAACCCACGCGCCGCCCGGCGAGAACTTGTGTAGGAAAGAATCGTTGCGTTTTAGGTTCGCGTCGTGGATGCTTGACACGACATAAATGGAGCCGTCGTTTCCCACCACTGGCGCGGCGAAGATACCGCCGTGCAGGCCGTTGATCTGCCGCGTCCAGTACGGCGTACCGTCGGGACGAAACGCGTGCAACTGGCCCTGCAGATTGCCGATATAAACGTCGCCGTTGGGACCGACCACAGGGTTGGCGCCGGGCGCTATGGCGCCGAGGTAAGTAAAGGGTCGATGGCTCGCGGCTGGAGCGGTATCGACCTTGGCGAAGCCGGTATTGGCGCTGCTGCCGTGAGCGTGTTGCCAGACGCCGCCTTCAGGAGGCGCATTGTCCAATAGGCGCGGATCCGCGGTGGGCGCCGGCGGTCCGGGATCGGCGGTTGCTCCGCCGCCGCCCACTTCGCCACCGTCGCCGGGATCGACGGCCACGCGGGCGAAGGCCGTGACGCTCGCGCTCAACGCGATCGCCGCGCCGAGCCCAACCGCCACAAACCATCTTCGCCACCGTCCTGCCGACATCCATCTCGTTGTCAAATGTTCGGTCCTAGCGTGGTAATCGCCTCGCGGCGCACGAGTCTCGCTCGCATCCACCAAACTAATAAAGTCGCAGGAAGATGTCTGTCCCTGCATGAGTAAATTTGCTTTCAGCTCTGAATGAATAGTCATAAGTCCTCTCGAGAAATTTAGTGTGTGGAACTCAGGATGAGCGCGCGCCAATATCAGCGGGCATCGAAAGCCCGTTCAAAGTACGCGCATGGACGACTGCCAAAACGCGGCGCCGATGACGTTTCTCTCCGACCGAGCCGGCAACAAATGCCGGCTTGTGGATGAATCCGGTAGGTCACGTCGAGCACCAATAGCTGAACGGCCCGCGCTACAATCCGACCCGGCCAAGGCACAGCGCGACGAGCGGTAGCGTTGCTGGCTCGGCCAGAGCGAAATGACATAGCCCGCCGCCTTGGGATCGAGCAATCCGCGAATGTTGCGGCGGCGCCATAGCGCCTGCGGGTCGACGCTCAACAGTCTCGAGATCATCTTGCCCCGATCAAGCAGCACCGGGGGCTTTTGTATGACAGCGACTTTCGTGGGCATGGCAGCATTCTCCTTTCTCACCCGCCGTGACGGTTCAACACAGATATGAATTCAAAACGCTTCTACTTGGTCCCTACCGCCACCAGCATCTCGCATGGGCCGACAAAGCCGCTCGGGCCTTCAAACCTCTTCAATTGGCTCTCTATTTCTCGCCAGGTATCGGCGCGCTCATCGTCCGACAGTGTCGCCATCATCTGATGCAGTGCCCCGAATGATTCGCGCTCGAAACGCACGCACTCGGCCGCCGATGGTAGTCGCACGGGCGCGTTTAACATCTCTACGACCACTTCGCGGAACCCCGCATGTTGCAATGCCGCCGCAAGAACACCGTCAGCGCCTAGGGAGAACGGTCCCGGCTGGCCCAGCAGGGGTGGTGGCAGTTTGGCCCGCTGGCGAATGATCGAAACCGGGATGGAGAAGAAGGCATTGTTATCTGGCGTGGAATACACGATGACGCCAATACGCCCGCCAGGTTTTAGCACTCGTTTCATGCCGGCTAGCGCCTTTTGCTGGTCGGGGAAGTAGATCAGCCCGACGCGCGAAATGACGGCGTCGAAATTCTCGGCCGGTAGCTCGTCCAGCACCTCGCCGTCCAGCTCACGCGTCGCAACTTGCGACAACCTCGCCTCGCGGGCCGTCCTGGCGGCGTAATCGAGAATCGCCGGCGAGATGTCCGTCGCCAGCACATGGCCGCCCGGCCCGACACGGCGGGCCGCGCGCAACGTCTGCTCACCAGCACCCGCGGCCAGGTCCAGCACTCGGCTGCCAGCTTGGAGCCGAGCGAGGTCCAGCATCCGTTCGGTGGCAGGGCCGAGCCACTTCCCCAGGAACGGCCCCCAGCGGTGCCAGGCTTCGGCGGCGTTCTCCCACTGCGCGCGGGTGGTGGTCTTGAACTTGATCGGATCGAAAGTAGTGACGCTACTCATAGTGTCTCCTTTAAGAACGGCGACGGGTTGCATTGCGTGACGCACAGGATAGAACCGCAAATTTGTTGCCGCTAGTCCAGAATCTGTAGCGCTATACAGGATCGTCGTACAATTGCGGTATGACGGACTACGGCCAATTTTGCACGGTGGCGCGCGGTGCCGAGGTTCTTGGCGAACGCTGGACGCCATTGGTGGTGCGCGAGGTGCTCTGCGGCAGCACGCGCTTCAATGATATCCGGCGAGGTGTGCCGCGGATGTCGGCCACCCTCCTGGCCCAGCGCCTGCGCAAGCTCGAGGAAGTGGGCGTGTTGCTGCGCGTGCGCGGCGAGCACGGCTGGGAGTACCGGCTCACGCCGGCCGGGGAGGAACTGCGTCCCATCGTCCTGGCAATCGGCCATTGGGGCGCGCGCTGGATCGGCAGCCGACTCCGGCAAGACCAACTCGATGCCGGATTCCTGATGTGGGACATTCGCCGTTTCGCGCAAATCGATCAGTTTCCGCGTGACCGTCGCGTGGTGATCTACTTCCATTTCCGTAACGCCGGCCCGCGCGAGCGGCACTGGTGGTTGGTGGTCGAGAACGGTGAGGCTGACCTGTGCCGCGACGATCCCGGCCATGAACTGACCTTGGTGGTGGATTCCACCGTGCGTGCTCTGACAGAAATCTGGACCGGCGATAGCAATCCCAAGACCGAATTGACCGCAGGACGCCTACGCGTCGACGGTGCTGAGCGCGATGCGCACGATTTGTGGCGCTGGCTGGGCCGAAGCATATTTGCCCCAACCCGAGCCGCTAGATAGTTATCCGACTCAAAGCAGGCGATGGATTCGGGATCGAGTTCTTCGATTACCGCCAGGTCAATTGACGTTGTCATACACGCCGAAAAGGTGCCGTGAACGATTAGAGAAACGACGAGCTCGGCCAAGGCAGCTTTGTCCTGAACTCAATTCATACTTTCCAACATCGCTCCTACATCGATGGCGTCAAACACACCAGCATCTGCGGCAAGCAAAATTCCAAACACCGCTGCCATGGCGACTACTTCCGGTATCACTCCACCCGATACGTGGCGCAGTTCCTGTTCCGAAAGATCGGCGAGGCCCACCATCGAGTGGTGCGTTGTCGAATCCGAATTTCTATTACTGTGCTGAAACTTGATCATCTTGATGCTCCTTATCCTGATTAGCTGATCGGCTCGCCTGGCGGGGCGAGCGACGTTGCCCTTCGCACTTAGGCGAGTGCTACGGCGCCTCAAACGGCCCGTCCGGGTGGCCATAGCCGTAGTCCCACGACCCAGCGCCGTAGCGAAAGGCCCCATTGGTATCCCAATACGGCTGGTCTATGCCACCGTGCCCGGGTTCGATAGGCGGACGGGGCCGGCCACCCTCGTACAGGTTGATCATGCCGCCTGCGACGCAAGCGATCGATTCCGGATCGAGTGATTCCAGTACATTCAAATTGGGTGTCTTCATATCGATTTCTCCTAAAGTCGGTTCAAAAAAGTTGTGTATCGGCCGCTCGCGAATTGCGTGCCCTAAACGGGTCTGCGTACCGACGATGCAAATGTAGAAGATTGCGGGAAGTCGCGAACCCCCTGCCGAGGGGGTATTGAACCTTTTCCGAACTTGGGGGAAATAACCGTTAACCGCCATAGAAGGCCGTGGCTCGGAATTCTTAGCCCCGTAAGGCTAGAGCCCCATTCGGCGCAGCTTTCGAGGCAGACGGTCATGCGGGTATTGGATTCGGTCGGCGATATCTTTGGAGAAAGGAAACCATCATGAGTAACTACAGTCCTTCCGCAGTTTTGCTGCTCACCGCCGCGTTGGCGCCGTTTCCGGTGTCAGCGGCGCTTATTTTTTCTGATATGGACTTTGTAGCCGACACCCGGGCCACCACACAGCTTCTACCACCGGTGGAAGACACCGATTCTGAGTTAGTGCCGAACGAAGGCGCGGGTGCGGTAAACGCGCTGACCCGGGCAATCGGAGCAAGGCCAGCACCTTTCCCCAACCTACCCAATAGCGTGGGCTCGGCATTCGCCTCCGCAACGCTTCTCACTTTGGGGGGCGGTAGCATCCTAAGCGGCGTCGGCGCCAATGGCTTCTTCCTGCAGAATTCCCTTCCCCCGAACGACTTGGTGGCGTTCGCGTTGATCCACCAAACCATCACCAACGATTCCACTACAGACACCGAGTCGGTGCTCGCGAACTTCTTCATCCCGGCCCCGACCATGCAGTTCTTCGGCATAGGGAATTCCTTCCCCGCCGGCGCCGACCCGCTGCTAGACGCTAGTGGTTTCGTCCAGGCACTGCTGGTAGCCGACCTCAAACGTGCCGACGGCAGTAGTGGCGGCCGAGAGGTAATTCTTGACTACGGCATGGAAACATCCCGCGGTCCGACCGGCGTGTTTTCGGCGTTCCCGCTGTCCAGCGACAGCGTGGGGCTCACGCGGTTTGACGAACCTGACGGCTCCTTTGGCTTCCGGTTGCCGGCCCTTACGGTACAGGATTTGGCGCTGACCGATATCGGCCCCGGCGAGAGTCTGGACGTCTTCTATCAATTTAAGGCTAATGCTCAAACCGGCTTCGGCGAAACCGGTATCTTTGCCGCCATCGGCGATCCGTTTGACTTGAGCGGGAGCGGTGTGCGCTTCGATCTTCAGGTGGCCGACGCAGACGCGCCGGACCCCGTACCGGGCATTCCCGCGCCAAACACGGTGGCAGTTCTCGGGTTAGGCCTTGTGTTGCTTAGCATGTCGGCGCGGCGTCGTCGGCTTGCCTTTGCCAGGAAATCATGAGCATTCACGAGAGCATCGCCACGCAACTCACCCAGCTTGCCTCGTGGCAAGGCATGCCCTGCAACGCAGTATCCATGCGGGTCTCAGGCCAATGTCATAGAAGCGACGCAATGAATTTTCTTGGCCTGTGAACATTAATTCGGCTACCTTACGCTAACCAACCGCAGTTTTTATTTTGTTGAAAGGAGAAATTCATGTCTACATTCAAACGCACTTTGCTCGATGTAATCCTTCCCTTCGTATTCCTCGCAGGAATCATCGGTTCTGGGGGTTTATTCGCGCAAACGCTGGTGGTTCCCGGCGCCAATCCGAAAGTGTTTGTCGATGTTAAACACTGCGAGTGGGCCTCCTCGATTTGCAGCGGAGCCGGTTCCGTGGGGGCCGCCGCCGCTGGCAATGCGTCCATCGTGGTGATCTACTATCAAGGCACCACAGCGGGGCTTGCCCAATCCAGCTTCTCGATCGGGTCGATCACCAATCCCGGCGGCGTGACACCGGCTTTCGTTAGCTCGATCACCTGTGCCGCGTGCTTTTCGGAACAGCAGCCCGGCGTATACCGGCTCGCCGCTCGCCCGGCTTTCGGCAACTGGGCCGGTGGAACTTATGTCGTGCTCTTAACCGTTACGCGGCCGGCAGGCGGCAGCGTGAGCATGATGGTTCCAATCGATATTCCATTCTAAAAGTTTAATAAGAAATACTGCGGATTCCGTTTCACGATTAAAATGGAAAAAAATTAGCGCTGCACTCGCCCTCCTTCCCACGCACCTCCCTCAAATGCGTTAGACTTTCGCTCTGGCCGAGCACAATAAAACGAACATTCGATCGGCGCTTAAATCAACTTACCGATGAGGAGATCTGCGATGCAGTTACGGGGAATGTTGCGCCTATTGCTGGCGCTCGGACTATTGCACGCATCATACGCCTACGCGGTGAAGGAATTGCGCATGGGGTCACCTTGGCCGACCGCGACGGTGCTGCACGTCGGCGCCGCGGAATTCGTCAAGGAGGTCGATAAGCTCTCAAAAGGCCAGCTTAAGATCAATCTCTTTCCCGACGCGCAACTGGGAGACATTCAAGCGCTGGTGACCGGTACGCAAACCGGCACCGTGGATCTGGTTTTTCTCGGGCCGGCGAACGCGTCGGTGCTTAAGGGAGGCACGGCGCTAAATGTCGCCTACGTGCCCTATCTTTTCAAGAGCCGTGACGTGGTGGAAAAAGTCATCAACGGGCCGCTGTTCCAACCCATTTACGAGGAGCTGGCCAAACAGTCCAACGTCAGAATTTTCGGTTGCTACGGCGCGCGCCTGCCGCGCGGACTGCTGACGGTGAAGGGGCCGGTCGCCAAGCCAGCCGACTTGAAAGGAATGAAAATGCGCACGCCGCCGATCGAATTAATGCGGGCAACGTGGTCGGAACTGGGAACCAAGCCGGTGATCATGGGCATGGGAGATATCTATATGTCGATGTCGCGCGGACAGATTGAGGGCCAGGAGAATGGGCTCGACGCCATCATCGGCTTCAAATGGTACGAAGTGGCGAAGTTTTATTCCAATACCGACCATGTGTTCGATACCGCTGCTTACTACGCCAACGAGAAACTCTGGCAATCGCTGACGGAGAGCGAACGCGATGTGCTGAAGCAAGCCGCCAAGAATGCCGGAGCGGCGTTGACCAAGGCGATGACAGCCTACGAAAAAGAAGCGCTCGATACGCTGAAGAAAAACGGCGTGAAGATCACCCAACCGGATCAAGCCGCGTTTCGCGAAGTGGTAAAAGACCTTTACAAAAAATACGAGGGCAAGCTCTGGCCCGAAGGATTTGTCGAGAAGATCCGCGCGGCCGAAAAATAACTAAGGCCGCGTCGCCATGTCGTCATTGATGCGTCTACTGTTCGCGGTGTGGGGGGGTGTCGTCGCGCTGGTGGTGCTCGCTCTGTTGCTGCTAGTCTCTTCGCAAACGCTAGATCGTTACATTACGGTTTGGCACGATTCCCCGGAAGAATACGTCAAGATCGGCCTCACCTGGCTGTGCTTCCTGGGATTTGCCCTGGCGCTCAAGGACGGCACCGAAATTCGGGTCGATCTCGCCGACCGGTTTCTACCGGCCACTGCGCGACGCTGGATTTACGGTGTGTTTGATGTTGCGTTGCTCGCGTTGATCGGTGTCGTGGTGGTCAAGTCGTGGACGGTGTTTTTAATCAGTGGAGATCAACTGATCACCGGCACCGATCTCACGGCGGCCTGGCCCGCGGGTGCGATGTTCATCGCATTTGTTCTCATGTTTTTTGTCATTGCCTGGCGGCTTGTACGCCGCATACGCGGTGAAGAAGTGACTGGATCGCATCACTTCTAATCGTGCTGCTGATACTTTTCATCTCCTTCCTAGTCTTAATCCTCATCGGCATCGATGTAGGTTGGGCGATGATTTTTGCCGCCTGGATTGGGATCCTGACCAAAACCGGTAATGCGGTGGATGCCATCATGATTCCACAATCCATGATGAGCGGCATCAATTTTTACTCGTTGGTGCAAATTCCATTGTTCATTCTGGCCGGCGAACTCATGAATCGCGGTGGGTTAACGCAACGCCTCATCGATTGGGCGTTGGCGATGGTCGGTACGCTCAAAGGCAGTTTGGGCCACGTGTCTATTCTCACCAACTTGATCATGGCAGGTATATCAGGCTCGGCCGTGGCGGATGCAGTCGCCCTCGGCAAGCCGCTTATTCCCGCCATGCAAAAGGCGGGATACCGACCCGGATTCGCCGGCGCTGTCGTCGCGGCCGGCGCCTTGTTGGGCCCGATCATTCCGCCATCGATCCCGATGGTGATTTATGCGCAGATCGCCAACGAATCGGTCGCCAAGATGTTCCTCGCCGGCATCGTACCGGGACTACTACTGAGCGCCGGTTTCTTCGTGTTGTGCTCGATCATCGCTCATCGTCGGGATTATCCCAAGCAGGCGCCGGTGAGTTTCAAAGGCAAGGTCGAGGCAAGCCGCAGCGCGATTTGGGCATTACTCATGCCAGTCATTATTATCGTCGGCATTCGCTTCGGCGTAGTGACGGAAACCGAAGTCGCATCGTCAGCCGTGCTTTACGCTTTGTTCGTGAGTCTTTTCATCTATCGCGGGATGAAATTGAGCGATTTTCCCAGCATGTTGAAAGACGCAGGCCGTTCCAGCGCGACGATTTTGTTTCTTTTGGCGGCGGCGGGTCCTTTCAGTTGGCTGGTGGCCGAGAGTCAGGTCACAACGGTGGTGGTGGATAGCATCAAAACCTTGAGCGATCACCCGGTCGTGATCCTGCTGATAATCAACCTCTTGCTGTTGATCGTCGGCAGTCTGCTGGAGCCGCTGCCGGCGATGGTGATATTTCTCCCCGCGTTGTTGCCGATCGGGCACGAACTGGGCATCGACCCGATCCACTTCGGCGCCACCGTGGTGATCAATCTCATGATCGGTCTGCTGCATCCGCCGGTCGGGCTGCTGATGTTCGTCGTCGCGAGTGTGGGAAAACTCAATATCACGTCGGTGGCATGGGAGACCTTGCCTTTCCTCGGTTGGGCGTTGACGGTGTTGGTATTGGTGATTATTTTTCCGCCTTTGACGACGTGGTTACCGAGCTTCGTCGGTTGACGAAACGGGAGTTTGGCGAGGAGATGGCAGCATGCGCAGTGCCTTGGGACGCGCTTTTTCCTAGCCCTTGTGATTCTCGAACAGGCGCGGCCGCTCAGGCAACACCTCACTCATGTTCTGGTAGCGGCCATAACCCGCCTTGACACGTGCCAAAGCGGATATTTAAAGAAATCCAATTTTGGAAAGATTTTGAATGGCAACTTCACCTATCAGTATTGATTTCGATACACCGGAAAGAACAAGTCGCCTTCTGCTGATCATCGGCACATGTGGGCTCGCCATGCCATAGCTCGGTTCAAGCGATTGCTGCACCCTGTCTATTACTTTTGGCCTAAGCCTTTCGATATATTGTTAAGTGCCGGATCGCCATGGTAAGGTGCTGCCTTGATGGTGGCTAATTGCTTCCGTTGACCTTACAAAGAAAAGCGTGGGCGAGCCAGCTTAGATCTAGTCTTCACCGCGCTTAACGCACAACTGAGCCCTTAGCTAAATCCCTTGACAGTTTTTGGGGGCCGACACGATCGGTTACCCAACATGCGGGGATTTGCGCTCGCTACCGCACCACGGACAGCGCGTCCGGCGTGACCCGCGAGACCGACCAAGCGTTTGGCGACGCCTCGGGCGTCGATGCGATATGCTACGGTATGGCCGGGGAGAACAATCTAGTCCGTACATGGCGCTTGCGGTATAGACCCAGACACGCATGATTGTGCGTTTTGGCGACTTGCTATCACAAGGCTCTAGTGTGAGTCAGACATCTTGTCCCTCGCACGATCAACTCAGCATATGTGCTCCATGAACAAGAGGAGAAACAACCATGTTTGACCTGTTCAAAGACATCGAGAAGTACAAAGGAATCACGCCCTATGCAAGCGAACACTACGGAGTGTATCAACCTCTCTTGGGCTGGGAGTCAAGACTCACAAAAAACTGGATTCAGCGCGGTGCAATCTTAATCGATCCTCATGTGAGGCGCATTTTAGATGGAAGACTTACACCTGGGCCACAGGAAGTAAAAAATCCTGATCCTCGGGAATGCCTCGCCGTACCTCTTCAACCGGGCTCAGGCAAATCACCGTTTCGAGTGATTCTGCTGAAAGACCTAAATAGCGAGTTATTGAAACACGTACAGATTACGGTACAAACGTTTGTTGATAACCCGGCGAATAACGGTCGATTGCCGGAAGATCGCGAATGGAATCAGGTTGTAGAGATCAATAATTTGATGGATGCAAAGACTGGCTTATTGCGCAAGGTCAACGATATCCACCGAGACGGACTATTCGCGAAGATGCAGGCGCAAGCGCAGGGGCATCCGATTACTGAAGCAAAGCGTGCCGCTGCCGAGAAAACTCATCTCGAACAAATGCAATATGAATCGCAGATAGCAGCATTTCTCCTTTTTCATGCCGAAGGCCATCCTCGGGTTGCTCCAAACGAAATGAAGAAGCTGTTTTCTGTCAAGTTTGCCCCAACACGAAGCGCCGATCCGTACCGACCCATTGGCAAAAATCGATGCGAATGATAAGAGTGGGGCATATCCACGGTAGGTTTTATCCATCTGTTCCGTCAGTATTTTTTTGATTTGGGAACGTTTCTGGGAGAACGGGTCGAACACATCTGGTTAGCACCGGGTACGACGATTGAACTAATTGAAGTGAGCACGCGCAGATTCCTCATAGAGCGCACGGAAGAGAGCGCGCTGGAAACTACGAACCGTTCAGAACAAAGCACGGCAGTCAAAGATGAACTTAGTGACGGCGGTAAAATCAGAAAACGGCAGCATCAAAAAGCTGGGTGTTTCACAACGCACACCGTCAACTATGGGGTGTATCAAGGTACTGCTACGGCCAACTTTGGTTCGGAATCCACACGTAAAGACGCCCGCGAAAGTACCGACAAGCAGAATCGAGAACAAACGGAAAAGCTATCATCAGAAATCAAGCGGAGCTTTAAGTCAATCTTTAAGACGGTGACAGAAACGACCGACATGCGAAGCCGCCGCTATGTCCTCCAAAACACTGGCCCCGATCTCATAAACGATGAACTGCGCCGCAAGATGCGACGGGTCGGTGTACAGCTACAGGACTTGGGAACACAGTTATGTTGGCAGGTGTTTATAGACGATGCAGGCGCTACGTTGGGCCTCGCCGAACTCGTACACTTTGCGGAAGCCCCCGATCTGGCGAGCCTGAAGCATGAGGAGATTCCACCCCCTGAAGCTATTGTAAAAAAAGTTTCCCTTCGAATTCCTTTCCAGGGATACGGGGGTAACGACGACAATGGCCCAGGAGCAGACTACGATATTGTCATCGAAGGCAATTTTTTTGACAATCAATGGCATGGCAACCGCACAAATACCAACATACCAGAGGCGGCAGACATCGCCGTGGTCATGGGACCGTTCTCGTTTACATACGACCTGCCTAAGAAGAATTACTATCTTGAGGCCGTCCGTATTCTCGGACCACAGGACAAAAAACGTTCACGTCCGATCCAGCAGAAAAAAAACCAGCAACTTCATCGTTTGAAGTGGTCATGCAAACCATAAATTTCGGTGGCGAGAATGAGGTGCTTCTGGACGTTGAGTTAGTGTTTAATTTTAATTTAGACGCATGGAAGGATCACGACGCAGCCGTGAAAGCGGCCGAGATTAAATATGACGCCGACAAGCAACGACTCCTGGAGAAAAGCTTTATGGAGAGCGTGCGCAAACGCATTAAAGACGCCAGCAATATCAAGTCGCGCCCATCGTGGGACTTGCGTGAAGAAGAACGGACCGTCGTCTACCGTCATCTGATCGAAAAACTGATGCTGGATAGTTGGGGCATAGCTAAGACCAATCCAGAGGATGGAGGAAGCAACGCACGACTCAGTCATGTACGTTCAGAAGTCATTCGTGCTCTCTTCGATGTAGATGCCATGCTCTATTTCGTCGCACCAGAATGGTGGATGCCTCGAAAGCATAGGCGCCAATATGATGGGAAGGCTGATTTTAAACTTACAGACAAAGACTTGGTGAAGTGGGATGACATTGAGAAGCGCAATGACAACTACAAAATCACGGAGGATTCGGCCTTTGCGAAACTTGGTAGTTCCTTAGGTTGGCTGCTTCAACTCGACGGCGATAATCTTCGGAACGCGTTCTTAAATGCGCCGTGGGTTAAGGCCGTGATCCCGATTCGTCCTGGTCGAGAAAAGGCCGCGCTCAATTGGCTGCATACTGCTGTTGAGGGTGACGACGGATGGAATTCTACCTATACAGCAACGACGCCGGAAGATGCTGTCTTGTTAGCACAAGTGGCGGCAGACGGTAATCTTCCGACAATCGGGAATGTCTTAGAAAAGATTGCTGATCAAATGGCGAAGGAAAACGGCGACATTAAGAACGTCTTGGAAGCTGATCGAGTCTTCGAGCGTGGGTTTGACCACTTGGCCGGTGGGTTTGATGCCGGATTGCCCGCGAACAAGATCTTTAGTCAATGGGTCTCGGTTCTTCCGAGTGATCAGATTGTCGCTGTAGAGTATGAGCCTACTAGTCTTTTTGAGCCTTAAACGATGCGCCGCCAGTCCAGTTTAATCTCTGAGGATCAGATTCCCGAAGCTTGTTTCGACCTTGCCCGTCCAAACGTCTAAGCGTTTGGACTAGGGTTGACACCTCGGAGCTTGCTCCGAAGAGACCTTCATAGATTCTTCGGCCTTGATCATGGCGTCGGCCACCCCAGCAGATTCTCCGCTATGGAGAAGAACCTAAGAACTTGAAGCAATTAGGTTTGTTGTCCCATGCCACTATGCTTGGTATCCAAAGGTGGCCGACGCGGGGATCGAGGCCTATTTTCAAGGTTGGTTAAACCGTCAACGCATGGAGAGTGGAAGATGGGAGGGGATAGTAGTAAATCGTACCTAGGAAAAATAGTACCTCTGAAATTGAAAGAGGTAACTAGCAATTGCATCACGCTTTTAAAAGTAACGCCTTTGGCGCGGGCAAATGAAGAGCATTTTGTGCCGACCGAAATTCTTCCCAACGAGCTTATCCCGCAAACACACGAAAGCATTTTTTTAAATTGGTATGTCACCGAGCGAATACTTAACAATAGTAATATCCTTGAACTTACAAAACCCGTAACCGACATTTTCACAAATTATTCAGGCCGGATCTTTGAAGTCGAGCAAAATGGCGTCAAGCAGCTACAGCTTGTTGGCGTTTCTAACGATCTTGACTTCGATCTTGACTTTACTTCCGGTCCCCTGCGGAGCCTTCCTTTTCTAATCTACATTCCTCCCAGTCCACAAGATACCCCTCACGATCATAAAATACGTCATCCAAAATTATATTCAAAGACTAAAGATGATGACATTCCGCTGTTCAACAAAGACGCTTCGAATTACCCTTACACGTGGGAATGGTTATATTTTCAATTATTCACAAATATGTATAAGTTGGCGTATCAATTAAAACGGGCCAACAAGCCCTACGTTTTTGTCGTGCCGTTGGTTAAAAGCTTTAGTGATGGGATAGGGTTTTTAAATTCGGGAACAATATTGGAAAAATGTTTGCTTGGCATTCAAAAGTTCTATCTGGACGAAAAACTTAAAGAGGGCAATTACTCTCTTGGAGACTTAAAGCACATAACATTCGCTTCTTTCAGCATCGGAGATTCGATCCTCAGCAACTTCATTCTTCAAAACCGCGAAAATCCTTTTTTCAGGGACAAGGTAAAAGAGCTTATTATTTTGGATCCGCCCTTCGGCAATCCCAACAATCGCTCGCCCATCATTGATAGCATTATTAGTATAATGCGGACGGATGCGAACAAGTCTGTGTTTCTATACACTCAGGATTCCTACTATATCTTGCCCTTGATAAAGAACTTTCTGATCCCCAAAGGCATCCCATTCGATTTAAGTAAAAACAAGATATTTGCGGATCCGAAGGTAAAGAATGTTTTTTTTGCGTTCCTAGAAAAGGCCTTATTCAAGGAGGATATTCAAGACCAAGTGTTGCGGGGTGTTCACAATACTTTCCCAAATTTGTTCATAAACAACGCAGCGTACAGAAGCTCGCTAACATTCATTGTCGTTAACGGAAAGTTACGTCCCCACTACAATTTTCTTAGCGGGGCACCGGCGCGCTGAGTGCAAAGAAAAGGTGTCCGGGAACCGTTTTTTCATAGCCGCGCGAGCAAGGGTGACGGTGGGCTAGGGCCAGTCTCAGATCGGGGCACTGAGAATGATTTTTTGGCCGGCGCGCTCGGTCGTATCGACGGCGCGAGCGCAAAGAAATGATCGACGCGACCCATGAGTTTATCCGTCAGCCGGCAAGCCGAGTTACTTGGGATCTCCGCGTTCGAACGTTTACTATTTACCGCGGCCGAAATCCGACGGCCGACCTGGTGTTAATGCGACGTATTGACGAGTTGCACTTGAACTGTCCGTTTGCCGGCAGCCCGCATGCTGCGCGACATGCTCAAGCTGGAGGGCGTTGCGGTCGGACGCAAACATGTTGCTACTCTCATGGACAAGATGGGCATTGTTGCAATTTACCGCAAGCGCAATACGAGCACGCCCACCCGGCGCATAAGATTTACCCGTACTTGCTAAAAAACCTCATCATCGACCGGCCGAACCAGGTATGGGCGACGGACCTCACGTACATTCCCGATGCGTCGCGGCTTTGTCTATCTAGCGGCGATTATCGATTGGGCGAGCCGCCGCGTGCTGGCGCATCGGCTATCGAACAGCATGACGCCAGACTTCTGCGTCGAAGCCCTGGAAGAGGCAATTGCTCGATACGGCGCGCCGGAGATATTCAACAGCGATCAAGGAAGCCAGTTCACGAGCAACGACTTCACTCAAGTACTCAAGAGACCACAATATCAGCATTAGTATGGATGGCAAGGGACGTTGGGTCGATAACGTCGTCGTAGAACGCTTGTGGCGCTCCGTAAAATACGAAGAGGTGTACTTACATGCCTACGATTCTGTGGCAGCGGCCAGGGTCGGGATTGCAAACTACCTGGCGTTCTTTAACGAACAACGCCCACATTCTTCACTGGCCGGACCAACCCCAGATACGGCATACTTCGGATACACTCAACTTCAAAAGGCAGCGTGATGTTGATCCGTGTTATCGACCCCGCAAGGCCGTAATGTGAATAACATTTAACCGCAGGGACGACACTTAAGAATCTGGAAATACTGTCCTAACAAACGGCGCCGCCGCTCCTAACAAACACAAATTACAAATCAATGGGGTCAGACTCCATTGATAAACGAATAAGGTTCGATCGCGCAAGCGAAGCGCAGCCGCGATCTGAACCGGTTGTTGGACGAGCTCGGATCAGCGACTACGGCTTACTGAAAATATCTTCTGCAACCTCACCCTGCGCGAAGCAACGTCACGCTGCAAACGGGGAGTGGTCCTGTGTCCGGTTTGCAAACAATTTCCTTACGACCACCGGCAATGCATCTGATACCCAGCCACAATGGAAGCCAAGCGATACTGAGGGCAAAAACGCCATCAGTTTATGCTGAGGATTGCCTTTGGGCATGCCGCGTATCTCTTCAGTCGAACTTAACGCTTGGCATCCACAGTCGGGATACGAGGGAAGCGACTTAAGAATTCGCTCAAGTTGACGGCCTTTCAGCTTCGCTTTCAGACACCAACTTGGCTTCAGCGTTGAAGGTTCACTTTCGGGAGCAATTCCAGGTTACAACCGAATGTCGCCTTTGGGTCGATTCGGTCGAAGCCTGGCGTACACTTTGAGCGAGGTTGAACATCCCACGAGGATTTGCTACACCGAGTAAATTCGATTCTCGTTATCTTTTGTGTCCGTGATCGCATAGCACTAAGTTAAAATCTGGTTCTCTGGACCGGCGCTTTCTAAGACCGGGAGCATTCACTGCGTCCCGAATTACTAAATCGTTGAAGAATTCTCTTATGATGGCAAGCTATAAAATGAATAGAAGCGGCGAATCGGAACCGCGGAGAAGAGCCAATGGGGATCTGCAACGCTGCAACGCGCCCATTCTGGCCGTCTTTTATGCAACGAAGTAGTAATTCGGGATTTAATCAGAGATTCCTCAGGAGTATGCGATGGCAACTACATCATCCAGCGCGGCACGCAAGAGCGCCGGAATCAAAACAAAGCGTCGTGCGCAGGAGCGGGCGAAGAAGGTGAAGAAAACGAGTGGCGATGCCGGAGAACGTAAGCTATCGAGGCTCAGACGCCCAGATGGCCTATCGCTCGAAGAGTGGCAGCGCGCACTGCGGCGCCAGTTCGGCGTGGAGCAAAGTTTTCAAATCGAGAACCTCGGCGCGGAGCCGGTGTTCTCCGAGTTTCGCGTCACCAATCCGCAGAGCAAGAACAGCTACCGTGTGGCCATCCGCGGCAGCGAGCCGGGCGACAACTTCTGTTCATGTCCGGACTTCGCCACTAATACGCTCGGGACCTGCAAGCACATCGAGTTCATGCTGGCAACGCTCGCGCGCCGCCGCGGCGGCAAGGCCGCGCTCAAAGCCGGGTTTCAGCCGGCGTACAGCGAAGTGTTCTTGCAGTACGGGGCACGCCGGGAAATCCGCTTTCGGCCCGCGCGCGGGTGTCCGCCGGAACTCATTCGGCTTGTGGACAATTTTTTTGGGCCTGATGGCAGGCTGCTGCCGACAAAATACGCGGCGTTCGATCGTTTCCTGACCGGTGCCCGGCGCCTCGATCACGAGTTGCGCTGCTACGACGATATGCTGGCTTTCTTGGCCGAAGTGCGCGACGCCGAACGCCGGTGCGAGCGTATCGAGCGGGCATTCCCGCAAGGCATTGGTTCGGCTGCGTTCGACAAGCTGCTCAAGATTTCCATGTATGAATATCAGCGCGAGGGCGCGCTGTTCGCGGCGCGTGCGGGGCGTTCACTGATCGGGGACGAAATGGGTCTGGGCAAAACCGTCCAGGCGCTCGCCGCCGCCGAGATCATGGCGCACGAGTTAGGCGTGGATCGCGTGCTGGTGATCTGCCCGACTTCGCTTAAGCACCAATGGGAGCGCGAGATTGCCCGCTTCGTCGAGCGCAGCGTGACTGTTATTGGTGGCATGCGGGCGCGCCGCGCGGAGCTGTTCGGCACAGCGAGTTTCTTCAAGATCATGAACTACGATACGGTGCATAGCGACCTTGATCTCATCCACGCTTGGTCGCCCGATCTGGTGATCTTGGACGAGGCGCAGCGCATCAAGAACTGGAACACGCGCGCCGCGCGCAGCGTCAAGAAAATCAGCTCGGCGTACGCGATCGTGCTCACCGGCACGCCGCTTGAAAACCGCCTCGAAGAACTGGTTTCCATCGTCCAATTCGTCGACCCGCATCGACTCGGGCCGACGTTTCGCTTTCTGCACGAGCACCAAGTGCTCGACGAGACCGGCCGGGTGGTGGGCTATCGCGATCTCGACCGCATCGGCAAGACGCTGGCGCCGATTCTGATCCGGCGGCAGAAAAAGCAAGTGCTGGAGCAACTGCCCGAGCGCCTCGACAAGAACTTCTTCGTGCCGATGACCCCGGAGCAGGTTCGGCATCACGAAGAAAACAGCGAGATCGTCGGCGGCATCGTCAAACGCTGGAAGCGCATGGGTTTCTTGAGTGAGAGGGACCAGCACCTGCTCATGATCGCGCTGCAGAATATGCGCATGTCGTGCGACAGCACGTATCTGCTCGACCGCATGACCGACTTCGGCGTCAAAGCCGACGAGTTGGCGACGCTGCTGGAGGAAGTGTTCGAGCGGCCGGAGGCGAAAGTCGTCATCTTCAGCCAGTGGCTGGGCATGCACGAAGTATTGCTGCGGCGTTTTCGTGAGCGCGGCTGGGAGCATGTGCTGTTCCACGGCGGTGTGCCCGGACAGCAGCGCAAAGGGCTGGTCGACCGCTTTCGCGCCGATGCGTCCTGCCGCGCCTTCCTCTCCACCGACGCCGGCGGGGTCGGACTGAATCTGCAGCATGCGTCCATGGTGGTCAACATGGACTTGCCGTGGAATCCGGCGGTGCTCGAACAGCGCATCGGCCGCGTTCACCGGCTCGGGCAGAAAATGCCGGTACGCGTGGTGAATTTCGTCTCGCAGGGAACGATCGAGGAGAGCATGCTCGGTGTACTGAGTTTCAAGAAATCATTGTTCGCCGGTGCGCTCGACGGCGGCGAGAAAGACGTATTCATGGGCGGCACGCGGCTGAATCGCTTCATGAAAGGTGTCGAAGAAGTGACCGGGTCGATTTCCGACGCGCCGATATCTACGAGCGCGGAAACCAATGCAGCCGAACCGGCCGACTGGGAAGAGTCTTCGGTCCGCCAATACGGCGAGCGGGACAAACTCGACACGCACAGCCATTCACAGCCGAGCGGCGGGAATGCGGCGGATGGTCGCGACATCATTCGTGAAGCGGCCGCTTCATCCAGCGAAAATCCCTGGACCGGCTTATTGCAACAAGGTGCCGCTTTGCTGCAGCACCTCGCTGCTGCTTCGAGTACCGCCAACGGTGCCGGCACGCCTGCCGCGGCGAGCCTCAAGGGTCAGTCATTCATCCACCGCGATGCATCGACTGGCGAGCCGTATTTGCGCATTCCCATGCCCAAACCCGAGGTCCTGGACCAGGCGCTGCGAACGCTCTCGGCCTTACTTGACTCGCTGCGACACTGACGATGTCTTGCCACTAATTTGCTCTAACCAGCGCTCCTGGGCAGGCCTTTACCCGAGGACGAGAACGGGACCCATCCACCGCTGTTTGAGTAACGGGGATACTCTAAAAATGACAGTTCTTGCTGCTCGCGGCACAAAAGAAAAAGCGCTGATGCCGAAGGTCTACCAGCGCGCAACCGCCAGGCGCGACCTGATGGAGCAGTTGGTCTATCTGTCACGACCTGACGGCGTATCCATCGTGCGTGTACTGCACGCAGCAAGGGACTGGTGGAGTGTGCTGAGTATTGACGATTAGTCGGGCAGAGGGGAAGCAATGCAAACAGCCTAAGTTACCGACCAACAGCGGTTCCCCGATATTTGAAAAGGATCGACCTGCGAGGCAATAGGGGTGCAGAGTTTCACCCATGCCATGCTGAGAGGCAAGCTGGATAAGGCGTCTGGCGTGGTGCGAATTTCTTTTTCTCTAGCGCAGCGGCGCGCGGTTTTCCCCAACTAAATCGGTACTCAACCAATCAAGCAATCAAGGAATTGTTAGAGTATTTATTGACTGTTACGATCCGGAAAGAATATCCCTCGGAGAACAGTTCATGAGCAACGCCGCTCCATACCAACAAAATCTGCAAAAAATCATCGACGACATCATTGCGCCTTCCGCGCCCGACATTGATCGCGCGGCGCGCTTCCCGCGCGAGGCAATCGATGCGCTGGGTAAGGCCGGGCTGCTTGCGTTAATCAGCGCCAAAGACGTTGGCGGCATGGGTGAAAGCACGCGGGCCGCAAGTTACGTGGTGGAAAAAATCGCCGAAGCGTGCGGCTCGACGGCGATGGTGGTCTGCATGCATTACGCCGCCACCGCGGTGATCGAGAAATACGGTTCGGACTCGATACGTAAAGACATCGCCGCCGGCAAGCATCTATCCACGCTCGCGTTCTCGGAAGCGGGCTCACGCAGCCACTTTTGGGCGCCGGTCGGCACCGCGGTTCAGTCGAACGGCCACTTCGTTCTCGATAGCAATAAGAGCTGGATTACGTCCGCCGGCGAAGCGGATTCCTATGTGTGGTCGAGCAAACCAGTGACCGCCGAGGGAGCCAGCACCATCTGGTTGGTGCCGAGCCGTGCCGGTGGCGTTAAGACTGTTGCGCCGTTCGATGGCTTGGGTTTGCGCGGCAACAGTTCGTCGCCGGTGACCGGCGTTCAAGTCAAGGTAAGCGAAGCCGATCGCCTCGGCCCCGACGGCGGCGGTTTCGACGTGATGATGGGCGTGGTATTGCCTATCTTTCAAGTGCTGATCGCCAGTTGTTCGCTCGGCACCATGGAGGCGGCGGTGAAAAAATCGGCCGCCCATGTCGGCGGCACCAAGTTCGCGCACCTCGGCCAATCGCTCGCGGATTTGCCGACCATACGCGCCTACATCGCGCGCGCGCGCATACGCACCGACAGCGTACGCGCGCTGCTCGGCGATACGATCGTGGCGCTGGAAACCGGCCGCGAGGACGCCATGTTGCGGGTGCTGGAAATCAAAGCGGCGGCGGGCGAAGCGGCGCTCGAAGTCACCGATTTCGCCATGCGCGTATGTGGCGGGGCCGCATTTCGCAAGGACGTCGGGGTAGAACGGCACTTTCGCGACGCACGCGCCGCCTCAGTAATGGCGCCGACCTCCGACGTGCTGTACGATTTCATCGGTAAGGCCGCTTGCGGCTTGCCGCTGTTTTAACGGAGACGACAATGCCGACGCAAACGTTGGTCATGGGCGCGGTCGCGTATGCCGCGAAAGTAGTCACCATCTGGGACGGCTTCAAGGAATATTTCGTTCAGCAAGGCCTCGAGTTCGACTACGTGCTGTACTCCAATTACGAGCGGCAGGTAGAGGCGCTGTTCGACGGCGCGATACACGTCGCGTGGAATTCGCCCCTCGCGTGGGTGCGCGCGGAGCGCATGGCGCGGGCGCGCGGCGTGCCGATTGAGGCGATTGTGATGCGCGATTCCGATTGCGATTTGACCTCGGTGGTGGTGGTTCGCGGCGATTCGGCGATTAAATCCATCGCCGATCTGAAAGGTAAAACCGTCGGCGTCGGCGCCGTTGATTCGCCCCAAGCGACGCTGATTCCGCTCGACTATCTGCGCGGAGAGGGCCTCGCGCCGGGCGCCGATTTCAAAGTCAGGCGCTTCGACGTGTTGGGCGGCAAACACGGCGACCACATTGGCGGCGAGCGCGACGCGGCGCAAGCGCTGATGGCGGGTGAAGTCGACGCGGCCTGCATGATCGACGGCAACCATTTGCTGTTCGTCGGCGAAGGTACATTGCCGCAGGGCAAGACGCGGGTGCTGGCGCAGACGCCAAAATTCGATCACTGCAATTTCACCGTCGCCTCGACCGCACCCAAGGCGCTGATCGAAAAGTTCAAGACGCTGCTGCTCGCCATGTCCTACGATAATCCCGAAGTGCGGCCGCTGCTCGATCTTGAAGGCCTCAAGGCTTGGAAACCGGCGCGCACCAGCGGCTATCGGCTGCTGGAAAACGCCGTGGAGACCACCCAGTTCTACGATGCAAACGGAAACATTCGTGTCGCCGATTATCGATATTAGCGACCTCGGTTTGGATCGCGGCGCGCATCTCTTGATCAAGCGGGCGCTGCGCAATGTGGCGGTCGGCGCGAAACTCGGCGTGCGCGGTTCCAACGCCGAACTCGCCGTGCATCTGCCCGCGTGGTGTCGCGCGCAGGGTCACCAGCTCACGCCGGCGAATGGCGATGCGACGTGGTGGATCGTGCGCAGCCCCGTCGAAGAAGGCCGTTGGCGCGGCGCCGAACGCGCAGGCGAAGCGAATCCTGCTCGCGTTGGTGCTGTTGCCGATTTCCCTAAAGCAACTTGGGGATTGGCGGCGCGCGGTGCAACGGTGGAAGCGGGCGCACCCGCATTTCAGTTTGCGTTGGCGGAGAAAGATGCACTTTGGGCCGAGGAGGCGGCGCATCTTTATCAACAAGCTTTGACCGCGCAGTGGAATCCTGACGAGGCGATCGATTGGTCGGCGCCGTTCGAACTCGCCGATGAAATCGAAGACGCCGTGGTTCAGGTGATGACCTATCTCATCGAGAACGAAAACGCGGCGCTGCTGGTGCCGGCGCGCTTCTTGGGGCAAGTGCATCCGCACTTTCGCGAAGTGGTGCAATTGCTGGCCATTCAAATCGCCGATGAAGCGCGCCACGTCGAAGTCTTCACCCGCCGCGCGCTAATGAAGCGCGAGCGCATGGGGCTCTCGACCTTGGGCGGCCAGGCATCGTTGAAAACCCTGTTCGACGAAAGCGAATTCGCCGTCGCTTCGTTTTTGCTTTCGGTGCTGGGCGAAGGAACTTTTGTGGCGTTGCTGCATTTTCTGCAAGCCCACGCACCCGACCCGGTCACGCGCCAAATCGCGAAACTCACCGCGCGCGACGAAGCGCGGCATGTCGCTTTCGGTATGGCGCATTTGCAATATCAATTAAAGCACGACAGCGCACTCAAGGCGCGCCTCGCCGCCGCTGTCGAGCATCGTTACACCGCGCTGGCACAAACCTCCGGGCTGAATGAAGAAGTGTTCGACGCCCTGGTATTGCTCGCCGCGGGCGAATGGTCACCCACTGCGATCGCAGCGGGATTCGACAAAGTACAAGTGCTCAAGGAAGAAATGGCGCAGGGCCGCGAACTGCGCTTGAACCGACTCGGCTTTCGCGAGGGTGAAGCCACGCGCCTCGCGCATCTGCATACGCGAAATTTTATGTAGGCCTTAACATAGCGCCGTTAGGATTAACCGCTTTCGTCGCGCTCACTCCAAACGCCGGGCCTTAGTTCTTCCATCTTCTTTTTATCGACCAAACTTCCGTACCGTGTATTACTTTAAGGAAGCTCTGAATAACTCCGATTTCTTCGTGGCTCTATGTTTGGCTCACAAAAAATATCTCCTTACATATCACCCATATGCTGCGTCGATATTTTTTGCTCGCGCTTTGTCTCACTTAGAACTCGAACTTATTCAGAGCTTCCTTAATTCAAACTTGCTATTCACACGTCACGAGAATGCAGGCGTAAGTAAGGCGACGTAAGGTTCCGTTACCGCTGACCGGCTAATGCTTATAGGCAATATCGAGCGTAAGTGCGAGAGAGATGATGACGAGAAGCGCGCCAAAAGTAGCGATATTCGAACAGTTCGGCCGCATCGGTCAGGCGCTTTCGAGTGGCCCTCGACTGGAGCTTTTGGAGTTACTCGCCCAAGGCGATCGCAGCGTGGACATATTGGCCAGCCTAGCTGGGCTCACTGTTGCAAACACATCACGTCACTTACAGCAGTTGCGGCAAGCTGGGCTCATCGTTGGCCGCAAGGAAGGACAGTTCGTGTATTACCGGATAGCCGGTGATGAAGTGTTGCGCTTGCTGGCGGCGATGTGGTCAGTCGGCGAGACTTACTCCGCGGAGATCGATCGTTTGATCAATACCTACCTTCTCGCCAAGGACAGCCTCGAGCCGCTCGGCGCAGAGGAAGTACTGGACCGCGCCAGGCGCGGGATCATTACCATACTTGATGTACGTCCACGCGATGAGTACGCGTCGGGTCATCTTCCCGGTGCGATCAACATTCCTTTGCCGGAACTCATCGATCGTATGCACGAGTTGCCTGCGAGGCGCGAAATTGTTGCCTACTGCCGTGGTCCCTACTGTTTGATGTCTGTGGAAGCGATATTGTTATTGCGCAAGGAAGGCCGCAAGGCGCGGCGCCTGCGCGATGGCTTACCCGAGTGGCGGGCCTGCGGGATGCCGGTCGAGTAAGTCGATAGGGGCAGCCGTCTAATTCAATCGTTCGCGCGATTGATGCATGGTTTGAATTGTGTTGGTTCCCTATACTTCATTGGCCATCGTGTAGCCGTCGCGGCGATTGGCTGGCAATTTTTGTTCACGCGCAAATCGCGCTTGATAAATTCGTTCATTTAGGAGGATTCGGTGAAAACGTCACTTATGAAATTCGTGTCGATGATATGGCTAGTACTGTTCGCTACCGCAGCGCTGGCCGGAGGGCCAGAGGACTATGATTACATCCTGCAAAAGTATGTGAAGGGCGACTATATGGACTACGCTGCCCTAGTAAAAAACAAAGAAGACCGGCAGCGCTTGGATGCATTTATGGACTGGCAGGCCAAGGCGGATGCAGCGCAGATGACCCGCGACGACCGCATCGCGTTTTACATCAATGCCTACAACTCCGCGAACATCAAAGCCATCGTCGACAATTATCCAGTACACAGCCCATTGGATATTCCCGGCTATTTCGACAAACTCAAATACAAAGTGGCGGGCGAGGACCTTACCATTAGCGAGATCGAGTACGACAAGCTTATCGCCGCTCACAAAGATATGCGCGCGCATTTTGCGGTGGTCTGTTCGGACCGCGGCTGCATGCCATTGCGCGGCGTCGCCTGGAAAGGAAAATCGCTGCACGCCGATTTGGAAACCGTTAGCCGTCAATTCGTGAAGGACGAGCGCCAGTTTAAGATCGACTACGACAAAAAAGAAGTGTGGATTTCCAAGATTTTTGAGTGGTACGGCAAGAAATTCACAGAGGATCCGGACCGGCCCGCCGCCAAGCCCGAATTATTCGTGATGCCCTACGTGGATGACAAAGCGAAGGCGTTGCTCGCGTCCGGCGACTACACCTTACGCATCATCGAGTGGAACTGGACGCTCAATGAGAAGCTAGATCGATAAATTGCTACCGATATCAGCTCTGAGCGCAAGTTGATATCCACCGTCGTGAGTGTGACCGCGATTGACTACTCGCCAGCCCAGTGATAGCTTGGCGATCGGGGCTGAGGGGCGTTAGCAACCCCCATTGGCACTCCATTCGTTGCAATTTTCGCAATTCACAAAACGGAGGAAATCGTATGCGACGCATTACTCAAGCAATCGCGGTATCCGCGGCAGCGCTGTTGGTCGGCGTGGTGTTCGCCGAGAATAATCCTGTGGACGAGAAATGGTGGCCCAGCGAGTTTGGCGCCAACGATGAAATGGGCGGCGCGGGTTATATCACGCCGCAAAAGCGCATCGAGGCGGCCAAGCTGGTGAAGAAAGGAAAAATGGCGTTGCTCGGCATGCCGTATAGCAACCATATGCCGCTCGTGCCCGGGCGGACGTTTGCGCTAAGCATTCCCGGCGCTCCGACACACGGCCCGCTTAACTGGCCGGGCGAGAGCTTCGACCAGACGTTTATGGACGAGCTGGTGACGGCCGAAATTGGCCAAGTCGGCTCGCAGTGGGATGGCCTTGCGCATCCCATGATCCGAGTCAAAGGTGCGCAGGGTTGGAAAGACGGCAACTATTTCTACAATGGAGTGCGCTTCGAAGACGTTACTTCGGCGCGCGGGATAAAGAAGCTGGGTACGGAAAAGGCAGGGGGATTCTTCACCCGCGGCATTTTGATCGACATCGCGATGCTGAAAGGCGTCAAGATGTTACCCAAGGGCTACGCGATCACTCTGGCGGACTACAAAGCCGCGCTCGCGAAGCAAGCCGTCGGCGATGCGACGCAGGGCGATGTGGTTCTGTTCCGCACCGGCTGGAACGCGTTGTGGAAGACCAATCATCTCGGTCGCCCCGTAGGCGAGCAGGTAAAGACCGACGAGCAGTTGATGGCCGATAAAGCGGAGTTCGGCTCGGGCGAGCCCGGCGTGTCCCCCGAGGTTTGTGATTACCTTGCAGCGAAAAAGATCGCAATGATCGGCTCTGATACGTGGGGGCTTGAGCCTTACGACTTCGCCAAGGGCGCGCCGGACTCGTTTGCCTATTGCCACATGAATCTGGTGGTGCGGCGCGGCATCAGCAACTTCGAGAACCTCGATTTAGACGACCTGTCGGCCGACAAGGCTTACGAGTTCTTGTTCAGTTGGGCGCCGCTCAAGCTGGTCGGCGCAACAGGTTCGCCGGGCAATCCAGTGGCAACGTATTGACGGAATGATGCTTGCGAAACCGGCGCGAAGTCCACGCCGGCTCTCGGCTTAAATATAAAAGGCGTTTGTGTTACGAACGCCTTTTTTTCGCATTGCCCGTAGGTTTATTCCGCTTCCATCGCTTCGGTGATTCGATAGTAGAACCCTTGTGCGTCTTCCTCGAGCACGTGCAGCTTGCCCGAGACCACGAGTGGTTCAAAAGCCGTCTTGATGCCTTCTTTGGTCTGCACGTCGATGAGTGAGTCGGGTCCGGCCGTTAGGCAAAACGCGCAACTCGGCGGATAAGGGCTGAGCAGAAAGCGCTTCTGTTTAATCGCGCCTTCAGTAGGCACCATGAAGCCGCGTATCTTGATTGGCTTCTCATTAAGCGCGCTTACTTCCTGGTCGAATTGTGGGATCGCCTTGCCATCTTTCTTGGCGGTTTCAACACCCTGCAGCACCGCCCATGAAAGCGTTCCCGGCAGCGCCTTGATGGGCGGCGTGCCGTCGGGCGCGATCCGGCCATCGGCCGTTTCATCCTCGGCGTAAGCCTGCGCAAACGTCAGGCTCGCGGCAAAAGCAACCAGACATACTCGTAAAGCAACACTCATTGCGGGTACCCGATCGAATACTTTAATCAAGCCAGTTATCTGCGCGAATGTACCAGATATTCACCGATCGGATAAGTGCAATTGACTACACGCTAACCGAGTGATAGGTTGACGCAAGGGGCAGAAGGAGGGAGGCATGAACCACACGGCAAATCCATCCGCGAGTAACGAAGCTGCGCTCGGCACGTTGCCGCCGTTGAAACTGGCGGCGTTGCCGCTGTTCACCACCATTTGGGCCTATATCGGCCCCGGCATCTTGCTCGCCGCGCTGGCGCAAGGCTCCGGCGAGTTGATCTGGTGGCCTTACCTGACGGCGAAATACGGCGCCGCGTTTCTCGGGTTGCTGATTCCCGCCGCGCTGTTGCAATACTGGGTTAACCTGGAAATTTGCCGTTATACCGTCGTCACCGGCGAGACGCCGATGACCGGTTTCACCCGCATGTCGCGTCCCTATGCATGGATCATGTGGATCGGCATCTTTATCGAGAATGCCTGGTTCGGCGCCTATGCGTCCGCCGGCGGCACCGCGCTCGCGGCGCTCACGCATTTTCCGTACGGTTGGGAGCCGCGCGGGCAGGCGCTGTTCTGGGGTTACTTGACCATCGCGATCTATCTGTTCGCGTTAGTGTTCAGCCGCGTTGCTTATGCGGTGGTAGAAAAGATCTCGATGGTCGTGGTGGTCATCACCATGGTCGGTATTATTTTCGCAGTATTTCAGGACAAAGTGCTGGCCGTCAGCGGCGAGTTTTTCCGCGCGCTCATTCCCCATTGGACGCCGCCGAGCACGGTGTCGAACTGGGATCCGAAAGATTGGAACACGCTGGTTACATCGATCGCCTTCGCCGGTGTCGGCGGCTTCGCGCAATTGTTTATCGGCTACTGGATACGCGACAAGGGTGTCGGCATGGGCCACTTGATGGGGCGCGTGACCTCGCCGATTACCGGCCAGGCGGAAACGATACCCGCGACCGGTTTTTATTTCGCCGATAACGCGGAGAACAAACGCAACTACAAAAGCTGGGTGCGCTATTTCAGCATCGAGAACGCCATCGGCGTCGGACTCAATCTGATCACGACGGGCATCATGTGTTGGCTGGCGTTCGCGTTGCTATTGCCGACCGGCGCGGTGCCGAAAGGCTGGGACATCGCCGTCGTTCAATCGGTGTTCTTCGAAGAAGCGTGGGGCACGGTCGGCAGAGCGCTATTCTTAATCGTCGCCGCGGCTTTTTTGTGCGACGCGTGGCTGCAACTGACCGATGGCTACTCACGCATTCAAGCGGATTTCTTCTACTCCAACTTCAAGCGCGCGCGAAAGCTGCATTACCGCACTTGGTATTACATCTTCGTGGCGATCTTCACCGTGCTCACGATGTTTACCATGACGCTGGCGCAGCCGGACCAGCTCATCATCCTGCGCGGCGTGATCGCGTTTCTCGCCATGGCGTTCATCTGTCCGGGGCTGGTGTACCTGAACTATTTCATGCTGCCGCGCGTGTTTCCGAAATGGGTCAAGCCGCATCCCATCACGCGCACGATCATGGTGATATGCACCGCGTCCTACGTACTTATGACGATCGGTTTTCTGTACTTGAATGGCGACAAGCTATTGGCGTTGTTGATGGGCGGTTCTTAACAGCGGTAGCGCGTAACGTTGTGTTCGCTGGCGGAGGTTTTTGCGGTCAAGCCCCAACGCGATCGCCGTGTAAATACTTTTGGCGTGGCCGTTAGATCTGAAAGGTGGGATCGGACAAACTGCATCCGGCCCCACGCGTTACGCTACTTCAAAGCCGAGAAGCTGTAATACCCGTATGCTTGGGTAGGCGCGTAGTCCGAGGCATACGTGCCGCCGATCCGATCGGGTGATCCTACTACTCGATCCGCCACGATGCCGTCGAATGTTTTAATCGGGACGCCGGCGTTTTTCCGAATGAAATGGATGCGACCGTCAGTCGGGCAGTACCAGCCGTTCGCCGGCCAGCCCGACAGCGTTGCGAGGATCAGCTTGCACGTTCCGAGCGCGCCCTGATTGGAGACAACGAATGTCTCGATGTTTTGGTTAACGAGCATTGTCCAAGTGCCAACGACATTCGCCGGCGGCGCTGCTACCGCCGCGCCCGCATAGAGTTGTGCCGCGACCAAGGCCGCCACTGCCAAGAACGCACGATTAAGTTTCGATTTCATGATATCGTCTCCGTTCCCGGCGTACCGGATTGGATCGCAACATCGACAATGGTCAAGATCACCACGTTGAAGCATGACATTTGAATCTCCTTATCTATCAGATTTGGCCGGTTAAGTTTCGGACCAAGGTCATTCTCCGGCTATGAAAGACCTCAGCTTTTTTTGTTGACGAAAAAGGGCGTTTAAAAATCCTATTCCTCCCCTATCACTGCCAGGTGCCGGTGGTAGTGACGAAACGAGGGCCAGTCCCTGCTGCCACGGCCGCGCCGATACTCGTGAGTGCCCCAGTCGTGGCGTTGATGGTATAGGCCGAGACGTCGGCGGAGCCGTTGTTTGCAACGTAGGCGAACTTGCCGGAGGGGTCGACACTGACGGAATTGGGACCCCACCCCGCCGCGCTCGTACCGGCGCTGGTAAGTGCGCCAGTCGTACCGTTGATGGTATAGGCCGAGACATCGTCCGACCCGAAATTCGCCGCGTAGGCGAACTTACCGGAAGGGTCGACTGCGATCGAGATCGGTTCGGTCCCCGCCGCCACAGCGGCGCCGATGCTGGTAAGTGCCCCGGTGGTGCCGTTGATTGCGTAGGCCGAGATGTCGTTGGAGTTTAAATTCGCCACGTAAGCGAACTTGCCCGAGGGGTCGACGGTAACGGCGAACGGATACCATCCCGCCGCCACTACCCCGATGCTGGTGAGTACCCCGGTTGTGCTATTGATGGTGTAGGCCGAAACATTGTTGGAGACGGTATTCGTGACGTACGCGAACCTACCCGTGGGGTCGACGCTGACGCCTAGGGGGCCGGTCCCCGCGGCCACGACGCCGATGCTGGTGAGTACCCCGGTTGTGGTATTGATGCTGTAAGCCGAGACGTTGTTGGACCAGGAATTTGCTACATAGGCGAACTTGCCCGACGGGTCGACGGTGACCGAGTTAGGACTGGTCCCTGCCGCCACGGCTGCGCCTATGCTGGTAAGTGCCCCGGTCGTAGCATTGATGGTGTAGGCCGAGACGTCGTCGGAGCTAGCATTTGCCACGTAGGCGAATTTGCCCGAGGGGTCGACGCTGACGGCGCGTGGAAGGTTCCCCGCGGCAACGGGTGCGCCGATGCTGGTGAGCGCCCCTGTAGAGGTGTTGATGGTGTAAGCCGAGACATTGTCGGATCCGTCATTCGCCACATACGCGAACTTCGGTGTGTAGGTCACCGGTGTCAGGCCATTGGCTAAGGCCATGGCCAGGTTGCCCGCGCGGCCCGCGACCGTGGATATCGCGGTCAAGGCGCCGGTCACGGCATTGATGGTGTAGGCCGAGATGGTGTTGGATGTGTAATTCGCCACGTAGGCGAACCTGCCCGAAGGGCCGATGGTGACGCAGTAGGGAAGGGTGCCCGCCGCCACGGCCGGGCCGACGCTGGTGAGCGCCCCGGTCGTGGAGTTAATGCTGTAGGCCGAGATGTTGTTCGAGCCGCCATTCGCCACATAGGCGAACTTGCCAGTGGGGTCGACGGTGACGGAGCGGGGACGGGTTCCCGCGGCCACGGCTGCGCCGATACTGGTGAGTGCCCCGGTCGTGGCGTTGATGGTGTAGGCCGAGACGTTGTTGGAGAATTGATTCGCCACATAGGCGAACTTGCCAGTGGGGTCGACGGTGACGGAGTAGGGACTGGTCCCCGCCGCCACCGCGGCGCCGATGCTGGTGAGTGCCCCGGTCGTGGCGTTGATGGTGTAGGCCGAGACGTTGTTGGACAAGTAATTCGCCACGTACGCGAACCTGCCCGAGGGGTCGACGGTGACGGAGTACGGGCTGGTCCCCGTTGCCACCGGCGGGCCGACGCTCGTGAGCGCCCCGGTCGTAGCATTGATGGTGTAAGCCGAGACGTTGTAGGAGAGGAGATTTGCCACGTACGCGAACCTGCCATAGCGGTCGACGGTGACGGAGACGGGAGCCGTTCCCGCTGCCACGGCCGGGCCGACGCTGGTGAGTGCCCCGGTCGTAGGATTGATGGTGTAGGCCGAGACGTTGTTCGAGCCGCCATTCGCTACGTAGACGAACTTGCCCCCGTAAACGGTGACAGCGCGTGGATCAGTCCCCGCCGCAACATAGCCGCTGTGCCGCAACTGGCCGGTGGCGACGTTCACCGAGTAGACGGAAACGCTGTCATCGTTGTGATTCGCCGCGTAGGCGAAGCGCGGATAGAAGGTGAGATGCAGTGGCTGCAGGGATAAGGGCGCGTCGCCTAGCGGCGGCGCAGCCGCGGCGATACCCGCAAAAAGTTGTGCCGCGACCAAAGTTCCAACTGCCAGGAACGTCCTATTGAATGTCGATCTCATGATCACTCCTTCCTTGCCAACGGAGCGAATGGGATCGCAACGACGATACTGGTGAAGCTCGTGCTGTTTGTAGGGTATTTGCATTGAACCGTTTCAAAATCGTTGCGTAATGACATTTGGATCTCCTTGAGTATCGAAGTTGACCGGTTACGTTTCGGGCCAAGGTCATTTCCCGGCGATGAAATACCTCTGCTTCGCGTTGCTTGATGGCGACTCTCGTCGCCTTTCCGTTGCGCTTAACGGTTATTTCCCGCAGGTTCAGCAAAGGTTCGACGAGCGAATGAATAAAACGCCGCGTTCGACTTCCCGGAAAGTGGTCTATCTGCGGATAGGGACTCGGAATTTCAGCAGTGCCATACTGGAAGCGCGGGGTCGATAAAGGTGGTAGAGCGCTATGAAATAAAGCGCAGCGCCTTCCGATGGTCGCAGTACGCGCGAAGAAAGATTACGATTGCATTTCCATCGCGACATTGATGAACGAAGCGTGGTACGCGAGCGCGAAGTTGGGCGACACCGAAATTGAAATGCACGGTGATTTGGCGGGAGGGTCCAGCCCTACGTTTTTGAAAGCTATCGTGCCAGAACCCTCACCCACCTTGCCGACTGGCAAGGCATGGCCTGATAGGCAATATCCATGCGGGTCTCAGGCCGATGTCGTTTAGTGGCACCTTTCTCATCTAAAGGCGCAACAAGCGAAAAAAGCGGTCGGCTTTGACCGCTGCCGTGGTGGGACCACCGACCGGCACGCAATAGCAGAGATCACGGCGCATGCTCCTCCACGACCAACGACTGATCATCGATCAGGCCGCCAAACCCGCCTTCAACATGACCGCGGACTCTGATGTTGTGGTTGCCGGCCGGAACTTGGCGATAGACGACGATGCCGACCGTCGCAGGCTCGGCGGGAGAAGAGCAAAGCGCACTGAAGTTATCGTGGGTGGGTGGCACTTCGACGTTATCCACCAGAATGTCGTATTCGATATAGCCGCTCTGCACCTGGCATTCGGCAAAGTAACTGATCACCAACTCGCGTGGAGCGGGCGTGTTGATGTTGAGCGAAATAAGCAGAACGTCGGCCATTCCGGGGATGCCGATTCCGCCCGTATTGGACGTTGCGTTCACGTCATCTGCGTGAACAATCGTAGGCATTAACGCGCCGAGCGCCAATAACGCGCTCAACGCCATATGTTTCACGACGACTTGAGAGCTTGAACGATACGTTAGAGACCGCCAAAAAACTGAAGTAAGTAAATCCTTTGCGCGTTGTCGCTGAATTCGAGTGAATGCGGATGTCCGGTGAAACATGATGTCGCTCCTTATAAATAACTGAGAATGACTGTCGCAAATTGCGTTTGTCTGCGACGCGAGGACGGGCGTCTGACATGCGGCGATACCCTTCTATCTACTAATGGCGCAGAACTTGAGAAAAGCGGTCAGTTGCGGTGACAGGACAACGCAACCGGTGGAGACAACGATGGAGGCGTGCTGTCAAAACCCCCGAATCAGCATTTCCCCCAGGCCAAGCTTTGGTATACTTTCAATTTTGGCGGCGATCATTCGATCAGCCGCCGATTTGTTTTTGGGGATGACGATGTCGTATTTGATGAATACCTATGCGCGCCAGCCGATCGGTTTCGTGAAAGGGGAGGGCGCGTGGTTGTTCGACGATCAGGGTAAACGTTACTTGGATGCCGTGTCCGGCGTGGCGGTGACTAGCCTGGGCCATGCCCATCCGAAAGTCGTCGCCGCGATCTGCGAGCAAGCCAAACAAACCATCCACACCTCCAATCTCTATCGGATTTTTCGCCAGGAAGAACTGGCCGAGCGCATCGCGAAACTTTCCGGCATGGACGAAGTGTTCTTTTGCAATTCCGGCGCGGAAGCCAATGAAGCGGCGATCAAAGTCGCGCGCCTATATGGCCACAAAAACGGCGTCGAGAATCCCCACATCATCGTCATGGAAAAAGCCTGGCATGGCCGCACGTTGGCGACCCTGTCGGCGACCGGCAGCCGTAAAGCGCAAGCAGGCTTCGAGCCGTTGATGGACGGCTTCATACGCGTGCCCTATAACGACGCCGTGGCGGTGCAGCAGATCGCGAAAAATCAATCCAACGTGGTCGCCGTGCTGGTGGAAGTGTTGCAGGGCGAAGCCGGGGTGACCATGGGCGATCTGGAATATATCCGCACCTTGCGCACCATCTGCGACAAGCAGGAATGGCTCTTCATGATCGACGAAGTCCAGTGCGGCATCGGCCGCACGGGCAAATGGTTCGGCTTTCAACATGCAGACGTAAAGCCCGACGTGATCACCTTGGCGAAAGGCCTCGGTTCCGGCGTACCGATCGGCGCGTGTGTGGCGGCGGGACGCGCGACGGGCGTGTTCGGTCCCGGCAATCACGGTTCGACGTTCGGTGGCGGGCCGCTGGTCTGCGCCGCGTCGCTCGCGACCTTGCAGGCGATCGAAGACGAAGGCTTGCTGGAAAAATCGACGCAAACCGGCGAATGGATACGCGCGCAATTGCGCGAGCGGCTGGCCGGTGTTGCGGGCGTGAAGGAGATACGTGGCCGCGGCATGATGATGGGCATCGAGCTCGATCGGCCGTGCGGAGATATTGTCAAACGCGCACGCGAGCAGGGATTGCTGGTGAATGTCACGGCGGAAAACGTGGTGCGCCTGTTGCCGCCGCTGATTTTTTCCGCGGCCGAAGCGGAGCAATTGGTCGGCATTCTCGCGCCGATTATCAAGGATTTTCTCGCGGCGTAACCATCTTGAAGTTGCAGCATTTTTTGCAGTTGAAGGATTTCAGTCGCGACGAGATCGATTACGTCTTCGCGCGCTCCGCCTGGATTAAACAGCAATTCAAAGAATACAAACCCTATCATCCGTTGACCGATCGAACCTTGGCGATGGTGTTCGAAAAAAGCTCCACGCGCACGCGCGTCTCCTTCGAAGCGGGCATGTATCAGATGGGCGGCTCGGTCATCACGCTGAACCGGCAGGACTCGCAGCTCGGCCGCGGCGAGCCGATCGAGGACGTGGCGCGGGTGATTTCGCGCATGGTCGATATCGTCATGATCCGCACCTTCGAGCAAAGCATTATCGAGCGCTTCGCCGCCCATTCGCGCGTGCCGGTGATCAACGGCCTCACCAACGAATATCATCCGTGCCAAATTTTGGCGGATATTTTTACCTTCATCGAACATCGCGGTTCCATCGCCGGCAAGACCGTCGCGTGGATCGGCGATTCCAACAACATGTGCAACACCTGGTTGCAAGCGGCGGAAATTTTGGATTTCAACGTCCATGTCGCCACACCGCCGGGCTATGAAATCAAACCGGAAGAAGCGGGCTTATTCAACGCCGATCACCACCGGGAATTCACCGATCCGAACGCAGCAGCCAACGCCGCGCATCTGGTCACAACGGACGTATGGACCAGCATGGGTTTCGAAGCCGAGACCGAAGAGCGCAAGAAAGACTTCGCCGATTTCTGTGTCGATACCGATATGATGGCCCACGCAGCGCCCGATGCGTTATTCATGCATTGCCTACCCGCCCATCGCGGTGAAGAAGTATCGGCTGAGGTATTAGAGGGAAAGCAAAGTGTGGTTTGGGACGAAGCCGAGAACAGAATGCACGTGCAGAAAGCGTTAATGGAATATCTGTTGCTGGGAAAGCGTGAGACGGAGTGAATTAATCGACGCGATGGCTGTCTAGATTAGCATTGCCACGAAGCGCATGGATACTGGCTCGTGGCAATGCCATGTCTGGGAGCCGCACCCATATTGCCTCTGAGGGCAGTGCTTTGAGAAAAACCAGACCATTTAGCCCGCAGCAAAAACGCATACAATCGTAACCAATCGTGCGATTGAACTAAGGAGATCCAATGAAACGTTTATCTATTTTTTCCGCTTCGCTACTCGCGCTGCTATTTAGCTCAATAAGCATCGTTGTCCACGCCCAGGAAGGCGAGTGGATAGCCGATCAAAACGGCTGCAAGCATTTCAATCCCCATCCACAAGTGGACGAAAAATTAACCTGGACCGGAGCCTGTAAAGATGGTTACGCCGAAGGCAGCGGCCAGATTAAATGGGACGTCGCCGGTAAACTGGCCGAAGAATATGAGGGCGACTATAAACGTGGCCGCCCTCACGGCAAGGGCAGCATGACTTCTCACGAGAACGGCCAGAAATACAGCGGCGATTGGGTCGACGGTGTCCCGACCGGGGACGGTAAGTTAGTCCTGCCGGACGGCACGATCTATGTGGGCCAATTCTTGAACTGGCGCTTTGAAGGGTTGGGTGAACTTACCAGTCCCGACGGACGCACGATCTACGGCGAATGGGTCAACGGTGAGCTCGTTACTCGACTAGAGAAGAACTAATTTTTCAACTCATCAATTTCATATGTCATCAATTAAAAAAGTCGTGCTCGCCTACTCCGGCGGGCTGGATACTTCGGTAATTCTGAAATGGCTGCAAGATGTTTATCACTGCGAAGTCGTCACCTTCACCGCCGATATCGGTCAGGGCGAAGAACTGGAGCCGGCGCGGCAGAAGGCGAAGAAATTCGGCATCAAGGAAATTTTCGTCGATGATTTGCGCGAAGAGTTCGTGCGGGATTTCGTGTTTCCCATGTTCCGCGCCAATGCGGTCTATGAAGGCGAATATCTGCTCGGCACTTCGATCGCGCGGCCGTTGATCGCCAAACGCCAAGTGGAGATCGCGCGCAAAGTGAAGGCGGACGCGGTGTCCCACGGTGCGACCGGCAAGGGCAACGACCAAGTGCGTTTCGAGTTGGGTTATTACGCGCTGGAGCCAAATATTCGCGTCATCGCGCCGTGGCGCGAATGGGATCTCACGTCCCGCGAGAAGCTGCTGAAATATGCGGAGAAGGCGGGCATTGCGGTCGACTACAAAAAGAAAAAAGGCGGCGCGCCGTATTCCATGGACGCGAACTTGCTGCATATTTCCTACGAAGGCGGCATACTCGAAGATCCGAATTTCGAGCCGGAAGATTCCATGTGGCGGATCACCGTCTCACCGGAAAAAGCGCCGGCGAAACCGGAATACGTCGAACTCGATTACAAGCAAGGCGACATCGTTGCGATTAACGGCAAAAAGATGACGCCGGCGCAAGTGCTGACGGAGTTGAACCGCCTCGGCGGCAAACACGGCATCGGTCGGCTGGACATCGTCGAGAACCGCTACGTCGGCATGAAGTCACGCGGCTGTTACGAAACGCCAGGCGGCGCCATTATGCTTCGCGCCCATCGCGCCATGGAATCGATTACGTTAGATCGCGAAGTATTGGCGCTGAAAGATGACCTCATGTCGCGTTACGCGCGCCTGGTCTACAACGGCTATTGGTGGAGTCCCGAGCGCAAATTGCTGCAAGTTTTGATCGACACATCGCAAGCGCCCGTCAACGGTACCGTACGCGTTAAGCTGTATAAAGGCACCGTGATGACCGTCGGCCGTTCGTCGAAAAAGGATTCATTGTTCGATCCGGCGATATCAACCTTCGAAGAAGACAAGGGCGCGTACAACCAAGCGGACGCGGCGGGATTTATTAAGCTCAATGCGTTGCGGATGCGGATTGCGGCGAAGTTGAATCGCAAGTAGGAAAATTGAGGATCGTAGCCCGGAAGGAGCGAAGCGTATTCCGGGATAACATACGCAAACGGTTAACTATCGCCGTAACCGTGTCGCAGGGGGTACATTTTTCTTTACGGTCAACCTATTCGACCGGCGCAAGACATCGCTCCTCGACCATATCGATTTGTTTCGAAGCATTACCACCGAAGTAAAATCAAAACATCCATTCACCCTTGACGCCATGGTTGTTCTGCCTGACCACATGGCATGCCATGTGGACATTGCCGTTGGACGATAATGCTGTCCCCGGAATTCGCTTCGCTCCTTCCGGGCTACGCTTGCTCATCCCAACCACGGCAACGGTGCGCATAATTTCGGCACGCGCAGCGACGAAGCAAGAGAGACGAGCCTATGAACAGGAACCGCGCTAGAATACGATCATGCTTAATTTAAGATAGCTCAGACGATGAATGCAGACCTTGATGACGATATGCTTAGCGAGATCAATTTCGCCGGTGGTTCTCGCGGCAAGTTTTATCGCCCTAACGCAAAGTTGAATTTGCCGGTATACCTCGATGCCGACGTGCTGGCCTACTTGTCAGCGATTGCCTCGAAAAAAGGTATTCAACTTTCGGTGCTGGCAAATGATCTCCTAAAGAAGGAAATTGCCATTCTCGAATCAGTCAAATGATCCAGTATTGGGTTTAAATCATGCCGTCCTTCGACATCGTTTCCGAAGTAGACAAGCAAGAAGTTAAGAACGCGGTAGAGCAGACTAATAAAGAGGTATCAACGCGCTTCGACTTCAAGGGTTCGGACTCGCGTGTTGAGCAGGCTGAATACCTGTTGACGGTTTTTGCCGACGATGATTTCAAGCTCGGCCAGGTGCGCGACATACTCGAGGGCAGGCTGGTCAAACGCGGCGTCGATATCAAGTGCTTGGAGGTCGGTACGGCGGAAAAAATCAGCGGTAACAAGGTGAAGCAGAGCGTGACGGTTAAGGTCGGGGTGGAACAGGAGCTGGCGAAGAAGATCGTGAAACTTGTCAAAGACTCCAAACTCAAATCCCAGGCCAGCATCCAAGGCGAAGTGGTGCGTATCAGCGGCGCTAAAAAAGACACCTTGCAGGAAGCAATAGCGCTCATCCGTAAAGCGGAGCTCGGATTTCCTTTACAGTTCAAAAACTTTAGGGATTAAGTTTACGTTTTAGCTCGGCATTTCACGCCTTAATGTGTTGTTTCATATTGTAAAAAAACTGTTGACAATCAGCACCCTATTGCCTATAAACCCGGCATGGGTCCTGACAATAATAAGATTCTAAGAAGGCTTGCCCTCAGTCCTTTGCCATCCGCGCCGGATGTCTTGCTCCGTCTACTTGGGTTATTAGCCAAAGACGACATTACCTTCGACGAGATCGCGCAAACCGTCCGGCATGATTCTGCTCTGTGCGCGAAAGTTTTGGATATCGCGTATCCGGCATATTCACATACACCGCGTCGTCTTTTGTCGTTGGAACAAGCGCTTGCCGATGTCGGTCTGGACGCCCTCAAAACCCTGGTGCTTTGCACCGCCGTCAACCAAATTTTTCACCAGCCCGCCAAAGCGGCAGAAAATCTTCTCAGCCAAGATTCGCCACTGTGGATAGCGCGCGCCTATTTCGCTCGAACCCTGGCGGAGCAAGTCGGTCATGTGAATAAAGACGAAGCCTACTTGACCGGATTATTCTACGACCTTGGAAAGTTTGCCCTGGCTGCGAATTTTCCCACGGGAGAGGAGGCGCTGCTGACCGACGAGGCTGCGGCGTCGTCGGAGTCGACGGTCATTTCCCACGAAGACTTAGCGCGTAACGCCGGTGTGGTCTTGACATCGCGCTGGCCCGTTGCCTCTTTCATTACCGACGCCATCCGTTATCGCGACGAACCGACCGACCGCATCACCGGCGCGCCTACGCTGATTAAAGTCGCTCATCTCGCAAACCTGATCGCTGAGGGCGCGGAATACACCACGTCGTTACCGTTTAGCGCGGCGGAAAAATTGTTCGGTTTGCAGCCCTCGGAGTTGGAAGCGATTGTGGAAAACGCCCAGCGCGTCACGGCCGCGGCCGTGCGGTCGCTATCGTTGGTCAAAGATCGCACTAACTTGGATGCGGGCGCATTCGAAAAAGTGAAACGAGTTCGGTTGGCGCGGGAAGTTCGCGAGATCGGTTTGCTGTCGCGCATGCGGCCAAATTTCTCCGGCCTCAAGGACGAGGTCGACATCTACTCGGCGATTCGCAAGACCTTGCACGTATTATTCGACTTCGCGTTTCCTATTTTTTTGCGTTACGACAGCAAGAGCAACAGCCTTACCGGCGTGTCTTTGCCCGGTCAAACCGATGTGGTCAATCAACTGAATATTCCGTTCGTCGCCGGCACCAGCATCGTGGTCGACGCGGTGCTGCGCAACGAATTGCTGCACACCTTTGACACGGAACGGGCGCCGCAGCACCTGGTCGTCGACGACCAACTCACGCGGCTGACCGGTCAAGAAGGCATTCTGTGTTTGCCGCTCAACGGCCGGAATAGCATCATCGGGGTCATCGCCCTAGGCATGGCCGAAGAGCAGCTCGCCCGGCTGGAACCGCAAATCAAACTGCTCGCGACCCTCGTTACCCAGGCGGGTTTAGCGCTAGACTCGGCACGCCGCCGTCTGCCTGCGCCGCCCAGCATGGACCAGGAACCGTTGAATGTATCCTTGGGCGAATTGCGACGCATTATTCATGAGGTCAACAATCCGCTGTCCATCATGAAGAACTACACCAAGATTTTACGTCTCAAGCTCCCTGAGCAAGATCCGGCGCAGCGGGATTTGGGCGTGATAGACGATGAGATCGATAGAGTTAGCGTTATACTCAAGACCTTAGTCGAACCAGAAGCGACAAAGTCTCAATTTAGACCAGAACTAGTCGACATTAATGCGTTGATATTCGATCTGACGCGGCTCACGGATCAGGCATTACTCACCCATCAGGTAAGGCTGTATACGGAACTCTCCCATGCTATTGCACCGGTCGTTGCCGATCGCGATCGCTTGAAACAGATATTGATGAACTTAGTCAAAAACGCCGCCGAAGCGATGCCTCAAGGAGGCCGTATTACCATCGGCACCCGAGATGACGTTAACTATCAGGGCAAGCCTAGCGTTGAGATCACGGTGCAGGATTTTGGGCCGGGTATTCCCGAGAGCGTAAAAGCGCGTTTGTTTCAGCCCGGGGTCACCACCAAACACGGCGATCACGTGGGCTTGGGACTTTCCATCGTTCAGAACTTGGTGCGTGAGATTCGCGGCGATATCGAATGCATCTCCAGCCCGGAAACTGGGACCACTTTTCGCATTTTGTTGCCGAAGACTAGGCAATAGTTTATGGCCCTTGCCGGCTTCGCGTTATCGAACCATTCCGAGTTCGACTTATCCTTGGCGCGGCCGAAAATCCTGGTCGTCGACGACGATGTACGCATGCTCAGTGCGTTATCCGAGTTATTAAGCCTACGTAATTACGACATCACGCCCGCGACGAGCGGACAACAAGCGATCGAGTTACTTCAGGATCGCGGTTTCGATTTGGTGCTGCTCGATCTCAATATGCCTGGAACCGACGGCTTCGGCGTAATGGAGCATCTGGAGTTTCACGCCAGCACCACTCCTATCATCGTGGTCAGCGGCGACACCACCATCGATGCCGCGATTCGCGCGTTACGCAAGGGGGTGCACGACTTCGTGCGCAAACCTTACGCGCCCGAGGATTTGCTCAACACTATCAACCGCGCGCTGGTCGGGAAACAGCAAAGCGAGGTGGCGCGGGACAGCACCGAGAAAATCGAGCAATCGGAAAAATGGCACCGTTATCTGGTCAATCAATCGCCGGATATTTTGTACACTTTGGATAGCGCCGGCCGGTTTACTTTTTTGAATGATCGCGCCGAGAGATTTCTCGGCATCGCCCACGCCGATCTAATCGGACGTCACTATACCCATCTGGTCTACGAAGAGGATCTGGAACGGGCGAAGTACGTGTTCAACGAGCGTCGCACCGGAAAACGCTCCAGCCGCGATGTCGAGTTGCGCCTCAAGGTCAAGCCCAACAAGCCGGCCGACGGATTGTTCATCACCGTCGAAGTATCGGCGTGCGGCATTTACGATCAACACGAGGAGGGTGTTGCTGCCACGTTTCGCGGCACCTATGGCGTCGCAAAGGAAGTCGGCGATCGTAAGCGCGCCCAAGAAAGAATTTTGCATCAGGCCTATCACGATGCCTTGACCGGATTGCCGAACCGCCTGTTATTCCGCGATCGTCTTAACCTCTCGGTGGTGCAGGCTAAGCGCAGCGGCACATTGCTGGCGGTCATGTTTATCGACTTGGACCGGTTTAAATCCATAAACGATAATTTGGGTCATGCGGCGGGTGATCAATTGCTGCAGGCGGTCGCCGCACGTCTGACGAAATGTTTGAGGGAAGGCGACACGGTTGCGCGCCTGGGCGGCGACGAATTCACGCTGCTGCTGCCGCTGATCGGCCAACGGGAGGCAGCGGAAAACGCCGCACGAAAAGTGCTGACGGTGCTCAATCAGCCGTTTCGCGTCGGCCAACAAGAGTACACCACCGGCGCGAGCATCGGTATCGCCCTCTATCCCGACGACGGCGACACCCTCGATTCTTTGATACAAAACGCCGACATTGCGATGTACGATGTCAAAGCCCAGGGCCGCAACAGCTACGCGTTCTTTTCGCAAGGACGCCATGTTTCCTACGTGAATCGCATCAGTCTGGGGCACGAGTTACACAAAGCCATCAGCAATAACCAGCTCGAGCTTTATTATCAGCCGCAGATCGCCGTCGCCACCGGCCGCATTTCCGGCTTGGAGGTGTTGTTGCGTTGGAATCATCCGATTCGCGGTCAGCTTTTGCCGGATGAGTTCATTCCCCTCGCCCAAGAGGCGGGCATGATTTCCTACATCTCGGAATGGGTGATACGCACCGCCGGCGGTCAGTTGAAGGAATGGCTAGAATACGGCGTCTCTCCCGCGCGCTTGTCGATCAACCTCGCGCCCGAACAGGTTTTGCAGCACGATTTCGTAGCGAAGTTCAGCGAGTTGATTCAGGAAATGAATATCGATCCGGCTTTACTGGAAATTGAAATCACCGAAAGCACCATGATGCGCGATCTCGAGGTCGCGCACGATAAGCTGAAGGCGCTGAATGATCTCGGCGTCAAACTTGCCATCGACGATTTTGGCATGGGTTATTCATCCCTGAGCTATTTGCGTAGCCTGCCGATACACGCCATCAAGATCGACCGTTCGTTCGTCACCGATATAAAAATCGGTGCGGACAATACCTTGATTACCGCGATGATACTCATTGCGAAAGGTCTGAAGCTTAGGCTCATCGCCGAAGGTGTAGAAACCGAGGAGCAACTGGCATTCTTAAAATCCCATCACTGCGACGAATGTCAGGGCTATCTCATCAGCAAACCGCTCAACACGGTGGAAGTTACCAGGTTGATGGCGTCCGGCCGCTCGCCGTTGGATTCTGTGAATAATTAACTCATGGTTTCAATCCGCTTGATGCTTGCCCAGCGGGTGCTATGCTAACAACAATTCGCGGTACAGTTTTGGATCAAGAATATGAAGTTTCTCACTAAGTTAGTTGCTACATTGCCGCTGTTGCTCGCTACCGCCGCCCTGGCGGTAGATGTCAACGTAGTCGGCCTGTTCCCGGGTAAAGCCATGCTGGAGATCAACAAGGCGCCGGCCCGACTGATCAGCGTCGGGCAAAAAATCAGCGGCATTAAATTAATCGAAGCGAACTCCGAAAGCGCCGTGGTGGAAATTAACGGCAAGCGTGAACGCTTACAACTAGGTCAATCCATCGCCTCCGCGGGACCGTCCAGCGAACGCGCGAAAATCGTACTGACCGCCGACGGCAACGGCCACTTCGTCACCACCGGTCAAATGAATGGCGGCACGACGCGTTTTCTAGTGGACACCGGCGCGACCAACATCGCCATGAGCACCGCTGAAGCTAAACGCCTGGGGATCTCTTACCTCAACGGCGAACGCGGCGTGAGCTACACCGCAAACGGCCCAGTGTCGGTCTACCGAGTTATTCTCGATACTGTGAAGATAGGCGATGTCACGCTACACCAAATCGACGCAGCAGTGATCGATGGCCAGGGTATGGACATCACGCTGCTGGGTATGAGTTTTCTGAATCGTTTGGACATGAAACGCAGCGGTTCCACGCTGACGTTGACCAAAAGTTACTAGTAGTGCCTTGCCACGAGCAAGGCGTGGTGCGGATTTCAGCTACCCTATCCCATTGTCATTCCCGCGAAGGCGGGAATCCATTTGGCCTGTATTAAAGTCAACATGGATTCCCGCCTTCGCGGGAATGACAGCGTGTTTTTATTTAACGCGAACTCGAATTATCGCGCTTATCGCGTTCGATGAGCGCATACGCCGAGTGGTTGTGAATCGACTCAAAGTTCTCCGATTCAACGATGTACCACTCTATGCGATCGTCGGCGTTCAGTCTTGCCGCGACATCGCGAACCATATCTTCGACGAATTTCGGATTATCGTAGGCGCGTTCAGTGACGTATTTCTCATCCGGGCGCTTCAGCAATCCGTACAGTTCGCACGACGCTTCGTCCTCGGCGATCCGCACTAATTCTTCTATCCACACATGTTGATTGGTCTTCGCCGTGATCGTCACATGGGAACGCTGATTGTGGGCGCCGTAGTCGGAAATCTTTTTCGAGCACGGGCACAAGCTGGTGACCGGTATCACCACCCGCATGGAAAATTCGATCTTGCCGCGTTTGATTTCGCCGGTGAACGTCACATCGTAATCGAGCAACGATTTAACGCCGGAAATCGGCGCGGCCTTGTTGATGAAATAAGGAAAATTCATCTCGATGTGACCCGCTTCCGCTTCCAGGCGTTCAGCCATGTCTTCCAACATACCACCGAAGGATTCGACCGAGATTTCGCGCTCGCGGCTATTCAGAATCTCGACGAAGCGAGACATGTGCGTGCCCTTGAAGTGCTGCGGCAATTGCACGTACATGTTGAAATTAGCAATGGTGTGCTGCACGCCGCCCTCGCGGTCGGCGACTTTCACCGGATGACGGATCGCCTTGATGCCGACACGATCGATGGCGATGTGGCGCGTGTCCGGCGTACTTTGTACATCAGGAATAGTGAATTCGGGATCGCGCTTATTCATTAAATTATCCTGAAACTGTGTCCGAAAATTAAAAATTATTATAAGGAATCCTAAGCACGCGTTTGGAGCAGGGGTGCGACAGTAAGAGTTCAATAAACGGAACCGCTCCGTCACCGATGCGAAGATGCCATTCTTGTCCAGACCGCATTCCACCAACATTGCATTGGGATCACCATGATTGACAAATCGGTCCGGCAAACCCAATTGCAAGACATTGGTGGTGACATGCTGACGTAATAACGACTCGACCACCGCACTGCCGGCGCCGCCTTGGATAGTGTTCTCTTCTATCGTCACCAACAAATCGTGGGACAGGGCGAGCTGCAACACCAACTCATCGTCTAGCGGCTTCACAAAACGCATGTTCGCCACCGTAGCGTTGAGGTCTTCTGCTGCTTCCAACGCGGGCTTTAGCATACTGCCGAATGCCAACAATGCGATACGGCGGCCTTCCCGTCTGATCTCGCCTTTGCCCACGGGTAGCGTTTGAGTGCGTTTATCTATCGCCACACCCGGCCCGCTGCCGCGCGGATAACGCACCGCGGCCGGCGTGTCGAGGCTGAAGGCGGTGTTGAGCATCTGCCAGCATTCGTTTTCGTCGCTGGGCGCCATCACCGTGGTATTCGGCAAGCAACGCATATAAGTAAAGTCGAAGCTGCCGGCATGGGTCGGACCGTCGGCGCCGACTAGTCCGGCGCGATCGATAGCGAACACCACCGGCAGATTTTGCAGCACCACATCGTGAATCACTTGATCGTAGGCGCGCTGCAAGAACGTGGAATAAATCGCGACCACCGGCTTCATGTGTTCGCACGCCAATCCGGCAGCGAATGTGACGGCATGCTGCTCGGCGATACCGACATCGAAGTAGCGATCCGGAAACTGTTCCGAGAATTTCACCATTCCCGACCCTTCGCGCATGGCCGGTGTAATGCCGATCAGGCGCCGGTCGAGCTTGGCCTTTTCGCACAACCAATCGCCGAAAATTTGCGAGTACGTCGGCTTGGTCGATGGTTTGGCGACGATACCGATCGCCGGATCGAATTTACCCGGACCGTGATACAGGATCGGGTCTTCCTCCGCCGGGGCATAACCTTTGCCTTTTTTCGTGACCACGTGCAAAAACTGCGGGCCGCGCAGTTTCTTGATATTGGCGAGCGTCGCGACCAAGGCATCGGTGTCGTGGCCGTCGATGGGGCCGATATAGTTAAAGCCGAATTCCTCGAACAAGGTGCCGGGCGTGACCATGCCCTTCATATGTTCTTCCCAACGCTTGGCGAATTCGTGCAGCGTCGGCGTGCCGCGCAAAATGCGGTCGCCCGTGTCGCGCACGGTGGCGTAGAAACGGCCCGACATCAAGCGCGCTAAATAATTGCGCAGTGCGCCGACGGGCTGGGAAATCGACATGTCGTTGTCGTTCAGTATCACCAGCAGATCTGCCGCCAATGCGCCGGCGTTATTCAGTGCCTCGAACGCCATGCCCGCGGTCATTGCGCCGTCGCCGATTACCGCAATCGAGTGACGTTCTTCACCTTTCTGCTTGGCGGCGACGGCCATGCCGAGGGCCGCGCTGATGCTGGTGCTGGAATGGGCGGTGCCGAAGGTGTCGTAAGGGCTCTCAACGCGGCGCGGAAAGCCGGCGACTCCGCCTTGCATGCGCAGCTTCGCCATGCCGGCACGGCGTCCGGTGAGAATCTTGTGCGCATAAGTCTGGTGGCCCACATCCCAGACGATACGATCGTGGGGCGTGTCGAACACGTAATGCAGCGCAATGGTTAGTTCGACCGTGCCGAGATTAGACGATAGATGACCGCCGGTTTTCGACACGGATTCCAGAATGAAGCTGCGCAGTTCATCGGCGAGCGGACGCAGTTGCCGGCGGTCGAGTTGGCGCAAGTCGGCCGGATCGCGAATGGCGTTTAAGAGGGTATATTGACTCAACACTAAAATTTTCTGTCGACGATATAGCGTCCGATCTCACCCAAACGGCGGGCACCTTCCCCTAACTCCGACAAGGCCGATTCGGCTTTGTCCTTGAGTTCCTGCGCGAAAGCGCGTGCTCCGAGAATCCCCATTATACCGACATAGGTCGGTTTGTTGTTTTTCGCGTCCTTACCTGCGGTTTTGCCCAACGTGGCGGTGTTGCCCTCGGCGTCGAGCACGTCGTCGATCACCTGAAACGCGAGGCCGATCCATTTGGCGAAATCGTCGAGCGCCTTGGTCTGCTTATCCGGCAACTCGCGGCCCGCCAAGGCGCCCAACTGCACCGCAGCCCGAATCAGCGCGCCGGTTTTGTGGATATGCATTAACTCCAATTCCGGCAAGGATAAATTCTTGTCTACGCTGGCAAGGTCGATCGCCTGCCCGCCCGCCATGCCGCGGGATCCCGAGGCTTGCGCGAGGATTTCCACCATGCGCAATTGGCGTGTAGAGCTATCCGCCAACGGCGAACCGGACAAAATCTGAAACGCAAGGCTCTGCAAACTATCGCCCACCAGGAGCGCCGTCGCCTCGTCGAATTCCACGTGGCAGGTGGGTTTGCCGCGCCGGAGCGTGTCGTCGTCCATGCAGGGCAAATCGTCGTGGACCAACGAGTAGGTGTGGATTAACTCGACGGCGGAGGCGACGAGTTCGAGCCGTTCCGGAAGTGCGCTACTCACTTCGCCGGCGGCAAACAACAACAGCGGCCGCACCCGTTTGCCGCCGCCCAACACGGCGTAGCGCATGGCCTTGTGCAAGCGCTGCGGCGCGAACTTGGCGTCGGGCAACACCCGGCCGAGGCAAGCCTCCATGCGCGTCTGAACGCCGCGCATCCAATGGTGGAAATCAGCTTCTATCTTGGTTTTCCACGTAGGGCTTGAGTTCGCCCGCCTCGAGCACCCGCACCCGTTCCTGGGCATCGGCGAGCTGGGTTTGGCAATACTTAAGCAATTCCGCGCCGCGTTGGTAAGACGTAAGTGATTGTTCTAGAGATAAATCGCCAGACTCCATGGTTGCGACCAGGGTTTCCAGCTCCGCCAACGCCGCTTCAAAGCTGACGGGTGTTTCAGATTTTTGCGCTTTAGCCATGGCATCATTTTATTCCATTTCCAAATCAAAAAGGACGCGAAGGCGAGCCGCAGACAGTGCTGTAGCACGGCAAGGCGAAGCCGACAAAGTTAGTTTGATTTGGAAATGGAATTACACCGGCGAACCGGCCAAGTTTGGGGCGGGGCGATAGCATTCCAAGGAAAATCAAAAGAATTGTTACGGCGTGTTGAAACTCCTTCTAATTTCGTTGCGCACGGGGTCCGTTTGGGGTACAGTCCCTCCCTTCTTTTATCAACGCGCGCGAGCGCGAGGTGGAACGGGTCGACAAGGTTACTTGTCTTTTTTTCTAGATTCTTTTTGGGGGTCTACAAATCGCGGTATGTCCAATCTAGCAACGGTTTCACAGTTCACAACGCCATCCCCGCAACTTCCTGTTGCGTGGTACTTCGATCCTAATATCCATGAACTCGAGCAGAAGTATTTGTTCAGCCGCGGGCCGAACTACGTCGGCCACGAACTCATGGCGCCGAACCATGGCGACTACTATCCGCTGAAATTGCTGGATCACTCGAAAATGCTGGTGCGCAACGACACCGGTATAGAGTTGATCGGCAACGTCTGCCGCCATCGCCAATCGATCCTATTCAAAGAGCCAGGTAACGGCCAGAATATCGTCTGCCCGCTGCATCGCTGGACCTATGATCTGGAAGGCAAGCTGCTCGGCGCGCCGCACTTCCCGCGCAACCCGTGCAAGCATTTGCCGAAGGCCGAACTGCAGAATTGGCGCGGTATGTTGTTCGACAGCAAACGCGACATCGCAAAAGACCTCGCCAACTTGAGCATCGGCAAAGAAATCGACTTTACCGATTACGTGCTGGATAAAGTCGAGGTCAAAGAATACAACTTTAACTGGAAGACCTTCCTTGAAGTTTATTTGGAGGACTACCACGTCGAGCCGTTTCATCCCGGCTTGGGTAATTTCGTCAATTGCGCGGATCTGAAGTGGGAATACGGCGATTGGTATTCCGTGCAGACCGTCGGCGTGAAAAACGCGCTTGCCAAAGCCGGCACCGCCGCATACGGTAAGTGGCACGATGCGGTGCGCAATGTCCGCAACGGAGTCGAGCCGGCGTATGGCGCGATCTGGATGGTGTATTACCCGAACATATTGATTGAGTGGTATCCCGATGTGTTGGTCATCAACACGCTCATTCCACGCGGGCCGGAAAAATGCACCAGCGTCGTCGAGTTTTATTATCCGGAAGAGCTCGCTTTATTCGAACGCGAATTCGTCGAAGCGCAGCAGAAGGCCTATCACGAAACCGCACTTGAGGACGACGAGATTTGCTACCGCATCACCGAAGGCCGCAAGGCGCTGTGGTCGCAAGGCGAAGACGATCAAGGCCCGTACCAATCGCCGATGGAAGACGGCATGGAACATTTCCACGAGTTCATGTGGGAACACATCGGGCCGCATTTGTAGTTGCGTTTATAGGGTGGATCAAGCGCAGCGGATCCACCAAACGCCACTGTCATCCTGAACCCTTCGCTGCGCTTGAGGGTAAACTCCGTGAAGGATCTGCTTTATTGATGTTGGAATGGTGGATCCGCTTCGCTTGATCCACCCTACCATCCCTCGCAATGACGGGAGTGCATCGCCACAAGCCGCGCCAATATTGCCTCTCAGGACATGCCGTCCTGCGAGGCAAGCTGGACGTGCCTCCCAGCCATGCTCTAAACAATTTAGTTACATCGCAGAGCCTGCGCAATCCCCGGCATGATGCGACGCACCGACCCTACCCTCATTAAATATTTCCCCTGAATCTCGTAAGCCTCCACCTCGCTCGATTTCCACGATTCGCACAAACTCAAGTCTTCATATTTCGCCAACAGCGCTTGAGCGTGATGCACTAACTCGTGCAACAAAATGGAGCGCGCGTATTCATCGTTCACCACGTCCAAGTCTTCATCCAAAAAAATACCCAGATGCGGAATATAAATCGCTTGTATGCGGCAAGCTTGCTGGCACGCCATCGCCTCGATTTGAGTATGGGGAACACGCTCGACGTCCGGCAGCGTGTCGGTGTTGAGCGGCAGCCCGGTGAATGAAGTGACGATGGAAAACAAGCTCGCCACCACTTGCATCAAAGCATCTTGGGACATGGTTAATCTCCTTCTTTGCTAGCATTCGCTGGGCTGTTCTGCGCGGCGCGAACCAGTTCGCCGCTCCACTCCAGCGCATATTCGGTGGTCGAGATGTAACGTCCGCGGTAACTTCCACCGCCTTTGACGTTGGCGAATTTTCCCGAGCCTTTGACATAGATCCACGTGCCGCGTATTACGGCCTCGGGTGGTTTTTTGTCGGAACTCGATTCCGGCAACAACACGCCGCTGAATTTCGCCAGCAAGCGATCGCCGTCGCTCGATTCGAAAATGTGATAGCCGAAACAATTGCCGCGGCCGCGCACCAAATCGCAAGTGCTGGTTCGCAGCAACGAGCAATCCTTTAGTAGGTCGGAGCCGATGAATTCCAATTGCGTGCCGCGCTCGGACGAGTGAACCATCACGTGATCGTCCTCCGGCGCGCCCAAGGGAATCCGCGTCGCCGGTGTGATGAGGAAAATCGCTTTACCCGAGACGCTTTCGCCCGCAACCGCATTAGAAAATCCATCCACCCACCACAGCAGCGCAGCGCCAAAACCGGCAATCACAACCGCTCGTAAAACAATACCCAAGATCGTAGTCATAAAAACCAGCCCATAGACTCAGATGCTTCACTGTAGAGGAAACCAGCGCGCAAATCCCCATCTGGTCAGGGGGGATGTGAAGGGGGCTCTACGAAGCCCTCCCTTGCGCGTTGTTTGCGCAAGGGTCGGGGAGGAGGGCGTAGCGAGGAATTTGGCCAGCATGCGTCCGCTCTCGAACGGCTGCCCGATGCAGCGGGGCGCGCCCTGCAAGGGAGGGGCGCCACTCAGCTCATTCAGACATCGGTATTTATGCTGCAACGCAAGATTGCACCCGCCACCCTTCGGAGTACCATTTTCTAGGCACGATCTATGACTTTCGATATAGATCGCGCGGAAATCTACTACTTTCGGCTTAAGCCGTTTGGCATATTGTTTTGGGGAGAAAACGATGGCTCAATCACGCTTCATAACAACGTTAATTTCAGCGCGCTGCAACGACATGTGGAATTGCATCAACCGGATTCCAAGATGGCTGGCTCGAACGATGCTGGCCTTAACCGGGCGGGAGGCCCAACAAAGCGCCATGTATCGCGGCAGTGCATCGACGGGCAATACTCATCAAGCCAACGGCCCCAGCCGCGCGCACTCGATCCATCCGATCATCTTGTGCCTCATCGGCATCGGCGGTTTCCAACCGATGGTGTTAGTGTTTCGCCGCCGAACGCTGCGTGTGCCCCGGCTGCTACCCGCGTTGTCTCCGTCCAAGGCAATGTCACTTGGAGCCTAGTAGGCAGCACCACCCTCTCCCCCGCCAAGCTCAATGACCTATTGTGCGTAGGTGACACAGTCAGCGTCGGCACCAAGAGCCGCGCCGTACTACGCCTACCCAACGAGACCACCATCCCGCTGGATCAAAACACCGTCTTCCAGTTGAAAGAAGCCATCTCGGACAAAGAGCCGACCCTGATCGAGCTCATCCAAGGCGCCATTCACGTCATTACAAGAACGCCGAAACCATTCAAGGTCAACACCCCTTATATGAATGCGGCGGTGGAAGGCACCGAGTTCTATGTCGGCGTAGATAGCGAAGAAGCCAAAGTCGCCGTGATCGAAGGCAAAGTCAACGTCAGCAACGAACAAGGCGCGTTGCTCCTAACCGACAACGAAGCCGCCACCGCCAGGAAAGGCCAAGCCCCGCAAAAGACCCTGACCATCAAACCTAGAGACGCGGTGCAGTGGGCGCTGTATTACCCGCCGGTCATTCGACCCGCGAGGTCAAGTACAAGGCGCGCGCCATAGTTCGCGGAATCCTACGCGCTGTTCAATCGCGGCGACACACCGAAGCCATCGCCCGGCTGGATCAGATCAGTGAGCCAGAACGTAATGCGACCTTCTATAGCCTACCGCGCCAGCCTATTGCTTCCACGTCGGCCGGGCTGACGAAGCCGAGCCGGACATCGAACGGGCGCTCAAAGGACAACCCAAATAATGCCGATGCCTTAAGCCTGAAAGCCATCATCGCCATCGTCAGAAACGACAAAGCCAAAGCACTGGAACTGGCGAACCAAGCGACCAACATCGACGACAAGTCCGCAGCGGCTAGAATCGCGCTGTCTTACGCGCTTACAAGCCAACTTCAAGATCGAAGAAGCCTTAAAGGCGGCGCGGCAAGCGACCGAGAAAGACTCAAACAATGCCTTAGCCTGGGCGAGGGTCGCGGAGCTTAGAGCTTCAGTATCCCGAACTACGACAAGTCGAAGGAAGCGGCCGAGAAAGCCGTTAAGCTCAATCCGAATCTCGCACGGACGCAAATCGATTCTTGGGCTTTGCCAATCTCACCCGGATCGATATCAAAGCGGCGAAGCAAAGCTTCAACGAAAGCCATCGAACTCGACCAGGCCGATCCGCTGCCTACGGCTTGGGATTGGGGCTGGCGACTATTAGGGAAGGAAACCTGAAAGAGGGCAGAGAACAGATTGAGATCGCCGCGAGTCCCTTGATCCGGAGAGCTCGCTGATCCGAAGCTATCTTGGTAAAGCTTATTACGAGGAGAAGCGGGACACCGAGGCGGGCACCCAATTCGATCTTGCTAAAGAACGGGATCCTAAAGACCCGACGCCTTATTTCTATGATGCGATTCGAAAACAAACGGAGAATCGGCCGGTAGAGGCGTTGCAGAACCTAGAGGAATCGATTCAGAGAAACGATAACCGGGCACCTTATCGGTCGAAACTTTTGCTCGATAAAGACGATGCAGTTCGGCAAACCAACCAGGCCAAAATTTACCGAGATTTGGGCGCGGGCGAGTTAGCTATTCGAGAAGCCGCTCGATCTCTCGCACAAGATCCACAGGAGTCTGCAGCTCATCGCTTCCTTTCAGACATCTATCTGGGTGAACCCAGGCAAGAAGTCGCGCGAGTGAGTGAGCTATTGCAAAGTCAGCTCCTGGACCCTACGGGGCTTACTAGCAATCAGCCTCAACTTCCATTCTCCGACGTGAACGAATCCACTAGAGCAGTCTTTCTAGCCCCTGGATTGAATGAGTACTCTGTGCTACCGGGTAACACGCGTCCCCGTCTATCTGCGGCCGCGCAAGCGGGAAACAATCGAACTTGGGGTGATGAGTTAATCGTCGCCAAAGCGGGAGAGCGGTATGCGCTGAGTATTGGCCAATTCCATTATGAAACAGACGGGTTCAGAGACAACAATGACATTGCTCACGACATTTATGGCGTGTCGGCTGCAGTGTCGTTAACTCCGTCATTCACCCTGCAGGCGGAATTCCGGAAGCGCCATACAGAACATGGCGACATCATCCTCGACTTTGATCCGAACGACTTCGCGCGCGAAAATCGATTCGAGATAGACCAACGCACGACCCGGCTAGGGGCAACCTTGCGACCCAACTCGCAACTGGTTTTGCTTGCTTCTCTGCTGGACAACAGAAGAGAGGAGCAACAGAACATTGTCGAGCCGGCGTTAGCCATAGATATCGCCGGACAGTCTCCTGGACGGCAGTTTGAGTTACAGCTGCAGCGTACCTTTTCCCTCGGCAATGTCATCCTCGGCGCTGGATCATCAAGAGTCGACCTCGACTCGCAGGTGAGGGTTGTGGATTTGACTGGATTCATCTTTGGCGGTGCCTGTACGGCGACTGAGCCGTGCGACTCTAAGAGCGAAAACGGAGTCAAACAGGATAACGCTTATGTGTATGCGAACCTACAACCACACCGCAGCCTCATTGCCACCCTAGGTTACAGTCGAGACACATTCAAAGATGAGGTGGTTAACCTTCGACGTTGGAACCCAAAGTTTGGGTTTGTTTGGCAGGCGCAAGACTGGCTAACGCTGCGCGCGGCAACATTCAGGACCTTGAAGCGCACGGTTGTGGTCGATCAAACAATCGAGCCAACCCAAATAGCCGGGTTTAATCAGTTCTTCGACGATGCAAATGGAACCAAGACGCGCGCCGAGGCTGGCGCAATAGATTTTCAGATCGGCCCGAGGTGGCGCGGAACTATCCAGGGCTCTAGGCGGGTCCTGGACTTGGGTCCCAGCCTAGGAGCTGCCGGGCCATTCGAGGAGTGGAACGAGCGCGCTTACGGCGCTGCGCTGTATTGGACCCCGAACCCGCGTACTGGGATCGCATTGCGGTATAAAACTGACAAATTTGAACGCGACCCATTGACGGTTGACGACCGACCGACATTAGTTGAGACCACGCTCGTACCGCTCACCGTTAGATACTTTTTTGGTACTTCGGTGATGTTAAGCGTCGAGGCGTCGTACCTTAAGCAAGTGGTACGGAGGCTAGCGAGTTCCACGAAAGCAGTTGGGGAGGATTCTGTGGGTCTAGTCGATTTTGGCGTGGTTTACAAACTACCGAAGCGACTTGGCCAATTGAGCTTGACTGTGAAGAACGCGTTAGACAAAGAGTTCTTTTACCGAGACGACAGTTTTCGGTTTAGCCAAGTCCGGCTACCGAGTTATCAACCCGCGCGGAGCATTGTTCTGGGTGCCTTCCTCAGTTTTTGATCACTAACTTAAATATTAGGAGAACACAAATGCAAATTACTTTAGAAGAAGTAGCACAAGAAACCCGTTTGGATCCGACGAACTCGTTAATCCAGGACCTGGAGGCAAGGGGTGTAAAAAATCCGCGGGTCGTCCTGGCATTCGCTAACAACGATGGCACGGGAAGCGCAAAAAAATGGGTTCATGTGTTCTATGTTTCACCCACCGACCTAGAAATGGCGAATCTCAACACAAACACAGTCGCACAAGGCATGAAGATAAAAGCTGCAGATGAGGAAATTATCAGAACCATCTATCCAGAGGGCTACATTGGCTGGTGCGGTTGGCTCAATGGCCAACAAGTCTGGATTACCTAGTTTTAGCTGCTACATCAGCGGCGCCGCGAGTGAGGTCAAATCTATTCCTCGCGGCGCCGGATGGAATGCGGTGCGATCTTTGCGAACCAGTTAGAACATAGGATGACACCATGGCCGTTGATATTAGAAATGATTTTCCGATCAACTTTGCCGCCGCCGGCGCGAAACAAAGTCCAGACGATCGGAGCGCGCAGTTTGAGCCGCTGTTGAAGGACCTGCAGGGTAACATACTGAGGTCTCACGGACGAGAAAACCTTCTGCTGCTGCCAATTCGGTTTACTTGTAGTGACAGGGAAGCAAGAGGCTGGGTGAGTGCATTTGGGGGTTGGGTAACGTCAGCTTACGCGCAAAATCGACAGACGTTGGATTGGCTATCTCGACGCTCGGAGAATCTGTTTACCAACCTCTTCTTGACTAGAAGCGGATACGATTATCTAGATATAAGAGACGAAACAAAAATCCCCAGCGATCCGAAGTTTCGCGCCGGCATGGCGCAATCACAGAAAAGTCTATCCGATCCTTCTCAAAGCACCTGGGACAAGCTGTACCAAGAACCGATTCACGCCATGGTGTTGTTTGCCGCGGCGGACCTTGATAGGCCCTTGATCCGTGCGACTATCGATACGGCCGTGGACAGCCTTAAGCGCATTGCTGAGCCATTGATCCCCCAAAAAGGGAAAGCACTACGACAGAATCGCCCCGGAGCCGGGAATCCTAGATACCTTGAGCACTTCAACTACTTGGAGGGGCGCAGTCAACCGCTTTTCTTTGCCGAAGATCTAGATGAGGAACGCAACACCGATGGCATCATCCCGTGGAATCCATTCGCGTCACTTGATCTAGTGCTAGTGAAAGATCCGGGGGGCGGCGAACACGGCTTTGGATCGTATCTCGTTTACCGGAAGCTCGAGCAAAAGGTCAGAGCCTTCAAGGAGCGCGAAAGGCAGCTCGCCAAAGAACTTGACCTGGCCAGCCCGCATCAGAGAATCGTGGGGCCAATGGTGCTGGGACGATTTGAGAACGGTACACCGCTCGGTTTGTCGGGTAGCGATAATCTGGGGAGCGCACCGAACAACTTCAACTATGAAAATGATCCTCACGGTATAAGGTGTCCTCACTTCGCCCACATTCGGAAAATGAATCCACGAACCGAAGAGTCAAAGACGCACCGAATCGTACGCCGTGGTATACCGTATTCTGACAGCGAGCCGGAAATTTCTGCAGGCGCTGAACACTTTAATCAGAAAGTTGAAAAGATGGCGGAGAGCGGTGTGGGTCTACTTTTCATGTGCTTCCAATCCAGTATTGAGAATCAGTTCGAGCACCTTCAACGACTGGCAAGTAATCCCGACGCGCCGGTAGCGGGTGCCGGCATTGACGCGCTGATCGATCAAGGGGATCGCTTGTGCGATTGGCCTGTCCAGTGGGGAGAAAGCCTGAGAAGAAAGGGAAGTTTCGGCGCGTTTGTGAATTTGAGGGGTGGTGAGTACTTTTTCGCGCCTAGTATTAGCTTCTTCAGGTCCCTGACTTGAGGTGCAATACTGCGTCAATAGGGATCAGCGCGCTCCAGTAATCTCTTTCGCTCCCAAAACATGTGCTGCTTGCGAAAGTCCTGGAGCGCCTTAGATCTCGTGGCCTCCAACGAAAAGGTTCCAGGCCAGCATATTTTTTAGACGAAGAAAGTCTTATTTGTTCGCTGTGAGCGGTAATCGTGACATTACAGTCGGCGCACATACTTGCTACTAGCGTTTAAACCCGCGTGCAGCGGATCGCAGCTTTTTATCTAACTAACACCAAGTTGTTAAATTGCGCGTGCGGTAAATAAAGCGATAATCTCCGAATGAAAAGCGGAGAAAAACTGACATTTGGCAGCGTCGGGAGTGGCCGTGCTGGCAGTTTGTGCCCGGCTTCGTTAACCGAGCCGCTAGCGGCCGTCAGTCGGGGGCAGGGTCACCTTTACTGCCGCTTAGCCGATGTCGGCCTTGCTTCGCGCGAGCAAGCAACTTTGGCCGCATTGACCGGTGAGGTGCTCAAAACTAGCGAGTTCAAGGGTGAATTGTTCAGCATACCGTTCGATAATCCAGCACCCACCGACTTGGCATCGAGGTCGGAGCGCTCGCCCAACTCGATCGCAATGTCGAAGAAGTAGTGGACATGGGCGTGGGTATCCTAAAGCGGCTTATTCGGATCGATAATCGTCCGCCACATATGGCTCGTCGGGCTGCTGTCATTTCCTAATCCCTCGGCGGGCTGTTTGAAATGCCGCGCGATGATTTCCATGAACGGATCAAGATCGATCGGCGCGGTGCGGTCGAAGCTGTAGTCGTCGTAGAGCGTGATATGGCGTGCGGTCAAGTACCAGCGATGGTTGCGCGCTTCGTTGATATGCTGCTTCGATATAAGCTGCGGGCTTGTAGTCTTTGCCGAACAATTGCACGTACATTTCCGGGTATTCGTAGCCTACTGACGGATCAGCGTAATAACGCAACGCTTGGTGATAGCGAATCGCCCACGACACGCGCTCGGAAACATAAGGCTCGACGAGTTGCGCGCCCCACCAGCCGTGGTCGGGACGGTTCACTGCGAGGCCGACATCGTGCAGCAGACAAGCTAAGATTGTTTCTTCATCGCAGCCTGCTTTTTGCGCCAGCGAGGCGCATTGAACGCCGTGCCTAGCGGCGGCGATGGGCATGCCGAACCATGGGACATGTAGTCGATGCAGCAAGATATCGGCAAGCATTGGCTTGGCCGGCAAAGCCGAGAATTCGTGTTGTCCCGCGCTGTGTCCGACACTGGCGCCGACTGCGCGCAGGTTTTCCGAATGTGATTGCTGCATGGTTTAGCCTCGGCGGATTTTGGCTGATGGCTCATCATACCGCTCTCAATAATTTAGTCTAGCGCGCCATCACTAAACAAAAATCTGACCCACGCCACCAAGCCCGTCCAGCTTGCCTTCCGGCATGGCATGCCCTGCGAGCCAGTCCCCATGCGCCTCGTAGCCGATCGATTATCGGATGGGCCGGATCCATAGCCCATCCGTCCCCCCGTTATCGCTTAAAACTTGGATGCAGCGGATTGTTGCTGTCGCGATAACCCACGCCGGTCGATTTGACGGCGGGTTGCCAATCGGCTCCACCCGCTACGCGCCCGTAGGCGGGGTGCAATGGATTGCGGTTATCGGCATAGAGTTTCGCGCCAGATATTACGGCTTGTACTTCTGGTGCTTTGTCCCAGTAGTAGCTGGGATGAAGCGGATTGTTGCCGCCGGCATTGGCTTGCGCGGCCACCGCGGTGGTTATGATTGCGAGTCCGAGAAACAGTTGCTTTGCGTACATGATTAACTCCTAATTAAATTGAACAGTGCCCTCACACTTCAACCGCGTTAATATATTTACAAGACGAATAATGTTGCAGTTGATGGGACACAGCATAAGGCGTTGCTGTTACAAATACACTACCTCTTAAGCCTCAAATGGCATCGGCCAGATGGATTAGGACGAGTGGTGAATAAAGCCAAGATTGGCGCCCTCATTTGGATGGAATTGGCCTACCGCGTTGCTCCAAACCCCCAACTGCGGTAGAATCCAAAAAATAAGAAGACGGGAAGGGTCATGCGACCTTTCCCGTTTTTTTGCGTACTGAGTTTTTGCCCCGTTATCAAAAACAGCTTATCGATCGGGGTCTTGCATCGGAGTTTTAAATGACCTTGCACCACGAGCCCGCCGTTCTAGTCCTTGCTGACGGCTCGATTTTTCACGGCGTCTCCATCGGCGCGGTGGGTCATTCAATCGGCGAGGTGGTGTTCAATACCGCCATGACCGGCTATCAGGAAATTTTGACGGATCCATCTTACTGCGGGCAGATCGTCACCTTAACCTATCCCCACATCGGCAATACCGGGATCAATCGCGAAGATGTGGAATCCCATCGCATTTTCGCCGCCGGCCTGGTGATCCGCGATCTGCCGCGACGCGTGAGTAATTTTCGTAGTGAACAGGATTTATCCACTTATTTGCGTGCCGGCAATGTGGTCGGCATCGCCGACATCGATACCCGCCGCCTGACGCGCATCCTGCGCGAGAAGGGCGCGCAAAGCGGCTGCATCATGGCCGGTAAGATCGATATCGACGAAGCATTGAAACTAGCGCGCCGATTCCCTGGATTGGCAGGCATGGATCTCGCTAAAGTGGTGAGCTGCGACAAGCCCTTCGAATGGCGCGAAGGAACGTGGGCGCTGGGCGCCGGCTTCAAAGCCAATGGCGACGCGCCTCTCCATGTGGTCGCCTACGACTACGGGGTAAAAAATAACATCTTGCGCATGCTCGCCGAGCGCGGCTGCCGCCTCAGCGTCGTGCCCGCGCAAACGCCCGCTGCGAGCGTGCTTTCACTCAAACCCGACGGCGTGTTTTTGTCCAACGGCCCCGGCGATCCGGAGCCTTGCGATTACGCCATCAAAGCGATTCAAGAAATCGTCGCGACCAATACGCCAACTTTCGGCATCTGCCTCGGCCACCAATTACTGGGCCTCGCCTCCGGCGCGAAAACCATCAAGATGAAATTCGGCCACCACGGCGCGAATCATCCGGTGCAGGATTTGGATTCGGGACACGTATATATCACCAGCCAGAATCACGGCTTCGCCGTCGACGAAAAGACGTTGCCGGGCAATACGCGAGCGACTCACCGTTCACTGTTCGACGGGAGCTTGCAAGGAATCGAGCGAACGGACGTGCCAGCGTTCAGTTTTCAAGGTCATCCGGAAGCGAGTCCGGGGCCGCATGAAGTCGGCTATTTGTTCGATCGGTTTGTGAAGATGATGGGAACGAAAGGTAGTAAGTGACAACGTATCAAACGACGTTTAGTCAAACGATACCACTCTGTCATTCCCGCGAAAGCGGGAATCCATTTAGCCGCCCTAGTAGCGACGAGTCAACATGGATTCCCGCTTTCGCGGGAATGACATTTTCATAGTGAAACAGCTATTGAATCGATAGCACGAAGTGACTAAATGCCAAAACGCACCGACATCAAATCCATCCTCCTAATCGGCGCAGGCCCGATCATCATCGGCCAGGCGTGCGAATTCGATTACTCCGGTGCTCAGGCATGCAAAGCGCTGCGCGAGGAAGGCTTCAAGGTCATTTTGGTGAATTCCAACCCGGCCACAATCATGACCGATCCGAATATGGCGGACGTGACGTATATCGAGCCGATCACCTGGCAAGTAGTCGAAAAAATCATCGCCAAGGAACGTCCCGATGCGTTGCTGCCGACCATGGGCGGGCAGACCGCGCTGAACTGCGCGCTCGATCTCGCCAAGCATGGCGTGCTGGAAAAATACGGCGTGCGGATGATAGGCGCGACGAAAGAAGCCATCGATAAAGCCGAAGACCGCGAAAAATTCAAGCAAGCCATGAGCAAGATCGGCCTGGAATCGCCGCGCTCCGCGCTGGCTCACTCGATGGAAGAGGCCATGCAAGTGCAGGCCATGGTCGGCTATCCGACCATTATCCGGCCCTCGTTCACGCTCGGCGGTTCCGGCGGCGGCATCGCCTACAATCAAGAAGAATTCATGGCGATCTGCGAGCGTGGGCTCGAAGCTTCGCCGACCAAGGAATTGCTGATCGAAGAATCCGTCATCGGCTGGAAAGAGTTCGAGATGGAGGTGGTGCGCGACAAGAACGACAACTGCATTATTATCTGTTCGATAGAAAACCTCGATCCGATGGGCGTGCATACGGGCGACTCCATTACCGTCGCACCGGCGCAGACCTTGACAGACAAGGAATATCAGATCATGCGCAACGCCTCGATCGCATGCCTGCGCGAAATCGGCGTGGAGACCGGCGGTTCGAATGTGCAGTTCGGCATCAATCCCGAAAACGGCCGCATGGTGATTATCGAGATGAATCCGCGCGTGTCGCGCTCATCGGCATTGGCGTCAAAAGCGACCGGATTTCCGATCGCGAAAGTCGCCGCCAAGCTCGCCGTGGGCTACACGCTCGATGAATTGCGTAACGACATCACCGGCGGCGCGACACCGGCGTCGTTCGAACCCACCATCGATTACGTGGTGACCAAAGTACCGCGTTTCGCGTTCGAGAAATTCCCGCAGGCGGACGATCGCCTCACGACGCAAATGAAATCAGTCGGCGAAGTCATGGCCATGGGCCGCACGTTCCAGGAATCACTGCAAAAAGCGCTGCGTGGGCTGGAAGTCGGCGTCGATGGTTTTAATCTGAAGACCGTCGACATGGAAAAGATCGGCGACGAACTCGCCTACCCGCGCGCCGAGCGTCTGTGGTACGTCGCCGACGCGTTCGGCGTGGGGATGACGTTGGAAGAAATTTACGACTACACCAAGATCGATCCATGGTTTTTGTCGCAGATTAAAGAAATCGTCGATATCGAACTTGATCTTGAGAAACGTTGGCTCCACGATATCGATGCCCATGAATTGCGCGTGCTGAAGCGCAAAGGTTTCGCCGATCGCCGCATCGCCCATCTCGTCAAATCGACCGAGAAAGAAGTTCGTGCGAAACGTCATGCCTTAAACATTCGACCGGTATACAAGCGTGTCGATACTTGCGCGGCGGAATTCGCCACCAGCACGGCTTACATGTATTCGACCTACGAGGAAGAATGCGAGGCCAATCCGACCAGCAATAAAAAGATCATGGTGCTGGGCGGCGGGCCGAATCGGATCGGCCAGGGCATCGAGTTCGACTATTGCTGCGTGCATGCGGCGTTGACGTTGCGCGAAGATGGCTATGAAACCATCATGGTCAACTGCAATCCGGAGACGGTTTCCACCGACTACGACACTTCCGATCGATTATATTTCGAGCCACTCACATTGGAAGACGTGCTCGAAGTTATCGACAAAGAAAAGCCGCAAGGCGTGATCGTGCAGTTCGGTGGGCAAACGCCGTTGAAACTCGCGCCGGGCCTGCAAGAAGCCGGTGTGCCTATCATCGGCACCAGCCCCGATTCGATCGACCGCGCCGAAGATCGCGCGCGCTTCCAGCAACTATTGCACGAACTCGGACTGCGCCAGCCGCCGAATCGCACGGCGCGCAACTCCGAGGACGCCATCGCGTTCGCGCGCGAACTGGGTTATCCGCTGGTGGTGCGTCCGTCGAACGTGCTGGGGGGTCGCGCCATGGAAATCATTCATGCCGAGGCCGATCTCGAACGCTATATGGGCGACGCGATGGTGATGTCGAAAACATTTCCGGAGCGCATGCCGATTTTGCTGGATCGCTTCTTGAATGATGCAACGGAAGTCGATGTCGATGCCGTGTCCGACGGCGTCGATGTGATCATCGGCGGCATCATGGAGCACATCGAAGAAGCGGGCGTGCATTCCGGCGATTCGGCGTGTTCGTTGCCGCCGTATAGTTTATCGCCCGAGATTCAAGCGGAAATCAAGCGCCAGACGATCGCCATGGCGAAGGCGCTGAATGTCATCGGCCTGATGAACGTGCAGTTCGCAATCCAGAACGGCACCGTATTTGTCCTCGAAGTCAATCCGCGCGCCTCGCGCACCGTGCCGTTCGTGTCGAAAGCGACGGGCGTGCCGCTGGCGAAAATCGCTGCCCGTTGCATGGTCGGCAAATCATTGAAAGAGCAAGGCGTGACCGCCGAAGTCGTTCCCCACTATTACTCGGTGAAAGAAGCGGTGTTTCCGTTCATCAAATTTCCCGGTGTCGACACCATACTCGGGCCGGAAATGAAATCCACCGGCGAGGTGATGGGCGTGGGTAATACCTTTGCCGAAGCGTTTTTGAAATCGCAACTCGCCGCCGGCGTAAAGTTGCCGAAGAAGGGAAAAGCCTTCATCAGTGTCAAAAACGAGGACCGTCCGCGTGTGGTCGATATCGCCAGAACCCTGGTCCAGCTTGGCTTCCAGCTCGTCGCCACGCGCGGCACGGCAGGTTACCTGACCGAGACAGGCATTGTCGTGACCCCGGTCAACAAAGTCGCGCAAGGCCGTCCTCATATCGTCGACATGATTAAGAACAACGAGATCAGCCTGATCGTGAACACGGTGGAGGATAATCGCCGTGCAATTCAAGATTCCTGGTCGATCCGTAACGCTGCCCTGCAAGGCAAGGTTACTTACTACACCACGCTTTCCGGTGCGCGCGCGGCTTGTCTGGGTATGCAGCAGATGAGCGAGATAGACGTTTATAGTTTGCAAGCGCTGCACGCGAGCCTCTGAGGAAGCTCTGATTTATTCCGATTTCGTCGCGATACTGCGTTACTCACAAAAAAATCTCCTCACATACTATTCGTATGCTGCGTCGATATTTTGTGTTCGCGCCTTGTCTCGCTTAGAACTCGAAATAAATCAGAGCTTCCTTGATAATTTATGATAAGGAAAAGTCCATGCAAAAGTATCCGTTAACCGTGATCGGCGCAGAGTTGATGCGTAGTGAATTAGTTCAACTCAAGACCGTTGGTCGTCCCAACATCGTTCAGGCGATCGCGGAGGCGCGGGCCCACGGCGATTTGTCCGAGAACGCGGAATACGCGGCGGCGAAAGAGCGCCAAAGTTTTATCGAGGGCCGCATTCAGGAAATAGAATCCAAATTGTCGAACGCGCAGATCATCGATCCCGCTCTACTGGATCCCGATGGCCGCTGCGTGTTTGCTTCGACTGTGGATTTGCAAGATATGGCGGGCGATATGGCAGTGACTTACCAAATCGTCGGCGAAGACGAGGCGGACATTAAACTCGGAAAAATCTCCATCAGTTCCCCGATTGCGCGCGCGCTGATCGGCAAATACGCAGGGGATGTGGTGGAAGTGATGGCGCCGGGTGGGGTGCGCGAATACGAAATTCTTGGACGTTAGATACATTAACTAGGGACTAGGGACTAGGGGCTAGAGAATAGGGGTTAGGGTTTACTAACTAGCCTCTAGCCCCCAGTCCCTAGCCCCTAGCTTGGCAATTCGATCTTCGGTTCCTCGGCTGCGCGATAAACGATCAACGTTTTTCCTATATTTTGCACCGGCGCCGCTGCGAGAGCATCGCAAATTTCCGCTAACATTTGCTCGCGGGCTCCTCGATCGTCATTCTGAATTTTTATCTTAATCAGTTCGTGATGTTTGAGGCCGAGATCGATTTCTTTTGTTACAGCCGGGCTGAGTCCGGCATTGCCGATTAACACGATGGGTTGCAAATGATGGGCTTGGGCGCGCAGGAATCGGCGCTGAGTTGGGGTTAGATTCAACATGTTGCGATTGTAACGGATGCCGCTTAAACCCTCTAGCAAAGCCTGGATGCAGCGCCACATCAATGACGCCTACGTCCAGCGTGCGCAACGGGATGGTTATCGCTCGCGCTCGGCATATAAATTGTTGGAGATCAACGAACGCGACAAGCTCTTGTTGCCCGGGAAGATCGTGATCGACCTCGGCGCGGTGCCGGGCGGCTGGTCGCAAGTGGCGGGGGCGCGAGTGGGCCCGCGCGGCAAAGTATTCGCGATCGATCTGCTGCCGATGGAACCGCTCGCCCACGTAAATTTTCGCCAGGGCGACTTTACTGACGCAGATATCCAAGCGCACTTGAAACAAGAATTGCCGCCTGGAGGTGTCGACCTTGTGATTTGCGATATGGCCCCCAACATGAGCGGTATACCGAGTGCGGATCAGGCGCGGATTTTCAACCTGGCGGAAGAAGCGCTGGAATTTGCCAAGCAAGTGTTGAAACCGGATGGTGCATTCTTGGTCAAAGTTTTTCAGGGCGCGGATTTCGAGGCGTTTCGGCAAGCGCTATTTGCAACTTTTCACAAGGTCGCGCCGCGTAAACCCAAGGCGTCGCGGGAAGAAAGCCGAGAATTGTATTTGCTCGGCCGAGGGCTTAAGCATAAAACGGCAGCGGAATTGTAAATATTTGTAGCGGAAGGCATTTTTGCCCTCCACACAGGAATACACTATGATATTGCCTCAATTAGCGATAAGGAACGGCGTTGAACAACCTCGTTAAGAATGTCGGGATCTGGCTGGTCATTGCGCTGGTATTGATGACTTTATTCAATCAATTCAGCAACCAACAGTCGAATAACACCATCCCCTACTCCGAATTCATGGATCAGGCCAAGCAGGGCCAGGTCCGTTCCGCCAAGGTGGATGGTCGAACCATACGCTGGATGTCAAACGACGATAAGCGTTTTTTGACCTATACGCCCGGCGATATTTTCATGATCGACGACTTGCGCCGCTATAACGTGCGCATCGACGCCGAGCCTGAGGAAGAGCGGTCGTTCTGGCTGAGCGTATTCGTGTCCTGGTTCCCATTCCTATTGATAATCGGTGTTTGGGTATTTTTCATGCGCCAAATGCAAGGCGGCGGCCGCGGTGGGGCGTTCTCGTTCGGGAAGAGCCGCGCTCGTATGCTCGATGAGAATTCGAACACAGTCACCTTCGCCGACGTTGCCGGCGTGGACGAAGCGAAAGAGGAAGTCGCCGAATTGGTTGAATTTCTACGCGATCCGCAGAAGTTTCAAAAGCTCGGCGGGCGTATTCCGCGCGGCGTGTTGATGGTTGGCTCGCCCGGCACCGGTAAAACCCTGCTCGCACGCGCCATCGCCGGCGAAGCGAAAGTGCCGTTCTTCAGCATTTCCGGCTCCGATTTCGTGGAGATGTTTGTCGGTGTCGGTGCGGCACGGGTGCGCGATATGTTCGATCAAGCGAAGAAAAACGCACCTTGTATCGTCTTTATCGACGAAATCGACGCCGTGGGCCGTCAACGCGGCGCAGGCCTCGGCGGCGGTAACGACGAACGCGAGCAAACCTTAAACCAATTGCTGGTGGAAATGGACGGCTTTGAAGGCACGGCGGGTGTCATCGTCATCGCCGCCACCAACCGTCCCGACGTGCTCGATCCCGCCTTGTTGCGTCCCGGCCGCTTCGACCGCCAAGTGGTCGTGCCGCTGCCGGACATTCGGGGCCGCGAGCAGATTTTGTTGGTTCACATGCGCAAAGTGCCGATCGCGCCGGATGTGAAAGCGGACATCATTGCACGCGGCACGCCGGGTATGTCGGGCGCTGATTTGGCGAATTTGGTCAACGAAGCGGCGTTGTTTGCCGCCCGCAGCACCAAGCGCTTGGTCGACATGGATGATTTCGAACGCGCCAAGGATAAGATCATCATGGGCGCGGAACGCCGCTCCATGGTGATGCCGGAAGAAGAACGGCGCAATACGGCGTACCATGAGTCGGGCCACGCCATCGTGGCGAAGCTGTTGCCGCGGACCGATCCGGTGCACAAAGTCACGATTATTCCCCGCGGCCGCGCGCTCGGCGTGACCATGCAATTGCCGTCGCAAGACCGCTATAGTTATGATCGTGAGCTTTTGCTCAACAACATCGCCGTGTTATTCGGCGGGCGTATCGCGGAAGAGTTGTTCATGCATCAAATGACCACGGGCGCGTCGAACGACTTCAAACGCGCAACGGAAATGGCGCGCCGCATGGTTACGGAGTGGGGCATGAGCGATGCGCTCGGGCCTATGGTGTACGGCGAAAACGAGGGCGAAGTGTTTCTCGGCCGCTCGGTCACCAATCACCAAAGCGTGAGCGAAGCTACCATGCAGCAAGTGGACCAAGAAATTCGCCGCATTATCGATCAGCAATATGGGCTCGCACGCAAAATGCTCGAGGAAAATCGCGACAAAGTCGAAATCATGACCAAGGCGCTGTTGGAATGGGAAACCATAGACGCGGAGCAGATCGAGGATATTATGCAGGGCCGCGCGCCGCGCCCGCCGAAGCCGAGCCCGCCACCCGCGCCGCCCGCGGCCAGCAGCGGCGGGACACCCGAGCCAGCCGCTACCGCGACGGTCAAGCCTGCGGAAGAAGCATAACTAAGGAAGCCCTAACATCGTAATCGTTTAAAATATTGCAGCGCCCTTGAGGCGCTGCATTTCTTTCCGGATCTCGATTCGCCTGACGCGATCCCACGTCAGGCTACACAGGAGGACAACATGATTCCCGATCTCATAAATAAGGTAGTGCTCATTACCGGTTCCAGCACCGGTATCGGTGCGGAAGCCGCCAAGGCGTTCGGCTTGGAAGGCGCGAAGGTTGCGGTACACTACAACTCGAGTAAGTCTCAGGCCGATGACGTGGTCGCTGCCATCAAGGCAAAAGGCGGCGAGGCTATAGCAATCGCCGGCGATCTCTCGAAAGGTGGCGTCGCTGAGAATGTCGTCAAACAATGCGTCGATCATTACGGCCATATCGACGTATTGATTAACAATGCCGGCAGCATGGTGCGCCGCTGCAACGTCGCGGATTCCGACGATGCGCTGCTCGATGATCTATACCACCTCAACATGCGCTCTGTCGTCGCGGCCAGCCGCGCGGCGATTCCCCACATGCGCAAGCAAGGTCGCGGCAACATCATCAACACCACGTCGGTCGCCGCCCGCACCGGCGGTGGCCCCAGCGCCGTGCTATACGCGTCGACCAAGGGATTCGTCAGCACTTTCACCCACGGACTGGCGAAGGAGTTGGTAAAAGACAACATCCGCGTTAACGCCGTCGCACCCGGTGTGATCTTAACGCCGTTCCACGAGCGCTACAGCACTCAAGCGCAACTCGACATGCTGAAGGCAACCATACCGATGGGTCGTCTCGCCGAGGCCGATGAATGTAACGGCGCCTATCTTTATCTTGCGTCCGATGCGCTGTCTGGGTATGTCACGGGGCAGGTGCTGGAGGTGAATGGCGGGCAATTGATGCCTTAATACAGTGAAAAGTGAAGGGTGAAAGGTGAAAAGTAAATTGCCAGCCCGCGTTGGGTTTTGACGTTCGCTTTTCACTTTTCACTATTCACCTTTCACTCTTTCACTGAATACATGCAACGACTCACTCTCGGCCGCTTCGAGTTACCCCTCGATCGCCCGCTCATCATGGGTGTCGTTAACGTCACGCCTGATTCATTTTCCGATGGCGGACAGTTTCTTTCCGCAAATGCCGCCATAGATCATGCGCATCAGTTGATCGAAGAAGGCGCGGATATACTCGATGTCGGTGGTGAATCCACGCGGCCGGGCGCGCAGCCCGTCGCTATAGACGAAGAGCTGCGGCGGGTGTTGCCGATTATCGAGGCATTGAGTTCGTCGTCGGTTCCGGTTTCGATCGATACCATGAAGCCGGAAGTCATGAAAGCGGCGATCCAGGCCGGCGCATCCATGGTCAATGATGTCAATGCGCTTCGTGCCCCCGGCGCGCTGGAAATTTGCGCGGACGGTGGCATTGCCGTTTGTTTGATGCACATGCAGGGTGAGCCGCGCACCATGCAGCTTGAGCCTAACTATGCCGACGTCGTGGCTGAGGTTAAGGCCTATCTTTTCGACCGGGCGCAAGCTTGCGAGCGAGCGGGGATCGCGAAAGACCGCATCGTTGTCGATCCCGGTTTCGGATTCGGCAAAAATCGCGAGCATAACCTTACGCTGTTGCGCAATCTGAGCGTTTTCCGCGATCTCGGTTATCCCGTCCTCGCCGGTTTATCCCGCAAATCGGTGCTCGGCAAGATTACCGGGCAAGAAGTGGTGTCTCGCGTCTCGGCCAGCGTCGCCGCGGCGATGCTTGCGGTGCAAAACGGCGCGAATATCATTCGGGTCCACGATGTGCACGCGACCAAGGACGCCCTTGCTATACTTCACGCTGTAAATCAACACGGTATTTAGGGGAGTCATTCATGGCGAGAAAATACTTCGGCACCGATGGTGTGCGCGGCCGTGTGGGCGAGGCGCCGATCACGCCGGATTTCGTGTTGCGCCTCGGCTATGCCGCGGGCAAGGTGTTGGCCGAAGCGAACCACGATCCGCGCGATCGCGATCGCCCCGCCGTGCTCATCGCCAAAGACACGCGCATTTCCGGCTACATGCTGGAAAGTGCGCTGGAGGCGGGTTTTTGCGCCGCCGGGGTGGACGTATTGCTGGTCGGGCCTATGCCCACGCCTGCCGTTGCTTATCTTACTCGTGCATTGCGGCTGCAAGCCGGGCGTGATGATCAGCGCCTCGCATAATCCCTACGACGACAACGGCATCAAGTTTTTCTCCGCCCACGGCAACAAGCTGCCCGATGAACTGGAGTTGGCGATCGAGGCCCATCTCGACGAGCCGCTGCAAACCAAACCCTCCGCCGGGCTCGGCCGGGTGCGCCGCATCGACGATGCCGACGGGCGCTACATCGAATTCTGCAAAAGCACGTTTCCGACCGAGCTCGATCTGCGCGGCTTGAAAATCGTCGTCGATTGCGCCAACGGCGCCGCTTACCATATCGCGCCGCCGGTATTCCACGAATTGGGCGCGGAAGTCATTCCGATTGCGAATCAGCCTAACGGCTTCAACATCAACGACAAATGCGGCGCCACCCACACCGCCAATATGCGCGCTGCCGTGGTGGAACACCGCGCCCATCTCGGCGTCGCCCTCGACGGTGACGCCGATCGCCTGATGATGTGCGACGAAGACGGCAAGGTTTACGACGGCGACCAACTCGTCTACGTGATCGCCAAACACCGCAAGGAAGCGGGCGTGATGAAAGGCGGCATCGTCGGCACGCTGATGAGCAATCTCGCGCTCGAACATGCGTTGACCAAGCTCGACATCCCGTTTGTGCGCGCCAAGGTCGGCGATCGCTATGTTTTGGAACTGCTGCAAGAGAAAAGCTGGAACTGGGGCGCGGAGAATTCCGGCCACATCATCTGCCGCGATAAACATACCACCGGCGATGGCATCGTGTCCGCGCTGCAAGTGTTGTCCGCCCTCACGTCGAGCAAGAGTACGCTGAAAACAATACACGGCAGAACTGACGCTTTATCCGCAAATCCTGATCAATGTCAAAACGCAAAAGGGTTTCGATTTCCGCGCCCATGCATCGATACAAGATTCGGTCACGGCGGCAGAGAAGGATCTCGACGGCAGCGGCAGAGTGCTATTGCGGCCATCGGGCACCGAGCCTGTGTTGCGGGTAATGGTGGAAGGTAAAGAAGAATCGCGCGTGAAGAATTGGGCCGAAAAAATTGCGGATAGTGTGCGCACTGCAGCGGCAATCTAAGCTGATATGATCTCTCAATGGCAAGGCGATGCCCTGAGAGGCAATATGGGAGCGGCTCTCAGGCTGATTGCCGAACATTGAGTGCGCATGCGTACACGAGTGATTGCATTATGACGAGGAACCGTGCCTGCCATGACGACGTCTAAGTTTTGAGTAACCTTAGCATGCGACAACTTTGACCATGTCAGAATTTCTGAACGATGCGGTTCTGCTCGCCCGTGTCCAATTCGCGTTCACGATCAGTTTTCACATCATCTTTCCCAGCTTCACCATCGGCCTCGCCGGTTTTATCGCGACGCTGAATGTCATGTGGCTACGAACCGGCCGCGAGCACTACCATCGCCTGGCGGTGTTTTGGACCAAGATCTTCGCCGTCTCATTCGCCATGGGGGTGGTATCGGGCTTGGTGTTGTCCTATCAATTCGGCACCAACTGGAGCCGCTTCTCCGTCGTCGTCGGCAACGTCATCGGCCCGCTCATCGGTTACGAGACGTTGACGGCGTTTTTTCTCGAAGCGACGTTCCTCGGCATCATGTTGTTCGGTCGCGAAAAAGTGTCGCCCGCCGTGCATACCTTGTCGTCGATCATGGTGGCGCTCGGCACGTCGCTATCGGCGTTTTGGATACTCGCCGCCAACAGTTGGATGCACACCCCGACCGGCCATGAAATTCGCGACGGCATCGCCTATCCGCTCGAATGGTTCGCCATCATCTTTAACCCGAGTTTTCCCTATCGCTTCGCGCATATGTTCACCGCGTGCTACCTGACGACGTCGGTGGTGGTGCTCGCGGTTGGGGCGCGCTATTTGATCGCCAACGTATTCGAACAGGAAGCCAAAACCATGCTGCGCATGGGCCTTGGCATGGTCGCGATCCTCGCGCCGCTGCAACTGTGGATCGGCGACATGCACGGCCTCAACACCTCGCAGCATCAACCCGCCAAAATCGCCGCGATGGAAGCGCATTGGGATAGCGATAAACCGGCGCCGCTGGTGTTGTTCGCGCTGCCCAATGAAACCACCGAGAGCAATGATTATGAAATCGCGATTCCCAATCTCGCCAGCCTCATCATCACCCACGATCCGAATGGTCTATTCAAAGGATTGAAAGACTTCAAGCCTGAAGACCGACCGCCGATCACGTCGGTATTTTTTGCATTTCGCGTCATGGTTGGGATCGGCATGACGTTGATCGCTATCGGCTTGATCGGCGCATGGTTGTGGTGGCGGAAAAAACTGTTCACTGCGCGCTGGTATTTGCGGCCGGTGTCCTACGCTTGGCCGCTTGGGTTTATCGCCATCCTCGCGGGTTGGCTGGTGACGGAATCGGGCCGCCAACCTTGGATCGCCGCCGGCATTCTGCGCACCGCCGATGCGGTTTCGCCGGTGCCCGCGAGTGTGATCGCTACGTCGCTGCTGCTGTTCGTGTTGGTTTATAGCGTGGTGTTTTCCATCGGCATCGGCTACATTCGCGGCTTGATCGTCAAGGGCCCGAAAGGTATGGCCGCCGCGCCCGTCGATGCGCTTCCGAACCGGCCGCTTGCCGCCGCGACCGACGCGGCTCGCGAAGCCAACGTGGGCGCCACATCGTGAGCCCACTGGAATATTCCATCCCCGTTATCTGGGCGCTGGTGATCGGCACGGCGGTCGCGTTGTATGTGATCCTCGATGGCTTCGACCTCGGCATCGGCATTCTTTTTCCGCTCTTCAAAGACGAAGCAGACCGCGACCAAATGATGAATTCCGTCGCGCCCTTCTGGGACGGCAACGAAACCTGGCTCGTGCTCGGCGGCGGCGGCCTGTGGGTGGCATTTCCCAAAGCCTACGCCATCATCATGCCGGCGCTGTATCTGCCGGTGATCGTGATGTTGCTGGCGTTGGTATTTCGCGGCGTCGCCTTCGAATTCCGCTGGGTTGCCAAACCGCGGCACAGAAAATGGGATATCGCTTTTGCCGCAGGTTCAACCATCGCTGCTTTTTGCCAAGGCCTAATGCTGGGCGGGATCATGCAAGGCATCAACGTGGTGAACGGCGAATTCGCCGGCGGCAGCTTCGATTGGCTTACGCCGTTCAGTCTGTTGTGCGGCGTGTCGCTCGTCATCGGCTACGCGTTGATCGGCGCAACTTGGCTGGAAATGAAAACCCACGGCGCCGTCGGTGAACGAGCGAGGGCTTACGCGGCAACGCTGTTAATAGCGCTGCTCGCGTGCGTCTTCATCGTAAGCATATGGACGCCGCTCGCTATCCCACGCGTCGCGGAACGCTGGTTCGTCATGCCCAACTTCGCCTACCTCGCCCCTATTCCGCTCGCGACAATCGCGTTGGCCTGGGGCTGTTGGCATGGCATCAAAACAGCGCGTCACGCGCTGCCATTCTTCTGCGCCGTGGGATTATTCCTGCTGAGCTATTTAGGGTTGATCATCTCCAACGCGCCTTACTTGGTGCCACCAAGCTTAACCGTTTGGGACGCGGCCGCCGCGCCCTCATCGCAAGTGTTCATGCTCATCGGCACCGTGCTGATGCTGCCGGTTATCCTTGGCTATACGGTGTTCGTGTACTGGGTGTTTCGCGGCAAAGTGAAGCCCGGCGAAGGCTATCACTGAGCGATTTTTGGAGCGGGTGATGGGGATCGAACCCACGTCTAAAGCTTGGGAAGCTTTCGTTCTGCCATTGAACTACACCCGCAAAGGCTTTAGCATTCTAACTGGCACAGTTCAATTTTACACGTACACTATCGTTCTTCGTTAGTTTCCATGATCACCTTGTTTATCAACGGCGCAAGCCAAGCGTTCGACCAAATTTGAACATTGCGGAACTCATTCGGCAATTGGCGCTAACGGGCAAGAAGCTAGCGATCGAACGTAACGGCGAACTCGTGCCGCGTAGCCAATACGCCGAATGCCAGGTTGCCGATGGCGACCGCTTGGAAATCGTCGTCGCGGTTGGTGGTGGATAACTTTTTAAAATCGAAAATCCTATGAACTCACTCAATATTGCTGGCAAAGCCTATTCCTCCCGCTTGCTGGTCGGCACCGGCAAGTACAAAGACTTCGCCGAAACCAAGGCTGCCATCGAGGCGAGCGGGGCGGAGATCGTCACGGTTGCGATTCGCCGTACCAATATCGGCCAGCACGCGAATGAGCCGAGTATCTTGGAAGCGATTCCCCCATCGCGCTATACGATACTGCCGAATACCGCAGGTTGTTATTCCGCCGACGATGCGGTGCGCACCTTGCGTCTCGCGCGCGAATTGCTCGATGGGCACGATCTGGTCAAACTCGAAGTGTTAGGCGATCCGCAAACCTTGTATCCCAACATGCCGGAAACCTTGACGGCTGCGCAGCAACTGGTCAAAGAGGATTTCAAAGTCATGGTCTATTGCAGCGACGATCCGATTCTTGCGAAGCAATTGGAAGAGATCGGCTGCGTCGCCGTGATGCCGCTCGCTTCGTTGATTGGTTCCGGGCATGGGCATTTTGAATCCGTGGAATTTGCAGATCATTATCGCCAATGCCAAGGTGCCGGTGTTGGTCGATGCGGGTGTCGGCACAGCGTCCGATGCGGCCATCGCGATGGAGTTAGGTTGCGATGGCGTGTTGATGAATACCGCCATCGCCGCCGCGAAAGATCCGGTGTTGATGGCGAGCGCGATGAAAAAAGCAGTCGAGGCGGGGCGGGAAGCGTTTCTTGCGGGGCGCATGCCGAAGAAGTTGTACAGCGCGAGTCCCAGTTCGCCGACCGACGGCGTGATCGCCGCATCAAAAAAATCCGCGGCGTAGTTCTTCCCGATGAGCCAGAATCAAGCACCGGCGCGGCTTGCAGCCGAACCGGACTACGCCCCATCGTGCGATCCGCAGCTTTGTGTTGCGTCAGGGCCGCGTTTCCGCCGCGCAGCAGCGCGCTTACGAGCAGCTCCTTCCGGTGTTTGGCTTACCGTATCGCCAAGGGCTTGTTGACCTAAATGCAGCGTTCGGTCGCGACGCTGAAAAATATTTGGAAATCGGTTTCGGCATGGGTGAGACGACGGCCCACATCGCCGCCGCCCATCCCGATTGTGATTATCTTGCCGTCGAAGTGCATACGCCTGGTGTCGGTGCCTTACTTAAAACCATTGCCGAGGATGGACTTCAGAATATTCGCATCATGCAGCACGATGCCGTCGAAGTGTTAAACAACATGATCTCCAAAGATACTTTTCACGGTGCGCATGTCTTCTTTCCCGATCCTTGGCCGAAAAAACGCCATCACAAACGCCGTTTAATTCAAGCGCCCTTCGTCGCTTTGCTCGCAAGCAAACTCAAGTCGGGAGGGTACATTCACGTCGCGACGGATTGGGAGGAATACGCTCAGCAGATTTTGGCGGTGCTGAGTTCGGAGTCGACACTGCAAAATACGGCGGCGGACTACGCGCCCCGTCCCGACTATCGGCCGCTGACCAAGTTCGAGGCCCGCGGGTTGCGCCTGGGTCACGGCGTATGGGATATTGTGTTTCGGAAGAAGTAATTTTCGAGCATCGCCAGGAGCCACATTCAGCTTGCCTCGTGGCATGGCATGCCTTGAGAGCCGCGCCAGTATTGCCTTGTGGCGATGCCTTCAAATTGTCATTCCCACGAAAGCCCGCTGCCATCCGGAATAGTCGCGGCACTTTGTAAAGACATCGGAGCGAAAAAACTTGTCATTCCCGCGCAGGCGGGAATCCATTCAGCACATCAATTTGCAACGGAACTATGGATTCCCGCCTGCGCGGGAATGACAATGGTTGAGTCAGTAGAGACTTATTTTTCCGGCAAAAACATTTCCAGCAAGTCATTCAAAAAGCGCTGACCTCGCTGTGTCGGCGCGAGGTGGAGATGATCACGCGCAATCAACAGCTTCTTCTCCGCTGCGTCGAGCGCTTTAGAAACCACGTTGATCGGCAATCCGGTACGTTCGGAAAAAAGCGTAAGCGGCACGCCTTCCGTGAGGCGCAACGCGTTCATCATGAATTCGAATGGCAGGTCTGCTGCGCCGACGATGCGATGTTCTTGCACCGCGTCGCCGCTTTTTGTTTTCTGCAAATAAGTTTCCGGATGCTTGTAGCGCATCTCGCGCACGATGCGGTCCTGGAAGGATAACTTGCTGTGGGCGCCCGCGCCGATGCCGAGATAATCGCCGAATTGCCAGTAGTTCAAATTGTGCCGGCATGCGCGGCTCGGTTTGGCGAACGCGGAAGTTTCATAGTGCTGATAGCCCGCAGCGGCCAAGCGTTGCTCGATCGCTTCTTGCATCGCCGCGCTCGTGTCGTGATCGGGTAAGGGCGGCGGGTGTTTGTAAAACAACGTGTTGGGTTCGAGCGTCAAATGATAGGCGGAGAGATGGGGAGCGCCCAAGTTCACGGCTTGCTCGATATCGGCGAGCGCCTCTTGCAAACTTTGTTTGGGCAGCGCGTACATGAGATCGAGATTGAAGTTGTCGAAGTTGTCCTTGGCGATGGCGACGGCGCGGCGGGCCTCGTCATCGTCGTGGATGCGGCCTAACGCCTTCAGATGATTTGCATTGAAGCTCTGGATACCGATGGAGAGACGATTAATACCGAGTTGGCGATACGCAGCAAATTTCTCCGCTTCGAACGTGCCCGGATTGGCCTCCAGCGTAATTTCCGCATCGGGCACAAGATTAATGCGAGCGCGAATCGCGCTCAGCAATCGATCGAGCGACGCCGCGGAAAATAAACTCGGCGTGCCGCCGCCGAAAAAGATCGTGTGCACGCGGCGTCCCCAAATATTCGGCAACGCGGTTTCAAGATCGGCGATGAGGGCGTCGATGTAGTCCGCTTCGGGAACGCTTTTGCGCGCTTCGTGGGAATTGAAGTCGCAATAGGGACATTTGCGCACGCACCACGGGATATGAATGTACAGCGAAAGCGGCGGTAGCAACGTGAGTCCGACGGACTCGCTGGAACTTAACGCCGATGGTGGATGAACGACGAGATTGCTTCGCTGCGCTCGCAATGACATGGCGGATATTTACTAAGACTGCTTGCTTAGTTTCTCAATCAATTGACTGAGCGCCACGGCGCGATGGCTGATGCGATTCTTGTGGTCGGGTTCCAGCTCGGCGCTGGTTTTACCCAGCGCCGGTAAAAAGAAATACGGATCGTAGCCGAAGCCATTCGCGCCGCGCGGTGCGAGAATGATCTCGCCATACCACGCGCCTTCGGCGATGATGGGTTCGGGATCGTTTGCGTGTCGCGTCAAAGCCATGATGCAATAGTAGTGAGCGCTGCGATCCGCTGTGCCGGCGAGTTCGTGTACCAGCTTTTCGTTGTTACGCGCATCGGACTTCGGCTCGCCGGCATAGCGGGCGGAATGCACACCGGGTGCGCCTTGCAGCGCATCAACGCAGATTCCGGAATCGTCGGCTAAAGCGGGCAGGCCGCTTAAGTTGCTTGCGTGACGCGCCTTTGCGAGGGCGTTCTCGAGAAACGTGAAATGGGGTTCGTCGGCGTCGGGAATACCGAGTTCACGTTGCGAAACAATCGCGATATCCAAGGGTGCGAGGATGGCTTCGATCTCGCGCAGCTTGCCGGGATTGGCGCTGGCGACTACAACTTTCTTAATCACCGCGATTCGAGTACCGCCTTCTGTGCGGCGACCAATTCTTTAATGCCCTTATTCGCGAGACTTAACATTGCGTTCATGTCTTGCTGTGAGAAAGGCTGGCCCTCGGCGGTACCTTGGACTTCGACGAAACCACCGATGCCCGTCATCACCACGTTCATGTCGGTATCGCAAGCGGAATCTTCAACATAATCCAAATCGAGCACCGGCATGCCGCGATAAACCCCAACGGAAATCGCCGCCACATGGTCGCGCAGCGGCGACGCTGCGATCTGTTTCCGATGCAGAAGATGAGCGATCGCATCGGCAACGGCCACGTAGGCGCCGGTAATGCTGGCGGTGCGGGTTCCGCCATCGGCTTGAATGACATCGCAGTCGATCTGGATGGTGCGTTCGCCGATTTTCGATAAATCGATAATCGCGCGCAGGCTGCGGCCGATGAGGCGCTGAATTTCCTGCGTGCGCCCGGTCTGTTTGCCGCGCGCCGCTTCGCGATCGGTGCGGGTGCCGGTGGAGCGCGGCAGCATGCCATATTCCGCCGTGAGCCAGCCTTGGCCTTTGCCTTTTAAAAAGGGCGGCACCTTTTCGTCGATGCTGGCGGTGCAGATGACTTTCGTGTCGCCGCACTCGATCAAAACCGAGCCTTCCGCGTGGCGCGTATAGCGGCGCGTCAGCCGAACCTCGCGGAGTTGATCGGCGAGACGCCCGCTTGGGCGCGATACGGTTTGAGCGGTCATGTCATTTCGAGAACTTTTGTATGGCGTTTTGAATTTCGGCGATGGCTTTTTCGATTTCTTCGTCGCTCATGTCGTCGGGCTTATCGCTGCCCCTCGGACATATTGACAGGCCGGGTAAGAAAATCCGCCGGCATCGTCACAGCGGAATCGATGTACTCGAGTTTTTCCACCGAGCCCGGCCATTGTAGCCCGATTACCGAAAGATTGTCGCCCTGCCCCGCGGCCAAGTCGACGGATTTCTTGATTAACTTGGGCAACGCTAGCTTCAAGGATTCTTCAGCGAAGGCCGCTTCGATTTCGGCGGAAGTGAGCATGCCCCAGAAGCCATCGCTGCACAATAACAACATATCGCCGGCTTTAAGTAGCGTGCCTTCCGACAAGGAAATAGCCGGCATCTGATCACCGCCCAGGCAACTGTAAATTTTATTCCGGTCCGGATGGGTTAGCGCTTGGTCTTCGCGAATCAGGCCCGCATCGATCATGCGCTGCACGCGCGAATGGTCGCGGGTGCGCTTGTAGAGGCGCCCGTTGCGCATGAGGTAAAGCCGCGAATCTCCCGCATGGCACCAGTACGCGATTTTCTGTTTCACCACACAAGCGACGCAAGTCGTGCGCGGATACTCGCTTAGCTTATGTCTGCGCGCATACTCGCAAATGGCGCCGTGGGCCGCTTCAAGCGCGACGCGCAGGAAATTCGCGGGATTGCTGAGGCCGAGCTTCGCCTCGCGGCTAAATCGCTCCATCAACACTCGAACCGCGATTTCGGCGGCGATTTCACCGTTCAGGTGACCGCCCATGCCGTCGGCGACCACCATCAGCAAGGTCTCGTTTGCGTAAGCGTGCCCGATTCGATCCTGGTTCGACTTACGTCCGCCGATCAGGGTTTCTTGCAATATTTCGTAGGGAATCGCCACTAGAATTCCCCGAGGCGGCCCAGGGTTCTGCGTAGGGTGCCGAACAGGCTAGATTTGGCGGGAAGTTCGGAGCCTTGCTCCAATAGCGATTTTTGCAGCGAGTAAACGCTTTGCGGACGCTTTAACGGATCGAGCTCCAAACACTGATCGATGGTCACGAGCAACTGATCGGTAAACCTGCCGCGCCAAGCTTCGACGGCCGGCCTGAGTTGATCTTCTTTTTCGCGCATATCGGCGCCTTGCGGCGGCGTGCCGGATATCGAGGCATACATGGTGGCGCCGACCGAGTAGATGTCGGTCCATGGGCCGAGCCCGACCATGCCGCGGTATTGCTCGGGCGCGGCAAAACCTTTGGTGTACATCGGCACCAACTGCGGCCGATCTTGATTGAGGGTCATGCGGGCGGAACCGAAGTCCAGCAGCACCGGTGTCGCGTCCATGGTGACGTAGATATTGGCCGGCTTGATATCCAAATGCAGCAGCTTGTGGGTATGAACTTCGCGCAAACCGTTCAGCAAACTCAAGAACAAACGGCGCATAAAACTTTCGGTGAAATGCTGCTTATTCGCGCGAATATGAAAATCCAGGGTACGGCCGCGCATGTAGCGCATGACCAGATAGACAGTCTCGTTGGCGCGAAAAAAATTTTCCACGCGGACGACATTGGGATGGTTGATCTGCGCCAACGTCCGGCCCTCCTCAAAGAAACATTTCATGCCGTGGCGAAACGGCGGCACATTCTCGGGCGTATTCGCCTGTACTTCCATGTTGTCGTCCCGCACCACCAGACCGTTCGGTAAATACTCTTTGATCGCCACCGGCGTCTCACTCTCATCATGAGCGAGGTAAACCGTGCTAAACCCGCCAGCGGACAGATTGCGAACGATGCGATAATTTAATAACTGATAGCCTTCCGGCAGCGCCAGGGTCGCAGGTTGCGCCATGCTTAAATAACGGTATGATGCATATGCATATAAGTTAGGCTATTCTCCATATTTTACGAGTATTTAGCAAAGCTTTCTCGGCGCTGCCGAAGGATTTGACACGACGATGATCAATAGCATGACCGGCTACGCCAGTCGCAGCCAAGACTACGACTATGGCCAGCTTAATCTGGAACTTCGTTCCGTTAACCACCGCTATTTAGAAGTGCAGTTGCGCATCCCCGATGAATTGCGCTCATTGGAGCCCGGTTTGCGGGAAGCGATCGGCGCAAAGATCGTGCGCGGGAAAGTCGATTGCCGCTTGGGTTTTACACCGATCCCAAGCGCGGCCAAGGGCCTGCCGCTAAATCAAGGCGTGCTGCAACAACTGGTTAAATATAACGAGGCGATTAAGTCCCAACTGCCCGGCAGCGCCGGTTTGTCGGTCTCGAACATTTTGAACTTTCCGGGTATTTTCGACCAAGATTCGCCGCCGGTGGAACAGATCTCGGCTGACGCGCTGCATTTATTGGACGAGGCGCTAACGGAATTAGGCCACACCCGCGCCCGCGAAGGCGACAAGCTGAAGGCGCTGTTATCGGAACGTGTCGCCAGAATGCAAACCCTAGCCGAGGAAGTCGGCCCCCACATACCGAAGTTAGTCGCTGCATTTCAAGAGAAGTTAGCCACCCGCATTCGCGAAGCCATGGGCAACGCGGAGGACGATAGGTTGCGCCAGGAAGTAGTGCTATTCGCCAGCAAGATCGACGTCGACGAAGAGTTGTCGCGGCTTAAGGCACACCTTACGGAAGTTAATCGCGTACTAGGAAAAGGCGGCAGCGCCGGCAAACGATTGGACTTTCTGATGCAAGAACTAAACCGCGAAGCCAATACTTTGGGCGCTAAATCCGTGTCGACGGAAGTATCTAGAATATCCGTCGAGATGAAAGTATTGATCGAGCAGATGCGGGAACAGATTCAAAATATCGAGTAAGCAAAGCAGCGGGAAAATGACCTTCCATCTTAGCTGCGCGATATCTCGAACCGCTTACCTCGCTGTTATTACATTACGCCTTTACCCATGACCCCAGGAAACTTATTTATCATCGCCGCGCCCTCGGGCGCGGGAAAATCCAGTCTCGTCGCCGCATTGCTCGCGGAAGACCGCATGGTGCGGCTGTCGGTCTCCTACACTACGCGCACACCGCGGCCGGGCGAAGTCAACGGCAAGGATTATCACTTCGTCAACCGCGATGCGTTTTTGCACATGGCCGCCAATGGCGAGTTTCTCGAAAGTGCGGAGGTCTACGGTAATCTTTACGGCACATCGCAACGTTGGATCGACGATACCCTAGCGGGCGGCCACGATGTGTTGTTGGAAATCGATTGGCAGGGCGCTCAACAGGTCAGAAAAGTCTTCACCGGCGTCATCAGCATTTTTATACTGCCGCCAACCTTGGAAGCATTACGGTTACGGCTGGAAGGTCGCAAACAAGATTCGCCGGAAACCATACGGCGGCGTCTCGCCGCGGCCATAGATGACATCAGCCATGTGGTCGAATTCGACTATGTTATTATTAATAACAACTTCACCGATGCCGTTAAAGATTTATTCGGCATCGTCCGCACCCAACGGTTGCATCTCCCTCGGCAGCTTGCAGCAAATGCCGATTTGTTAACGAACCTGACGCAACGAGACCCTAATGGCTAGAATTACCGTCGACGAATGTTTAAAAAGAATACCTAACCGCTTCGAGTTGACGCTCGTGGCCACCGTGCGGGCTCGCCAACTATCGATCGGCGCCACCCCGCACGTGGAAGCGAATAAAGATAAGCCCTGCGTGATCGCATTGCGTGAAGTCGCACTCGGCAAAGTGGGTATCGAAATACTTAATCGCACGCCACCCCCTGTTTGAGGAAATTTGTTGAAGAGTTTCTAACGGTAACGGTCATGGGGCATATAAAACTTCGTAACTAGTATTTCCGGCTTCCCATTTTTTGGCGCACGTCATGGCTGAAGTAGCAGAACTGTCCCACGCCGTTTCCAGCTATCTCAAGCCGGAGGATGTCGCGCAAGTTGAAGCGGCGTTCGAAGTCGCCAAAGCCGCCCACGATGGGCAGTATCGAAAAAGCGGCGAACCTTATATCACCCACCCAGTCGCGGTGGCCAAGATCCTCGCGGACATGCATCTGGATCCGCAGGCGCTGATGGCGGCGCTGCTGCACGATACGGTAGAAGACACCGGCACGACCCAGCGGGAAATCACCCGCGCCTTCGGCAAACCCGTGGGCGATTTGGTCGACGGCGTTTCGAAGCTCACCAAGATAGAATTCGAATCCCAGCAGCACGCGCAGGCGGAAAACTTCCGCAAGATGTTGCTGGCGATGGCGCGCGATGTGCGCGTGATCCTGATCAAACTGGCGGATCGCCTGCATAACATGCGTACGCTGGACGCGGTGAATCGCGAACAGCAAACCCGTATCGCCCGCGAGACCTTGGATATTTATGCGCCGATCGCCAATCGTCTCGGTCTGAACAGCATCTATCAAGAGCTGCAGGAACTCGCGTTCCGTTATTTGTATCCAACGCGTTACCGCGTTCTGACCAAGGCGATTAAATCCGCCCGCGGCAATCGCCGCGAAGTCGTATCGAAGATTCAACACGCCATCGAAGAACGTCTCGCCGCGAATAAAATCGATGCCAGCGTCTACGGACGGGAGAAGCATCTTTACAGCATCTACAAAAAGATGATCGAGAAGTCCTTGAGTTTCGCTGAGGTGTTGGATATCTATGGCTTGCGGGTGATCGTGAAGGATTTGCCGTCCTGTTATTTAGCCTTGGGCGCGCTGCACAACTTGTACAAACCCATACCCGGCAAGTTCAAAGATTACATCGGCATCCCGAAGGCAAACGGCTATCAAGCTTTGCATACCGCCTTGATCGGTCCATTCGGTACGCCGATCGAGATACAGATTCGTACGCAGGACATGCACCGCATCGCGGAAGCGGGCGTCGCGTCTCACTGGCTCTATAAATCCACCGACAGCTCGTTGAACGAGTTGCAGAAGCGCACCCACCATCTGCTGCAATCGTTGTTGGAGATTCAAACGCAAAGCCGCGACTCGGCGGAATTTCTGGAGTACGTCAAAGTCGATCTTTTCCCCGATGAAGTCTATGTCTTCACGCCGCGGGGCGAAATCAAGTCATTGCCCAAGGGCGCAACCGCGGTTGATTTTGCGTATGCCGTCCACACCGACATCGGCGATCGCTGTGTCGCGGTTAAGATCAACCACGAACTCGCGCCGTTGCGCACCCCGCTCAAGAGCGGCGATCGGGTGGAGATCGTCACGGCGCCTCACGCCGCGCCCAATCCCGGTTGGCTCAATTTCGTGGTTACCGGCAAGGCCCGATCCCAGATTCGCCATTACTTAAAGACGATGCGTTTTGATGAATCGGTGATGCTCGGCGAGCGCTTGCTCAATCAAGCGCTGCGCGCGCTGAAGGTCGAGCCGGCGGACATCAACGACGGCCATTGGGAACAATTGCTGCGCGGCGACAAGAGCAAGACACGCGAGATGGTGCTATCCGACATCGGCCTCGGCAAGCGGCTCAACGTAGTCGTCGCCAGCCGATTGCTGCGGCTTTCGGACCCGAGCATCACCCACGATCACAAACTGGGCAGCATCACCATTCGCGGCAGCGAAGGCATGGCGGTTCAATTCGCCCAATGTTGTATGCCCATTCCCGGCGATCCCATCCTCGGCTATATCAATAAAGGTCAAGGGCTAACAATCCATACCCACGATTGCCGCACCATCCGCCAGTTTCGCGCCGATCCCGATCGCTGGATCGACGTTGACTGGGACAACGCCGGCGACCGCGTGTTCGATGTGCGCATCAAAATCGTCGCCGCGAATCAACCCGGTGTGCTGGCTCGCATCGCGGCGAGCATCGCCGAGGCGAACTCGAATATCGAAAACTTCTCCACCGAAGAAAAAGATTCCCAGGTTTACACCACCATCAACTTTACCGTTCAGGTGAAGGATCACACCCACTTGGCCGTGGTGATGCAAAAATTGCGCGCTGTCCCAGAAGTAGTGCGCGTCAACCGAGTCAAAGGAAGCGATTAGATTCCGCGCGCGACCAAGCCTTCCTCGCCATCGAAACGTAATGTCGTTTCGATACTGGATTCGCTAAGCGCACCCACGCGTAACCGTTTGGAAAAATTAGGTATTCGCGTTGATTTCGACCTCGTGTTGCACCTGCCGCTGCGCTACGAAGACGAAACCCATCTTTACCCGATCAGCGACTTGCCTTTTGATCGCGTTGCACAAACCGAGGGCGAGCTACTGCATGCGGAGATTCAATATCGGCCACGGCGCCAGTTGGTGTGCCAGATCGCCGATGGCACGGCGGTGCTGTATCTACGCTTCTTCAATTTTTATCCAAGCCAGATCAAACAACTCGAAGTCGGCAAACGTGTGCGGGTGTTGGGTGAACAGCGCCAAGGCTATTTCGGGCCGGAGATGGTGCATCCCAAGTATCGGGTCGTCGCCGAAGGCGTGCCGCTGGCGGAATCCTTAACGCCGGTATATCCGACTACCGCTGGTTTGCCGCAAGCGACCATCAAAAAGCTGGTTCATCAAGCCCTAGCTCGCTGCGATCTGAGCGATACGCTGTCGGATGGTTTATTGAAGCAGCTCTCGCTGCACAGTTTTGAAGCGAGCGTGAACCGGCTGCACCATCCTGCGCCGGATCAATCGCAAAGCCAATTGGATGACAAATCCTCAGCGGCATGGCGGCGATTGAAGTTCGACGAATTGCTTGCACAACAACTATCCATGCGCCGCGCCTATCGCGAGCGTCGCACCCACCGGGCGCCTAAGTTCGCTAAAGCCGGCTCGCTCGTCGCGCAGTTTATGGCGTCGCTGCCCTTTGAGCTAACCAGCGCGCAGCAACGTGCGCTGGATGAAATCAATCGCGATCTCAGCCAAGGCCATCCGATGCAGCGCTTGCTGCAAGGCGATGTCGGCAGCGGCAAAACCATCGTCGCCGCCCTCGCCTGCGCGCGCGCCATCGCCAACGGCTATCAAGCGGTGTTGATGGCGCCGACGGAAATATTGGCCGAGCAACACTTTCGCAAAATAGCCGCGATGCTGACGCCGCTCGGCGTTGAGACCGCTTGGCTCACCGGCAGCCTCAAGAGCAAAGCGAAGCGGACCGCGCTCGAGGCCGCGAGTAACGGTGAGGCGCAACTCATCGTCGGCACCCACGCGCTGTTTCAAGCGGATGTAGCGTTCCATCGCTTAGGTCTGGTGGTGATCGACGAACAGCATCGCTTTGGCGTCGATCAGCGCCTCGCCCTGCGCGGCAAAGGCTCGCGCGGATCTACCCAACCGCATCAATTGATGATGAGCGCGACGCCGATTCCGCGTACGCTCGCCATGAGCTTCTTCGCCGATCTCGATGTATCGGTGATCGATCAACTGCCGCCAGGACGCTCGCCCGTCGTCACTAAGCTCGTCTCCGATGCCCGGCGCGATGAAGTGATCGCGCGTATCCGCGCGGCGTGCCAGGACGGCGCGCAGGCCTATTGGGTGTGCCCGCTGATCGAGGAATCGGAAGCATTGCAATTGCAAACGGCGGTCGATACCTTCGCTCACCTCGAAACAACGTTTCCCGAACTTCACGTGGGCTTGGTGCATGGACGCTTAACGCCCGCGGAAAAAGCCGCGGTGATGGAAGCCTTCCAATCCGGTGAGATTCAATTGCTAGTGGCAACGACGGTGATCGAAGTCGGCGTCGATGTGCCGAATGCTACATTGATGGTGATCGAAAACGCCGAACGCATGGGCCTGTCACAACTGCACCAACTGCGCGGCCGCGTCGGACGCGGCGCACAGCAAAGCACATGTATTTTGTTGTTCCAAAACCCATTGTCGGACACCGCACGGGCGCGGCTGAAGATCATCTATGAGAACACCGACGGTTTCGAAATCGCCCGGCAAGACCTGGCGCTGCGCGGGCCGGGAGAATTTCTCGGCGCCCGGCAAAGCGGCGCACCCATGTTACGATTCGCCGATCTCGAACAAGACCTCGATCTGTTGGAAGCCGCGCGAGACTGGGCCGAACGTTTATTGCAACAGGATCCCGCCACGGCAGACCGACATCTCGCGCGCTGGATGCATACCAAAATCGACTATCTCAAAGTATGAGCGCCGCGGTTGATCGCCTGGTGTTGTATGCCAAGTTGGTGCGTCTGGACAAACCCATCGGCACGCTATTGCTGCTGTGGCCCACGCTGTGGGCGCTGTGGATCGCCGCCGATGGTAAGCCGAGCATCAAGTTGATTTTGATTTTCTCGCTCGGGACTTTACTCATGCGCTCGGCGGGGTGTGCGATTAACGACTATGCGGATCGCGATTTCGATTTGCATGTGGAGCGCACCAAGAATCGTCCGCTCACGTCGGGAAAAATTTCCGAGAAAGAAGCGCTAGCAGTGGCCGGCGTGCTGGCGTTGCTGGCGTTCTTGTTAGTGCTGCAAACCAACACACTCACAGTAGCGCTCTCCGTCCCCGCGCTCTTGATCGCCGCGAGCTACCCTTACACCAAACGCTTCTTCGCCATCCCGCAAGCCTATCTCGGCGTCGCATTCGGCTTCGGCATCCCCATGGCATTCGCCGCGCAAACCGGCGCCGTTCCAATGTTGGCCTGGGTCATGTTGCTAGCAAATATTTTTTGGGCCATCGCCTACGACACCGAATACGCGATGGTCGACCGTAACGACGACGTCAAGCTCGGCCTGCACACGTCGGCGATATTGTTCGCACGCTACGACGTCGCCGCGGTGATGATTTGCTACGCGTTGGTGATCGGCATCATGGCGATGATCGGCTTGTCGCTGGGTTTTGGCTGGATTTACTACATCGGACTAACCATTGCTGCAAGCATGATGGCGTATCACTACGGCCTCATTCGCAACCGCGATCGTGCAGGATGCTTTCAAGCGTTTCGGCATAATAACTGGGTGGGCGGGGCGATCTTTGCTGGGATTTTTGGCCATTACTTAATCAGATAACGTATCTGCTGTTCAGCGCCCTGTGACTTTCACGGTGGCGGGAATTAGAACTTGCATTTGCCGGTTGTAAAAAGCAAACACCGATTCGAAGGCATTTGATTGTTCCGAATCGGTGTCCTTTATGTTGCCGAACTACCCCAACCGCGGCGTCGTATCCTGCAAGTTAGCCACCGGTTGCAAAGCTTGTGCCGTCGTGCCAAAGCCCGTATTGCCTAAGATACCCTGCGCTGGCGTGAACGACGCATTGTTCAGATTGCCGGTCTTTCCATACTGATAAGCCAGATCGCCACCCATCGCCGCGGCGTCGCTGTTGCCGATATGGAAGTCGAGCAACGCATTGGTCAACGCCCAGCTCGTAAGGGTAGGCGTGGCCGCTCTGGCCTGATCAAAGCGACCCACCAATCCAGCAAAGTTGAATGTCTCAACTTTGTTGTTGCGGATCGGATCGCTTCCGCCCGCACTGAAGTCCGCCATTGCTTCAGCGATCATCTGCAGATTAATGACGCTCTTGTTTGCGGTGCCCACATACCAATCCTTTAGGGTAATTTGCTCTGTCGCCCCCACGTCCAGGACCAAGTCATTGGCGTTCTTCTTGAAGTTAAGATCGGTATATGTGATGCCACCACCTAATGAGATACTGTTATCCGCACCGGTGCTGGCGTTGACGATATCTTGACCATCGCCGCGGTTGAATCCGATCAGGTCTGCGCCGGTGCCGGTGGTAACGGTGTCATTGCCGGCACCACCGAGGAAGAGTTCATTGTTCGCCGAACCGGTAATCGTATCGGTTCCGGCGCCGCCGTTATAAAGGCCGTTGCCACTGCTGTCGGACAGCGTATCGTTTCCTGCTCCACCCTCGAGGATATCGACACCCGTATTTCCCATCAGGATGTTGTTGACAGTATTGCCACGCACTAAGTTATTCAGTGTGTTGCCGGTACCATTGATTGCCGTGGTACCGGTGAGGATCAAACCTTCGACATTGTTGCCTAAGGTATAGGTGACGGAGCTGTCCACCCGGTCCACACCTTCGTTGAGATTTTCTGTGATGACGTCTGTGGTAGTGTCGACAATAAAGGTATCGTTGCCGAGTCCGCCCTTAAGCGTATCGGTTCCGGCACCGCCATTAAACGTATCATCCCCAGCGCCGCCATCCAGGATGTTGTTGGCGCTATTTCCCGTGAAGCTATTGTTCAGTGCATTACCGGTACCGTTGATCGCCGTCGTGCCGGTTAGGGTGAGGTTTTCAATGTTGGCTGCCAGCGTCCAAGTCGCGCTGGACTGGACCGTGTCGATACCTGCATTTGCGTTTTCCACCGTCGTATCGCCGGCAGTAACGACGTAGATGTCGTCGCCAGCGCCGCCCGTCAGGGCATTCACCGCCGAATTGCCCGTCAAGGTATTAGCCAAACTATTGCCAATGCCGTTGATTGCGGTCGTACCGGTCAAGGTTAGATTCTCGACGTTCGCTGCTAGCGTATAAGTAACGGAACTTTGAACCAGATCGGTCCCTTCGTTACTATTTTCAGTGATCACGTCGCTGACGCTGTCGACTACATAGGTATCGTTGCCTGCGCCACCGATCAGGGTATCCGCGCCGGCGCCGCCGCTTAAGGTGTTATTGGCACTGTTGCCGGTGAGGGTGTTGTTGAGGGTATTGCCGGTACCGTTAATCGCCGTTGTTCCAGTGAGGACGAGTTTTTCTAGGTTATTACCTAGGGTGAGGGTGACCGAGCTTTGCACAGTGTCGGTGCCTTCGTTAAGGTTTTCGGTGAGGACATCGGTGGTCGTATCGACGATGAAGGTATCGTTGCCGAGTCCGCCTTTAAGCGTATCGGTTCCGGCTCCACCGTTGAACGTGTCGTCACCCGCACCGCCGTCGAGAGTGTTGTTGGCGCTGTTGCCGAGCAGGCTGTTGTTGAGCGTGTTGCCGGTGCCGCTCACCACTGCCGTGCCGGTCAGGGTGAGGTTCTCGACGTTGTTGCTCAAGGTGTAGGTAATGCCGGCCTGCACCGTGTCGGTGCCCTCATTAACGTTTTCGGTCACGATGTCACCCGCCACGTCGACGACGTAGATATCGTTGCCGGTACCGCCGAGCATGGTGTCGATACCGGTTCCACCGCTCAGGGTATCGTTACCTGCGCCAGCGTTGAGGGTATTGTTGGCGGTATTGCCGATCAGTACGTTATCCAGACCATTGCCCGTGCCGTTGGTTGCAGTAGTAGCGGTCAGGGTGAGATTCTCGATGTTGGCGGCTAACGTGTGCGTGATCGAGCTTTGAACCAGATCAGTGCCTTCGTTTGCTGCTTCGATGACTGCGTCTCCAGCGTTGTCGACCACATAGGTGTCGTTGCCCAATTTACCGGTCATGCTGTCTGCGCCCGTGCCTCCGTTCAGTGCATTATTCGCGTCGTTGCCAATAAGTGTGTTGGCCAATGAATTGCCGGTTGCGTTGATCGCGGTGGTGCCCGTCAGGATCAGATTCTCGATATTATTACTTAAGGTACGAGTCACCGAGCTTTCTACTGTGTCGATGCCCTCATTTGCTAACTCGGTGGTTACGTCGCCAGTATTATCAACGATATAACGATCGTCGCCGATGCCGCCGCTGAGGGTATCACTACCGGCGCCGCCATCGAGCAGATCATTACCGTCATAGCCCTCCAACGTATCGTTGCCGGCGTAACCGTACATTTTGTTATCGTCGACTGTACCAACGAGCGCATCATCGAACTCTGTTCCACGTATGGTCTTGGTCATCTCGATCAACATAGCAGACGTCCATACGGTTCCGTCGGCAAAACGAACTTCCTCAATCTCATTTCCATAATAGAAATCGGCTACGCGGGTAGTTTGTGGGAATCCGGCGACCCCTAAGATCAGGTCGTAACCATCTTGGGTGAAAACCGTGTCGCTAGAGGGATTACCGCTTCCACCCGGCGCCAGATAATATCCGGGAACTGTCAGTTTGTATTCTGGTTTTGCGACCATCCAGATGATAAGGTCGTCTCCTTGACGGTCGAATCCGGAGTCGTACAAAGGCTGTGCAAAGAAATCAACGACGGATATTCCTTCACTTGCGCCATTAATTATCAAACTTAATGTTGTTCCGGACTGACTAACCGACACGTCATTGGGATTAATATTAGCCGCCATCAGGATTCGGTCGGTATCCATTCGAGCATCCTTTGTTTCGAATACACCGACGTAGCCGGAGCCTCTACCGAACCGGTACGTATCGCTACCCGTGCCGCCATTCAAGCTATCGCCACCGGAGCCGCTTTCAAAATCGTCATCCCCGGCGTTACCATGTAAAGTGTCTTGACCAAGTCCGCCATCGAGGACATCGTTCCCGTGGTTGCCGAACAGCGTGTCGTCGCCGTCGTTACCCAGCATGGTATCCG
>CAVQPB010000007.1:0-21985 GCA_963714525.1 uncultured Pseudomonadota bacterium
TAAATGGATTACGCCGGCGTAGTTTTTCTTGAAATCATCTACATGATCGCTTTCTTCGCGCTGACCAGCGCGGGGCTGGCCATCGTGTTCGGCATGATGCGCGTGATTAATCTCGCCCACGGCGAATTCGTCATGCTAGGTGGTTACACCACGCTCACTTGTTACAAGGCCGGCATCAATGTTTATTTTGCGATGTTGATCGTCGCACCGATCCGCTCCCGGATTAATCGGGCGCACCGTCAGCGCTTGACCATCCGCTTTCTTTACGCCGGCATGATAGAACCATGCTCGCGACCTGGGGCCTGAGTTTATTTTTGATCGGCGCGGTGACGATGATATTCGGCAGCTCGGCGGTGAACGTGCCGACGCCGATTTCCGGTTACCAACTCGGCAGCTTCCAGATGGGCGGCTACAATTTATTCATCATTTTTGTCGCCATCGCCGTGATGGTCGGGTTGTGGTTAACGTTGCGCTACACGCGCGTCGGTTTGATCGCGCGCGGCGCCATGCAGAATGCCGATGTCGCTTCGTCTCTCGGCTACAACCCGCGCACGGTCTATATGATTACCTTCAGCGCCGGCGCCGCCTTGGCGGGTTTGGCCGGTGGCGTCCTCGCTCCCCTCACGGGCTTGCTGCCGACATCCGGCGGCGCATACATCGCCAAAGCATTTATCACCATCGTCACCGGTGGCGCGGCGGTGATTGCGGGTACGGTGTCGAGTTCCGTCATTTTCGGCGTAATCAGTCAAGTCGTATCATTCGCGTCGACGCCGGTCATCGGCGAAATCGCGATGCTCGCGCTCGCTATCGTGTTGCTGCGTTTGATGCCACAGGGAATAACAGGCCGGTTCTTCCGGAACAGCACTTGATTACTGCCTGGCGCTCCATCGGCGGCGTGCGCTGGGGTTGGTTCATCGCCTTCGCGCTGGTATTGTTATTGTGGCCGCTAGTTTACGAAACTCACACGCCGACCGTGTTGCTGATCTGGGCGCTGTTTGCTTTGTCGTTGGGTCTCATGTGGGGCTATGCGGGCATCTTGAGCTTCGGGCATTCGGCCTATTTCGGTTTAGGCGCTTATGTCTATGCCGTGGCCGCCGTGAACATCGGCGAAAGCACCATACCGTTGATCCTCGCCGTGCTCGTTCCCGCCATCGTCGCGGCGATCATCGGCGCCATGATGTTTTACGGCCGCATCAGCGATGTCTATATGGGCGTGATCACGTTAGTTGTTTCGCTCATCATGTTTAAATTCATGAATGCGACCGCCGGTGATCAATATGCGATCGGCGACGCGCGCCTCGGCGGCTTCAACGGCATGCCGGGGTTCCCGACTCTCAACGTGCCCGGTGCACCGCAAATATCGCTGTGGGGCGTGCCGATGTATTACGTCTGCGCCGTGTCGTTGTTGCTGTGTTATTTGCTGTGCCGGTGGATCCTTGCCCGCTCGTTCGGCCGCGTGTTGCTCGGCATACGCGAAAACGAAATGCGCTGCGAATTACTCGGCTATAACGTGCCGGCGTGCAAGACCACGATTTTCACCATCAGCGCCGCGATGGCGGGCCTCTCGGGCTGCTACTTTGCAAACTGGGCAGAGATCGTTACACCCAGCGTGTTCAGCTTGCAGACATCGTCGGACGTCATTATCTGGACCATGGTGGGCGGCGTCGGTACATTGATCGGCCCGATACTCGGCGCCATGGTGCTGGGCATGGTCAAGCTGCTGCTCGGCCAGCAAACGCTGATCAATAATTTTCTGGTGTTCGGTGTGATTCTTATCCTCGTCGTGCTGGCGATGCCCAGCGGCGTGGTTCCGGCGATCCAACATTGGTGGGGAAATCGTTCGCGCCGCAGCCGCGCGCCGCGTAACGGCGGCCGCGCGCGGCAGCGATTGACCGTGAGACCCGCGGAGCGATCATGAGCGGCGTGGTGGAAACCCACGAGTTGACCATGCGTTTCGGCGGCGTGGTTGCCGTCAACAACGTCAATTTCAATTTGCGTGAGCGCGAGTTGCGCTGTTTGATCGGGCCGAACGGCGCCGGCAAAAGCACTTTTTTCAAATGCCTGACCGGCCAGTATCCGCTCAACCACGGCAACGGCCGTGTGTTCATTCGCGGCAGCGATGTCACCGGTTGGCGCGCTCACGAAATCGTGCGGCTCGGCGTCGGCATCAAGACCCAAGTACCGTCGGTGATGAACGGCCTCACCGCCGAAGAAAATCTTTGGCTCGCGGCCCGTCGCATTCATGGCTGGAACGGTACGGCGGGCGCGGTGGAAGAAATCATCACCGAACTTCAGCTCGCTGATTTTTGCAAACGGCTCGTTGGTGAACTCGCCCACGGCCAGCGCCAGTTGGTCGAGATCGGCATGGTGTTGGTGCAGCGTCCATGGCTGGTGTTGCTCGATGAGCCCGCCGCCGGCATGACCGGCGATGAAGTGGAACGCCTGGCGAAAGTTATCCGCCGCATCAATCAAACCGCGTCGGTAATCGTGGTCGATCACGATATGGAATTCGTGCGTATGCTAGGCTCGAACGTGACGGTATTTCACCAAGGCGCGGTGTTGATGGAAGGTCCGTGCGATCACGTATTGAGCGATGAAAAAGTACGCGAAGTATATATCGGGACGCGAGCAAAATGAGCGCTAAAGAAGCAAGCCTCGAACATCCGCGCATCGTATTAGAGGTGCACGAGGTTCGCGCCGGTTATGGATCGGTGCCAGTGCTGCACGGCGTATCGTTTTCATTGCAGGAAGGCGATGCCCTCGGCGTCGTCGGCCACAACGGCATGGGCAAGTCCACGTTGTTGAAAGCCTTGATGGGTTTGCTGCCGCTGACCTCCGGCAAAATTACGCTGGATGGCGTCGATGCGACTCATCAAGCGGCACACATTCGCAGCCGCGCCGGAATCGCCTATGTGCCGCAAGGGCGCGGTATTCTGCCGAGCTTAAGTGCGCTGGATAATTTGCGCTTGGCTTGGATAAACGACTCCGATGAATCGGAGCAAGAAGCGGTCGATCGCGTGGTCGCGCTGTTTCCGCGCCTCGCGGCCCTGCTCGATCGGCGCGGCGGCACGCTCTCCGGCGGCGAGCAGCAGATCCTCGCATTGGCGCGCGCGCTGGTGCCCCATCCCTGGATACTATTACTCGACGAACCGTCCGAAGGGATACAACCTTCGATCGTGCAAGAGATCGGCCACACGCTGGCGAAGCTGCGCAAGCATGCGGGCCTGACGATGATCATCGTCGAACAAAATTTGGATCTGGTGCTCGATGTTGCGACGCGTATCGCCGTGCTGGAAAAAGGCAAAATCGAACGCGAATTCGCCGCTCACGAAATCGGCGCGACCGGCGCGTTGGCGGCGGCGCTAGGCATGGGCAACGTGCGCATGACTCGCACCGGCAACACACCCGCGCCCCAACCGGCGCCGAACAATCGGCCTGAGAGGCAAGCTGGTAGCCATTCTCCAGCCACTCATATAGCGCATACCAAGCCGGCTTCAGTATCCGCAAATAGCACAAAAGCCGCACCCACCACCGCAACAGGAACCGCCATGGCTAACGTCAAACGCCCTACCCTCGATCAACTGAAAGATATCGTCGCATCGCTGCACATGAGCATGTCCGATCGCGAAGTGAACGAATATCTCGACGTGATGGAAGGCACCTTCCAGGCCTATGATCGCGTCGCCCAGTTACCGGATTATTTGCCGCCGGTGCGTTATCCGCGCACGCCGGGCTATCGTCCTGGCGCCGCGGAAAATCCGCTCAATGCTTGGGCCGTCAAAACCGAAGTGCGCGGCGCGGCCCACGGTCCGCTGAGTGGAAAACGCATCGTGTTAAAAGACAACGTGTGCTTGGCCGGCGTACCGATGATGAACGGTTCGTCGACGTTGGAAGGTTATGTTCCCGATGTCGATGCCACCATCGTCACGCGCATACTCGATGCCGGCGGCACCATCGTCGGCAAAGCCCATTGCGAGCATTTTTGTTTATCCGGCGGCAGCCATACCAATTCCACCGGGCCGGTGCACAACCCCTATAAATATGGCCACACGGCGGGCGGCTCGTCGAGTGGTTCCGGCGCGCTAGTGGGCGCCGGCGAAGTGGAGATGGCGATCGGCGGCGATCAAGGCGGCTCGATCCGCATGCCCGCCGCTTTTTCCGGTTGTTACGGCATGAAGCCGACCCACGGTTTGGTGCCCTACACCGGCGTGATGCCGATCGAAGCCACCATCGATCACACCGGACCGATGACCACCAACGTCGCCGACAATGCGCTGTTGCTCGAAGTGCTCGCCGGCGAGGACGGCCTCGACCCGCGCCAATACAACGTTCGCGTCGATAAGTATACGGCGGCGCTAGGCCGCGGCGTAGCGGGCATGCGCATCGGCGTGGTGACCGAAGGCTTCGGCTTTGCGGTCAGCGAAAACGATGTCGATCAAAAAGTACGGCAAGGCGCCGACCGTCTACGGGCGCTCGGGGCCTCGGTCGAAGAAGTTTCCATTCCCATGCATTTGGACGGCCCCGCCATCTGGACGCCGATCGCGCTGGAAGGCTTGCAGGCGCAGATGATGCACGGCAACGGCATGGGCTTTAATTGGAAGGGCATGTACACCACCAGCCTGCTCGACGCCCACGCGAACTGGCGCGCCCGCGCGAACGAGCTATCGCGCACCTTGAAAATTTCCATGTTCGCCGGCGAATATTTTATCCGCAACTATCGCGGCCATTTTTATGCAAAAGCGCAAAACCTCGCGCGCTTGCTGCGTAAGTCCTACGACGATGTGTTGAGCCGTTACGATTTGCTGTTGATGCCGACGCTGCCTTTCAAAGCGCCGCCGATTCCGCCGCAAAATGCGCCGCTCGCGCAGTGGTGCGAGGCGGCGTTCGCGATGTTGCCGAACACTTGTCCGTTCGACGTCACCGGCCATCCGGCGATGAGCATTCCGTGCGGCATGAGTCAAGGCTTGCCCATCGGCATGATGTTGATCGCCAAACACTACAATGAGTCGACTATTTATCGTGCCGCCCACGCGTTCGAGCAGATTGGCGATTGGCACAATTTGTAATTGTCGATTGCATCCCGAACCTTCGCTGAGCTGAGGGTAAACTTGACGAAGGATCTGCTTTTCCTCGCTACTAAATGTTGAAACCCGTTTACTTGAAACAAAGACCTCCCCTCACCCAACCCTCTCCCGCGAGCGGGAGAGGGAGTAATCCTTCACCCCGTTACAGGGAGAGGGCGAGGTAGCGGAATGGCGTCGAATGTCTAATCCCTTCACATCGCCGCAATTCGCATCTGAGCGCTAACAACCAGCAGCGCCCGCAAATGGGCCTATCCTACGTATCGGGCGCAACGCAAGACCCACTGCGCTTCATCACCATTCCCACCCTTTTAGACGAAGCCGCAATGAACCACGGCGCCCACGATGCAGTAATTTTCGCCAAGGATCGTGAGCATCTGTCGTGGCACGATCTCAAGCGCCGCAGCGACGAAGTCGCAGCGGGATTGTTGGCCCTCGGCATCCAGCGCGGCGATAGAGTTGGCATCTGGGCGCCGAACTGTGTCGAATGGTTGTTGACGCAATTCGGTACCGCACGTATCGGCGCGATCCTCGTTAACATTAATCCCGCTTACCGCACCTCGGAACTGGAATACGCGCTCAACAAAGTTCAGTGCCGCGTGTTGATCATGGCGCGGTGGCTGAAGTCGAGCGACTACGTTGCGATGCTGAAGGAATTGGCGCCGGAGATTAACCGCCACTCCGGACACAAGCGCTTGCAGCTCGCGCGCTTTCCCCATCTCGAGCAAGTCGTCTTGATCGGCGACGGCGAAAAACCTGCGGGTGTGATGGCGTTCAAAAAACTCGCGAGCATTTCCGGCCCAGCGCACAAATCGCGCTTGGACGATATTGCTAAATCCCTCGATCCGGATGATGCGATCAACATCCAATTCACCAGCGGCACCACCGGCGCGCCTAAGGGCGCAACGTTGACTCATTTCAACATCGTCAACAACGCGCGTTACGCCGCCGTGGCAATGCGCTTGACGGAGAAAGACAAACTGGTCATCCCCGTGCCGCTCTATCATTGTTTCGGCATGGTGATCGGCGTGTTGGCGTGCACCGTTGTCGGTGCCGCGATGGTATTTCCGGGTACGAGTTTCGATGCGGTCGAGACCTTGAGCGCAATCCAACAACATCGTTGCACGGCATTGCACGGCGTGCCGACCATGTTCATCGCTCAGCTCGATCATCCCGAGTTTCGTAATTACGATGTCTCGTCATTGCGCACCGGCGTTATGGCCGGCGCGCCGTGTCCGATCGAAACCATGCGCCGTGTGGTGAACGACATGCACATGAAAGAAATCACCATCGCGTATGGCATGACGGAAACCAGCCCGATTTCATTTCAATCGAGCATCGAAGATCCACTGGAAAAGAGAGTCTCGACCGTCGGCCGTATTCAACCCCACGTCGAAGTAAAAATCGTCGATGAAAATGGCCGCATCGTACCCGTCGGCAAACAAGGCGAACTCTGCACGCGCGGCTATCTGGTCATGCAGGGTTATTGGGAAGACGACGAGCGCACCGTTGAATCCATCGACAAAGCCGGGTGGATGCACACCGGCGACCTCGCGACGATCGATGCGGAAGGCTACTGCAACATCGTCGGGCGAGTGAAAGACATGCTGATCCGCGGCGGTGAAAACGTCTACCCGCGCGAAATCGAAGAATTTTTATTTCGCCATCCTAAAATACAAAGCGTCAGCGTATTCGGTGTGCCGGACGCGAAGTACGGCGAAGAAATTTGTGCATGGATCGTGTTAAAGCCCGGACTATCAGCCGATGTAGACGAAATTCAAAATTACTGCCAAGGCCAAATCGCCCATTACAAAATCCCGCGCATCATACGCTTCGTTCCAGAGTTATCGCTCACCGCGACAGGCAAGCCGCAAAAATTTGTGATGCGCGATAAGATGATTCAGGAGTCGCAAAAGAAAATGTAGGGTGCAATAGCGAAGCGTATTGCACCTATCAACTTGCGTACGGCGCAATTGGGATTGCGCCCTCCTAGGTGTCTGGCGGGTGAGATCCGCCCTACATTTTTTTACTTTCCGGTTACCCGGTAGATCGTTCCCCCATAATCCACTAAATACAAATTCCCCGCTTGATCTTCGCCAAAACTCGACACGGAAAAATCGGTATCCGCGAGTAACTCGTTTTGCCAAGTAGCGCTATTGCGCTTCAATCGCCACACACGGCCATCGCAAAAATCCGCATAGATGTAACTGCCGTCGAGTACTGTGTCAGCGGGACCACGATATGCATAGCCGCCGGTTACCGACGAGCAACTCGCGTCGCGGGTATAGGTGGCGATGGGCGCGGAATAATTTGTTGGCGGCGTGCAGTTGCTACTCGGTTCGAAACAAGCGTCGCCTTCGAGTATGCGCCAGCCATAATTTTCACCCCCGCTGCTCGCAGCCGCTTGAAAATCGATTTCTTCTTGCCCGCCTTGGCCGACGTCACCGATGTAAAGATCGCCGGTCAAGCGATCGAACGAGAAGCGCCAGGGATTGCGGAAACCCGATGCCCAAATTTCTCCACGGGCGTTTGGGGTGGAGACAAACGGGTTCGTCGATGGTGGAGGGCATGGCGTCGTACCGCATGCGACATCGATGCGTAGTATTTTGCCGAGCCGCTCGCTTAAATTTTGCGCGCGATTGCCGGGATCGCCGCCGCTGCCGCCGTCGCCGAGTCCGATGTATAAAAAGCCATCAGGCCCGAAGGCGAGGTGGCCGCCGTTGTGATTGACGAACGGTTGCGGCTCGACGAGGATGATTTCCTCGCTGTCGGAATCGGCGACGTCTGCGTCGCTAGACACGCGAAAACGCGCTACTACCGTCGAGCCGTCGGCCGCGAGAGAGTAGTTCACATAAAACTCGCCATTCGTCGCGTAGTTGGGAGAGAAGGCGAGTCCGAGTAGGCCTTGTTCTCCATCGCTGACAGTGATGCGAGAAGCGAGATCGAGGAAAGGCGCCAGGAGGATCGCTCCGTTCTTGATTATCTTGATTGCCCCGCCGCGCTCGACGATGAATAAGCGATTCGAGCCATCGCCCGCATGAGTGACGAACAGCGGCTCGGTAAAACCTGTCGCGGTCTGCGTGAATGCGAGTTGAGAATTTTGCGGTGGAGAATTTGCGCTGCTACCACCACCTCCACCGCAGGCGGCGAGTAATGCGAGAAGGGTGAATATAGATAGCGAGCGCAGCGTGAAATCCATCGGATCGCTCCTGACCATAGCTAGTTTTCGATAAGCTTTCCGATGTCATTCCCGCGAAGGCGGGAATCCATTTGGCATTGCTGTTTACGACGGCACTATGGATTCCCGCCTGCGCGGGAATGACAACGAGTGCGTAGGGTGGATCAAGCGCAGCGGATCCACCATTCCGACATCAATAATGAGATCCTTCGCTTCGTTCAGGATGCCATTCTCTGAAGGTGGATCCGCTACGCTTGATCCACCCTACCTTGCGCCTTGTATCGTTAACCCGTCACCGCGCCCTTGCTCGCGGTGCTCACCAACTTCATATACTTCGCCAGCAGACCACGGGTATAACGCGGCGGCGGTTGTTTCCATGCGGCGCGGCGTTTTGCTAATTCTTCGTCGGGGACATTGAGTTGGATCAGGCGTTTGTGCGCGTCGATGGTGATCGAGTCGCCTTCGTGCACCAAGGCGATCGTGCCGCCTTCGTAGGCTTCCGGTGCGACGTGGCCGACTACCATGCCCCAGGTGCCGCCGCTGAAGCGTCCGTCGGTCAACAGACCGACGCTATCGCCCAAACCTTGGCCGATCAGCGCCGAGGTCGGCGCCAGCATCTCCTGCATGCCGGGGCCGCCCCGCGGTCCTTCGTAACGGATGACGACCACGTCGCCCGGTTTGATTTTCCGGGCAACGATCGCTTCCATGGTTTCCGGTTCCGAATCGAACACCCGTGCCGGCCCGGTGATGACCGGGTTCTTGAGTCCCGTGATTTTGGCAACGCAGCCTTCGGGCGCGAGATTGCCCTTAAGGATCGCAAGGTGACCTTGTTTATACAACGGATTGTCCCATTGACGAATCACGTCTTGATCTTTCGATGGCGCATCGGGGATCTTCGCCAATTCTTCTGCGAGGGTTTTGCCGGTGATGGTCAGGCAATCGCCGTGCAACAATCCGTTATTCAGCAACATCTTCAACACTTGCGGCACGCCGCCGGCTTTATGCAAATCGGTCATGACGTATTTGCCGGACGGTTTCATGTCGCACAACACCGGCGACTTTTGACGCACACGCTCGAAATCATCGATGCTCCATTCCACTTCCGCAGCGTGAGCGATGGCGAGGTAATGCAGCACGCCGTTGGTCGAACCGCCGGTCGCCATGATCAAGGTCACCGCGTTCTCGATGGATTTCTTGGTGATGATGTCGCGCGGACGAATGTTCTTCTTGAGGGCTTCGAGCAACACTTTCGCCGATTCCGCCGCGCTATCGGCCTTCTCGGCATCCGGCGCTGCCATGCTCGACGAGCCCAGCAGGCTCATGCCCAGCGCCTCGAAGGAGGACGACATGGTGTTCGCCGTGTACATGCCGGCGCAGGCGCCAGCGCTCGGACAAGCATTATTTTCCACCCCGTCAAAATCTTCCTTGCTGATGGTGCCGGCGCTGAAGGCGCCGACCGCTTCGAACGCGCTGACGATGTTGAGGTCTTGGCCTTTCCATTTGCCGGGCTTGATGGTGCCCCCATAAACGTAGATCGCAGGCACGTTCATGCGCGCGATCGCCATCATGCCGCCCGGCATGTTTTTGTCGCAGGCGCCGACCACCAGCGCGCCGTCCATCATCTGACCGTTGACGGAGGTTTCGATCGCGTCCGCAATCACTTCGCGCGACACCAGCGAATACTTCATTCCTTCGGTACCCATGCCGATACCGTCGGTGACGGTCGGCACGCCGAACGTCTGCGGCATGCCGCCCGCGCTTTTTACCGCGTCGAAGGCTCGATCGATCAGCGGCTGGATACCCATGTTGCAGGGATTCATATTGGAATGGCCGTTGGCGATGCCGATCAGCGGCTTGTCGAAGTCGGCGTCTTTAAAACCGGTTGCGCGCAACATGGCGCGATTCGGCGAGCGGGAAACACCAGCGGTGATGAGTTTACTGCGCCAGTTATAGGCCATTGTTTTCCCTCCAAAAGTGGGTTACGTATAATGACTTAATTTTACCGCAAAGCCTCCCCGGCCCTTACAAAAAAATACCCATGCTCATACACCCACAATTCGATCCCATCGCGATCTCCCTCGGCCCTATCGCCGTTCGTTGGTATGGCCTTATGTACGTGCTCGGTTTTTTGGGCATTCTGTTATTGGGCCGCCATCGCATTAAGACCCAACCGTGGTTGAACTGGAATTTGCGCGAACTCGATGACCTTATTTTTTACGGCGTGCTAGGAACGATTGTGGGTGGCCGTCTCGGTTATGTGTTGTTCTACAAACTCGATTATTACTTGCAACATCCGCTGGAAATTTTTTACGTGTGGCAAGGCGGAATGAGTTTTCACGGCGGTTTTCTCGGTGTGATCTTGGCGATGTTGCTGTTCGCTAGGAATCGCAAAAAACACTGGTTCGCGGTTACGGATTTCGTTGCGCCGCTCACGCCACCGGGACTGATGTTCGGCCGCATAGGAAATTTCATCAATCAAGAATTACCGGGCCGCGCGACCAGCGTGCCGTGGGGTATGCAGTTCCCAGCGGTGGACAACGTTGTCCGCCATCCTTCGCAGTTATATCAAGCGGCGGGGGAAGGTTTGTTGCTGTTCATTATTTTATGGATCTATACGAGTAAATCTCGCCCACTCGGCGCTGCGTCCGCGGTTTTCCTGATCGGTTACGGCACCTTGCGCTTCTTAGCGGAATTCTCCAGAGAGCCGGATGATTTTCTCGGCCTGCTCGCGCTTAATCTCAGCATGGGACAGTGGTTATCTTTGCCGATGATTATCGGTGGTGTAGTTATGTTGCTGATCGTGTTGCGGCGGAATAACTAGCCTCAAGCCTTCCTATAATCCTTATGGGCATTGCGTTGCACCATAGGAAATCTGGAGAGCCGCACTCCTATTGCTTCTTCCGGCAGACGTGTTTTTCGACCAAGTCTAATTATTCAGCAATCTCGTCGTTGAAGTGTATCGGAATCGTTACAAGTTTCGGCCTTGATTGTGAAACGTAGTGTCGCAAATCTTTACACTCTCACCGCTTCGTTTGTTGATGTTGCAACCCGTTTTTCTCTAAATCAATCACTTAAACTCAGCGGTACGATTCTTGCATCGATCAAAAAAAGCCGAAACTAAAACACTATAAAATCCTAGGTGTTAACGCCCGCATCCGGTTTCGGTTGTGGCGGCACTTCAGGAAACGAAAGAAAAATAGGCAAGGAGTACGAAGATGGGATTTTTACTGGCAGTTATCGCGGTAATCATAATACTTGTGACCGGCAGCAATCACACGGTCGACAAGCCGCAAGCGCCAGAACCGGCTGCCATAGTTCGCCCAGCACCCAACGCCGAACCACAGCAGCAGTCCATGCCTGAAAACATGGAAGGCCAAACCATGTCGGCCACCGAATTAGATCAGCAACACGCCGCTCTTGATGCCGATGAAATGGAGCAAAAAGCGCCCACGGGTCCTAATCCGTGCGTGGGGCAAGATGGTGGGATGATCCCCGACTGCGCCGTCATCGCGCGCAAAACCGGTGAATACGAAATAAGTAAGCAAATTCACGTGATTAGCGATTGGGTTCACGTTTGGACGCGTTAGTTCGCATAAGGTGCGCTGAGTCATGCGTAAGTTGTAGCTCTCTGAACAAGACTAAGCGCGATTACACGGGCTAAATAGAACAAATAGATGATTTTAAAGGAGATTTATAAATTTATCTGACATTCCTGTGACAAAATCTGACTTTGATAGGATATTCAATAGGCCAAATGGCCTAGGCCAATCGATATATTGGTTTTGTCACGATCTGGGCATATGATTTAAAAAATAACTATAAAACATCGAACCGACATGCGATAAATCGGAAAGAATAATAAGAGTAAGCTGTAGCATTAGCGACTAAGAAAAACAACAAGCTATCCCGGGTCTGATGAAGAGCGCTGGCGCATGTCCTGTAGTTAAGACGTGTGGAACGATACCTTGGAGTCAAAACGAATAACGAGGAGCTTGTGATGGGGGTTAGGAAATTATTGCTGTTGGAGCCTACCGCTGCGACACAGCAATTACGCGAAGCGATCCAGTCCGACGACTGGGAAGTACAGGTCACGCATTCCGTGACGGAAGCGAAGTCCCTCGCTGCCGAAGAAATTTATCACGTCGGCATTGTGTTACTGGAGAATCTCGATTGCTTCAGCGTTTACGATCTGGAGCGGTTGACCATGAAACATCCGGTCGAGTGGCTCGCCGTCGTCGCGCCGGAATGCCTGCAAAATCCTGCTTTTACGAAACTCGTTATCGAGAATTTCTACGACCACCACACCTTGCCGCTGGATGCCGAGCGATTGATGGTCACCCTCGGTCATGCCCACGGCCGGGCGCAAATGAAGCACAATCTGAACAAATCCCCCGAATGGGTCGGCCGCTATCAAATGGTGGGCAGGAGCCCGCCGATGTTGGCGTTGTACGGCAAACTCGACCGCATCACCAAGGTCGATGCGCCGGTGCTGATCATCGGCGAAAGCGGCACCGGCAAAGAGCTGGTCGCCCGCGCTATCCATGAAAACTCCTGGCGTGCCGACGGTCCTTTCGTACCGGTGAACTGCGGCGGTCTGGCGGAGAATTTGATCCACTCGGAATTATTCGGCCACGAAAAAGGCGCCTTCACCGGCGCTTATCAGCGTAAAATCGGAAGTCTGGAAACCGCGGCCGGCGGCGTGATCTTCCTCGATGAAGTCGGCGACCTGCCGTTAAGTTTACAAGCTAATCTGCTGCGTTTCCTGCAAGAAAAAACCATAGTCCGGTTGGGCTCTAACGAGCCCATCCACATCGATGTCCGGGTCGTTGCCGCGACCCACGTCGATTTGCAAAGGGCTGTCGCCGAAGGCCGCTTCCGCGAGGATTTATACTATCGCCTCAATGTGCTGCATCTTAATCTACCTCCCTTACGCGATCGGCCCGGCGACGTGGAAATATTCACGCGAGCGCTGTTCGAGGAATTTCATCAGGAGAAAAATCCGTTGGTGCGAGGCTTTAGCCAAGAAGCCTTGCGCGCGATGAACGAGTATGAGTGGCCGGGAAATGTGCGCGAACTGGTCAATCGGGTGCAGCGCGCATTGATCATGAGCGAGCATCGGCTGGTGAACGCCAACGATTTGGGCTTGCCGACGCCGGATCACCATAACGGCGTCACGACGCTTTCAAGCGTGCGCGCGGCGATCGAGAAAAATGCGATTCAGATGAGTTTGGTCGATACGGCCAACAACGTATCTGCCGCCGCACGTAACCTCGGCGTCTCAAGGGTAACGCTGTATCGGCTGATGGATAAATTCGACATTAACATCGAGAGAAAAGCGTAACGCTAGTGTTAAGCTTTCGAATAATTGTCCGTGGAGGAAAGTATGGTCCGTAAAACCAATGGCCGACATCGCGGTGGCCACATCCTGGCGCGCGCTGCGCTCGCTGCTACATTGTCATTCGCACTTCCGCTTCACGCCGAGCCCTCGCAGGCTGAAGTCAACATGCTGAAACAAAAATTGAAAGAGGAGGGAATCCGTCTAAACGAACTCACCCGTTCGCTCGCACAACAGGAACAACAATTACAGTCCGATCGTGCGGCGCTGGATGCGCAACGTTCGCGTATTGCCGACTTGCTGAAGCAACTTGGGATGGTCGATGAAGCTGCGGCGCTTACTGCGGCGCCCGTTCCCACCAATGTGTTGCAAGCGCAAGCAGGTCGGGGCGCTCAAGACCTTGCCCAGGCGCAGCAGCCGGCGCCACCTCCGCCGCCGCAATCACCCCAGCCGCCGCAGACCGTCGGGCAGGCGCCAAAACGCACCGATACCAAACCGCCGGAAGTGGCGCCGATTTTCCAGCAGCCCGGCGTGCTCACACCGAAGGGAAAGTTTTCGGTGGAGCCATCGCTGCAATACGCTTACTCATCGAGCAATCGGGTTTCGGTAATCGGTTTTGAAATCTTTCCTGCGCTGTTGATCGGTGTGCTGGATATTCGCACCGCGAATCGCGAAACTTACACGGCAACGTTGACGGGTCGCTACGGAATTACCAATCGATTTGAAATCGAAACGCGGCTTCCCTATGTTTATCGCCGCGAAACGCTGCAAACACGAGAGTTTCTTGAAGCGTCTTTCCGCGACGGAGAATTCAAATCCTCCGGAGCCGGTCTGGGTGACGTGGAAGTGACCGGACGTTACCAATTCAACGACGGCGGTATGGAAAAACCCTATTACGTCGGAACGTTGCGCCTTAAAACCCGTACCGGCAAAGATCAGTTCGAGGTGGACCGAGATCCCGAATTTCCCCGTGGCGGCGGGCGCTTCAAGGAGCAGCCGACGGGCACCGGTTTTTACGGTGTGCAACCCGGCGTCACGGTGATCTATCCGACTGACCCTGCGGTTTTTTTCGGTAGTCTTAGTTATTTGTGGAACATCAAACGCGACAACGTGACCGACAGCATAGGCCGTTCGTTCGGTGAGGTCGATCCGGGTGATTCGGTTGGCTTTAATTTCGGTATGGGCTTGTCACTTAACGAACGCGCTTCACTGAGCTTGGGTTACGATCACAGCATTTTCGGTAAGACTAGAGTCAACGGCACTGCGCCCGAGGGCGAACTCACAACCCAGATCGGGACGTTCCTGCTCGGTTATTCCTACAAGCTCACGCCGAAAACCAACATGAATCTGTCGATGGGCATAGGCGTTACGAAGGATGCGCCTGACGTGCAACTGACGTTGCGTTTCCCCACCTCGTTCGGCAAGTGACGCCCGCGATTTTTTTGTAACGGAAAAAGGAATGCTCCATGCAACGAATTTTGTTTATTTTGTGTTTGACCGTAATCGTTTGTCCAGTTTATGCCCAGAACTCACCGCGCGGTATGGCCGAGGCGTTTCTCTCAACCATCGCGCAGGGACAAATGGCAGCGGGTTATTCCAAGTTATTCGAAGGTTCGAACATCGCGCGGGACAAAGGCCAGGGCGGCGCTATTCGCAAGCAAACCGAGGCCGCGCTGCCGCCGTTGGGAAAAGTCTTAGGTTTCGATCTTATCCGAGAAGAATCGTTCGGCACTTCGCTTGTGCGGCTTGTGTACTTACTAAAATCAGAACGCCATTTAACCGCATGGGAGTTTTATTTTTACAAACCCAATAAAGCATGGTTTGTCTCGGAAGTGAATTTCAGCGATAAGTTTCATTTGCTGAGTCCCAAAAAGTAACGATATCGGTTTTCGTTTCCGATTCGCGCTCGCAAATCAAAGATAACGTAGCGTAGGGTGGATCAAAGCGCGTAGCGCTGGATCCACCAAACTCCTCTGTCATCCTGAACCCTTCGCTGCGCTCGAGGGTAAATTACATGAACGATCTGCTTTTGTAGAACTTACTGACGGCGTGTTGGTGGATCCGCTTTGCTTGATCCACCCTACCCTAAGATCTTTTGGGCAGGGCATTCCAGCAAATTAGAAGTAAATCAGCGCTCCCCTAAATCAAAGTCACTAACGCGCCGCGTTGCGCGTTTGCACATTCAACGCGGAAATAGTCTCGCTCATACCCATGGAGCCGACACCCGAAATGGTGGTGTTGATAATGGTTTGGCCCTGAAGAAGCTGATTGTCGAGGCTGTTTTGGATAACGGTCAGCATGCCGGAGCCTAAGCTTTGCAGCACACTTTGGCCAACGCTGTTGCCGGGACCATTTTGTATCACCGTCGCGGGCGAGCCTTGCAGTTGCGCCGCCGCTGCGCCGCGCGCCGTCAGCGCCGCTAAATCCGGTATGTTCAAAACCGAAGTCGCGACCAATTCATTGTTGATGAATACCGATCGCTCGATTCCCAATGAGATTTTCAATCCACCATCGGTCATGAACTGGCCACGCAAGTTATCCAGCCGCTGCATGTCGATGGCTTGTTCGGGCGAAAAGACGAGATTCTCGTCCGCGGCTGCGAACGGGGCGAGCACTAACGACAACAATCCCAAGCTTAGCGCCGAGAAGATCCGATTACGGAACGACTTAGTCATTATTTTCTCCCATCAGAAATCCGTCGCCGGATCGGGTCGCAATAACGTGATCGCCGCCAAGCTGTCGCGGCTGATCGCATCGCTGAGAAATGCGGTAGGCCGCACGAACCAATGGCCGGGGACATTGAACTGCGCCACTTCACGATTATTATGCACAACGAAGAAAATGTGGCTAACCCAAATTTTCTCGAACGCTTCCCGGGTCATGACGCGTGATCCGAGCGCCGGATCGCCCAGCAGCACTTTTCCGTTTTGAACGCCCTTCATGACCACGAAATGTTTGTAGCCATTGTCTTGAACCAACACAATGCCGGGCGCGCCGAATTTGACGATTTGATCGACCGTGGCTTCAAAGCCATCCGCTAGAAAGCCTATCGATTCCAAATACTGCTTCATATCCAACAGCGAAAATCCTTCACGTTGAATCTTCGCTTTATCGCCTTTGACATACATGACTTTGAGGACGTCTTCTTCGGTGACCGGGCGCTGATAGTGATGGGTCAGCAGCGTGGCCACGGCGGCAGAGCCGCAACTGAAATCGAATTTTTGCCGCACCGTGGTGCGAAAGCGGATTTCCGCCAGCACCGTCTTCATACTCTTCACCGGCACCGAATAGGCGCCGCCGAATTCCGCCGGCAGTTCCGCCGCGCCGCCGTGCGCGCGTAACGACGCGCCGCCCAGCAGGAATGCGGACAACAAGAAACATTGAATGCGTAGGAAAGTCATCGCTTATTGTTCGATCGTTACATTGAGTATTGTCGCGTTTTGAATCAGCACACCGTTGCCGGAATTCTGGATCACGATCGGCACGCCTTGCGCGCCGGTAAATGCGCCGCCATCGATGCTGTTGTCACCGGTGATGTTGTTGAGCACCGTGACGTCGTTGACCGTGCCATTCACGGTGTTGGTGTTAAGAATTTGCGTTTGGTTGTTATTCTGAACATGAACGTCCCCGCCACGCTCTTGAGCCAGCGTTTCGACCGGCATCGTTTGGTTGAATATTTGCGCGGCCTCGGTTTGACTCGTTCTCGGCGAACGCGGTTGTGCTACCTGCGATTAACAGACTCAAACCGGCGATGATCGAGCGGTTGCGTCCCATGTGCTGCTCCTCAACTGATACGAAGGAAAAACGCTGGGAGGCGAAGCCCCCCAGCGTTGTCTATTGCCCGCCTGTTTAGTTGCCGGGATTTCCGGAACTACCAACGGACAAATTCGCCTGCACGTTCACGCTTTGTTGAATCAGCGCGCCTATGCCGGTGTTTTGGCTGCTAACGGTAATCCCCGCCGCGTTGGAGAAGCTGCCGCCATCCACGGTGTTGGAGAAGTTAGCGATATCGGCCGTGCGTAGCATTGCCGCCAGCGCCACCGACGGCGCCGTTGCCGGTTCCGCCGTTGCCTGTGCCGCCTGCTCCGCCGGTAGCGGTCATTGGTGCGGCGCGCCGCATGCCGCCATTGCCGCCATTGCCGGCTGTGGCGCTACCATTGGTCGCGCTGCCATTGCTGGCGCTACCGTTGGAACCGCCCGCGCCGCCGCCGCCGCCATTGGCTGTTGCGGTATTCGTGCCGCCGGTACCTGCACCGCCTGCGCCGCCCGCACCGCCGTAGCCGTGCCGGTTCCGGTGCCTGCGCCGCCGGTGCCTGCACCGCCATTGGCCGTGCCGCCCGCGCCACCCGTTCCGGTGCCCGCACCGCCTGCGCCACCTGCGCCGCCCGCACCGCCGGTGTTACTGCCACCCGCGCCACCGCCGCCGCCTGCGCCTGCCGTGCTGCCGCCTGCGCCGCCGGTTCCGCCGTTGTTATCGCCGGTTTGGTCGCCGCCTGCTCCGCCGCCATTGGCCGAGCCGCCGTTGCCGTTGCTATTGGTGCTGCCACCCGTGCCGCCGGATCCAGCGCTGTCGGCATTACCGCCATTGCTACCGGTGCTGCCGGTTCCGCCAGTGCCAGCACCCGCGCCGCCGCCGTCGCTTGCGCCGCCGCCATTGCCGTTTCCGCCGGTTCCGGAGCCGGATCCGTCGGCGTTGCCGCCGCTTGCGCCTGCGCCACCGTTGCCGTCTGCGCCTTGGTCACCCGCATTCGCATCGCCACCGTTACCGCCGTCGCCTGCGTCACCGATGGTTGCGCTGCCATTGGTTGCGCCGCCGTTGCTTGCATCACCACCATTGCCGGCCGGTGAAGCAGACGAGCTGTGGTTGTTGTTGCCGCCGTTACCGCCGGTTGCAGCGCCACCGTGTGCCTGCGCCACCAGCACCGCCAGCACCACCGGTTTGCTGCCGAAGTTAACAAGAGCTGTGGTGATGCTCGATCCCACTCACCTGTGCCGTCTAGGGAGGTGGTGTTAACAAAGCGAGTAAAGGTATTGGAAATGGTGATGGTATTGCTGTTGGAGTTTTGCAGAGCCGCGGAGAATTCATTCGCTGCTGCGCCACCCGCACCGCCGTTGCCACCGGCTCCGCCACCGCCGGCTGCGCCGGTAGTGGCGTCACCGCCGGTACCGGCCGTGCCGGATGTACCCGCACCGCCGGCTCCAGCCGTCCCAGTAGTCGCCCCGCCGCCTGCGCCACCGGCACCGGAGGTGTTGGTTCCGCTCGTGCCGCCCGTTGCTGCCTGAGCGCCCGTGTCACCGGAAATATCGGAATTAGTCGCATCGGCCGTGCCGCTCGCGTAACCGCTCGATCCGCCGCCGCCGCCGCTTGCGCTGCCGCTGCTGCCACCCGCGGCGCCGTTGGCGGTTCCTGAATCGCCACCGGATCCGGCGCTAGCCGATCCGCTGTCGCCGCCCTGTCCGCCGGACCCAGCGTCGCCGCCATTGGCCTCAACGGTGTTGGACTGGGTGATGGCAGTGTTGCCGCCATCGCCGCCGACCGGGTTAGCAAACACTGACAGCGAGATCGCAGTGCCAAATGCCAGCCCTATTGCTGTTGCAAGTATGGTTTTTCGCATATTTCTCTCCGAAGAAAATAAAAGACGCAGCACCATGCCGCACCTTCAGAAGAACTAAAGCAATACGCGTACCAATAAAAATATATAGTTAACTATATGAAAATTAACATTATTTTTACCTCACAAATCCCTCACAAATCACCCCTGTAACGATATAGATACAGGGGTACGCGCGCTAGCTCGAGGTGTTTTCTCGCACCTATTTCCTAAGCCCCCGTAAGCACGAGACTTTCTGCCGAACTAGGCAGATGTTAAGAGTTCGATACAGTTTTCGGCAGGTAATAAGGCATTGCACTTTTACCAAAAAGCCGCGAGTGCAACGATTGTTCCCCGCTTGTTTTAGCGCTAGAATCAGACCAGATTATCGGGGACGTAGCTCAGCTGGGAGAGCGTCGCGTTCGCAATGCGAAGGTCGGGAGTTCGATCCTCCTCGTCTCCACCAAGTCAAAACAAAAGGGCCGCGCAGTCGGCCCTTTTGTTTTGACTTGATGAAGCGAGGATCGAACTCCCGACCGAGAGGGTGAGTCGGGACATGAGGTAGTGCCTGCGCACTACCGAATGCCTGACGAACGAGCGCCCGCTTGCAAGCGGCGCCCACGGGAGTTCGACCAGCGAAGTCCGGGGGACTTCGCGCAGGACGTTCGCCGCATCAAGCGGCGAACGGTCTTGCGCGGCATGCCGCGAAAGATGACGGGATCGGCGTAAGCCGAGACCGGCACAACCTCCTCGTCTCCACCCAACGTTGACCCTCCCTCAGAAAAAGATATAATTTGTATATCTTCTATTGAGAGCATCCCATGGCAGAAACCGACAAACCGAATCAAATATTGTTTCGCTTTCGCCCATCCGACTCACCCAACGGTATTAGCCGGTCGACCATGGCGCAGTTGGCCGAGTTTTTGGGCTATAACGAGACCCAGGTAATGCATTTCGCGCTGAAGCGCCTGGCGCTAGAGGTCTTGCCGGCGTATGAGCGCGATGACGGACCCGTAAGTGCCGCCACGCTCAAAGTCCTCAAGAAACGCGAGCCCCAAGGCCGCCATAAAAAAATTGCGTCGAGTCTTTTTCGAACTTGATTCATGCCTGGCCGCAGCCTTTGGCCGGCGATATCGTCTGGTGTTATTTTCCACAGGATGTCCACGTGACACCGGCTGATAAACCCCGGCCGGGTTTGATACTGGAGGTTTATAGCGATCGCGCACCGCAATACGATGTGTTGGTGGCCTATGGCACCAGCCAGAAGGTCACCCAACTGTACAGCGGTGAATTCGCCATTACAGTGCAGGACGGCGCCGCTTTTCGCGGCGCCGGACTGAGTTACCCAACTAAATTCAATCTCAAGCGGCGCATTGAATTGCCTTTTACCGAAACTTACTTTAACGTGCCGCCCGGCGCCCCGTTTGGGCAAAGCCCAAAGCTCGGTACCTTGCATCCCAGCCTGATCCGGCGTGTGAATGCCGCGTGGGCGGCTGTTCAGTAAGGATCGCCAAGAAAAATAGATGTCGATCTATCGGATGAGAATGCCTGCCTATCTGGGATTGCGAAACAGTTTGAAATAAAAAAGGGCGCCTAGGCGCCCTTTTTTTGCGTATTGCTATCGCTTAGCGATTGGCAACGTACATCGTTACTTCAAAGCCGAAACGCAGGTCAGCAAATTCAGGTTTGGTCCACATGGTCATTGTCCTTTAAAGTTTGGAGGTAGAAATCATTCAGTACGAAACGAATTGTGCGCGTCGGCCGAATTCCCGGCAATGCAAAAATCCGTAAATTTCGATAAGGATTTTCATTAGAAATGAGTCTTGCGAATGTGGTGGCAGGCCGGCCTGGGAGCCAATACCAGTAAGCATCTCCAGGCATAGGCCGCCAGCAGGCAAGCTGGGCGAGGCTGCTGGCTTGATCATCAAAATTTTTTCAACAAAACCATCACAGTTGCTTAAGCTGCTGTGATGAGTTGATTCACTGCCTCTTGCCCGCCACCATAAAACATTAAATCTGCCGAGTAGGGCGGCAAGCTACTTGTGAAGTTCGTTCAACATTTGGTCCATAACCGGATCGATTTTGAACGCAGTGCCTCGCCACTTGTTAGGGTTCGCTCCGCCTCCTCCAGATATGCCCGCAGGCAAGTGGTACTCAGCACGGCCAATTACTTCGCGATCTTCTAGTATGGTGATTTGTGCATCGGATAAAAATGATGAAACATCCCAGCGTCGAGAAGCATCGTACGTTAATCGGTATTGGCAGGGCGCGGGCGATACGTCAAAGACGCGCGTCTTAATACCATGGCGATTTAGATTGGCCTCGATAACGTTTAACATATCCGTTACTTCGACGGTTGGGTTGCGCTCTATACAAACTTGGTCTAGTTTGGCGCGTACGGGCCGGACGTTAGTCGTGGCGGTACATCCGGCTATCAGAGCGGTAAGCGTGATAACCGTAAGCTGGTTGAGCATCATCTTCCCTCCAACATCCACTACAAAATTTCAAAAAGTGGATACAGCGCTGCACGCCTTGATATACCCAACTACATTCGCTTCGCCATGCGGTGCATGAATGAACCCTACGTCTAACCTTGCGCTGCGCGAAAGGTTAGTCTACGCCGCAACAAACGAATGTTCTCATCACAACTGTTTAAGTTGTTGGATGAGCTGGTTGACAGCTTCCTGCCCGCCACCATAAAACATTCGTGTGTTGTGACTTCGACGTAACTTTGCGCTGCGCGAAAGATTAGTCTACGCCGCAATAATCGGATGTTCCTATCACAGTTGCTTAAGTTGTT
>CAVQPB010000008.1:0-152737 GCA_963714525.1 uncultured Pseudomonadota bacterium
CCACGATGCTTCATCGGGCGCGGTTAGCGCCTCCAAATCGCCCGGCATCGCTTCAGCGTCATCCACCCAGCGCCGCAACAACTCGCTGCCGTTGATGAGATCGATGGCTAGCCGGTCGTGTTCGTATTCGTAGGGAAAATCACGCCACAATTCATAATCGGGACTGAGCCGTCGCAGCGCCTTGAAGGCGAGCGCTTGCAACCGCCATGGGCGAAATGTTTCATGATCATAGTGGTCATCCTCGACGTGGATTTGCACACCGGCGCACAACTTCCCAATGTGTTTGTGAAACGTCGGCTCGAACCAGCAAGGCCGCAGTCGACAACCTTGCAACCACTGCGGCGCAAGCGCGTGCATTTCATTGAGTAGCTTACCGACGTCGAGATCGGGCGCGCCGAATAGCTCCAATGGCCGCGTGGTGCCGCGGCCTTCCGATAACGTCGTGCCCTCCAACATCACCGTGCCTGCGTAGCAGCGGGCCATCGAGACATTTGGCGCGTTGGGGCTGGGATTGATCCAGGTACGTTCGCCCAACGGCCAACCGTAACCCGGCCCTAATTCCGGCTGCCATCCTTCCATCTTGATGACGCGATAATCCACGTCAAGACGCAACGTATCGACGAACCACTTAGCGAGTTCGCCCATGGTGAGCCCATGGCGCATCGGCAGCGCTCCGGCGCCGACAAAACTCTCCCAACCTGATCGCAGGCGCAAGCCTTCCACCGGCCGACCCGCGGGATTTGGGCGATCGAGTATCCACACGGATTTTCGCGCCTTCGCCGCCTCCTCCAACACATAGCGCAAAGTCGTGATGAAGGTATAGATGCGGCAGCCCAAATCTTGCAGGTCCACCAGCAGCACATCGAACGAGTCCATCATCGCGGCGGTGGGCCGGCGCACTTGACCATAGAGACTAAATACCGGAATGCCGTGTACCGGATCGTTGAAATCCGGCGATTCGACCATGTTGTCCTGCTTGTCGCCGCGCAGACCGTGCTGCGGACCAAATGCCGCGGAAATCTCGATGTCACCGAGCGCCGCAAGCGCATCGAGCGAATGCGTCAACTCCCGTGTCACAGATGCCGGATGGGCGAGCAACGCAACCTTGCGCCCCGCAAGCGGTTTGCGCAGCGCAGGCTCTTCAAGCAAACGCTCTAAGCCAACTTTCATGCGGGCATACCTTGCCGATCCAGCGCCAGTGTGAAATTGTCGGCATGATGAAAATCGGGCTGGCTCGATGGATGTGCGAGCGCCCAGTATGATAAGCGGCCATTGCTTTCTTCGGTCACTGCCGATAGCGCCAGTCGGAATGCGGCGGAGTTTCCAAGTCCGTGCAGCGCGTTGATATCGACCGCCGCTTCCAGGACCAAACGCTGCGCATCGCAGCGCGTCGAAATATCTGGCCGTGCCGTTTCAACCACCGTCATTCCCTCGCGATACGCATCGAATCGATACATTGCCCACTCCCCAGAAGGAGCAAAGTTTAACTCGTAATATCCCGCAACGTCTTGCGCAGCGATGAACACTTCGAAGCACGTGTGTTGCCACAGCTTATCCGCACGTCGCGGCACACTGGGGGCAGGAATCCGCAAGCAACTGACATCGCCTTCAAGCAAGTATTGCAGCATGATGGCCCCGGCAGACGATAAAGTTATATGGACATTGATGCGGTGCACAGCCTCGCAAGGCGTGTTCGGATGACAACAAAGCGAAACGATAGCCATATCGTATTGTATACATAGCGGCACGAATTCTAACAAGCAGCGATCAGTCTCCACAGTTCGCGCATAACGCGATTTCCCAATACCCATCACAGCGTAGGGTGCGCAACGCGGATTGTAAGTTGAGCAATGCGGGCGACCAGGTCCGCGAGCGCGATGCGCACCTTACCCATGCTGAAAACCATCGGCCTGAGAGGCAATACCCACGCGGCTCTCCAGCCATGCTCTGCCAGGTGGCAAGCTGGATAAGCCTCGTGGCGGCACAGCAAACACGTATTGCGCTTGTTATAATCTAAAAATATTCGTTACCTCGGTTCACCGACGAATTTTGGTTTAATGCTACAACCACCCGCTAGCGGTTGACCTCGCAGATTAATAGGAATGCAATGACAAGCGCGATCACGAAATCTTCAGAACGCCAATCGAGCCAAGCCAGAAATCTCGACGCGATAATTATCGGTGCTGGGTTTTCCGGCCTGTATCAGTTGCTCTGTCTGCGCGATCGGTTAGGGCTTTCTGTCCAAGTGCTCGAGGCGGCCGCAGGCGTCGGCGGCACTTGGTATTGGAATCGCTATCCGGGTGCGCGCTGCGATTCCGAAAGCCATTCCTATTGTTATTCGTTTTCCGATGAGTTGATGCGGGAATGGGAATGGTCGGAGCGCTATCCCGCGCAGCCGGAAATTATGCGATATCTCAACCATGTCGCCGACCGCTTTGATTTGAAGCGCGACATCCGCTTCGACACCCGCGTGACCAGCGCGCACTACGATGCTGTTGCAAATAATTGGCGCGTGACCACCGAGGCAGGCGACGAGTTCACGGCACGGTTCCTGATCACTGCCGTCGGTTGCCTGTCCTCGGCCAACATACCGAAAATCCCCGGCCTTGATCGCTTCGAGGGCCGTTGGTATCACACCGGGCAATGGCCACACCAAGGGGTCGACTTCAGCGGCAAGCGCGTCGGGCAGATCGGCACCGGCTCAACCGGCATCCAGGCGGCGCCGGTAATCGCTGAGACTGCCGCCCATCTGACGGTTTTTCAGCGCACCGCGAATTACAGTGTGCCGGCGCGAAACGTGCCTTTGACACCGGCGTTCAAGCGCTACATCAACGAGAATGCCGCGGAGATCCGGCAGGTGATGCACGCAACGCCCAATGGACATCCTTTCGTTATTGAAGATCGTGCGGCGTTGGAAACCTCTGCGGAAGAGCGCCAGGTTATATACGAAGCCGCATGGGAGAAAGGCGGCCTGCAATTTCGCGCGACCTTCCGCGATTTGCTGGTAGACAAGGCGGCGAACGACACGGCGGCTGAGTTTCTTTGCGGCAAGATTCGCGAGATCGTGAAGGATCCGACTACGGCGGCGACACTCGCCGATATCGACCATCCTTACGCGGCGAAACGCCCGCCGATCGACACCGATTATTTCGAGACGTTTAATCGCGACAACGTAACGCTGGTCGATATCAAAGCCGCGCCGATCGAAGCAATCACGCCACGCGGCATCCGCACGCGGGATGCGGAATATCCGTTGGACATCATCGTGTTTGCTACTGGGTTCGACGCCATGACCGGCCCGATGCTGCGCATGGATATACGCGGGCGCGACAGTCTAGCGCTCGCCGACGTATGGTCGGCGGGCCCGCGCAACTATCTCGGTCTGCAGATCGCGGGCTTCCCGAATCTATTCACGGTAACCGGGCCCGGCAGCCCGTCGGTGCTTTGCAACATGCCCGTTGCGATCGAGCAGCACGTCGAGTGGATCACCGATTGCATCGCCCATATGCTTCAGCACGGTCTGAATCGCATCGAGACTAAGGTTGAAGCGATGGACTCTTGGGTAGCGCGAGTGAACGCGGCGGCCGACGCCACGCTGCTGCCGCAGGCAAAACATTCCTGGTATTTGGGCGCGAATGTGCCCGGCAAGCCGCGTGTGTTCATGCCCTACGCGGGCGGCATGGCGCATTACCGAAAAATTTGCGCCGATGTTGCCGCAAGGAATTATGAAGGCTTCGTCCTAAGCGCCTGAAACAGAATCAGCTAACGATTGCCAGAACTACGACGGCTTTGTCTTTAGCAAGTGAACAGAAGTATTTCCTCACAATAGGCTCGTGTTTGCGTGAATCTCCCCCGCTTCACCGATGGCAATAAACTGGGCATTTTCAGAGTACAGAAACGCGATTCCCGCTTTCCCTTTTAGCATCGAAATCGTTGACAGGCTGCCGGCAACGCTACACAGTGGCGCAACAACCGATACGGCTTGCAGCCCGAAAACCGGATACCCGGTCTTAGCGTTGAGGATGTGCGAATAGCGTCGGCCATCAATTTCGAAGAACCGTTCATAGTCACCGCTAGTGGCAAGCGCACCGGACTTTAGATCGACACTCGCAATTACATCACCAGATTGGCGAGGATGTTTGATGCCAATGCGCCATGGCGAACCGTCAGGGTGTGGCCCAAGAATTCGAATGTCGCCCGCTAGATTTACCAACCCGTGATTGATGCCCTCATTGAGGCATAGGGTCACCGCCCTATCGGTTGCATACTCTTTACCAATGCCACCGAAGTCCAATTCCATTGCAGGGAAAGGTAGATAGATTTCCGATGCCGACCATTGAACTTTGTCCCAGCCGACCAATGCCAGAGTCGCGCTAAGGTAAGCGGGGTCGGGCAAGCGAGCTTCCGCGAAATTCCAGCAACGTCGCAGCACACCCGATGTCAGATCAAAAAGCCCATCACTTTTTTTGAAGCAAGCGTCGCCGTAAGCAAGTAACGCGGCGGTTTCAGGATCGACGCGCACGGCGTATTTGCCGGCGGCTCGATTGATTTGGGTGAGCAAACTATCGTCGCGATAGCGTGAAAACCACCGTTCGATACGCCGAACTTCGTTAATTGCGCGCTGCGCGACGCGGCTGGCTTCGGCATGGTCGTCGGCATAAAGCTGAATTTCATTTTCGCTCGCCATGGCGGTAAAGGTATATCGAAACAGGGTCGGCATGGCGGAGGCGGCGCGAGGTTAGCGAGCGATAAGTACGACGCGTTTTAGTCGTTGCCGTCTTTTAGCTCAACCTTACCGGACCTTGCATCGAGCGTTGTTCCGGCGCCATGTACGCCTTCCGCCTTCACTCTGGCGCCGGAATGAAGTTGCGCAAGAAATTCCACCGCACTCGTGGAATGCTCGTCCTTGCCCTTGATTTCCGTGCTGGCCGGATCGATGACAACGGTGATGTTAAGGTCCGGGATCATCGAAAATGAGTTCCCGGCGGGCTGAACGCCAATGACCTCACCCTCTACTACAAATTTTGCGCTAGGCTTTTTTAGCTCCACCTTGCTGGCGACCAGATTGCCCTGCGCATCGCGATAACAGGAAACGGTGATCTGATCATTGGGCCGGATATCGCTGAGTTTTATTGGAGCGCTGCTCCCGCTTTCATTCTTGAATACAGTCGCGTCGTTGACCAAGATAGGTGTACCCAATAACGTCAGTCCGTTGGCGTCGATCGCCTCCACACTGGATTGGATATTGATCGGCGATGTCACTTTAACTTCTATTTCGATCGCGTCAATTACTCCCTTTGCGTTGAGTTTGCCGTGCACCTCGACCTTCACGCCATTGGCAAGCACGGCGGTCGCAGGCGAGACTTTTGCTTTGCTCGCATCGACGGCTTGGCTATTCACGGAAAAAGTCGACCCGCTGAGGTCGCTGATAAACCCAGTCACTTCGGCTTCAGTACCCGCGGCACCGCCCAAACCCGTCGTCGTCACTTCAACTTCCGTCGCGGTTAGTGTGTCCAGACCGGTGGATATACCTTCTACCCGCACAAACTTACCGGCCTCCGGCACGGCCCCAAGGGGCTCGAATATCGCGCCACCATAGTCGATTGTGAGTGCGCCGATGACGAATAATTTTTGCGGCGCCGAGACGCTCGAAATGCTACCCGAGACACTAATTTGTTCCGACGGCGCTTTGACGCGTATAAACGTTGCGCGAATCGAATTCGCGACGGGGTCACTGATAAATCCACTAATTTCGACGAGTTGGCCGATGCCAAAATCGCACAAGCCACGGGTCAAGGCGGGGAGCGTGTGACTATCCGCTTCAACCAGTTGACCTAATACGAACATCGAACCGCAGTCGGCGTTTATCTTGCTGATCGGTCCGGTCAGCGAGTTCTTATATGTAATTTTTTCCGCTTCCGTGACGAGCGGCTCCAAGTATTTATATGCATCGACTTCAACCACCATACCGGGTTGAAGATCCGTCACAGCAGCATTGTTGGCGTCTATGGACACTTGGGTTTCGGCAGTAACCTGGTAAGCAGTCCCATTCACTGTGATGGCAGTTGGCTCGGCTTTGGTAACTGTGCCGAGCGATACCACGCCGGTTCCACCGACCCCGCCGTTACCGCCACCGTCGCCACCACCACCATTTCCACCCGTACCGCCGACGCCACCGCCACATCCCCCAAGTATCAGTGCAGTTACTAGGGTTATCGTCAGATCAAAACGCAACCATCTCCGCAGGAATGGACTCAACGCCGTGACGCGATTTTGCTTATCCCCTGATCCACGCTTTTCCTTTCGATTTCTTGCTTGGGGGTGTTGGGTCTTCCGTCTTCGGCGGCGGTTCCCAGTCGGACCGTGAGCCGCTATAGAAATAGAAGCCGAAATTCATCTGCTGATTCGCATCGGCGCGGCCGGCATCTAAACGATCCAATTCGAGCGCGAGACGATTGACTTCTTGGATCGTTCGCATACCTAGATCGGCGGAGAGTTTTTTCAACGTTTCGATCGACGCTGGTGTTAGGCGATGGTAGTAAACGCTGCGCTCGAGTTGGGACGCTTGTTCCCCGAGCATGTTGTTGACGCTCACCGCAATGTGGTCGTGCAGATTCTGGCCGAAATAAAAAGCCTTTTCTTCGCTGCCTTTTTGCGGAACAAAGGCTTTTGTTTTCAGGCACACACGATCGCGCGCGTCTAACTCCACCACGCCTAGACGTAACCATTCGTAGAGCATCGGCCGCGAACGGATATCGCGGCGAATGGTGGCAACTAGGGATTCGAACGATATTTGCCGCCATCGCTGGCATGGCGCGCCAAAGGCAACGGATTTTTCTTGGCATCAAGGTAGGTCGAATCGCTAATCCAGCGTGCGACGACTTGCGCGCCCAGCGACAGCGCTGCCGGCACCTCTTCGATGTGCGCGACGTTTTCCTCGGTCAATCGCTTCACTTCGCCTCGGTGAATGCCGGTCAATATGCTTACCCGGCTATCGGTCGCGCGCCGATCCGCCAGCGGGAATTCCTCGTTCGCAACTTCGACATAAAGCGATTTGAGCAGTTGGGAAACCGCAGGGAAGCTAATGCCTTGGGCGATCATGTATTTAACGATAGGGCGAAATATTTTCTTTAGCGCTCTAAACGAGACCTCTAGAGATGTTTCCAGCCCGACGGTTTTCTTGTTCATGGCAATGGCAAACGCAGTGACGTATTTGCAGCACTCCCTGATTATCATTATTTGTGTTGGATGATTACACAAAAATAATGACTATTCAACCCTTTAATAGAAATATCTCCTATGTAAATTGCCAATGTTCAAATTAAATGAAATTTAATATGTGTAAATATATTGCACATAACTACATATTTATGTATTATGTGTAAAATATAAACACACAACAACAATAACTTTCTCGCCTTAGCTCTAGCTCGAAAACCTGCTTTTTCGAGTGAATCTAGGGCATCAGAGACCATCTCCGGCGGGTTAGCAAAACCGCCTTCTTGCTTCGCTCAAGGCTTGGAACGATTTCGAATTTAGGACAATTACGTTCAGAGGGAGTAGGTCATGAATTATTTACGCGCTGCATTTGGAGTCTTTTTGTTGTGTATCAGCGCCTGCGTATTTGCAGCGGGCGATGCCACTTTGGGTCAACCCTTATTTGAAAATAAGACCAAACCAGGTGGGGGCTGCCTCGGTTCGAATTGCCATGGCACGACGGCCTTTCAGAATACCAATAAGATTTGTAGCGGAACGACTAGCACCGCCATTTTGAATGCGTTCAATAACGTTGGCGACATGAGCGCGCTCAAGACACTTTACTCAATTGGATTTTTAACTAGTGTCGATGTCGACAACATCGCGGCGTATATCGCCGCTCGATGCGGGCCACCCGCCGCGCCCATCGCGACTCTCACACCGGCGACCGGCCTCGCCTTCGGCAGCGTCCAGCAAGGAACTACGAGCGCAGCGCTAACCGCAACCTTAAAAAATACCGGCACGGCGACGCTCAATATCACGAGCATTTCGATCACCGGCACCAATGCATCAGACTTTACCAAAGGCACGACGACTGCGGTGCAAGCTTGGCCGCCGCGGCGTCTTGTACGGTTAATGTTACGTTCACACCCTCTGCCGCGGCGGCGCGCAGCGCCAGCCTTTCCCTGGTCGATAACGCAGCAGGCAGCCCGCACACGCTGGCGCTTTCCGGCACGGGCACGGCGGCCGCTACACCTAGCGTGTCTCTGACACCTTCGCCGCTTGCTTTTGGCAATCAGCAGATCAACACCACCAGCGCGACGCAAGTTATCGCGCTGAAGAACACTGGTACCGGCACCAGACTATCGGCGGCATCACTTCGTCGTTGGCCGACTTTGCGCAAACCAACGCCTGCGGCGCAAGTCTTGGCGCGGGCCTAAGTTGCAGTATCAGTGTGAGCTTTAAGCCCACCACCGTCGGCGCGAAAACGGGAACGATTTCCGTATCCGACAACGCAGCCGGAAGCCCGCATGCCGTCTCCCTTTCCGGCACTGGCTTTGCCGCGGCTGTACCGGCGATAACGCTCACGCCGAATACTGGCCTCGCTTTCGGCAATGTCACGGTGGGTTCCGCAAGCCCGGCACAAACCGTTACGCTGAAAAATACCGGTACGGCAAACCTAACGCTCACGACCATCACCGTTGGTGGCACAAATGCAGCCGACTTCTCGAAATCCGGTACATGCGCGAATGGCGGCACCGTGGCCGCGAATGCAACCTGCACCATCGTGGTTACGTTTACCCCGTCCGCAGTAGGCGCTCGCGCCGGATCCGTGGCGATCACATCCAACGCACCGGTAGCAAATATCGCGTTGAGCGGCTTGGGTCGCCGTCGCGACACCGCAGATCAGTCTTACACCGACCGGCCTCGCTTTCGGTAGTCAAACGGTTAACACAACCAGCGCCGCGAAGACGGTGAGGTTGACCAACTCCGGCAGCGCCACCCTCACGATCAGCACCATCGCCGCAACCGGCGAGTTCGCGCAAAGCAACAACTGTGGCGCAAGCCTCGGCACGGGATTGAGCTGCACGATTAATGTGACGTTCAAACCGACCACTGTTGCGAGCAAGACGGGCTCGATCACCATTACTAACAACGCTACGGGTAGTCCACATGCCATTTCCCTGACCGGAAGCGGTGTCGCGACCGCCGCGCCGGTAGTCGGACCTTTGCCCGCCAGCTTGAATTTCGGCAACGTGCAAATCAATACGGCCAGCGCCGCTCAAACCATTACTGTCAGTAACACCGGCAACGCGGCCCTGGTTTTGGCAACCATCGCAGTCACCGGAGATTTCGCCAAATCGGGTGGCACCTGCGCCAACGGTGGTTCCGTCGCCGCCGCGGCAAATTGCACAATATTGGTCACGTTCAAGCCCACCGTAGCGGGCATGCGAACCGGCAGTTTGACCATTACCGATAACGCAGCCGGCAGCCGAAGAACTATCGCACTATCGGGAACCGGCACAACCGCACCATTGCCCACGGCGACGTTGCTGCCAACAAAGTTAACCTTCACCGATCAGGCCGTTAACACCACCAGTGCCGCACAATTGGCCACGCTTAAGAACACCAGCGCATCCGCCACTCTGAACATCAGCGGCATTACTATCGGTGGAACTAACTCGGTTGATTTTGCGAAGACTATTACCTGCGGCGCAACACTGGCGGCCGGTGCAAGTTGTACTGTCAGCGTGACCTTTAAACCAACCGTTGCCGCATTGCGCACGGCGTCGCTGAATGTAGCGTCCAATTCTGGCGCGCTTGCAACGGCTCTTGAGGGTACAGGTACAACAATTGCCGCGCCCGATGCCTCCCTGAGCGCTACAAGTCTCACGTTCGGTAACCAAAGTGTAGGGATGAAAAGCGCGGCGAAGAACGTTACGTTGTCGAATAACGGTACCGCTACACTGCACATAGCCAGCATCGCGGCGAGTGGCGATTTTGCGCAAACCAACGCGTGCGGCGCGCAATTGAACGCGGGCGCAAACTGCGTGCTCTCGGTTACGTTCACGCCCTCGGTTGCCGGCGTGCGAAGCGGAAACGTCGCGATCACAACCGACGCGGCGAGCAGCCCAGACAAGGTTGCGTTAAGCGGAACTGGTGTGGCAGCCACGACACCGCAACTGAGCCTATCGCCCATTTCGCTGACGTTCGCCGACCAAATCGTCGGTTCGCCGTCGGCCGCACAGGCCATTACCTTAAAGAACACGGGCAATGGCGTAATGCAATTGAAGTCGATCACGATCGCGGGTACTCATAAGACCGACTTCAACCAAAGCAACGGCTGCGGCACGGCGTTAACATCTGGGGCGACTTGTACCGTAAACGTTTCGTTCAAGCCCACGGCTGCGGGTAGCCGCAGCGCTCGCATCGACATTTCTTCGGATGCCGGCGATGGGATGGATTCCGTTGCGCTAGCCGGCAAAGGCATCAGCCCCTCCGCTGGAACACCGATCCTCAGCATTCCAAAAGTCTCGCTTGATTTTGAGACTACCAAGATGGGACAAGTCAGCGCCCAGCTTGAAATCTCACTCAAGAACATCGGTACCGCCGACTTAAAACTGGGCAAGATCGCTGTGAAACAAGGGGACCACTTCGCCATCGTCACAAACTCGTGCGGCGCGGTGTTGAAGCCGAGTCAAACATGCACGATTAAGGTCGCGTTCCAGCCTAAGACTTCGGGTGAGCATGACGATGACCTCGAAATCAGCAATGACTCCGATGGCACGACCGAATTGGTCGAGCTAAAAGGACAAGCTGCTGCCGCCGACACCGGCGGAACGCCAACCACCAACTCCGGTGGCGGCGGTGGTGGCTGTGTTATGGCCGCGAACGGCGAAGGTGATGTTGCGCTGATCGCATTGTTGTTACTTTCTGGATTGGGACTGGTACTTCGTAAGCGCCAGAAATAGTAAATGAGGGCGCGCGGTGCTTTAGCCGCGCGCCCTCAACTCCGCGAATCGATGAACGCGTATTAAGCACGACATGTTGAACTAAGCGTTGCAAGGTAAGTTTTCAGATAAGGGTTCGAACCGGGCAAATGGCAACGAAACACAACGCCGGCCTAATCGAAAAATAAGCGAGCTCACACTCGGTTGGACTAATGACTGGAGGTTCCGTGAATAAGGAGCAAGGATGTCTGTTTTTCGAAATTTGATGGTGTGTCTGTTGGTTAGCGGTCTGAGCATTCACGCAGAGTCATTTGCCGCTAATTTAGCGCGTGGGAAATCGCTTTATCTTACGACGCCAAATAAATTCGCCATTCCTTTTAACTGTGCCGACGCAGGTTGCCACACGGCCGATCCAAGCGCGAACGTCAAACTGAATGGTAAGGGAAGTAGTGCGGCGGCAATTAAAGCGGCGATTAACGGCGGCGTGCCTACCATGGCGATTTACGGTCCGGTAAATGCGCGGGCAACTTAACCGATACTGATATCGCGGGCATCGCGGCGTACATCGGCAATCCGGCGGCCGGCGCAATCCTGACCGCTTCGACGACCACATTGACGTTCGCCCCCGTTGCATTCGACGCAACTTCGCCTCGCAAACCATTACCGTAACCAATACCGGACTGGCTAGCCTAACTGTCTCCGCAGCCACTACCAGCGGCACCAACGCAGCGGATTTCACCGTGACTAATAATTGCACCGCGGCTGTTGCTTCCAATAGCACCTGCACCATCGCATTGGCCATGTCGACGGCCGTCTCGGGAGCAAAATCGGCGACGCTGACGATTGCTTCGAACGGGGGAAGTCAAGCCGTAACGATTTCCGGAACAGTGAGCGGCGCCGCCAGCGTTGGATCGAACGCCCCCAGCGGTGGCCTCACCTTTCCCGATACAACGGTGGGTTCAACCAGCGCGGCTAACAACTTACCACCATCCGGGATCGTAACGTTGACTAACACAGGTTCGGCGGCGTTGAATATTTCAGCGCTAACGCCATCCGCTGGGTTCACGCTTGACCGAGCTCGCGAGCTCTTGCAAAGTAGCCACCCCGTCGCGGCGAGTCAGACGTGTACTCTCAGCATCAAATTTGCGCCCGGCACGGCGGGATCGAAAACAGGTTCTCTGACCATTACCCACAACGGGGCGACAAGTCCATCGACGATAGGGCTCAGCGGAAACGGGGTTGTTGCCTCGACCTCTACGCCAGCCGCCGCACTCGACAAAACGTATTGACGTTCGGCGATCAACTCGTTGGCACGGCAAGTGTCACACAGCAAGTTAGCCTGACTAACGGTGGTACGAAAGCGCTAACGATTACCGACATTCAGGATAGCAGTGGCGAGTTCGTCCGCACCGGGACCTGCGCGGCCGGGCAATTGGCAATCGGTGCGAGTTGCACGATTGTCGTTGCCTTCTCACCGGCATCCGCCGCACCGACGAACGCGACGATCACCTCGCCGATGATGCTGGCAATGTCGCAGGTACGACGCAAACGATCAACCTTTCCGGTATCGGCAAAGCAACTGCGCTGCCGACGCCTACCCTAACGGCCACGACACTGGACTTCGGCAATCAAAGTCTCAATACCGCCAGTAGCGTGAACGTAGTGACGATTTCTAACACCAGCACAACGGATCCGTTAGTGATTAGTTCGGTCTCGTTGACTGGGGCGAGCGCAACGGAATACGCCATCGATAGTACGGTTGCGAATACGTGTTCGACTGTAGCGCCGGTTTCAATTTCCGTATGTGTGACGTTGCGCTTAAATTTATTCCGACCACTTCCGGCACTAGGGATGTTATGTTGACCGTCAATACCAATGGAACCGGAAGTCCCCACCAAGTTACGCTAACTGGCACCGGTTCGGGGACGACCGGCGCAACACCCACACCAGCGTATCCACCAATGTCGGTGGTGGTGGTTGCGCTATGCAATCCCAAGGCGGTTTCGACCCTGCCTTGCCTGGCTTGCTTTGCTCAGCTTAACCTTCCTCTTGACTGTAACGGCGCCGAACCCCGCGATCACTTAGATCGTGGCGCTATTAAAACGCGTTGCGCAAACCCGACACACCTAATCCAATTTCATTCAGGAGATATCAATGACTTATCTTTCGCACAACATTCTGACTCGCCCCTTGCGTTCTCTAAAATATGCGTTTCTGGCTAGCTTGGCTTTGCTGACGCTAGCATTCGCGGTCTATCTGGGTAAAGCCGCTCCCGATTTTCAATTGCCAAGCCTCAAGCAAGACAGCGTCAAGCTTTCGAACTACAAGGGCAAAGTGGTTTACCTCGATTTTTGGGCATCGTGGTGCGGGCCATGCAAAAAGACGTTTCCTTGGTTGAATGAACTGCAAAAGAAGTATGGCAAGGATGGTTTCGAAGTGGTTGGCGTCAATGTCGATGCAAAGAAAGCTGATGCAGACAGCTTCTTAGCCACTACTCCAGCCGAGTTCACGGTGCTGCTCGATCCTGAAGGTAAAGTCGCTAACACCTACGAGCTGCAAGGGATGCCGAGTTCTTACATCATCGACCGAAGCGGCAAAGTGTTTCTCGCGCATCGTGGCTTCAAAGACGGTGAAGCAACCGAACTGGAAGGCAAAATCAAACAGTTGTTGCAGGCCAAGTAATTTCACTCAGGAGCTCACACGATGATCCGAACGAGTCTCATGTTGTTGTGCATTGCACTGGTATCGGCATGTTCGATGCAACCGGTAAACCCTTGGCAAAAGGGGAACCTCGCTAAACCCATCATGGCGCTTGATCCCGATCCTTTGGAAACGCGTTTTGATCAGCATACCTACTTTAGCAAAGAGGCCGCCTCCGGCGGCGCGGGCGTGGGCGGCGGAGGTTGTGGATGCGACTAAAAAAGAAACGGAAGGTGGCGCCAGCCAAGTCCGTCGCGCTCCGAATTCGAATGCGTCCATCGCCGGGTCGTTGATGGCCGCAGCGCTGGCATTGCCTGGGGTAGTGGCCGCGCCTCGGCCAAGGCCGAGGCGGTTCCAGAAAAAACGATAGTCGGTATTAAGTTCCTGAACTATTCCGAGAATCAAGAAACCGGCAAACGTATGAAGGTCAACAGCCCATCGATGTTTTTCTTAACGCCGATCAAAGATGTCGCGTCGGTCGAAGGTTCGTTTGTACTGGATTCTATGTCGGGCGCATCGCCGAGTTCCTACAACACCTTGTCCGGCGCCTCCGGTAAAGGCATACACGATTATCGCAAAGCCGGCGATTTGAAAGTAACGACATTTCTTGATCGCGCCGCAATCGGTGTAGGGATTGCGGGATCAAAAGAGCACGACTACGACTCCAATGCCTTCAGTCTTGACGGACGGCTTTCGACCGCCAATAACAACACAACGTTTGCCGCTGGAATCGGCTATTCCAGCGACAAGATCGGATCGTCAAACGATGCCACGTTGGATGAAAAGCGTCGTACCACCGACGCGTTGTTCGGCATTACTCAGGTGCTTACTCCTAATGATTTGATTCAGTCGAATATCACCGTGTGGGTCGGTAAGGGCTATTTTTCCGATCCCTACAAAGACTTCGACAAGCGTCCCGATGAGCGTACGTCGTGGGCTTGGCTGACACGCTACAACCATTATTTCGCTGGGCCAGGGGCAGCGTTGCATACCAGTTATCGCTACTTTAAAAATGACTGGGGAATCACCGCACACACCATTGAAACGGCATGGTATCAGCCGGTGGGCGCGGGTTGGTTGTTGCGCCCCTCCTTGCGTTACTACACGCAGCGTGCCGCGACTTTCTACCGCGATCCACAATCACCGCCTAACCGAGTACTCGATTTTGTTGGAGCTTCCACCGCCACTCATTTCTCGGCTGATACTCGCCTTGCCGCATTTGGCGCCGTGACATTGGGAATGAAAGTGGCAAAAGAGTTCGCCCATGATTGGACCGTCGATGTTAAGTACGAATGGTATCAGCAGCGTAGCGCGTGGCGCTTGGGCGGTGACGGCAGTCCGGGAATCGAAAATTTCACTGCCAAGTGGTGGCAAATTGGCATCAGCAAAAAGTTTTAATTGAATCTTAAGTATTAGGAGATCGTCATGAAACGAGTATTACTTGTGTTGCTCGCGTTATATCCGATAGTCGTAATGGCTGTGGTTGGCGACGATAATTTTCTGCCGCCGGATGAGGCCTTTAAGCTCAACCTCCAGCGTCAAGGAGATAACACCCTGGTCGCTACCTTCGAAGCGGCGCCCCATCACTATCTATATCGCGATCACTTAACGATCGATATCAAGAACGGCGCGGAACCAATCGCCGCCCAGCTTGCTTTGCCAAAAGGAGAGATCAAGTCTGATCCGAATTTCGGCAGCGTTGAGATTTTTCATAATCGCGTTCAAGCCCAGGTCAAAGTAGATGCCAAAGCGGCGCGGCTTTCCGAAGCAGAAATCACCGCCACCTATCGTGGCTGTAGCGAGCAAGGGCTGTGCTACCGGCCGATTACCAAAACATTCAAATGGAGTGGGATCAAGCTCGCCGACGCCAATACCGTCGCGGATGGAGTTCTCATCTCTTCGGCGCAGGCGCAAACCGATGCACCCGTAGCGGATAACGTCTCGCCAACCGATGGCGGCTCGGAAACCGATCAAATCGCCGGACTATTCAAGGGTGGTGGTTTTTTCACGGTCATCGCCGCATTTTTCGTCGCCGGACTTTTGCTGGCGTTCACCCCCTGTGTATTCCCCATGATTCCCATTCTGTCGGGCATTATTGTCGGTAGTGGCGAGAAGATCGAAAAATCTCGTGCCTTCGTCCTAAGCTTGTCGTACGTGTTTGGCATGGCGATAACTTACGCGCTCGCCGGAGTTGCCGCGGGACTGTCTGGAAAACTGCTCTCCGCAGCGCTGCAAAACCCCTGGGTGCTAGGTGGATTTGCGCTTGTGTTCGTCATCTTGTCATTATCGATGTTTGGTTTTTACGAATTGCAGTTGCCCAACTCGATCCAGAGCAAATTTAACGATGCAAGCAATAAAGTTAAAGGCGGCAGCACAATCGGCGCGTTCACGATGGGAGCGCTGTCCGCCGTCATCGTCGGCCCCTGTGTGGCGCCACCGCTGGCGGGGGCGTTGCTGTATATCGGCCAGAGTCACGATGTCGTGCTCGGTGGCTCAGCACTGTTCGCGATGGCGCTCGGTATCGGCGTACCGCTGATGTTGGTGGGTACGTCCGCGGGCGCGCTACTGCCGCGCGCGGGCGGCTGGATGGATGCCGTGAAAAAAGTTTTCGGGGTACTGTTGCTTGGCGTAGCCATTTGGTTGGTATCCCCCGTCATGCCCGTTACTGCCACGATGTTGCTGATCGGTGGTCTATTGGTCATGTGCGCGATCTATCTCTCAGCGATCGATCCACTGCCGCAGGGAGCCAGCGGCATATTGCGCTTCGGCAAAGGTGCGGGTGTGCTGTCATTGATCGCGGGCACAGCGATGTTGGTGGGCGCGCTATCGGGAAGCCGCGACATCATGCAACCGCTTGGTGGTTTCAAGATGGCGAACGCCGCAACGCCGTCGAACAAGCAACTCAACTTCACGCGCGTTGCAAATGTCGCCGAGTTGGAGAGCCATCTTCGCTCCGCGGCGGGCAAACCCGTCGTATTGGATTTTTATGCCGACTGGTGTGTGTCGTGCAAAGAGATGGAGCACAACACTTTTACTGACAGCCGGGTGCAGGCCAAGTTGAAGGACGCGATCCTCCTCCAAGCGGATGTTACGCAGAACGCCGACGAGCACGGAGAATTGCTTAAACGTTTCGGTTTATTTGGACCTCCGGGAATCGTTTTCTTTGATCCGAAAGGTATCGAACTCCCTAGTGCGAAGGTGATCGGGTACCAAGCACCTCAGAAATTTCTTGCAAGCCTCGATAGGGTTCCAGGCCTTGATTAACGATAGGTGAAATAACCACTGTTTAAAAAAAGGAAGTCCGAAATGTCTATCCAATATTCCCGCCTGATCATTTTGGGTTCGGGTCCCGCTGGCTACACCGCTGCGGTTTACGCGGCACGCGCGAATCTCAAACCAATGCTTATCACCGGCTTTGCGCAAGGCGGTCAATTGATGACCACGACTGACGTCGACAATTGGCCCGCCGATCCCATGGGTGTGCAGGGACCGGATCTCATGGGGCGTTTCAGTCAACATGCAGAACGGTTTGGCACGAAACTGATCTTCGATCACATTCATACGGTCGATTTCTCAAGACGACCATTTCGGTTAGTCGGCGATACCGGTGAATATCATTGCGAATGCTTGATTATCTCGACCGGCGCCTCGGCAAAGTATCTTGGCATTCCATCGGAGCAAGCATTCTTAGGCAAAGGTGTATCCGCTTGTGCAACATGCGATGGATTCTTTTACCGTGGGCAGGATGTTGCTGTTATTGGCGGGGGCAACACTGCGGTCGAAGAAGCACTTTATCTCAGTAACATCGCAAAACCCGTCACCGTCGTTCACCGCCGCGACCGCTTTCGAGCCGAACCGATCATGGTCGATAAGCTCATGCAAAAAACTAGATTTGGCAATATTAAAGTTTTATGGAGCAGTATTCTCGAAGAAGTGATTGGCGATAGCAGCGGTGTCACCGGCATTCGAGTCATCTGTGCACCTACTAGCGTTTCGCATGAAATAAGCCTCCACGGCGTCTTCATCGCAATCGGCCACACGCCAAACACACAATTGTTTGAAGGTCAGCTCGCCATGAAAAATGGCTACATCATAACCAACACCGGCGCGGAGGGTAACGTGACCGGAACTAGCGTACTAGGTATATTTGCCGCGGGAGACGTGCAGGATCACGTATATCGCCAGGCGGTAACCAGCGCCGGTACGGGTTGTATGGCTGCTTTGGATGCGCAGAAATTTCTAAATCACGAGTCTGAAACAGCGGTTTCTCGAATCGAAACCGCTTCACCATTGTCGATCGCCTAATTCACTATCGCGAGGTGGGGCCGATCCGAAAAGCGCCGCCGCATCGCCGGTGCATCCGATTGGCGCGCCGAATGCTTCGGCCACAGCGGGGATAACCGAGCAAAACCGCGCTGCCCTATCCAATCGCGCGCCGTTTCCGCGCTGAGTTGCGGCTGGATGCGAAACGTTTCGTTTATCGCGTGTATCGCTTCCGCTTCGTTGCCCAGCTTGAGCAGCGCCACCGCTAAAGCTAACCGGGCCGGATAGAATCGAGCGTCACTGCTGCATGCGGCCCGCGCCGCTTCCAGCGACTCTTCTGTTTTGCCCGCTCGCGCCAGACCGCCGGCAAGCGCCGCCAGCCAAACGGAACGGCGGTAGTCCATCGGGCTGATCCGCAGTCCGCGCTGTAGCGATTCGATGCCCACCTCATTGCGGCCCAAGGCTAGTTGCGTCGAGCCCAGCGCCGCCCACGCTTGCGCGTTGCCGCTATTCTCTTCGATGGCGCGCGACAACAGCGACTCGGAACGGTGCGGCTCGCCAAGGCGAGCGAGCGCACATCCCGCGTAGCCGAGCACTTCGGAGTTGCTAGGCGCTTGGGCTGCGGCCAACTCAGCGTCAGCGTAAGCCTCCGATAACCATTTCGCGTTTTCGACGATACCCAATTTCCAGGCGAATGCGACGACAAAGGCTCTATAGGCTCGCGCCAGCGCGAAGTTAGGATCTGCTGTAAGGGCGTCGTTCAACAATTCCAACGCAGAGAGCACCGCATCGTCAAACCAGCCGCGCGAATACAATATCGCCGTGGCTTGGCGCATTTTGGAGCGGCTATCTTCGGGCGAATCGGCGCCGAACTTTAACTCTGCTAGGTTAAGCTGTTGGTCAACTTTAGCGGCAACGGCAGCAACCAACTCGTCGAGTTCGTCATGGGTCGTTTGTAGTGGAATATCTTCTTGCATGCCCCACAGATAATGGGCGTCCCAGCCGCCTAACAACTGTAACGAGAGACGCGCGCTTCCCGCCGCGGTGTCGCGCAGGCCGCCGGTAATGAGATAGCGCGCGCCCAGATCATCCGCAACGCCGCGCAAATCCCCGGACGATTCTGCGACCGCGGCTTCAGCCAACGCCGGCGCAATCACTTGTACGCCTGACAGACGGCTGAGTTGGGTCGACAGGCCATCGGGAATGGTGGTCGCCATCGCGTCTATTTCAGCCGACCGCTTGCGCAGCGCGAAGGGCAAAACCGCAATCGAGATCGCTTGAATTCGTTGCAAAACATTTCCAGCGGCAGTCCGCGCGGGTGATGAACGCCGCCTGATCTCGTCGTAAAGCGCCTTGGTTTCCGGCGACGGCTCTGCATCCAAATGCCACTTCAGCGCCTGGCGGCAAGTTTGGTATTGCTGCAGCGCCACGCTGCGTTGTCCGGTCGCTTCGAACGTGCGCATCAACGACCGATGCGCTTCCTCGCAAGCCGGGTCCAATTCCAGCAAGCGTTGCAGAATGGATACCGCGGCAGCGTGATTACCTTCGGCTAGGTAAAGGTCTCTCAGGCGCAGCATGGTTTCTGTCGCAAGCTTGCTCAGCCGCGCGCGCTCCACATTAAGCCAGTGATCGAACTCGTCTTCGCTGATGGATAGACCTTCGAGCAACGGCCCTTGGTAATGTTCGATAGCGTCATGTAAAGACCGAATATCGTCCGCGTTGCTCAGCTCGAGAAAGGCGACCAGATCGACATTACAGCGATCCATATCGAGCGACAGAAGATCGCGATCGGCGCGCAAAACCCCGCCTACCGAGCGTTTCGCGGTCGTCAGCGCTTGCCGCAGGCTTTGGCGAGCGAGTCCCCGGTCCGAATCGCCCCACAAGAGATCGAGTAATCGTTCCCGGTTAACCTCGCGCGGATGCGCCAACGCCAAAACCGCAATCAACGCCTGCACCTTCTTCGCCGGTACAGCAACGGCGCCGCCATTGCTGTCCTGCACGCGAAAATTACCCAGCAGTGTGATGTTGGTCGACATATGCCTTAATCCCTTCCATTGCGAAATGTGCGAGTGATCCACTGTGTATTTCCCGCAAACGCGGGTTAGGTTCAATCCAGGCCAGTATCAGCGTTGCAATAAGATCGCCTCATTACTCCAGCCTAATTTAATCGCGCTCGGCGCTCACGAGTATCGGTGAGAGCTGATTCTTGTGTAGGGATATGCTTACGACTTCACCAAACCGCCACGGCTGTAACGGCCGGTAGTTCTGGGTTACCAGAATTTAGCCAAGGCGCACACCCAGGGGGGCGTATAAATGGAGAAATTCTCTACCGCCGCGCCAGCGGTTATAACGGCTGCTCAGTTATGAAATTTGAGCGGCAAATGAATACTCGCCGCACGAAATGTAGCTAACGCGCCCTGATAATAGGATTCAAGTTCGGTGTCAGGAAAATTCAACTCGCCCCTGGCGTTGGGATGAGTAATGGCTATGCCAAATTTTTCTTGCATGTACCGGGTGGCGGCGGGTCGCTTCATTTCTTGATAAAACGAATGGATTTCATCGGCTTTGTGGATTACCGCAACGGCGCAAGTCAGCGCGTTGGCAATATCGATGCCCAAATCCTTATGAATATCAAGGGCCAACTCGGCGTTTTCTGGCGTCAAGGGAACGCGCAGAATATTCGTGACGGAATGGTACACATCCATGAATTTGTAAAAATTGTCCTGCGGTTCCCGTTCTAAGGTCCAAATGATGTCGTCGGAATAGGTGTTCTCGTTAAATGCCTCGATACCGACTACTTCCGATTCAGGTTTCATGGAGATCATCGCTTGAGAATTTTTCGCTGCAATTCTCATGGTCTCGTCTGCCGTGCTGAACTGTCCGAGATGGATACTATTGTCGAAGGTGATTCTCATATTATTGGGGCCATATCGCTAGTTTGGATTCTTCGCCGGAGCGAATAATCCCTCGCTCAAATAACAGCGCCTTGAGACTGACATACCAATTGCCGCCGAGGTTGTATCGCCAAAACAAATCGATTATTTGCGCGTTGAGTTTCGCAGAGTTTCTTGACAACATCTCGCGGCATAGTTTCGGCTCGATATTGGCGAGCGCTACAATATGACCGTCGCATCCCAGCGGGCTTAACATTTGATGCTCCATGCCCTGGAAAACCGGGAAGTGCAAGGTTTTTTCGATGCGCATTTTGCACATTTGAGCGAACAGTTTTTTGTTCATCGAAGAATCCTTCATACCAATGATGGCTTCATTCCGCTGCAATTCTTTGATCGCGCCTATGCTTCTGAATCGATGCTGCTCGGTGTTATAGACCATAACCGGCAAAGCGATTTTACGCGTCAAATCGTCAAAATACTTAAGGGCCTTATGCTCAACCGCGTACGGAACCGGCACCATGATGGCGTCACAGCCGATACGCTGTGCTTTATTAGCCAACTTAATCGTTTCCGCAATCGTATTCCTTTTGATGCCGGCGATAACGGTTTTATTGGTATTTTTCCGCGTACATCGAACCACTTCTTCCCATACCGCGTTTGAGATGACGCTGCCTTCACCCGAGCTGAGACAAGGCACATATCCATTCACCGCCGGCGCGGTGAATTGGATTAGTTTTCTAAGAGATTGCGGATCGAAATGGCCGTTATAGAAAGGGGTAACAAGCGGAACATAGATACCGGCAAGTCTATTCTCGGGTGACGGCGGTGGCGTGGGCATAAGAAGATAGTTCCGTAGAAATGCTTGGTAATAATTGATGGCGGGCAGGTCATTGCGACGGTACAGTTTGCAACACAATCCGTCCCCAGTGGAAAGCGCCGATCGCCGTGATGCGGATCGCTCTACCGACTAACGGCGGTAGAGCAATCTGGTGCTTTTTAAACCTTACCGATAGTTTTATCCGCGCTGGCGATAATTTCAGCCTGTCGCTGATGCGGGTGAGAGAAATTCGCGATCGTATCCATATCCTTGGCATTCAAAAAGACCGTCTGCTCAAGATTCACGATTGATTCTTGTAGAAAATCATCTTCCGCCATATGGCCGGGGTGCGATACGCCGCCGGCCTTGTCAGTATCCGACTCGTATTTATCCAACGCAAAACGCAGCGCTTGCATGGCCTGCACAAAAACATCGCTGTCGCGCGCCAGCGCAATGCGAATGTAACGCTCGCCCATTTCATGATCATCCCAGTAAAAATAAGTTCCGGGCAGCAGATGTATGCCGAATTTCGTTAAGTAGCGCTTCAACGCCGTGGCTTGGATTTCCTCACGTTTGATTTTGCACCACAGGACCGAAACTTTAACAATGGGATCGATGGGTATCAGCACGGATCCGTCAAGGATCTCCGTGGCAAGGGCTCGATTTCTTTCCAGCAAACTAAATACCGACGCGAAATTATCCTGTTCCGAATCGAGAACATACTGGTTGAGAACATTCAGGATAAAGGGCGATACGTTCAGCAGGTAGGCCGTATGGATATTGTATATATCGTCATAAATATCGGCGCTGGACTTGATCATCGCCGCTTTCGCGTCCTGCAATGGCCAAGTCTTGCCAGTATCTTCCATGGCGATATAGGTGACGCCGGATGCCTCCAGCATTTCGTAAAGATCGAACACCTCAAGATTTTCGTCCGGAAGCATGAACGCGGCGAAGCAAAAATCCAGAATGAGCAGTTTTTTCTTCTCCTTGGCGAACCGGATTACCTCGCTCCAGCCCTCGGTGCCGAAGTTAAACAGCGTAAACCCGGTCGGATTATTGGGATCAATCAGAAAGATCGCGTCGCTCGTGACGTTTTTTTCGAGGGTTTCGTAGATTTTTTTCGGGTCATGCAACCATTCTTCTTGCAATGCCGCGATGGGTACTTCCATATGCTTCAGGAGGTCGACGATGTTATCGAAACATGGGTGCATCAGGCCGACCGACATTTTTTTCTTCATCAAGTAATTCGCAGTGATCGCCATGGCAATGGAGGCTGCATAAACCAACAAGACGTTATTATTCTTGAGCGCCGCCGGTTGTTTGTGTACGCGGAAAAAGTTTTGCAAAAAACGCTGTTCCATATCGTATTGACGTGTTTTTTCGGCCTCGTACCATAGCTCGGGCAGCCGCCGGATAATGGCGCGCTGGGTTGGGGATTGGGATTGATGAGTATGGGCGTCGGATACGTTGTAGGCATGTTTCAATGCTTCTATTTCGTGCTGCGTGATGTCGTTGAGATTCATTACATCTTCCTTTGAAAAATTGGCACGTAAAAAAATGGGCTAAATTTCTGCTCTTGAAGCCGATAACTCAATCTCAATCAACGAAATCGATCTAAGGATCGAAACCAAATGCGATCGGTGATCTCGGACCTCGTTGCTAGGCTTCGGTGTCGTTTTCATTGAAGAAACGAAATCTTGCGCGCTGTGGGCGATTGTTCGTTCGTTTTGAGAAGCGGTGGGGTTGTTTTACGTACCTATTTGCGCCGCTTGAATTGTGGACTAATGATAATCTATTAAGTGAAATTAATCTCATAACCAATTGTTAAAGATTGTTAATTTTTAACATTGTTAACTTTTGTTAACTATGAGGTAGCCTCTCCTCTTCCGCCAGTAAGTGTGTTAATGCGTTTCGCCTGAGGGGCCCAACGCAACAGAAAACGGGGGCGGGTTAAGCGATGAAAGGACCGTCGGCTTTCGCCGGACGCTGTATGGGGAATTTTCCCAACTTGAACAGTCAGAGAGAAAAACAGGGGCGGATTTTACTGGTAAGAATGACGTTTCAGCGGACTGGCCTCACGGGTTGATTTCACACCGGATACGGCAGCGAAAGATCTGTTGCAATAGTTATCGCGGAGCGGATAAGGTTAATCTAGCGCCTTCAATAGGTTAAGCGTATCGAAACGCAAAAATCGAGTTACAAATTCTACCGATGTAAGTGCGGCGCATGTTATGTCTCGTTTGTCGATCGATCGATTCGCGATCCACTGTTCACGTGCGCCGCGGATGACGCTAACGCTTCGCAACCTCCTGGATTAATGTGCCATCGATGGCGCCGGCGATGTTCAGGTCGCCCTCGATCAGCTTCTTGTCTTTGAGAAACTTGGTCAGCGGCACGGATACGGCAGCCAGCGAACGCGAGTTGGATGCACCAGCGAAAGAATCGAGATTGTCTTTCTGATTCAGAAATCGCGCGCCAGAGAGGAAGATTCGGTATTTTTCCGGCGATTGCTTCACCACCTTAGCCATGATGTTGATCGCCTCGTCCCGGTTATCGCGAAGAAATTTTTCTACGTCGTACCAGGCCCGCACTAATCCGACGTACTCGGCGCGCTTTTGTGTGAATGATTTTTCACTGGCGACCAGCACATCCGACATCATGCCCGGCACGTCCTTGGAGCTGAACAGCGGCCGTCCTTTGCGTGAAACTTGAATATCGTTGACGAATGGATTCCAAACCGCGGCCGCGTCGACCTTGCCGTCCATGAATGCCTTGGCCGCATCGCCCGCCGGCATGTACATGATTTGTACATCTTTATTGGAAAGTCCCGCCTTACCGAGCGCTGTTTCTACCATGAACTGCATGATCGCGACCTCTTCCATCGCGATCTTCTTTCCCTTCAAATCCGCCAGCTTCTGGATTTTCGGACCGACCATCAGCGCATCTGCGCCAGCGGAATGAAGTGTGACCATGAATGTTTTCAGTGGAACCTTTTGGGCGATATGAATCAGGGTATCGGTCCATGGTTGCGCGTTGGCATCGAGTTTTCCGGCCGCAAACTTATCCAACGAATCAACGACACCCTCGCACCATACCAACTTAACATCGGTCCCATGCTTCTTGAAAAAGCCTTTTTCCTGAGCAACATACCACGCGACATAGCCAACCCAGTCGTTGACGCCGAGGGTGATCTCAGCGCGCGCCGGCAGCGCGGTCAGTAGTGGAGTAAGCAGCAGCGCAACGATCCAGTTTAAGGCTGACCGCGCCGTCCGATTGTGTCGTTTCATTAGCGTTCCCTTTCTGTTTTGATAATTAGAACTCTGCGCTGCCTTAAAAGCCAAGCAGAATGACGCAGAGGATATTAATAAAAAATTATAAAAATCAGATACTCAAAGAGTATTTTCACTACATTATCTAATATATTTAACTTAACTAATTAATATTATTAAATAAATTTTATTAAAAATGGCACTACGGGCGCCAGTCGGCCATTCAGAACGTCTGCCATTCTTCGTCCGATTTCGCGTTTGGAGTTAACAACGGTTTGCGTCCGTGGCTGGCCTTCGCTAGCGAAGCGGGAGAACGATCAACCCTGTCGCGCGCGGATGCCCTTATCTGATCCTGCGGCGGGCTTTCCTGTGCGGTGTCCGCGATGCGAAAGAAATCCACCCCTTGAGTCAGTTGCTGGAGTTCCGCTGTCATGGAATCGGTCGCAAAAGCCAACGCTCCCACAAGGGCTCCGTTCTGCTGGGTTGCGTTGTCCATTTGCTCGATAGCGCGCTTGATCTCACCGATGCCGTCGCTTTGTTCCGCCGACGCCTGCGCGATGTCGTGAACGATCTGGTTCACTTGACGATTAATCGAAAGAATCTCATCCATCGTCTTACCCGCGCCCTCCACCACCTTGGATCCCGTTTCTATGCGTTGCACTGATTCGGCGATCAGCGCCTTGATTTCCTTGGCGGCGGTTGTGCTACGTTGGGCCAGCGCCCGTACTTCACCCGCCACGACCGCGAATCCGCGCCCTTGTTCACCGGCGCGCGCCGCCTCGACCGCCGCGTTGAGCGCGAGGATATTGGTCTGGAATGCGATTCCATCCATCACGGTGATGATGTCAACGATGCGTTTGGCACTCTGATCAATGGCGTTCATATTGGATACTACTTCGTTGAATGCCGACCCTCCGCGGCCCGCCGTCTCCGAGGCACTATGCGCCAATCTGGCTGCCCGGCCGGCGTGATCCGCATTCTGGGCGACCGTTTCGCTAAGTTCCTCCATACTCGCCGCCGTTTGCTCTAGGCTGGAAGCCGTCTCTTCCGTGCGGGTGCTTAACTCCAATGAACCGCCACTTACTTCCTCGGCGACCGCGCTAAGCTTACGTGACGCCGAGCGCACGTTATTCACCACGCGCGCCAGATTGTCATTCATCTTCTGCAACGCTCGTAATACATCTCCCGTCTCACTGCGGCCAACGACGGTTATAGATTGCCTGAGGTCACCTTGCGCCACTTCTCCGGCGATCTGAACCGCTCGCACCAATGGCCTGGTCACCGACTTGGTGACAAGCCACGCTACTATCACGCCAGCGACAAGGGACACGACGCTAAGGATTCCGATAATCGCGGTGGCAACTCGACGAGCCTCCGATGCCGCGGAATACGCCTCCTGAGTACCGGTATCTCGCAAGGCCCCGATTTTTGCCATTAACGCCGCGGTCGCCGCTCCAGCTTTGTTAAGGATAAGATCCGTGGCTTCGGTAATTCGGGATTCAAGTGCGAGTTGAACGATCTCAGCGTTAATCTGCTTCAGAGCGTCTCGTGCCGAACGCACGTCTCCCAGCAGGGTGCGCTCGCGGGCGCCCAACGGCATACTATTTAAGGTCTTCCAGGCGACGTCGTAGTCTACGTTGGCCTGTTCGAATTTTTGCTTTTGCTCGTTCAGCAATCGTTCGTCCTGCAGCAAAGGTAACGTTCGTATGCTCTCCGAGGCCGTTACTACTCCCAAAATTAGTTGATGCACCGTCTGGGTCTTTAGGTTGTCCTCCTTGACGATCACATCCAGCCGCTTCTGGATGGCGTCCATTTGCAGAATGGCGACCGCCGAGCTGATCAGGAACAACAAAATACCCGCTCCGAAGCAAGCGCTAAGCAGGTGCCCGATCTTGAAATTCGCCAGCCTCATTTTTACCTCGTTAAGCGATGAACAAGTAGAAGCAGACGTCCATGTTTGGTCGTCACGCAGCGTATCCGGCACAGAATATCACACTATTAAACTAAATTTAATCTTTTATTCTTCATTGGTTTACCTGGTTTTTCTAAAAAAATTATTAGGCATATGGCGATCCAACTTTACAGGCCATTCCGCGCGACAGTCAGTGCCTCAAATGGACGCTATTGAATGATTGATTAATCGTGATTGACAACACACGAGTCGCTCGATACTTTGAGCGCTAGGGTGGTTAATAGGCAATTTTTCTAAATTAGTTGTACTCAAATGCGAGGATCCCGATCGTGATACTGAATACCAGTCCAGGCTTCAAATATGACCTCGAAGAAGTTTGGTTACCTGTTTCCGAAAACATACTTGCCTGGGAACAAGACTTTCACCAACTGATGCTGGATGACCAAATCAGAATGGAGACTTACAAAAATGCCATTCACGAGGCAGTGAAACCGGGTATGGTGGTGCTCGACCTCGGTACAGGTACCGGTATACTCGGGTTGTGGGCATTGCAAGCCGGAGCGACGCAGCTTTACGCGATTGATGTGAACGCAGCCGTCATTCCCAAGGCGATCGCAACGTTCGAAGCCGGCGGATTCTCAGGGAAGTATCGAGTCTTCCACGGCCTGTCGTACGACATCGAACTGCCGAGCCAGGTTGACCTGATCATTTCGGAGATCATCGGTAATCTGGGCGACAACGAAGATTTCATTCCCATCCTAAGCGATGCACGCAAGCGATTTCTCAAGCAAGATGGGCGCATGTTACCGCGAAGCGTGTGCAGCATCCTGGTCCCCGTCAGCGCTACTAAGGCGCACCAACAAGTCGCGGCCAAACGATGTCGTGCGCTCAATACTAACTACAGCTTATCCGAACTCATGCAAAGGCTCGGTGTTAAGAGCCCGTTCAACCTCTACTACGACGTAATCATTCCGCGAACCTGTTATCTGAGCGAACCGAAGATCGCGAAGCACTTCCTTTTCAACGGCAGTGATCAGCCGGTTTATGCGACGGATCTAGCGTATGTCGTTACAACCGACGGTGTTCTCACCGGATTCAAAGGTAGTTTTGTTGCCGAACTTTCCGACTCAGTGGTGCTGGACATTTCGGGTGACGATATTACAGCGCGCGGCACTTCGGACAGTTGGAAGCATTGTTACTTACCGCTGCAAGATCCGTTGAACGTCAAGCAGGGAGACGAGATTCTTTTGCGCTACGCGCGCTCCTATCCCAACTTGCGAGATTCACCGTTTCGTCAATGCTATCGCTGGAGCGGCACCGTCAAGCGCCAAGGAGAAGTGATCGGCGCCTTTAGCCAAAGCACTGGCAATGACCAATGGAGCGAGTAATGCGCCCCACGCGATCAAATGGCCGCGCGGGCCATGATCATGCAGCAAAGGCCTGGGCCCAGTTCAAATGAAATGGACTTGCACCGAGTAGGGAATGCCTGACCAGAATATTCAGCGCGTCCCTACAACCGCTTCATCCGTCGGCCGATGCCCGTACGTCGGCGGCATCGCTACGATATTACGTGTGAGTTCTGCGAGCGAAATTTATTGTTGACCCGGCCAAATCCTGCGGAAAGAAGTGCCAACCTTACCTATAAAACGAACTCCAAGAATTACTAAATGTCTACACAACCGGCCTGCGAGCCAATACCAGAGCGGCTCTCCGGCCATCGTCGACACCATTTAGCCGCGCGCACACACGAGGCTTTAAATTCAAAGGTATGCAGGCAAGTCCTTTATAATGACAAGTTATGATTCCAGAACTCGGCCACTTTGCATTAATCGTCGCGCTGTGTATCGCGCTGGTTCAATCGACGTTACCGCTGATCGGCGCCCAGACCGGTAACGCCCGCTTCATGGCGGTCGCGCGCCCGGCGGCGCAGGGACAGTTCGTGTTCGTCGCCATCGCCTTCGCTTGCCTCGCCTATTCCTTCGTCAATAATGATTTCTCGGTCGTCAATGTCGCGAGTAACTCCAACTCGCATTTGCCGGTTGCCTATCGCTTCGCCGCGACCTGGGGATCCCACGAAGGCTCGCTGTTGCTGTGGGCGCTGATGCTGTCGGGCTGGATGATGGCGGTCACCGTATTCAGCCGCGCGCTACCGCTAGCGATGGTGTCTCGCGTACTAGGAGTCATGGGGCTGGTCAGCATCGGTTTTCTGTTGTTCATGTTGCTCACTTCCAATCCCTTCGAACGCCTGATACCGCAAGCGATGGACGGCCGCGATTTGAATCCGCTGCTGCAAGATCCCGGCATGGTGATTCACCCGCCGATGCTGTACATGGGCTATGTCGGCTTCTCCGTCGCGTTCGCTTTCGCCATCGCCGCGTTATTGAGCGGCCAACTCGACGCCGCGTGGGCGCGCTGGTCGCGGCCATGGACCACGGCGGCGTGGTGTTTTCTCACCATCGGCATCATGCTCGGCAGTTGGTGGGCCTATAACGAACTGGGCTGGGGCGGCTGGTGGTTTTGGGATCCGGTGGAGAACGCGTCGTTCATGCCGTGGCTGGTTGGAACGGCGTTGATGCATTCCCTGGCGGTTACCGAGAAACGCGGCAGCTTTAAAAGCTGGACGGTGTTGCTGGCGATCTTCGCGTTTTCCTTATCGCTGCTTGGGACTTTCCTGGTGCGTTCGGGTGTCATCACCTCGGTACATGCGTTCGCCACCGATCCGGCGCGCGGGGTATTCATTCTGGGATTTTTAGTGCTCGTCATCGGCGGCTCGTTGGCGCTGTTCGCTTGGCGCGCGCCGACCGTCGGCTTGGGCGGTAAGTTCGACCTCGTATCCCGGGAATCTTTTCTACTCACCAACAATATTCTTCTGGTGGTCGCGGCCGCCTCGGTGTTGCTCGGCACACTTTATCCGCTATTCCTCGATGCTTTGAATCTCGGCAAGATTTCCGTCGGCCCGCCCTATTTCGACGCGGTGTTCTTCCCGCTCATGGCGCCGGCGGTGTTCCTGATGGGCATCGGTCCCGATGGCGCGCTGGAAAGCGGAGGAAATTCCTAGCTTGGTGACGCGATTGAAATGGGCGTTGGGCATAAGTATCGTGACCGCGCTTGTTCTTCCCATCGTCATGGGCCGCTGGTCACCGCTTATCGCTTTGGGCTTGGCGTTGGGTCTGTGGCTGTTCGCCGCCGGCATCACCAATATCTGGGCGCGCATTAAACAATTACCTGAAGGTTCGTTGCTGGCGCGCCTTGGGAAGCTGCCGCGTTCTTACTGGGGCATGTCCATCGCCCATATGGGGGTGGGCGTGTTCGTCATAGGCGTGACCTTGGTCAATAGCTACGCGACGGAAAAAGACTTACGCATGAATGTCGGCGATACGGTCGAGGTCGGCAGTTATACCTTCCGCTTCAACGGCACCACTGAAGTGCCGGGTCCGAACTATGTGGCGGCGCGCGGTTTTTTTGAAGTGTTGAGCGGCGATACCGTCGTCACCAAACTCTATCCGGAGAAACGCAGTTACCGCGCCATGGGCCAGGTGATGACCGAAGCGGCGATCGATATCGGCTTTACTCGCGATCTGTATGTCTCGCTCGGCGAACCGATCCCCGATAGCCGCGGTTCGTGGAGTGTGCGGGTATATCACAAGCCGTTCATCAATTGGATCTGGGGCGGTTGCGTGTTGATGGCGCTCGGCGGCTTCTTCGCGTTAAGCGACCGGCGTTATCGGCTGGCGAAGCGGCAGGTGGAATCGGTATCTGCGATGTCCGGCGGCGAATGCTAAGGGCGCACGGGTTACATCTGGGCCACACCCTCACCCTAGCCCTCTCCCTCGAGGGAGAGGGGATTAGGTCATGGGTAAGTATCTTATTCCGCTGGCGGTGTTTGTGGTCCTGGCGATCTTTTTGGGTCGTGGCTTGAGCCTCGATCCTCGCGAGGTGCCCTCCCCGCTTATCGACAAGCCCGCACCGATTTTCTCGCTGGCGCGATTGGATCAGCCCGGGCAGATGATAGGCACCGAGCAATTGCGCGGCCAGGTGTGGGTCTTGAATGTCTGGGCATCGTGGTGCGTGGCGTGCCGCGATGAACATCCGGTGTTGGTGGAATTTTCCAAGTCCGGCGTGGTGCCGATCTATGGTTTGAATTATAAAGACAAGCGCGAACCGGCGCTGAACTGGTTGCAGCAATTCGGCAATCCCTACACCGCATCGATCTTCGACGAGAATGGCCGCGTCGGCATCGACTTCGGCGTATACGGCGTGCCGGAGACTTTTGTGATCGATAAGCAAGGCGTCATCCGCTATAAGAAGACCGGGCCGGTGACGCCGGAGACGATACAGTCGACGATCTTGCCGCTGGTGAAGAAACTGCAGGGATGAGGTGGCTCGCGCTTTTGCTGTGCCTCGTCCTGCCGATGTGGGCCGGGGCGGAGGAAACCAAGCTCAGCGCAGAGCTTGAGCAGCGCGTGAAAGGCTTGTCTCATGAGCTTCGTTGTTTGGTATGCCAAAACCAAACCATCGCCGACTCGAATGCGGATCTCGCCGATCGATCTGCGCACCCAGATACGCGAACAAATCCAGGCAGGTAAAACCGATCAGCAAATCAAAGATTTCATGGTGGCGCGCTATGGGGATTTTGTGCTGTATCGGCCGCCGGTCCAATCCAATACGGCGCTGCTGTGGGCCGCGCCTTTTGTGCTCCTGGTCGGGGGTATCGCTTTCTTGTTTTGGAAGCTGGCCAAGCGACGTAAACTCGCCACCGCGCCGCAACTCAGCACCGATGATTTGCAGCGTGCCGACGTATTGCTGACGACCACCCCGAGCAACGACGGCCCCCAGTCGAAATCATGACCGTCTTCATCGTTACGGTCGCGGTATTGGTCGCGATCGCGTTAACTTTCTTGTTGCCGCCGTTGCTGAGAAAACACACGCCCGCGACCTCGGACATCACGAGCTTGCCGATTTATCGCGAGCAATTGCAGGAGTTGCAAGCCGACTTCGCGAACGGTGCGATTCAGGAGGCGCAATTCCACGAGGCGGAGCAAGAACTCAAGCGCCGGCTGTTAGAAGAAACTAGTATTCAAACGACACCGACCAATACCGGTAATCGTCAACGTTGGATTGCGGCAGTGATCGCTTTGGCATTGCCGGTGGCATCGTTCGGGCTTTACAAATTCCTCGGTCAACCAGAGGCGTTCGTTGCGCCGCCCCATCAATCGAGCCGCCCCCATCGACGCAGAAAATATCACGCCACAACAATTCGCGACCATGACGCAACGTCTGGCGGTCAAGCTACGCGAGCAGCCAAATGACGGCCAAGGCTGGACCATGTTGGCCAGAGCCTATATGGCGCTCGGGCGCAGCAATGACGCAACTATGGCCTACGACCGCGCTGTGTTGCTGGTGCCGGACAACGCCGCCTTGCTCGCCGAATATGCCCACGCACTTGCGACGGGTAACAACAATTCCTTTGCCGGCCGGCCGCGGGAACTCGTTGCCGAAGGGCTCAAGCTCGAACCCAATAATCCGCGCATCCTGGCGCTGGCGGGATCGGCCGCGTTCGAGGCAAAAGATTTCAATGCCGCGATTCGTTATTGGGAGCAACTGCTTGCCCAAGTGCCAAAAGAATCCGACATCACCACCGAAATTGTCGCGAGCATCGACGCCGCCCGAGCCGCGTTGGGACAAAAGCCGGAAGCATCGACCAATGCCAGCGTAACCGGCACCGTCGCATTGAGCGCTGCGCTCAAAAACAAAGCCGCTGCGGGCGATACGCTGTTCATCTACGCCCGCGCCGCCGGCGGCAACGCGCCGAAAATGCCGCTTGCCGTATGGCGCGGCGCGGTGAAAGACTTGCCGAAAGATTTCACCCTCGACGATTCCATGGCCATGACGCCGGCGATGGTGCTGAGCAAGTTCGAGCAAGTCACCGTAGAGGCGCGCGTATCGAAATCGGGCAACGCGATTCCGCAAAGCGGTGATCTGAGCGGCGCAGGCGTAACGGTCAAGCCCGGCGCGAAAGATATCAAGATTCTCATCGATCGCGTTGTGCCGTAATAATGAAGCCCGATGAAACGCCGCGCATCGCCTGGGGCTTGACGGGTTCCGGTCACTATCTCAAGGAATCCCTGGAAATCGCCCTCGCGCTCAACGAAAAACACCCGGGCCTGATCGATTTTTATTTGTCGAAAGCGGCCGCCGAAGTGCTGCATATGTATACCTTGAGCGTCACGGAATTGCGCAAACGCGCCCGCGTGTTCCGCGATCAGACCGCGAGCGCGGCGCCGGTTGGCCTGTTCTACCACGGTCATTACCACACCGTCGTGATCGGCCCAGCCACCAGCAACACCGTGGCGAAATTTGTCGTCGGCATTTCCGATACGCTGATCACCAACATCTTTGCCCAGGCGGGTAAGCAGCGTATCCCCACCATCGTCTTTGCGTGCGACACGGAATCGGTGGTCGAGACCGAATCGCCGAGCGAATGGGTGACGCTCTACCCGCGCCGCATCGACCTGGACAACGCGGAACGTCTGAAGTCGTTCGAGCTTACGACTGTGGTGAGTACCGTAGCGGAACTGAAAACAGCGCTCGATGCGCGTCTTCCAGCGATTGACAATTCGCCGGCTCAGCCGATCATATCGGAGTGACTAGGGATTTGATGCATCGTTAAGCGTACGGCTGGCGGCCTACCTTGCGGATTACAATTTCTTCTTTCTATCCGCTGCCTGTTTCGCTTGCGTCTCGTCTTCCTTCTTGTAGTCCCCGATAATGCCTTTGACAGGGCAAATATTGAACACGGGACACTTTTTGCATCCAACGGCGAGGGCTACCGGGCACAGAGTCATGACGATTCTCCTAGAGTACCCCGCATTAAATCGTCTTTTGCTCGGAACTGCAAACGGTTCGCTTATTTTTGGTAACCGCCTGGTTAATCCTGAGTGAATGCATGCCGACTCTGTTGCGGCTATCTCGACTAGTTAAACACCACGCCTACCACGCAACCCTTGCGTTACTCGTGCGGTAGTCATTAACATGGGAGCTATTCACATGGGGGGAGTTGTTATGAACATCGCCAACAGCGCCATCGACCTGATCGGCAACACACCGCTGGTCCGCATTAATCGTCTGACCCAAGGCTGCAAGGCCGAGGTCGTCGCCAAGCTCGAATTTTACAATCCCGCAAACAGTGTGAAAGACCGCATCGGCGTATCGATGATCGAAGCTGCCGAAAAGGCCGGGCTTGATTAAACCCGACACAATTATTTTAGAGCCTACCAGCGGCAACACCGGCATCGCGCTCGCCTTCGTCTGCGCCGCCAAGGGCTACAAGCTCGCGCTGACCATGCCGGAAACCATGAGCAAGGAACGTCGCGCGGTGCTGCGAGCCTTCGGCGCGGAATTGATTTTGACGCCGGGTCCGGAAGGCATGACCGGCGCCATCAATCGCGCCAAACAAATGGCGGCGGAAGATTCCCGCTATCTCATTCCGCAGCAATTCGAGAACCCCGCCAATCCGGCGATACATCGCAAAACCACGGCGGAAGAAATTTGGCGCGACACCGATGGCAAATGCGATTTCCTGATCGCGGGCATCGGCACCGGTGGCACTATCACCGGTGTCGGCGAAGTCATCAAGGCGAGAAAGCCTAGCTTCAAATGCATCGCCGTCGAACCCGATGCATCACCGGTATTGTCCGGCGGCCAGAAAGGCCCGCACCCGTTGCAAGGCATCGGCGCGGGATTCATTCCGGCGATTTTGAATACCAAGATCTACGACGAAATCATCCGCGTGAAGAACGATGATGCCTTCGCCTTCGCCCGGCGCATGGCAAAAGAAGAAGGTCTACTGGTCGGCATCTCCTCCGGCGCCGCCATCTGGGCGGCGATCGAAGTTGCGAAGCGCGATGAGAATGCCGGCAAGATGATCGTCGTGATCATTCCCTCTTACGGCGAGCGGTACTTAAGCACGCCACTATTCGCCGGATTGATGGAATAAAAATGTAGGGTGGATCAAGCGTAGCGGATCCACCATCAGACGTTTGGTGGATCCGCTACGCTTGATCCACCCTACGACTACCACTCGTGCCCGAACACATCCTCTTCCTCACCGGCAAGCTCGCGGAAAAAAGTCTGCACCGAATTCTTGAGAGCATTCAACCCACGCCCTTTACCTATGAAGTGCTCAACATCGGTATCAACGTCGCCGGTTTAATGACCGCCGATCTCATCCAGCGCCGTGTGAACGATGCCGGGAAAGCTGTGCGCATGGTTATTCCCGGCCGTTGTCGCGGCGACCTGCAAGCGCTGACGCAACGCTACGGCATACCCGTGGAGCACGGCCCGGAGGAGCTGAAAGACTTGCCCGAATTTTTCGGTAAGCAGAAAAAGCGCCGCGATCTATCGAAATACGATGTAAAAATTTTTGCCGAAATCGTCGATGCACCGCAATTGGATATCGCGGGAATCTTGCAACGGGCGGCGCGCTATAAACGCGACGGCGCCGACGTGATCGACCTCGGCTGTTTGCCCAACACGCCGTTCGCACATTTGGAAGATGCGGTGCGTGCGTTGAAGCAAGCGGGCTATTTGGTCAGCGTCGATTCCGTCGATCCCGAGGAACTGGTGCGCGGCGGCAAAGCCGGCGCAGATTATCTCTTAAGCTTGAAGGAAGACACCCTGTGGGTCGCCGACGAAGTCGAGTCCATTCCGGTACTGATCCCGAACCAGCCCGCCGATCTGGAATCGTTATTCCGCACCATGGATGCGCTGACAAAAAAACAAAAGCCCTTCATCGCCGACGCCATTCTCGACCCGATTCATTTCGGTTTCACCCAGTCCATCGTGCGCTATCACGCGCTGCGCACGCGCTACCCCGACGCGGCGATCATGATGGGTGTGGGCAATCTGACGGAGCTTACCGACGCCGACACCAGCGGCATCAATGCCGTGTTGATGGGCATCATTTCCGAACTTGGTATCGGCTCGATACTAACCACGGAGGTTAGCCCTCATGCGCATCGCGCGGTGCGCGAGGCCGATGCTGCGCGTCGCATCATGTACGCGGCGCGTGAAGATTTGAGCTTGCCGAAAGACTATTCCGCCGCGCTGATGACCGCCCACGATCGTAAACCTTTTCCCGACACGGAAGCGGAGATTCGCGATGTGGCGGCAGCCATCAAGGATCCGAGCTTTCGCGTGCAGGTGAGTGAGGCCGGGATCCATGTCTACAACCGCGATGGCTTCCATACCGCAGACGATCCGTTCGCATTGTTTCCTGATCTCAAGCTGGAGCAGGATGGCAGCCACGCGTTTTACCTCGGTGTGGAGCTGGCACGCGCACAAATCGCCTGGCAACTCGGTAAGCGCTACACCCAGGATCAAGAATTAAGTTGGGGAGTGGCGACCGACAAAAAATCGGAGGATCAATCCGCGTACCATGCGATGGGGACGACCTTGCAAGTAAAATCAAAGAAAAATAGCGAATCATGATTTTCGAAACCATCATCACCACGCGGTCGGCTGACGGAATAGTTCACATCGCACCCATGGGCATACGGGAAGAACACGGCCTGGTCATTCTGGCGCCGTTCAAGCCGTCGACCACGCTCGACAACGTGCTCGCCAGCGGCTGCGCGGTGCAAAACTTCTGCGACGACGTGCGCGTGTTCGCGGGCTGCGTCACCGACATAAAACGCGATTGGCCGACGAGTCCGGCAACCACGATCGCCTGCGTGCGGTTGCGCGATACCCTTGGTCACAGTGAACTCAAGCTGGAGCGCATCGAGGAACATGAGCAGCGGCCACGATTATTTTGCCGGCGCGTGCACGATGAAACTCACAAACCGTTTCGCGGATTCAACCGCGCCCAGGCGGCGGTGATCGAAGGCGCGGTGTTGATCAGCCGATTGCATCTGTTGCCTTCGGAAAAAATCGAAAGCGAGTGGCGCTACCTCAGCATCGCCATCGAAAAAACTGCCGGGCCTTTTGAGCTGGAAGCGTGGATGTGGCTGCAAGCCAAGCTCGATGCGCATCGCGCGGCGACGACAGCATGACGCAAATGCTCGCAAGTGTGACGTCGAAGGCAGAAGCCCTGCTCGCGTTGGAATGGGGTGCGGACATAATCGATCTTAAAAATCCTAATGATGGCGCGCTCGGCGCCCTGCCGCTTGCAACGATACGCGAGGTCGTCAAAGCCATCGACGGTCGCCGGCTAGTCAGCGCAACTATCGGCGATCCGTCCGAAGATATGCCACTCGTTATGCAAAAAATAATTACAACGGCCGCAACCGGCGTAGACATCGTCAAAATCGGCATCGCCACGAGCCGCTCCCAGCTTGCCTCCTGGCAAGGCATGGCGTGGCAGCCAGCCTCCGCGCGCCTCGTGGCGGTGCTGTTTGCGGATCAGCGGCCGAGATTTTAATTTCCTAGATACGCTTGCCGATCAAGGATTTTATGGCGTAATGCTCGACACGGCGGATAAGTCGCATGGTGGACTGCGCTGGCATCTTGAAACAAATGAGATTCAAGCTTTTGTCGATCGCGCGCATCGACTAAAACTCGTTTGCGGTCTCGCGGGATCTCTCGGCCAAGGCGACGTCGCGCCGCTACGTCGTTCGGGTCCCGACTACTTGGGATTTCGCGGCGCTTTATGCCATCGAGGTTCTCGTATGGCGTCAATCGATATGGAAGCGTTCAAGGGCATCCGTGCGAGTATTCCAATTCAAACGGCTCGAGTTGACCTACGTGTCGTCACTGCGAGGAGCAGCACGACGAAGCAATCTCGTATTTCGCGGCTGTGAAAATAGAGATTGCTTCGTCGCAAAAAGCCCTCCTCGCAATGACAAAAAAGGCTGGACAGACAATATTATAGTTTGAACTCAACCACCGCTGCCGCAGCGCCATAGGTCGGCCCGTAACCGTGGACTACGGCCTTGCTAAAACGCCCACCCAATGCGCCTAGCAGCCAAGCGAGGTGCTTGAACCCCATATCCACGCGCGCTTCCTTCGCGTAATTCGCGACTTCTGCTTTCAGTTCATCGACCTTGCCTTGTTCCATCAGGCGCAAGATATCGCGGTTCCACGTATCGTCTGTTGAATGAACAATACGATCGTCCGCAATCGCCATCTCCTCGCGGAATGAAGTTCCGGACAAACCGCCGATGCCGATGACCGCCACGCGCTTACCTTGCTTGATCGCTTGATCAACAGCAATCTCACCCAACCGCTGCGTCGTGTCCCAATCGTGATAAATGTTATTCGCCGCGACGAGGATGGGAATATCCTTGTGCGGATTCAACAATGCATTGGCTACGACGGTGCCGGAATCGATGGGGAAACCGTCATAGGCCACCAGCCGCGACTTGATGCCGGACTCGTTGGCCGCCGCGACGCACGCTTTCGCTAAGGTAACATCGATGCGCAAGTCGTAGCGCAACTGACCGTACTCGTGCCAATTCTCATCGACATGGACGCCGCTGATTCGCGGTCTGCCTTGCCAAAGTTGATCGAGCACGGCGATCCACTGTGTCGAATAAAGTAGTAACACATCGGGTTTGGCGGCAGCGAGAGATTTTTGCGCATCTCGATAGCCTGCAAGTATCGGTTGCCACGGCGGATTGTCGGGAACCAACAACGGGAGCGGATTACCCGGGACCAAAAATGCAGCGACCACCCCCGGTTGATCGCGGGAAAAATCTTCCGTCGAGCGTCCGGACACACCGAACAACGCACGGCTCATCGCCCGCCAGCGCCGCTGGCCCCTGGCCGCTTCGTCCGGATTGAGATGACGAAAGTAATCGACGATGCCCATCACGCCGCGCGGCATGACGAACATGATGATTATCGATGCGAGTCCCAATATCAGCAAACCTTGGCCAGCATGGCCGGATAGCAACCGGTCGATGATGACGAAAATCACCGCACCGATTATCGGTCCAGCCAAGGTGCCCATGCCGCCGGCGACGACGATGAATACAAACTTTGCCGACCAGGAAATATCGAAGGCCGACGGCGGAGTGATGATCACCAGGTCGATGTAATAGAGCCCTGCCGCCAGTCCGGTTAAAGTACCCGCTAACAGAAACACCAAGGTCTTCATGCGGCGGATGTCGATGCCGACTGTGCGCGCGGCCTCTTCGTCATCGCGTACGGCGGTGAGCGCCAGGCCGTAGCGAGAGCGCAGCAAACGCCAGATAATCAAGGTGGCGACCACCAGCAGCGCGAAGCTAACGTAGTACAGCTCGCGCAACGTGACGGCGGATTTAATCTGCATGCCGCCGCCCGCGCCTACCACTTCCCATTCGTTGAACACGGTGGCCACGCTAGCCGCGACCAGCCAGGTGGCGATCGCAAAATAAGGCCCTTGCAACTTCAGCAAAGGTAAAGCGCCGAGAAAAATCAACAACAGTAACGAGATGCGCCGGACATAGGTGCTACGGAAAACATCCGTTGCAGGCACATACCAAACCAGTAATTCATACAGTATCCATAACACAATGGCGATGGCGACCGGCTTTAACACGGCCTTGCCGGTGTAACGCTCGCTGATGGGTATGGTCAGCAAATAAGAAAAAATCAACGCGGCAATACCCGCCAGCGGCAGCGCCGACCAGACATTGAGCGAGGTGTAGTAATAGGCAATCGCCAGGGCAAAGCCACCGATGCCGACGAATACTTGGTTGCCGAACGATAGTAAGCCGCAGTATCCGGCGAGCAAATTCCAGGCGTGGCCGAATACCGCGAAAATAAACACGGTGAATAGCACATGCAGCCAATAGCTGTTCGCCTCGAGGGCAAACGGCAACAGTAGCAACACCGCAAGCAACAGGATCAGCAACCCACGCCCTAACAAGCCGAATCCTTCGAACTTCATCGGCTGAACAGGCCCTGGGGTTTAATGGCTAGAACCAACAGAATCAAAACATAGCCGCCGACCAGTTGTGCCGACGGGCCAAAATAGGTTCCCGCCAACACTTGCACCACGCCGAGCAACACGCCGCCGATCAACGCACCGGCGATGGAGCCGAGTCCCGCCAAGATCACTACACCGAATGCGATCAATAGAAACGTAGGGCCATCGAACGGCTGAAAGGTGCGCGACATGCCGATCATCACACCCGCGACACCGGCGGTCGCGAGCGAGATACCGCTGGCAACGGCGTAGATCTTATTGGAATTCATGCCCATTAACGCAGCCACTTCGGCATCGTCCGACGTGGCGCGAATGGCGCGTCCGGTGTGAGTCCCGTTGAGGAAAAAATGGATGACCAACAGCATCGCAAGTGCGATACAAAAGAAAATCAAACGCAAGGTCGAGACGTTTAGGTCTTCGCCCAAACGAATCGCAGCATAGGACAAATCGTTTTGGATGATAACGGCGTTGGAATCGAAAATCGCCAATAACACCTGGCTGATGACGATGGACATGCCGAATGTCACCAGCAGCGGCGACATTAAACCGAAGTTTGTGGACATGCCGCGGCGCTCGGCCGCCTGCACCGAGACGCGATTAAGTAACAAACGCTGGATGCCGTAACCGATGCCATACATAATGGGAACGACTACAATCAGCATCACGAACGGAGACACGGGCAGACGCGTCAGCAAGGCAACAGCAAGATAGGCAGCGACGATCAACCAGTCGCCGTGGGCGAGATTCACCAAACGCATGACGCCGAAATTGAGCGCGAGGCCGATGCTGATGATGGCATAGTACCCACCTAGCATGGTGCCCGACAGCAAGCCGTTGACGATATCGATCAAGCCCCAGTAAAGAGTCTCGTTATTCATGCGTGTTTTTCGGCGCCGAAGTAAGCGTCGGTGATCTCGGTCTCAGAGAAAGTATCGGGCTTGCCTTCGAGCACGATGCTGCCTTCAAGCATGACACACACATGGTTGGCCATCGCCAATGCGCGCTTCATATCCTGTTCAATAATCACACAGGTCACACCGCCGGCGTGGATCTCGCGCACCTTAGCGTAGATATCGTCGACCACTAACGGCGCGAGGCCAAGCGAAAGCTCATCAAACAATACCAGCGTGGGCTTGGCCATCAGCGCGCGGCCGATGGCGACCATCTGCTGCTCGCCACCGGACATCTGCGACACGATCTGCTCGCGGCGTTCTTTCAAACGTGGAAACAATCGGTAGATTTCCGCCAACCGGACCTCGGTGCTAGAGCGCACCCGCGGCAAATAAGCACCGGCACGCAAATTATCTTCCACACTCATGCGCGCGAACAAACGCCTCCCTTCCGGCACCATGGCAATCCCGGCGTCGACGATCTGTTCCGTGCTTAAGAGATCGATGCGCTGATTGCGAAACTCGATTTGGCCACGAACATGCGCCGTGGCGCCGCGATTCATCATGCCGACTATGGATTTAAGCAGCGTGGATTTACCGGCGCCGTTGGCGCCGATGATGGCAAGGATATCGCCGTCGGCAAGGGTCAAACTAATGTCGTATATCGCCCGTAACTCGCCGTAATAGGCTGACAGCCCTTGCAGCTTGAGCAACGCCGACCGCTCAGGCGCCAAGGTAGACACGTCTCACTTCCGGTAGATTGATGATCTCCTGCGGTTTACCGATCGCCAATACCTTGCCCGAATGTAAAGCCAGCAAACGATCCGTCGCGGTGATCATGGTCTTCATCACGTGTTCGATCCAAACCACCGTGACGCCCGATTTTCTTATGGTTGCGATCAACGCAATAAACTGATTCACTTCTTCGTCAGTCAAGCCCGCCGCGACTTCGTCCACCAGCATGAGTTTCGGTTTGCTGGCCAGCGCCCGCGCCAGCTCGTGACGCTTACGCACCAGCAAGGGCAATCGCCCCGCAAGAGTTTCGGAAAATCCCTGCATGCCGGTCATGGCCAACACGCGCTCGACCCAAGCGTTGGCTTCTCCTTCCGCGAGACTCCCGGCAAACCGCGCGGCGACTTTTAGATTTTCGAATACGGTCATGTGGGTAAACGGGCGCGGCACTTGAAAGGTGCGCGCCAATCCCACGCGAGCACGCTCGTGGGCCGGCAAGGCCGTGATGTCGTTACCGTTGAAAGCAACCTGTCCGCTGCTCAGAGGCAGACTTCCGGCCAGCAGCGCGAACAACGTTGTCTTGCCGGCGCCGTTGGGACCGATCACACCCAAGATTTCACCGCTATTCACATCGAAGGAAATATCGTTGGCGACTTGTAGCGCACCGAAGGATTTCGACAGGCCGCGTACACTGAGGATCGTGGCCATTACCAGGTAGATCGATCGCTGACCGACATCAACCGCAACAGCTTTTTGCACAGCGGACTCTTCGCGTCTTCGAGACCGTAGATCGCGGTGAAATGATTGGCATCGGGTTGCGGCCAGAGTTCGCCCGGATTTCCTTGACCGTCCCATGCCTGAAAATAGTCGCGCGATTGGCGCGCAAACTCGCTCGGCTCCGCGCCGCCATAGGTAACGAGTAACGGTGCGCGCTGTTTCGGAAGCGAAAAAATCGGACTATTACGGCTGATCTGATCGCCGTTAAACTGCAGCAAGGGCTGCATCAGGCTGTAGCGCAGTGGCCGTAAGTCGAACACGCCACTGATTGCAAGCGCACCCTTAATGATGTCGTCCGGCAAGCCGTATTCCCCCGGCCAATCGGTAGAGAGACACATGGCGGTGAGCTGACCGCCGGCGGAATGGCCGCTCACATAAATGCGTTCGCGGTCGCCGCCGAAGTCTTCCGCATGACGGTAGGTCCACGCCACCGAGGCCCTGGCCTGGCGAACGATTTCATCTATCGTCACTTTCGGGCACAACGAATAATTCACGTTGACGACCGTAACACCGGCCGGTACCGGCCCAAGCGCGACGCAACTAAATTCCTTGCTGCTCAGCATGCGCCAATAGCCGCCGTGAAAGAAAATCAATACGGGCGTACGTCGATTGGCGGCGGGAAAAATATCGAGGTGTTCGTCACGGGTCGCGCCATAGGCCACGTCGAGCTCGCACTTCAAACGATGCCGCGCGAGTTTGCTTTCCTCTAGAAAGTGCCGCGCATAGACCATGAAATCCGGCACCGACTTTTCCACATCGTATTCGGCGTCGATTTCCTGTTGCGTGGAAAACTGGCGATAGAGAAAAGCCATGGGTGTTCACGAATAAAAGTGCATTAGCCAGCGAGGCTTATACAAAGCCGTTCTCCAGGCACAATACCGGGAGAATGGCTCTGCATGAGTCTCTCCGGCTAGATGTTATTTTTGTTGATAGACTCGCATGTCGGCGGTCTTTTTCACATCGGGGTAGACGGCGTTGTAAACGTTCTCCTTTACCATCTTGCCACCCTTCTCCGCCCACTGCGCGCCGCCCAGGGGTTGCACCGAATAGTGCTGCTCATTGAATTTAACTTTGCCGACCACGGTATCCAGATTGGTTTCCGACAGCGCTTTCAACAACGCGCTTTTCTCTTTCGTCCCAGCCCGTTCCAGCGCGTCGAATAGCACATCGTACATTGCGTCGCTGTAGGCCAGCGGCGGCGAATAGGACTTACCCGCATTTTGTTTTTCATAAGCATCGACCAAACCTTGGCCATCGTAGTTACCATACTTCGACTTACCCGGATACGCGGGCGACCAGAAATTCACCGACAATACATCCACGCCGTTCTTGCCGATCGCTTTCATTGGCTCGGGATAACCCGTGCCTTTGTCGATGATGTACATCTTCGGCTTGTAGCCAGCCTGGGCCGCTTGCTGCAGATAGTTTTGCAAATCGGGCGGCGCCAACACCCCGGTCACCACTTCAACTTTGTTGCGTTTGAATTGATTGATGATGGCGGAAAAATCCGGCAAGCCTTGGGCGAAGCGGCCGGGGTCTGTCGGCTTCCAGCCTTCTTTTTTAAAGGTCGGATCGAACAGTGACGCGAACACCGTGCCGTCCGGATCGTTCGGATACAAATACCCGATGTTGCCGTTGAATCCACCCGGTAACGATTTGATCATGCCGACGTGATTCTTCACCAAATCCGGTACCGAGAAGAAAAAGTGGAATGCGTATTTGAAGGTTTTCGGTTTGCCGTCGGGGCCGAACAACCACGCCTCGATCGGCGTGTTGGAGGTAATACAAGGGGTCTGATTGCGCTCGCATAAATCCGACGGCGCATTGGTGGTATCAGGCGTGCCCTGCGCCATTAACACATCGACCTTGTCCTGCAGAATCGCTTTAGTGGCGGCTTCGCCGGACCCGGATACGGTGCCTTTGGAATCGTAAATCTTATAGACGATCTTGCATTTTTGCTTACCAACCGCGAGCCCACCCGCGGCGTTGATCGGCTTCAATTTATTATCGTCCAACCACGGCGTTTCGCGACCCATGTCGAGCAATGGGCCGGTTAACGGCACTACCCGCCCGACGGTCACCGTGCATTCCTGCGCCTGAACGGCGGGACTCATCATCGTCATCAGACTCGCCAACCCCAACAGATATTTTGTTTTCTTTAGCATGATTTTCTCCAGATTAAATAGGACTACATCGTAAATTCGATCACTGCCGCACCACTACCGTAAATCGGACCATAGGCATGGGTGCGGGCGCCATAAAACTTCCCGTCCAGCGCCCCCAACAGCCAATAGAAATGCTTGAATCCCATTTCCGCCTTTGCCTCACCGGAAAATTGGGGTAATTCCTTGCGCAACATCGCGACGTCGCCGCGCTCGATCATTTCCAACACCCGCTTGTTCCAGCGGTCGTCGCTGGAACTGGCGATGCGGTCTTGCCGTATGTCGATCTCCTCGCGAATGATCGATCCCGACAGTCCGCCGACGCCTACCACCGCGACGCGCTTACCCTGTTCTTTCGCTGTATCGACCGCCAGCTTACCGAGTTTCTCCGTGATTTCCGCGGTGTGGTATAAATTATTCGCGGCGAGTACAAACGGCATCTCCGCATTTGGAGCGAGATAACGGCTGGCGACGATCGTCCCGCTATCGATGGGAAAGTGATCGTAGTTCACCCCGCGCGAACTCACGGCTATGCGCTTGGTCGCGGCCACGCAGGCATGGGCGAGTTCCGTGTCGATGCGCAGTTTAAATTCGAGATCGCCGTACTCGTACCAGTTTTCGTCCACATGCAGACCGGCCAGTTGCGGCCGGGTTTGCCACAGCTCGTCCAGCACCGCGATCCATTGCGTCGAATACAACAGAATCACGTCGGGTCGCGCTGCGGCAAGCGCCCGCGCGGCGCGCTGATAACCGGCGGCGATGCGGCCCCAGGTTACATGCTCCGGTTTGAGCAGCGGCAAGGGCGAGCCCGGAACCAGAAACGCGGCGACGACGGTCATGCAACCTGCGCGTGCGCCCGGTTCGCGAGCCCGGCTTTAACTAAATTCCACTCCATCACGGCGTTGCCGGTACCGATCACCGTGCCGTAACCGTGCAGTTCGCCCGGCAATTCCGGATAGCCCATGGCTGCGAACATCCAAGTGAATGCGCCGGATTTCACTTCGGCGAAGGCTTCTTCGATGAATTGCGGCAGCAAACGAAATACCTCTTTGGTGTTACCTTTACGCAATAACTCGATCATGCGCATATCCCACTGGTAACCGGCGTAGTTGGCGGGATGTTCTTGCGACATGTCCTCCGGCGTCGCCGGCTCTTCGTGAAAGTGCCAGTGCGACAGGGTGTTGGATGCAAGCAGCACGGCGCGCCGCCCAGTTTTTTCGATCGCCCGGCGAGTGGCTTTGCCGAGCAGATCCATTTCGTGCAGCCCTTCCTGGGTGTTTAAATAGTACGGCGAATTGTTGGCGGAAATACCGACCACGGGTATGTCCCACTGCGGCCTGATCATGTGCAACGTAGTGATGGTGCCGTAGTCCACACGGAAGTTGGGATTGCGCATCATTTTTGCCACCAGACCGGCCTGGCGCGCTTCTTCACAGCATGCCTCCGCCAGCTCAACATCCACGGCCAGTTCAAAGGTATAGCGAAACAGATTCGGAAAAATCGGATCGACGGATTTGCCGCGCAAATTGCGCACGCCGAGAAAATGATGACCCAACTGCGTCATCCAGTGCGGCGAATGCACCAACAGCACATCGGGCTTAAGCTCGTCCAAACTCTTGCGCGCCCGTTCGTAGGCCCAGCGCAGCGGCTCCCAGCCGCCTTGCGAGCGCGGCTCGTTTTGCGGCGGATTTTCGCCATAAACCAAATGGGGCGGATGGGGAGCGAGATAACCCGCCAGAATTTCGCCTTTCGCCATCTGGGTTTTCCTTTAAAGTGCCGGCTTATACGCGATCGCTTTGATTTCGATCAGCAGATGCGGATGCGGCAGTTGGTGCACCGCGACCGTGGTGCGTGCCGGGCCATTGTAGTCGAAATACTCACCGTAGACTTCGTTGTAGCCGCCGAAGTCATTCATGTTGACGAGAAAACTGGAAAGCTCGACGATGTCCGCCAAGCCCGCGCCCTGGCTCGCCAGGATATCGCGGATGTTCTCAATCACGGCGCGGGTTTGCGCGCGGATATCGAGTTGCGTTGTACCCATCGCATCGACTTTCGCGCCGGCGATCGTGTTATCTGGCAGTCGCGAACTCGTGCCCGACACAAACAAAAAATCACCGCCGCGTTTGATATGGGGAAACTTGCCGCGTGGCTTGGCTTTGTTCTGCAACACCGCGCTGGTCACGATGAGCTTTCTTCATAGAAATTGATAGCCATTGGTTATAGCTTTATGCAAACGTTAGTGGGTTCGGAATAAAAATCCAAGGAGTGACGACCGCCCTCGCGGCCGATGCCCGACAGGCCCATGCCGCCAAACGGCGTACGCAGATCGCGCAAGAACCAGCAGTTCACCCACGCGATGCCGGTCGCCATCTGTTGCGCGACACGATGCCCGCGAGCAAGGTCGGTGGTCCACACGGTAGAGGCCAACCCATATTTAGTATCGTTTGCCATCGCGATCGCCGCGTCCTCTTCGTCGAACGGCGCGATATGACACACCGGACCGAATACTTCTTCTTTGACACAGCGCGCGTTTTCCGCGAGTTCGGTCCAAATAGTCGGTTGTACGTAGGCGCCGTGGTCGCGAGCATCGCCGAAACTCGGAATACCACCGCCGATGACAACCTCGGCGCCCTCGCGTTTTGCTAGCGCGTAATACGACAGCACTTTGTCCCGATGCTGTTTTGAAATCAGCGGCCCCATCGTCGTGTCGGTATCCTGTGGCCAGCCGATTTTGATCTCTTCGACTTTCTGTTTGAGGGCGGCAACGAAGCGATCGAAAATCGGTCGCTGCACGTAAAGGCGCTCGGTACATAGACACACCTGCCCGGTGTTTTCGAACACCGAGCGCGCAGCGCCGGCGACCGCCGCATCGAAATCGCAGTCGGAAAAAATGATCCCGGCGTTCTTGCCACCGAGCTCGAACGATACCGGCTTCACGCTCGACGCCACGGCGCGCATGATGGCCGAGCCCGTTGCCGATTCGCCGGTGAAGGTAATGGCATCGACATCGGGATGGGTGGTGAGAAACTCCCCCGCGGAATCCGGTCCGAAGCCATGCACTAAGTTGAATACGCCATCCGGAACGCCGACGCTTTTCATCACTTCGGCCAGCAAGGTCGCGGTTGACGGCGTTTCTTCCGAAGGTTTCACTACCACCGTATTGCCACAAGCCAGCGCCGGCGCGACCTTCCAGGTCAACAGCAACAACGGCAAGTTCCAGGGAGAGATGATGCCGACGACACCGAGCGGCTTACGAAATGCGTAATTCAGCGCGCCTTTGCCGTCGGGCGTGTCGAGATGGAACGAGTCTTGTCCGGCGCCACGAACCAAATCGGCAAAGATACGAAAATTCGCCGCACCACGCGGGATGTCGATACGACTCGCCAATCCGATCGGCTTACCGGTGTCGGCGATTTCGGCCGTAAGAAAATCGTCAAAGCGTTGTTCGATAGCCGCCGCGATACCGCGCAACAAATCAATGCGCGCCGCGAGTGGCAGCTTGCGCCAAGGTCCGCGCAGCGCCTGGCGCGCCGCCTGAACCGCTTGATCCACTTGAGCGCGATCTGCCTCATAGACCAGCGCCACTAAGCTGCCATCCACCGGGCTCACCTTAGGGAAGGGCTTGCTGCTGGCCACGAACTCCCCGGCGATGAAGTTCTTGCGTTCCACAGTAGTAGGCTCAGGGTTTCGTGCATGATCAGGCATAGCCCCCATTATTTCTGACCATGACAAAGGAAGCAAGCGATCCTTAGGAATGCGAATTTCGGCCCGCTTGCTACGTTTTACACCAATCTGCTAGGCTAGCCTGCTATAGACACATTCGAGTCATCTAACACTTAGGTTTTTCAGGAGCGGATCTCCATGCACTTCGATATCGGTTCATTCATCGCCGGGCTCGCCGCCGTCATCGTTGTCATCGTCGTGCTGTGGTGGATTCTGTCGCGGCTGTATCAACGCTCGACCACGGAACTATCGTTCGTCCGTACCGGGTTTCTAGGCGAAAAAGTCGTCATCAGCGGTGGCGCAGTCGTCATACCGGTATTGCACGAAGTGTCGCGCATCAGCATGAATACAACACGCATCAAGGTGACGCACGATAATGAACAAGCGCTGATCACCCAGGACCGGTTACGCGTGAATGTCGAAGCGGACTTCTATATCCGCGTCGAACCGACGCCCGCCGCGGTCGCATCCGCGGCGCAAACATTGGGCAGCAAGACGATGTCGGGCGACGCGCTGAAGGATCTGATGGAAGCGAAATTCACCGATGCGCTGCGTGCCGTCGCCGCCGAAATGACCATGGAAGAGTTGCACCAAAACCGTAATGCTTACGCCAAAAGAGTGCAGGAACTCGCAGCGGAAGGTTTGCTCAAGAATGGCTTGGGCATTGAATCCGTGTCTATCACCCGGCTCGATCAGGCCGGGCGCGAGTTCTTCAATCCGAATAACGCTTTCGATGCCGAAGGTCTGACCAAGCTCACGCGCGAAATCGAAGAGCGGCGTAAGACGCGCAATGAAATCGAGCGCGACTCGCAGGTCGCCATCCAACGAAAAAACCTAGCGGCAGAAACGCAAATGTTGCAACTCGGCAAAGAAGAAGAATATGCCCGGTTGGAACAGGAACGGGAAATCGCCATCCGCCGCGCGCAGCAGACCGCGGAGATCGCCAAGGAAAGTGCGGAGCGCAAACGCGAGTCCGAGCAAGCAGAAATTGCAGCGAAAGAAAGCATCGACCGCGCCAATCTCGCAGCCGAATTTTCCGTGAAGGAAGACCGCATCAAGCTCGACCAGCAAGTACGCGAGCACGAAATTAACAAGAGCCGGGCGATCGAAATGCTGGAAATCGCGCGTCGCCGGGAACTTGAATTGACAGAACAGTTGCGCGAGATCGATATCGCCGAGCAATCGACCAAGCGCTCCGCGGCGCAGGCCAAAGCCGAAATGGCGCGCGCCGTCGTGGTCAAATCCGAGGAAAGCGTGATCACCGCTCGCGACGTGGAGCGCGCGGAACGAGAAAAAGCCGTGCAGTTAGTGAGCGCGGATCGCGAAGCGAAAGCGCAAGACATCGCTACGTTCGGCGCCGCGCAGACCGAGAAAAAAGTAGCGACCGAGCGCGCGGAAGCTTCCCGCATAGCCGTGGAAGCGGAGACCCAGGCCGAACGCTTGCGTGCCGCGGCGGCGGAAGTTCGCTACGCCATCGAGGCGGAAGGTCGCCGCAAACTCAACAGCGCGGAAAACGCTATGTCGCAGGAAGCGATGGCTCTGCGTTTGAAGCTCGCCGTGATCGAACGCTTGGAAAGCATCATCAACGCCAGCACCAAGCCGCTGGAACACATCGAAAGCATCAAAATTCTCCATATCGATGGCCTGGGAGGCAATACCAGCGCGGCTCCTGGCATGGCCATGGGGCAGCAAACCAGTCTTTCGGATCAAGTGATGAATAGCGCATTGCGCTACAAAATTCAGGCGCCGGTAGTGGAATCGGTGCTGAAAGAAATCGGATTGGGTGGATTGGACGCCGATAGCATAGCGAAAGCGTTGCGCGAATCCAGCTAGCTATACTAATCCAACGGCTGCGTCTGCGGGGTAAGGCGGAATTCTTCGCGCCTGAATCCCAACTCAGCAGCCCGATCGAGCGCGGTTTGTAGCGAGCGCTCGTCCAACTTAGGTGTGCGCGACAAAACCCAGCCGAATTTGCGCCGCGGCTCGCCGACCAATACCCACTTATAGTCCGGATCGAGCGCTAAGATCCAATAGTCGCCGTAGAACGGACGAAAGAAACTGACGCGTAGTTTGGCATTGCCACTTCCCTCCACTATCTTGGCGACACCGTTGATCTCCGCGAGCGAGCCCTCGGCTTTGCGGCAACGATTGGTGACGCGAATCACGTCGCCGTCTTGGCGATAGCGCGCCTGCGTATCGGCGACGCATTGGGACTGAAAGCCATTCGGTAGCAGCGCGATCTCGTACCATGCGCCGGCATAGCGAACGAGATCGACGCTTTGCACTGTGGGTAACGGCGAGGCCGGTTGCGTCGCGCAACCAACAAAGATCGCCACAGCTATCGCAAGCAATGAGTTAAATTTTCGTTTCATTGGCATATCTGCATATAAATCAGACGCAAGCTTAACCCATTCGGTTCCAAGCAAGCAGCCTATCCATTATTGATAGCCTTGCTTATTATAAGCTAGACAACTAAAATTGCGGCGTGGCTATTAAAGAAGACCTGTCGCGTAACTTCGGTTTCATCCTCAACGATGTCGCCCGGCTGATGCGCGTCGCCTTCGACCGCCGTGTCAAATCCCTCGGCCTGACGCGCTCGCAGTGGTGGGTATTGAATCATTTGTTTCGCAACGACGGCGCGACCCAATCAGAGCTGGCGGATATCCTGGAAATTGAAAAAGCCACCTTGGGACGGCTGCTCGATCGCATGGAGACCAAAGGCTGGATACGGCGCGAAGGTCACGCCACGGACCGCCGCATTAAGCGGGTGTTTCTGACCGAGGAAGTCGAGCCGGCCGTGAAGGCAATGCGCACCGCAGCGGCCGAATTACGCCGCGATGCCCTCGTCAGCCTGGACGCCACGGACCGGGAACGATTTGTCGACATGTTATTGGCGATTAAAGCGAATCTAAGCCGGTTGGAAAATGGCGCCGCAAAAAACGGTGTTTCCGGCCGTAAACGTTAGCCATGCCTAACCTACGCCCCGTCTTGCTTAAACTGCTGCGTGTCTTATTGCTCGGCGTCGTCCCCATCGTCGCCGCCCTCATCGGACTGCAATATTACGCTCGTGGCGGACGCTTCGTCGAAACAGAAAACGCATATGTGAAGGCGAATATCAATACAATCAGCGCGCCGATCGCGGGCCGGGTGGTGGACGTGTCGGTTCACGATAATCAAGTCGTCGCTGCCGGTGCGCCGTTGTTCCGCATCGATCCTCAGCCGTATGAGATCGCCATCGAACGCGCACGCGCGCGACTGGAGGTAATCCGCACCGAAGTCACATCGCTGCGCGCCGAATATCGCGCCATACGCCTTCAAGCCGACGAGACGCGCGAGCGCATCGTGTTTCTGCAGAGGCAACTGGAACGCCAGACCAAGCTCAAGGAATACGGCATGAGCCGCGGCGACGTGTACGACGAGGCGCGGTTGAATCTCGATGTAGCACGGCGCCAGCTCGCAACCGTGGAAGAAAGCGCAAACCGCGTCCTCGCCAACCTCAGCGGTAATCCACAGTTGGCGCCGGAGAAGCATCCGCGCTTTGCTGAGGCCAAGACTCAGCTTGACGAGGCGCAAATGGATTTGGATCGCACCAGCATCACCGCGCCGGCAGCGGGTGTCGTCAGCAACATGAAGTTACGAGTCGGCGAATATGCCGACAAAGGCGCGCCGCTATTCAGCTTGATCGAAAGCGGAAAACCGTGGATCGAAGCCAATTACAAAGAAACTCAGTTGACTCATCTCAAGGTCGGCCAGGCGGCGACGGTGGTGTCCGATATTTACCCCGATGTAAGCTGGCGCGCCACCGTCTCGGCTATTGCGCCCACTACGGGCGCCGAGTTCGCGGTCTTGCCGCCGCAAAACGCGACGGGTAATTGGGTCAAAGTTGTACAGCGTGTTCCGGTGATGATACAAGTCGAACCGGGCGACACGGATTTGAGAGTCGGCATGACGGTATCCGTTGCCGTCGACACGAAACGCGAACGCGGGCTGCCGCGCAGCGTTCAACGCTTGGTCGATGCAGGTTGGTTACCACAATTTTTGAATCCGAAACCGGCGCTCGCCGGTGAAGGTCAGTGAGCACAACGCTCGCGCCGCCGCGCCATCCGGCTTTGGTCAGCGGCTCGGTCATGCTCGCCGCGTTGCTGTATTCCATCGATTGGACCATCGCCGCCGTCGCCTTGCCCCATATGCAGGGCACGTTCTCCGCAACGCCGGACCAGATCTCCTGGGTCATCACTTCGTACATCGTCGCTTCCGCGATAATGATCCCTACGGCCGGCTGGTTGAGTTCGCGCTTCGGCCGCAAGCGCGTGTTCGTTTGGGCGATGGCCGGATTCACCATCGCGTCGTTATTCTGCGGGCTTGCCGATACGCTCGCGTTCGAAGTGTTTGCCCGTATCGTTCAAGGCATGAGCGGCGCATTCATGATCCCGCTGTCGCAAGCGATCATCCTCGATACTTATCCGCCGGAGCGCCATGGTAAAGCCATGGCGCTGTGGGGCACGGGCGCGGTGTTCGGTTCGGTGATTGGGCCGACCATAGGCGGCTACGTCACCGAATACATGAGTTGGCGCTATATCTTCTTTCTTAATATTCCCTTCGGCCTGCTGGCTTGGCTCGGCATACTCGCCTTCGTTCCGGAAACCGTACGCGATTCCAAACACCGGCTCGACTGGTTTGGTTTTTTAGCGCTCGCTTTGGGACTCGGCGCGCTGCAGATGATGCTCGATCGCGGCGGCCGGTTGGATTGGTTCGAGTCGGGCGAGATCGTGCTGGAAGCCTGTCTCGCGGTACTGGGGTTTTATCTTTTTTTTGCGCATTCCCTCACCACCCGCAACCCCTTCCTCGATCTGAGCCTTCTTACCCAACGCAGCTTCTTTTTCGCACTCGCTTTCGTATTCGGTTACGGCTTGCTGACGCTTCCGACCATGGTGCTGATGCCTACCTTTCTCGAAGACATACGCGGCTATCCCATCGATACTATCGGCCTATTGCAATCGCCGCGCGGCCTGGGACTGTTGTCCGCCATGGTCATCAGCGGCCGGATAATGGATTATTTCTCACCTCGAACGCTGATGGCCTTTGGCTTGCTTTGCCTTGCGGTCTCCAGCGGGGAGATGGCGACTTGGAATACCGATGTCGGCGAATGGCCGATCGTTTGGACCGGATTCTTGCAAGGCGTGGGCGCCGGCATCATGTTGGTTCCCGCCCAAGTGCTCGCGTTCTCTTCGCTGCCTGCCCATCAACGCACGGAAGCAACGTCGGTGTTTAATCTGGTTCGCAGCGTCGGCGCCAGCGTAGGAGTGTCGATTGCATTTGCTTTTTTTGTTCATACCAGCGCAGTCAATCACGCACAACTAGTCGAACATGTCACGCCCTATAACGAAGCCCTGCAAGGTGAAGTCAAGGCCAACGGCTGGGATATGTCCACCCAAGCTGGTCTGGCGAAAATAGAACAGGAGATTGATCGCCAAGCCGCGATGATCGGCTACACGGCAGACTTTTGGTTAATCGCCGTCGGTGCGTTAGCGGGCCTGCCGTTGCTGCTCGCGATGGGTAGCGGGCGGCGAAAAAACAGCGATTCGCCAAACGAATCCGCGCCGATGCCGATTGCGGTGGAATGATCGTCGCATGGGACTGTGGAGCGAACTAAGGAACCTCTGATTAAGTCCATCGCGGCTCGCGAGGGACTTAATCAGAGGTTCCCTAAGCGCTAAAACCGCGGATCCGCTTCACCCCGCTCGATACGGCGCTGCTTGGCGCGCTCACGTCGAAACGCGCGAATTTCGTCCGGCGTTGCCTGGCCGTCGCGGTTGCTGTCGATGGTGTCGAACTTGTCGCGCAAACGCGGTGCCGATCGCGCCGCCTCGTCTTTGCTCAAGGCGCGATCGCCATCCTTGTCCGCTTCATCGAAACGTTCGCGCTGCCTTTCGCGCCGCAGGTCGCGCAACTCGCGGCGTTCTTCGGGGTTAAGTTTTTGACCGGGCGGCTGACCCTGTTGGGAGTCGCGCCATTTACGCGTATCCCGGTCGCCAGCATCCGCCGCCCAAGTCGTTTCAGCCGTTAAAATCAGCAAGGCCGCACCGATTGCCCGGTATACGAATTCCCTGCGGGTAGTCATATTGTTTGATTAGCTCCTAGGTTTCAGCGCGTGCTGCCGTCGTGTTTCTCGCGGTAAATGTCGCGGCTCGCTTCATTCAGATCGCGATGCAGTTCGCGCCGCTCGCCGCGCGTCAACACGCCGTCGGACTTGAATTCTGCTTCCTGCGCCCTGATGGCCCGTTGTTCCAGGCGCAACGAACGCGCTTCGCGATGGGTCAATTCGCCGGACTGCACACCGTTGACAATGCGCTCGTGCTGGCGATGCTGGCGCTTATTGACGCCGGGATCGCGGGTGCCGGCTTCGGCAACACTGATCATTAACGTCGACAGCATGACGGTCAAGGTAGTTTTTGTTAACAAGTTCATCACAGCTCCTGTAAAGTGGTTAAAAACATGTACTGTCAGATTCGCGTCTGAATCAGTAACGCTATTCTTCCCGCTTACGTTGAGCAATTACGTAACCGAGTGTATCAAAATGCTACGGAAGCTCTGATTTATTCCGATTTCGTCGCGATACCGCGTTGCTCGCGAAAAATATCTCCTTACATATCATACATATGCTGCGTCGACATTTTTCACTCGCGCCTTGTCTCGCTTAGAACTCGAAATAAATCAGAGCTTCCCTAGTGTATTCTTGCTAAAAACCCGTTGTTTGCAACAAACTGTTACACATTCCCCGTCCAACTACCGCGAATTTCAATAGACTCGCCCCATGACTGCCACCAAAGCTAAAATTCTAGTTGTCGACGACGACCTGCGCCTACGCGAACTGTTGAAGCGCTATCTCAGCGAGCAGGGTTACGGCGTTGCGGCCGTCGCCGATGCCGAAGCGATGAACCGCAGCCGAGCTCGCGAGCGTTACGATTTGCTCGTTCTGGATCTGATGATGCCCGGCGAAGACGGCCTGGCGATTTGCCGCCGTTTGCGCGGCGGCAACGACACCACGCCTATCATCATGCTGACCGCCAAGGGCGACGAAATCGACCGCATCGTCGGCCTGGAAATGGGCGCCGACGATTATCTGCCGAAGCCGTTTAATCCACGGGAATTGCTTGCGCGCATCCAAGCCGTGCTGCGGCGCCAAGCGCCGTTGCCGGTTCCCGGCGCGCCGACCGCGACGGCAAACGTGGTCGAGTTCGGAGGTTACAGCCTCGATCTTTCTGCCCGGCGGTTGAGTAAAGACGGCGCAGATGTCACGCTCACCACCGGCGAGTTCGCGCTGCTAAAAATCCTCGTCTCCCATCCGCGCGAACCGCTGTCGCGGGAAAAACTCATGGAACTCGCCCGCGGCCGCGAGCACGAACCGTTCGACCGCAGCATCGATATTCAAGTCTCGCGCCTGCGCAAATTGATCGAGCCGGATAACGCGCATCCACGTTACATCCAAACCGTATGGGGATTCGGCTACGTGTTCGTGCCCGACGGCGACGCAGCGTGACCTTAGTTCCGAAGACATTACTCGGGCGCACCGCGCTCATTTTTGCCGGCATGTTGTTGCTGAGCCAACTCGCCGCATTCAAATTGTTTCAGCTCTATTATCAAGGCCCACTGATTAAGCAGATCGCCGATCTTGCCGTGAGCCAGATCCGCACCGTTGGTCTTGCCATGGCAAAACTGCAAGGCGACGAGCGCGACGATTTTCTCGATCAGATCGAGGAACAAGAAGGTATCCGTGTGCTGTTCGACAACGACAGCGTATTGCCGAGCAAATTGCCGGAAGACCGCGTGCTGCTCAACTTCGCCGACGAAGTGCGGGCGCAGCTTGGGAAAGAGATCGAATTCTTCGTGCAACCGAAATCCGGTCGCGCACTATGGGTGAAGTTACCGATCGCGAACGAAAAAGCGTGGATAGGCATACCGCGCAGCCAAATCGAATTGGGCTTCCCTTGGGCATGGCTCGCGCTGGCGCTGTCTGCAGCGCTGATTTCCCTGGTCGCCGCCACGCTGTTAGTGCGCCGAGTCAATCAGCCGTTACGGGAACTCGCCGCGGCGGCCGCGGTGCTCGGCAAGGGCAACTACCCCGAGCCGATACTAGCGTCCGGCCCGATCGAGATCAAGCAAGTAGCGCAGTCCTTCAACCAAATGCTGGCCGATGTAAAAGAGTTGGACCAGGAGCGTGCGGTCCTACTCGCCGGCATCTCCCACGACTTGCGCACGCCGCTCGCGCGCATGCGCCTGGCCACGGAAATGCTCAGCGTCGACGCGGATCTGAAACAGGACATGACCCAAGACATCGACGAGATGGAAGCGATCGTCAAGCAATTTCTTGATTTCGCGCGCGTTGCCGATCAAGAGCCGACGAGTCTAAGTGATCTCAACGAAATCATACGAGAAGTGGCGAGCCACTACGACCATCGCGGCACCGATATTCAACTCAATCTAGAATCGATTCGCGCAATGCCGCTACGCCTCACGGCCATTAAGCGAGCGCTGACCAATCTCATCGAGAACGCGATGAAATACGGCCAACCGCCGCTGGAAATCACCACGCGCTCTTTGAAAAACCACATCGAGCTAACGGTTCGCGATCACGGCCCCGGCATTCCCGACGGCGATCGCGAACGCCTGTTGCGCCCGTTCACGCGCTTGACCGAAGCCCGCAGCGGCCCTAGCGGCGCGGGGCTGGGCCTCGCCATCGTCGACCGCATCGCCAAGCTCCACGGTGGACGGCTGACACTAGACACCCCGACCGGTGGCGGATTGGTCGCGATGCTAACGTTGCCATTCGCCGACTATCCAAAAAAAACGTAGGGTGCGGTCACGCACCGTTCCATAAAAACGCACCATGCCACGAGCTAATAGGGGTGCGGCTTTCCACGGCGCCATGCCTGAGAGTCAAAGTGGGTGCGCCTCCTGGCTCGATCATTCATACGGCGCGATAGGATTGCGCCCTACCCCTCACGTCAGCGCTCAAATCCAATGCCGACGCGATTCTCTCCACCAGCGCGGGCGCGGGGGACATGCCGGGCGTGGTCGCCGTTGCTACCAATCGCGAAGAAATGATCTGGATGCTTTATAGCGGTTAATATGGAGGCTCATTAGATCGCTCACATCGACCATCCCAGGCCCCAACTGTTCCGGGACGGCGATGGTTGTTGTTATTAATGGGTATGGCAGTCAATAGGTAATGAATCGATCGTTCAAATGGGATAGCACGTCTCCCTCGAAGCGAACACCGGTGTTGGCGCGTAATGTGGTCGCGGCATCGCAGCCGCTGACAGCGCAGGCGGGCGGTCGCCCAGGGCGGCAGGCGTTTTGCCTTGAGTTCATCAAGTCAGGCAGGCCAGCGACATCACGACCTGGGTGGTGGCGTCTTGGTACGCGCTTTTGAGTTGCAAAATTGTCCCATATCCGCGCGCGATCGACATGAAGATGAATAACCTAGCATGAACTGGTGGGCGGTAGTCTGGGCGACGATACAGCAAGAATTTTCCGACCTTGCCGACGCGACGCAGATAACGCAGATCTGCGTGCGTCTATTCATCGCCGTTCTACTCGGCGGCGTGCTCGGCTACGAGAGGGAAAGGCACGAAAGCGCAGCCGGTCTTAGAACTCACATGATGGTGGCGCTCGGCGCCGCGCTCTTTGTCATCGCTCCGCTGCAGGCGGGAATGCCCATCGAAGACCTAAGCCGCGTGCTCCAGGGCATCATTGCCGGCATAGGCTTTCTTGGCGCCGGCGCCATCATCAAGCTAAGCGATACGGAGCGGATAAAGGGCCTGACCACCGCAGCCAGTATTTGGGCGACCGCAGCTATTGGCATGGCGGCCGGGATGGGGCGAGAAATGACGGCAATCCTGAGTACGGCTCTGGCTCTAGTGATCCTGGCCGTTCTCCCGCGCTTAGAGATGTACATCGAAAAAAACAAGCGCAGTGCGAAGACCGTGATCTCTTCTAAGAAATAGGCGTGTGAGACAGGTCTATCGTCTAGCCAGACGAGTGCGGTACATCCCGCCTCTAGCTCACGGAAACAAGATCGCGCCACCCACCGTATGCAGGTGCAGAGTGGCGCCTGACCTCGCTCTTAGAGTGTTGCACTGTTAACTTTAGACCGCCCACGCCATGCCACGAGCCAATAGGGGTGCGGCTCTCCAAAGTGCCATGCCTGAGAGCCAAGCTGGGTACGCGTTCCAGCTTGGTCATTCATACGGCGCAATAGGATTGCGCCCTACCCTTTTTCTGTCATTCTGAACGCCGTGAAGAATCTGCTTTTTGCAGCGATTGCTAAGGTGCTGAAAAACCTCAAACCAAACATCCTTTGCACCCCAATCCCAGCTAAAGTATGCTTTCGCTTCGTTGCGCAACAATGCAACCCCATAAAAATCTGGAGTAACCCATGAGCATCGATCGTAGAACATTTCTACAATCGACGGCTGCCCTCACCATCTTAAGCGCAGCGGGCGGGGCGACTGTTAGCGAGGCGCCACAACCAATGCCGAAGGTCAGTTCGGGATTGCCGAACTGGATTTTTTGCACGCCGTGGGCAAATAACGTGGAAGTTCCGTGGCGTATATAACGGGCGTCGCCTGTACGCGCTTCGGTCGCCACGAGGGCAGCACTGCGCTTAGTTTGATATCGGCCGCTGCGCGGGACGCGCTGCGCGATGCGCAGTTGGCAAGCGCGCAAATCGACGGCTTGCTCACGGGATACGCAACGACATTTCCCCATCTAATGTTGGCGAATGTCGTCGCCGAACATTTGGGCATCCAACCGGATTATTGCCACGCCATTCAATCCGGCGGCGCGAGTGGATTGACCATGGTGATGCTTGCCCGCGAGTTGATCCGTAGCGGCCGTTGTAAAAACGTATTGTGCGTCGCCGGTGAAAATCGCCTCACCGGCCAGACTCGCGACATGGCGATCCAAGCGCTATCGCAGGTGGGTCATGCCGACTACGAAGTGCCGTTCGGCCCCACGGTGCCGGCCTACTATGCGTTGCTCGCCGCGCGCTACTTACATGAGTGCGATTTGATTGAAGCGGATCTCGCGGAATTCGCTGTTTTGATGCGCAGCCACGCAGCAACCCATCCCGGCGCCCATCAGCGCGATGCTATCGATGTCGATGCGGTGCTCAAGTCCAAAACGATTTCCTCGCCGCTTAAGCTGCTGGATTGCTGCCCGATTTCCGATGGCGCGGCAGCGATCGTCGTTTCTTTGGAACCTTCGATAAAAAAACTGCTACGCATACGCGGCGCCGGCCAAGCCCATCGCCATCAGCATGTGACCCAAATAAAAAATGTTCACGCCACCGGCGCCAAGGCCGCAGCCGACCTAGCGTTCCGCGAAGCGCACATCCAGCGCGCGCAAATCGAATATCTCGGCATCTATGATTCGTTCACCATCACCTTGATGATGCTGCTCGAAGAAATCGGCTTCGCGGCGCCCGGGGAAGCGGCGACAAAAGTCCGCAGCGGTGATTTCTCGGCGCAAGGTAAGCTACCGCTCAACACCCACGGCGGGCTGTTGTCCTACGGCCATTGCGGCGTCGCCGGCGGCATGGCGCACTTAGTGGAAGCGGTGTTGCAATTGGCTGGTGACGCTGATGAACGCCAGATCGCCGAGCGCGAATGGGCTTACGTCCACGCCGATGGCGGTGTGATGTCGGCCCATGTGGGGTTGATTTTGCAGAGGGAGCGGTAGTGGAAATTTTCAGGCCCTCCCTCATCCCCACCCTTCTCCCAGAGGGAGAAGGGATTAAGTCCCCTCTCCCTCTGGGAGAGGGTGCAGGGTGAGGGATGCTCAACTAATGGACCCCTACGCCCAGCATTTCTGGACAGGCTGTAGCAAAGGCGAGCTGCGCTACCAACGCTGCGCCGATTGCGATCACGTTCAATTCTTTCCACGCAACCTTTGCCTCCACTGCCACAGCGATCGAGTCGAGTGGCAAACATCCACCGGCATCGGCACGATCTACAGCATTACCCGAGTTGAGCGCGCGCCGACCGACGAGTTCCGTGCACTCGTCCCCTATGCAATTGCACTGGTCGATTTGGACGAAGGCGTGCGCATCATGGCCCATGCCAACGCCGCGCTAAAGATCGGCGACAAGGGCCGAGTCACATTTTTCTCCCACAACAACCGATCCCTCCCCCGCTTCGAACCGCTATGACCGAATTCGATTTCTCCACACTGCTGTCGCCGCGCTCCATTGCAATCGTCGGCGCTTCGGACAATCCCAACAAAATCGGCGGCCGGCCTATCCATTTCATGCAGCGGTTTGGATATCGCGGAAAATTATTTCCAGTGAACCCGGCGCGCGGCGAAGTGCAGGGACTGAAATCCTTTCCCAATTTGCAAGCCTTGCCCGAAGCGCCGGACTGTGTGCTGCTTGCGGTCGGTGGCGAAGCGGCTCTGCAAGCGGTTCGCGACGCGGCAAAGATCGGCGCGAAGAGCCTCATCGTCTCCGCCTCGGGATTCGGCGAAACCGGCGCCGCGGGACGCGCGATGCAAGACGACATGGTGCGCATCGCTCGCGGCGCCGGCATGCGCATGATTGGGCCAAACTCGCAGGGCCTCGCGAATTTTGCCTGCGGCGCGGTGACGAGTTTTTCGACTTTGTTTATCGAGCGCCCACCCGCCGATGGGCCGGTCGCCATTGTCAGCCAATCAGGCGCATTGTCGGTCGTGCCTTACGCGTTGCTGCGCGAGCGTGGCATCGGCGTGCGCCATGTGCACGCGACCGGCAACGAAGCAGACATCTGCGTCGCCGAGCTGGCGAATGCGGTCATCGCCGATGACGGCGTGCAGTTGTTGTTGCTTTACTTGGAAAATTTTAACCGGCCCGATGTGCTCGCTCAAGCCGCCGCGACTGCGCGCGAGCGCGACATTCCCATCCTTGCACTGAAAGCAGGGCGCACGCAAAGCGGCGCGAAGATGGCGAGTTCTCATACGGGGGCGATGGCGACGGAGGACCGCATCGTCGACTCTTTCATGGCAAAACACGGCATACTACGGGCCCGCGATGTCGGCGATTTAGTGAATAGCGCCGAGTTGTTTTTGTCGGGCAGGCGCCCCCGCGGCCGGCGCTTGGTGATGCTGAGCAACAGCGGTGCAAGCTGCGTCATGGCGGCCGATGTGGCCGACGATTTGAAGCTTCCCCTTGCGCAGTTGCAAGTTTCCACTTGCGAACGATTGAAACAATTGTTGCCGGGATTTTCCACAGCGGCGAACCCCATCGATCTCACGGCCTCGCTGCTCACCGACAGCAGTTTGTTCGGTAAAGCGCTCGACATACTCGGTGCGGACAACGAAGTCGACATGATCATGGCCGCGATCCCCGTCGCCGGACAAGGCTACGACGTGCCGAGCTATGCGCGCGCGGCGGCAGCGTTCATTGCGCAAACCGGCAAGCCGTTTGCGTTCGCATCGCCGCTGGTTGAAGTCGTGAATGAGTTCAAGAAGCAAGGCGTGCCGAGTTTTTCCGATGAACAAGTCGCGATGGAATCGTTAGCGCACCTCGCCAATCACACTGGCCGGAAAAGCGCGCCCAGCTTGCCTCTGAAGGCAGCCATGCCGGTGACGGCCGTCCCTATTTCCTCTCAGCAATACCTAAGCGAAGCGGCAAGCCTGTCCTGGCTCGCAGAGAATGGTGTCGCGACAGTTCCGTTTCGCGTTTGTAGCAACGAATCTGAAATTCGCAGCGCCTTAGCCGCGCTCGGCACACCCGTCGTAATCAAAGCCTCATCACCCGATGTGCCGCACAAATCGGAACACGGTTTAGTTTATTTGAACGTGAACGATGAAGCGCAGGCGTCGGCGTGCTTCGCCGAGATCAAAAACACACTGATAGCACTCAACGCTACAAACGAAGGCGTGATCGTCGCAAGCATGATCAAGCCGCAACGGGAACTCATGATCGGTGGCCGCATTGATCCGCAGTTCGGGCCGGTGGTGATGGTCGGCGATGGCGGCAAATATGTCGAAGCGCTGAAAGATTTTGCGTTGCTGCTGCCGCCGTTTACGTTCGATCAAGTGATAAACGCGCTCGATGGTTTACGCATCGCACCTATTCTCCACGGGACTCGGGGTGAACCAGCGCTGGACTTGCACGGCTTTGCGAATATGGCGATTCGCATCGGAGAAATATTAATGGCTGCGAAGGATCGCGTCGCCTCGATCGATCTTAATCCGGTGATGGTGTTAACAAAGAATGCAGATAATATGCAAACGGCGTTTGCAGCGGATGGATTGATAGAACTCAATCGATGATTTCAACCCCAACGTGTCCATACTGTCTGTCATTCCCGCGCAGGCGGGAATCCATTCGGCGCGACCTATTGCCAACGTTCTATGGATTCCCGCCTACGCGGGAATGACAAGCCGATGACCATAGCCTATCAGCAACTAAAACACTGGCCCTTCCCCGAAATCGAACATACCTACTCCGTGGAAGACACCATGCGCTATGCGCTCGCCGTCGGTGTCGGCCACGATCCCATGGACGAACATGCGTTGCGCTTCGTCACCGAGTACGATTTACAAGCGCTCCCAACCATGGCCGTGGTGCTCGCTTATCCGGGTTTTTGGATGACCGATCCAAACAGCGGCATCAACACCGCGCTGATACTACACGGCGAAGAAGCGCTGACCATGCACCGGCCGTTGCCGAACTCTGGGACAGTGTTTTCGCACCACCGAATTAAGCACGTCATCGATAAAGGCGCGGGTAAAGGCGCCATCGTCGTCTACGATAAAGAACTATTCGACAAGCCTAGCGGCGCGTTAATCGCGACGATCACTCACACCACGTTTTGTCGCGGCGAGGGCGGATTCAGCGCGAAGGACGGCATCAGCGATCCGCCACTGGCGCCACCTAAACCGATGCCGATTACTCCACCGGACATCATTTGCGATCTGCCGACCCTGCCGCAGCAGGCGCTGCTTTACCGCCTACTCGCCGATCGCAATCCCTTGCACGCCCTGCCGAAAGCCGCTCTGGACGCGGGTTTCGAGCGGCCGATACTGCACGGATTGGCCACTTACGGCGTGGTCGGTCACGCGTTGTTGGAAACGTTATGCGGCTATCGGGCCGAGCGAATCAAGCGCTTGTTCGTTCGCTTCACCGCGCCGGTTTTTCCCGGTGAAACTATACGCACGGAAATTTGGAGCAAAGAAAATCCCATTCGTTTTCGCGCCAAGGTGTTGGAACGGGATGTAGTGGTAATCAACTTCGGCGAGTTCATGACACAGTCCGCTGCGTAACGTGAGTATCCAACCAAATCAACGCCGCCATGCGCCCAGTTTTGCCATCGCGGCGATAGGAATAGAAACTTTGCGCGTCTTCAAAGGTGCAGTAGTCGCCGCCGTAAATCCCTTCCACGCCTAAGCGTCGCAAACGCAATTGCGCGAGTTCGTAGAGATTCGCCATCCACTTGCCGTTTGGCGTGGGTAAAAACGCGGTGAACGCGAGTTCATCGTCCTCGATAAAAACATCGCGAACATCATCGCCCACTTCGTAATGGGCCGGGCCAATGGCCGGCCCCAAGTAAACCAGCAACTCGGGTGGCGGCGACCTGCATCGCCGCAATGGTGCCCTCGATGACACCTCGACTTAGCCCGCGCCAACCGGCGTGAGCCGCCGCGACCTGGCGGCCGGCGCGATCGCAGATCAGTATTGGTAAGCAATCGGCGGTCATAACGGCGCACACCGTGCCCGGCTTCGCTGTCTGTGCCCCATCGGCTTCGACACCAGCGGCTACAACGTCCGCCTGAACGACTTCGGTACCGTGGACTTGACGCAACCATACCGGTTCGTCCGGCAGGTGTCTTCTCAGTATGGCGCGATTCGCCGCTACGTCTTCCGGCGCATCGCCGACGTGATCGCCGAGATTAAAGCTATCGAACGTCCCACGGCTAACACCGCCGCTGCGGGTCGTGATAAGCGACTTGACCGGCGCCGGCGCCGGCCAATCGGGTACGATCCAGCCACCGCTCATGTCGTCTCCTGCCGCAGCACGTCGAGTAACTCGGCCATGTCTCGCGGTAGGGGCACATGCCATTCCATCGCCGCGCCGGAACCCGGATGCATCAACCCTAAGCGCGTTGCGTGCAAGGCTTGCCGGCCAAGCGCCTTGATCGCTTTAGTCAGGTCGGGATGGTTGCCGCGGGGCTTGCCGCGATAAACCGCATCGCCCAGCAAGGCATGGCCCACTGAACGCAAGTGCACGCGAATCTGATGAGTGCGCCCTGTTTCGAGGCGACAGGACAACAAAGTATGCTGCGCAAAACATTCGACGGGACGGTAATGAGTAATCGATGGTTTGCCGCCGGGCACGATCGCCATCTTAACGCGTTCGCGCGGATCGCGGCCGATCGGCGCATCGACGCTGCCGGCAACCGCGACCACGCCCTCGACGATGGCAAGATACTCACGCTTGACGCTGCGGCCTTGCAGTTGACGTACGAGATTCGTCTGCGCTTCCAAGGATTTTGCGACGACCAGCAAACCGCTGGTGTCTTTATCCAGGCGATGCACGATGCCGGCGCGAGGTAAGTTTTTCAGCGCCGGCGCGTGATGCAGCAGCGCGTTCAGCATGGTGCCATCCCAATTGCCGCTGCCCGGATGCACCACCAATCCGGCCGGCTTGTCGATAACGATTAATGCGTCATCCTCGAACACGATGTTGAGATCGATATCCTGGGCCTGAAACGCCAGTTCCTCCGCACTCGTTTGCGGACGCACTCTTACATGCTCGCCGCCGAATACCTTCAACTTAGGACTCACAACTAACTGATCGATGTCGACAAACCCATCCTTGATCCAGGTTTGTAATCGGCTGCGCGAATGCTGCGGCAACAGCAACGCCAGCACCTGATCGAGGCGCATGCCCGCGTGTTGTTGCGGTATCACCAAGCGCAACACGTCATCCTCGGAGGACGATGGGGTATAATTCGCAACAGTTTTCGCGTCACTACCTTTTGATGGAAGTTGGCATGCGCCTGAGTATATCGTTTCTCGTTCTATTGCTAAACGCCGCGTTGTTTGCGGGTTGCGGGTTGACTCAAGAAAAGCCCGACGAAACCAAGGACTGGTCGCCGCAGCGCCTTTACAGCGAAGCGAAGGCCGAAATCACCAGCGGCAACAACGAAAAAGGAATCAAGCTCCTGGAAACGTTGCAAGCGCGCTACCCCTACGGCCGCTATGCTCAGCAAGCCCAGCTCGACGAAGCTTACGCGTATTACAAGGAAGACGAAGTTCCGCAAGCGCTTGCGGCGGCGGATCGCTTCATCAAACTCCACCCGAATCATCCCAATGTCGACTACGCGTATTATTTGAAGGGGCTATGTAATTTCCGCGACGATCTCGGTATGTTCGGATTCTTTTCCACCGATGATCTCGCTGAACGTGATCCTAAGGCCGCGCGTGAATCGTTCGATACTTTTCGAGAGCTCGTCACCCGTTACCCGGAAAGCCGCTACGCACCGGATTCGATCAAGCGCATGAACTATCTGGTCAACGCGCTTGCCACCCACGAAGTAAAAGTAGCGAACTATTACTTTCGCCGTGGCGCCTATTTAGCCGCTGCGAATCGCGCGCAAGAAGCGCTCAACACTTATCCCCAGGCGCCGGCCTTGGAAGAAGCGCTCAGCATTATGGTGAAATCCTACGAGGCGATGGGGCTGAAAGATCTCGCTGCAGACGCGAATAAGGTTCTGCAAAAAAACTTTCCCCAGAGTAAATTTCTAGGAAAGCTTTGAATAAGTTCGAGTTCTAAGTGAGACAAGGCGCGAACAAAAAATATCGACGCAGCATATTGGTGATATGTAAGGAGATATTTTTTGTGAGTAACGCAGGATCACGACGAAATCGGACTTATTCATAGCTTACCTAAGCGGCAAGTCCTGAACTTCCTACTACGGTGTAAGCCTTGCGTAGTCGCAACGACTACGGAAGGTCTCCAAACGGAGTGAATAATGGCAACACCGGAATTCGATATTTGTGTTATCGGTGGCGGCGCGGGCGGTTTGGTCGTCGCCGCGGGTGGCTCGGCCTTGGGCGCGAAAGTTGCGCTGGTGGAAAAGCACGAAGGCGGCATGGGTGGCGATTGCCTTCACTATGGCTGCGTACCGAGCAAGACCCTGCTACGCTCGGCGAAAGTCGCCCATCAAATGCGCCATGCCGATCGCTATGCCATCGCGCCGGTCGTTCCTCAGATCGATATGGCCAAAGTTATGCAGCGCGTCGCCGGCGTGATCGCGTCGATCGAGCCGAACGACAGTCCAGAGCGATTTCGTAGCCTGGGCGTAGATGTTATGTTCGGCGCCGGTCAGTTCACCGATTCGGGAACTTTCGCGGTTGGAAGCCGCAAACTCACGGCGCGTAATTTCGTCATCGCCACCGGCTCCCGTCCCGGCGTGCCGCCGATACCGGGGTTGAGCGAGATTCCTTTTCTAACCAACGAGACCGTATTCAAGTTGAATGGGCCGGCGCCGAGCTTGATCGTCATCGGCGCCGGGCCCATCGGCTGCGAAATGGCGCAGGCTTTCGTGCGGCTGGGCAGCAAAGTAACCGTAGTTGATTTGAGTCCTGCCTTGTTGCCGCGGGAAGATGCCGACCTAGCCGCGGTGATACGCAAGCAAATGGAAGCGGACGGCGTTCAGTTTTATCTCGGCGTCACGCCGACCAAAGCGGAAGGCCAAGCCGGTGCGATTTCGCTACTCGTTAAGCAAAAAGACGGGAACGAAATCAAACTCGACGCAACTCATTTGCTGGTCGCCGCGGGACGCAAAGTGAACATCGAAGGCCTGGGCTTGGAAGCTGCTGGTGTACAAGTCGATAAGGGCCGCATTGTGTCCGACCCCACGCTGCGTACGGCAAACAAGAATATCTATGTGTGCGGCGACGTCGCCGGCGCGTTCCAGTTCACTCACATGGCGGAACATCATGCCGGCGTGGTGTTGCGCAACATCTTGAACCCGTTGCCGATTAAGTTCGCCAAGGCGGAAACCCGTGTCATTCCGTGGTGTACCTTCACAGAGCCCGAATTAGCGCGTGTCGGTATATCCGAAGCGGAAGCGAAGCAGCAAAATATCCCCCACCGCGTTTACAAATTTCCGTTCGAAGAAATGGATCGCGCCCGCGCCGAGGGTGAAACCGACGGGTTCGCGAAAATAATCACTGATCCGAAAGGGGTCGTTCTCGGCGCCGCCATCGCCGGCGCGCACGCCGGAGAACTGATTCACGAATATGTGCTGGCCATCGCCAAACGCATGACCACGAATGATCTTTCCGGCATCATTCACATCTATCCGACGTTGGCGCAAATTAATCGCCGCGTCGCGGATCAACGCCGCAAAGAGTCGCTGACGCCGACGGCGAAAAAATGGATCATGCGTATTGCGGGTTTGCGTGGTGCATAGTTTGAAAAGGCGATGGCGCAAGGCCAGCCGATATCTAGGAGCAACATGGGTCCCCGCTTTCGCGGGGACGACACCTTTATCGTTCGGCCAACCCTTGATAAAACGATCGAGTAAGTGAAAAACTCCGCCACCCTGATCAAGCTGTTGATCCTTGCGCTGTTCCTCGGCGGCATCATCGTCTTCTTCGCCCTCGGTGGACAACGCTATCTCAATCTTGAAACATTGAAAGCTAACCGCGACGCGCTCATTCAATACGCCGACCAGCACTACTTGTCGGCCTTTGTAATCGGTTTTCTCATCTATACGATATCCACCGCGCTCAGTTTGCCCGGCGGGTTGATCCTGTCGCTCGCAGTCGGCTTAGTGTTCGGCCGCTGGGCCGGGACGGTGCTGATCGTCCTCGCTGCAACTTTGGGTGCGACCTTAGTATTCCTCGCTGCGCGGTATCTTTTCGCTGACATCGCGCGCAAGAAAATGGGCGGGCTCGCGCAAAAGATCAACGAGGGCTTCACCAAAGACGCCTTTAACTATTTGCTGTTTCTGCGTCTCGTGCCATTGTTCCCCTTCTGGCTGGTGAATCTCGCGCCCGCATTCACTAACGTCTCGCTCAAGACCTACGTGATCGCAACGGCGATCGGCATCTTGCCGGGCACCTTCGTGTTCGCCAATCTCGGTCAGTCGCTGGGGCGCATTTCTTCCACCAAAGATCTGTTGACGCCGCCGATTATCGGCGCTTTTGTGCTGCTCGGTGTGTTCGCGCTTATTCCAGTTTTATATAAGAAATTCAAGGCTAAAGCGTAAGGAAAGCGATTTGCCCTAGACCGATGTATGCCGTCGCGGCCCGAAGGGCGTTATATTGACTACTGATTCTGGAGTATCGAAACTTGATTATTTCACTGCGTAATGTGCTGTTTACCGCGTTGATGCTCGCCGCCACGGCGGCTTCGGCGGAGGTGGATCACGGCCTGTTCGACAGCGTGCTGAAAGCTCACGTCAAAGACGGTCAGGTGAATTATCCGGCCGTCGGCGCCGATAAGTCGTATTTGAGTTACCTGGAACAACTCGCTAAGGCGAAGGCGCCAAGCACCAAGAACGATACCTTGGTGTTCTATATGAACGCCTATAACGCTCTGGCAATAAAAGGCATCCTCGATGGCCGCTCGCCGTCGAACACCTTCACCCGCCATCTATTTTTTAAGTCTGCCAAGTATGCTCTCTCCGGCGGCGAGACCAATCTGCACAATATCGAGCATGAGATTTTGCGCAAGCTAGACGAACCGCGCATTCACTTCGCTATCGTGTGTGCCTCATCCTCGTGTCCAAAAATTGGCAACGACGCCTTCACCGCCGCCAAGCTGGAGCAACAACTCGACGAAAATACCCGCGGTTTCATCAACGACCCGACGCGTAACCGCTACGACAAAAAAGAAAAGCTTGCCTACCTATCGCAAATCTTCAATTGGTTCGCGGTGGATTTCGAGAAAAGCGCTGGCACGGTGCAAAAGTTCATCGCCAAATACGTAAACGATCCGGAGGTCGCCAAAGAGCTCGCGTCGGACGGCTATAAAATCAAGTACCTGGACTACAGTTGGAACTTGAACGGAACACCGCCGGCAAAGTAATCCATGCGCTGTTCCATCGTTATTCCCGTTCTGAACGAAGCCGATGGAATAGTGCGCTTACTCGAATCACTGCAACCGGTACGCCGTACCGCTCACGAGATCATCGTGGTCGATGGGGGTAGCGGCGACGATACAATTCAGCGTGCCGCGTCGCTTGCCGATCGCGTCTTGACCAGCCCGCGCGGACGGGCGCGGCAAATGAACGCGGGCGCCGCGATGGCGATCGGCGATGTGGTTCTGTTTCTCCATGCCGATTCCGGTTTGCCCGAACACGGCCTTGCCGCCATGATGGAAGGCATCAGCACCAGTGGCCGCCGTTGGGGCCGTTTCAACATAAGACTTACCGGCGATCGATTCCTGTTCCGCGTGGTCGAATGGTTCATGAACACCCGTTCGCTCTTGACCGGGATCGCAACCGGCGACCAAGGCATCTTTGTCGCCCGAAAACTATTCGAGTCCATCGGCGGTTTCCCCGACATCCCGTTAATGGAAGATATCGCCCTCAGCACCCGTCTCAAGCGCATCGAGCGCCCCCTTTGTCTTAATGCAACGATAGAAACATCCAGCCGCCGTTGGGAGCAGCAGGGTGCTTGGCGCACAATCTGGCTGATGTGGCGATTGCGTTATGCCTACTGGCGCGGCGCCGATCCGGCGCTGCTGGCGCAAGTCTATTATCCCAACCGCGCTAATGGCTGAACGCGCCGCTTGCGTGATTTTGGTGTTCGCAAAAGCGCCGGTTCCCGGCAGCGTCAAGACGCGCTTAAGCCCGCCGTTATCCGCACGACAAGCCGCGGAACTGCAGCGGAAGTTGCTCTGGCATACGCTGGAGGCCGCGTCCAGCGCGGCTCTTGGCTCGATTGAACTGTGCTGCGCACCAGATTGCCACGACCCGTTTTTCGAGCTTTGCCAGCGTCATTTTGGAGTGCAACTCAAAATCCAAGCGGCCGGCGATTTGGGCGCCAAAATGCAATTCGCGCTAGCCGAAGGGCTGACCCGTGCCGATAGCGCGATACTCATAGGCAGCGATTGTCCGACTATCTCAGCAGATTATTTGCAGCACGCGGCGCGCGCTTTGACAACCGGCCACGATGTGGTGCTGGGACCGGCGGAAGACGGGGGCTACGGTCTAATCGGTGTTTTCGGCGCAATACCGAACATTTTTACCGATATTCCCTGGGGCACGGGCTTGGTAATGAAGGCGACTCTCGGTAGACTAACGAGTAACGACGCCAAGTGGTGCGAGCTGCCGCCCATTTGGGATGTGGATAGGCCGGAGGATCTGGCCAGGTTGGCTGCAGATCCTCGACTGAAATATTTGATGAAAGGTATCGCCCTTGACCGAATTGCGGTCTGACCCTACCGCCGTGAGTCTACTGGGCAAACTTGACTGTGGGTCGGTGTGTATGGCCCCGAGCCCGTAGAAAAATGACGGAAAAAACAATTCTGATTCTGTTCCCCAATGAATGGGACCATGTGGAGTTCAGCGCCTATCGTTACCGGGGCAAGCTGCGCTTTGTCTACGAAGGCTTCGATCTGCACAAATTTCCCGAAAACGCCCGGCTCATGACGTTTTCGGCCGAGCGCTTCATTGCGCGCATGGTCGCGAAGTATCGCAATGCCGGCCTTGCCGGCGTGCTCAGCAACGAAGAACAATTCGGTGCGGTTATCGCCGCCGTCATTGCCGAACGCCTTGGATTGCCCGGCGTTCCGCCCGCCGCCATACTCACCGCGCAACATAAGTTTTACGCCCGTGAGTGTTCACGCGAGGTGGCGCCGGAGGCCACGCCAGCCTACACGGTGTTTTCTCCCTATGTTCAGCACGAGGACGAAGTTAAACAAGCGTTCCCGATGTTTGTAAAACCGGTGAAGGCGACCTATTCAATTCTTGCTAAGCGCGTCGATAGTTTTGCCGAACTCAAACGGCACCTTACGTTCAAGCCGCTAGAAACCTGGATCCTGAAAAAACTAATCCAGCCGGCGGAAGATTTGGCGCGGCAGTACACCCAGTTTCCGCTCGACGCCCACCAAATTTTGGGCGAAGAAGTGCTCGACGGTGTGCAAGTCACGGTCGACGGCTATGTTCACAACGGCGTAGTCAAAATCATGGGTGTGGTGGATTCCATCATGTATCCGGGAACCAACGCGTTCCAGCGTTTCGAATATCCGTCGTCCTTACCCGCCCCCATACAAGAAAAAATGGGCGACACCGTCACCCGAATAGTGAAGGCGTTCGGCTTGAACGAGAGCTTGTTCAATGTCGAATTCTTCTATAACCCCGAGACCGGCGATCTCAAATTTATCGAGATGAATCCGCGTATGGCGTACCAATTCGCGGATTTATACGAAAAGGTCGACGGCTTTAATCCATACGATATCCTGATCGACCTTACCCTTGGCAACCCGCCGAAACACCATTTTCGCCAGGGCACGTGCAACCACGCGGCGAGTTTTGTGTTGCGCGCTTTTCCCGGCAGCGAGCTTAAGAGCGCACCGAACGAGGAACACATCAAACGTATTCGCGAGCAGTATCCTGACGCGCGCATTATGGTTTATCTGAAAAAAGGCAGCAGTCTGGCGCGTGAATACAAATGGCTGGGTAGTTATCGTTATGCGGTGTTTAACCTAGGCGCTAAGACCAGCCAGGATCTGCAACAGCGTTATCATCAGGTGCGCAGTCAACTGCCATTCGTGTTTGCGTAGCAAATCATCCCTTTTACTTGTCATTCCCGCGAAAGCGGGAATCCATTTGCTTTGCTACAGTCTCAGCCTGTGGCTAGTAACATTCCACAGCATCGGCGCAGATTCCACACTCGAAATCGGCCCATTCTCTAAATCTGCGCTCGGCGGCGCGCTGCCGGATGGTTGGCAACCGCAGACATTTAAGAACATTGATAAACACACCGCTTACGACCTGGTAAAAGATGGAGATGAGACGGTTGTTAAAGCGAACGCGAACGGTTCTGCGTCAGGCCTCACCAAGAGCTTAGATCTCGATCTCAAGGACTATCCCATGTTGGAATGGCGTTGGAAAGCCAGCAACCTCATAGCCAAGAGCAATCCCAAAACCAAAGCGGGGGACGATTATCCCGCGCGCATCTACATCACGTTTAAGTATGATCCCAGTCGCGTCTCGGCATTGCAACGCATTAAATATGGATTGGTGAAGGCGATCTACGGCGCGTACCCACCGCACGCCGGGATCAACTACATCTGGGACAACAAGCTGCCGATCGGAACCATCGTACCGAATGCCTACACCGATCGCCTGCGTATGATTGTGGTGGAAAGCGGCGCCGCGAACCTCAATCAGTGGCAAAGCTATCGCCGCAACGTTTACGAAGACTATCAGCAAGCGTTCGGCGAGGAACCGCCGCGAATGTCCGGTATCGCCATCATGACCGATACGGACAACACCGGTGAATCCGCCACGGCTTATTATGGCGACATCCGTTTGCTCGCCGTTAAAAAGTAAAGTCCGATGAAGCGCTTGGTTTTAGCGGGTGGGGGCCACAGCCATTTGTTCGTGCTGGAGGCATTTGCCAAGGAGCCGATGCCCGAGGTCGAAGTGGTGCTCATCAATCGCACCCTGCATGCGCCCTACTCAGGTATGTTGCCTGGCCTTATCGCCGGCCTGTATGAATTCGACGAGTGCCACATCCATCTTGAGCGGCTGACCCAACGCGGCAATTTTCGCTTCCTTCAAACCAGCGTCATCGGCGCTAATCTGAAAACTAAAGCGATCGTACTAGAAGACGGGTCGCGATTAAGCTACGACGTTCTCTCCATCAACACCGGTTCGACGCCGCCGCTGGTCAACACGCCGGGTGCGTTGGGTAATGTGCTGCCGATCAAACCGATCGAAGATTTTTTGATCGGCTGGAAAGCCATGCGCGAACAAATCGCCGCAAGCGATCGCGCCTTGTGCATAGCTTTGGTAGGAGGCGGCGCCGGCAGCGTCGAACTAGCATTAGCGATGCAACACGCGTTGCAATCGAGCGGCGCTAAAGAAACACGATTCGAAATCGTCTGCGATACCCCCGATATCCTCACCACCCACAATGCCTACGTCCGCAAGACCTTTCGCCGCATCTTGCGGCAGCGCGGCGTAGCGATCCACACTAACAGTCGCGTGGTCGGCGTGACAGACGGGCGGTTGATCTGCGAACCGGGCGCCGCCGCTAGCTGCGATTTCATCATCTGGGTGACCGGCGCTTCACCGGCGGAATGGCCGAAGCGTGCGGGACTTGCGAGCCATGCCAACGGCTTCATCCAAGTTAATGCGTCTTTGCAATCGGTTTCTCACGCCGACGTTTTCGCCGCCGGCGACATCGCGTCTCAAATCGATCAGCCACGGCCGCGATCCGGCGTCTACGCAGTACGCCAAGGCCCGCCGCTAGCGCGCAACCTGCGCAACGCACTCGTGGGCCGTGCGCTCGAATCCTATCAACCGCAAACGCGTGCTCTCGCGCTCATTAGCACTGGCGATCCCTACGCGGTTGCCTCCTGGGGACCGATCGGCTTCGCCGGCCGCTGGGTGTGGCGCTGGAAAGACCGTATCGACCGGCGTTTCATTGAACGTTTTAGCCACTAAGCCACCACGCCCATCCCGCTTGCCGGCAACTGTATCGCAACGTCTTGATAGTGAGCGCGTAAGAGTGATAATCTCATTACGCTGGCTGGCCGAAAATACCTGCTAGGGAACGGGAATAGCCTTCCGCAAACCGCCCGCCGGCGCTTGACGCCACCCACTGATTTGGTAAGGAGGGATCATGAAACGCTACCGTGCCTTAATCATTGCCACCGCAGTTTCTATTTGCCTGTGCTACCCCCATCTCGCCTCTGCAATCGCGATTGCCCAAACCGATACCTTTGAAGATGGTACGACACAAAATTGGGTCGTAGGTCTGCTCGGCGCCACTCATCCCGCACCTCCCGCCAATATTGCCGATGGCGGCCCCCTGGGCGCCGAGGACAACTACCTTCAATTGACCTCCGTCGGCGGTAGCGGAGCGGGCAACCGCATGGCCGTCATCAACCTGGCGCAATGGGCAGGCGACTACACGGCCGCCGGCGTGACCGACGTCACGATGAACTTAATCAACCTCGGCGCAACCGATCTATTCATCCGTCTGTACTTGGAGAACCCCGAAGGTGGTCCGCCTAACGACCAGGCGATCACCCAAGGCTTCTTCCTTCCGGCCAGTGGTGGCTGGACGGATGCTCACTTTTCGATCCATCCTTCGGCACTAATCCCATTGCTCGGCGATGTCGATATATTGCTGTCGAAGGTTACGGCGCTGCGTATCATCCATAGCCCCGACGAAGACTTTCGTGGCCCACCCATCGTCGCCACCCTCGGCGTCGACAACATCACCGCGACGTTCGGATCCATCCCGGAACCCTCTGCGATCGCCTTGATGGTAATTGGACTGATCACGCTGGGTCGATTTCGGCGTCGATGCTAACCCGAGTTGTCCACGCGAGTGTCGTTTTCCGGACTTCTCGCGATGACGCGCTTTGGCGGAAGAGATCTACGTTCGTGCAACGTCGCATTGTAGGTTTCCGTTTGGACGATGCCGGTGACTGGGTCGCGGAACTGGAATGCGGTCACGGACAGCATTGTCGTCATCGGCCACCGTGGATTAATCGGCCTTGGGTGGTGACGAAAGCGGGTCGGCGCGCACAAATCGGAGAATGTTTAGACTGCAAACTGTGCGAAGTCGAGGCAAAACCCGGTGACCAGCCATAAAAAACGCCGGACGTTTGCTTTCACCACTCTCGTTTCAAGCTTTGCCGGGAGGCACGCCCAGCTTGCCTCCCGGCAAGGCATGCCTGGAACGCGGCGCTGGTATTGACTCTTCAGGCAGCGGATTTTTTGTCGTCTAGCAGCCTAACGATATTGCGCAAACGCTCTTCGGCCGCTTCGTTGCCCTTGCCGCGGGCGATTTCCAGCAACCTGTGTTGCCGTTCCATGCGCTCCATTTCCACGCCGGCGCGCACGGTGAAAATTTGATACACCGAATCCATTAGTATCGAGCTTTCCATTTTCTTATCGTCCTTGAATACCAGGTGACCGAGCACCTTGCGCCGGCTATCGAAAATGGGAATGCCCAGATAACTTTGCAGCCCGCTGGCCTGTTCGTTAGGAAACAGCGATGGTAAACCTTGCGGGATAGAGCACGGCACGCCTTCTTCGATCACTTTTTTGCAGGGCGTGGGCTCGAGGCTATATTCCTTTTCGAGAAATTTCCCCGCATCCCACCACGCCACCGAGCGTATGCGCGTCGGCGGCGTATCCACGCAGCGGGTTACGAACGCAACACGCACTCGCAATGCTTCGGCAAAATGTTGAACGAGTTGGCGGAAAAACTCCTCGCCGGTGGTGTTGGCCGTGCCCTGGGCAACGTGCATCAACACCTCCTCTACGTATTTGAACTGCGAGGTATCGGTGTCTAGGCCCAACATCCGGTATGGGGCGCCGCTTGCATGGCGCAACGCCATGGCGCGCGATAACACCCAGCGGTACGTGCCGTCCTTATGAATGACCCGGTGCTCGCTTTCCAAACGCAGCGTCTCGGCTTGCAAATGCCGTTGCAGCGCCACCTCGAATTGCGCCAGATCGTCGGGATGAATACGCTCTTTCCAGGCCGCGAACATCCACGGCGTACCAGGTGACGGCGGCGAGAACACCGACCCCGGTTAAAATCGGCGCCAGGAGTGTGTTAAGCGCGGTTGCATCGAGATGAAGGAAAAAACCGAACGTGATTACCATGACCACCAAAGCAAAGGCGACCGGAACGAGTATTTTTATCCGCAGATCCATGAATCCCTCTCTGGACGGCAATTGAACGCTTGCCGAGCGCCTTACGTAAGCTATCTACGGCAGAATAGACAAAAGCGTGTGATGGATCAAGCGTAACGCGCTGCTTCGGCTCGTCCTGTCATGCGCCGGTGTGGCGTGGAGGCGGCTCCGTGTTGCAGTTCCGTCAGACCCGATCGCGGGGGATGAACGAAAATTGGTAATCACTTGACTAAGTTGTGGTTTTTTAGGAGTATAGCTTGTGCTAGTGACATGATTAGGTGGTACGATCGCGTACTAAGCATGCGGTAAAAGACCACAATAAGTTCACAACCACGTAAATTTAGGAGACTACAGATGATTCGCAAGACTTCCTTAGCAACTGCACTACTCGGCGCGTCCCTGCTGCTGACTTCCGGCGCGTTCGCCGCTGACAATCCGCTGTCCCCGGCATATAACACCGCTCAGCAAAAGAAATACTTCATGGATTTCTGCAAGATCGATCTTAACAGCGACGGCATGGTCTCCATGGAAGAGTACCTCAACAAGGGCAATCCGTTGTCCCCGGGCTTTGATAAAAATCCCAAGCTGTCCAAGAAATTGGAAGCCTGGAAAGCCATGGCCGGCGAAGGTAAAGAAGTCGACGCCAGCAAGTTCGTTGCCTACCACGACAGCAACAATCCATTGAGCCCATCTTTCAAGAAATAAAAATACGGCTAAGCCTTTGCGCCTAGCCGTATCGTAGCACCGGCGGTCTTAGACTACTGCCCATTGCCCCTAGCCTGACTTTAATGGTCTCGCCTAGGGGCAAAATTTTTGTGCTCCTCTTACCTCGTAAAAAATGCTGTGATGGAAACGTTAAGTTTCCGTGACGACACAGCTAATCTTCCCATTCATAGTGTCACCTCGGATGCGCAATAGCGCCCATCCTCCTCTCCGACTGACAACTGAAAAGGACAACCTATGAACGGTAAAGACACATTGATACGCGGCGCCTTCGCCAGCTTAATCGCACTGGGCCTTAGCACCGGCGCAACCGGCGTAATTGCTCAAGACAAATCCATGACGGAAAAATGCGCCGGCGTGATCAAGGCCGGCAAAAACGATTGCGGCACCAGCCATAGCTCTTGCCACGGCTCGGTCAGCATGGACGGCAAGTAAAAACGCTTCTGTCTTAGGTTCGGCCGTTGGCGGCGGGACCACTGAGGCCGTCACGCAGCAATCGCCTGCAGCACCCTATGCAGCGGCGGGCAAACTCGAGGACATAAACATCATGAACTTATCTAGTCGATTCTTAACAGTGCTATTTTTTTCCACATCGATCGCCGCAACGCAAGCGGCGCTGCCGGACAAGCCGGTGTTGACTCTCAGCGCCGCGAAGAAAATCGCCGCGGTCGCCGAAGTCGAGGCGACGAAACGCAAGGCCACGGTTGTGATCGCAGTCGTCGATGACGGCGGCCATCTCTTGGTGCTGAATCGCCTAGATGACACCCAAATCGCCAGCGTCGAAGTCGGTATCGGCAAAGCACGCACGGCGGCGATCTTTCGCCGGCCATCGAAGGTATTCGAGGATCAGATACGCGAAGGCCGTGTCGCCGCCTTGGCATTGCCTGGCGCAACGCCGCTGCAAGGGGGTGTGCCCATCGAGCACAATGGCAAGGTGATCGGCGCCATCGGCGTTTCCGGCAATACACCGCAGGAGGACGAAGACATCGCCAAGGCCGGCGCGAATGCCGCCGCCGGGATCATCAGCGCCGGCGCCAGCCCCATCACCTATTTGGAAAAAGACAAGGTCGCGGCGGCCTTCGCGAAAGGCATGCCGCTGTTGGAAGTACCGGGCTATAAGGTCCACGCCAGCCGCCGTACTAAGTCCGGTGCGGCCGAAGTCCATGAACATGAAACCGACGTGGTCTACGTCCTCGAAGGCTCCGCGACATTCGTCACCGGCGGTACCTTGGTGGGTGCGAATACCATCGCGCCGGGTGAGCTACGCGGCAGCGATGTGCAAGGTGGCGAAACGCGCAAACTCGTTAAAGGCGATGTCGTCATCGTCCCGCCGAACACGCCCCATTGGTTTAAAGAGGTGACCGATCCTTTCCTTTACTTCGTGGTAAAGCCTATTTCGCAATAAGGGGGACATGATGAGCCTATTTGCAAAAATGTTGGGGCTGCTGATACTGGGCGCCGCTCTGATCAACGCGGTGGCTGCGGACGATTCTGCGTTTAATGCAAAACCGCTAGCGAGTATCGACCTCGGCACGAACGATGGCGTCAAACTTCTTAAAGGCCAATGGCGTTACAGCGACGCGACTATCGTCGACACGGAATTTTTTGCGCCGGGCGTAGAAGGCCAACCGACCGGCAAGATGATCAAGGCGAAGGACATCAGCCCTCGCGCGGGAGTGAGGGACTTCGACGATACCGCGTGGGAAAGTTTTTCTGGCCCGGAGATCATGACGCGTCGCACGGCGGGGCGGCTCGCGTTTAACTGGTATCGCCTAAACTTGACCATCCCAGACCGCATCGGGGAAATAGAAACCAATGGCAAGACCGTGGTCTTTGAAACCTCGGTCGACGATTACGCTGAGATATGGGTCGACGGCGAACTCGCGCGCGCGGCGGGCCAAATGGGCGGGTCGGTAATCAGCGGTTGGAACTCGGCAAACCGCGTGGTGATTGGCCGCAACGTTAAGCCCGGGCAGAAAATCCAATTGGCGATCTTCGGCATCAACGGCCCGCTCTCCAGCCCGCCGACGAATTTCATTTGGTTGCATTACGCCAAGCTCGATTTCTACAACGGGCCCACCGGGCCGATGGCAGTCACGCCGCAAGAAGTTAACGTCGAAGTGGTGCGCAAGGATGCGGCGATCAACGAACTCATCAGCAATAATCCCAAGATTTGGAAACTAGCCGAAGGCTTCCAATTCACCGAAGGTCCGCTCTGGGTGCCGGCCGGAGAGGCACATGGATACTTGCTGTTCAGCGACCCGAATAGCAATGCAATTTACCAATGGTCGCCCGAAGGCGACGGTAAGTTATCGGTATTTCGCCGACCGAGCGGTTATGCAGGCGCGGATGTCGCCGAGTACGGCCAACCCGGTTCCAACGGCCTCGCCCTGGATAAGCACGGTCGCCTCACCATCAACGAGCACGGCAACCACCGAGTCAGCCGCATCGAGAAAGACGGCAGCGTCACGGTGCTCGCCGATCGTTATGACGGGAAACGCTTAAACAGCCCAAACGATTTGGTTTACAAATCCGACGGCGCGGTTTATTTCACCGATCCTCCCTTCGGCCTGCCGAAATTCTTCGACGATCCGCGCAGGGAATTGCCCTATAGCGGCGTATATCGCTGGAAAGACGGCGAAGTCACCTTGCTCAACACCGACATGACCGGCCCGAACGGTATCGCATTTTCCCCCGACGAAGCCTATCTCTACGTCGGCAACTGGGACGAAAAGAAAAAAGTCGTGATGCGTTATCCGGTCAACGCCGACGGCACCCTCGGCGCGGGCGAGGTATTCTTCGATATGACCTCGGCCAAGGGGGACGACGCGATCGACGGCATCAAAATCGACGTCAAGGGCAATCTTTATGTTTCCGGCCCCGGCGGCCTGTGGATCCTGTCGCCGCAAGGTAAACACCTCGGCATGGTGATCGGTCCCAAGCACCCGCACAACATAGCCTGGGGCGATGCCGACCGCAAGACGCTCTATCTCACCGCCGAGAGCGGGCTGTACAAAATTCGCCTGAATGTGCCGGGTGTTCGCCCCAAATAGGTGCGGAAAGCGAGGTCGTAGCCAGGTGAATTTAATGATTGCCTCCGACCATGAACCCATCCAAAATACGGGTCGCAACGTATTTGCATTAAAACCATGTCAACTCGAATGAGGACCCAATCATGCGCCTGCATTTAATCGCGTCGACCACCGCTCTGATGGTCTTGCTAGTCGGCTGCAAGGCTTTCGACACACCTGCGTTTCAGAATAATTATTCGCTCTATAATCGCGAAGCGATGAAAGCCGAGCGGGAGAATAATTGGGACGCGGCCGCCAAGCGCTATTTCCTGGCGCTGCAAAACGCCGAATGGGCGGAAGAAGGCAAAGGCGTGCGCGCGGATTTTCACTATAAGCTGGGACGTGCGCAAGGCGCGACTTGCCAGTTCGACAAATCGGCGCAGAGTCTGAACGAGGCGTACACGCTCAACAATCGCATACCGCAGGCGCTAGCCGAGTTAGGTCGATTGAATTTGGCGCAGAACAAACTACCCGAAGCATTGAGTTTTTTCCAGCGCGCTGTACCGGAACTGGATAAGGCCAATGTCGGGAACAGCGATCCGATCGGGTACGCGGAGATTTTGGATGACTATAAAGCCGCGTTGCTGAAGTCGAATAAAGCGAACGACGCTGCGAGTATTGCAAAGCAAGCTGATGCGCTACGCGCCGCGAACTCCGGTAAAACGGCGGTGATGTTGAGACCACCGTATGGTGGACAGTGTCCGGCGCCGAAATCGTAGGAGCAGTCATTGCGAGGAGTGAAACGACGAAGCAATCTCGATTTTCTAGTGCCGTGAAAAGCGAGATTACCTCACTTATTGTCATTCCCGCGCAGGCGGGAATCCATACTGATGTACAACGGCGAAATGGATTCCCGCTTTCGCGGGAATGACAAACCCTCTCAATCGCAAACAACCGGCCTGAGAGCCAATACTGGTGCGGCTCCCAGGCCTATCGTTAAACATTGAGTGCGCGCGTACGTGAGGCGCTAAAGCACTCGACGCGAAACTTTCGTCGAAGCGTCGTCGACAACAGGTAAAATATCGTCTCTTTCGGCAAAAGCCGATTAAAGCAATCGAGGAGACTACGTGTCCAAGGCATACGCCTCCCAGGCCGCCGTGGAAAGCGTGCGCTATCAATCGGGCTTCGCCAACGAATTCGCCACCGAGGCGTTGCCCGGTGCGTTACCCGTCGGCCAAAATTCGCCGCAACGCTGCGCCTATGGCCTCTATGCGGAACAACTATCGGGCACGGCTTTCACCGCGCCGCGCGGCAGTAATCGACGGTCGTGGCTATATCGCATTCAGCCCGCCGCGAAACACCAGCCATTCGAGCGTATCGACAATGGCCGGTTGACGAATAGTTTCGGCGATGTCGATCCCTCGCCCAATCAACTGCGTTGGGATCCCCTGCCCTTGCCGAGCGAACCGACGGATTTTGTCGACGGCCTCGTTACCATGGCGGGTAACGGCGATGCGGCTTCGCAGTCCGGTTGTGGCATTCACCTATACGCCGCGAATCGCTCCATGGTCAATCGTTTTTTCTACGATGCCGACGGTGAGTTATTGATCGTGCCGCAACAAGGTCGACTGCGGCTCGCAACGGAATTGGGGCAGCTCGATGTCGAGCCGCAGGAGATCGTCGTCATTCCGCGCGGGCTGCGCTTTCGCGTCGAATTGCTCGACCCATCGGCACGTGGTTATATCTGCGAAAACTTCGGCGCGAATTTTCGTTTGCCGGATTTAGGGCCGATCGGTTCCAATTGTCTGGCAAACCCGCGCGACTTTTTGACGCCGACGGCATGGTACGAAGATCGCCAAGGCAGCTTCGAATTGGTCGCAAAATTCACCGGAAATTTATGGTCAGCGAAGATCGACCATTCGCCCTTAGATGTCGTCGCCTGGCACGGCAACTATGCGCCTTACAAATACGATCTGCGGCGCTTTAACGCGATCGGTTCCATCAGCTTCGACCATCCCGATCCGTCGATTTTTTTAGTGCTGCAATCGCAAAGCGACACGCCGGGTGTCGATACCATCGACTTCGTGGTGTTCCCGCCGCGCATCCTGGCGATGGAACACACCTTCCGACCACCGTGGTTCCATCGCAATATCGCGAGCGAGTTCATGGGTTTGATCCACGGCGTGTACGATGCGAAAGCGACCGGCTTCACACCGGGCGGCGCAAGCCTGCACAACTGCATGAGCGGCCACGGTCCCGATGCGGAAACTTTCGCAAAGGCAAGCCAAGCGGATCTAAGCCTAGTCCACCGCATCAAAGACACCATGGCCTTCATGTTCGAAACCCGCTGCGTGATTCGCCCGACGCGCTTTGCGCTGGAATCCCCACAGTTACAGCAGGATTACCATCAATGCTGGCAGGATTTGCCGCGCGGATTTGATCCTTTGGATCGTGAAAAGTGAAATGTGAAGAGTGAAAAGAAAACAGTATGTCTAAACTGAACCAAACTCACGATCCTCAGTTAAAAAGCTGGGTGGAATCCGCCAATGCCGCTGATTGCCACTTCCCAATTCAAAATTTACCGTTCGGCATTTTTAGTATCGCCTCCGATTCACCGCGCGCGGGTGTGGCGATCGGCAATCAAATATTGGATCTGTCTGTTATCGAAGAAGCCGGACTATTAGACGGACTCATCGGCACAAAAAAGGTATTCAATCGCGAACGCTTGAACGATTTCATCGCCCTCGGTAAACCCGCTTGGCACGCTGTGCGCGCCCACCTCAGCGAGTTGCTGCGACATGACTACGCAACGTTACGCGACAATTCGCAATTAAGAGCACGGGCACTCGTTGCAGCGGCCAACGCTCAAATGCATTTGCCGGTCACCATACCCGGCTACACGGATTTTTATTCCTCCAAGGAACACGCGACCAACGTCGGCTCCATGTTCCGCGATCCGAAGAATGCCTTGTTGCCGAATTGGCTGCACATGCCCATCGGCTACAACGGCCGCGCATCATCTGTCGTGGTGTCCGGTACGCCCATACGGCGACCGATGGGGCAACTCAAATCGCCCGATCAAGAAAACCCCATCTTCGCGCCGTGCCGCAAATTGGATTTCGAGTTGGAAACGGCATTCATCATCGGTACAGGAAATACACTCGGCGAACCGATTTCTGTAAACGCTGCCGAAGATCACATCTTCGGCATGGTGCTGATGAACGATTGGAGCGCCCGCGACATTCAGCAATGGGAATACGTGCCGCTCGGCCCGTTCAACGCGAAGACATTCGGCACCTCGATCTCGCCGTGGATAGTCACGATGGAAGCGCTGGAACCGTTTCGCGTCAAAGGGCCGGCGCAAGAACCCACGCCATTGCCTTACCTGCAACAAAGCGGCGCACATAATTTCGACATCGATTTAGAAGTCGCACTCAAACCTGCAAACGCGAACAAGCGCGACCACCATCAGCCGCACCAATTTCAAATACATGTACTGGTCCATGGCGCAGCAATTGGCCCATCACACCGTCTCCGGCTGCAACACGCAAACGGGCGATCTGATGGGCTCCGGCACAATCAGTGGCACAACGCCGGATTCCCTCGGCAGCTTGCTGGAACTCAGTTGGAATGGAAAAAATCCGATCGCAATGAGCGATGGCACGACGCGCACTTTCATCCAAGATGGCGACGAGATCATTATTACGGGGTGGAGCGAGGGTGACGGATATCGGATTGGGTTTGGGGATGTGCGCGGTGTGATACTTCCGGCTCGATAGCCGCACGCTATCGGCATGCTTGCGCGATGCGCACCCTACGATGAACTGTTCCGCGCGGCTAGGGCAACGAAGTCTTGCCAATAAAATATTTCCACGCCGCGCCCATCGGTAAGAAGATTGGCGGCGATCGCGGCGCCTAGCGTTGCGACAGGAATTCCTCGGTATTTTCGCAATCCGCCGACGAACACAGTACCCAGCGCTGGCCATATCGCCAGCGTTATCGCTTGCCCCACACCATAGCGATTGGTCGGCGTCAGAATCATCGACGGTTGGAATATGCTCAATCGCTTGAAATTTAGCGCGACTAGCGCATCTTGCAATTCGCCCTTCGCGCGTAAGTAGAGCGAGCGCGATTTTGAGTCGCCGGCAATGGATCCCAGCAATTCGAAATGTGCGACACCGCCTTGCTTGCAGGCCGTTGCGAAGGCAACGACGGCATCCCTATCGACTTTGAGGAATTCCGCTTCGCTGACCTTCGAGGGTTGCCCGACGCCCAAGGTGCAGATCGCGGACTGATGACCAGCCACCAGATGCCGATAGCTCGACGGATCAAGTACATCGACGATCTCTTGCTTTACTGCCGGCGCGATAGCGCCCGGCAACAAACGTCGGCCCAGCATGGTGAGTTTGTCGAGTTGAGGCAACGCCTGCAAAGCTGCAACGACATGACCACCCACCGCGCCTGTAGCGCCCATCATGATCACGCTCAAGGGACTAAGGCGATTTTTCCAAGCTCTACTCTCCGATCTGTGAGGCATACGAATTTCATTACATGCATGATGCTGCAAAACCCATCCTCATCCTACCCCCTTTGAAAGGAAGTGATCCTGCTCCACTATTCCCTAGCCCCTACAATAAGCAACTCCGCAGGAACCTCGACGGGCATATCCAACAACATTTGCGCATAACATTTGCCGAGCGGATCGGATTGCAGCGATGCCATGCCGCCGCCGCCGAGCGCGCGATGCAATACGAAATTAAGCGCCATGATGCCAGGCAATTCGTAGCGCTCGACTTTTCCTTTGACTAAGTGCGACATGTATGCGGCGACTTTTTCCGCGGCTAGATTTTCTTGCAGCCACGGCCAAACTAGTGGGCTGCGCGCAATCACGCCGATGTTGCTGTTATCGCCTTTGTCGCCACTTCGCGCGTGGGCGATGCGAATCAAGGGAACTGTGATGGTGTTATTCGATTGCGGTGGCAGGGGAATAACCGGCGTTGCGGTCGAGGTGTTTGGGCGCCATTCACTACCGATCTCCACGGCTTGCGAAAGCAACGTCGTATTGCCATCCACATCGATCGACACCGGCACGCGCCGCTTATCGAGCAAGAAGGAAAACAGCCGCACCACGGGCTTGATGTCGGCGCGGCCGCCACCGAGTGCGCCGCTGGTGCCGGGGCTCATGGAGGTGCCGGGTGAACTTGCTTCGCGGCGTAAAATTTCCAACGCGTTTTTGTCGGGGTGCCGGACGGCGATGCGCATGATGACTTCGCGCGCATCGTTTCGTCGGCCCTTGCAGTCCATAAAGAGATTCGGCGCCGATGAATTCGACAACAGTATCGGCGTAGTCGGCAAAGCCCCGCTCCGTCATCATGCGTCGCGTGCGTTTGAACAATGCGTCAGCGGTTTTCTGCGCTTTGCTGACGGCATCGATACCGCGAATGGCAAGGCCAACTTCCAGTTGATAACCGTCTTGAAACGTCGCGCTGACTTTATAACTCGATGTTGGTTCGCGCCCGGCTGCGCCCATCACACGCACACGATGCTCGCCATCCGCCGTTAACTGCACGTTACGAAAATCGCAGATCACGTCGGGCAAAACATAATCGGCAGGATCGCCGATTTCGTAGAGGATTTGTTCCGCGACGGTGGCCGTTGTCACCAGGCCGCCGGTGTTCGCGGGCTTAGTCACGACGAAACTTCCATCGCTTCGCACACTCGACTATCGGATATCCGATGTTGTCCCAATCCGGGACTTGCTCCCAGTCGGTAAATAGCCCGCCGCTGCCCTGGGCGCCGCATTCGACGATGTGGCCCGGCAAGGCTCGCTTGTGCGAGCCTGTTCCAGTCGCGCCAGTCCCATTGAAATTCGTGGGCCAACGCGCCGACCAGCAACGCGCTGTCGACGCCGCGGCCGGTGATGACGATTTGCGCGCCTTGTCGCAGCGCTTCGGCGACACCCCTAGCGCCGAGATAGGCATTGGCGCTGTGTGTCTTTTCGGGTAACGGCATGCCGGAAAACATTTCCGTTACGCCCTCATTGCGCAATTGTGGCAGCAACGCCATCACATCATCGCCGGTGACAATGGCGATCTTGATTTCCAAACCTTGTTTGCTTGCAATTTCTAATAATGCATCGCGGCATGCACTTGGATTAAGCCCGCCGGCGTTGGATAAAACCTTCACACTGCGCGCGGCGATGTTCTTCAAGTTTTCCGCCATGGTGACCGTCACGAAGTCCGTCGCGTAGCCCATGTTCGGATCTTTCGCTCGGGCGCGCGCCATGATGGATAGCGTGGTCTCGGCGAGATAGTCGTAGACCAAATAATCGATGGGCGCCGTTAACAACTGCGGCGTAGCGATGGCGGAATCGCCCCAAAATCCCGATGCCCCGCCGATGCGAATTATTTTTTCCATCGTGAATCAAAGTTAACCTAAATAAACGATACCGCCAAGAACCGCATGGATACTGGCTCTCAGAGCATGATGCCGCAAACGGCAAGCTGGGATTGCTCCGCAGCCATGGTCATTCAGAAAACTCTATCCTTTCGTGATCGCGGCGTGACAACCGCCGCCCATACTCCACACCCATACCACAACCCACAGGAGACGTACCGTGCAAACCCTCACCCGCTTCACTCAGTTTATCCACCGTCCGATCCGCGTCCGCGTGCAATTTCCCGGCTCGACGCGATCGTTGCTCAGCTTCATCGAAACCGAAGACGACGCCGACAACTTCGAAGCGGAAGTAAAGCGGATGATTCAGCTCAACGGCATGGTAGCACCGCAGTACGACGCTGTCGCGCTTGAATCTTGGGAATAAAGCTCGCGCTCCGGTCGTGATGAAAATGTGATTTCTTCGTGAAGACCTAGTGAACTCGAATCGCCATACTGAACACTCATAAACCTGTAACACACTTCTCCAACACTTATCGAAAGGAATTACTGATGAATACCTCTGATCGCATTATTCGCTCCGCTTTCGCCAGCCTCATTGCCCTCGGCCTTACCGGAACCGCCGTTCAAGCCAATGCCGCCGCCGGCGACAACGAGAAATGCGCCGGTATCGCGAAAGGCGGCAAGAACGACTGCGGCACCAGCAAGGGCTCCTGCGCCGGCACTATCAAAATGGATCGCGACGCCGAAGCCTGGATCTATGTACCGAAAGGAACCTGTGAAAAAGTGGCCGGCGGCATGGTCACGAGCAAGGACTGGAACAAACCGGGTGGCAAAGCGGCGATGAAGTAAGCATCGTTTAAGTGGGGCGGCTTTGACGGCCGCCCCGTAAATTAATTAGGAACGAATTCATGGATATTACTTTGCCCCGAAGTGAACCTAGAAACCTGATTCATACCGCCGTGAACGTCTACGACGCAGCGCTGAAGGGCCTAGCTTTTCTCACGCCGGTGCTCGATCTTGGCATACGTCTGTGGGTCGGGATGGTGTTTTTCAGCGCCGGCATGGTCAAGATCGCCAGTTGGCAAACCACGCTGGCGTTATTTGAAAACGAATACACCGTGCCGTTGTTGCCGCCGGATATCGCAGCTTATCTCGGCACCGGCGCGGAACTAATTCTGCCGGTATTTCTCATAATTGGATTGGGTGGACGCTTCGCCGCGCTCGCGATGTTTGTGTTCAACATCATCGCCGTCATTTCCTATCCGGACTTAGGCGAAGTCGGCCTCAAGGATCACCAGTATTGGGGACTGATGTTATTGGTCACGCTCATGCACGGGCCCGGGAAACTGTCTCTCGATTATTTCTTGCGGAAACGCTTCTTTAACTAACCACCGAGTCAGATCGACAATGAACAAGCCGCAATCACCCACCACATCGATTTATCCCGCCAACGGGCGCTGGTCACCGGCGCTAATTCCGGCATCGGCGAAGGCATCGCCCGCGGTCTTGCCGCCGCGGGCGCCGCAGTCGCCATCAACTATGTGAGCGGAGAAGACAAGGCGCAAAGCATCGTCGAAGACATACGCAAAAATGGCGGTACAGCCATCGCCATCAAGGCCGATGTCAGCAAGGAATACGACGTGCAGATGATGTTCCGCACCTTAATCGAACAATTCGGCAGCATCGATATCCTCGTCAACAACGCCGGGTTGCAGAAAGACTCCGCGCTGCACGAAATGAGCATCGAATCCTGGAACACGGTAATCGGTGTGAATTTGACGGGCCAGTTCCTGTGTTCACGCGAAGCGGTGCGGGAATTCTTGCGCCGCGGCGTGGATACCTCGATTTCCAGCGCCGCCGGAAAAGTGATTTGCGTTTCTTCCGTGCACGACGTTATTCCTTGGTCGGGACATGCGAACTACGCGGCCAGCAAAGGCGGCGTAACCATGCTGATGAAGACCATGGCGCAGGAATTGGCGCCCCACAAGATACGCGTCAACAGCATCTCGCCAGGCGCGATCAAAACCCCGATCAACACGTCAGCGTGGGATACACCGGAAGCCGAAGCCAAGCTCATCACCAAGATTCCCTACCAGCGGGTTGGCGAAGCGCATGACATCGCCCGTGCGGCGGTGTGGCTCGCTAGCGATCAATCGGATTACGTCACCGGCGCGACGCTCTATGTCGACGGCGGCATGACGCTTTATCCCGAGTTCCGCGAGGGTGGTTAATACACGATTGCCCCTCACTTGCAGTGCGCGCTCTGGCATGCAAGCCGGAGCCGTTCGACGAGCGCGACGCATGCGTCGTGAATTCCTCGTCTCACCCCTGCACCCTCTCCCAGAGGGAGAGGGATTTACTCCCTTCTCCCTCTGGGAGAAGGGTCGGGGATGAGGGCGCGCTCGGCTATGACAAATCATGCCGCTCGACGACGAAATCCTAACTTAGCAACCTACTGAGACTGCAACTATGAAGCCAGCTTCCCCATTCCGCGAGCAAATCTACGCCGTGCTTTTGGCGCTGACCATTACGGTCCTCTTCGTTTCGTCCGCTTTCGCGAAGGCCCTCGAAATCAAGGGCTTCACACTGACGGTATCGGATATGGATCGCTCGGTCGCTTTTTTCGAGCAAGCGCTCGGATTCAGCAAAATGACGGACCGCACCTATGCTGACCGTAATCACGACTATCTCACCGGCGTGTTCGGCACCCGGGTGCGCAGTGTGGTTTTGAAGCTCGGCAACGAGACGATAGAGCTGGAACAATACTTGAGCCCCGCTGGGTTGCCGATTCCCGTCGATAGCCGATCTAATGACTTGTGGTTTCAACACTTCGCCGTGGTGGTAAGCGATATGGATAAGGCCTATGCCCACGTCAGCAAGTTCGCGATCAGCGGCATTTCCAGCGCGCCGCAGACCATACCGGAATCCAACAAGGGTGCGGCCGGCATCAAAGCCTATAAGTTCAAGGATCACGATGGCCATCCGCTGGAGTTGCTGTACTTTCCGCCGGACAAGGGCAATCCGAAATGGCAGCAATACGGAGGAAAACTATTTCTCGGCATCGACCACTCGGCGATTTCGGTGTCGAGCACGGAACGCAGCACCGCGTTCTACCAAGATCTGCTGGGCTTGCAAGTCAAGGGTGGCGGCATCAACACCGGCGTGACACAAGAGCAACTCGACAACGCCTTCGGCGCCGTGGTGCGCATCACCGGCCTCAGACCCGAGAAAGACACCGGCCCCGGGCTCGAATTCCTGCAATACGTCACCCCTTCGGGCGGACGGCCCGCGCCGCTGGGCACGCGGCTCAACGATCTCGCTGCCACGCGCCTGGTGTTGGAAGTAGATGACTTGACGAATCTGGTCGAGAAACTTCAGCAAAAAAACGTTACGTTCGTGTCGCCTGATATCGTCGCCTTGAGCAATCCGCAATATAGCAAGGGTTTGGTGGTCAAGGACCCCGATGGCCACGCAGTGTTGCTGGTGCAAAAGTAAGGTCACAACACGGGATACTTCCATGACCCATGACGCTATTATTATCGGCTCCGGTGCAGGCGGTTGCGCGGCCGCCTTCCAGCTCATCCAATCGGGCGCGAAAGTGCTGCTGCTGGAAAAAGGCGAACGGTTACCCAAAGACGGCAGCACCCTGGATGTCGAAACGGTTGCGAAGCGCAAACGCTTCATCGACGACGATCCGTGGGTCGACCGCATGGGCAAGGTCATCGTTCCGCAAGAGCGGTCCAATTTAGGTGGCAAGACCAAATGGTACGGGGCAGCGCTGTTGCGCTTTGCGCCCCACGAGTTCGACGCCGATCCGGCTCATCAATGCTTGCCATGGCCGATCGGTTATGACGACCTAGAACCTTATTACGAGGCGGCGGAACGATTGCTCGGTGTGCGCCATTTTCCGATCGAGCCGGATTTTCAACGCATCGCGAACGGTTTGAGGAGCAAAGACCCGTCTTGGAAAAAACAGCCATTACCCGTCGGGCTATCGCCGGATATCCTTTCCTTTCCACAAGAGGCGAAGCATTTCGATGCGTTCGCCTCGCCTCGGGGACTCAAGGCCGATGGCGAGAGCCGCTTCCTCGATCGCATTGCCAATCATCCGAACTTAGAGGTCATTACCGGCAAACATGTCGTCGCCTTACGTTCATCGCCAGGCAACGCAACCCGTGTGAGCGAAGTGGAATGCGAGGACGGCACGCGCTATCGCGCTGGCTCCATCCTCTTGGCCGCCGGCGCGCTGCATAGCCCTCGCCTATTGCAAGACTATTTCGAAAGTCATGGGCTAGACCGTATCTTGTCAAGCTATGGCCAGATTGGGCGCAATTACAAGTATCACCTACTTACCGCGATGCTGATGCTGACTACCCGGACGCAAACCGACGTTCTACGCAAAACCACGGTGCTAACTCACGATGACTTACCGCATTCGAGTGTTCAGCCGTTGGGTTGGATGGATGGCGAATTGCTCGCGCCGGAATTGCCGGGATTGGTGCCGCGCTGGGCAGCCAATTTCATCGGTCGCCGGGTCTACGGATTCTTTTTGCAAACGGAAGACGGGTCCCATCCGGACAATCGCGTGATCGCGCGATCCGGTAGCAAATCATTGCCGTGCTTGGACTACGACTCAGCGCGCGTCGGCCCCGCGCTGAACGAGCACCGCCGTTTGGTTCGCCTTCTGCAGCAGCAATTGCTGCGTATCGGCTACGTCGGCCTCACTAAACCGATACCCATTACGGGAACGGCCCATGCGTGCGGCACCTTGGTTACCGGTAACGATCCGACCAAATCGGTGGTGGATGCCGATGGCAAAGTCCACGGAATGGAAAACGTCTATGTGGTCGACGGCAGCGTGTTGCCGCGATCGTCAAAAGTCAACCCGGCACTCACGATTTATGCTTGGGCGCTGCGGGTCGCCGGCAGACTTAACTTTGGGGGAGAAAATCATGAACGTATCACTGCCCAACGCGATCCGATTCGGGCGTGAGGTCTGCGGTAACCTCGCCGAGGCCGAGCGGCGCGAATGGTGGCTGGCTAACGGCCTAGGCGGCTACGCGTCGGGCACCATCGCCGGCACCTTAACACGGCGCTACCACGGCCTGCTGGTCGCGCCGGTGAACCCGCCGCTGGGCCGGCATCTGGTGTTCGCCAAAGCCGATACGACGCTGGTCGATGGCGATCATGAAACGCCGCTGTTCGCCAATCGTTGGGGCGACGGTTCCATCGATCCTCAGGGCCATCTGCATATCGAATCGTTTCAACTCGAAGGCCGCATGCCCGTCTGGCGCTTTGCCGTCGGCGATGTGGTCATCGAACAGCGAATCTGGATGGAACCCGGCGCGAATACGACATACGTTGCATACCGTTTAGTATCGGCGCCGAATGCGCGGCGGCTGTTTCTAAGGCTTACGCTGTTGATCAACGCCCGGGATCACCACGGCACCGCTACGCCGTGGCAGTTCAATCCGGTAATCGAATGCGATGGGCCTACCCTCACAGTGCAACATCCGAACTGGTTCTCTTGTGTCATCAAGGCGCGCGGCGGCAGCATCGCCAGCCGTCATGCGTGGTACGAAAATTTCGATCTGAGCGTAGAGCGGGAACGGGGATTAGAAGATCGCGATAGCCATCTTTGTGTCGGCGAAGCAATCTTGGAGCTCGATGCGAGTGAGTGGGTCGGGATAGTCGCCAGTCTCGACCGCAACGCCTCCGCTTATCTAACCGAAGCCATGCGCCGTTATCAAGCCTACGAGTTAGGCCAACTGAAACGCGCCAAGGTTCAGGTGCCGGAGCTGGTCGATGCCCCGGATTGGATCGATCAACTGGTGTTGGCGAGCGATAGTTTCGTGTTCGCCCGGCCGCTGGAAGGCTTGCCGGATGGCGAATCGGTGATTGCCGGCTATCCTTGGTTCGGCGATTGGGGCCGCGATACCATGATCGCCCTGCCTGGACTGGCGCTTGCCACCGGCCGCTTCGACACGGCACGGCGGATTCTGCTCACCTTTGCCCAGTTCGTCGATCAAGGCATGTTGCCCAATGTTTTTCCCGGCGCCGGCGACAAACCCGACTACAACACCGCCGACGCCGCGCTGTGGTATGTCGAAGCGTGGCGCGCTTATTTCGAGACGACCGGTGACCGCGTGTCGTTGAAGCAGGTGTTTCCGGTGCTGCAAAGCATTATCGATTGGCACGTGAAAGGAACGCGCTACGGCATCGGCGTCGATAGCGCAGACGGCCTGCTGCGCGCCGGCGAGCCCGGTGTACAGATCACTTGGATGGATGCCAAGGTAGGCGATTGGGTGGTCACGCCGCGCATCGGCAAGCCGGTGGAAATCAATGCGCTGTGGTACAACGCGCTGGTTGCGATGGCGGAATTGTCACGCGCATTGGGCGCCGAAGGCAAGGAATACACGATCGCTCGCGGCTAAGGCGAAGGCAGGGATTTGCGCGTTTCGTCAACGCTGGAACCGGCGGCCTATTCGACGTCCTCGACGGACCGAGCGGCGACGATGCCTCTATTCGGCCCAATCAGATTTTCGCCGTCAGCCTGCCGGCATCGCCGCTTGAATCGGACCGCCAAGCGCAGGTGGTGAATCTATGCGCGCGCGAACTCTTGACTTCCTACGGACTACGATCGTTGAACCCAGCGGATCCCGACTACCGCCCGCACTATCGCGGCGGCGTCTGGGAACGCGATGGCGCCTATCACCAAGGCCCAGTCTGGGCGTGGCTGCTAGGCCATTTCGCCCTGGCGGAATACCGTGTGCGCGGCGATCTGGCTTTAGCGCTGGCGCGGCTCGAACCGATACGCGATCACCTCCACGATGCAGGCCTCGGCACCGTCAGCGAAATCTTCGACGGCGCCGCACCCCATACGCCTCGGGGCGCGCCGGTACAGGCGTGGTCGGTGGCCTGCGTGTTGGAAAGCTGGTGGCGCTTGGAACGGATGAAAACGCAGGTCAGCTGAACCGATGTAGCACAGAGAAAGCAATGGCCGTGGTTTGATCGGCCGATGATCTCTTCCCAACTTTCCTGGATGAAACCATGATGAAAGACAGCAAAACATTGAACGCGGAACGGCAACGCCTCGAGGCGCAGCACCAAGGGCGCGAGAACTGGCGCCTGTGGGGACCTTATCTCTCGGAACGGGCCTGGGGCACGGTGCGCGAAGACTATAGCGAGCACGGCAACGCCTGGGAATATTTCGATCACGACCAAGCCCGCTCCCGCGCCTATCGCTGGAACGAAGACGGCATGGGCGGTATCAGCGACGAGCAGCAGCGCCTGTGTTTTTCCTTGGCGATGTGGAACGGCGTCGATCCGATACTCAAAGAGCGCGCCTTCGGCCTCACCGGTAATCAGGGCAACCACGGCGAGGACGTGAAGGAATATTACTTCTATCTCGATGCTACGCCGTCCCACAGTTACATGCGTTATCTGTACAAATATCCGCAGACGGCTTATCCCTATGCTTGGCTGGTGAATGAGAACCAGCGCCGCTCGCGCCAGGATCCGCCGTTCAATCTGCTCGACACCGGGGTATTTAACGACAGCCGTTATTGGGACGTGGAAGTGCGCTACGCCAAGGCGAGCACCGACGAAATCCATGTTCGGGTTTACGCCACCAATCGCGGGCCGGAGACCCAAACCATCCATCTATTGCCGACCCTGTGGTTTCGCAATGATTGGGCCTGGGGCGATCCGGTAGATAAGCCTGAGCTTAAGGCCATCGCCGCACCGCGCGGCGCGAAATGGGCGGTGCAGGCCGATCATCCGACCTTGGGTACCTATTACCTTTACGGCCGACACCAAGCGGAACAACTGTTCACGGAAAATGAAAGCAACGCGCAAAAGCTATGGGGTCAGCCCAATCCGGCGCCCTACGTGAAGGATGCGTTTCATCGCTACCTCATCGATGGCGCAACCGATGCCGTCAATCCCGCGCAAGTGGGAACCAAGTTTACCGCGGCTCATGTGTTCAGCGTTGAACCGGGTCAAACGGTGTTCATCGGCTTGACTTTGTCGCGCGAGGCTCTCGCCGAACCCTTCGCCAAGCGCGAAGTGATTTTTGCCAAGCGCGAGGCGGAAAGCAGCGTGTTTTACGACGACTTGCTGCCGAATTCCAGTCCCGAGGACGAGAATATCCTGCGCCAGTCACTCGCCGGAATGATCTGGAGCAAGCAGTTTTTTCACTACGATGTGGCTCGTTGGCAAGACGGCGACCAACTGGCGCCACCCGGTCAACGCCGCGATGGACGCAACCGCAGTTGGCGGCACTTGAAGGCGATGCATGTGATTTCCATGCCGGACGCCTGGGAATACCCCTGGTTCGCCGCGTGGGACTTGGCGTTCCACTGCGCGGCACTGGCGCTGATCGATGTCGATTTCGCCAAGGACCAAATCGAGATTCTGCTCAAAGAAAATTACCTGAGCCCTAACGGCCAAATCCCAGCTTACGAATGGGCGTTCGGCGACGTCAACCCACCGGTGCTCGCCATGGCTGCACTGAAAGCCTTTCGGGCGGAACGGGTGCAGCGCGGTAAAGCGGACATCAGTTTCTTGCAGCGCGTCACCCACAAACTGCTGATGAACTACACCTGGTGGCTAAACCGCAAGGATAGCGACGGCAATAACGTGTTCGAAGGCGGTTTCCTGGGACTGGACAATATCTCCGTTTACGACCGCTCGCAGCCCTTGCCCCACGGCTATTCACTGAAGCAAGCAGACGCCACCGGCTGGATGGCGATGTTCGCGTTGAACATGACCATGATGTGCCTGGAGTTAGCAGCGGAACAATCGGACTACGAAGATGTGGCCATTCAGTGCTATATGCAGTTCCTAGCGATCGCCAACACCATCGCCGGGTTTGGCGGAGGCTCGCTGTCGCTGTGGGACGAGAGGGACAGTTTCTTCAAGGATCAAGTGGTCGGCCCGGATGGCAAGGCGCAACACATCGATGTGTTTTCCTGGGTCGGGATCATCCCGCTGTTTGCCTGCGAAATCGTCGACCAGCGTTTGCTCGACGCGGCGCCGCGCTTCCACGCCGTTATGAATAAACATCGCTACGGCATGTTCGATGGCCACTATGTGTCGGAATGCCCGACCAAGACCAATGCGCGCGGCGAGCATCTGTTATCCCTGGTGGACGCGCAGAAACTGCCGGCGATACTGCGTCATCTCCTCTCGGAAAGCGAATTTCTGTCGGACTACGGCGTGCGCAGCGTCTCCAAGATCCATGCCGAACGCAGCGATTTGGGCACGGTGCAAGGCATAGGCCGCGCCATTATCGAATATGTGCCCGGCGAGTCCAACTCCGGTCTATTCGGCGGCAACTCCAACTGGCGCGGACCGATCTGGATGCCGACCAACTACACGTTGCTGCAGGCGATCGAAAAATTCCATCGCTTCCTGGGCGATGACTACAAAGTCCAAGTCCCGTGCATGAACGACAAGGAAATGACCTTGAAAGACATCTCCAATCTCATCGCCGATCGATTGGTGAATATTTTCCGCCGCGATGCTTCCGGCCGCGTGCCGGCTTGCCCGTCAATAGCCCGTTCCAGCACGATCCCCATTGGAAGGATCTGCTGCTATTCAACGAATATTTTCACGGCGAAACGGGGCTGGGCTTGGGCGCGATGCACCAGACCGGATGGACGGGACTGGTCGCCAACTTAGTGCAACGCAAGTACCGCGGCACCATTCCCAAGTATTGGCAGCAGCAAAACGGCGACACACAGCCCGTATCAGCGCTTGAGAAAGTTCCCGCCTGAGGCCATGGAACGGGCTCTGGCCAACGAATCGGCCGGCGAACTTCGGCGCGCCGTGGTGGAACACTGGCCGGAATATCTGATCGAGGCGGTGGGCCTCGGTCTTTTCATGCTGTCCGCCACGGCATTTACCGCGCTGTTGGAGCATCCTGCTTCGTGGGTACACCAAAGCATCGACGATGTAACCTTGCGGCGCGCACTGATCGGCCTCGCCATGGGGCTTACGGCAATCGCCATCATCTACTCTCCTTGGGGCAAGCGTTCTGGGGCGCATATCAATCCAGCCACGACCTTTGCCTTCTATCGGCTCGGAAAAATTGCGCCTTGGGACGCGTTTTTTTACATCGCCGCACAATTCTCAGGCGCGGCGCTTGGAATGATCTTGGCGTTAGTGGCTTTAACACCGTCGATTGTCGGGCACCCAAATGTTAACTTTGTTGTCACGGTCCCAGGCACGGCAGGCGCCACCGTGGCATTTCTCGCGGAATGGCTGATCTCCTTCGGCTTGATGATGCTGGTACTCGTCGTCAGCAACCGGCGAGCTTGGAATCGCTATACCGGCGTCCTCGTCGGGCTTCTAGTCATGGTCTACATCACCGTTGAAGCACCGCTCTCCGGCATGAGCATGAATCCGGCACGCAGCTTCGGTTCTGCTCTGTTGGCCCAGGATTGGCAAGCCTTTGCCGTGTATTTAACCGCGCCACCGCTCGGCATGCTTGTGGCAGCGCAGGTTTATTTGAGCTTACCGATAGTAAATCCGGTGCTGTGTTGCAAACTTCACCATGAAAACGATGAAAACTGTATTTTTCATTGCCGATACCACGACTAAGCAAGTCCAGCGTTCCATTCGTCGGGTTCCGCTTGAAAACCCGTTGACAACCCCTATATTGGAACTATGGAGTGCTTTCAGGGCGTTGACCAACACCGGGCGTTCCACTTTAGGTTTATGTGAAGGAAAATGAGCGATGAATCTAGTCTATAACAGCGAACATTATTCAGTGGTCGAGTATCCGACTCACGGTGGACTCGAGCTCATCGACAAACAAGGCCGCACCTCCGCCTTTCTGAGCGGCGATACGGCCATTAAGTTCCGCGCTTCCATGCAGACCGTCGTCTCGGCCAATCCGAGCGTCGAATCAATCGACGAATTTTTGGATGAGTATGAGCCCCCGATGGAACAAGTTTTAACGTTTCACTAAGCTTCTTAACCGGACCGGGTTGAGTTGTGCGTAAATTCTGGTTCTAGACAATATAACGGCGCGCTGAGCCGCGCCGCATATGTGCTAGCATAAAAAATACCGCGCAGCATAATAGCGCGGATCACTCGTACCACTCGCTGCGTTTAGTTTCTAAATTCGGGTAACGATGGTCAAGGTGAGCACCTGGAGGGGGACAGACCGTGGAACTACGCTCCAAATTGCTTCTGCCGTTTGTGGTCGGGACTGCGTTAGTTCCTGTTCATGCCTTAACTGAACGCGCCCTTGGAATCGAAACCCGCCTTGTTATTCTTGTCGCCGCGATTTCGTTATTGTCGATCGGAATAATCAATCTGCTGCGTCTTGTTTGTGCACCGTTGACCCAAATTCAGTCGCTTCTCAATAAATTCCCTGCAAGCATTAGATCCCCATCAACTAATGCAACCAAGCTCGGCGATCTAAACCAAATCGCCACGGGCACCGCCCAAGCACTGCAATTGATCCACGACGACGAAGCCAAGCTTTCCGCTGAAATCAGCCGGTCACAAAGCCTCGAACGCTCGTTGCGCGAGGTCGAAGAGCGCCATGAAACCATGTTGATCAGCGCCAACGACGGTTTGTGGGACTGGGATATCCCGTCCGGACGCATCGACTTCTCTGTGCGCTGGCAAGGGATGCTCGGGTATTTAGGGCACTGTCCCCAAAGCTTTGATGATTGGCGAAAACTAATTCACCCGGACGATAGCGAAGCCGTATTGATGCGGCTGGCGAATCACGTGGGTGGGTTCACGCCGCGATTCGATGCCGAATATCGGATTCGCCATCACGACGGCCATTACCACTGGATACATTCGCGCGGCACCGCCATGCGCCATGCCAACGGCAAAGCGTATCGCACGTTAGTTTTGGACAACGATATCCATCAGCGAAAAATCCTTGAGCGCACCCTCATCGAAGCGGCGGAGGGGCTATCTTCCGTTTCCGGGCAGGAATTTTTCCACGCTCTGATGCTTACGCTTTCCTCGATCCTCAATACTCGCGATAACTTAGTCTGCTATTGCCTTGGCGACCCGCCCGTTCGTGCACGCACTTTAGCTTATTACACCCACGGGGCCTTCGTCGAAGAGAACTTTGAATACGATCTTGCCGGTACATCCTGCGGCGCCGTGATCGAACGACAAGAAATCGTCTATTGCCCGACCGGGGTTTGCGACCTGTGGCCGGCGGAAAAGCAGTACGATCGCGATAGCTATTTGGGCGTGCCGATGTTCGACTCCAACGGTAAAATCATCGGCCATTTCGCGTGCATGGACGGTGGCCCGATGCAGCATGACCTGCCTCACCTTGCGCTGTTCAAAATCTTCTCGGTTCGCGCTGCCGCCGAGTTGGAACGGACGTTATTGAAAAAGAAATTGGAGATCAGTGAGTGACGCTCCAAACCGTGGGCCGGCATCGAATTCGTCCGACCTATTCTAGACAGTGCTGGCGCCTGCAACCGGCAACGAAAACTGAAACGTCGTACCGCTACCGAGTACGCTTTCTACTTTAATGTCTGCCTGGTGCAAATCCAAAATACGCTTGCTGATTGCGAGCCCCAAGCCTGCGCCGCCGTTGCCACCTTGGTTGCGCCCCGATTGATAGAAGCGGTCGAAAACCTTAGGCAACTCCTCGGCCGCAATGCCTGAACCGGTGTCGGCTACTTTTACTTCGACCTGATCGGCCTCGCGCCGCACCCTCACCCTGATCGCCGCACCGCTTGCGCAATGGCGCAACGCGTTGTCGATTAGATTTTCCAGCACGCGCTCGATCAAACTGATGTCGCCAACGACCATGGGCACGGCGCCGCTGATATCCGCACTCACGGTCACATTTTTTTGACTGGCGGGTAACTCGAACTTTTGCACCACATCTTGCGCCAATTCGGCAACGGAAAACGGCTCGCTATTAAGGACAACTTCACTTACTTCGAGTTTGGTCAGTTCGAATAAATTGGCGATCAGCCTAGCCAGGCGCTCGCTCTGTTTCGCCGCGACCTCGATATAGTTGCGTTGCTCCTCCAAGCTGATCGTGTCCTGCTTGAGTAAAACCGTCTCTAAATAGCCGCGCATGGATGCCAACGGCGTACGCAAATCGTGGGACACGTTGGCGATCAACTCCCGGCGCTGCACATCGCTCGCCTGTAGCTTCTTGACCTGTTCTGCCATGCGGCCCGCCATGGCGCTTACCGCATGCTCGAGACGATCGATCTCGTCGCCTGCTGGGTTGGTGGCCAAAAGCTGAACGGGTGCGGAAAAATTACTAGCTTGATAATCGGAAACGACTTGGGCGAGTTTTCGAACACGACGAGATAGTGGACGAAAGAATAACAGGCCGATGACCAACGAAACCGACAGGCAGGCGAGCACGACCTGAACCACCGTGCGTAAAGTCGCTGGGTCATCGATCATGATTCTGAGGAAGTAGATCATCGCAACAGCGGAGATCAACGACTGGACGATCAGAACCAGCCCCATCTTACCGAACAGGGATTTAGGCATTCGTTACTTCTTGTTGATCAGATCATCGGCGAATTTATAGCCGACGCCCCACACCGTTTGGATAAACATCGGTTCGTTTGGATTTTTCTCGATCTTTGCCCGCAGCCGATTGATATGGGAATTCACGGTATGCTCATAGCCGCTGTGTGAATAGCCCCAAACGCGGTCGAGTAACTGGGCGCGGCTGTATACTCGCCCGGGATTTTGCGCGAAGTGAAGTAACAGATCGAACTCCTTGGCGGTCAGATCGACGGCTTCTCCGCTCAGCGTGACGGCACGCTTTTCCGCATCGATCCTCAGGCCGGCCGCTTCGATCATCTTAACGCCGATGCCGGGGCTGGTTGCGGATAGATTATCGACACGACGAAATATCGCTTTGACCCGAGCGACCAATTCCATAATGCTGAAGGGTTTGGTGAGGTAATCATCCGCCCCCATTTCCAAACCCAAGACTCGGTCGAGCTCCGTGGATTTCGAAGTCAGCATCAAGATGGGGGTATAGTTGGTTTTCGCGCGTAGGCGCCGGCATACCTCCAACCCATCCATGCCGGGAAGCATGATATCGAGGATAATCAAGTCATACTGATTTGCCTCCGCCTGAGCGAGTCCCATAATACCGTCCATCGCAAGCTTGACGGTACACGACAGTTCGGCAAGATGAATCTTCAACAACTGCGCAATGTCGAGGTCATCTTCGATGACTAAAACGTTACGGCCCATTATCATCTCCGTCTTACAAGTACGCTACATCTTACAAGGAAACTAATGCTCTCGGGGCAGATAGCTGCAGCGTATTTCTCCGATAAACCGGATCACGAAAACTTCAATCCATGACCGAAGCATCACAGAAAACTTCATCATTTGCTTTTGTTTATATCTATTTTTTGATACCTTAGTCTCGTGTGGTGATCGAATAACTGCAAACATCGAACAAGCATGCGCATATTCGTCAATTTGATTCGTTTTACACTATTTTTTCAATGGATGGCTTTTTGTGTTTTCCTGTCGTGGAATATGGCGGAAGTAGCGCCAGGCGAATACAAACAAAGCCGATCGAACTCGACCGCCGGCGAAAAAGTTTTCTGTCAAAGGCGGCGCGCCCGTGCCGGCGGAAGCACTAGCTTTAAGATCCCATGCGGCACTGGTGATTGATGACAATACCGGTGCGGTTCTTCTTAAAAAGAACATCGATTCTGTTTATCCCATCGCATCATTGACGAAATTGATGACGGCGATGGTGATACTGGAAAGCGGCCTAGCGCTCGATGCGACGATACGGGTGGAAAACGGCGATATCGACTTCGAACGAGGCTCCAGATCAAAAATGCGGATCGGCGAAGTGTTGCCGCGGGGAGATCTGTTGCGTTTGGCGCTCATGTCTTCGGAAAATCGAGCGGCGGCGGCGCTGGCTCGCACCTATCCCGGCGGACCAGCACGATTTGTCGCGCTGATGAACCAACGCGCTGCGAAGATCGGCATGACCAGCACCTGGTTCGTCGATAGCAGCGGCCTTTCGGGCGCAAACGTATCGACGCCGCGGGATTTGGCAAAACTGGTGGCTGCCGCGGCGCGCTACGATCTAATTCGCGAATATTCTACGACGCCCGAAGTCGCGCTCACACGATTAGACAGCGGACAGCAAATCACCTACCGGAATACCAACCTGCTGGTAAGGCGCGATACCGGCTGGGAGATCAATCTCTCCAAAACGGGGTACCTCAACGAGGCGGGTCACTGCTTGGTATTGCAAGCCAAGATCGATAGCCGGCTCGTGAATATCATCTTGCTCGATTCATGGGGACGTTATTCCCGCGTCGGTGATGCCAATCGAATCCGGCAATGGCTGAAGAATCGCACCAATTTAGCGCTGGGGGCGATGTGAACGCGCCCGCAGTCAGCAATTTTCGCTTCTTCGATCTTGCGCCCAATGCTGGATCGTTTCTTGAAGACGTCGTACAAGGATTGAGCCAGAAACAAAAAACCCTGCCGGCGAAATATTTTTACGATGAGCGCGGCTCTAAGTTGTTTGAAGCAATCTGCGAGTTGCCGGAATACTATCCGACGCGGACGGAACTTGCGTTAATGTGCGAGAGTTCCGCCGACATGGCGGCTCGAATCGGCCCGAAAGCTCTATTGATCGAGTACGGTAGCGGCAGCAGTACTAAAACTCCCATCTTGATCGATGCCCTCCAACCGGCTGGGTATTTACCTATCGATATCTCGCGCGAACATCTTGCACATGCCGCTCTGGCCCTGGCCCATGAGCGGCCAACGCTGCCGGTGCGCGCTGTTTGCGCCGATTACACCAAACCGTTCGCTTTGCCTAGCTGCGAAGACCTGGATTTTCGGCGTAAGCTGGTATATTTTCCGGGATCTACCATCGGCAACTTCGATCGCGCCGAAACCCATCGATTCCTAAGCCGGATAGTCGATGTAGTTGGGCCAAATGGCGCGGCGTTGATCGGGGTAGATTTGAAGAAAGATCCGGAGATACTACATGCGGCCTACAATGACACTGCCGGCGTAACGGCAGCGTTTAATCTCAATGTGATGGCGCGTATCAATCGGGAGCTCGGAGGCAACTTTGCGTTGGATGGTTTTCGTCATCACGCCTTTTACGATGAACTCAGAGGGCGAATAGAAATGCATCTTCGGAGCATGAAACCCCAGACGGTAACGATCGCGTCGAATAACTTCGTGTTTCGGGAGGGAGAAACGATCCATACCGAGATTTCCTGCAAATATAGCATCGAGGAATTCCGGACCGCGTCCCGCGATGCGGGACTACTGGCTGCGGGCGTTTGGACCGATCCGAAGCAGTGGTTTAGCGTTCATTACTTGACCGTGCCGCCTGGCGGCAAGTAGCCGATCGCGCGCGAAATACTATCGGCAGTCTCTTTAACCCGATCTGCCCAGCTCCAGCGCATGCGGTCCGACGGCGCCAGTACGGAAATCCCAGCAACCAGGCGGTTTTCGTCGTTGCGGATGCCGGCGCCGATGCAACCTACCCCAACTTCTTCCTCTTGATCTTCAAACGCGTAACCATGGCGCTTGACTTCACGCATCTCTTCTTGCAGCGACGTTAAGTTATCAATCGACTTCGCGGTTAGCGCATGCATGCGAGTACGCTCGGCGTAAGCGTTCCAAGCAGCTTCGCCGTCGTCGGCCAGAAACAATTTACCCGTCGCCGTGACGTGAAGCAACGCGCGCGCGCCATAGGCGTGTACCACCCGCATCAGCGACTGGCTACCAACTGCCCGTTCGACGAATATTACTTCGTCTTTGTGCCGGATGCTCAGGGTTACGGATTCACCTGTCTCATTTTGCAGTTGGTGCATGAACGGTAGCGCCTGTTCGCGAACCGACACCCGTTGCTTGAATAGGTTGCCCAGTTCCAGCAAGCGTATGCCCAATTTATAGCTGCCGGCATCGACCCTTTCCACCATGCGCTGCTCGCACAAAACGTTCAAAATGCGGTGGGCGGTGGAAGGATGTAAACCGGTCGTGAGGCTAAGGTCTTTGAGATGAACCGCGCCTGATCGCGCAGCCAGGGCGTCGAGGAGCTGGGTCATGCGAACGATGACCTTGATCGTGCTCTTAGTCTCTTTTTCCTCCGTGGGACCAGCGCTATCCGGATTTTTTGCTACCCGAGCCATAGTGAGCTCCGTGCTTTTCACTGTTAATTTGATTATTACAAAGTTTAACTCATTTAACGAAAACGATGTGTAATCCGCACAGCTTGGCGTGCTGCGTGTTGCGTTTATGCTATGATTTTGCACTTTTCAAAGTCATGGAAATCCCCCGGTGCGCGTCGGCTTGTTTGTCACTTGCCTCATCGATCTGGTGCGACCGAGGATCGGCTTCGCCACCATTAAAGTCCTCGAGAATGCGGGCTGTACCGTGGTCGTGCCCGCCAGCCAAACCTGCTGCGGCCAACCCGGTTACAACTCCGGCGATGTAAAATCGGGACGAGAACTCGCGCTTAAATTTCTAAGTGAATTCGAGGGCTGCGACTATGTCGTGGCGCCCTCCGGCTCCTGCAGCGGCATGATCCGTACCCACTACCCCGATATTTTCAAGAATGAACCCGAGCAACTAAAGCGGCTGACCGCCCTTACTGAAAAAACCTATGAGTTGACGGATTTTCTGATGAATGTCGTCAAACCAGACACCCTCGCTACTCGCTTTCCCGGACCCGTGACCTATCATGATTCCTGCGCCGGTCTGCGTGAACTCGGCATAAAAAAACAGCCTCGCGCGCTGCTGCAGCGATGCGGGATCGAGATTAAAGAAATGGTCGATGCCGAAATCTGCTGTGGATTCGGCGGCACGTTTTCCGTCAAGCTCGGCGATATTTCAACTCGCATGGCCGAGAACAAGTGTGTCAATATTCAAGCCACCGGCGCCGACGCTGTCGTCGCTGGGGATTTAGGATGTTTACTCAATATCGAAGGGCGGTTGCGACGCAACGGCGATCATAAAACACAAGTACTTCACGTCGCCGAAGTATTGGCCGACATGACTCAGGACTAAAGAAGACCATGCAAGTTGCGTCAATGCACTTCAAGAAAAAATCTTCCCTTCAACTGGAGAACGCGCACTTTCAAAAAAATATGCGCCGCTTCGGCCGCGGCTTTGCGGAAAAACGTGCGGCGGCGGTCGCAGAACTCGATATCTTCGAAGACTTACGCGAAGCCGGGAAAAACTATCCGCAATCGCGGCCTGGAAAATCTCGACACGTACTTGATCAAATTCGAAGAGATGGCGAAGGCCCGCGGCACGACGATTCATTGGGCCGAGACAGCACAAGATGTAAACCGTATCGTCATCGAAATCGCACGAGCCAATGGCGTAAAGAAAATCGTCAAATCAAAATCCATGGTGAGCGAAGAATCCGGCCTGAATGACGCCTTGGAGGCCGTCGGCATTCAGTCGATCGAAACGGATTTGGGCGAATACATCGTCCAGCTCGCCAAAGAGCCGCCGTCCCATTTGATCGCACCGGCGATACATAAAAGTAAAGAAGATGTCGCCGAATTGTTTCAGCAACACCACAACCTTCCGTATAAACTCGATATCTCCGCCTTGACTAAAGAGGCTCGGCAGATATTACGTCCACATTTTTTATCGGCGGACATGGGTATTTCCGGAGGCAATTTTTTGATTGCGGAAACCGGCTCCGTTGCGCTGGTGACCAACGAGGGCAACGGTCGCATGGTGACGACCGTACCGAAAATACACGTTGCGATTACAGGCATAGAAAAAGTGCTGCCGACGCTCGACGATTTTTCTACCATCATGCGCTTGCTGCCTCGCTCCGCCACGGGTCAGTCGATTTCTAATTATGTGACGCTTCTGACCGGCCCTAAAGGCAAAGACGATATCGACGGTCCCGAGCAATCCCATGTGATCCTGGTGGACTCGGGCCGTTCTGCGCTGCTCGGCACCGCAATGCAGGAGGCCTTGCGTTGTATCCGTTGCGGCGCATGCATGAATCACTGCCCTGTCTACCAAAACATCGGCGGCCATTCCTACGGTTGGGTTTATCCCGGACCGATCGGTGCGGTGTTAACGCCGAACTACATCGGTTTGGAAAACGCGCTTGACTTGCCGCAAGCCGCGACGCTGTGTAACGCATGTGGAGTCGTTTGTCCGGTGAAAATTCCGTTGCCGGACTTAATGCGCCACCTGCGGGAAAAACAAGTGGAACAGAAATTACGGCCCGTCAGCGAACGCTTTTCTATCAACGTTTGGCGCTACATGGCCATGCACGCTGGACTCTATGCATTCGCGACAAAGTTGGCGACGCGTGTGGGTAAATTTTTAGGCGGCCGCCACGGCCTCATCCACAGCCTGCCGGGCCTAGACGGCTGGACCAAGGGTCGCGACATGCCGGCGCCGGCGGGAAAAACCTTTCGCGAACTTTACGCACAAAAAAAATCTTGATCATGCCCGCTATCAGTAATCGCTCTAATTCCCTAGGTACTGAAAACGCCTTCGTCGTCCTCGCCGAGGTGAACAAACTTCAGCGCGAGGGCAAGGACATCATTTCCTTTTGTATCGGCCAACCGGATTTTCCCACGCCGAAGAATATTCAAGAAGCGGCGATCGACGCCATTCGCGGCGGGAAACACGGCTACACGCCCTCCGCCGGCATCCAAGAATTACGTGAAGCGGTGGCGCGCTACCTCGGCAGTATGCGCGGCCTGACGATTTCTCCCGACGATGTGGTCATTGGCGCGGGGGCTAAGCCATTTATCGCCTATGCGATTCTATGCTGCACCGACTACGGCGCAGGCGATGAAGTGATTTACCCCAATCCCGGGTTTCCGATTTATGAATCGCAAATCAACGCCCATGGCGCCGTGCCGGTACCGATCTTCCTGCGCGAGAAACGCCAGTTCGCTTTCGATCCGAACGAGTTAGCGGACAAGATAACTGCCAAGACCAAACTGTTGATTCTGAATTCGCCGCAAAATCCTACCGGTGGAATTCTGTCCCGGCAAAACATGGAAGACATCGCCGCCGTCTTGCGCAAGCATCCACAAGTATGGGTTTACGCCGACGATATCTATTGCCGTTTGGTGTACGACGGCAAGTTCATTTCCATCGCCGAGCTGCCGGGCATGCAAGAGCGCACCATCATCACCGACGGCGCGTCCAAGACCTGGGCCATGACCGGTTGGCGCTTGGGCTTCGCCGCCAACAAAGCGTTAGCGCCGCACTTCGTGCGTTGGGTCACGAATACCGATTCCTGTGCCTCGCAAATCAGCCAATGGGCCGCAGTCGAAGCCTTGAACGGTACGCAAGAATACGCCGACGCGATGCGGCAAAGTTTCTTGGAACGCCGCGATTTGATCGTCGGATTGCTGAACGACGTCCCCGGCGTAACTTGCCAATCGCCGGGCGGCGCGTTCTACGCGTGGCCCAACGTCACCGAGGCCTGCCGCATGATCAAAGCCGAGGATTCAGAAGAATTTCGTGCCCGACTGCTGCACGAAGCAGGCGTCGCTCTTTTAGCGGATATCCACTTCGGCCCGCGCGTCCCCGATGAAGGTCAACACGTAAGATTCAGCTACGCCGCCTCAAACGAGGCAATCAAAAACGGCGTAGCCCGCATGGCGAACTTCATCAAGCAAAATACCCGCTAGCCTGTTCACTTTTCGACCTTCACCTTTCACGCTCGACCATGGCTGCCCGCGAAAACATACTTGCTCGAATTCGGACTAATCAAAAGAGATCCGGCGCCACGAGCCCTACGGAACTCGAACAAGCCGCGAACTTCATCGCTAGTCATCCGCAGGGCCCGCGCCCCAGATCCGACTGGCCCGATCTGATCGCGCACTTCAAGGAACAGGCGATTCGCATGGCCAGCACGGTGGACGAAGTCCGTTCTCGAGCAGAGATTCCCGCTGCGGTCGCGCGCTATTTAGCGTCGCTGGATATGCCATTAATTGGAATCGCTTGGCCGGAGTTTTCCGATCTGGATTGGAAGTCCGCTAGTGTCGCGATGGAATTTCGGCCGGTAAGCGGCGAGGATAAACTGGGCATCACCGGTTGTTACTGCGCCATCGCAGAAACCGGTACGCTACTTTTGACGTCTAGCCCTACCACCCCGAACGCAACCAGCCTGTTACCCGACACACACATCGCGATAATTAAAACGTCGCGCATCGTAGTCGGCATGGAGGAAGCATGGAACCTGCTGCGCGCTGAACTCAAGCAACCGCCGCGCGCGTGTAGTTTCATCTCCGGCCCATCGCGTACCGCGGACATCGAGCAAACCCTGGTGATCGGCGCCCACGGCCCCTACCGCGTCCACATTATTTTGCTGGACGAACCCCAAGATGATCTAATCAACACCGATTGGTGGAAACATCAGAAAGCACCGGCCTAGGAGGTAATACCAGCGCGGCTCTCCAGGCATGCATTGCCCTGATGCACGCTAGTATTGCCTGCTGGCAATGCACCTTGAAAACTATTTAACGCGCATCCCCGGCTTGGCGCCATCGTCAGGACTGAGGAGGTAGAGCCCGTTACCGTCGCCCGCAGCAAGCACCATGCCTTGCGATTCGCCGAAGCGCATTTTGCGCGGTGCTAAGTTGGCAACCATCACGGTGTGACGGCCGATCAGCGATTCCGGCGCGTAGGCCGACTTTATGCCAGCGAACACAGTGCGAGTTTCGGCGCCGATATCGAGCGTAAGCTTGAGCAATTTTTCCGCATCGGGAACATGCTCGGCGTGAACGATTTTGGCGATACGCAGATCGAGTTTGCTGAAGTCATCGATACCGATGGTCTCGCCGATCGGTGCGATGGTAGCGACGGGCGCCGGCGGTGTTACCGGTTTTTCCGTCTGTAATCCGGCCTGGTTGGCAGCGATCAAATCTTCGATTTGTTTTGCCTCTATTCGGGTCATCAAATGTTTGTAGGGCTTGATCGCGTGTCCTTGCAACAACACTTGCGCGTCATCCCACGTTAATGGAACTATACACAAAAACGCCTCGACATCCTCGACTAATTTCGGTAGCACGGGCTTTAAGTAAATCGCCAGCAGCCGGAATAGGTTCAGGCTCACGCTCGATGTCTCTTGGAGCTTTGCCATGTGCTCGGGATTCTTCGCTAGCTCCCACGGTTTCATTTCATCGACGTACTGATTGCAAAGATCTGCGAGCGCCATGATTTCGCGTAAAGCTTTGCCGGACTCACGCGCCTCATACATTGCGATGATGCCGGGTGCAGCACTTTGCAACTTGTCTAACAACTCCAACTTCGGTAACGCATCGGCGAGCTTGCCGTCGAATTTTTTTGAAATGAATCCGGCGCAACGGCTGGCGATATTGATGAACTTGCCTATCAAGTCGCTATTTACCCGAGCCACAAAATCATCGAGACTAAGGTCGATATCTTCCATCGACGCATTGAGTTTCGCAGCGAAGTAATAGCGCAAGTACTCAGGATTTTTCAGGTAATCCAAATAACTGCGGGCGTTAATAAACGTGCCGCGGGACTTCGACATTTTCTCACCGTCCACCGTGACAAAGCCGTGCACAAAAACATGGGTTGGGACGCGCAAGCCAACGAATTTCAGCATCGCCGGCCAGAATAAGGTATGGAAATAAAGAATGTCCTTGCCGATGAAATGCACCATCCCGGCCTTGGATTCAGGACGTAAGAAACTATCGAAGTCAATGCCCTGTAAGCCGCACCAGTGCTTGAAGCTGGCGAGGTAGCCGATGGGGGCATCGAGCCAGACGTAGAAATATTTACCTGGCGCGCCGGGAATTTCAAAACCGAAATATGGCGCGTCGCGGGAAATATCCCAATCGTTAAGACCGGCTTCGAACCACTCCGATGCCTTGTTCGCCACTTCGCTTTGCAAGCGTCCCGGCGCCTGGGTCCACTCCTTTAAGAACTCGACACAGCGCGGATCCGAGAGACGAAAAAAATGATGCTCCGATTGTTTCATCACCGGCTTCGCGCCGGTGATGGTCGAGTAAGGATTTTTCAAATCCGTCGCCGCGTAGACGGCGCCGCACACTTCACAGGAATCGCCATATTGATCCTTGGCGCCGCATTTCGGACATTCGCCTTTGATATACCGATCAGGCAGAAACATACCTTTGACTGGATCGTAAAACTGCTCGATGGTCTTCTTCGCGATCAAGCCATTGGCGTCGAGCTTGCGATAAAACATTTCCGCCAACGCGCGATTTTCCGACGAATGGGTGCTGTGCCAATGGTCGAAGCTGATGTGAAAATCCGCCCAGTCGCGTTTATGCTCCTCGCCAATGCGCGCAACCAATTGCTCCGGCGTTACGCCTTCGCTCTCGGCTTTGAGCATGATGGGCGCGCCGTGGGTATCGTCGGCGCAGACGAAATGCACTTCGTGGCCCTGCATGCGCTGGGTGCGCACCCAAATATCGGCCTGGATGTATTCCATGATGTGGCCGATGTGGAACGGGCCATTGGCATAGGGCAAAGCGGTGGTGACGAGGACTTGTTTTTTCATGACGCTTAAATTCTAGGCAAGGGAGAATTGTAGCAAAGCCCTGCGCGAAACAGTAATGAGGCGCACTCGAACTGTTAAAATGACAGGCTAAGTCTCTCCTAGGAATTCGCGCCCCATGGCCATCACTGAAGCCAACGTCCAAGCAGCACTAAAAGAACTGATCGATCCCAACACAGGCAAAACCTACGCCGCGTCGAAAGCGATTAAGAAGATCGAAGTGAATGGGAGCGATGTCACTGTAAAAGTAGTTCTTGCCTACCCGGCAAAAAGTGTATTTGAGGAAACCCGCGCCGTGTTCATACAACAACTTGCGACCTTAGCGGAAATGGGCCGCGCCGATGTTCAAGTGGAAAGCCAAATCGTCGGCCACGCGGTCCAGACCAACGTGAAACTCATCCCCGGCGTACGCAATATCATCGCCGTGGCGTCCGGTAAAGGCGGCGTCGGAAAGTCGACCACGGCAGTGAACCTCGCCCTCGCCCTCGCGGCGGAAGGCGCGAACGTCGGCATGCTCGACGCCGATATTTACGGCCCATCGCAACCCACCATGCTCGGGCTCTCCGGGAAGCCGGAAACCATGGACGGCAAAACCATGGAGCCCAAGATCAACCATGGGATACAGGCTATGTCGATCGGATTTTTAATCGACGCCGATACGCCGATGGTGTGGCGCGGCCCCATGGTCACCGGCGCGCTGGAGCAGTTGTTGCGCGATACGAACTGGAAAGATTTGGACTACCTCGTCGTCGATCTGCCACCGGGCACCGGCGACATTCAGCTCACGCTCGCGCAGCGCGTGCCGGTCACCGGCGCCATAATCGTCACCACGCCGCAGGACATCGCACTGTTGGACGCGCGTAAGGGTCTTAAGATGTTCGAAAAAGTGAATGTGCCTATCCTCGGAATCGTCGAGAACATGAGCACCCACATCTGTTCCAACTGTGGCCATGAAGAGCATATCTTCGGCGCCGGCGGTGGCGACCGCATGGCGAAGGATTATGGAGTCGACGTGTTAGGTTCGCTGCCATTGACCTTGCAAATTCGCGAACAGACCGACTCCGGTTTTCCCACCGTCGTTGCTGACCCGGATGGCCAAGTTGCAAAAATTTACAAACAAATCGCCCGGCGTGTCGCGGTGAAGATTGGAGAACTTCAAAAAGACATGACTTCGAAATTTCCGAATATCGTTATTCAGAATACGTAGGGAGCCTCTGATTAAGTCCATCGCGCTTGACATTGCCTCCCGAAGTGGCTAGCATACAGCGTATGACAAACCTTAAGAACCTCAAGGTAAGTGAGAAAAGCGCTGATTACCGCGTTCAACCCGCGGCGACACGGGTTAACGCGCGGCTGGACGCCGATCGCATGCGCAAGCTGGAACAGCTCGCCAAGGCTACCGGCTTATCCCTGTCCGACGTGATTCGCGATGCGATCGATCACTACGCCGACGTCAAACAAGCTCAGAACGGGCCGAGCGCCTATGAAATCATGCAGCGCATCGGTTTCATCGGCTGCGCGAAAGGCCCGAAAGATTTGTCGAGTAACTACAAGAAATATCTAACGGAAAGCCTGCAGAAAAAACATGGTCATCGTTGATACCGGGGTTTTGGTTGCCTTGGCCAACGAAAACGATGTTCATCACGAACGAGCAAAGGATATCCTTCGCGATCTGAAGGATAGGCTCATCACCACTTGGCCCGTCATTACCGAAACCAGTCACTTGTTACTCGCACGCGCCGGCGTGACCGCCCAGATCCGTTCGTTGGAGACCTATCTCTCCGGTGCGATCGCGTTGTTTCAACTCGAAACCGTGCATTTCCCACGTATGTTTCGCTTGATGGAATCGTATGCGGATTTACCGATGGACCTTGCTGACGCTTCGCTAGTCATTCTGGCGGAGCACCTAGGCGACGGTCGTATTCTTTCCACCGACGAACGCGATTTCAAGACCTACCGATGGAAAAATCGTAAGCCCTTCAAAAATCTGCTCGCGAACTAAACCTTCCTGCTCCTCGCAAATTTCGATGGATCAAGATTATGAATACTGAAGTTGCACTTATCGTTGGAGTAGGCAAGGGATTAAGTGCATCCCTCGCGAAACTTTTCGCGCGCGAAGGCATGCGCGTGGCGCTGGCCGCACGTGATGTGGAGAAAATCAAACCTCTCGCTGCTGAAACGGCTGCCGAGACATTCGCCTGTGACGCCGGTGAGCCTGACCAAGTAGCACGGCTGTTCGATAACGTTACGGCAAAACTCGGTGAACCTACGCTCGTCGTGTTCAACGCGGGTATGCGCGGCCGTGGCGGCATCGCCGACATAGATCCGGAACAACTCAAACAAGGCTGGATCGCTGGCGCGTTCGGCGCATTCTTGGTCGGACAACAGGCGGCAAAACGCATGCTGCCACAAGGCCGCGGCACCATTTTATTCACCGGCGCCACCGCAAGCGTAAAAGGTTTTTCCGGTTCGGCGCCGTTCGCCATGGCAAAGTTCAGCCTGCGCGGACTTGCTCAAAGCATGGCGCGCGAGCTGGCGCCTAAAGGAATCCACGTCGCTCATGTGGTGATCGATGGCGGCATCGCGTCAAGCTACGCCGAGGACGACGCCGATCGCGCAACGGATCGCTGGCTCGATCCCGATGCGATTGCCGAATCTTATTTGCAATTGCATCGCCAGCATCGCAGCGCCTGGACATGGGAATTGGAAGTCAGGCCCTGGCTCGAAAAATTCTGACGTGCTCCGCTGACATTGAATCCTTCTTGCTTAATCTGTAGCATCGCTTCCTCATCTGCACTCAATATTTTCTAAATATGAGCATCAAATCCGACAAATGGATACGCCGCATGGCCGAGCAACACGGCATGATCGAACCATTCGAGCCGAACCAGGTGCGCCATGTCGACGGTAAACGCATCGTCTCCTACGGCACCTCGAGCTACGGCTACGATATCCGCTGCTCCAGCGAATTTAAACTCTTCACCAACATCAATTCCACCATCGTTGATCCGAAAAACTTCGACGACAAATCCTTCGTCGACATCAAAGCCGACCACTGTATCATTCCGCCCAATTCGTTCGCATTGGCACGCACGGTGGAATTCTTTCGCATCCCGCGCAATGTGCTGACCATTTGCTTGGGCAAATCGACCTACGCCCGATGCGGCATCATCGTCAACGTCACACCGTTCGAACCCGAGTGGGAAGGTTACGTCACCTTGGAGTTCTCCAACACCACACCGTTACCTGCAAAAATTTATGCCAATGAAGGCGTAGCGCAGGTCATCTTTTTCGAAAGCGACGAAGTATGCGAGACGAGTTACAAGGATCGCGGCGGCAAATATCAAGGGCAAAGCGGTGTGACCTTGCCGAAGATTTGATTCCCGGTTTCATTAACGTCATATCAAGCTGGGCCACCGCGAATAGCAAGCGCGGGAATTTTTGGGATAAATCGCAGTCTAGAACCTGAAGAAACAATAAGGTCCGAGCATGTCGCTCTTTTCTACCCGCATTTTCTGGTTGTTACTTTTGCTCGCCCTCACCGGCTGCGCCAGCAAAATTTCGCGCTACAGCGGGGACGATGCGCCGGTCGCTACCGCCGCCGGTAAGATCCAGCCTTTACATCCCGCGCCGCGCATTGCCCTGGTGCTCGGCGGTGGTGGCTCACGTGGCTTTGCGCATATCGGTGTGCTGAAAGCGCTAGACGCGGCAGGCATCAAAGTCGACCTCGTCGTCGGCACCAGCGTGGGTGCGCTCGTGGGCAGTCTTTATGCCTCTGGCATCCGCGGTGAAGAGATCGCCCGGTGGTCAGAAAATATGTCGATGAAGGATTTGATCGATGTCTCGCCCCTGCCGCCCTTCACGCTGCGATTGGACCGGCTGCGGCAGATCGTCAATATTCGCGTGAAGGCCCGCGTGGGACAAACCACCATCGAGCGGCTACCCATACGCTTCGCTGCGGCCAGTGCCCGCGCTAGTGACGGCGCAGCGGTCAGCTTTCACTCAGGCAATGTGGGCGCCGCGGTGCAGGCGTCGTGCGCAATAGCGGGCTTCTTCGCGCCTGTTGAAATTGCAGGTGCACAATACGTCGATGCCGACCTGCGCGCGCCTGTGCCGATCGCACTGGCACGAGCCTTGGGCGCCGAGCGCGTTATCGCCGTCAACGTGGCCGCCTACGAAACGAGTGAACCCTCAGGCGTACCGGAAACATGGAGAGCCCGCGACCGTTTCCGCCGCTTGGCCACGGCGCGCGAACTACCGCTCGCCGATCTTGTGATCCATCCCGATATCGGTTACTACGCGCCGCGTTCGCCGGATGATTACCGTCGCGCCATCGAGATCGGCGAGCAAGCGGCGCGGCAAGCGCTTAAGGATTGGGACGCGCGGCTTTCGCGTCAGTGAGCTGGATCATCCGCTGGTTCCGGTTGAATCGTCGCCGCGGCCAACCTAGCCTTGAATGAACGCACGATCGTCGTCTCGATCACGCTATTGCTAACGCTGATCTTCGTCCGCCAGCGCGCAACCGATTTCCCGGGCTACAGCAAGTAGCCGTTTATCGCGTGTCCAGAGTTTTATCCCATCAATTGCCGCCGAGGCAAGCAGGTGAACGTCGACGTAACCGATGCCTTTGCCATGTAGGCTATGACTCTCGATGTAGCCAAGAACTTCATCGGCTTCTGCAACTACCGCAGTCGGCAAGTGCTGGAGCAAGTCCAGGGTCAATGCGCGATCGGCCAAGCTGCCGCAAGCAATCTCTCCTAATACAAATGGATGCATGACTACAGCATTACCTTCCAGCAGATCGGCCAATTGTGCATCGCCACCGCGCAGATGGCCGACCCATACCGATGTGTCGACCAAGATCAAGTTTCGATCTCTCGGCGCCGGCGTGGTGCAACTTTCAATTTTGGTTGGCTGCCCCCCAGCTTTGCCAGGCGTTTGGCGCTCTCACGTTGAATGAGTGCCTTCAGAGCTTCTTCCAGCAACGCCGAGCGGTCAAGACCTGTCAGCTTGATGGCTTTAGCCACCAAACTTTCATCGAGATTTACGGTAGTTCGCATAGGAAGCCTCCAGTAGAGTGCATCAATGTTAGCATCACTTGATGCAAAAATCGATGCTTAAACGCATTGCCTCCCACTACACCTCGATCTCGGACTATGTCATCCGCCGCTCGAGCGGCGCGCCCCGCTCCTGGCGATGTCGGTCTCAGCCCAATGGAATATGCAGCCGCACAGACGTGCCTGCGCCGTCGGATAGAACTTCGCACTCGCCGCCGATTGCGCGCGCACGATCCCGCATGTTGGCAAGACCACGTCCGCCGTTCTTTGCATGGGAAAATCCCTGACCGTCGTCACGGATCTCAATGTAAAGACCATTGCCGATCGTTTGATAAGTCGCCGTGCCCGTAGATACGAACACAGTACGCGCCCCCGCATGCTTGAGCACGTTTTGCACCGCCTCTTGCAAGATTCGCAAAATCTGCAGCACCTGACGCGGACCCAAACCGGGCAATGCCGGTACATCTTGAACGCGCCACTCGAAACGTAAGCCAGCGGATGCTAGCCGCGGCTCTAGGCGCCCGCGAAACATGCCAAGTACAGCGAGTAGATCGCCTTCAGTCGGATCGAGCGAATCGATCATCAGTCTCAAGTCATGGATAGCATCGCGTATCGCCTCTTGAATTCCTTCGCGGGTGGTCTGCCCCATTTCCACCATTGCCAAGGTGGAGACGAGTACGCCGCCGACACCATCGTGCATATCGCGCATGATGCGGGCGCGTTCTTCTGCTAAAAGGTTAGCGCCTTCCACTTCGCGCAATCGCGCGTAGTTAGTTTCGAGCTCGGATTCCCTTTCGCGCACACGCGTCTCAAGACTAGCGCTCAGGGTTTCTTGATCGCGCAACGCAGCGACGAAGCGGCGCAGCAAGATGGCGCCAAACACCATCAATACAACCGGTGCGCTGAAATGCACAAAGTAACCATAGTAACGGTCGATCACACCGACGATAACAAGCGAATCATGTATGCCAAAAGCAAACATGGTTAGCCCTGCTGCTAACATCCAAGTGGTCTCCCCGCCAAGCCGCCAGCCCGTATGACGAATAATGCGCCACGTCGCGAACACGCCGATCGTTATCTGGCCCAAATCCCATATGCCCGTTTCAATGATGCGAAAAAATTCTATCGGCCGTACTACGGCGAGTACGATGAGAAATACACCCACCAGCGCATAAACCCGCATTAAGCGCTCGGCGGCAGGTGCTCGCTCGCCTAGAAAACGCAACGCAACATGAGCGGTGCATACCGCGACATACCCATATCCCACGTTCCAAATTGCATCCCAAACCTGTCGTGAGAGAAATTCGTTGCCGATCACGAGATTCAGGTGGATCAGAAACCAAATCGTAAAGCCGAGCGCGTACCAGCCATAGATGGATTCTTCACGACGCAAAAACCACAATGCACCCATGAATAGCGCGCTGGTGAGCATGAAAACTGCAATCCATTGCGGCACGGTCACGTTCAGCCAATGGCGAATGCGATAGTCTTGGACGAGGCGGTCGTGAGGGCCGAGATAAATTTCTCGCAGCAAACCCATGTTGCCAGGCTCCGCGGTCACGTCCACGGCGATCTCATTTTTGCCGGGATGCAGCAGCGCCGTGGGCAGAGTGAAATACAGGGGCAGATTCCAGTTAAGTGTCAGCGGGCCGGCGATCGAACCCCCTCGACCGAGCAAGTGCCCATTCAGAAACACATCGGCTTGCATGCTCACACGGGGGAGAAACAGCGCCCACAATTCTTCCGGTGGCTGAGCGATTATCCACTCGAAGCGGTACACCCTACTCGATGGGCTGTGTTTACCGGTGCGCCAGTCATGTGGCAAGGTGACCGGGATCGGCGCGGCATCCTTGCCGATGACGACGCTGGCCGTTCGGATGGCAAGCGCTGGTGCAGCGGGAACCCGAGTTTGAAGATACAACACGAGGATAAACAACATTGCGGGCACGCCGAGCACAATCGACCAATGCCCGATGTAGCTCAAGGGCTCACGCACGGCGTCAGGTTTGGCGATCAATCTTGATAAGGCCGAGCTGCACCGCTTCGAACACCGCTTCGCTGCGTGAGCGAACCGCCAGCTTGCGATAAATGTGTTGGATATGGGACGTGATCGTATGCACCGATGTGCCGAGTGCCGCAGAGATTTCCACGGAAGAAAAGCCTTTCGCGACGAGCTTAAGCACCTCCGTTTCGCGTACCGTCAGTTCCAAACTGGCGCGATCGGAATTCGCTGTGGCGCCGGCAGACGGTCGCTGTAGGCGGCGCAGCAGGTGCCGGGCGATCGAGGAACTAATGGGTGACTCACCGGCGATCACCTGTAAAATCGCCTGAGCAATATCAGTCGCACCGCTATCCTTCAACACATAACCCGCCGCGCCGGCTTCGATCGCCGCCAGTACATGCTGCTCGTCTCCGAACACAGTAATCACCAACGATTGCGTGCCGGCATTATGCGCCTCCGCCTGAGCGATCAGTTCTAAGCCGGAACCATCCGGCAGTCCCAGATCGACCAACAGCACCCGCGGCCGGTGCACATGTAAAGCCATGCGGCCTTCGGCAACGGTACCAACATGGGCAACCACACTCAAAGCCGGCTCGCGGGCAATCGACTGCGCCAACCAATCCCGAGTCGCGCGATCGTCTTCAACAATCACAACCGTAAAATTTTCCATAGGTTAGGGAACCTCTGATTAAGTCCCTCGCGGCCGCGAGGGACTTAATCAGAGGTTCCTTGGGTAAAAGTATCGGCTAATCCGCGCGCCCGAGCAACGTCCAAGGGCGACGACGCATCACTAATTTTGAGGATAGCGCCAGCGCCAGCACCTAGCTAATCTTCGAATCAACCTTGCAATGCAGAAAACGTTGAATTTGGGCATTTACGAGGAGATACAACAAACCAAAAAGGAGCCTGGCTGGCGATGAAGAAAAACACGATTGAGCCCTGCGAGCTGTGTAGCGCAATCAACGTCTGGAGTCGACGTTCCGCGTTAATCTTTCTCAAGTTCGCGGGATTATTCCTCTACCAAATGTCAGACCCGGCGCTGGCTGGAGACTTCCGCACCGAACGCTGGTGGCTTCAAACCGGTGGCCTAACGCATCACATCGATAGCCAGAGCAATCGAAACGGCGAAAACTATGGATTGGGTGTGGAATACAAACTTTCCCAAACCCAATCCATCCGCACGGGTATCTTTAAAAATAGCTATGATCGCGACGCCGCTTATTTCTCCTACGTCTGGCTGCCGTGGAAATTAAGGTCAGCTCGCGTAGGTGCAAATGTGGCCGCCGCGAGTGCGTACGCCAATCGTACCGGCGCCCTCGTTGCAGTGATTCCTTGGGCCGAATTAACTTTTAAGAATTTTGGCATCGAACTCGGCGTAGTGCCGGTACGAAACGGCATCGTCACATTGCAGTTTAAATTTCGAATCGAATAAGTCTTGGGATTCGATTACTTATCGGCGCGGCTTGCTTAAATAGCATTGCGCCAGGCGCCTTATCCAGCGCGGCTTCCAGCCCTGCCTATCCTGACCGCCGCGCTGACATTGCCTCGTGGCACGATCGCTTTTAATAATCCTGCACCCTAAAAATAAACTCTTGTTCGACACCGAACTCGGTGCCATCGGCTTCGAATAAATATTTCTTTACCGTGTCGGTTGCGGTCTTGTCGAATACGCCCTTCGGTGTCGATTCCAACACCGTCACTGTGCTGACTCTTCCTTTGCCGTCGACCAGCAGCCGCACCCGCACTTTGCCCTCGACGCCCATGCGCAGTGCTTGTTTGGGATAAGGCGGCTTGATCTTATTTTTTGGCTCGAGCTTGCGGATCTTGATCACCTTTTTTTCCTCCGGCGGCTCGGGTTCGTCCTCTTCCTCGTCGTCTTCGGATGCTTCCGCCACGCGCGCGGGCGGTGGCGGACGCGGCGGCGGCGTGGTGACTTTGTCCTTGCCGGCATCCTCGTCTTTTTTGTCCTTACCCTCTTCGGCTTTCGCAGCAGGCGGTGCAGCGGGCACTTCTTCTTTCGGCGCCACGGCGACGGGCGCACTGGGCACTTCCACGGTTTTCACTTCTTGCTTCGGCGGCTGAGGTGGCGGAGGCGGTGCGGGTTTGGGTTCCGGTTTCACCGCAACGGGGACCGGCGGCGGCGCCTCGACGGGTTTTTCTACCGGCTTCGGCGGTACGGGCGGTGGTGGCGGCGCAGGCTTGGGCTCCGGTTTAGGTTCGATCGGAACGGGCTTCGGCACTTCGACCGTTTTCGGTTCCTGCTTCGGTGGCGGTGGAGGTAGAGGCCGAGGTGGAGGCGGTGCGGGTTTCGGCTCCACGGAAACCGGCGCCGGCGCTTCAACCGTCTTGACCTCTCGCTTCGGCGGTGGGGGCGGCAACGGTCGCGGCGGAGGCGGCGCCGGTTTAGGCTCGATGACTTCCCGCTTCGGCGGCAACGGCGGCGGTGGTGGCGGCTCGGGCTCCACAGGCAACGGTGTCGGCACTTCCACTGTCTTGACCTCCGGCTTCGGAGGCGGCGGCGGTGGACGCGGCGGCGGCAGTGGTTTGACCTCGACTACCGGAGGCTTGGGCGGTGGCTTAGGGAGAGGTGGCGGCGGCTTCGGTGGCGGCGGCAACTCTACCTTTGCTGGCGGTGGTGGAGGCGGTGGTTCTGGTTCGGGTTCCGGCTCTAGCTCTAGCTCTGGTTCTGGTTCCGGTTCTGGTGGCGGAGGTTCTGGCAACGGCGGCGGCGGTTGAATCTTAGGCGGAGGCTCCGGCACCGGTTTGGGTGGAATCGGCTCTACTTTTTTTTCTTCGGGCTTGGGCGGCGGCGGTTGCACCGGCTTGGGCTCTGGCGCTTTCGGCGCTTCTTTCTTAGGCGCCGCTTGCGGCTTCTCGCCCTCGAGTTTTTTCTCTTCTTCGAGTTGCTCCAAGGTTACGATCATCGGCGGCGGTTCGAGCGGCTTGACCACCGAGAACATGAACGCTAGATACAACAACAGGAACAACAGCAACTCGACGATAGCCGCGAGCAAATATGCTCGCGACATCGGCATCGTATGGTCGCGTTCGCCCTTCGGACGCGCCCAGAGCGAGTCCCTCAGACCGACTTGCCTGGCCATTACCGGCTAGTTACTTTCCGCTTTTGCAGCCAGACCGACCTGAGCGATTCCCGCGGACCGAGCGACATCCATGACCTTCAGGGTATTTTGGTAGCTCAGTTCTTTGTCGCCCGCCAAAATAACGGCGAGTTTATCGCTGTTCTTTTTCGCCTCTTCCAACTTGGATCTGAGCGACTCCGCGCTATACGGCTGGCCATCGACATACATCGTGCCATCCTTTTGCACGCCGATGGTGATCTGCGTCGGTTTCAGTTCTTGCGTGGTCTGCGAGCTCGGTAGATCGAGTTGTATGCCCGTGCCTTGAATCATGCGCAAGGTGATGACGATAAAGAACACCAGCAGGAACATCATAATGTCGATCATCGGGATGATTTCGATGCGGGCCTTGTCCACATCGAAATAACTGTTACCGCGGCGTCTCATGGCGTCTGCCGGGCGACAGTGACGGGCGGTACAAGCTTGCCGGCGCGCTCAGTCATGGAAACGCCGTGATGCGCCGAACCGCCGCCATAGAGGCGATTGATCACCATGATCTTGAGCAATTCCATTTGGTGCAGCGCGAGCCGCACGCGCTTATTGAAATAATTCAAAAATACAATCGCGATGATGGCGATCAGTAAGCCGGCGCCGGTTGCGATCAGCGCTTCGCCGATACCGCCGGTCACCATTTCCGGTGCGCCGCCGGCGCCTTCCACGCCGAGCACGTTGAAGGTTTTGATCATTCCGACGATGGTGCCGAATAGCCCCATTAACGGCGCCAGGGTCACGGATGTATCGAGCACCCACATATGCTTATCCATCTTGGGCAATTGCCACATGATGGATTCCTCAATATGGCGATCCATGGCGTCGGCATCTTCACCGCGCGAGGCGAGCGCAGTGCCGATGATGGAAGACTGCACCGTGCCTTGATAATGGTCGGCGACTTTTTTCATATCGTCGGCGTTTTGATATTTCACCAACTGGACATCGTGTTCCATCGCTTCGCCGGCGAGCAACACCTTATGAAAAAAATACCAGCGTTCGATAATCACGGCGATAGTGATCAACAACAACAACGCCATCAGCGGCAATAACCCCCCTGACATGACGCTGTAACGAACAATTAAATCCCACATAGCTTAAGCTCCGAGAGTTTTGTTATGGACTGTGTTAACTACGCTGCGGTTCCGTTCGGTTTTATCGAACGGATGATAAGCAGCAAATTATTATGAGCAACTAGTAAAACGCCTCCATAATATTGTAACAGTATTGAATCGCGATTCGGCCGGCTGGCTTAGATTGACGGTCCAACTATGGCTTGGAATCCGCACTTCGGTTAGGCTGTGGGGCCAACTAGCTGGGGGGAAATCAACGAGCTACTCGCCAATGCCAACGTCAAGGCAGATTGCAACAGCGTCAGATGGCTTGCGACAGCAAATAAATATAGGGTCGGCTGCGCGCCAATATCCGTGCGGCTGTCAAGCATGGCATGGCTGCGAGCCAGTATTAATGGGCTTGCTGGCAAGGCTCCTTTTCACGAAAGATAACGAAATTCGTCGCCTAATAACGCTTCGCCTACCGTCGAAAGGACAATAAACAATTGGCAAAGATTGCCAATTTTGAACGTTAAGCGCTAAAATTAGAAATGCGATTTTGTGGAGCGTGATATGACGATCAACATCAACCTTACCCCTCAGCTCGAAGCGATGGTGCGCGATAAAGTGACCACCGGTTTGTATGGCTCGGCAAGTGAAGTGGTGCGCGAAGCTTTACGGTTAATGCAAGAACAGGACCAGCTACGGGCGATCAAACTTGAGCAGTTGCGCACCGATATCCGCGCGGGCATTGAGAGTGGATCGGCCGGTCGACTAGATGTTGCCGCGGTCAAGCGACGCGGCCGAGACCGCCTTGCCAAGCTACCTAAGCGATAGAAATTCCGTTGTCTCGCGTTATCGATGTCGAATAGGAATATGGAGGCATCACTACAAATAACGCCAGCAAACACCACCGACATTCCGGCGCTGTGTGAGCTCTTAGGCGTATTGTTTTCCCAGGAAGCCGAATTCTCAGCAAATCCAGCGGCGCAAAGTAAAGGCTTGTCGGCAATCATCGATGGATCGAACATCGGGCATGTCTTCGTCGCCCGCCAAGGCAGCGACATCGTCGGTATGGTTAGTCTTCTTTACACCGTATCCACCGCATTGGGCGGCCGAGTTGCGCTGTTGGAGGATATGGTCGTCTCTCCCACCGCGCGCAATGCCGGCGTTGGCTCGGCGCTGCTTTCACACGCTATTAAGTTTGCGCATTCACAAGGCTGTAAACGAATTACATTGATGACGGATCGCAACAACGAGGCGGCGCAGCGCTTTTATAAAAGGCATGGTTTTGCGGCATCGACCATGATGCCGATGCGGCTCCTATTCGACCCGGCCGACTGATTCTGACCCGCGATCATTACGAGCGGCGATTCAAAGCCATCGTCTAAAAGATGGCGCGGAAAGCTTGAGGCAGCCGTACGCTTCCGTGTAGCGTAGAATTCGGTTTCAACTCAATATCTTCAAGACCGCTATGAACCTAGACCGCGTACCCTCTGGCCGGGACTTGCCCAACGACTTCAACGTCGTCATAGAAATCCCCATGCGTGGCGACCCCATCAAATACGAACTCGACAAAGCCACGGGAGCGATGTTCGTCGATCGTTTCATGTCGACCGCCATGCACTATCCCTGCAACTATGGCTACATTCCGAAGACCTTGTCTAAAGACGGCGATCCGGTCGATGTGCTGGTGGTGACACCGGTTCCGCTCATCTCCGGCGTGGTGGTACGCTGCCGCCCGATCGGTATGTTACAAATGACCGATGAGGCAGGTGGCGATTCCAAGTTGCTCGCAGTCCCCGTCGATAAACTCTGTAATCTTTATCGCACCATCGAGTCGCCGCGGGACTTCCCCCAAGAAACCCTGACACAGATCTCTCATTTCTTCGAACATTACAAAGATTTGGAACCCGGCAAGTGGGTTAAGGTCGAAGGGTGGGTAGGGCCGGAAGAAGCTAAGGCCGAGATAATGGAAGGTGTAAAGAGCTACGAGTCAGCCAAGGACAAGCCGCTGTTTTAAAGGTTTGTCATTCCCGCGCAGGCGGGAATCCATTGTGCCTCCGCTATTGCAATTGCAGTATGGATTCCCGCCTGCGCGGGAACGACCTATCGATAGTTATCGGTTTTCGTATCAAACGCTCCGTATATGAATGACATCGCAAAACATTTTGCCTCGCTGAACTCCACCACGCCTTTTTGGTCGTTGCGATATGTGGAAGAAAAATCCGAGCAGCTCTCCATTCGCGACGATGTCGCCGAACCGCCTCATCTTTCGAACGATCGTGGTGCGATGCTAACCGCGATGGTCGACGGCGGTTGCGGTTATGCGGCCACCAGCGATCTCTCGCCCGCGGGCCTGCAAACGGCGCTCGATCGCGCGGCAGAATGGGCGCGCGCAACGCAATCTGCGAGCGTGATCCCCTACGATCCTGCGCGTATGCCCAACCCTCGCGGAAGTTGGGTTTCGCCGCCTTCGGCGGCGTCCATGGGATCGCGGCGCGAGCGATTTGAGATGCTCGCCGCGGAATGCCGTGCCGCGCGCATCGATGATCGCATCGTCGATCGTTATGTAAGCCTAAATATGATCGATGGCGAGCAGCTTTATTTAAGCAATACCGGCGCCGAAGTCCATCAGCAATTTCGCTACACCATTCCCCATGCCTATGTCGCCGCCAACCGCGATAGCGATACGCAAACACGGAGCCTAGGTTTCGCGCAACAAGGCGGCGCGGATATTTTGGCGCGGGCCGGGTTTTTCGGATGCGGCAAACGATTGGCTGAAGAAGCGCTCCAACTCTTGCTCGCAGTCAATTGCCCCAGCGGAAAAATGGATCTGCTGTTGATGCCGGAGCAGATGATGTTGCAGATCCACGAATCCATCGGTCATCCGCTCGAATTAGATCGCATCCTCGGCGATGAACGCAACTACGCCGGCACCAGCTTCGTCACATTGGATATGTTCGGCGAATATCGCTATGGCTCGCCGTTGCTGAATGTGACCTACGATCCTTCGCATCCCGAGGAGATTGCCTCTTTTGCTTACGATGACGAAGGCTCGCGCGCTGAAAAAACATTCCTCATCCGTAACGGGATTCTGGAGCGGCCGCTCGGTGGACACGTTTCGCAAAGGCGCGCGGATAAATCCGGTGTCGCCAATTCCCGCGCGTCGAGTTGGAACCGCGCACCGATCGACCGCATGGCCAATCTCAATGTCGAGCCGGGCGAGACGCCCTTCGATGCCATGATCGCGAACATCGAGCGCGGTATTTTGATGACGACCAACGTCTCGTGGTCGATCGACGATTCGCGCAACAAATTCCAATTCGGCTGCGAGTGGGGCCACCTGATCGAGAACGGCAAGCGCACGCGTGTCGTTAAAAATCCCAACTATCGCGGTATTTCGGCGACGTTCTGGCGTAGCTTAAAAGCTGTCGGCAACCCCGCTAGCTTCGAAGTTCACGGCACTCAGTTTTGCGGCAAAGGCGAGCCGAACCAAGCGATCCACGTCGGCCATGCCGCGCCGCCTTGCGTGTTCGCGAACGTCGACGTCTTCGGCGGCGAGGACTAATTGCAGAATCAGTTTTATGAGTTAGTGGAAAGTCTCGCACGTGAACTCAAGGGCAACGAAGTTTTCACTTGTTGGTTTTCCGCCGAGCGTTCCGATTTCGTTCGCTTTAATCATGGGCGGATTCGACAAGCGGGCAATGTGACGCAGCGTTATCTGCGCCTGCGCTTGATCGCCCGCGGCCGGCAGGCGAGCCTCACCTTAACGCTGACCGGCGATGGTGACGACCTCGCGCTCGCCGTTTCCACCCTCGCTGAGCTTAGAACAATACTCGACGATCTGCCCGAGGATCCTTATCTGGTTTACGCAACCGATGTCCGGTCGAGCGAGCATAAACGTCGCGGCGCGCTGCCCTCGCCCGGCGATTGTGTCGAGCAAATCGTCGCCGCGGCACAGGGACTCGATCTCGTGGGCATCTACGCAGCCGGCACGATTTACCGAGGATTTGCGAATTCCCTCGGGCAGCGCAATTGGCACGAAGTAGAAAACTTCAACTTCGAATGGAGCCTCTATCATCAAACCGACAAAGCGGTGAAGACAGGTCATGCCGGCTTCGAATGGCAGCCGGAAATCTTGCGCGATAAAATGCGCGCCGCAGCCGTACAACTAGAACTGCTGCAACGGCCAGCTCAGACCCTCACGCCCGGCGAGTATCGCGCATTCCTGGCGCCGCGCGCGCTGGACGAAATCGTGGGTATGTTGGCGTGGGGTGGGCTGTCGGCGAAAGCGCGCAAAACCAAACAGAGCCCGCTCATCAAGATGGAGCAAGGCGCGACGTTAAGCCCATACGTTACTCTGCGAGAACATACGGCGGCGGGTACGGCAGCGGCGTTTCAAAGCGATGGGTTTACCAAACCCGAATCCATTACGCTAATCGATAATGGCAAGCTCGCGGATCCGTTGATCGCCCCGCGTACCGCGAAAGAATATGGCTTAATCAGCAATGGCGCGAACGGTGGCGAAAGTCCCGAGTCTATCGAAATGAGCAGTGGCACGTTGGCAAACGCCGATGCCCTTACCGCACTCGATACGGGGCTTTGGATCAATAATCTTTGGTATCTAAATTATTCCGACCGGCCCGCATGCCGCATGACAGGCATGACCCGCTTTGCGACCTTTTGGGTGGAAGACGGCAAGATCGTCGCGCCGGTTAACGTCATGCGCTTTGACGATACGCTCTACCGTATTCTGGGCGAGAATCTTGAGTCGCTCACCCAACAACAAGAGTTCATGCTCGATTCGTCGAGTTATGGCGAACGCTCGACGCAAAGCTCACGCTTGCCGGGGGCGTTACTAGCAGGGCTGAAATTCACGTTGTAGTTGCGTGTCTGGCGATTTAAGGATCATGCCGGTCACGCCACTAAGACTATTGAATCTCATATAAATAAGTGACAGTTTTTTGTATCACCAGCGCCCGCCCCTCACCCTGGCCCTCTCCCCACAAGCGGGGCGAGGGGATACACTCCCTCTCCCGCTTCGCGGGAGAGGGTTGGGGTGAGGGCGAGCGGTCATTCATTTATACGATCGTCAATAATTAACCAGGGGGACACTCATTTGCGACCCGCTCTTGATCTAGTAAAATCCAGCTCGGCGATGGATGCGCGTTATGGCGCCGCCCTCGTGGCGCCGTACCACTCCGTGCGCTATGCCACGGAGGCGCTGATCAAACCACTTTCGCCGGAAGATTGCGCCTTGCAATCCATGCCCGATTGCAGCCCGACAAAATGGCATATGGCCCATACCAGTTGGTTTTTCGAAACCTTCGTACTCGAGCCGACGCTGCCGGGATATAAGCCGTTCAATCCCGCGTTTCGTGTGCTGTTCAATTCCTATTATCAAACCGTGGGCGAGCAGTATGCCCGGCCAAGACGCTCGTTATTGACGCGTCCGAATTTGGATGAGGTGAAGCGCTACCGCCAACACGTCGATGGATACATGACGGCGTTGCTCGAAACGGCGGAGCTATCGCGCGAGCTGGCGGCGATCGTCGAACTCGGCATCCATCACGAACAGCAGCATCAAGAGTTAATCCTTACGGACTTGAAACATTTGTTTTCGTTTAACCCGTTGCATCCCATCTACCAAGCGCGCACGAGCGACCCAAACGCTGTCGTTACGCCGATGAAATGGAACGGTTACGACGGTGGTCTGATTTCTATCGGTTACTCGGGCAAAAATTTCGCGTTCGATAACGAGAGCCCACGCCATAAAGTTTATCTGCAACCTTACCGGCTTGCCTCACGTGTAGTTACTAATGGGGAGTTTTTGGCGTTCATCGATGCGGGGGGATACGATCGTCCCGAGTATTGGCTATCGGACGGCTGGAACAAAATTCGCGCCGAAGGCTGGCATCATCCGCTCTACTGGGAGCGCCGCGATGGCGTCTGGCATACCCATACGTTGAACGGTTTTCTGCCGCTTGATCTCAACGAACCCGCGTGTCACATCAGTTATTACGAAGCCGATGCCTATGCCCACTTTGCGGGAGCGCGTTTGCCGACAGAAATGGAATGGGAGCATGCGGCTGAGCGCATCTCACCGGTAGGGAATTTTGTTGAGAGCAATCGCTTTCATCCGGCGCCTCTCGGCGAAAACGACGGCGGTATGCAACAACTCTATGGCGACGTGTGGGAGTGGACCGCGAGTTCCTACTCGCCCTACCCCGGTTTCAAGCCACCCAGCGGCGCGCTGGGCGAATACAACGGCAAATTCATGAGCAGCCAAATGGTATTGCGCGGCGGTTCTTGCGCGACGCCGGTCTCGCACATTCGCGCAAGTTACCGGAATTTTTTCCCGCCGGATGCGCGTTGGCAATTCAGCGGCATTAGGTTGGCGCGGGATGCGTAGCGCGGTTAATTCCCGACTGGTTCGGTACGACCGATGCGTCGCGATACTTCCCGTGCGCATTGGTGTAAAGCCTTCGCGATCGAACCATCCCAGTTGCTGTCAAACGTCGCGGAAGGCCCCATCACGAGGATACCTAGCACGATGTGTCCCTCCGAGTCGAACACCGGCGCGCACATCGCGTCGATGCCGGGAATCGGTTGTCCACGGGTTCGCGACAGGCCGTGCTTGCGCGTCTCCGCGAGGAAAGTCTCCAGTGTTTTTTTCGTGATTGAGGCCGATTGCCCGGTCCCGTGGCCGAAGCGGGCAAGCTCGTCGCCGAGCATCCGCTCGACCACCTTCGGCGGCATGTAGGCCGCGAATAGCCGGCCGGTCGCCGTGTTCGCGAGCGACATCACGGTTCCGGTACGCAGATTCACGTGCAGCGGCTGGATGGGCTCTTCCAGCCGGACGATCGTCGGCCCCAGGCTCCCCCAAACCGCAACCGCGACGCTCTGGCCGGTGATGTGCGCGAGATCCTCGATCACCTGAGAGGCTTCGCGCACCGGGTCTAAGCGCCGCAGCCGCGTCAAGCCGAGTTGCAACGCAAAGGGACCGAGTTCGTATAGGCCGGCATCGGTCTGGGTGACGAAGCCCACCTTCAGGAAGCTCACCATGTAAGGGTGCGCCTTGCCGGGAGTCAACCCGGCGGCCTTGGCGAGATCTTTGAGCTGTAGTGGCCGAACCTGCTTTGCCAGTTCGAGCAGCAGCGCGCTTCCTATCTCGATCGACTGGATACCGCGTCTACTTTTTTCCATGAGGGGATGTGTTGTTCTGGATTTCTTAAGTGTATCCATTTTCAGGGTTTTTAAATCAGCAGACGTATAGTTTATTATCATATTGTTTGATTATATCAGATGTATTGACAATTATCAGATGACGAGTACAATGCCCGAATTCGCAATTCGCAGGGCAAGTCATGAGTCAATCGGAGATAGATGTCGACGTCCTAGTCGTCGGCACGGGCGCATCGGGGATGTCGACAGCGGTCACCGCTGCTTCGCAAGGGTTGAAGGTACTGGTCGTGGAGAAGGAGCCGAAGTTCGGCGGAACGACTGCTCGATCCGGCGGCTGGCTATGGATACCCGGAACGCGGCTCGCGACCGAGCAGGGCATACACGAGCCTGCCGGCGCCGCGAAGACCTACCTGAAGCACGAGACCACCACGCACTTCGACGAGAAGCGCGTCGACGCGTTTCTGGAGAACGGTCCCAAGGCCATCGACTTCTTCACGCAGAAGACCTGCGTGCAGTTCGACATGCCACGCCGTGTTTCCCGACTACCACGCCGAAGCGCCGGGCGGGCAGCCGGGCGGCCGGTCGATGGTGACGCGCCCGTTCGACGGCCGGGCGCTGGGCGAGCGCATCAAGCATCTGGCCCCGCCGCTGCCGGAACTTACGGTGTTCGGCATGATGCTGGGCTCGGGGCCGGAAATCCGTCACTTCATGCGCGCTTTCAAGTCGCTCGCGTCCTTCCTTTACGTGACAAAACGATTGAGCCGGCATTTTCTCGATGTGATCGTTCACGGGCGCGGCATGACGCTGACCAACGGCAACGCGCTGGCGGGGCGACTTGCGAAAGCCGCGATGGATTTGGATATTCCCGTGTGGCTGTCATCTCCAGTTAAGAGCTTGATCACCGAGTACGACGGGGTCTCAGGCGCGCTGGTCGAGCACGACGGCAGCACGGTTAAGGTGAAGGCCAAGTATGGCGTGGTCCTGGCTTGCGGCGGGTTTCCACACGATATCGAGCGACGCAAGCAATTGTTTCCGCATGCACCCACGGGCAAAGAACATTTCTCTCCTTCGCCTGCGGCGAACACCGGCGACGGCCTGCGCATGGCCGAGGGCGTGGGCGGATGGGTCGACGCTACGATTCCCCACGCCGCCGCCTGGGTGCCGGCGTCGGTCACCACACGGCGCGATGGCTTAAAGGGAGTCATGCCGCACTTCATCGATCGCGCCAAGCCCGGCGTCATCGCGGTGACGCCTAAGGGTAAGCGATTCACCAACGAAGGAAACTCCTATCACGACTTCGTTCAGGCCATGGTGAAGGCGTGCAAAAACGAGCCGGAAGTGACCGCCTGGCTGCTCTGCGACCACAAGGCGCTTCGTAATTATGGTCTGGGATGTGTAGCTCCGGCGCCGCTGCCGATCGGACGTCATCTGAGCAGCGGATACCTCAAGCATGGCCAATCGGTGTCAGAGTTGGCCCGCGCGATCGGTGTCGATCCGGCGACCCTTGATGCGACCGTATCGGAGTTCAACGCGTCGGCCCGATCGGGCCAGGACCCACTGTTCGGCAAAGGCAGCCTTGCTTACAACCGCTATCAAGGGGACGCGGCGCTTTCGCCTAACCCGTGCGTCGCGCCGCTAGAGCACGGGCCGTATTACGCCATCAAGCTGGTCATCGGCGACATTGGCACGTTCGCGGGACTTACTACGGACGAGAACACGCAGGTTCTGAATGCCGTAGGCAAGCCGATCAAGGGACTGTACGCGGTCGGCAACGACGCCGCGAGCGTCATGGGCGGCAACTATCCGGGCGCGGGCATCACGCTTGGGCCGGCGTTGACCTTCGGCTACGTCGCTGGAATGCAACTCGCGCAGGGTCGCGCAGAGCGGTCGAGTGTTGCGATTCAAATTCCAGATCGCGAGCCGGTGTTGGTCGAACGCCACGCTGCAAATCCAGCGCGTCAGTAATCGGATACTTCCCATGGCTCTCACCGACACCATTGCCCCGCGCCTGCTCCACGGCCGCCTTGCGTTCATCACCGGCGCCGGGCAAGGAAATGGACGCATGTTGGCCTTGGGTCTCGCACATGCTGGTGCGCGTGTCATCGTTACCGACATGAACGCAGGCTCGGTCGAGGAAACGGCTGGTTTGGTCAGGCAAGCGGGAGGCGAAGCATTCGCCTTCAGCCTTGACGTCACCGCGCCGGAAGCCTGCCACGCACTGGCGGAGCAGGTACAAGAACAAATTGGCTGTGTTGACCTACTCGTCAACAACGCGGGCATCATCATCCGAGAAGGCATGTTGAGTGCGAACGCGGCAGCGAACTGGCGCAAGACCCTCGACGTAAATCTTAACGGGACGTTTAACGTCACGCACGCCCTGCTACCCGCAATTAAGGAATCGAAGGGCACGATCATCAACATCGCTTCCATTGCCGCGTACGCGGGCCAGGGCGCCAGCCTCGGCTACTCGCCCTCAAAGGGCGCGATCAAGATGTTCACCCAGTCGCTCGCACAGGAACTCGCCCCGCTGGGCGTTCGGGTCAATGCGCTCGCCCCAGGCGTGATCGAGACGCCAATGACTGCAGCCACGCGCGAGAACCCGGAACGTTTAAAAACATTCATGAGCCGCATCCCGCTCGGGCGCCTCGGACAGACCGAGGATCTGGTGGGTCCGGTGATCTTTCTCGCATCGGATATGTCTCGTTACGTCACGGGTATCACGCTGGCGGTTGACGGCGGCTTCCTCGCCGTATGAATGCACCGCTGTCGATTCGGATTCAAATTAATCAGACCCAAGAGGAGAACAATTGAAAGTTAACCATCTATTCGCCAGCTTCGTATCTGCGCTCGCGCTCTGCGTATTCTCGACCACCAGCTCAGCGCAGGACATCAAGATCGGTTACAACGGCGACCTCTCAGCGTCGCCTTCGGCGCAGAGCGGGCAGGCCGCTGTGATAGGAATGGAAGCGGCCATCGTCGATATCAATGCTGCCGGCGGGTTGCTGGGCCGCAAACTAGCCCTGGTCGTGCGCGACGATACCTCCACGCCGCCAAAGTCGATCCAGAACATGAGCGACTTAATCGACAACGAAAAGGTCAGCGCCGTGTTTGGGCCAACCAATTCCGGCAACGCCATGGCGTGGAAACATCTTGCCAATCAAAAGAAGATTCCGGTGATCGGCAACGTCGGGTCAGGCACCGACATCACAAAACCGATGCGCCCCGGCGCGGATAACTACATGTTCCGCGTCTCGATGGTCGATCGCGAACAGGTCGCGGCGCTCATGGCCTATGTCAAGAAAAATGCCACGCAGTCCAAAGTCGTCGGTCTTATGGCGGAGACAACCGGATACGGTCAGGGTGGCCTCAAGGATATGCAGGAAATCGCCGAGCTGCAGGGCATCAAGCCCGCCGCTATCGAGCGCTTTGGTGTCGCCGATACCGACATAACCTCCCAGCTTAACAAGATGAAAGCAGCGGGTGTCGATACGGTGATCGTCTGGGCGCAAGGTACACCCATCGCCCAACTCATTCGCAGCATGGAAAAGATCAATTACTTTCCGTTGACGTTGACGTCCTGGGCGGCCGACAACATCACGTTCTACGACGCGGCAGGCAAGACGCTGGCGGAAAAACCGCTGTTCATGCGTACCGTCAGCGAAACGCGGAAGCCGAACCAACAGAAGTTTTTCGATCGCGTCGGATCCAAACTCAAGGCGCCCAGCTCGTTCTCCTTTGCCCTGCATGGCTACGATGCCGTGACGCTCTACGCGGCCGCCGTCAGACAGGCGAACAGTACCGACGGGTCCGCAGTCCGACTTGCCTTGGAAGACCTCAAAGCGCCGGTCCAAGGGCTCCTCAAAACCTACAACAAGCCGTTCAGCAAGACCAATCGCGAGGCTTTGACGGCGACGGATTTGATCTGGATACGTTGGAAGGACGGTAAGCTGCTCCCCTATACCGACGCCGTCATCGGCTCGCTCAAGCAGGCCGACTTCAAGCGTTGACGCCTCAGCACGCAATCCGGAAATACCGGTAAATCGTCGAGCACAATCGGAGACGAAGAATGGGACAGGCCCTCTTTCAGGCACTCATCAGCGGTCTCGCGGTCGGCGGCGCGTATGCGCTGGTCGCGCTGGGGTTCAGCATCACCTTTACGACCACGAAGACGTTGAATTTCTCGCACGGCGAATTCGTCTCCGCCGGCGCCTTCATCGGCCTTTCGACGTGTGTTCCTCGCGTTCGGCATGCCGGTGACATCGACCAGTTTCGGCGAAGCCATTCCGGGTGCCGGCGCCCAGTTGCTGGCACTCGCTCGCGGCGCTCATCGTCATGGGGCTGCTCGGCTGGTTGCTATACGCGATCGGTGTGCGGCCCTTCGCCGGCCGCCCCGGCATGGCATGGGTCATGAGCACCCTGGGATTCGGCGTCATCCTGCAAAGCATAGGTCTCGCCATTTGGGGACCTAAGCCGGTCGTGGTGCCGGCCCCGTTCGGTGATACCGTCCTACGAATTTTCGACGTCGGTGTCCGCCCGCAAGAACTACTTACCCTGGGGGTGGTAATCGTGGTCATGGCAGGCCTGAGTTGGGTGATGAACCGCACGATCGCCGGCAAAGCTATGCGCGCAGTGGCTGCAAACGCCGATGTGGCGAGCCTGATGGGGATCAACACCAATGCCGTTATGATCGCCGCATTCGTTGTCAGCTCCGCACTCGCTGGGTTGTCGGGATTCCTGCTCGCGCCGATCGCCCAGGCGTCACTGTTCATGGGATTGTCGGTCGGTCTGAAGGGCTTCTCCGGCGCGATGATCGGTGGTCTTAACAATCCGCGCGGCTGCGTGATCGGCGGGTTCGCGCTCGGTGTCATCGAGTCTTTGGTCAATCTCTGGCAGGCGCAATGGCGTGAGGTTGCTGTGTTCCTATTGGTCATTCTGGTGCTCGCGTTCCGCCCGACCGGGCTGTTCGGAAGCCGGCTCTCGGAGAAAGTGTGACACCGACGCGACATTCCGTGGTGGTTTTGCTCGTCGCCGCTGCGCTGATCGGGGGCGTGGCGCTGGTCGGCAACGACTACTACCTGCGCATCTTTTTTATGATGTGCGTCTACTACCTGTGTGCCGCGGGCATGAACGTGCTGGTCGGGTACGCCGGCCAGAAATCGCTGGGTCAGGCGGGGCTGTTCGCGGCCGGCGCCTACACCGCGGCACTCGTCACCGCCCACACCGAACTCGATCCCTGGCTCGCGCTGGGTGTTGCCGCGGTCGCCTCGGGTGTGTGCGGCGTTCTCATCGCATTGCCTTCCCTGCGCGTAAAAGGGCCTTATCTCGCCATGGTGACGCTGGCGTTCGGCATCGTTGTCGAGAAGCTGGTCGGGGAATGGACCGAAGTCTTTGGCGGCGCACAGGGCATCTATGGAATCCGGCCGTTGACCTGGGGCGGACAACCGCTGTCGATGGTGCAGTGGGTCTGGCGTCGGCATCGCGCTGTGCGCGTTGACACATCTGCTGCTGCGTAATTTGCTCGATGGACGCTTCGGGCGGGCGCTACTGTCGCTGCAAGCGGACGAGATTGCGTCCTCGTCAGTAGGCGTGCGGGTGTATCGGGCCAAGGTCATAGCCTTCGTAATCGCCGCCGTGACGTGCGGTATTGCCGGCGCGTTGGTCGCTCAGCAAAACCAATACATCAACTCCGACTTCATCACGTTTCATTTATCCATCTTCATTTTGCTGCTGGTTCTCTTCGGCGGCCCCGGTTCGAAATACGGGCCACTGGTCGGCGCGGTGACCCTGACGATCATCGACGCGCTGCTCGCCCGTTGGCCGTCGGCTCAACATTTTTTGTACGGCTTCCTGTTGCTATTCGCGTTGTACGTGATGCCGGGTGGTGTGATGGGTCTGCTCGCCCATCGCGGAAGGCGCCATGTCGAAACGCCACCGACGCCGGTTGCACCGAACGTCACGACGACAGTTGAGCAGCCGATGGCCACGGATCTATTGGTCGTCAAGAACATTACCAAAGTGTATGGCGGGGTTAAGCCGGCGCAAGATGTATCGTTCCGCCTCCAGCCCGGACACATCCATGCGCTGATCGGGCCCAACGGCGCCGGTAAGAGCACGATGATCAACATGCTTACCGGAGTCGTCGCCCCGAATGCGGGCGCCATCACTTTCCTGGGGCGTGAGATCGGCGGGCTGCCGACGCACGCCATTTGCAACATGGGCATGGGGCGCACGTTTCAAAATCTACGGCTATTTTCGGACCTCACTGTGCTAGAGAACGTCATGCTCGGGCGCCACGGCAAGATGCGCAATGGATTCTTCGCATCGCTTTTTGCTTTGCCGAGTGCGCGCAAAGAGGAAGCGACGACGCACGAACGGGCGCACACGTTGTTGAAATTTGTCGGCCTTTCGGAACTCGCGTACGCGCCGGCAGGAACACTCGCCTACGGCCTGCAACGTCGGGTCGAACTGGCACGCGCACTGGCAACCGAACCGCGGTTGCTCTTGCTTGACGAACCCGCGGCCGGTCTAAATCCAAATGAAACCGCAGCGCTTGGCGAATTGTTAGTACGCATTGCAAAAACCGGCACAACGATCCTGATGGTCGAGCACCACATGGACCTGGTGATGTCGATCTCCGATCATGTCATCGTGCTGGACTACGGTATCAAGATCGCCGACGGTAAACCGGCCGATGTTCAATCCGATTCGCGTGTCATCGAAGCTTACCTCGGGGTGGACGCCCCCGAGGCTGCTGTCGCTTGAGGCCAGGACGCCCATGCTGAAACTGGAAGCCGTCAAAGTATCGTATGGCGCCATCGAGGCCGTGAAGGGCGTTAGCCTTGAAGTTCGCGCCGGCGAGGTGGTCGCGATCATCGGCGCCAATGGCGCCGGCAAGAGCACGTTGCTGAAGAGCATCGTTGGGCTGGAGCGAGTTGTCGAGGGACGCATATTGGTGGACGGCGAGGACTGTACCCACATCCCCGCGCACCGGCGAGTCTCCCTCGGAATCGCCATGTGCCCCGAAGGTCGTGGCGTGTTCGCCGACCAGACGGTGGAAGATAACTTGATTCTGGGCGGCTACTCGCGCCGCCACGACGCTGCGGCCGTCGACCACGCCATAGAGCGGGAATTTGCCCGGTTTCCACGCCTCAAGGAGCGTCGGGAGCAGTTCGCGGGAACGCTGTCGGGCGGGGAGCAGCAGATGCTCGCGATTTCGCGCGCGCTGATGAGCGAACCGCGCTTGTGCCTACTGGATGAGCCGTCGCTTGGCCTCGCACCCTTAATTATAAAAGACATATTTGCCGTGATTGCCCGACTGCGAGAAACTGGCGTAACGGTGCTTTTAGTCGAGCAAATGGCCAGGCAGGCGCTCGGCGTTGCCGACCGTGCGTACGTTCTTGAGACCGGCCGCATCACCCTGGAGGGCGCCGGTCGCGAGCTTCTCAACGACCCCAAAGTTAAAGCCGCCTACCTAGGCATGCACTGAACATCAATTCATTTACAAAAAGGAACCTATCCATGAGCCAAACCAAACACTTCGCCAGCCAAGCCGACCTCGAAGAAAAGCGTGTCACATTTAGTCAGATTTCCGAGCACGCTTGGGCGTACACCGCCGAGGGAGACCCGAACACCGGAATCATCATCGGTGACGATGCCGTCCTCGTGGCGGACACTCAGGCCACGCCCGCGATGGCTGCCGACGTGATCGCCCGTATTCGAACCGTTACCGATAAGCCGATTAAATATGTCGTGCTGACGCATTACCACGCTGTGCGCGTCCTCGGCGCTAGTGCTTATAAGCCCCAGCAGATCATTGCAAGTCAGGATACCTACGACCTAATCGTCGAGCGCGGCGAACAAGATAAGGCGAGCGAGATTGGGAGATTCCCGCGACTGTTTCAAAACGTCGACACCGTACCCCCTGGCTTGACCTGGCCGACCATGACGTTCCAAGGAAAGATGACTTTGTGGCTAGGCAAGCTCGAAGTCCAACTTCTGCAACTCGGCCGCGGACACACAAAAGGTGACACCGTCGTTTGGCTACCGCAGGAGCGGACACTCCTGTCCGGTGACCTGGTCGAATTCGACGCCACGCCCTACGCCGGCGACGCGTACTTCACCCACTGGCCGAAAACGCTGGAGAACCTTGCGGCGTTGAAGCCGAAGGCACTGGTTCCAGGTCGTGGTGCGGCTCTCGTCGATCAAGAGAGTGTTGCTAAGGGTATCGCTGGCACGCGCGACTTCGTTTCAGAACTATACGAGAACGTTTCTGCGGGGGCGAAGGCTGGTGCGGATCTCAAGACCGTGTACAAGGAAACGGTGGCAAAACTCAGACCCAAGTATGGCCATTGGGTGATATTCGATCATTGCATGCCCTTCGACATCACGCGCGCGTACGACGAGGCGACGCGCTATCCCGATCCCAGAATTTGGACCGCGGAGCGCGACATCGAAATGTGGAAATCACTCGAATCTTGATCGAAACGGATCGTGCGAAACGAAAGGACCAACCTGTGCTGATACAAAAAATTCATCACGTCGCTTATCGCTGCATCGATGCCAAGCAAACCGTCGAGTGGTATGAAAAGTATCTCGACATGAAGTACCTATTAGCCTTCGCGGAAGATACCGTGCCGTCCACCAAGGCCCCCGATCCGTACATGCACGTCTTTCTCGATGCGGGTCAGGGGAGCGTTCTCGCCTTCTTCGAATTGCCGACGCAACCAGCGATGGACCGGGATCGCAATACGCCGAACTGGGTGCAGCATTTGGCTTTTGAAGTCGACTCCATCGAAACGCTTATGGCTACCAAGGCGCGACTCGAGGCCGATGGTATTGAGGTTATCGGCCCCACCGACCATACGCTTTTCAAATCGATTTACTTTTTCGACCCCAATGGGCACCGGCTCGAACTCGCGGCAAATTTGGCCACCCCGGACATGCTCAAGAAGCTCGACGAAGTGAAATTAGCCATGTTGGAAGAGTGGTCGATCACGAAGCGCGCGCCGCAGCATGCGACTTGGCTTCACGGAGATAGCGAGCACCAGGCGGTGGCCCGATAAAACGTCAATAATTTTTTCGAGGACTTAATATCAATGACCGCATTGGACGCTACGCATAATCCCGGACTGCGCAGTTGGGTCACCTCGGCGAACCGACCTGGATGCGATTTTCCGATTCAGAACCTGCCGTTCGGACGCTTCCGCCGCGCAGGAATCGCAGAAGCATGGCGAATCGGTGTCGCCATCGGGGATCAGGTGCTCGACCTTAAGGCAATCGGGCTCATCGACACGGACGACATGAATTTGTTGATGGCGGCCAAGCCAACCGATCGGCGATTGCTGCGCAAGGCGTTGTCGGAGGGGTTGCGGGAAGGTAGCGGGCAGCAGGCTCAGTGGGGTGATGCTCTGTTGCCACAGGCGTCGGTTGAGTACACCGTGCCCTGCCGCATTGCCGACTATACCGACTTCTACACGGGCATTCATCATGCCACCGCCGTAGGGCGCCTGTTTCGTCCCGATCAGCCGCTAATGCCGAATTACAAGTGGGTGCCGATCGGCTACCACGGCCGGGCATCCTCGATCGTGGTCAGCGGACACGCGGTTATGCGTCCTTACGGCCAAACCAAGAAGCCCGATGCGGGAGCGCCGGATTTCGGTCCGTCCAAAAGGTTGGACTACGAACTAGAACTTGGCTATTTCGTCGGCTGCGGCAATGCACTCGGCAAACCCGTGCCGATCCTACAAGCCGAGGATCATCTGTTCGGCGTGTGCTTGCTGAACGACTGGTCCGCGCGTGATGTGCAGGCCTGGGAATATCAGCCGCTCGGCCCTTTCCTTGCAAAAAACTTTGCGACAACAGTGTCACCGTGGATCGTCACCATGGAAGCGCTCGCGCCGTTTCGCACTCGGATCAAACGACCGGCAGAAGACCCACCGCCATTACCCTATCTCGATTCGGTAGCGAATCGCGAGCATGGAGGAATCGACGTCGTGCTCGAAGTGTGGCTGCAGACAGCTCGCATGGCAGCCGCGCAGCAAGGTCCGGTGCGTCTTTCGAGCAGCCGCGCCGCGCAGGCCGCGTATTGGAGCGCGGCCCAACTCGTCGCGCACCACACCTCCAACGGTTGCAACCTCCAACCAGGGGATCTGCTCGGATCGGGCACGCTGTCCGGTCCGGCGGCGGATGAGGCCGGCTCGCTGCTCGAACTCTCTTGCGGCGGCAAGCAACCCATCGCATTGCCGAACGGCGAAACCCGCACCTTTCTGGAGGATGGCGACAGGCTTGTTATGCGCGGCTGGTGCGAACACGAAGGGGCCATTCGTATCGGGTTCGACGAAGTAGCCGGGATCGTATGCGACTAGCCGTAGGACAGAATTTGTCATGAAAGGAAATCGTAAATGAATGTCAGAATGGGGTTGCTCCGTAAGAAACAAGGATGGACCGACGAACACTTTTGCAACTACTGGCGCAATACCCATGGACCCTTGGCGGCTCGCGCTCCAAACCTGCGCGAGTACTGGCAGAACGCCGTCACCGACCGTTTGCAGCGAGGCATTGACTTCGCTAGAGGTCCGTGGGACCTCGACGGCATCTCGCAACTTTGGTTCGACGATGCGAATCACGCAGAGCATGCGTTTCGAGACAGCGAAATTGCGGCGGCACTAATCGAGGACGAGGCCCGCTTTCTCGGCGAGTTACACATCGTCGCGGCGCGCCAGGATATTGTGATTCCCGTGCCGGAGGGCGCTAGCCGCGCCCGCTTACTGAAGCGAATCTCCACGCTGAAACGAAGACCCGATGTGAGCGAAGACGATTTTCGCAGCGAGTGGATCGTACATCGCGATCTCGTCCGCAAGATGCCCGGGGTAAATGCGTATCGCCAGAATGTCGTATTGGCTCGCGAGCGCGTAAAGGGCACGCCTAGCGACTACCAAGAGCTTCCGATCGATGGCATCGTCGAACTCTGGTTCGAAAGCACAGACAGCTTGAACGCAGCGTTTTCGTCGCCGGCGGGGCGGAAGACGATGGCGCATGCCAAGACCTTTATTTCCGAGATTACCGCTTTCGTGGTCGTCGAACAACGGATCGTTTAACATCGGCGCCTCTCATGAATGGCGGCTTCAAAGGCTGTTAACGACGCGTTTAGAGCTGGCGCGAGGAAATTATTCCGCGCCAGCTTTGGCCACTATATCGTGACAACGCCTGCTCCCTTCGTCGCCACCTCAAAATCGTGATATTTTTACTTGGTATTACTAAGAAGCTAATCATGGAAATTACATCCGTTACAAGCAAGGGGCAAGTCACTATTCCGAAACCACTGCGGCAACAATTGGGACTGCGTCAGGGCAGCAAAGTAGAGTTTGTTCTGGTGGGTGACCATGCGGAAATGCGTATCGTCAGTACGCCGGTAGACCTTCCCGCAAGCGGCTTCGGCATGCTAAAGAGCAAGCGTGCGCCCGTGCCCGCGGATTTCGATGCGGCACGTTTGCTGACTAAAGGCAAGGCGGGACGAAGCAAGTGATTGGACTCGATTCCAACCCGGCGTGGTATTACATCCAAGACCACGGTGATGCCGAAGCGACAAAGCAGCGGGAGGCCGCGCGTAGGCTGATGGAATCGGGCGAGCCACTGATGGTTTGCAAGACGGTTCTGCTCGAGTTGGAGTGGGTAATGCGTGGATACTATAAATTCTCGACGGCACAAATTGCGGGGGCAATGAATCACCTTTTAGCCCTGCCCCAAGTTACTATTGAGGATCGAGAAAGCATAATTCAAGCGCTTTCCCATTGCCGGGCCGGGCTGGAGTTAGCCGATGCGTTGCATCATGCCAGCTATCGAGGCTGCGACAGCATGGCCTCGTTTGATGACAAACAATTCGCCCGGCGGGCGCGACGCATGGGGCTGGTGCCGCGGGTAGTAGTACTGGGATAGTTTATTCGTCGCGTCGGCTATGGACTTGATCTGATGGGTTCTGCACGATCACAGCCACGAGCCGATGATCGAGTTCGGCACCAAGGTTGTGCCCTAACGTATATTATAGCAATATACTAATATGATCGATATCATCAAGATCATTGGGTTCGACTGGGACGATGGAAATGCTCGGAAGAACGAAAAACATCAGGTCTCCGCAGCGGAATCCGAGCAGGTATTTTTTAATGCACCCCTACTCTTGCTGGCAGATGCGAAGCACAGTAATCGAGAATCGCGGTTTCACGCACTGGGCAAGACCGACCAGGGGCGCCTGCTACACATAGCGTTCACGTTGCGGGAAGCGGGCGCGAAGATCCGGGTGATCTCATCCCGAGACATGCACCGAAAGGAGCGAGTGATTTATGAGCAAGCAGCCTAAAGCCGTACCGAAATTCGCCAACGAGGCTGAAGAACGAGTCTTCTGGGAAACGCACGATTCGACCGAATATCTGGATTGGAGCAAGTCCCAGAAGGCTGTGCTACCCAATCTGAAACCGACCACGAGGACGATCTCCTTGCGCCTGCCGCAGCATCTCCTGGATTCGCTCAAAGTTGCGGCTAACGCTCGTGATGTTCCTTACCAGTCACTTATCAAGGTTTGGCTGCAGGAAAAGCTTCGTAGCCAGTGAACCAGCGTAGAACTCCAGTTTATTCGGCTACACGGCCACTTCCCGTAAAACAGGTTACAAAGTGGGTCGGTTTTCCCCAGGCCCCAGTTCTGGTTAAACTGCCGGGCAGAGCTTAGTGGAACAAGGAGTTGAAGTGGCTATTACTGGCGGTTGTCATTGTGGCGCCGTTCGCTACGAAGCGGATGGCGAAGCGATCACGCACGCGTTATGCCATTGCAAGGATTGCCGACGTCATGCCGGCGCGCCGATGGTGGGCTGGACCATGTACAAAGAAGGCGCGGTCAAGGTCACGAAAGGCACACTGAAGGTCTACCATTCATCGGAATTTGGCCGACGGCATTTTTGTGCCGATTGCGGAACGGGCCTGTTTTATACCAATGCCGAGATACTCCCAGGGATCATTGACATCCAGAGCGGGACCTATGATGACCCCGATGCCGTTCCGGCGCGCGCGCATATACAAATCGCGGAACGTATCGGTTGGATGGCGCGCGTGCATGAGCTGCCTGCGTTTGAGCGGTACCCGCCGCAGTAGCAATGGTACGTGCAAACCGAGAAAGCCACGCAGATCAACTATTAGGTTTGATAGCGTCGAGAGGTGGCGCGGTAACAGTCCCCTTGTTCGCGACGGGGCGAAGTTTACTTCTCGTCGCCGCTGCTCCGCGGCTGGGCCGCTCCTATGCAAACTCAGCCGGAGGAGTTTGAGGTGGCCATGGATGGAGGAGTTTGGGTGGCGGGGATAAAGGGGGCGAGGGAGTTTTCCTTTCCTGAACCATCACGTGCCTAAGAACCGTTTCTTGCTTTTGCGGCTCACCAGCGCATTGCGATTGGCCCAGCCTCAAATTGAGTTCGACCGCACTACCCGATACCCGACTGTCGCCTACGTGAAGGCGACTAAAGGTTCACGTGATCCAGCGCCTGCGCCAGATCATCCAGCAAATCGTGTATCGCCTCAATCCCCGCCGGCAGGCGTATCACTTCTTCGGTGCGTATTTCACGCGAACGTGACCGTTGATTTCAGCGGTGTGACCGGTCATTTCAAAAATATCGTGACCGGTGAATTCAGAAATAGCGTGACCGGTTATGGATAGATTTTTGAAATAAAAGCCACGCTGTAGCGTGGCGAATTTTGTTAAGGGGAAAGTGCGAAGGTAATTGAAGATATTTGGTAGCCTGCGCTCCATTTCGAGGAGCGAGGATGCCCAGTCGGAGAATTACCATGCGCAAGATCAAAGAAGTATTACGGTTACGCTACGCCTGCGGGCTGTCGCTGGAACAAATCGCCCGCGCCCAGAATCTGTCCAAAGGCGTGGTCGCCAAATATTTGAAGCGCGCTGCCGCCGCCGGGATCGATGGCGCGATCGCGCAGACCCTGGCTGAAGCCGATTTAGTCGAGCGGCTCAAACCGAGTAACGACACCCCGCGACAGTCGAGTTTCACCGCCCCCGATTTCGCCCAGATTCACCAAGCCCTGAAGCAATCGAGCGTCACGTTGCAATTGCTGTGGGAAGACTACCGTGATCAGTGTCCTGGTCGCCCTTACCGCTACACCAGCTTCTGCGTCCAATATCGAATCTTTGCCAAAGCCCTGAAGCGCTCCATGCGCCAAGTCCACCGCGCCGGTGAGAAACTATTCGTTGATTACGCTGGCCAGACTCTTTCGGTCATTGACCCGGCCAGCGGCGAAATCCGCCGCGCCCAAGTGTTCGTCGCGGTGCTCGGCGCCTCGAATTACACCTATGCCGAAGCCACCTGGACCCAAACCGCCGCCGACTGGCTAAGCGCCCATTGCCGCGCATTGGCGTATTTCGGCGGGTGTCCCGAGATTGTGGTGCCGGACAATGCGCGCGCCTTGATTGCTGATCCGGATCGCTACGAACCTTCGCTCGGTCGTGCCTACCAAGAATGGGCGGCACACTATGGTTGCGCTGTCATTCCGGCGCGCCCGTACCGGCCGCAAGATAAAGCCAAAGTCGAAGTCGGTGTACAAGTGGTGGAGCGCTGGATTCTGGCGCGACTGCGAGCACGGCAATGTTTTAGCCTGGCCGAACTCAATGCCGCAATTTGGATGTTGTTGACCGACCTGAACCAACGCCCGTTCAAGAAACTGCCGGGCAGTCGCGCCAGCGCCTTCGCTACCCTCGACCAACCGGTGCTCAAACCGTTGCCTGTAACCGTGTTTGAATTAGCGCGCTGGAAGAAAGCCCGGGTGTCAATTGACTACCACGTTGATATCGAACGTCACTATTACAGCGTGCCGCATCAATTAGTCGGCGAGTTGGTCGAGGTGCGCATCACCGCCCGCATGATCGAATGTTTGCATCATGGCAAACGCGTCGCCAGTCATGTCAGAAGTGCCTTGCCCGGTCGCCACACCACCCAGGCGGATCACATGCCCAAGTCTCACCGCGCGCACTTGGAATGGACGCCGGGACGGTTGCTCAATTGGGCGTTGTCCATCGGTCCGGCTACTCGCGATGTCGCTCAATACCAGCTCGAATCTAAACCCCATCCGGAAATGGGTTATCGCGCCTGCTTGGGACTGATGCGCTTGGCGCGTCAATACAATCCGGCACGGTTGGAATTGGCGTGTGTACGGGCGCGGGCTTTACGGGCGATGACGTATCGCTCGGTCGCGGCGATTCTCAAGGCCGGCCTGGAGCAACAACCCTTGCCGCCACCCCGGCAAATTGATCTGGCGTTACCCGTGCACGCCAATGTGCGCGGCTCGAAGTATTACCACTAACCTGAAAGGAATCTCATGCTGAATCAACATACCTTGCAGTTATTAACCCAACTCAAACTCGATGGTATGGCACGCGCCTTCGAGGAACAATCCAGCCAGACCCATGCCGCCAGTTTATCGTTCGAAGAACGCTTTGGTCTCCTGGTGGATCGGGAATTCACGCATCGCGATACGAAACGGGTTGACCGATTATTGAAGCAGGCAAAACTAAAAGTCGCGGGGGCGTGTGTAGAAGATATCGATTACCGCGCCGGCCGCGGCTTGGATAAACGGGCGATGGCCAGCTTATCGACGTGTGATTGGATCCGCCATAGGCACAGCATATTAATTACCGGGGCGACCGGTTGTGGCAAGACGTGGCTGGCCTGTGCGTTCGGCCAGCAGGCGTGTCGTCAGGGCTTCTCGGTGCTGTATGTTCGCGTACCGCGGTTGTTCGAGGAGTTGCGTATCGCCCACGGCGACGGCAGCTTTACCCGTAAGCTCGCCGCCTTGGCGCGCACCGATGTGTTGCTGTTGGACGATTGGGGTGTGAATCCGCTGACGCAGCCGGAGCGTGCCGATCTATTGGAAATCCTGGATGATCGGGTGGCAACGCGTTCAACGATCATCACCAGTCAACTCCCGGTCGAGCATTGGCATGAGTATTTGGCCGATCCGACGTTGGCCGACGCTATCCTGGATCGGATCGTGCATCAAAGTCATAAATTGAAACTCAAAGGCGAGTCGCTTAGAAAGCAAGAATCCGCATGATTCCGGAAACGGCAACAACGCGCTTCGCGCACCGGTGCGTGACCGGTTAGTGTAAGATTTATCTGCCTTCGCTGTCCCATCAGCACCGGTCACGTTATTTCTGAAATGATCGGTCACGTTCGCTGAAATACGCACTTCGGTGATTCCGGCGATTTCGCGCTGGGCGCGCGGCATGCCGGCATGGCTCATGGTGGCGGAATGGCTGATGGTGGATTCGACGCCGCCTAGGGAATCGGCGATGCCGAATACCTTGGTTGCGCCGAGCATTGACTTCGCCGCCACAAATCCGCCGCGCAACTTGAACGTGACCACGCCGCCAAAACCCTGTTGCTGGCGCTTGGCGAGTTCGCGGCCGAAGATGGACACTACTTGGGGACGCGGCACTCGTTTTCCCACTCGTCGAGCACATCGGCGTTGATGGGTCGATCGGGTCCTTCGGCCTTGCGAAACGCAGCGATGCGCCGGTCGACGCATTTTTGCACCTTTATCGACCGCTTTGCCGGGCCAGCAGCAGCGCGACTCGAACCTTGTGCCGCGTCCAGCGCCTGGAGGAAGCGGCCCGGTTGCATGAGTTCGCGCGTTAAAGCTTGCCCGGCGGATTTCTCGGCATTATTCATTTCTTGCTGAATCAGGTCGCGATTTGCCGTCGCGGTGTTATTTGCGGAAGGATCGATCGTGGCCGACACGTTGTACAGCGCGTAAGCGATTATCTTGTTGATCGGCACGCCACGGCCATAGGTGTACATAACCCCCAAATTTCCTTGCGAAACCGCGTGACCTTGCGCCGCGGCTTTTCGATAATAATCGATCGCGGCTTTGTAACTTTGTGCAACTCCTTGACCCCGCTCGTGCATCAATCCAAGATTGAAGATCCCTTCCAAATTTCCCCGCACCTCGGCGGCGCGAAACCATTCGATCGCGGTTTTGTAATCCTGCGGAACGCCATCGCCTTTGTGGCTCATGTGGCCGAGATTCACTTGCGCCGGTGAGTAGCCCTGCGCGGCGGATTTGCGATACCACTCGATGGCGAGTTTGGAATCTTTGTTCACGCCCCAACCATTTTCGTAGAGCCAACCCAGATCGTTTTGCGCGTCGTAATCCCCATGCTCCGCAGCCTTACCGATCAAGTCGGCCGCGATCTTGTAGTCTTGCGCCACACCCCGGCCGTCGCGGTACATCTGGCCCAGGTTGTATTGCGCCCACGAATGGCCCTGGGCGACGGCTTTGTTGTACCACTCGGTGGCGGCCTTGTAATCCTGCGCCACGCCTTTACCGCTCTCATACATGTAGCCGAGGCTGGATTGGCCGTAGGCATCGCCTTGCAGCGCGGCCTTGCGATACCACTCGACCGCGGCCTTGTTGTCTTGCGGCACGCCGAATCCGCCGGAATACATAGTGCCAACGCGAATCTGCGCTTGTGCATCGCCTTTCTCCGCGAGCGGCAGCCATTCCCGTAACGCCGTGGCGTAGTCCTGCTTGTTATAGGCGGTCTGGCCCTCGTCAAAACCCGCAAAGGCGCTTAACGATCCAGCGAAAAGCGCGGCTAACATTACCCCTTGCCAGATTTTCATTCCTTAATCCTTTCGTTTGTTTTGGCACGAACAACGGCGAATTAAACACGGGACGGCGAAACTGCCGTCCCGACCCAGTAGCTCAGGATTTCCCCTTTCGATGACAACGTCTGCACGCAATCCACCCCAACGAAAGTATACCGAGCAGAATTAGGGTCATGTCAAATGGCGCGGATCGATTCATCGAGCATCCGCCACCGCCGCCACCTCCACCCGAGCTTCCACCTCCGCCGCTTGCGGCGTTGACCACGAGCGTCGCGCCGTTACTTGCGGAACCGGCCGAGCCGTTACAAGTGAGCGTGTAAGTGTAGCTGCCCGTCGCCGCTGGCGTCACGCTCTGGCTGCCGGAAGCCGCTTGCGAACCGCTCCACGCGCCGCTTGCGGCGCAGGCCGTCGCATTGGTCGAGGTCCAAGTCAGCGTAGCGCTGTCGCCGAGACTAATCGACGCTTTATCCAGCGAAATCGAGACCGTCGGCGTGGTGGCGGGTAGCCCCGTCGCAAGCTTGAATACCGTCCCGCCTACGCCGGCGCAATTGTCCGTGCCGCACTGCGTGGTGCCGTATAGGTTGCCATCGCTTCCTTGTATCAGTCCGCTATTCGGCAGCGCGCCGAAAGGCGCGGTCGGAGAACCTAAACTCAAGTCGAAGGTAAATGTCCTGCTAAACACTCCGGCGGGCGTAAGCTGATAAATCCCGCCCACGGGCGGCAGCCCGCCACCGCTCGCGCTGGACGACGCGATCAGCGTTCCATAAATATTGCCATCGCTCGCGAGGAGCAATTGCAAGTTGCTGAGCGGAGCAAAGTCGGTACTGTCGAATGCATGGGCGATGGCGAATGCCGTGCCGTCGGGCGCTAGTTTGAAAATGGTGCCGACGAAATTTGCACCGCCGCCGATGGTGGCGCCGTAGAGCGTGCCGTCGGCGAGTTGCACCAGCGCACCGCGCGGGCCTGCACCATCGGTGGCGCCGCCGACGAATCGATGCAAGGTTGTCAGCGCACCCGCCGGTGTAAGCTTGAACACCGTTCCAACGCCAGTCGAAATCGTGCCGAGTTGTCCCGTCGTGCCGTAGAAATTGCCATCTAATCCCTGCATCACGCCACCTTCCGGAACGGCGCCGTTATCATCGGCATTGGTAAAGGCGTAGACCGTAGTTACACTACCGGAAAGCGAGGCCTTGAACACCGTGCCGAAACCGCAGCTAGAGGTAAACCCGGATGAAGGTGCGCAAACGGGCGAAAATCCATTCCCGCCAAAAGCGGTGACGCCATAAAGATTGCCGTCGCTCGCCTCGATCAACTCGCCTTTTGGCGCAACGCCATCCGCGCCGGTAAAGGAAGTCAACAGACTAAAGGCTCCGGCGGAGGTGACTTTGTAGATGTAGCCGTAACCATTGGCGCCGCCGGAATCGATCGTACCGTATAAGTTGCCGTCGCTTGCTTGTGTGAGGCCAAACGTCGGTTTCGCGCCATCGCTGCCGCCGGCGAACGAATGCAACGTTGTCAGCGCGCCGGCGGGCGTCAGTTTGAATACCGTGCCGGAGTTCGCCGATCCTCCCGTCGAAGTCGTGCCGTAGAAGTTGCCGTCGCTTCCTTGTACTAAGCGCGCTTTGGGTTCGCTGCCATCGGCGCCGGTAAATGAGTGCAGAAAGCTATGGGACACTGTGGCCGATGCCACCGAGAGCGGCAACAGTGCTGAAAACGCAATTGCGCCTAACGCTCGTAAAACTCCCTTGGCCCAGCCGTTTTGATGATAATTTCTTAATGCCTTGGTCATCTCAATACTCCTTGTTTAAGTTAACGTGCAAAGAGATAGACGCATGGCGGTTCGGTTTGTGAGGCGGGATTTTGAAATATTGAGATTTCCGTTAGTCGTGGCACAGCCACCAGTCTGCCCCCACCCTAACCCTCCCCCGCTTCGCAAGGGAGGGGCATTTCTCCCTTCCCTTGCGAAGCGGGGGAAGGGCGGGGATGGGGGCAGGGGTTACCACTGTTTCGGTATGTCATGAATTCGCGAATCATCAATAAGCATTGGAATTTGACAGGATAGCGGCGCCTCAGTATCGTCAAACTCAACCGTTTAAACGAAAAAGACACCGATGCTCAAATCACTACTGCTCGGTAGCCTGGTAACCATGCTAATCAATGCAGGCAGCGCAGTCGCCGGCGAACTTTCGTCGGAGAGCGAGCCGCAGATCGATGCGATACAGCAGATGCTGAGCGAAGAGCGCGTTGCGTTGATCATCGGCAACGCCGAATACAAGCAATGGCCACCGCTTGCCAATCCCGTGAACGATGCCCGTGCATTGACGCAAACACTGAAGCAGTTCGGTTTCACGGTGACGGTGGTCGAGAACGGCAGCAAAGAACAAATGGAAAACGCGATCCGAACATTCGGCGCGCAAGCCAAACGCGGCGGCGTGGGGCTATTTTTCTATGCCGGGCACGGTTCGCAATATCGTGGCCAGAACTATCTGATTCCAGTCGATGCGGATATCTTGTCCGAGGAAGATATCGAAGCGCGCAGCGTCAGTGCGGGAAGTGTTCTGAATCGCATGGGCAAGGCGAAAAATCGCCTCAACATCGTCATCCTAGACGCCTGCCGAACGCTGCCGATCAAACGCCTGGATCGCGAAGCGGTTAGCGGCCTCGCGCCGATGAAAGCGAGCGGCACATTGATCGCGTATGCAACCGCGCCGAACTTTGTCGCCAAGGATGGAAAGAGTGACAATAGCCCGTACACCAAAGGCCTAGTGGAGGCGATCAAGAAGTATCCCGGGCTAAAACTGGAGGACCTGTTGAAAACGGTGCGTGCCGCAGTCTTACGCGAAACCGGCGGTGTGCAAGAGCCGTGGATCGAATCTTCCATCGGCGGTGATTTTTATTTCGATCCGAAGCGAGCGAGCAATTCGACGGTCATCTACAATCCGGCGCCGCCCGCAGGCGATACCGAAAAGCTTGATGAGCGCAGCGCGCGCATTCCACGCTGGCGCGAAGTCGGCGCGGGATTCTTCTCGCAAACGACGGAAGAGTTCACCGAAGACGATGTTCGCGTCGCCCTAGCGCTGCAAGGCCGCCTGGATGCGCTGAACGCGAAGATCATGAAGTGGGCGCAAGATCCGATAATCGCTATGACATCAACATCGTTGAACACCGCAATCGCCCATGCGCAAGTGGAATGTTACCGGCAGATCGCAACGAAGCAATTGTCGGCGTGCGATGCATCGCTAAAAAAGGTCGAAGGGCTGAGTCCCAACGCCGAAGCAGCGTCGCAAGCGGATCGGTCCGACAGAAAAAAATCAGACGATAAGCTAACCAAAATGGCCGAGGCTATCGTCGAAGCCACTCGAACCGGAAAACCTTCCATGGCCCTAGTGCCCTATGTTTTCGGAAGTTACAACGGCAGCGTGACGCAAGAGGAGCTTAATCGAGGGTGGTCTTACAAACAGCGCTTGGCGGTGATGTGCATGGACGCGTTCAGCAAGCGCGAAATATCACCCGAGCGCCACAAAAAGTGCCAAGACGAGTCGCCGAGCATCGACGCTCTGGTGTCGAGCAAGCGCCTGGAAGAAGCCGATCAGCGCCTTGCGCGGCTGGCGCGGGAGTTGGGTAGGTAGGGTATGTTTCGACCCGCTGCTGTCGATCACCACAACTTTTCAGTTTTCCGTTTGCAGACATTGAAACGATAAAGTGATCATTCCCAAAGCCGCCACCGATCTGAAGCGTGTAGTTCTTCGGATCGATGGCCGTTTGCTTTAATTTGCTGCGTTACCCCAACCGCGGCGAAGTATCCTGCAAGGTTAGCGACCGGTTGCAAGGCTTGTGCTGTGGTGCCGAAGCTAGCATTGCCTAAGATTCCTTGCGCCGGCGTAAGCGAAACATTGCTCAAATTACCGTTCTTACCGTATTGGTAGGCAAGATCCCCACCCAGTGCAGCGGTGTCACTGTTGCCCGATGTGGAAATCCAGCAAGGCGTTGGTCAATGCCCAGCTCGTGAGGGCCGGATTCGCCGTTCTCACCTGATCGAAGCGATCGACTAACCCGTAAAGTTGAAGGTTTCAACCTTATTGTTGCGGATGGGGTCGCCACCAGTGGCATTAAAGTCTGCCATCGCTTCTGCGATCATCTGCAGGTTGAGCACGCTCTTGTTGCTCGTTCCAAGGTACCAGTCCTTCAGGGTAATCTGTTCAGTTGCCCCGACATCCAGCACCAGATCGTTGGCATTCTTCTTGAAGTTAAGATCGGTGTATTTGATCGCCGCCGCCTAAAGAGATGCTGTTATCTGCACCCGTACTGGCATTGACCATATCTTGACCATCGCCACGATTGAATCCGATCAGGTCTGCGCCGATACCCGTAGTAATTGTATCGTTGCCTTGGCCACCAATCACGAGTTCTTGGCCACGTTGCCGTTGATGATGTCGGTGCCGGCGCCGCCGTTATAGAAGCCCTTATCGGCACTGTCGGTGAGTATGTCGTTACCATCATCACCTTGCAAAATGTCGATACCAGCCGTCCCCGTCAGAGTGTTCACGTCGCTATTGCCGGTGAGCAGATTATTGCCGGCGTTGCCGGTCGCGTTAATTGCTCCGGTACCTAACAAGGTGACATTCTCGACGTTAGCGGCGCTCAATGTGTAGGTGACACTGCTTCGCACCGTATCGATGCCCTCATTGGCCAGTTCGGTGACGGTGTCGGTCGTGCTGTCGACGATAAAGGTATCATTGCCGGCACCGCCTTGCAGCACATCGGTACCTGCGCCGCCATTGAGAGTGTCGTTACCTGCACCCCCAGCAAGCATGTTGTTACCGCTGCCGCCGGTAATCACGTTATCCAGCGCATTACCGGTGCCGTTGACGGCCGTGGTGGCCGTGATGGTCAGGTTTTCGATATTCGCCCACATAGCGTTGCCACCGAGATTAAAGGTAATCGAGCTTTGAATCGTGTCCGTGCCCTCGTTAGCCAGTTCGGTGATGATGTCGGTCGTGGTATCGACGATGTAGGTATCGTTACCGGTTCCGCCTTTCAGAGTATCCGTTCCGGCTGCGCCATTGAGCGTGTCGTTACCCGCGCCGCCATCGAGGATATTGTTACCACTGCCACCGGTCGAGCACATTATCCAAGCCATTGCCCGTGCCGTTGATAGCTGTCGTGGCGGTAAGGGTGAGATTTTCGAATCGTCGTAGGCGAGGCGTATGAGTTGACCGTCACTTTGAACCATGTCGGTGCCTTCGTTTAGGTTCTCGGTAATGACATCGGCGATGATTATCGACCACGTAGATATCGTTACCCGCACCGCCACGAAGTTGATCAGCGCCGGTGCCGCCATTCAGGGATGTTATTACCGGCTGTTTCCGATGACAGTATTGTTCAGCGTATTGCCCGTGCCGTTTATCGCGGCCGTGCCGGTCAAGATGAGATTTTCGATATTGGCAGGCTGGAATGGTAAAGGTCACGGAGCTGTGAACCGTATCAGTGCCTTGGTTGGATTTTCCGTGATAACGTCGGTCGTACTATCGACGATAAAAGTGTCATTCCGAGCCCGCCCTTAAGCGTATCCGTCCCCGCACCGCCACTCAAGGTGTCGTTTCCGGCACCGCCATCGAGAATGTTGTTACCGCTGCCGCCGGTGATGACATTATCCAACCCATTGCCGGTGCCATTGATGGCGGTGGTCGCCGTCAGGGTTAGGTTTTCGATGTTGTTGTAGGCTGCCGCTGCCATGGTAAAGGTGACCGAACTTTGAATGGTGTCGGTGCCTTCGTTGAAGTTTCCGTGATGACGTCGGTCGTAGTGTCGACGACGTAGATATCGTTACCCGCCCACCTTTAAGCGTGTCGGTTCCCGCGCCGCCGTTTAACGTGTCGTTACCGGCGCCTCCGTCTAGGACGTTATTGCCACTGCCGCCATTGAGAACGTTATCCAATGCATTGCCGGTACCGTTGATTGCCGTAGTCGCGGTTAACGTGAGGTTTTCGAGGTTGGCGCCGAGGGTGTAGGTCACTGCGCTTTGTACTGTGTCGCCACCTTCGTTGTGATTCTCTTTAACCACGTCGCTCGCCACATCGACAATATAGATGTCGTTACCCGCGCCACCAGTCATCGCGTCTGCGCCCGCTTTACCATCCAAGGTATTGTTACCGCTATTGCCGATTAGGATGTTATTTAACGTGTTGCCGGTGGCGTTGATGGCAGCCGAACCCGTTAAGGTCAGGTTCTCGATATTGTTGCCTAGGGTGCGGGTGACTGAACTTTCTATCGTGTCGGTTCCCTCATTGGTGTTCTCCGTGGTCACATCGCCTGTGTTATCGACGATATAGAGATCATCGCCCGCACCACCTCGCATCGTATCAACACCAGCCCCGCCATGGAGCAAGTCATTACCTTCGTAACCATCTAACGTGTCATTACCGGCGAGGCCGTATATGCGATCGTCGCCGACGGTTCCGTTTAGGGCATCGGCAGAATCCGTTCCGTTGATGATCTTGGTCATCGCGACCAACATCGCTGCAGTCCACACCGTGCCGTCGGCGAAACGAACTTCTTCGATTTCATTGCCATAGTAGAAATCGACGACACGAATCGTCTGGGGAAAGCTCTCGACCCCAAGAATCAAGTCGTAGCCATCCTGCGTGGAGACCACCGCCTGAGCTGGATCACTTCCTGGACGGTCAAATAAAAGTTTGGAATGGTTAGTTTGTAGTCTGGCTTTGCGACCATCCAGATCGTCAGGTCATCACCCTGACGGCTAATTTCTGTGTCTACAACGGCTGCCCGAAGAAATCCTCGACGGAAATGCCCTCGTTGGCGCCATTGATTTGAAGGAGAAGTGTTGCGCCGGATTGTGTTACCCATACGTCGTCCGGAACGATGTTTGCCTCCATCAATATCCGATCGATATCCAGACGCGCATCGCTGGCTTCACGAATGTTCAGCCAACCAGATCCTCGGCCAAACCGATAGGTATCGTTACCCGTGCCACCATCAAGGAGATCGCCGTCGGTACCGCCGTCAAAGTCATCATCACCGGCATTGCCATACAACGCGTCTTGGCCAAGTCCGCCGTTGAGAATATCGTTTCCACCATTGCCAAATAGCGTGTCATTACCGTCGCTGCCTAGCATGGTA
>CAVQPB010000009.1:0-29332 GCA_963714525.1 uncultured Pseudomonadota bacterium
AAGTAGGGTAGTTCGCACACCCATCGCTGTCACATTTCAATTTTCCAGATACTCGACATTCAATCTCACATTGGCGCAATAGTCATTGCACTAAGCGGGCATATCGTTAACGGGAATCTGCGTCGCGCGCTCGCCGCACCGGAAACTGCATTTCCACCACAGACTCGTACATGCGCTGTGGATCCGGCGGCTGCAGAAAAATTTCCCGGCTCGCACCGTCGAGCACGTCGCCGTTGGCGGCAACGAAGTGCCCGATCTTCTCGGTGACCAGATGGGCGTCCTCGGGCAGGCCAGTTCGTACGCACACCGCCATGCGCGGGACCGCCGCCAAATCTCGCAACTGCAAGTCCGAACCCGGTGGCGGATCTCGCAAATCAAGGTGCTCGACAGCGTAACCAAACTCTACATCGAGTTGATCGTTCTCAAACTGTGGCGCGTGCGCCACTACGATAAGCTGACAGGCGTGGGCGCGCGGCAGCAGCGCGCGCGACTGCTCTCGAAGAATGCCAATCAACGAACGTGCCTCGGCAAACGAGTTCAACTGGCGGCGCAGCGAGAGCAAGTGGTGCGCCGGCTCGGCACGTTCGATCACATCGTCGGCCGAAAGCGCACCGTCCGCTTCGATTTGGGCGATACGCGTCTCGATGTGCCGCAGCCGCTGCGACTCGGTGGCAAGCGTCTGCTCCACGTCATTGCGCCGTAGTAAGAGCATACGCCGCAGTTCGTCCGCGTCGGGCGATGCGTCCATGATCTCAGCTACCTGATCGAGATTGAAGCCTAGCTCCTTCAGCACGATGATACGATTTAGCCGCGCCAACTGCGCAACGGTGTAGTAGCGGTAGCCGGTCTGCCCGTCAGCGTGCGCTGGCGTGAGCAACCCGATCTCATCGTAAAAGCGCAGCAGGCGCGCAGAAACGCGGGCAATGCGGGAGAAATCACCGATCCTAAACATAGTTTCAGACCGATTTTAGGCGAGTACGGTTCTGAGGAATCTCGTCTGGTCAGCCCCATCTGTTGCACCACCGATTGCTCGGCTTTGAGTGCTTCGATCATTTCGGGCACCCGAATCACACGGTCGAAGAGGGACGCCAGCCTCGGGTAACGCGAACGGTCGAGGGTAAAACCAACATATTGCGCGTTGATGAGGTTCGACGCAACGGCCACATCGGCTACCGATAATGCAGGGCCCACGAGGTATCCATCGCCCGAAACGGATTCGAGGTAACCGTAAACCTCCGGCATTGTCTGACTCAACACACTGTCCACGCGCACCGGGTCGGTAGGGATATTTCTGACTTTGGGGTTAATGAGCACTTCATTCAGCAGCGGGCGCACAACGGTTTCAAATAACGTGCCGCCGGCGTACTGCTCCAACCAGAGTGCGCGCGCGTAGCCACGGTGGTCTGCGGGATACAGCGAAGGCTTAGGCCGCATGCGCTCCAGATAAGCGCAGATTGCGGCCGAGTCCGGCAACGTAAAATCGCCATCAACGAGCACGGGAATAAGCCCGGTCGGGCTCAAGCTATGCCAATTGGCCGGCAGGCTCGTTGGGACAACCGGAACAACCGGTATCGATTCGAACGGCAGGCCTTTGATCCGGGCCGCTACGATTACCTTGCGTGTGTGTACCGAAAACGGTACGCCATATATCTTTAACATGATTCTCTCCTTGGAGCGGTCAAACAACAGTATCGGCCGTCACTCGACGTCAAAATCAAGCGAGGGCGAGGTTCTCGGCTGCGCTTAGCCAGACGATCGCCGAGAGTCGGCTAAGACATTTGAGTGCGCCTGCGCCGAGCTGGCGCAGGATCAACTCAAGGTTTCTCTACGACATCGGGTTTGAAGCGCGTCGCCAGCAACTCTAAGAATTCCGACTTGTCACTCTTAGCGAAGCCGCGTTCGTTAGCCACGGAAGAGAGGATTTCAGTGAAGATCGCCCACTGCGCGCTCGTAATGCCTAAACCTACATGAACCGGCTTCATCTCGCGCCCGGTGTAAAAACAGGGGCCGCCGCTAGCGGCACACAGCGCGTCAACGATGAGCTGGCGCTGGCGCATCTGACTTATCCCCGAATGCCCGCGAAACAGATGGATCAATTGTGGATGTGTTGCGACCTGCGGGAACGCTGTATCAACGAATCCCGCGATTGCATCGTAACCGCCGAGTCGCTTGTAGAGCGAGTCGGCAGACCACGACGGTTGGATCGTACACACTATTGCTAACAGCATTGCTAGCAGACAAATGTGACGTGTGAGTCTAAAGTTCATTGCCTTGCTCCTGTGTTGGTCAATGGAGTAGGCACTGTAGAGTTTGACGTTACGTCAAAGTCAAGCGAGATTTTCGTTGATCTCGAAACATAACTGCCCAACGGCTCGACCAATTTCACTTGCATGGGTTTCATGTAGATAGCGTGGCAACGTAGCCGCGGTGGCGCCGAGAGCTTTCGCCATGAAATGAATGACGCCGTCAGCGCGACAGTCTTCGGCGTTGTGGTCAGAACGAACGAGTTGAGTTTGTACGGAGCGAATCGCAAGCCGTCGAACAGCGGGCGGGCATCGAGGCGCGTGCGGAATTTTCGGCCCTTGAATGGCATTACCTGGACCGGGCGCCGTTTCCTAACGGTCGGCAAATGCCCCTTAGCAACATTCGCCGATAGAAAAAATCGCGGAAGCGCTCCGCTTGGAAAACCTCTCAATTTTTACGCTCGCGCGAAAATCCCGAGCCGGGCAATTTCTCGTGATGGATCGGCGCAAAACTGCGGTTGCCAATTCCAACCTTGCCAGTCTTGCGCGTAAGCGCGCTCAATACGTTTCACCAAATCCAAGTAGGTTGCCGAATCCCCGTCGGTGATTGCTGCAATTTGATTCAGCAAAACGTGAGTAAAGAGCCCGCTGACGTGGCCAGCGGCGTTGCCTCTCGGGATGGGTAGTTCAATGGTTCGCTGATCGCTGCGGCACGCGAAGAATGCCAATAGTCCACCGGGCAGTTGTGTAGCTGCCCGTCGCCGCAAACATCGAGTTGGCCAAGCCGCTCGTGCGTTGGCTGGCCGGAAAGCGATCCATAAGTTGCTGTACCCATTTTGGAAAACCAAAATCCTGTGCCGTTAAGCCGCGCGTGGTGGCGCCGGCGGGCAATGGAGCGTCGCGTGTCGAATCTCCGGCGTGACAGGCGTCGACGACGGCCCAGACCATGGCGCCGCGCTTGCGGCACGCGGTGATGAATGTTCCGATGTCGTCGTCGACGATGGCATTTTGGATCGTCAGTTGCTCACTCAGGCGCCCTGCGTCCGATGGCAGCAACACTTCGTCGACACCGTCGAGTTCTTCCCGTTTTGGATTCACCACCGGCTGCTGTGCGCCGTGTCCGGCGAAATACAGAAATAAGAAATCGCCGGCGGAAATCCGCTTCGACATCGCGTCGAACGCGCTCATGATGTTTGCGCGCGTGGGTAAAGGCACGCTCGGGCCTAACCGGTCGGCGACGACTTGGATGTCCGAAAAGCCTCGGCTCTGGAGCAACGACCGCACGCGCGGCACGTCGTTGGCGGGACCCTCTAAGCGGCGGTTGGGGAACTTAAGATAATCGCAAACGCCGATCAACAACGCTCGACGTTCGCCCGCCTGCCGTTGCGCAAACAATGAGTTTGGGGCAAGCGCCAGGGCGGCGCCCGCTGCACAAACTCTTCTACGAGCAAGCCACATCGCCGAGGTTCGTTAAAATTTTTGCTAACGCTTCTGAAACCCGACGTCCAGCTCGCCATCGCGGAATCCGCGCAGGCCGTGGCGTTCGAGAATTTTCTGTAGCGTTTCGCTTGACTGGGCAGGTATGGTCGCTTGCACGACCAACGCGCTATTCACATCCGGCATTGCCAGGGTCTCGGCTTCGATCCCGAGTGCCTTTAATTCCGCTAGCAATTTTGCTTGATGCACTTGCGGGTCGTCGACCTTCACATAATTTCGCTCGCCAATTGCGTAGTCGCGGATGACAAAATCCGGTTGCGGTTGCAGGCCCATACGCACAACCGCGCCAACGGCCAGCAACAGCGCGAACGCCAAGGCGATCTGCGGGCCGCGCAAACCTCTCAGCCAACGCGCAATGGAGCCAAACACGCTCGCCGAATCGGTATCTCTAGCTTTTTTTGCAGCCTTGCCGATAGCGGGCCGCTCGCGCTCTAAACGCGCCTGAAATCGCGACAGCGATGCGTCGGCATCGATGTCTGCTTCGATCGCCTGATGCTCGCGCAGAACGGCCTCACGCAACGCCTTAGCCTGCCGCTTCGCTTCATCGGACGCGTCGGGCGCATCTTTGCCCGTCAGCATTTCCTGCCATTGATCGCTATCGCTGCGCGCCATGTCGATACGCCTTACGGCAAACCACCGCAGAGTTTGTTGATGAGCGACTGCATGGTCTTCATGGCAGCGGAGACGCGCTGGCGCAGGGTCGCTTCCGGGACCTTGAGTAATTGCGCCAACTCGGGATAACTACGGCCCTCGACGATAATGAGTTCGTAGGTCAGCAAGGTTTGAGCGTCATGGGACTTTTGCAGCGCCGGCAGCACTTTCTCCATGCACAATTTCGCGGCTACACTTACCTCCGGATCGCTAGCGGCAGGAGCATTTTGCAGCAGATTTTCTTCGCCGTCCGCCGTAGTGATGGAAATCATGGTGACCGGCGAAGATCGAGTGTTATCCATGACGCGATGACGAATGGCTTGGAACAGATAGGTTCGAAGCAACGCACGCCCATCGAATTTCTCGCACGTATCAAAAAAACTGATAAAAACATCCTGGATCAAATCTTCGGCGTCATCGGGCCGCCGGCTCGATGACTGTAAGTGTAGCAAGCGCTCGGCCCATCGGCGCAGAAACGGATATTCCTGGCGATACAGCTCGCCGATTGCCTTCCGCTTTTGCTCATCGCCCAACCGAACTCGGCGCATGAATTCTTCATTGTCCATCCCTGTTGCTCAGTTTTCTTTTGCACGGCCGGTGTTAGCGCTACTGACGAATCTTAAGCTAGGGAAGCGCTGAATAAGCCCGATTTCGTCATGATACTGCGTTGCTCACAAAAAATATCGCCTTACATATCATTCATATGCTGCGTCGATATTTTTTGTTCGCGCCTTGTCTCATTTAGAACTCGAACTTATTCAGAGCTTCCCTAGCTCGCGACTCGGCGCCACTTTCGATAAATATTCAAATGTAGGATGGATCAAGCGCAGCGAATCCACCAAACATAATTTATTATTCTCAAAGTAGGGAGATTGGTGGATCCGCTTCGCTTGATCCACCCTACCCGCTCTCGATAAACGTTGAAAGGAGATAGCATCGCGAGTGATTATGGGAAAAACTAGACTGCTACGGTTTTACGTGATCCAGCGCCTGCGCCAGATCGTCCAGCAAGTCTTGTATCGCCTCGATGCCCACCGACAGGCGGATCACTTCTTCGGTGATGCCGGCGATTTCGCGCTGCGAACGCGGCATGCCGGCGTGGCTCATGGTGGCGGAATGGCTGATGGTGGATTCGACGCCGCCTAGGGAATCGGCGATGCCGAATACTTTGGTCGCGCCTAGCATGGCCTTCGCCGCCGTAAGTCCGCCGTGTAACTTGAACGTGACCACGCCGCCAAAACCTTGTTGCTGGCGCTTGGCGAGTTCGTGGCCGGGATGGCTGGGCAAACCGGGATAATAAGTCGCGGCGATTTTTGGATGCTTATTTAAAAAATCCGCGACCCTCGCTGCATTTTCCTGATGCTGTTTGAGACGCAGCGGCAACGTTTTGCTACCGCGCAGCGTGAGCCAGCAATCGAACGGCCCTGCGGCGATGCCATATGTCTTGGCGGCGAATTTTATCTTTTTCAGATGTTCCTGCTTACGCGCGACCACCACGCCGCTGATGACATCGGCGTGGCCGTTGATATATTTCGTGGTGGAGTGCATGACAATGTCGGCGCCGAGTTCGAATGGCCGCTGCAGCAGCGGCGTCATGAACGTGTTGTCGACAATTAAGGTCAGATTTTTCCGCTCGCAGAACTGTCCGAGTTGGGTCAAATCCACAATGTTCAGCAGCGGATTGGTGGGGGATTCCGCCCACACGATGCGGGTCTGTGGCGTGATCGCCGCTTCGACTGCATCGAGATCGTTCAAATCCACGAAGGAAAACGTCAGCTTGCCCTGCTCCTGCATCAGCCCCAGCAACCGCGCTGCGCCGCCGTAGCAATCGTGGCTGACGATGATGTGGATGTTGCCGTCGAACGCCGCCAGCACCGCCGTGAACGTCCCTACTCCGGTCGCGCAAGCCACCGCGCCGACGCCGCCCTCCAGGTCAGAAATCAAACTCTCCAGAATGTGGCGGGTGGGATTGCTGGCGCGGGAATATTCGTAACCCTTGCTTCGCCCAGGCCCTCGTAGCGGAACACGGAGGTCTGGTACAGCGGTGCGGTAATGCTGTTGTAAGCTTGGTCGAGCTCTTGGCCAGCGTGGATAAGTCGTGTGATGGGATCCATAGATTTCGCTAATTCGAATTGGAAAGTTTATTGACGACTATGGTCCAGTATTCGTTCGGTAAGCTCGAACGGCACCAACAAATCGTCATCCAATACCAATGGCCGCCCTTTACCCGGGAGGTCATCGAAATCTCCGACGGCAATCGAGCGTTGGATTCGCTCTTCGACGAGTCGATCAAGAAAGATCATTAAATGCTTCGCTGGCTACACAATTTCGTCTCATTTCAGAGACAGCTTAATGCACATACGAATCAAGGAATTGTTAGTTTAACTCACAAAAATGTCTCGAATTGGCAACAAATCCCTTAGATTTTTCGAATCGTAGTTAAGACCAGGGTGGGAAATTAGTGCCCCCGTGCGTCACCATTTGACCCGGCGTAAGCGAAATCCCCAGCACTTCAATCGCCGGCAAACGCGGTGAACATCGTCTATTGCCAATGCGGATATTCATCCTCGGCAGTACTGGAAATTTAAGCCTAACTCAACGCAATAATTGACGGAATACCGACACTTTTGTCACCACTCCGTCAGTTTTGGCACACGACTTGCTTTCCCCTGCGTGAATCTGTAACGGCAAATCTATCGAAAGGTAGAGACGCAAAATCACCGGTCTAACGGGCTCGCCCTATGATAGCGGAATTGCCAGATCGAAACTTGGAATCAGCCCATCGAGAGTTGAGGCGTCCGGGTATTTGGCGAGAACCGCGTGCGACTTCCCAGGTACCGGATTGACCGAACAACCGAACCTAGAGGAAACGTAGTCATGCAACGCTTCAGCACGCATTCGATTAGCACGCCACGCATTACGCTGCTCGCACTGGCCTTAGGCCTGTGCACAACATTCTCCGCCATCGCCGGCGAGACCGGTTATTGGGCCAAGGGCCGCATCCTGGTTGAAACCCGCGCCGGGCTCGGCGACGGCGAATTCAGCAAAATTCTCGCCCGCCATGGCGGCAAGTCCGCGGCGCGCATGAAAAAAATTAACGTCCATGTGATCAAGCTTCCGTACGGCGCCGATGAACGAGTCGCCGCGGAAATTTTGAAACTCAACCCGCATATAAAGTCCGCCGAAGTCGATAAGCTGATAGCGCCGGAGCAGGTCGGCAACGATACTTATTACAAAAATGCCTGGCATCTGCCGAAGATTCAAGCGCCAATCGCGTGGGATTCGTCCCTCGGCACCGGTGTCACCATCGCCATACTCGATAGCGGCGTCGACGGCACCCATCCCGATCTAGCGGGTAAGCTGGTGCCTGGTTGGAACTTCTACGATGGCAACAGCAATACCTCTGATGTGTACGGTCACGGCACCAAGGTAGCGGGTTCCGCGGCGGCCGCCAGCAACAACGGCGTCGGCGTAACCGGTGTCGCTTGGAACGCGAAAATCATGCCGGTGCGTATCAGCGACACGGCAGGTTATGCGTTCTTTAGCACCATCGCCGAAGGTATTTATTGGGCTGCCGATAATGGCGCCAAAGTGGTCAACATCAGCTATTCCGTGCAAGGGAGCACGTCGGTGCAGAACGCGGCCAACTACTTGCGCAGCAAAGGCGGCCTCGTAGTGAACTCCGCCGGCAATACCGGCGCTATCGACAACACGCTCGCAAACAGCGCGATGATTTCCGTTTCCGCAACCGGTTCCACCGATACAAAAACCAGTTGGTCGTCATTCGGCGATTACGTCGACGTCGCGGCGCCGGGCGCGAGCATATGGACTACTACTCGCGGCGGCGGCTATGCGTCGGTTAGCGGGACGTCATTCTCCAGCCCCGTCACGGCCGGCGTCGTGGCTTTGATGATGTCGGCTAATCCGGCGTTGAAACCCAGTGAACTGGAAAGCATACTGAAAAGCACCGCCGTCGATCTGGGCAGCGCCGGCAGCGACCGCGAATTCGGCGCCGGCCGCATCGATGCCGCCGCCGCGGTGCAACGGGCGGTGGAACTCGGTGGCACAGCGGTTTTGGATACTGCCCCGCCGCTAGTCAGCATTACTTCCCCCGGCACTGGCACGGTGAAGGGCATCGTGCCGGTCAATGTCAGCGCGTCGGATAACGTGGGAATCACCAAAGTCGAGTTGTACGCCAAGGGCGTGTTGGTTGCGACAGACCCGACACCTCAGTACAGCTTTAGTTGGGATACCAGAGGTCTCGGCGACGGCGCTGCGAGCCTGGTGGCGAAAGCTTATGACGCCGCCGGCAATGTGGCATCTTCAACTTCGGTCAACGTCACGATCGCTAACACCGTGCCCACTACGTCGTCGAAAACCACGGATACGATCAAACCGACTATCACCTCGCTTAACCTCAAGCACGGTTCGGCGATATCGCCGACGTCGCAAGACATCACCGTCAGCGCGTCGGACAACGTTGGCGTCACCCGAATTAAACTTTATCTCGACGGCGTACCGGTGACGATTGCCGGTAGCAGCATTAATTACGCGTGGAACACGTCCGCGTTGACGAAGGGCTGGCATCGAGTCGGGGTCTTCGCCTTCGATGCGGCGAACAATTACATCCACACGTACTTCGACGTGATTAAGTAATCAAGCGACGATAACTAAGGAAGCTCTGAATAAGTCCGATTTCGTCGCGATACTGCGTTGCTCACAAAAAATATCTCCTTACATATTATGTATATGCGGCGTCGACATTTTTTGTTCGCGCCTTGTCTCGCTTAGAACTCGAACTAATTCAGAGCTTCCCTAATTCTTATCTTCTTTTTTAGACCAACGAGAAGCAGCGGCATCATCCGACTCGCGCGCGTCCACCCAGCGGGCGCCGCGATCGGTGTCTTCTTTCTTCCAGAACGGCGCTTGGGTTTTTAAATAATCCATCAGAAATTCGCACGCCGCGAACGCTTCGCCGCGATGGGCGCTGGTGACCACCACCAGCACGATTTGATCGAGCGGCAGCAAACGCCCGACGCGATGCACCACCAGCGCGTCGTAAATATCCCAGCGCGATTGCGCTTGCGACACGATGTCTTCGAGGGCCTTTTCCGTCATGCCGGGATAGTGCTCCAAGGTCATGGTGGACACGCGATCGCCTTCGTTGATATCGCGCACCAGGCCGATGAAACTGGCAATCGCGCCGATCTTGGCATTGCCCTTGCGCAGTTGGGCGATCTCGGCGCCGATATCGAAATCGTCGGTCTGCACCCGCACCGTCATGTCAGCCCCCGGTCACCGGCGGGAAATAGGCGATTTCGTCGCCGTCTTTAATCGCGGCATCCATGCCCACCATGGCTTGGTTCACCGCCACCCGCAACGCCTTGCCCGGCGCCAGTTCGCTTTGCCATTGCTCGCCGCGCTGCCGCAACCAACTGGTTAAGCTGGTTACATCGCTTACATCTGTCGGCAGCGCAACGGATTCGTGCCCCAAACCTAGCGCTTCCTTGATGCGGGCGAAATATAAAATTTTGATCATGATGCTTTGGTGTATTGATTAAGCGGCATGTTGATGACATTGCCATAGCCTTGAATAAAATCGGCGATGGCGACAGGATCGTTGATGTCCAACTGCGGCAATAACGTCTCGAGCTTTTCGTCGGTCGCGACAGCGACCACGTAACTATCCTCGGGATAGATTAGTGGCAAGTCAACGCAAGCCCTATGAACCTCGATCTTCGCAACCGGCTCGCGCTTAAAGCCTTCCACCAGCGCGATGTCGCAATCCGATAACCGGCGCAGATGATCGCTTAACGTGGGCTCCGGCGCACCGCGCAGTTCATGCATCAACACCCAACGCTTACTCGATGCCACCAGAACCTCGCTCGCCCCCGCGGCGCGGTGACGATAAGAATCCTTACCGGGTTGATCCACATCGAAATCGTGGTGGGCGTGCTTGATCAACACCACCCGCAACCCGCGCGCCACCAGCAACGGCATCACCGCCTCGATGAGAGTGGTTTTGCCGCTGCCGGAAAATCCGGCGAATCCGATGACTTTCATAATACGGGAGCTTGCTTAATTATTTCGCCGGACACCGCGCCAGGAGCCGCACCCATATTGCCCGCTGGCAATGGGTACCTTGAGCTCCGCACTGGTATTGCCTCTCCGGATACCCATACATAGAAAATAAAGATCGCATAGTCACGATTATAAAGCTTTACCGATTGCGACCAGCCGTCAGTGATCGCCGGATCGGGTGATCAGCCGCAGTTTCAAGTCGACGTTTTTCTTGCTGTCCATATCGTTGGCGAACCATTCTTCCAACGGCCGCGGCCGCTGCACCCAATTGCCCTGGGCGTAATCGACGCCTAGATCGAGCAGTTTGCGCATGATGGCGTCGTCCTCGACGAACTCGGCGGTGGTGGTAAGGCCCATGGCGTGACCGATGTTGTTGATCGATTCCACCATGGTGAAGTCCATTCGATTCGTTGCCATGCCCTTAACGAATACGCCATCGATTTTGATGCCGTCGACCGGCAGGTTTTTCAAATAACTGAACGACGATAGGCCCGCGCCGAAATCATCCAGTACGAACTTGCAGCCTAGCCGCTTGAAATGCTGAATCAGTATCACCGCTTGCGACAAGTTGCTGATGGCGGTCGTCTCGGTGATCTCAAAACAAATATTGCGCGGCGGAATATCGTAATGCGTGAGTTGCTCTTGTAAAAAAACCGAGAACTTTTCATCGCACAACGACGCGCCGGAAATATTGATGGAAAAAATCGTCATCAGTCCACTACCATGGGACTTCATCAAGCGGCGCAATACGGAAAAGCTTTCGCGTATTACCCAGCGGTCTATGGTTTGCATTTGATTGAAGCGCTCCGCCGCGGGAATGAAGGCCATGGGCGGAATGATTTCTCCGCTGCTGCCGCGCATGCGCAGCAGTATTTCGTAATAGTAGGGATCGCCCTCTTTCGCGCCGCGCAACGGCAATATGGATTGGCAATAAAGCAGGAAACGATTCTCTTGGAACGCGTGAGTAATTCGCGTCACCCATTCCATCGCGCCGACGCGGGCGTTGCGCGCGGCGTCATCTTCGTTGAATACAAAAATCCGGTTGCGGCCCAAATCCTTTGCCGTATAACACGCGGAATCTGCCTGGCTGAGTAACACTTCGGCATTCTCACTGGTATTGGTGATCATGACGATGCCGATGGAGGCGCCGATGGCAAAATATTTTTCCTGCCAAGCGAAGCGGAAATTTTGCACCGTCTCGCGCAGTTGCTGCGCGACCTCGACGGCATCGTCCAGATGGCAGTTTTCCAACAGCACCGTAAACTCGTCGCCGCCGATGCGCGCCAGCGTATCTCGCTCGCGTATCTTTTGTTTGAGCTGGTGGGCAACCTGCCGCAAGAGCTCGTCGCCGGCATTGTGGCCGCAAGTATCGTTGACGATTTTGAACTGATCCAGATCGAGAAAAAACAGCGCGTGCACCTTGCCGTGCTGCTGCGAGCTGACCAAGGCCCGCTCCAGGCGCGACTCGAATTCGCGCCGGTTAATCAAACCGGTCAACGTGTCGTGGCTTGCCTGGTAGGTGATCTGCGCCGTGGCGTGATCGACTTTTTCCTGGAGATTTTCTTGCGCCGACTTGAGGGATTGCGTCATGCTATTGATGCCGCGTGCCAATGCAGCAATCTCGCCGCCGGCCTTAACCGGGACCTGCACCGTCAAATCGCCCTGGGTGATTTGCTCCACTGCCGTGACCAAGCGTCGAATGGGACGGGTGATGCCCATGCTCAGCCTAAGGGCGAGGAAACCCGTCAGGAGTACGCTGCCCAGGGCGATCATGGCGCCGTTGAGCAGGATTTCTTGCTGCCGCTTCAGCGTCGAACCCTTGGTCATGGTGATATTGACCCAGCCCAGCGTAGGTCGCGCGCGATCGCGGCTCGCGGGTGCGTCGAACGATTGCTCGGCGATATCTTCGGTGTGGACGCCGGATTGATGCACCGGTTCGCTGAAATACAGCAGCTCCGGATATTCGAGCAATCCGAGGCTGATACTACGCGGCTTTTCAGTCAATATTTCCCGCTGTTCCAAATCACCGCTCACCGCTAGGAATTGACCGGCGCCGTCGGAAATCGTGACCAGGCTCACATCGACCTCGCGCTTCGCCGTATCGGCGAGCTCCTGCAAAATCTCGCGATTACGGGTGAACATTCCATACTCGGACGCCGGCGCCAGTTGCCGCACCAAAGCACGGCCACGATCGTGCAGCGATTGTTGAACTTCGCCGAAACGGACTTTGGTGAAGTAAACCGCCAGTATCAAGGAAATGGCGATCGGCGGAATCAGCGCCAGCAACAACACTCGCCACTTGATGCTCCAGCGTTTCATTGCACTTCCTCCGCCGCTTGGCTGAGCTTAATGTGTAGCTCCTTATCGTTGTCTATCGTTAAACCAAGCGAACGGGCAACCTGACGATTGACGTTGACGGTCCAATACATCGGGTATTGCGGCGGCGGCAAAGTAAACTTGCCGTCCTCCCGAATCTTCAAGACCATCTCCGCCGTTTGACGCGCGATTTGCTGCGGCGAACTAAACACCGCCGCTAACGCGCCCGATTTGACGTGGGATGCGGAAAAAGCGATAACCGGATCATTCGAATGATAGCTGGTCAGGAGTATCTGCTGTATCGTGTGGCGATTAAAAATGTCGGCATCGGGTAACGCTAACAAAAATTCGCAGCGCGACAACGTTCGATGCAGCACGGGCCCCAGATCACTGGCGCGATCAACGGTTCCCGCCACGATGCGATAACCTTTAACCGAGGCGAGCCGCTCCAATTCCGGGCCATGAAATTTCGACTGTGGACCGTACACCACACACAATCGGGATTTGCCCGGCAGCACGATGCTCGCCAACCCTAACTGCCGAGCCAGCGGTTGATCGAGGTAGATGGCGGAACTTTGGCCTTCGTCTATCCCGCGCGCGGCTAAGCGCTCGTATAGGGCGCGAGGAATGAGGGTGTTCAGCACCGGCGCTTTGACGTCCGTCTGCGCCACGAGATTCGCGGCGTGGGCGCCGACGGTCACAACCAACTGGTAAAAATCGGTTTTGAATATGCCCTTGTCGCCGCTGGCAAAACGTTGCGCCGAAAGCGTTACGATCTTTACGGCCTTAAAACTTTGACTATCGACCAGTCGCCGCAAGTGGTCGGCGATTTCAACGTAGGTAGCCGTTTCTGCGCTGATGACGACGGCGATGTTCTGCCCCATCGTCGAGTGGGCGAACAACAATAGCGCCAGGCATAAGCCGAAAGCGCGGACCCACTCCACCGCAGCGATGAACGCTAATCTCATAAACCTCATACCAGCCTGGCAAATTAAAACGCTGCCGCAACGCTCAAATAGGCGCCGCAGCTTGGAATAGTTATGTAAATCTCAGTTGTTGAATCCTACACTGGTGCCGCACCCTTCGCACCAATTGTCCTCAATCTCGTATTTTAGCCGGGCGTCAAAGCAAGCCATAACGCATTACCCTTGCTCTCTTTACCTATGTTGGCTAAGACCTTCTGGTGTTCGGCCATTTCTTCATCCGACGCGTGGTGGACAATTAACTCGAGTTGCCGGCAAAGCTCGCCGGCGCTGGCACTCGGCGGCGGCGCTGCTTCCAAATCCATGATCAAGCTCTCTTGGCCCCGAGTCATCGCGAGATAAACATCGCCGAGCAATTCCGCGTCGAGCAAGGCGCCGTGCAACGTTCGCTTGCTGTTGTCGATTTGATAGCGATCGCACAACGCATTCAGATTATTTCGCTTGCCCGGATGCAGTTCCTTCGCCACAACCAAGGTATCCGTTACGCTGGCCACATAGTCTTGCACTGTCTTGAAACCGGCCAAACCGAGCTCATTATTGAGAAAAGCCAGATCGAACGGCGCGTTGTGGATGATCAATTCCGCACCGGAAATATAATCGACAAATTCTTTAGCGATCTCGGCAAACTTCGGCTTGTCCAACAAAAAATCGTCTTCGATGCCGTGCACCTGCTTGGCGGCATCGTCGCTTTTGCGCTCGGGATTGAGATAGCGATGAAAATGATTGCCGGTCATGCGTCGACTCAACACCTCAACGCCGGCCAGTTCGATAATGCGGTGGCCTTGCGAGGGCTCCAAGCCTGTCGTTTCCGTATCGAGAATGATTTGCCGCATGGTTATGCTTTGCCTATTCCGTGATTCGCGAGCACGTCGGCACGCTCGTTCTCGGGATGTCCGGCGTGACCTTTTACCCACAACCACTGTATTTGATGTTGCGAAGCGAGCGTGTCCAGGCGCTGCCACAGGTCGATATTTTTCACCGGCTGTTTGCTAGCGGTGCGCCAACCGCGCGATTTCCAGCCCGGCAGCCATTCGCTGATGCCCTTTTGCACGTACTGCGAATCGGTGAAAACTCTTACCTTGCTCGCCCGCTTCAATTGCCCTAGCGCCTCTATAACGGCCGTCAACTCCATGCGGTTGTTGGTGGTCTGCGGCTCGCCGCCGTTAATTTCTTTTTCATGATCGCCGTAGCGCAACACCGCTCCCCAGCCGCCCGGCCCGGGATTACCTTTGCACGCCCCATCAGAAAAGATGTCGATCGTCTCGCTAGAAATTTCTCTCACCCATCGTTATTCTTGGGAAGCTCTGATTTATTTCGAGTTCTAAGCGAGACAAGGCGCGAACACAAAATATCGACGCAGCATACGAATAGTATGTGAGGAGATTTTTTTGTTCGCAACGCAGTATCGCGACGAAATCGGAATAAATCAGAGCTTCCCTTTTCTTAGTGGGATCACGTTGTCCGGCCAACCCGTTGTGACGCGCGCCGCGCGCTGCGCCGCTTGCGCCATGCCCTGCCGCGCGGGACGGGTCGCCCACTTCGGCGTAATCAAGCGCATGCCCTGGACGCGCTTAATCGCCTGCAGCATATAAATCCCACCGGCCACGCCCCACCAGCGATCGCCGGCGCGTTCCATGAAATCGAATCGCGTCAGCCATTTTTCGTTGACGAGCGGCGGCGAATAACAGGCCAGTCGTCCCGCCGAGACATCGAAGCCGAGCAGCGACAGCCAATCCTTCAAACGCACCAGGGAAACAAAACGACCGTTCCAGGGCAAGGTCTCGCCCTGAAAACTGAATGCCTGCCGCAAACCCCATAAACTCCAGGGATTAAATCCGACGATGATGAGCCGGCCTTCCGGCATCATCACTCGATCCACTTCGCGCAAAATCTGATGGGGTTCATCGGTGAATTCCAATACGTGGGGCAAGACGACCAAGTCCATACTCTGAGTTGCTACCGGCAAGGCCTCACCCGCTGCACGCAACGTTACGCCCGGCTCCAACCCCGCACTGAACTTAAACGGCATGCGGCTAGCGCGCAGAAAATCGTAGGCCGGCAAGCTGAATTGCATTGCATTAAAGCCGAAAATATCCGCAACGACTTCATCGAAATAGGCCTGCTCGCGCGCCATCACATAGGCGCCAAGCGGACTCTGAAACCATTCGGTAAGGGTCTGATTCACCATACGATTAGTATACTGCAAGGGAACTGAAAATTGGCCGTTGTATGGGCATTGCCAGGAGCCTTATCTAGCTTGCCTCGTGGCAAGGCATGTCCCGCGAGGCAATATCCATGCGCCTCTCCAGGCACTAGGCATAGGGTGCGCACAGCGCACTCGGACTCATTCTCCCGCGTTTGCGCTCACTGCTGTGCGATCGATGCGCCATTTCTTGGCGTACGCACTTTAACGAAGCCCATCGGCGTGCGCGTTGCGCACCCTACGTCTGGTGATCATATGACCGAATGGAGCGTTGCCGGAACCCGTTGGTTCGCGTTACGATAATGCCGTCATGACTTCCAGCACACCCGTAAGCTTCACCGATCTGCTAACCGCCTTCGACTGGGTCAGTTCCGGCGCGCCCATGGAGAGCTCTGCTTTCGTATCGCGGGTGACCGGTGCGACCCATTTGTCGTCCACGACCATGGATCTCGAAGAAGAACTTCCGGAAGATATCGAGGATGCAAGCCTCTACGTCGAAATCCCACACAAGAACGATCTCGATCTCGGCAGGAATCTGGTTCTGAAGTTCGTCGACGAAAAATTACCCGATTCGTATTCCACCGTGGTTGATTTTTTTCGCAAGCCTGGAGCCTATAGCCGCTTCAAGGATTTGCTCGATCGCAATGACATGCTTGAGGCCTGGTACGAATACGAAGCTCAAGCAACAGAACAAGCGTTACGCGAGTGGAGCGACGCCCATGGTTTGCAACTCAAGCCATGAGCGAGGTAACGTTGGGAACTAACTGAAGGCGTTGGACGATGGAATACACTTCGAAAATTATTTGGAAGCGAAACAACGCGACGTTTAGCGACAATCGCTACAGTCGAAAACACGTGTGGCAATTCGACGGTGGGTTTGAGGTGTCGGCGTCGAGTTCGCCCCATGTTGTGCCGCTGCCGATGTCCGACGCCGCTGCAGTGGATCCGGAAGAAGCGTTTGTCGCTTCGCTCGCGAGCTGTCATATGCTGTGGTTTCTTGCGATTGCGGCGAAGCGCAGTTTCGTTGTCGACCGCTATGTCGACAATGCCGTCGGTATCATGGCTAAGAACAGGGACGGTAAGCTTGCGATGACCGTCGTTACGCTCCGGCCTGCAGTCGCATTTGCCGGTGAAAAACAACCCTCCCATGACGAAATTCAAAGCATGCATAACCGGGCTCACGAGGAATGTTTCATTGCCTCATCGGTGAAGACGGAAGTTCGTTGCGAACCGGTTCACGCTTGAATTTGCTGCTACTGGTATTAGCTCGATGTTGGGAAAGTTTGGCAGAAACGAATTCTAGTTCGACGTGGTTTCCGCTAATATTCATCTTTAATCACTAAGCCACATCAACTTCATGCCCTCCGATATCGAAATCGCCCAACAAGCCAAGCTTCGTCGCGTCATCGAACTCGCTAAAGATCGCCTAGGCATTCCGGAAGACGCGCTCGAACCCTACGGCCATTACAAAGCCAAAGTGTCGTTGGCCTATCTCGATACCTTAAAGGATAAACCCAACGGGAAACTGATACTGGTCACGGCCATTAGCCCTACACCGGCGGGCGAAGGTAAGACCACCACCACGGTGGGCCTTGGCGATGCGCTAAATCGCATCGGCAAGAAAGCCGTGGTGTGTTTGCGCGAACCGAGCCTGGGTCCGGTGTTCGGCATGAAGGGCGGCGCTGCCGGCGGCGGCTATGCGCAAATTGTGCCGATGGAAGATATCAATCTGCATTTCACCGGCGACTTCAACGCTATCGCCCTGGCGAACAATCTCCTCGCGGCGATGCTAGACAATCATATCCACCACGGCAATACACTCAATATCGACGTGCGCCGTATCACTTGGAAGCGGGTGGTCGACATGAACGATCGCGCGTTGCGCGACATCGTTGTTTCCCTAGGCGGGCCGGGCAATGGTTATCCGCGTCAGGATGGTTTCGACATCGTTGTGGCTTCGGAAGTGATGGCGATCTTTTGTTTGGCGACTTCGATCAAAGATTTAAAAGAGCGTCTCGGCAACATCGTCGTTGGCTATACGAAAGATCAGAAGCCCGTACGTGCCAGCGACCTCAACGCCCATGGCGCCATGACCGTGTTGCTAAAAGACGCTCTGAAACCCAATCTCGCGCAGACGTTAGAGAACAATCCCGCCTTCATCCACGGTGGTCCATTCGCCAACATCGCCCACGGCTGTAACACCGTCATCGCCACACAAGCCTCGCTTAAACTCGGTGACTATGTTGTGACGGAAGCAGGCTTTGGCGCCGACTTGGGCGCGGAAAAATTCGTCGATATCAAGTGCCGCAAGTCCGGCCTCAGGCCCGATGCCTGCGTGATCGTCGCGACGATTCGTGCCTTGAAATATCACGGCGGCGCCGACTTGAAAAGTTTGAACACAGAGGACCTCAGCGCATTGGAAAAAGGGCTGACGAATTTGGAACGCCACGTGAAAAACGTAACGCAGCATTACGGCCTGCCCTGCGTCGTCTCCATCAATCACTTCACCCACGACACTGACAACGAAGTCAAACTGCTCGAAACAAAGCTAGGGCAATTGGGCGTCAACGTCGTGCTCGCAAAACACTGGGCCCATGGCGGCGCCGGCGCGGAGGATCTCGCCCAGGCAGTGGTAAAACTTTGCGATAACCCCACTTCGAAAATGAAATTGGTCTATGAAGATCAAGCGACCTTGTGGGACAAAATCAAAACCGTCGCGACGAAAATTTACGGCGCAGCGGATATTTCCGCCGACGCGAAAGTGAAGGCGCAGTTGCAGAAATTCCAGGAAGACGGATACGGTCACTATCCGGTCTGTATCGCGAAAACGCAGTATTCGTTTTCGACCGACGCGAGCGCCCGCGGCGCGCCCAGCGGCCATGTGGTGAACGTGCGCGAAGTGCGGCTCTCGGCGGGGGCAGAGTTCATCGTCGCGGTCTGCGGCGACATCATGACCATGCCTGGTCTGCCGAAAATTCCTTCGGCGGAAAAAATCGATCTCGACGAGGATGGCAAAGTTGTCGGCCTATTCTAAGGGCGACGTCCCGCATTACTGGGAGGATGCGATCGCGGGCTTGAGCAAACGCGATCGGGTGATGAAGAAAATCATCGCCAGCTATCCGCGCAGCATCATGACTTGCCGCGGCGAGCCCTTCTTCACCCTGGCCCGCGCCATCGTCGGCCAGCAAATCTCCGTCAAAGCGGCGCAAAGCGTGTGGGGAAAACTGATGCTCGCCTACCCCGAATTCACACCCGAGAAAATGGCCCGCGCCCGCGTCACGCGCATGCGAGCTTGCGGATTATCGGAACGCAAAGCCGAATATATTCGAGATCTGGCGAGCCATCTTACCAAGGGCAAGATCGAGCCATCCACCTGGTCCATGCGCCATGACGACGAAATCATCAAAGACCTCATCCAAGTCAAAGGCATCGGCCGCTGGACGGCCGAGATGTTTTTGATGTTCAATTTACTGCGCGGAGATATTTTGCCGCTCGGCGATATCGGCCTCCTCAAAGCGATTCACCTTCATTACAACGACAGCGAACCGATGGCGTTGGACGACATCGCCGCCCTCGCCGAAAATTGGCGGCCGTGGCGCAGCGTCGCGACGTGGTATCTCTGGCGCAGCCTCGATCCGATTCCGGTGGAATATTAGCCTCGCCAGAAGGCGCATAGATATTGGTTCTCACGGCATGCCTTGCCACGAGGCAAACAACATATGCTTCGTGGCCTGGTAGGGTGGATCAAGCGCAGCGGATCCACCAAAATAGGGTAGGGTGCATTCATGCACCGTTCAATTTCTATGGTGAATAAATGCACCCTACCTTGATGGTGGATCCGCTGCGCTTGATCCACCCTACACCTGTTCTTACCAGTTTTATCTTCAAGCAAAATTAAACACGCCGGCCATAAAAATTTGGGTTGACGACATTTCTTCGCCGTTATATATTTCAAACGTTCGTTTCAAATAAACGTTTCCAATAATATCCAGCGTACAAATTTTCGCGTGAATAAGCCGGTCGAATCGCCCTATTTCCAATCGAATCTAACGCTGGATACCAAGCAGCGTATTCTCGATGCTGCCGAGCGGTTATTCATGGAACGCGGTTTCTCGGCTACATCGCTGCGGGAAATTACCGCATCCGCGAAAGTGAATCTCGCCGCGGTCAACTACCATTTCGGTTCCAAGGAAACGCTGATCGAGGCCGTGTTGATCCGCCGCCTGCAGCCTTTGAACGAGCTTCGTCTCGCGGAGCTGGACGTCCTGGAAGCGCGATCGCGCGGCAAGCGTGCGCCGCTGGAAGCGATATTGAACGTCTACGTGGGTGCTGCGTTCAAATTGGATGGCGACCCGACCGCCGGCGGCAGCGCGTTTCTGCGCCTGCTTGGGCGTGCGTTCACCGAGCCGACTGAGCAAGTGCGCGGCATCCTGCAACGCCAGTACAGCGCGGTGGCGGAACGTTATAAAAAAGCCTTTATGCGCTCGCTTCCCGGCATTCCGGAAGGCGAATTGGTCTGGCGCATGCAATTCATGTTCGGTGCGATTTCTTATACTATGGCGGGTACCAATGTCATGCAGCTTGTCGCAAGTTGTACCCTGTCGGATGCTGAAGATCATCGGGTGGTGACGCAGCGCCTCGTTGCCTTCCTGGCAGCGGGCTTGAAAGCGCCTGTGCCGCCGAAGATGAAGATTTCACTCAAAGGAAGAGCCTCAAAATGATTGCCACGCTGATTGCGATTGTCGTTGCGCTAGCAGGATTGGTCGCGCTTAGTTACATCCGCGCGAACGGTTGGGCCTGGATTGCCGCGGTTGCCATTTATTTGATCGGCGCCATGCTTATGCTGCCGGGCGAACGCAGCATTTTGCTTTGGGTGGTTGTGTGGTTGGCTTTCAGCGCGGCAGCAGTCGTCCTCAACTACACGCCGTTCAGGCGTAAGTATTTGAGCGATCCGATGTTTGCTTGGTATAAAAAACTATTGCCGGCGGTGTCGCAAACTGAGCAAGAAGCACTCGAAGCGGGGACCGTGTGGTGGGATGGCGAGCTATTCACCGGTAAACCTAACTGGGACAAACTCCTGAGCTATCCGAAACCTACCCTGAGCGCAGAGGAGCAAGCCTTTCTCGACGGTCCGGTGGAACAGTTGTGCGCCATGGTCGACGATTGGAAAATCACCCACGAGTTGTACGACTTGCCGCCGGAGATTTGGCGCTTCATCGGCGAAAAAGGTTTTCTCGGCATGATCATTCCGAAGCACTACGGCGGCCTGGAATTTTCCGCCCGCGCTCACTCGGAAGTGGTAATGAAGCTATCGTCGCGCTCAAGTGCAACGGCCGTTACGGTGATGGTGCCGAATTCATTGGGCCCGGCGGAGTTACTCTTGCATTACGGCACCGATGTGCAAAAAGACTATTACTTGCCGCGCCTTGCCCGCGGATTAGAGATTCCCTGCTTCGCGCTCACGGGTCCCGAGGCGGGTTCGGACGCGGGATCCATCCCGGACTTCGGCATCGTCTGCCGTCAGGAGTGGAATGGCCAAGCAGAGGTCCTCGGCATCCGCCTCACGTGGGAGAAGCGTTACATTACTCTGGGTCCCGTTGCGACATTGCTGGGCCTCGCGTTCAAACTCTATGATCCCGATCGGCTCATCGGCGACGTCGAGGATATCGGCATTACGCTGGCGTTGATTCCTACCAAGACGTCGGGGGTCAACATCGGCCGCCGTCATCTGCCGCTGAACGGCGTATTCCAGAACGGCCCGAATTCCGGCAAGGATGTTTTCATCCCGATGGACTGGGTCATCGGCGGTCAACCACGCGTCGGCCAAGGCTGGCGTATGTTGATGGAATGCCTCGCCGCCGGTCGGTCCATTTCTCTGCCGGCGCAAGCCATCGCCGCGGCGAAGCTGAGCGCACGTGCAACCGGAGCCTACTCGCGCATACGGCAACAGTTCTCCACACCGATCGGCAAATTCGAAGGCGTGGAAGAAGCCCTCGCCCGTATCGGCGGCAATGCGTACATGATGGACGCCGCGCGGATCATGACGGCCGGCGCCGTGGATCTCGGCGAGAAACCGTCGGTGCCCTCGGCCATCGTCAAATATCACATGACCGAGCGCATGCGTGACGTGATCAACGACGCCATGGACATCCACGGCGGCAAGGGCATCTGCCTCGGCCCCAACAACTATCTCGGCCGGGCTTATCAACTCGTGCCGGTCGCCATCACCGTCGAAGGCGCAAATATTCTAACCCGCAGCATGATCATCTTCGGCCAAGGCGCAATCCGCGGCCATCCGTACGTGTTGCGCGAATTGAATACCTCGCGCATGGAAGATGCCGATCAAGCCGCCGACCAATTCGATGAATTGCTGTGGGAGCATGTTAGTTTCTCGCTGAGCAACGCGGCCCGCGCGTTCGCCTTGGGTTTGAGCGGTGGCCGCGGCACCGGCGTGCCGGGCGGTATGGATGTGAAACGCTACTATCAGCAGATGAATCGCTTCGCCGCGGCTTTCGCCTTGCTTGCCGATGTGGCCATGGTCGTCATGGGCGGCGAACTCAAGCGCAAGGAAAAATTATCGGCGCGGTTAGGCGATGTGTTGTCCTATCTTTATCTCTCATCGGCCGCATTGAAACGCTATGAAGATCAAGGCCGTTACCAAGCGGATCTACCATTGTTGCTTTGGTCATTGCACGATGCCTTCTTCAAACTACAGATCGCCATGGACGGCGTGCTTGCGAACTTTCCAAATCGACCGCTGGCATGGATGTTACGGCGATTGGTATTCCCTAAAGGGCTGACGCTGGAAGCGCCGAGCGACGCCATGGGCCACCAAGTCGCTAAGCTTTTGCTTGAGCCGTCCGAAGCGCGAGACCGGCTGACGCACGGCATCTATTCACCGCGGCGCGAAGACGATGCCGTCGGTTGCTTGGAACTGGCCTTGGACGCCGCGATCGCCGCTGAAGCGGTACAGGCCAAGCTGCGCACCGCTAAGAAATCCGGACTCATTGAAGCGCGCAACGCGGACGAGCTTGCCACGATGGCGTTGGAAAAAGGCGTTATCACCATGGCCGACACAGAGATTCTCCGGCGCTCGAAACAACTGACGCGCAAGGTCATCATGGTGGACGACTTCCCGCAGGATTTTGGCCGCGCCAGCACGCAACCCGGCGAGCCTTACAGGGTTAGCGCGTCGGCGTAGCGGCTCTAAACCTACGACTTAAAGAGGCCTACCAGAAATCTATCGTAAGTGATAGTCTTTACAACTCAAACTCGAATAATGAAACGTTAGCCCATGAACACAGACACGGACGTCATCAGCATCGATGCTGCCGGCAGCCTCGCTGGGCTGTTGCGCGAGCGCGTTAAACGCAGCCCAACGGCGATCGCCTATCGTGACTTCGATTTAGATCGCAACGCGTGGGTTGACCGAACGTGGGGCGATGCGGCGCGCGAAGCTGGTCGCTGGCAGGCCGCATTCCAAAAGCAAGGACTAAAAGCCGGCGATCGTGTCGGCATTATTCTGCGCAACTGTAGCCATTGGGCTATTTTCGATCAGGCGGCGCTTGGTTTGGGATTAGTGGTTGTTCCGCTCTACGTCGAAGACCGGCCGGAAAATAGTGCCTATTGCTTGAACGATTCCGGTGCGAAGTTGTTGGTTTTCGAAGGTGACGATCACTGGCAGCGTCTAGCGAATGTGATGGAACAAATGCCGGCGGTCGAACAATTCGTAAGCCTGCGCAAGTTAACCGGTGGTGCGAATGGCAAGGTCGCATACGCCGAGGACTGGTTGCCGAAAACTGCCGGCGAATTCGTCGCCAACCCGGTTCCGCTCAATGATCTGGCGACGATCGTCTACACTTCCGGCACCACAGGACGGCCTAAGGGTGTGATGCTGTCTCACGGCAATATTCTTAGCAACGCCGCGAGCGCGTTACAAACTTTTTCTGTTTATCCAACCGATCGATTCCTGTCGTTTCTTCCAATGTCCCACATGCTGGAACGGATGTCGGGTTATTACTTACCCATTATGTCCGGCGCAACCGTCGCCTACGCTCGCTCCGTGGCGGTGTTAGCGGAAGATTTGATCAGCCAGCAGCCGACTATTCTAGTCTCGGTTCCACGCATTTATGAACGGGTCTACACCCGAATCAATGAACAACTGGCTGCGGGTTCGCCGATCAAACGAAAACTGTTTAACCTCGCGACTTCCGTCGGCTGGAGCCGGTTCGAACATCAGCAAGGCCGCGGTCCATGGAAGGCCTCCATGTTGCTGTGGCCGATCCTGGAGAAACTGGTTGCGGGAAAGATCATGGCACGGCTCGGCGGACGGCTGCGGACGGCAATCGCCGGCGGCGCGGCATTGTCCCCGGAGATATCGAAGGTGTTTATCGGCCTTGGGCTGCCCATCCTGCAAGGCTATGGCCTCACCGAAACCAGTCCGTTGCTCACCGTCAATCGGGTGAATTCCAACGAACCCGCGAGCGTAGGCCAACCGGCGCCGGGCACCGAGCTGAAAGTCGGTGACAACCAAGTCCTGCTCGCCCGTGGGCCGCAAGTGATGCTGGGTTATTGGAATAACCCAACGGCAACGGCAGCGGTGTTATCGGCCGACGGCTGGTTAAATACCGGCGACCAGGCGCGTATCGATCCGAGCGGCCACGTCTACATCACCGGGCGGATCAAAGATATTATCGTCATGGCCAACGGCGAAAAAGTTCCGCCGGTCGATATGGAACTGGCGATCATCACCGATCCGCTGTTCGAGCAGGTCATGGTGTTGGGAGAGGGTAAGGCTTACCTGTCCGTATTGACATCGCTTAACCAGGAGCAATGGACCAAATTGGCATCGCAAGCGAACTTCAAAGAGGACACGCCCAATGTGGATGCGGTGCAAAAAGTCCTGTTGGAGCGAATCTCCGTGCGTTTGAGTGGATTCCCGGGTTACGCCCAAGTACGCCGTGTCGCGGCCACCGTCATGCCGTGGACGGTGGACAATGGTTTTCTGACGCCTACCCTCAAGGTCAAGCGCGCTAAAATCCTGGAACATTTTGGCAGCGAAGTGACTGCACTTTACGAGAAAAAATAACTCATGGCCGCAACCCAATTACCCGATCGCCAACCAACGCTGCGCGTCGTCGCCATGCCGAACGACGTCAACGCGCTGGGTAGCGTGTTCGGCGGCTGGATCATGGCGCAAGTCGATATCGCGGCGAGTATTCCAGCGGTTCGCCATGCACTAGGCCGGGTGGCGACCCGCGCGGTGAATTCGTTCGAATTTCGTGAGCCGTTGTTCGTCGGCGATGTCGTGAGCTTCTACGCAGACGTGGTGAAGATCGGCAAAACCTCGATCACCGTGGATGTCGAAGTCTACGCCGAACGCTTACGCCATGGCGAGTACCAGTCGATCAAGGTCACACAGGCGCAACTCACTTTCGTCGCCCTGGATGAACGCGGGCAGCCGCGGCCGATAGCAGCGAAGTAGTTTTTTCACTACCACCAACACTTAAAGAAAGGATCACTACGATGAACCCCACACATCGCGCTGTCATTTCGGTGACGGTTTGTTTCGCAAGCGCCGCATGGATTTCCAACGCCCACGCAGCCGGTTTTCAACTGTTCGAACAAAGCGTTTCCGGACTCGGCACTTCGTTTGCCTCCACCGCTGCGGCGGAGGATGCGAGCACCCTCTGGTGGAACCCGGCCGGAATGAGTTATCTGTCGGGAACGAATTTCTCACTTGCCGGACATATTGTTAAGCCGACGGCTGAGTTTGAAAATCAAGGCTCTCGAACATTCTTGCCGCCACCCAATGGACTACCCATGTCCGGTGGGAACGGTGGCGATGCGGGCGACATCGCGTTTATTCCCAATTTTTATTTGACCCATGGCCTGACGGACAAGTTAACCCTCGGCGTCGGTGTTAATTCTCCCTTTGGCTTGACCACGGAATATGACGACGGCTGGGTAGGTCGCTATCACGCACTGAAATCCGCGTTGCTGGTTGTCAATATCAACCCGTCCATCGCTTGGAAAATCAATGACGCCTTCTCCATCGGCGGCGGCGTCAACCTTCAGTACGCGAAGGCTGAATTGAGCAGTGCGGTGGACTTTAGCACGGTCTGTCTCGGCGCCGCTGCGGCGACGCCAGCGTTGGGCCCATTGTGCGCAGCGAGCGGATTAACGGTCCCCGGTAACGCAGCAAGGGATGGGAAGGCAACCGTCGATGGCGATAATTGGGGTTATGGCTTCAATTTAGGGTTCATGTGGCAAATCGTGCCGAGTACCCGAATGGGTGTCGCCTATCGTTCGTCGGTCAGTCAAGATCTAGAGGGCGATGTCGAATATGAAAATGTACCGGCGGGATTCGCCGGCGTACCGGCCCTCAACGCGGCGTTTTCAAATACCGGCGCGAAAGCGGGTGTTGACTTGCCAGAGTCCATATCGCTGGGAGTGAACTCTCAAATCGACGAGCGCTGGGCATTGATGGCGGATCTCACGTGGACGCGCTGGAGCCGATTCGAAGAGCTGCGGGTGCAATTCAACAGCGGCGCCCCCGATAGCGTTACCACGGAGAACTGGGACGACAGCTTCCGCGTTGCGGTCGGAGCGAGTTACAAACCTGCAGATGCCTGGACTTTGCGCGCGGGTGTTGCGTACGATCAAAGTCCGGTGCCAGATGAGTTCCGCACACCGCGCATCCCGGATCAAGATCGCACCTGGCTCTCCTTCGGCGCCAACTGGAAAATCACTCAAAATGCGTCGCTGGATTTCGGCTATGCCCATATCTTCGTGAAGAGCGCATCGATCAACCAGCCGGCATCGCGTGCGGAGAACAATGGCCGCGGCACACTGCAAGGGAGCTATGACAACCCCAGTGTCGATATTATCAGTGTTCAGTACAACCATCGGTTTTAGTCGGTTAATGTAGTTCAGTAAATTCTCATAACCCTCTGTGGCTGACACGTCAGTCACAGAGTGATTCTCGAAGGAATTTGTCGTGGCAACTCCATTTATGGTAAAAAAAGTCGCGGTGCTCGGCGCCGGCGTTATGGGCGCGCAGATCGCCGCGCATTTGGTCAACGCCAATGTCCAATCGATACTGTTCGAATTGCCCGCCAAGGAGGGCGATCCCAACGGTAATGTGTTGAAAGCGATCGATGCGTTGAAGAAACTCGAGCCCAGCCCGATCGGCTCCAGCGAGAGGCTAGGCCAAATTATTCCGGCGAACTACGATCAGCATCTGGATCTCTTGAAGGAATGCGACCTCATCATCGAAGCGGTTGCCGAGCGGCTGGACATCAAAAAATCCTTGTACGAAAAAGTCGCGCCGCACATTGCCGAGCACGCGATCTTTGCCAGCAATACCTCCGGTCTATCGATCACGTCGCTCGCCGGGGTATTTCCCGAGGCGCTGCGCAAGCGTTTTTGCGGCATACATTTTTTTAACCCGCCGCGTTACATGGCGCTGGTCGAGTTGATTCCCCATGCCGGGACTGATCCCGAGATTCTCGATCAGTTGGAGAGTTTCCTCGTCACCACGTTGGGTAAAGGCGTGGTGCGAGCGAAGGATACGCCGAACTTCATCGCCAATAGAGTCGGCGTGTTTTCGATTCTCGCAACGATGCATCATGGAGAAGCGCATGGATTGGGCTTCGACGAGGTGGATGCTCTGACAGGGCCGCTGCTTGGGCGTCCCAAGAGCGCCACCTTTCGCACCGCCGATGTGGTGGGTTTGGACACCTTGGCCCACGTGATCAATACGATGAAAGACGGCTTACCAAACGATCCGTGGCACCCACACTACAAAGTTCCAGCAGTGATGCAAGCCTTGATCGGCAAAGGTGCGCTGGGCCAAAAATCTAAAGCCGGTTTCTATCGCAAGCTTGGGAAAGACATCGAAGTGCTCGATCCGGCGAAGCAAGATTACCGCGTCTCCGGCGGCGAAGCCAAGCCCGATGTCAAAGCCATTTTGAAAGAGAAAAATCCGGCGGAGAAATTCGCCAAGCTGCGTGCTTCAAACGATCCGCAGGCGCGATTTCTGTGGGCCTGTTTTCGCGATGTGTTTCACTATTGCGCGGTGCATTTGGAATCCATCGCCGATAATGCGCGCGATCTCGATCTCGCCATACGCTGGGGATTCGGCTGGAATGTCGGTCCGTTCGAAACCTGGCAAGCGGCGGGCTGGCAGCAAGTTACGCAGTGGATCAATGAAGATATCGCCGCCGGAAAGACGATGGCGAAAGTACCCTTGCCCGCTTGGGTCAGCGACGGCCGTTTAGGCGTTCATGGGCCCGAAGGATCTTGGTCCGCCGCAGCTAAAAAAAATCAACCGCGCTCCGCCCTCCCCGTCTACGCGCGCCAAACTTTTCCCGACGCGGTGCTGGGCGAAAAACGCGACCCGGGGACGACGATATTCGAAACGGAGGCCCTACGTTGTTGGCATACGGGCGACGGCATCGCCATCGCGAGCTTCAAATCTAAAATGCACGCTATCGGCGAGGATGTCCTCGATGGTTTGCAACGCGCCATCCAGGAGGCCGAACAAAATTATATCGGCCTGGTGATCTGGCATGAAGCACCGTTCTCCGTCGGCGCGAACTTGATGTCCATGGCGCCGGCGTTGATGATGGGCCAGTGGGCCAAGATCGAAGCGGTGGTCGCCAAGTTTCAACAAACCGCGCAGATGCTGAAATATTCCATGGTGCCGACGGTCGCGGCGGTGCAAGGCATGGCGCTCGGCGGCGGCTGCGAATTTCCGATGCACTCGACCAAAACCGTAGCCGCATTCGAAAGCTATATGGGCTTGGTTGAAACCGGTGTCGGGTTGATTCCCGCCGGCGGCGGCTGCAAGGAAATCGCGTTGCGGGCCGCGCGCACTGCCAAGGGTGGCGACGTGTTCCCCAGCATCCAGCGGGCGTTTCAGACCATCGCCATGGGTGAAGTGTCGAAGAGCGCGGCGCAGGCCCGCAGTTACGGTTACCTACGTCCACGCGATACGGTGATAATGAATCCGCACGAGTTGCTGCACGTGGCGAAAGCCGAAATCCGTGCGCTCAGCGAAGCGGGCTATCGCCCACCGTTACCCAAACAAATTCCCGTCGCCGGCAAAACCGGCATCGCCACATTGAAGATGATGCTGGTCAACATGCGCGACGGCGGCTTTATCTCAGCGCACGATTTTGAGGTCAGCAGCCGCTTGGCCGATGCGCTATGCGGCGGCGAAATCGAAGCGGGGACGATGGTCGATGAAGATTGGTTCCTAAAACTTGAGCGCAAACATTTTGTCGAACTACTCAAGAATCCCAAGAGCCAAGCGCGGATTAAGCATATGTTGGAAACGGGGAAACCTTTGAGGA
>CAVQPB010000010.1:0-27304 GCA_963714525.1 uncultured Pseudomonadota bacterium
AGGAACAAACGCCGGCCAAGCCGCAATCGGGATCTGCGACTACTGAACAAGAAGCTCCGTCTCACCCCGCGACCTCTCCGACGGCAACGAGTGACGACAAAACCGGCGCGGGACCGACTGCCGCACAGAAGCCTACCCATCCTGCGGCCAAAGACAACGAAACTTCCGGCCAAGCGCCTAGCGCAACAGGAGCAAAAGGCGTTAGAGATTGGACGGCAATTGACACCGATCGAGATAATTCTATTTCTCCCGATGAAATGCAAAAGTTTCTCGAGAATGGATGGGCGGACGCAAAAAAACCTAGTTAAAAGCGAAAACATTCGCCGTCTTTTTCTAGCGCCCCCTTCAGTGTGAGAACGCATCGAGATTCCACCCCTCAGACACCGCTACATTGACACTGTCTATCAGCAATATTCTAAAACGGCCGAGAGATTACGTTGGGTCGGAGGCGTTGCGTTAAATTCTCATATCAATAACTTAGAACCTTTCTCGCGTTGGACACGTGATTAGTGCATTCCCTCGTTGGGTAGCCTGCAGTACGCGAATCTAGATCTTCCAATCTTAACCCATAGCATTTTTCCTTGGAGGGAATGGGTAAATGATGGTCGACAACTGCCGATCAATCCAGCTCCACATCAACGATCGCGGGAGTATCCAAAAATGATCTTGGTCGACATTGACGCGATGAAGCGCGCTATAAATATAGGCTCTATTAAATTTCAAGTGGGTTGAGGGGCATGAGGGTTGATGGCATGGAAGTTAAGCTTACCGGCGATCAGGAAGATGACTGTCTTGATAGTGGACAGACGGGTGAATCCGCGCGCACGGCGCTTGGCGGCTTGGAACAGGCCGTTGATGGCCTCGAGGAAGCCGTTGGTCTGGCGGGTCTGCGCCCAAGCCACGATGCCCTCCAGGTGGCGGCGTACGAGAGCGGCGACCTCCTTCATCGGTTCGACCTTGCTGCGCATCACACACGTACACCAGTGTTCGAGCATGCCGCGCATGACGTTGATCTGTTTACGATCGAGGATCTCGCGCAATTGCTCCTTGTAGAGCCATGCTCGAGCCGTACGTACCGTAGTCATCTTGGCGATCAAAGCATCCAGGTCAGTGGCGGCTTCAGGCTTCAATTTCGAACGATCCTTCAACAGCGACCAGCGCATTCCTTTGAGGGACGCGTCGGTGCGCTGCTCGAGGCGGCGCGTCCTGTCCACCGCCGTGCTGGCGTGCCAAACGATATGGAATTTGTCGAAGGTGATGCGAGCGTGAGGCAGTTCCTCGCTTACCCCGTGGATGAAGGCCGGCGACATGTCGATGCTGACCGACTCGATTTGCTCGGCTGGGCAGCCATGCGCGTTCAGATCGTCGGCCAGTTCCTTGATGGTCTTGGCATCGCGCCCCTCGGTGACGAACAGCACTCGGCGTGCGAGCGCGTCAGCGGCCAAGGTGATGTAGTCGTGGCCGCGCGAACGCGACGTCTCATCGATGGCCAGTGCGGTTACGTCGCTAAAGTCGGCCAGGCTCAAGGCGAGGTGCACGTAGCACTCGCACACCGCCATCACGCGGTGCGCCGACTCACCGACGATGCGCGCCACGGCCGCGAACGGCATCTGCTGTGCCAGCATCAGGATCATCGCTTCGAACAGCAAGGTGAAGCCGGACAAGCGGCCCGCGAAGTCCGGCTCGACCAATCGCACCGAGCCATTGGGCAACTTCACACGCGGCGTGCGCACTTGCAGGCGGCACTCGTGCTGGAAGAAGTTCAAGTGCCGATAGGCCTTGGTCACCGTGTCATGTACCGGATGCACGCCTTCATGACCCCCGATCGCGAAGCGGCTGCCAGGCTCGAAGTCGATCAGCACCGTCAACACTTTGGCGGCCTCATCGAATTTCACTGTCGCCACCGACCACGGCGCGGCAATCCCCAGCGCCACCTCAAACAGCTTGGCCGTCATACCGTCTCCTTAACCCATAACCAACTGACGCCATACTACCCACTCGGAATTTAACAGAGGCTAAATATACTGAAAGCATTGTGGCAACGGTCCGAGAACCGCTGGTGGTGCTCGACGGGAACCTGCGAGTGCGGATGGCGAGCCGAGCGTTTTATGAGAAATTCCACTTGTCGCCCGAATACACTGTTAACTACTACTTATTCGAACTCGGTGATCGCGATTGGGATATCCCCGAGTTACGCCAACTGCTGGAAAAAATACTACCGCAGAATAACGAGGTTGAAGATTTTCAGGTGGAACGCGAGTTTAAAAATCTGGGTAAACGGGTGATGAGTCTCAACGCCCGCCGTCTTTTGCAGGTAGGCGAGGAAGACCCCTCGATTTTGCTCGCCATCGAAGATATCAGCGAACGCAGTTACGCTGACCAGGCATTACGAAGGTCAAATGCTAGGTTTGAGACGCTCATCGATGCCTCACCGGTAGGGATTTACTTAGTTGATGCCGACCTAAGGATTAAGCTGGTAAACCGCACGGCGCGGCCGGTGTTCGGCAATATAGGACAACTAATCGGGCGCGACTTCGTGGAGGTTATCCACATTCTTTGGCCCAAGGACTACGCGGATGAGATCGTCGGTTTATTTCGGAAAACGCTGCGGACCGGTGAACCTTATGTGACCCAGGAGCGCGCCGAACAACGCCTAGATCGCGGAGAAACGGAATACTACGAATGGCAAATTAACCGAATAGTTCTTCCGGAGGGCGGATTCGGCGTAGTGTGTTATTTCCGAGACATCGCGACTCAGGCGCAGGCCCGTGCGGCGATCGTGGAGTCGGAACAGAGGCTGCGATTTGTCATGGATTCAGCGCCGCAGAAAATCTTCACCGCGAAACCCAATGGCGAGGTTGATTACTTAAACTCACAATGGATTGAATTTACCGGCTTGCCTTTCGACCAACTTCGCGATTTGGGTTGGCAGCAATGCATCCATCCCGACGACGTCGCAGAGACCAAGGCTCGTTGGCAAAAGTCGATCGACAATTCCGAGCCATTCCAAATCGAACATCGCTTCCGACGTGCAGACGGTGAGTATCGATGGCATTTGAGCCGATCGTCTCCGCTGTGTGATGAGAATGGCAGGGTTGTGATGTGGGTCGGCTCGAATACCGATATCCACGAAGTCAAGGAAGCCGACCGTCGGAAGAATGAATTCCTATCTATGCTGGCGCACGAGCTGCGTAACCCGCTCGCGCCGATCCGCAACGCCGTACAAATTCTCCGGCGAACCTCCGACGCAAACGTGTCCGTGCAATCGGCCGCGTCGATGCTCGAGCGTCAGGTTGGGCAAATGGTGCGACTGGTGGACGATCTGCTCGATGTAAGCCGCATTAGCCGCGGCAAAATCGAATTACGTCGCGCCCAAGTTGAACTGGCATCGATCGTGCACCATTCGGTTGAAGCAGCCGACACATTGGTTGAATCAAAGCACCAGAACCTGACCATTACATTACCGCAGCAGCCTATTTATTTGAACGCCGACCCCGCCCGGCTTGCTCAAGTGCTGGGAAATCTTTTAAGTAACGCCAGTAAGTTCACACCCGAAGGGGGCGAATTTCGATGACGGTCGAAGTCGACGGCGGTCACGCCACGATACGGGTGGGCGACAGCGGCATCGGCATTGCCCCCAGCCAAGTTCTCTATATCTTCGATCTTTTCATGCAGGGCGATACTTCGCTAGAGCGCTCGGCAAGTGGGTTGGGAATCGGCCTGACTCTGGTCAAAACATTAGTAGAATTGCATCAAGGTACAGTTGTCGCCAACAGTGCCGGACTCGGTCAAGGCAGCGAGATCGTAGTTCGCCTTCGTATTCTTACAGAATCGTCAGCGCCATTCTCTCCCCTGCCAATCGCGGTCGATGTGCCACCCACGCGGTTCATCGCATCCTCGTCGTCGACGATAACCTTGATTCCGCGGAGTCCCTAGCTTTGTTATTAGAAATTTCAGGAAACCAAACCCATATCGCCCATGATGGCCTCGAGGCGCTAGAAATGGCAGAGAAAGTTTTACCGAACTTAATACTGCTCGACATCGGGCTGCCTAAGCTAAACGGTTTTGAAGTTTGTCAGCGAATTCGTCAGCAGCCCTGGGGCAAGAACATCGTAGTGGTGGCGTTAAGCGGCTGGGGTCAAGATCAAGACCGGCAAAAATCGAAGGAGTCGGGATTCGACCGCCATTTAGTGAAGCCCGTTGATGAGAAAACGCTATTGGATTTATTAGCTTCCATACCCTCGAAGCTGTAGGTCTACACAAGTTTTTGGTTCAATTTTAGTTAAATGAGCTCCGGCAAAGCCGGAGGCTGAGGAGATGAGCACCTCAAAAGCGCCAATCAAACCGAGGGCTGCCAATGGCGGCTCGGGGCGGCCCCTTCCCCTGCAACGCGGGGGAAGATGGGATGGGGGCATGCTGTTATGGCAGACAATCACCTATTGTCTTGCCACCCCCACTTGCAGTGCGCACATTGGCTTGCAAACCAATGTCGTTCGATATGCGCAACGCATGCGTTGCGAATTCCTCATCTCACCCCTAGCCCTCCCCCTCTTCAAGGAGGAGGGACGAGTTCTCGCCACATTCATCGACCGCGACAATGGAATAAGGGCGGTCTAAAGATACAAGTGCAACATGTCTGGTCAGGAGAAGTCAGTCCACAGGAGGTGTTGCATGATGAGTTATCGACACATAGACGAAATGGAACGAGAACGGATCGCGGCGATGGTGCATAGAGGGGCGGGAGTGGCCGCGATTGCGCGCGCACTCGGCCGCGGGTGCAGTAGCATCACGCGGGAACTCGCGCGCAACCGTAGCTGTGATGGGTCGGGTCAATGGGGTTACTTTGTGTGCCAAGCGCAACGGCAAGCCAGCCGACGGGCACAGGTCGCCAGACGGCCACGGGTGTTGATACCCGGTAGTCGGCTGTGGCAGCCGGTGATGAGCAAATTGCGCCGGGGCTGGTCGCCCGAACAGATTGCCCATCGGCTTAGAATGCAGTATCCAGATGAGCCGGAACGTTGGGTGTCGCATCAGACCATCTACCATGCCTTGGAAGTGCTACCACGGGGTGAGCTTAAAGCCGAACTCAAGCGTCACTTACGTCGCCAAGGCAAGCCGGCCAAGGGTGTCCCCTCCTCGTTACTCGGCGCAGCATCCACGAGCGGCCGACCGAGGCGGCGGACGACGGGTGCGGGACATTGGGAAGGGGATCTGATTGTTGGGCAAGGCAACCGTTCGGCGGTGGGGGTGATGGTTGAACGCACACCCGTTACCTCCTGTTGGTACAACTGGACCGCAAAGACGCTTCAGCGTCTATCAAGGGTTTGCCGCAAGCTCAAGCCGTCCGGCGATCTTCCGTCAAACCCTGACCTACGACCGAGGCGGGAAATGGCGAACAGGGCGTTTGACCAAAGGTGGGGATTAAAGTTTACTTCGGCGATCCGCACAGTCGTGGCAGCGGGCCAGTTGTGAGAACACCAATGGCTTGCTGGAAGATGCCCACGCCACGAGGCATATGGATACTGCCTCGCAGGGCATGCGTTGCCACTGGGCAAGCTGGACGCGGCTCGTGGCTTTACTCAAAGTAGCGTAGTGCGCGTCCCGTCTCGTTCAACCAGCAGCGCAACATGCTTATCGGCCTTCTCCATCAGCCGTTTGAGATCCTCCGGAGAAGTTGCGCCTTGCGTGTTTACCCAAGAATCACAGCATCTTGGCGGTCACCGCGCGCGGCCGACCTTTTCATCCAGTGCTGAGGCGACGAGCCAACCGCGGATACGTCAATACTTCCGTATTGACAATTGGGGTTCGTGGCCGTAATCTGCCACGGATGGGCAACCCGACGAAAACGGCGCAACTGCAGATCCGTGTCAGCGCCGACGCCAAGCGCGCGATCGCGCGCGCCGCGCGCCGTGCCGGTATGGACATGTCAGCCTACGTCCTCGCATGCGTGCTGGGCGCGGACGATATCCGGGTCGGGGAGCTGCTTCGGCGGCTCGCCGACGAACGGGCGCGCCGTTACGCGTTGGCAGAACTGCATGACCTGCTGGCTGCGCTCGGAATAGACGAATTACGCCGCGCGGTGACGGCGCCGCCGCCGCTGCCGCTGCCGCCCGAGGTCGCGAACTACGCAGCGGCGATGATCGAGTACGCTTGCGTGAAGCGCGGCATCGAGGCGCCGGCCTGGACGCGCGCAGTCGCACCGTTGGCAATACCCCTGTTCGGTTCGCGACTCCAGAACTTGCGCCTCCATCTGCTCGCGAATTCGCCGCCTCCGTTCAGGCGCCGCAACATCTTCATAGATACCAGCATCGGTGGCCGGGTCTGACAGCGCCATGTTGGCCACGAAGGACATACGGCGACTATTCGATCTGCTGAACACCGAATTGGGCAAGGTCGGTGTGCAGGGCGAATTGTTCGTGGTCGGTGGCGCCGTAATGTGTTTGGCCTACGAAGCGCGACCGGCGACACGCGATATCGATGCATTCTTCCGCCCGGCGCGGCAGGTGCGCGAGGCGGCGGCAAGGGTCTCGTTGCAAGCAGGTATCGACGCGAATTGGCTCAACGACGCGGTGAAGGGATTCATGGGCGACCGCGGCGAATTCGAGCGCTTCCTTGAGCTCGATCACCTTCGGGTCATGCTGGCGCAGCCGCAATACTTGTTGGCGATGAAGTGTCTGGCGATGCGCATCGGCGAGGAGTTTCACGACGAGGACGACATCCGCTATCTGTTGCGCCACCTCGACGTCAAAACGTATGAGGCTGCGGTACAGATCATCACATGTTTTTATCCCCTGGACCGATTCCCGCAGAAGACGCTGTACGCGTTGGAGGAGTTGTTGCGCGGGCGCTGAGCGCGTTTCGCTGCCGCGCATCGGCAAACGAACGACGGCGCCCGAGCGTTCGGCGGGGCCCATGCTGTCTGTTTCGATGCGATGTTGAAACATAGGCATTCGCTTAGTTTACGCTCAACTTTTTCCGTACCTTAAATTGATTCTCGAGGAACATCAATGTTTTCCATTCTTCAGGACGCAATCCGCGCTTGGTACGCTTAGAGATTTTCATTAGGCTATCCCTCAATGAACCGCCTACGCAGGCCTCGATTACATGTGGATGAACATAACACTTGCGGCACACGCTGTTTGTGTTGCCAAGAATTTTTGCTACTGCAGTGATGGCCTCGGTGACATAACGTTTCGCTTGCGCCATCGAAGCAAGTGCCGGAAAGGTTTGTAACGCTTGTACGGCGAGAACGGTACCCGCCCACGTTCGAAAATCCTTCGCACTAAATTCTTGTCCGGTGATCTGACGCAGATATTGGTTCACATCAGCCGATTCGATATTCCGGCGCTCGCCATTTTCGTCTAGGTACTGAAACAGTTCCTCACCCGGCAGATCGGCGGCATTACGCAGGATTCGAGCGATTTTACGATCCTTTATGTCTACTGAGTGCTCAATGCCACTCTTGCCGCGAAACTGAAAGCGTATGGTTGTTCCCTCGATTTCTAACGTGCCGATCGCGCAATGTGGTGAGACCGAAAGATTTGTTGTCACGCGCATACTCCTCGTTGCCGATGCGAATCAACGTTGTTTCCAATAGCCGTACCAGCGTCGCGAGAACTTTCTCTCGCGGTAATCCGGGACGAGCGAGATCCCGTTCCACTTGTTTTCTGATCGCCGGCAACAGATGGCCAAAGGCAAGCATTTGATCGTACTTTTGTTGGTCGCGCATCTCGCGCCATTGAGGGTGATAGCGGTATTGTTTACGTTTACGCTGGTCGCGCCCGATCGCCACGGTCCTTCCAGCGATTCGGCAGTTCGACCCTTGAGCGCGACTGCAAAGACCTCGCTTGATCCCTGATCGTCGTACGACCTCGACAGGTACTTTCTCCGTGCGCTGTCGTACCCGATCACTTCCATCGATCGGGTGGGCTTCTTGCCAAAGCGCGCATCCACGTCGTGCACGATAAAGTGTTTTCCGGGCAGCCATCGATAAGCATCGGTCGCAAGAGCACGGAGGCTGGCGCGCTGGCCGTCTCCAACACTTCGCCGGTCGTGTTCCAGGTACCGATGAAGATCTCGAAACGGGACATTCGATCGTTAGGCATGCGACGTCTCCCCTCTACATGGCCTTGCTTTCAAAAATGTCCGTTTCTACATGATGACGGCCATTTTTCTGATCACAAGTGAGAACTGGCTTAGAAAGTAATCTTGACAGCTCGTGCGCTTCGCTTTGCTTCGCCGTGATAAACGGCCTCAATGTTGTTGCCGTCTGGATCAAGCAGGAACGCGGCATAGTATCTGGGATGATAGGGCCGTTGGCCGGGCGCACCATTGTCCTTGCCTCCTGCCAATAGCCCTTCCTTGTGGAAGCGCTCAACAGTCGCGCGGTCCTTGGCTTGGAACGCAAGATGATGGCGGCCGGTGAGCTTGCCCTGTGCGGCTGGGCTGTCGGCCGTCGACACAAAGAGCTCGTCAGCCCAAAAATGGTCGGGCGCTTCCCCGGCCATGGGAATCTCCAACACGACAAACACCGCCCGGTAAAACCGCCGACTTGCTTCCAAATCAGCAACGACCACCTGAAGGTGATCAATCAGTCGACCGCGGTAAAGTTCCTGTGCTTCCATTGCAATTCTCCTTCGCGGCGCTTTCCGCGATTTCTGTTTTCAAAGATGCCGGGTTTCCGATGGCGGATTGTTCCAATTGTCGTGCCGCCCGTCCATGTAGTGGACGGGTGCGGCGACCAATTCGTCGACCGGCAAATCATCGAGAGCTGCTAGGTGAAGCGAAAGAAAGGCACCGCCCATTTCCTCTCTTCGGCCATGGCCGTGCGTTGCTATTCCCCATTTTCTGCAGAAGTGGCTACGGACTTTATCCCATTCTTTGCCTGTTGCTGATTCCGAATAACTTGCAGATTTCTCATGTTGATCTCCATTGGGCATGAGACGAAACTTTAGATCCGCATCGATTTTTCGACATCGAGGAACGGCCGCTAGATCCCAATCGATGTTCGAAGGCGTGTAGCTATGCTCTTGACGCCAAGCGTAATCGCATGCTGGTACACGGCGTCCAATAAACAAGTCATATTCGGTGCGGAAATGCGCTACTTTTTGGTGTAGGTGATCTCCATCATCTTCATCTCCTTTCCATCTTTCCCAGGCGCGTACATCTCGAACACCTCGGTCGTCGGACTGGTCCAACGCGAGGTCATTCGCGCCTTCACCGCAGCTTTCTTGATCGGATCATTCCAGCTGCCCGTCAACGTGCAAGCATTTTTCGCATCGCACGTTCCCTCGCTCACCATCAACCCCGTCGACATGCTGTCGTTCCAGGTTGACCAGTATTTGCCGCTCACATTGTCGTAGCCCATCATGCCATGGCCAGTATAAGGAGTTCCCATCATGGACGACTTCACGTTCTCTACGCGCACGCGTCCATCCAGCGCCATTGTGCGGGTCGCCGTACCGGTGTCCTCATGCGCAGGTCCACCAGCCTCGTGCCAACTCTTGATCTTGAGGTCGTACGTACCGGCTGTGTCCGTCAGCGCTTGATGTGGTGCGCCCGGCGTTCCCGCCTTCTGGTAGGCTTCCATCTCTTCCTTCTGCTCCGGCGTCATCTGCGGTTTTTCTTGCTGGTCCTGTGCAAACGCGGAGGCGATGACGCACGCGGCTGAGGCCGCTAAAAACATTCGTTGCATTTTCATAAAATCTCCTATCGGTTAATCTTGCCAGGTCAACTGGCGATGACATTACTTTTGCTACCTCACTTTGCTTCTTCACTGCAAAGATCTATTCGTTAGACCGCTGCGCCTTCATCACTAGCCGACCAAGGGAATTGGTATTGACCAGTTTTGTGGTTCGAACGCGGCTTGGGTTCGCATGGGTACATCGGGAGTCGTTAAAACTACGGCTGCCGCCAAGTCGAGTCGCGGCATTTGCTTTCGGCATCGCTCGGATCGAAATTTTGTGTCGGTGATGGTCTGATCGCATGTCGGACTCGAATTCTGTATCAAGCTCTCTTAGGTCAGCCGCGCACCGCTTTTTCGATTGTAGCGACGTCGATTTTCTGCATCGGCATCATGGCTTCGAAAGCGCGTTTGGCGATCTCACGGCCTGCGCTCATAGCATCGATCAATACCTTGGGAGTGATTTGCCACGAGACACCCCACTTATCCTTGCACCAACCACACTGACTTTCCTCCCCACCATTGCCGACGATGGCGTTCCAGTAGCGGTCGGTTTCGGCTTGGTCTTCGGTTGAGACCTGAAACGAAAATGACTCATTGTGCTTGAACTCAGGGCCGCCATTGAGGCCGACGCAGGGGATGCCGAGAACGGTGAACTCGACCAGCAGTGGATCACCCTTTTTACCGCCGGGAAAGTCACTCGGCGCATGGTGCACGTTGCCCATTGTGCTGTCGGGAAAGGTCTTACAATAAAAACGGGCAGCCTCTTCGGCATCTTTGTCATACCAAAGGCAAATGGTGTTCTTGGCCATAGTTTGTCCTTTCGTCATCCGAAATATGAAGTAAAGAGGTCGGCTGCAAAGCACACAATACGTCGCGCGATCTCATTGATAGACATGCAAGCTTTGTGCCGGTGCGTGGCTTGCTATTTACTAGCAGAAAATAATTATTGGAATTGGGGGCATATCACTTCCAAGGGACCCGCCGCCGTCAACCCTACTATCAATTTCTCACTATGCTTCATGCTCACCGCCGTACGATTGATTACGTAAATCCCTGGACTCTTTAGGTACGCAACGCGCGCGCCATGCCGCCAGTTGAGAAAAATGAAATTGCCGACGTCATTAACGAATCACGATGGTTGATCGACCGAATTTGCAAAGTAGCATGGACAAGCGCAATACTCGTTATCTAACTTGCGCAACGTTCACGACCGATTCAACGCTGAATAGTTACGTGGCGCAGTACTTTTCCTTGGTATGAAGATTCTTATCATTCAACGGCAGTAAATCAGTGCTTACGGTCATTCATTTCGTATTCATCGAAATGTAATTTGTAGAGTAAGGCGGAAAACTTTTCAAAATGCCACTGTCGACATCTTATGACACTTCAACAACGAATAGCTTCTCGCACCGCCACTAGTGTATCTTACGGCCGCATTAGTTCCCTATCGGGTTAGGCGGCGCAACCGCATCAAATTGCACCCATTCACCATCGTGCTACTTTCCATCCACCTATTTGAGGTCCTCAGCGCCAAGGGCTTTTAATTTTCGTAGCAAGCCACGGGATATGGAGACCGCGTGCCCTTTGGGCCGTTGCCTCGCAGGGCGTGCATCGCCACAAGGCAATTCGGAAGCCCTTCGTGGCCATGCAAAAAGATCGGAGCCTCAGCTATTTGAGTTGGGTAAACATGCCCGGATAATCCACCGCTGCGCCGAGAGAGGATACTTTCAGTCTACCTCTGTATGCGAAGCTTAGTGCCTCGTAGTCGTACTCCAGCCGCCCGCTTCGGTGATAAGTTTGTGGCAGAACCTTGAGGCGCATGGTAGGGAACGTTAAATAAGCTGCGGGCGCCTCGACTTGTTCACCGATGCTAAGTGAAAGCCGGCGAATTACGATTTGATTCGTGGCAGGCGTAAAACCGAGGTCAATATCTAAGTACCCATTCACGTCAACTTGCGCTTCATCATTGACGAACCACTGGTGCTTTCGAGATGTTTGGATGCGAAGGTCCACAGTGTGCTTGCCGATAAAACTAGTGACCGTCGCGTGTTTTGTGTTCCACGCTGCATCCGTGACAACTTCGTACAGCAAATGGCAACGTCGATTTTTATCTGTGAAAACTGCACCGCCGCTGAGTAACCATCGCGCCAACAATTCAAAGAGCCGGCAACAATTGTGGCCAGACTAATAGATTCTTAGCCAGAAGAAGATGGCAGTGGGTTGCGCGTCCATTAACATTTTCTCGATCATAAGACCTGTGTGTCACCAAGGATCGTAAGTACCGATACTCCACAAATGTCCCTCCAGATCGCGGCAGCTAAAGCCGCGACCACCATAATCTTCATCCTTGATTTCGATTTCGATTATTGCACCGGCAGCCTTGGCTCGCTGGTACACCGCGTCGGCATCTGACACTATGAGGTACGGGCTTTGTGTTTCCTTGCCACCGATCTGATCGGGTTGCTGAGTCAGGCGATTGAACTCGTTTTCGACTTTGGCAACGGAGCCCAGCATGACCATGCCATTTCCAAAGCTAAGCTGTGCATGGGCGATCGTGCCGTCTTCGTTTGGCACGACGAGCTGCGCCTCGAATCCCAAGACCGAACAGAGCCATTCGATGGCCTTGGGCGCATCGCGATAGCGCAGACAAGGAACTACTGTGGCGCGGGTGTTCTTGGCGGTGGTCGACATTTTCAGACTCCTTTTATCGAAACATAAACTTAAACGCTTACCAAAGGTTTTTGCCGTCGATGACTTGCACTGGCGCGTTGGCTGCGTCGAAGTTGTCGAACAGCCTTGCGTTGATGCCAATGCGCCGTGTCTTGCCGTCCCAGCTTCCATCGGGTTGGAATGCAGGACTGTCGCTGAATGTCCCGCAACCGCAGCTTGAACAGAAATTATGCGCAACCATTTTTGAGTGCCAGCGATAAGTTGTGCTGTCGGCTTCTGGCGTTGTCAATCGGAATTGGGCAGGTTCGTAATAGGCATAAAGCGTCCCCCGCTTTGCGCAAAAAGAACAGGTGCAGCGCGTTAGAGAAGGCGGAATCTCGCCTTCGATTTCGAACGCGACTTTGCCGCAGTGGCAGCTTCCGGTGATTGTCAGAATGGTCTCTCATTTAATTCGTACTGAGAAAAAGCTGCCCAGCAGATCAGCGCTGACCGGCTTACAGCTTAGCCTTTCACATTTTGGCATTGCTTGCTGGATTTCTTCCGGGCTCACATCGCGCACGTGGGTGGCGACTGACCAATGATGGCCAAACGGATCGTCGAGCGTCGCCCAACGGTTACCCCAAAACATATCGGCCGGCGGCATGTTCAGCGCGGCGAATTTCAACCGTTGAGGGGACGCGTTTTTGCTAGATTATTTCCTCTCACACCGATTGACGAGCCAATGATCCAAAACTTCCTGCCGCCGCACAGTGATTACAGCAATAGGTTTGCAAAGCGGTATCTACTCCATGGCCTATAACCCGGCACCCGCAATGAGCGCAGAAAGGGGCAAGCTTATGGATAGCGCATTCAAAACAATCGAACACGTACGAATTATTCTGAATAGTTATCGTAAAAGTCTTGTCATACTCGTTTTTACATACATCGCATTTCGCCATAATTGACTCCATATCAAGAAGTGGGCGTAACAGGTCTATCTGTCAAACGTTAACCATCTAGACATTCCAAGCAAAACCCATGCCTCACGAGCCAGTACAAGTTTGGAACGGTCATATTGGCGTAATACCTACTTTAACCGACATGCCAGCTTAGCTAGATTTAGGTCAGAAACATATTCAAAGATGGTTATGAGCAAAGCGGGGTAAGAGAAACTGAAGCTGAAGCCCGTGCTTTGGCAACCGTTAGCAAGTTACTCCCTTCGCTCGTTTCCATTACACCAATTGGCATAAGACTTGCATTGATGTCCATACGTTATTCATCGTAGAGCTAACATGAGTGCTGTTCGCAAAGTTGTTGTCGCTAGACCTGATGCGGTTGAGATCCTCACCGAAGATCACGATCGCGTCAAGAATCTATTTCAAGCTTTTGAGAGAGCAATGTTGGGCCGTGACAATGATGCAAAGAAGGAAATAGTTGACGAGATCAGCAATGAATTAAGTATTCACTCTCGAATAGAGGAAGAAATCTTCTATCAAGCGGCACGCAAGTTTTTGCAAGTACATTATTTGCTGGATGAAGCGGAATTTGAACACGCGAGCATGACTGAAATAATTTCCCAGTTAAGAGAGTTACACCCCAGCGACGTGGTGTATGACCGCAAAGTTTTATTGTTGCGTGATTATGTCAACCATCATGTCATAAAAGAAGAGGAAAAAATATTCCCGAAAGTAAGGCGAACGAATATTGATCTCCAGATTTTAGGTGATGAACTTATCCAGCGCAGGCGGGAACTCCTGCTGGAATATCGATTAGACGAGTTATAAAGGTTGCAGCGCAAGTATGAGAGAAATGGGCGCTGCGTTCCGATCTAAAGCGCCTATTTTAGGTGCCGCCAAAACTAGTGCGAACCCGACCGCGAACCAATTTCTTCTCGAGCAGTATAACGATGTCTCCACGCCAACCATCGCTTTTAGCGGCGGGGGTATGTGGGTTTAATTGGAGCTAGCTAGTCATTTTTACCAGTCGGTTGTAGAAATTTCCCGCGCTCTAGCCATCGCTGGGCCCGCTTCCCGGGCAAGGCGGAAGTTTAATTTCTGGTACGTTAGTTGCTTTCAGACGTTTCATACAGGTAAGAAGACCAAATACTCATGGAACAGCTCAAAAGCATTCTCCCTGGAGATTTAATTTGAACCACAATCTCGAATTATCGAAGAATGAAAATCTTAGCCAATTCGAGCATCCTGGCCTGCTTCAATTGCATAGCGTGGTCAGTGAAGTCGCGGAACTGACCCGCGTGATCCTACAAAGTCACGAAACGGCGAGTGTGCAATTAGATCAACTAAAACGTTTGGTCGAACGAAACTTGCAAGTGACGCACGATTTAACGCTGTTGATCGAGCGAGAATCTAGGGATCGATACCTTGCTTATCACGATGACTTAACGAAACTGCCTAACCGGCGATTGTTGCGAGATCGGCTTAAACAGGCGCTCGCGCAGGCACAAAGACATAAAAACTGCGTCGCTGTATTGCTTCTCGATCTCGACGGTTTCAAGGAAGTGAATGATCGTCTTGGCCACCTCGCGGGGGACCAGTTGTTGCAGCAGGTAGCGAAGCGATTGGCGGGTTGTGTTCGCGTCGGCGACACGGTATGTCGCTTCGGTGGAGACGAGTTTGTCATCATGCTGCCGGATTTGGACGACGATTTTGCCGCCTGGGCGGTTACCGATAAAGTCCATGCGGCTTTGAATGAAACCTATTTTTTATCCGAGAAATCCGTTGACGCCTCAGCGAGCATTGGCCTAGCTATCTATCCCAACGACGGCAAAAACTACACTGCGCTTATTAAGCATGCAGACAACGCAATGTATGCCGCCAAAAACAAAATTGTCACTAATGGCCAGCAAATTCACCGCGAATGGTCAAGATCACAAATTTCCCGCTAAAAGGAAAGGGCGTTACAGGCTCGTTGCCTAATTTGCTACGAACCGTCTCGCCGTTTAATCTCATATGGATCGATTATTACTCCTTGCTCTGTAAGGTTCTAGACGCCGCACGCCAGTTCGAATGCACCCGAGTGAATTAAATTTAGAACAGTGTGCAAATCGTCTTGCTCTTTACAGCGCAAATTTGGCACCATTTTGCGATTGTGCTTCTCTCAAGATTGTTCCTGAGCACAAATCGGTTAGTTGTATTTCGTAAGCCATAAAGGATTAACTTGAAAATATTGATGGTTTTGACTTCCCATGGCGACCTCGGCAATACTGGGCTTAAAACTGGTGTCTGGCTTGAAGAATTTGCGGCGCCTTTTTTTATTTTTCAAGATGCGGGGGCTGTTGTTACGGTAGCGTCACCCAAAGGTGGTCAGCCGCCTATCGATCCCAAAAGCCTCTTACCGGACGGTGAAACCGCCGCCACTTTGCGCTTCCAGCGAGATCACAAAACGCAGAAAGCATTAGCGGAAAGCACGAAGCTATCCACAATAGTTCCCGACGATTATGACGCCGTATTCTACCCGGGAGGTCACGGACCTATGTTTGATCTGGTGGAAAATCGTGACTCCATAAAGCTTATCGAATCCCTATACGCCGCTGGCAAACCCGTCGCCGCGGTCTGTCACGGACCTGCTGTATTGCGTTACGCTCAAACAACCGATGGCTTGCCTTTAGTTCAAGGTAGATCGGTCACGGGATTTACCAATAGCGAGGAAACGGCTGCCGGTCTTACCCATGCGATACCATTTCTTGTAGAGGATATGCTGAAAAAAAGCGGCGGTAAGTTCTCGAAAGCTTTAGATTGGCAGCCCCATATTCTGTCAGATCATAACTTGATTACCGGTCAAAATCCTGCATCGTCGGACGCGACAGCGCGAGCTTTGCTAGAAAAACTATACGCAAACTTTTCTTCAAAAAAAGTGCAGTGAGATAAAGTTAAGCAACAACTCAATTAGATCGATCTTGGAAACGAATTTTAGGCTGTTTTGTTGTCGAAGAAATTAATCCTAAACTAAGAGCGACTGCAAGGAATTCGGCTTCCTACTTAACTGTCCACCGATTTCGTCTTGCTACGTTTTGCAAGTCTTTCAGGTCGATTGTGCAAGTTTTTCACCTTTAACCTTCGATTACCACCAACTTTCCCCGCCGCTATACCCACCCACGCGGCGCCAATTCGGTATAAATAAGTTTTGTCCGTTCTACAAACTGCTTATCAATCCCTGGGAACTTTTGGCCTAATCATTGCTTGGCTTATGGAAGGCAGAACCTATTTTTAGTGTCTTTAAAAAGGATGATTATCATGGGAAAAACCCTTGTAGCTGTTTTTGACGATCAAAGCGATGCGCAGCAAGCACAAGAAGCTGTAATCGATAGCGGTTTCTCGAGCCGTGATGTACGGCTGACGTTTGCCAACAACTCTAACCCTGACGTGGCCATTCGGCCGAAGTCGGAGGAATCGATAGGCGATAAGATCGCGAGTTTTTTTGGATTCGGCGATCACGACGAGACGTATTCCGAGGCGGTCCGCCGTGGCGGCTATGTTCTCACGGTCGATGCCGATAGTGATGAAGAGTGCGAACGCGCGCAAGACGTCATAGAAGAGTACGACCCAATTGATATCGACGAACGTGAAGCTGAGTGGCGTGAAAGCGGTTGGAAAACATCGGACGAGTCGAGGGCGCAAACAAAAAATGAAATTTCCCAAGTTGACGATCGTGCTCGTCGGCGCGGCAGCGTTCGAATACTCTCGCGATTCACAGAGGCTCCTGTAGAGAATTTTTCAAAGTCGGATATTAGGCATTACAGTGGTCCGGAACGACGCAGCGCCTCCAACGATGACTACGCAGGGGTGGAGCGCCGCGCAGCATAGACGACCTTCGCTTCTGTAATTTGGAATGCGCTATGCTCGTTTGTAGTTGTCGCGATACCCCGAACCTGCGATGTTTCTTACTTTCAGATGGAGGTGGAAATGAAGGCCCATGTTTTTGTCATGTGCTCGTTAATCGGCCTCGGAGTGAATCTGCAGGGATTCGCTCGGGATACAAAATTGTTAGACGCCCACCAAGCGAGTTTGGACCAGGAAGTCGCCACCGACGTCGGGCCGATAATGAAAAAGTTAGATAACAATAGCGATGGAGTTATTAGTAGAAGCGAATCCTTGCAGTTAGAAGGATTAGGTAGTGTATTTGACTCAGTCGATCGAAACAAAGATGGCGGCGTTGACCCGGCAGAGTTATCTAAATTTTTGACGCCAACCGTTCAATGAAATAACGCTAGGATTTTTTCGGTTCCGACCTAGCGGTCGTGGTAAAAAAACATTTTTCGGTTTGGATGTGCGGTTCAACAACCCAATAAAAAGTATGGTTGTAATCTTTGCATCACGAATGTACTTTTTACTTTTGGCTCGCCTCTGTTAAAACGGCTTTGATGTTCGTTTTGATCTTCGTCCTTATGACTTGCCTGATAACGTCTTTTGAATCAAGTGAGCATCTTCCTCTCGTCGTTATACCAATGCGAAGTTTGATGAATTCATTTCCCCATCGATTACGTTTAAAAACAATTACCCCCCATTATTATCAAAGACTGGCATGGCGCTTGCTGCCAGATAGAAATCGCTCGAAGTACGGCGATTTGGGAGATATCTCGCTCGAATAACTTCTCGTTCCAGGAGGATCAAATTGCAGAATCAAGTTAGCTTAAAACGAGAAATAAACGGATATACCGATAAGCAAAAATCAGCATCGACTTCTTATAACTACAAAGTCGAGATTTCAAATGATTATGGATTAGTGAGACTGAAGAATGAATGGCGGGCTCTAGAAGAGCGAGCGAACTCATCTGTGTTTCAGTCGTGGGCTTGGATAAGTTGTTGGCTCGCATCCTTACCTCCCGAAATACATCCTCTGCTGGTGAGGGTGTCTCGGGGAGGCGAGATTTTAGGTCTGGGCATGGTGTGCCGAGCGAAAGTAAAGAGTAAGTTTGGGAACGCGAATGCCTTAATGCTAACCGAGACCGGTGCGGCCCGGTTTGACTGCGTTACGATTGAGCATAATGGACTCCTGTGTGACCCATGCAATGCGGCAGAGATAGTTGAAACAGTTGGCTTAGCATTACGGGACCAGCGCGATTGGGACGAGTGGGTATTGAGCGGAGTCGATAAAACAATTACCGAAGATCACTACGCCAAGCTAGCAGATCTCATGGGTTGGATCGTTTATGAAGTCGGCGATAAGCCGTGGTACTTTGTCGAACTGGATAAAGTTCGTGCCGGCGACAAAGACTACCTCGAATGGTTGAGTGTGAACACCCGATCTCAGGTGCGACGCGCACTCAAAGAATACGGCAAACGCGGTGAGATCAAGTTTGAACTGGCGCGTTCCGTCGATGAAGCGCTTGCCTTCTTCGAACGCCTCAAGTTTTTCCATCAGCGTTACTGGCAGGCCCGCGGTAAACCCGGCGCATTCGGACCCGAGTTCTTCGAGATTTTTCATCGCCGTTTTATCGAGCAAGGTTGGGTCAACGGCGGCGTTCAACTGGCGCGCGTGTCCACCGGCGAGCATGAGATCGGTTACTTGTATAACCTGGTTCACGAGCACACCATCTATTCCTATCAAAGCGGTTTTAACTACGAGAACGACGCGAAAATCAAACCCGGGTTGGTTAGTCACGTGTTGGCGATTGAGCGAGCGATCGCCGACGGATTCGACTATTACGATTTGCTCGCCGGCGATGGGCAATACAAACGCAGTTTGGCGACCAATTCGGAAACCATGCGCTGGATCCGGCTACGGCGGCCGCGATTCGCGTTTCGCTTGGAAGCGTTGGCGCGCAAGGTGCGCGATCGCTCGCGGGAACGGTTCGAGGCGGTGTTCAATCGCGTTTCATCAGATAACAACAACCCCTAATTCAAAGTCGTGCATAGCTGAAGTTGATAATCGAATTCAAAAAAACAACCCATTTTAGGATTACCGTAGATAGCCTATTGACGGTAGTTTTGCGTGTTAATTATGGCGGAGTTTTTGCGCGACCTATTTATCACCCTAAAGGTCACAATAAGCGGCGCAGTATATTTTTCGCTCCTTAAAGCTGCGCCTTTAATAACGCGGCCAGTCGCTCCAGTAGTTTTTCCTGCCACGGTCGGTTCAGCCATTGTTCATACGTAACAAGGCGCGCACGTTCCCAGTCTGCGTCGAAGATCGCTACCTGTTGCTGCGCGAATCCGGCATCGAGAACGTTAAGATTGGCTTCATCGTTGAGACGAAATGAGCGATTATCGAAGTTGGTGGAACCTACCGACACAATAAGCGAATCCACCACCAATACTTTGCAATGGTACATCGTCGGCTCGAACTCGGCGATTTTTACACCCGCCTGCAGCATATCCCCCCAGCCAGCGCGCGAGGCTTTGCGCACGATCTCGGTGTCGATGTGCTCGCCCGGCGTGATGATGCGGATTGTCAACACCGCGTTTCGCCGCCGCGACGAGCGCCGCGGTGGTCAGCCGATCTGGCACGAAATACGAACTGGACAAGTGAATAGTGCTGCGCGCCGATGTGATCGCCATCATATACATCAACTGCATACTCTCGCTGCCGCCACTCGGGGAGCTGCTGAACATCTGCGCGACCATGTCACCGCGCGGCTCAAGGTGTGGAAAGTACAGTTCATCGTGCAGCACTTTCCCTTGGGCTTTGATCCAGTTGTCCAAGAACACCGCCTGCATCTGCGCAACGACTGGGCCCTCAACCCGAAAGTGCGTGTCTCGCCATTGCGTGGGATCGTGTGCGTCGCCACGCCATTGGTCGGCGATGCCGACGCCGCCGGTAAAGCCGATGCGGCCGTCGATCACTAACACTTTGCGATGGGTGCGATTATTCAGCCGCGCTAAATGACTCCAATGCGGTTGGTGATAGCGCTCGATCGCTACTCCGGCGCTCTTCATCTCGTCGAGATAGCGCTGCTCCATCTTCACGCTGCCTATCCAATCGAGAAGTACATGTACCTTGATGCCGGCACGCGCTCGTTCGCTTAAAGCGTCAGCAAACTCCTGACCGATTGACTCCGACCAGTAAATGTAAGTTTCGAACGTAATCGTGCGCTCCGCGCCACGAATCGCGGCGAGCATTTCCGGGAAGATGCGATCGCCGTTGATCAGCACCTTAACACTGTTGCCCGCCACTAACGGCGGCCCAAGGAGCGAGCTCATCGACCGTACGAATTGTGGATCGTCGATTTCGTAACGCCGCTCTAGCTGCCGCTCTATCTTCTTTTCGCCGGTGGCGAAATTCATCACCAGTAGCGTGCCGCATAGCGTAACGACGCTGCTGATTACAGCGATCCAAATAGGTTTTCTTTTCATAAGGTGGTGCGGCTCGACTCGACCGTTCGTCAGGTTACTATGGCAAAGCTGCTACAGATTATTGCGTGCTCGGTCGGGCCTCGGCGCAAACTCAAATTTGATTCTTTGCGTGCGACCATTCCCTCGCGCAATATAGCCCTTAGCCATCGATTTGTCGATGCGACGGCCGGTGTCGCCTAGCGTGGCGCGGCCGGTTGGCAGAGCCGTCACTGGATCGCACTGTCACCATCCCTGTACCATCCAGCCAGATGGTGATAAAATGCTTCGATGAAACAAAAATTACCCGTCGCGTCCGCCAAGCACAAGACTGCTGATTCCGAGAAGATAACCATCAACCTCGGTTTTGTTGATTTGGGGCAGATCGACTTGCTGGTGTCGGAAGGATTCTATGGCAACCGCACCGACTTCATCCGAACGGCCATTCGCAATCAGTTGAGCAACCATTCGGAAGCAGTGAAGCAGGTGGTGGCGCGCAAGTTGCTGGTGTTGGGTTTGCAACATTTCACCGCCGAAGACCTGCGAGTTGTCAAAGCGGCAAAGCAAAAGCTGCAGATTCGCGTGCTCGGTTTGGCTACGATTGCAAATGACGTTACTCCTGAACTTGCCTTGGCCACTATCGCTTCGCTGGACGTGCTCGGCGCACTGCATGCCAGTCCGGCGGTGAAGGCTGCGTTGGCAAGCCGCTCCCGCTAAGAACTCCCATCTCCCCTATCAGAAAGATTCCATGAACGACTCTTTTCAAGATCTAATGCATGAAGCTACCCGGCTGACGAAATTAGGCCGATTAACTGACGCTACTGCGGCAATTCAACGCGCATTAAATGGCGCGATGGGAACGCGCGCGGTGCCTCGGCGTGGAAATAGTCACGCGGGTGGCAAGACCATAACACCAGCTTCAGCGCCGCGGGTGGTGGAGGGCTGTCATTTCGAGCTCGATGAACGCTTACCTTCAATAGCGCTGCCTGTGTTAGCCGAAGTGAGGGCGAGCGACCCGCCGGCCGACGCTCAGCAAGCCCTCCTGGTTGCGAACTGGACGGATGCCGACGCTTCAGACTATCTAGGCCGAGGTGAGTTTATCAGTGGCGCCTATAGCCACTTCTCACAAATGCGACGTTACAAGCTTTACATACCACCTGGCCATATCGGCCAACAATTACCTTTGGTGGTGATGCTGCATGGCTGCACTCAGGATGCGGATGATTTCGCCTCGGGCACCGGCATGAACGAGTGCGCACTTGAACAGCGCTTCTTCGTGCTCTATCCGACGCAGCCGCAAGACGCCAACTCATCACGTTGCTGGAACTGGTTCCGGCCAGACCATCAACAGCGCGACGGAGGGGAGCCGGCTTTGATCGCCGGCATCACGCAGGCAATCATAAGTCAGCATAGCATTGACGCCCGTCGAGTCTATATTGCTGGCCTATCGGCCGGCGGCGCCATGGCCGCCATCGTTGCCGCGGCCTATCCTGATATCTTCGCGGCAGTTGGTGTTCACTCGGGGATACCATGTGGCGCGGCGAGCAGCATCGCCGAAGCCTTTAAGGTCATGAAAACAGGCAATACACCGCGGGCGCTGCACGACCGCGCAAACTTTATTCGCACGCTGCCCACTGTAGACGTTCAGTCGGAGACGCCCATACCCACCATCGTGTTCCACGGCGACCTTGATCGTACTGTACATCCGCGCAATGGTGAGCAAGTGATCGCGGATGTTCTTAACAGCTCCGTGGATTCGCTCTCCGTTGCGGACACGGGCGTACGTGTAGAGCACGGCGTGTCAGTCCATGGTCGGCGATACACCCGCTCTACTTACCACAATCGCGACGGCAATGATTTGGCGGAGCACTGGGTGGTGCATGGCGCCGGTCATGCCTGGTCGGGTGGCAACGCTGAGGGTTCTTACACCGATGCCAAGGGACCTGATGCCACGCGCGAAATGCTGCGTTTTTTTCTAGACCATCCGCGCGAGCTAAAGTAAAACGTTGAGGCACCCAAGGCGGCAAGATTGAAATCCTGCTCTGAGCTTAAGCGACTGGATCTAGTCATCCCGGGGGCTAACACCTAAACGCTTTGCGGCCTTCGATAGAGAGTGGCGCGTCTCGTCGTATGTTGCCCATGGATCATGTTTCAAATTTTTCAGACGGCGATTCAACGTACGAATCGTCCATTGATCGCTACTCTTAAGCTCAGCCAGTTCTTCCCAATCAAGCGGCGTCGAAACGGGGATTCCAGGACGCGCACGAGCGGAATAGGCCGACACGGTACTCGCGCCTCGGCGGTTGCGCAGATAGTCGACGAATATTTTGTTGATTCGATTTTGTGGTCCCATCTTGGCGCTGAAGCGCGTGGGAATAGTGGTGGCAAGGTGCTTCGCAACAGCTTCGGAGAATTGCTTGATCGCCACCCCAGGTATGACGTCGCGCCAAGGGTACGACCAAGTGCAGTCCTTTGCCGCCGCTGGTCTTGAGAAAACATTGCAAACCCAATTCATCGAGCAGCGCTTTGGTCAAGTTTGCAGCTTCGACCATCCTACTCCACGGCAGCGACGGGTCCGGATCAAGATCGAAGATAACTCGATCGGGGCGCTCGATGGCGGTGCTCGTTGCGTTCCAAGTATGCAGCTCTACCATTCCCACTTGAACGGCGCCCACTAACGCTTCGGTCGATTCGATTACCATCAGCGCATCGTGGCCGGGATCAAGCGCGGCATCGAGAATACGAACGCTAGGAATTGCTAGCCGTGCCATGTGCTTCTGAAAAAACTGTTCGGCGCCGATGCCTTCAGGCGCGCGCAGCAACGCAACCGGTCTCGCTTTCAACTGCGGCAACAGCCATGGGGCGATAGCCTCGTAGTACCGAGCCAGCTCTATTTTGCTCACGCCGCTCTGTTGATCGATCACGCGGTCGGGATGCGTGATAATAACGGACGCCACATTCTCGCCATCAGTGCGCCATGTTTTACGAGATGCCTTCGCAGGAGCTATCACAGCAGCATGTTCGCGGCTTATTTCCCGAGCCGGTTTATCTGCCCGTAGTCCGTGAAAAACCGCTTGCCGGACGATGCCGTTTTCAGTCCACTGTGCGAACGACACCTCGGCAACCAGTTCTGGGCGAACCCACTGGACGCCGTGCGCCATTTGGCCGCGAGGTGGGTTTGAGAAAGGAGAGTTCGGTACTCGTAGCGGTTGCAGATCGGTGTAAATGGAGCGCAGGAGTTTTTCATCGAATCCGGTGCCTACTCGGCCAGAATAACGCAAACTACCATCTGCATCGTGGACACCCAGCAGCAATGCGCCGAAAGCGCTGCGCGAACCTTGCGGCGTGGTGAAACCGCCGACAATGAATTCCTGTCTGTGCCGACACTTCAGCTTGATCCAATTCTTGCTGCGGCCCGATACGTAAGGCGCATCACGCTGCTTGCCGATCACGCCTTCGAGTGACAGTTTGCAGGCCGCCGCGAGAATATCATGCGGCGCCTCCACGAAGTCTTCGCTGAAGCGCAACACCGCCGAGCGGCTGGTTTGCAGAATTCCTCGAAGCAATGATCGCCTCTCTGTTAGCGGTGTGGCTCGAAGATCGTAGCCATTCAGATACGGAAGGTCGAACAAAAATAATTGCATTTGATCCGTGTTCTCGGAATCAAACGCATTCTGTAATCCCTGAAAGCTTGGCGCCCCATTCGGTCCGAGCACCACTACCTCGCCATCAAGCCAAGCGCTTGCTAGCCGAAGTTCCTTGATTGCCTTAACTTGCGCCGGCAACTTGTTGCTCCAATCGCGGCCATTTCGCGTATAAAGTTTTACCTCTGTGCCAGACACCCTTGCAAGCAACCGATAACCGTCAAACTTAATTTCATAGCTCCAGAAACCTTCGCTTGGCGCCGTTTCAACCAGTGTGGCGAGCTGTGGAGCTAATTGTTTTGGTAATGTAGACTTTTTAGCATTGCTAGCTAACCCGGTGCTTTGTTTAGGCGGATGCTTACCTCCTTGCTTGGTCGGTTGTCTATCCCTTACGGCCGCGCTAGGTCGCCCAACGAGTACGCTATCAGGCAGCGCGTCTGTAATGTTGTATTCACCCGTCGATCGCGCCGCATCGTCGCGTTCTTTTATCAGCAGCCATTGTTCCTTGTCCGCACTACCCGTCAGACGTGTTCGCACCAACGTCCAACCGCCTGACAGTTTTTCGCCCTTCAACCGGAATTTAAGTTTGCCTGCGATATAGCCTTTAACCGGATCGCCTTCGGGAAGCCATTGACCGCGATCCCAAACAATCACCGTGCCTGCGCCATACTGTTTGGGGGGGATGATGCCTTCGAAATTTGCATAAGCCATCGGATGATCTTCAACGTGCACCGCCAATCGCTTATCGCTTGGATCGAGACTTGGACCTTTGGGAACCGCCCAACTTTTTAAGCTGCCACCCAGTTCCAGGCGAAAGTCGTAGTGCAGTCGCCGTGTAGAATGTTTTTGGACGACAAAACGAAGTTCTTTTGTTGTGGGGTGTGGATTACCTTGCGGCTCCGGCGTCAATTGAAAGTCGCGCTTCTGGCGATATTTAGCTAGTTGATCCGGCATTGGCGCGAGTGAATTCCTAGGCGCGTTTGCGCTTAGGCTGCGCTTTATTTTCGGCTGACGTTCTCGCTATAGATACTGGTTTTTTCTTGGCATTGGCACCCGAATTTTTCCTCGATGTATCAGCACCGCTGTGGCCACCGCCACGCAGGCTACGCTGCAACAGCGCCGTCAAATCGATCACATTGGAAGTCGATTCCGCCGCCTCACCTGCAACCATTTCGGTTACGGTCTCGGTATGACCTGCTTTAATTTTGCGTTTGACCAGCGCCATAATGTCGTCACGAAAGGTATCGTGATACTGGCTAGGGTCCCATTTCTCGGTCATATCCGAGACGAGTTGTTCCGCCATGGCTAGCTCCTTCGCCGTGACGCCGATTGATTTGAGATTTTCTGAAGGTAGGGTTAAGTCCTCAAAGGATCGCACCTCGGTTGCCCAGCGCAAAGTGTTTAGAATCAGGAGCGGGCCAGCCGGCATAAGTGCGGCGAGGTGTTGTTTGGTTTGGATTACCACGTTAGCTATGGCGATTTTCTTAGTTCGTTTCAAAGTTTCGCGCAGGAGCGCGTAAACTTTCTCGCCGCGTTGGGTAGGTGCCAAATAATAGGGGGCTTCCAAATAAGTAAGTGGAATATCTTGTGCGTCGACAAAAGCCAAAATGTCTACGCTCTGCGTGCTCTTAACATTGGCGGCCTTGATCTCTTCGTCGGACAATACTACGTAACGGCCATCCTCGTACTGGATACCCCGTACGACCACATCCTTTTCTACCTCTTTGCCCGTGTCTTTATTTATACGCTTATAACCCACTGGCTTCATATCTCGTTTGTCCAACCAATCGAAATCGATGCCATCACTTTTGGTACCACTGTAGAGGGCAACTGGAATATGAACGAGGCCAAACGTTATTGCTCCCTTCCATAGCGCGTGCGGCATTTGTGAAATCCTCTCAAATATTTGTTAGTGGCATGTCACGCAATCTTCAAATATGTAATTTGTTTTGCTGTTCAAAGAAAGCTAGCGTGATACGCTAAAACAACAGCAAGTCATTTCTGAGGAAAATGTTCTGGCATGACCGGATTTGGATCTTTCACCGGCTCTATAGGTGTCTGATCGGGCGGAAACGGTACGTCGGGCTCCGGTATCGGGCTTGCCGGCTTGGGCTCAGGATCTCTAGCAGGTAGAGCGAATAATAAAAGATGTGTTAACACTTGATGGTTCCCTCGTTTGACTGATTCATAATCGACTTATTCCCATTTGCTGTTTGCAACTGCTACACCGCAGGCTATCAAAGCTCCGAAGGCAATCGTCGCACCCCAATCTTAGAATTTGTAGTTAAATCCAATTGTGAAAAGATCGATATCGTCCTTCGTATTAATAAACTCGAAGCGATGACGTTCCCACTCGGCTCTTAAACCCCAATTTGCAGACAGATTGAAATTAATTCCTCCGCCATACCCGAGCCCAATGCCTTGATCTTTTCCCGATTGCAGGGAGGTTGAACTAGACTCAGTTTTCGTCCAGCCATAAGTGCCGCCGAGGCGTCCGAATACGGAAAAGCGATCGTTAATGGGTAGATTGCCTATCGCACTTAAGTTAAGTCCACGCGCCCAAGTATCGCCACCTGCGCGACTCGCTTTACCCATATCGAGGACGCTCAACTCAAGGCCAACGATGTCGTGAAAACGGCCACCGGTGAAAATTTTAAAGCCAGTGCCTTTACGATCGCATGAAAACCCTGACGCACAGTCGATGTCGTATTTCGATTCGCCGATAGAAGCACCCACGTAGCCATGGGTTGTAAAAGGAATAAGCGAATATCGGTTATCAGCGTCTGAGGACGCACGTTGCAATGGTGTCGTCTCTTGTGTAAAACCAACGGCGGGGAAGGAAAAAACTGTTACAAGTACCAGCGGACCGAATTTTAAATTGCTTTTGATCATGATTAAAACCTTGTGTATGAAGTGAAGCAAAAAAACCTCAGACAGATACTGTTAGAAAAACGCACGCCTGGGATTCAGCTTTAACTTGAGCAAAGTTCATGCCTATCTAACACGGTCGATAGGGCGCCATTGATACCGATAGGGAT
>CAVQPB010000011.1:0-144070 GCA_963714525.1 uncultured Pseudomonadota bacterium
TAACTCGATTTCGCCCGATGAAATGCAAAAGTTTCTTGAGACGGAATGGGCGGAGACGAAAAAATCTGGTTGAGATTACACTTTCATACCAGCCATTCTTTAAGGAATCTCTGATTAAGTCCGTCGCGGTCGCGCTGAACACGATCAGAGGTTCCGAGCTGGAACAAAGATCGGTTTTGCACTTCGCCGCTTGCTACAGCAGCCGGCCGGTGCTCAAGATCTTGCCGCAGATTTTACCCGCCAGACGATATTCCCCACGTCATCGGCGACAAGCAGTGCGCCGGTCCGGTCAACCGCCAGTCCCACGGGGCGCCCATAGGCCTCGCCATCAGGGCTGAGAAAGCCCGTGAGAATATCCTCTGGTGCGCCGACCGGGCGCCCTTCAGCGAATGGCACAAAGATGACTTTGTAACCGCTATACGGTTTGCGATTCCATGATCCGTGCTGGCCGACAAACGCACCCCCCGCAAAGCGTTCGGGTAATGCGCTTCCGTCATAAAATATCAGACCAAGGGAAGCCGTATGCGCGCCTAGCGCGTAGTCCGGAACTATCGCCTTAGCGACCATGTCCGGTTGCTGCGGCTTAACACGCACATCGACGTGCTGACCATAGTAACTATAGGGCCAGCCGTAGAAGCCACCGTCCTTAACCGAGGTCATATAATCCGGTACGAGATCGCTGCCGATTTCATCGCGCTCATTAACGGCCGTCCACAGCAATCCGCTTTGCGGTTGCCAAGCGAGGCCATTGGGATTGCGCAAACCTGAGGCAAATACTCGCGAACCACCGGTCGCCGGATCGATCTCCAGAATAGCGGCACGGTTAGCTTCGTTCTCCAGACCGTTTTCGCCGACATTGCTGTTTGACCCTACCGTGGCATAAAGTCGCGAACCATCTCGGCTTGCAATGACATTTTTGGTCCAATGGTGGTTAATCTTACCCGCGGGCAAATCGACAACTTTCACGCCGGGTTCGGTGATCTCGGTCACACCGGTCGTGTACGGAAAACGCAAAATCGCGTCAGTGTTGGCGACATAGAGCGTGTTACCGACGAGCGTCATGCCAAAGGGAGAATGTAACCCTTGTATAAAGATTGTTCGCTTTTCCGCAACACCATCGCCATCGGCATCGCGCAACAAGGTGATCCGATCGGCGCTGGGCGCGCCTGCTCCGGCGCGCTTCATGAATACCTTCATCAACCAACCCTTGATACTGTTTGCTCCACCCTCTTTCGCCGGCGCATCTGTTTCAGCAACCAGCACATCGCCATTGGGAAGAACATGCAACCACCGCGGGTGATCGAAGCCGCTGGCGTAAACACCCACGTCAAGTTCAGCACCCGCGACCGGCTTAGCACCGCTTGGCCAACCTTTTGCCGGCGCGACATTGACCGTCGGTATTAACGTGGGGTTCGGTGGCGGTAATGTAGGTCTAGCGCCTATGCCCGCCTTTTCCGGAAGCGTTGCAACTTCACCGCATGCTACGAGGTTCAACAAGAAAAGGCATGCCAACGGAAACAAGAGGATAGGTTTACGCATGCTATTTATACCTATGAAATTGTTAAAAAACTAGCGCGTTGCGCGCCTAACGACGCGCCGCGCGCTTCGCGATCGATAGCGCTAATGTTGCTCAAATGCTGGCTTTGATCTTCACTTACTAGCGGACCGATCAGTCTCAATCGATTCTTTTTTTCCGCTCCCCCACCCACTTTTTTTCCATCTCGATGTACAGCGGGATCTTCTTCTTTTGCACGGCTACGACCAGTCGCTTCCGCGCGCGCCAGTTCATCGGCTTCTTGTTTCGATTTAGGTTCGGCGTTCTCTGCTGCCTCGGCTACGCGTCCTGATTTAACAAACTTTTGTTGTGCGTCATTGTAATTCTTGGCCGCTTCTTTGTTACCTTCACCTTGCATATCGGTTTGCTTTTTCATCAACTACTCCTTTGTCTGTGAAAATTCCTTGAGAACATTGTGAGGCGAGTCCACGGTGTGAGAGCCCGCCGTGTTCTTCACTCACGCAAGACCAGTGCCAACTCTTCGGCATGGTAATTGCTGCCTAGTTATGATTTACCAACCTACAAGGATGAGACACCATGACTAGCAACACAGAAACCGAATTCGCGGAATTGATGGAAAAAGCACAAGCAATAAAATTTTGCATGCTGACTACTCTCGCCGATCGCAAGCATCTCCGTTCCCGGCCGTTTACTACCCAGCAAACTCTGCCGGATGGAACGGTATGGTTCTACGCCGCACTGGAATCCGATCCGGTCAATGAAATCAATGAAACGCCTGGGATTGCGCTGATTTATGCCGATACGTCTGCCGGTCGTTACTTGAGTATGTCCGGCGACGCATATATTTCCACCGATAGGGATTTGATCACCCGCTTATGGAGCCCCATGAATAAAGCCTTCTTTAGCGAGGGCGTAGATGATCCGTCGATCTGTGTAATCGAAGTAAAAATACTTGAAGCGGAATTATGGGAACCGAACGGTACTAAGGTCGGCCAGCTTTTCTCAATGGCGAAGGCGGCACTAGGCGCCGACGTCGATGTCCGCGATATCGGACGGCATGTCGAGGTGGATAACCCGCATGCGCCATAGCAACACAATGTCGCTGGTATTTGGGTATTAAAAATGATAACGGCCGGCCGGAGCTTGTTGCTCCGGCCGGCCTTCAATCAAAACAAAGCGATTAAGATTTGGGTTTGACTGATAGGTTGTTCTTAACTTCTGTCACGCCGCCCACTCTGCGTGCGCAATTCATTGCTTTGTCGATTTGTTCTTGCGAATCGACAAAACCATTCAGAGACACCACACTCCGATAGGTGTCGACGTTGATGCCCAATGCCTCGCCGAGGCCCTGTTCCTTCGCAATTTCAGTTTTAACTTTAGCGGTGATGGATGCATCATCCACCGTCGTGCCAACTGTTCGCGTCGTGGCCGACGGCGCACAACCCACGGTCGCCACGCCTAACATCGCGCTGACGAATATCATGCCAACTACGTATCTGAGCTTATTCACCATCATTTCGATTCTCCTAAAAAATTAATAAAACGTACATCGGGCCATTTGTTAAACGACTTCAGGACTACAAACATCTTTTGTTATCCCGTTTCGACCTTTACGTCGTCTTATTAGCGGTTACGCAAGAACCTTGCCAGAGCCGTTTTGTGACGCGAGCTTAGTCACGATCGCGAACTTCTACTTCAGCTAGCTCACATCGCTGTAAGGGCATTAATGCCTCGGGGATTTCACCGGTCGGAACCTTCGATAACACAACCGTCCTGTAGTTTTTACGCGATGCCTCGGTCAAAATTACCTGTTGTTTGTAGAAGTTACTGAAGAGTTTCAGACCGAGTCGGTGATGGAGCAGAAACTGCGTTACTTCACCAAGCATCCACGCGTTAATGAATCGTGTGCGAGCAGCCGATGCCATTGCGATATACCTGGCAATGGAAACCTCGTTCCCTAAAAACATTCGACACGAGAGGCTTTCTAGTTCATAAAAAAGTAAATCACCACTAGTACGATCACCGGAACGCCGAGTAGCCATCCAACGAAATATTTACCCATAATGTTTCTCCATTAAGCAACTAACGATTGAATCTTTCACGCTGCGATTCAGATCCACGGGTAGATGCGGACTCTTCATCGAACCGGCATCGCCGTGAATTAACGCGCTTTTTTCATCTGTTCTTTCGCGTCGCCATAGGCGGACTGAACCTTACCTGCGGTTTTTTCCGCTATACCTTTTGCTTCTGTCTTGGTGCTGCCGACAACCTTTCCCGCAACTTCTTTAATTTTGCCGGTGACTTCTTTCGTTTTACCTTTTACTTGATCTTTGTTCATGTCTATCTCCTAAAAAATACTGATGCTCGATGTGTATCAAAGATTGAAAGTGCTGTCGGGCCATGAAAAACTCTAAGCACCGATGGGTATGATTACCATGGCGCCGGCAACACTTTCCTTTCAATCGCGCTTTACTTCTTCATTTGCGACATTGCGGTGGTGAATTCGCCCGCATCTAACTTGCCATCTTTATTTTTATCAGCCGCCTCGAATCCTTCGTTCATGCCTTGCATCTTTCCGGCTTCTGCCTTGCTGAGCGCGCCATCGCCATTGGCATCAAGATCTTTCATCTGTGCGGTGGCGTCCTTGGCAGGCTTATCGGCAGGGTTAGTTTGCGCACCTTGATCGGCTTTCGCTTTATCCGGCTGCGGCATCGACGTTCCTTGATCCGCAGCAGGCTTTGCGGGTTCGTCCGCTGCGTTTGCCAAAAAGGCGGCGCCGGAGAACAGTATCGTGGAAAGTGCAAGCGGCAATGTTTTCATCTTCATGTTTGAAACTCCTAGAGAGGTTGGAAAATCGGTACCCTTATGGGTCCTAATTTCTATGCAGCAAGGAGTATGCCAATTTGGGTAACGTCGCCATCCGCGAGCGTCGCGTATCTGCACGCCTCATCTACGTGCAGTGAGCGGTTTGCTAAACGTTAAACAAGTGCTGACCACCGCAACAGTAAGTAATGTTTACCGGAGCTCGTGCACATCTGACGTAATTCAAACTGGGATTTTCTATTGCAACTGGCGCTGGCATATGCAACTAAAATTGGATCACGCGTAGCGTGCGATTTATTCAAAGCGCTGCGCAACTTCAACCCGGCGATTACCGTGCAATTTCTGTAACATACCGATTATGCAAAATGCCATCGAGCCTGCAACCCTTACCCATATTGCCTGTTAGGCCATGCCCTTCCAGGTGGCAAGCTAGGTGCGGTTCGTGGCGTGTGCAAAAAGATATAGAGTGCAATGATGAATTCCGCATCGGCTTCAACAAACTGACCGAGCTGCAGAAACAAAAAAGAGGACAACTCGCGTTGCCCTCTTCTGACCTGATATAGAACTAGTTATTCCCAGTAGGGGCGTGACGAATAATAGGAATGAATGTCCCGCGCCCACTTCTGGTCGGCCATGGACGGCCATTGCCCATTGTCAAATCCCGGTGCGTTCTGTAACTGCTCTACGCTGGCGTCCAAAATAAAACATTTATTTGCGACGTCGAGTTTGAGCGCATGCCAGGGAATAGCAAACAACTTTTCGCCCATACCGAGAAATCCGCCGAACGATAATACCGCATAGGCAATACGGCCCCTCGGCACATCCAGCATGATATGCTCGATCTCGCCGAGGTCTTCCCCGGCGGAATTTACGACATCATTGCCCGTGAGCGTATCGGCGGCCATGATTTCCGGCCCCGGGCCCACATGGTCTGCATAGTCACTGTCTTTACCGACAATTCGCTGATTAGTGTCTTGCTGTTTCGTATCATATGTGTCCATCATTTACTCCTTTGTGGTGGTGTTCATCAAACAAGCGGCGATACAGCCGTTCTATTCCAGCGCCGTTGAGTAAATCCACAAGGTTCTTCGTCTCGAGCAAGTTGACCGGATATCGGTAATGCGTGATTCGGCCGGCCGACGATGTCTGATCGCCATTTCCAAAACGGTGAGCGAATGAACGTAAAGCGATTTGTTTCACGGCATCGGAACAAAACTGCATAACAACAACTCCTGATAAAAAACTATGCGGTCCCACGACAGGCAGGCCTATGCGTTGATGAGCAAAGCGCATGCCATTACCGAATCAGCGAGGTACGTGCTTGATTGAAAAGGAAGGTTGATGACGAACCCGTTACCGCGGGGTTCGGATTGCAAATAGTGCAGTGGTAAGAATTACGGCGGCGTGTAAACCTTGCAGCGCGGCCCTATCACTGAACCGAGTTCAAGGATTTAATCGGCCTGCGAGACTTGCCAACACGGTGGCCAATTCCTCGGGATCGACCGGCTTAGCGATATGCATTTGAAAACCGCTTTGCAGCGCCCGCATACGGTCCTCGGCGGCCGCGTAAGCGGTAAGCGCCAGCGCCGGTATGCGGGTGCTTTGCTTTTGACTCAGTTCTTTCCGCCGCAGCTCACGCAACAGTTCGTAACCATCCATCGCGGGCATGCCTATGTCAGAGATTAGAATGTCGGGGCGCCAGCTTTCCAGCGTGACCAACGCATCGGCCGCCGAGGCAGCGACCCGCACTTCGACGCCATGAACCTCCAGCAATTCTGCCAGCAGTTCGCGCGCATCGGGCTCATCGTCTACCGCCAAGATGCGTAATCCGTTCAGCAATGCATGTTCCGATTTCGCGTCCGCCCCATCAATCGCGATGGGCCGATGCTCCGGCTGAGCGTTTGTGCGTTGCGCCAACATGATCGGTAAGATCACGCGAAATGTCGCGCCCTTTCCTTCTCCCTCGCTTTCGGCTTTAACCTGTCCACCATGTAACTCAACCAGTTGGCGCACGATAGCGAGCCCCAGACCCAACCCCCCGTGCTTGCGCTTGCTCGATGCATCCTCTTGTTTAAAGCGTTCAAACACGTGAGGTAGAAAATCCGCGCTGATCCCTTGACCGGTGTCGCTCACGGCGAGCTCCACATGGGAATTGACGCGCTCCACCTTAACTTGTACCTGACCGCCCTTAGGCGTGAACCTGATTGCGTTGGAGAGTAAGTTCCATACGATTTGTTGCATGCGCTGCGGATCGCCCCAGACCGGGCCGGCGGCGTTGTCCAGCAATGACGTTAGCTTAATCTGCCGCGCTTCCACCGCGGGGGACAGCGATTCCAGCGCGGCGCGAATCACACCGGCAAAATCCAGGCTTTGCACTTCCAATTTCAACTGGCCCGTGATGATGCGCGAAGTATCGAGCAGATCTTCAATCAGCTTGGTTTGGCTTTTGGCATTGCGTTCGACGGTTTCCAACGCCTTGGCGACGCCTTGAGGATCGAGCCGGCCTTTGCGTAACAGATTGGTCCAGCCGAGTATCGCGTTGAGCGGGGTGCGCAGTTCGTGGGACACGTTGGCGAGGAATTCGTCTTTCATTCGATTGGCGGATTCGGCCTTAGCGCGTAAATCTTTTTCGTTGATGAGCAAACGCTCGCGTTCTTGTTGCGCGTTTTTCAATTCGGTAATTTCCAGGTTGATGCCGATCATGTGCGATAGCTTGCCGTCGTCGCTACTTACTAAGGCGCCCTTAGCCATCAACCAGTGCACGCTGCCGTCGGGCCAGACGACGCGAAAATCCGTGTCAAGGTCGATCTCGCCACGGGCCGCACGCGCCAGGATCTCCTCTACTCGTGCGTTATCGTCTGCATGGAGGTTGCCCATGAAATCCGCGCGTGCGCCGGAAAACTGCTCGTCCGACAATCCGTATAAGGGCAGCATATAACCGTAGGTCGTCACGCGATCGCTCGCCAACTCCCACTCCCATGTGCCCATGCGCGCCGCGGTGAGCGCGCGCCGAAAGCGTTCGTCGCTCTGCTGCAGTAATTTTTGCGCACGCTGGCGCTCTGTTGCTTCTTGCCGCAGAACGATATTGACCTGTTCGAGTTCCTGCGTGCGTTGGTTAATGCGTTCGTCCAAATCGTCGTAGGCTCGCCGCAATTCGTCCTCCACCTGCCGGCGCTTGCGCAATTCGCGGCTAATCGAAACAGTAGCGGACAACGCGATCAAGAAACCCAACAGGGCGCCGCTACCCAGCACGAGGCGGGTATTGCGGGTGCTGACTTCCATCGCTGCTTCGCGCTGCCGCAATAACTGAGTCTCGGTGTTGCGCATGTCGGCAACGATTTCGCGGGCGGCATCCATCTTTTGCTTGCCCTGTTCGGTGGCGATCATTGTTTGCGCTGCGGCGAACCCTTCTGTGCGGCGGCGCGCGATGGTGCCGGTCATATGGTTTAGTTTATCGGCAATAATGGGCTTGATCGCATCGAGCCGCCGCATCTGCTCCGCATCATCCGCGGTTAGCCGCTGTAGTGCGGCCAAGTCTTTATCGATGACGCCAACCGCCTTTTGATAATTCTCGAGGAAATTCTCGCGGCCGGTTATTACAAATCCTCGTGACCCAGCCTCCGCATCAGTCACGTGGGAGAGTAATTCCGCCAGATGTGTTTCTACCTCGTGGGAGTGCCTTACCCTGTCGGCTGCATCGAGTAATCCCGCCATGCTGCGAAAACTGGCGATGACAATAATAACCAGCGGAAGCAGCGCCAGAGCAAATGCCCACGGAATCTTCTCGCTTAGTCTCAACTGCATGCAGGCGCCTTATACAAGGATGAATGACGAATTATGCATCAGATGCGCCAGCTTACTGTCCACGATGCTTGTGAACCCGCGCGGCGGGCAAAAAAATCCCCACGGCTGAAGTGGGGATTAAACCTTTACCCTAGCTGGGAGATCATAGGCAGGTAAAGGAGGAGGAAGCCATTAGGTTCAATAATAAAGTTGAAATCGGTGGTACCTTTGATTTCACGCCTTATATCAAATAACCGTGACGGAACAGATAGGCAAGTTCTGTGCCTGACTCATTACCCTGCGGTTACCCACTAGATCTTTTCGCGTCATGGTTTTTCGCTAGTGTGAATCGGTAAACTATTCCGATCGCGCGTAAGTTTTACAGAAAAGGGAACGCGGACGCGATCGCTTCATCGCGTGTAGGCGAGGTCAAACCACAGTGAATACTCCCGGCTGCCCCGATGTTTATGCACTCGGATTATCGATCGTACGGACAGATTCGCTTGCGCCGTAGTGGCACACAATTTGCTGAATCCCAGGTAGCGAATTTCACGCGAAATGCGGCAGCGACGAGCACGCAAGCTGTCTGCAGCGCGAAATGGCGAACGGTAAAAACCTCTCTCGAAAACGTTACTAATATATTCAGCAAAGGAGTTGAGCATGAATAATTTGTTTGTTGCCTTAACGGCCAGCATCGCTCTTATGGGCATGACTTTAACGACCACCGCAGCGGAAAAAATGGGGCAAACGAAAGCCGAGTACAACGCCGCTAAAGCACGTGCCGACGCGGACTACAATACATCGCGTGTGCGTTGCAAGGATTTCTCCGGTAATGACCGCGATGTGTGCATGGAAAAAGCAAAGGCAGCTTTAACCAAGGCCAAAGCTGATGCCAAAGCCAATTACGAGGGCACCGGCGAGGCTAAGCTCGACGCGCGTGAGGACATTATCGAGGCAGATTATAAAGTTGCGAAAGAAAAATGCGACTCGCTGGCCGGTAATGCCAAGGACGTATGCGTAGCAGAAGCGAAGGCGGCGTATGCCAAGGAAGAGGCGGCGCTTGAAGTGCGCGAAGATTCGATGGAAACCGATTATCAAGTCGCCAAGGAACGCTGCGGCACCCTGTCGGGCACCGCCCGGCGTTCGTGTCTGAAAGAGGCGAAGATTAAATTTGACGACTAAGCACAATGGGCATGACCGCAAACACCGGATCTAAGTCGGCGATGAATGCGCCGCGGGATGCCATCGCGACGCTGTTCGTTTTTCTCGGGATTGCCTTTTTCCCCGCAATCATAGGCTCGGCGTTTCCGCCGGACTCTTGGTATGAGAGCTTGATTAAGCCATCTTGGGATCCGCCGCGCTGGTTATTCGGTCCCGTTTGGACGACTCTTTATGCGCTTATCGGTTATGCCGGCTACCTAGCCTGGAGTTCCAGTCATGGTAGTGTCAGGAATCGTGCCTTCGCAATATATGCGGTTCAGTTGATTCTGAACGCGTTGTGGTCGCCGTTATTTTTTGGCTATCACAGTCCTGGTTTAGCGCTGGTTAACATCGCCGCGCAAACCGTCGCGATTTCGTTCAACATCGTCGCGTTCTACCGCATCAAGCCTGCCGCGGGTTTACTGTTGCTGCCCTATCTGCTGTGGGTTTTGTTCGCGTTGGTATTAAATGGCGCGATATGGGATTTGAACCGGTAAGGAAATTCGGAGATTTCACTATGCCTAGAGGCGACAAGAGTGCGTACACCGATAAACAAAAGCGCCAAGCGACGCATATCGCAGACAGCTATCAAGAACGCGGATTGAGCGACGAAGAAGCCGATGCGCGTGCGTGGGCGACGGTCAATAAAGTTTCCGGAGGCGGCAAGCTCTCGGGTTCGGGACGCAAGCCGCCAACTAGCCACTAACAAGCGTAAAGCAAAAAAATGATTTAGCCCCGCGCGGGCTGTCGTAGCACGCTCGCGATCCGATATCGCGGCGGTAAAATTAAAAGGAAACCCTGATGTATAGGTGGCATAGCCCCACTGCAACGCGTGGAAAGGCATGGGAGCAACTCAGCATACAGAAACCCCACGGCTGCACTACCTTCCTTACCCGATTGCACTCAGCCGACGCGCCGTCATGCCCATAACCGCCAATATGACGCGCGCTTTCATGATACTCATGAGCGGCGCGGTGGTGCTCGGCATGTTGTTTTGGTTACAAGCAGTATTGGTTCCGATCGCGCTTGCGATCTTGTTGACGTTTATGTTGAGCCCGCTGGTATCCATTCTGCAGGGCGGCCGGCTGCCTCGCACACTGGCGGTTTTCATCGTTGTCGGCGTGGCATTTTCCTTGATCGTTGCGATCGGATGGATGCTGGCTCGACAGTTGACGAGCTTTGTCGACACGTTCCCGCAATACGAGAAAAACTTCAATTCCAAACTTGCCGTGCTGCAACCGGCGGATGGCGGCTTTATCGATAAAGTGCAAGGCATCGTCGCTCGAATATCGCGCCAGCTCGATAAGCAAGCGGCGTCGCGCGAAGCGCCGGGGACGCGCGGTAGTGCACCGTTACCGGTAAAGATAGTCGAAAACAGCAATCCATTCGAAATGCCGGCGGTGTGGCCGGCGTTGAGCCCGATATTAGAGCCGCTCGCCATGACCGGGCTGGCGGTGATACTTGTCATCTTCATGCTTTTGCGGCGTGAAGATTTGCGCGATCGGGTGATCAGTATTGTCGGGCGCGGCCGGCTCACCTTGACAACAAAGGCATTGGACGAAGCCGGCGATCGCATCAGCCGCTATTTGCTGATGCAGTTGATCGTCAACGGCAGCTACGGCCTTGCGGTGGCGATTGGGCTATTTTTTATCGGCGTGCCATACGCCTTGCTATGGGGTTTTCTCGCCGCCGTGTTGCGGTACATTCCGTACCTAGGCGCATGGCTCGCCGCGATTTTGCCGCTTGCCCTGAGTCTGGTCGTCTCCGAGGGGTGGAGCGCGCCGTTACTCGTGTTGGGGCTGTTCCTCATGCTCGAACTCATCAGCAACATGCTGATCGAGCCTTGGTTGTATGGGCGCGGTATCGGCGTTTCCGAGACCGCGACCTTGATCATGATCGCGTTTTGGACCTGGCTGTGGGGCCCGATTGGCCTGGTGCTGGCAACGCCTTTGACGGTTTGTTTGCTGGTGGCGGGAAAGTACGTGCCGTTCCTCAGCGTCTTCGATACGCTGCTGGGTGATCAGCCGGCGCTGGAACCCAATGTTGTTTTTTACCAACGCTTACTCGCACGTGACCACGACGAAGCGGCTGAAATCGCCGAAACTTATCTCGAGGATGCTTCCCTGGTCGCGACCTACGATGCGCTGCTGATCCCCGCGCTCACTAACGCCCGACGCGACGCGGAACGCGAAGTGTTGAGCGATGATGAGCAGCACTCCGTGGTAAACGCTGCGCGGGAAGTCGCAGAACAGCTCGCCACGCTACACGATAATCACGCCGCGGATGACGCCGAAAAAACTTCAGACACAACTCCTACGCCGGAGCCCGGCGCCGCGATTCGCATACTCGCTATTCCCGCGCGCGACGAATCCGATCACGTCGCGTTGAGCTTACTAAGCGAATCCCTGGATAGTTCGAACTTTGAACTGTTGATCATGAAGTACGGGCTGCTCGCCTCCGACGTCATCGCACGAGTGCTCGAGCATCGGCCCACGCTGATTTGCATCGCCGCGCTGCCGCCCGGCGGCGGCGCTCAGTCGCGGTTGCTATGCCTGCGATTACGGGCGCGTTTCCCGGATCTGAAAATTCTGATCGGCCGTTGGGGATATGTGGGTGACGCGACGAAAATGCGACAACAACTTTTGGCTGCGGGCGGGAACCATGTGGCAACAACTCTTGAAGAAACTTACCATCAGATCGAGGCAATGCGCACGTTGCTGCCTTCGCCGGTTGCAGCCCATGACGTCGCCGTCATGGGCTGAACTTCGCACCACGGTGAGGCTACGAACGCACCGTACCACGCCTTATTAGATTGACGATCGCCAGCAAAATGACTGCGCCAAGCAACGACACAGCCAGAGATGGCATGCTCAAGTTGTCCTGGTTGATGGTGCTTGTTCCGAACATCGGCGCCAGAAACCATCCCCCCAATACGGCGCCGACAATGCCGACTACGATGTTGAGAATAATCCCCTGCTGCGCGTCGGTTTTCATAATAATGCTGGCGAGCCAACCGATGACACCGCCGATAACGAGCCATATGATGATGTTGATCATGCTGCTATTCCTTTTAACTAGTTGAGCGTTCTAAACACGATTTGCTTACTGGTAAAACCGTATTTCAAGAACTTTAGTAACGCCCCGCTGATCCGAAATGGTCAGCACGATAGCGCCCGATGTAGCGGTATTCCGTTTGATGGTCTCCGCTATAGGATAGCTACGCAAGTCCTGTGCCAAGGTCGATTCGCTGGGACAACAACGACAGTGCCGGCGATCTGTTATATTGTTTATGTGAGCCTCCGCCGTCTGCGGTTTGCCATGACCATGAACCACCGAGGAGTTTAACCATGGTTCGCAGTTATCCCGCGCTTGCTTCCCATCCGCTGCGCAGCGGAGTCAGTTTTCATCATCCGAACAACGCGATGCAGCAGCGCGTTACGCTCGAATCGCCCGCGGTAGAAGTCATGACCGATCTTATCCGTGTTTTGGCGGAATCGATTGGGCCCGATGCGAGCATCGAAGATGCTAATAGCGTCATGATCAAACGCGGCATACGCCTGCTATTCGTCATCGACAGCGCCAAGCACATCCTCGGCATCATCACTGCGACCGACATTCTCGGCGAAAAACCAATGCAGTACATCGGTTCCCACGGCGGTAAGCACGGCGAGTTGCGGGTTGCCGACATCATGACGCCGCAGGACCAACTCGATGTGTTGCGAATGGATGATGTTTATCACGCCTGCGTCGGCCACATCGTAACGTCGCTAAAGCTGGCGGGCCGCCAGCACGCGTTGGTCGCCGATACCGACGTGTCGGGCGACGACCAAACTATCCGCGGCATCTTCTCGATGTCGCAGATTGCCCGACAGCTCGGCGTCAATATCGAGACGACCGAGATCGCGCGCACCTTCGCCGAAATCGAAACCATGTTGATCCGTTAGGCAAGGCGAAGCACATAAACGCAGATCGTTCCCTTCCTCGCCGTGTAAAAAGCGCCTAGCCTTTGTAAGTCTTACCCCTCATTCTTCAGCGACGGCATTACAACTCCACCGTTCGAAAAGTCGCGGACGGGTCATCCAGCCATACAGCAGGGTTCGCACACGAGAGTGAAACAGGCGCGGCAAGCACGTGCGGGTGTTTCCGACGTTCGGCATGGATATTGCGGTAATTCATACAGAACACCCATCGTGTTCCCCCTGAATGAACCGCAATCGCTTTTTTGCTTGGAGAATGTCATGAGAAAAATCTATTCCGTCGTTTTAGTTTCGTTAGTCGCCTCCGCGGTAGCGGGCTGCGCCTTGAACCCATTTGCCGAGGACAATATTTACAAACGCAAAAATACCGAAACAGCCGATAATGAAATGAAACGGCCGTCCGCAGGTGAAATCAACGCGAGCTTTGATAAGGCAGACGCCGACAAAAACGGCGTGGTCAGCAAAGCGGAAGCTGAAAAAGTCCCTGGGTTGGCCGCCGTTTTCGATAAGTACAATCCTGACCGCGATGGCACGCTCGATTGGAACGAATTCACCGCTGCGATGCAGGCAATGAACTTATCTCAAAACTAGCTCGTCGGCGGCACAGCCCGCCACGAGCCACGCCCAGCTTGCCGCCTGGTATGGCATGGCCTGCGAGGCAATAACCATGCGGTTCACAGGCCGATGCTATTTTTTTGTAGCCCGGATGGAATGAAATGTAATCCGGGTAATGCGCGCAAAAATACGCTGTACCGGAAACCGCGTTATCGCGGGCGATCGTAGTATCATCGATCTAATGCCTCAATCCCAGAGAAAGGTGCGGCAAAGTGTCCTTTCCGATCACCGATAATCCCACTTCCCACGTCGCGCCCCCAACGAGCGAAAAAAGCTTGCACGCCAACGTCGAGCCAAATGTCACTGACGAATCCTTTACCATCGTCGGTATCGGCGCTTCGGCGGGCGGATTGGAAGCGGTTACCGAACTGCTGGCTAGCCTGCCGGCCGCCAGTGGGATGGCATTCCTGCTGGTGCAGCATCTGGATCCTCACCACGCGAGCATGCTGGTCGAAATCCTTGCCAAAAAAACCGCGATGCCGGTGCGGGAGGCAAGCGAAGGCCTGATCGTCGAACCGGATCATCTGTACGTCATCCCGCCCAACAGCAGCATGCGGATTGCCGAGGGGCGCCTAACCTTACGGCCCCGAGATGAAACCCGCGGTCCGCCCATGCCCATCGACGAATTGCTGCACTCCCTTGCCGAAGACCAGGGCGCCAACGCCATCGGCGTTATCCTCTCCGGCAGCGGCTCGGACGGCGCATTGGCGATGCAAAAGATCAAAGGCGAAGGCGGCATCACCTTCGCTCAAGATGACGAATCGGCCCATTTCACCAGCATGCCGCGCGCCGCCATAGGCTTGGGCTGTGTCGACTTTGTGCTATCGCCGCAGGATATCGGCCGCGAACTCGCGCGCTTCAGCCGTCACCCGAATCTCGGATCACGCGTACTTGCGCCTGGCGTCGAACCAGTGCAGGCCCACGACGAGAATTTAAAGCGCGTGTTCAGTTTGCTCAAGAGCGATTGTGACATTGATTTCACTCACTACAAGCGTGGCACCATCGAGCGCCGCCTGGCGCGCCGCATGGCCGTGCACCGATTCGAAACCATTGCCGAATATGTAACCTTCCTCGAAGCCACGCCTGGCGAAGTCCACGCGCTGTGCCAGGACATGTTGATCCGGGTGACGGAATTCTTCCGCGATCCGGACACCTTCGACGTCTTGGCCAAGAGCGTCTTCTCGCGCTTGCTGACGGAACGCTCGAGCAAGCTGTCGCTGCGGATATGGGTGCCCGGTTGCGCCAGCGGCGAGGAAGTGTACTCGATCGCTATCTGCTTGCTGGAATATTTGGGTGAACGGGCGAACCGCACGTCGATCCAGATCTTCGGCAGCGACGTCAACGCCGCCGCAATCGAGACCGCCCGTGCCGGGCTTTATCTCGAGAATATCGCCCGCGACGTGTCGGAGGAACGTCTGCGCCGCTTCTTCGTCCAAATCGGCAATCACTATCGCGTCTCGCAATCGCTGCGCGACCTGTGCATCTTCTCGCGTCAAGACGTGACGCACGACCCGCCATTTTCCAAGCTGGACTTGGTGAGTTGCCGCAATCTCCTCATCTACCTCAATCCGGTGCTGCAAAAACGCGTGATCCAGTCTTTCCACTACGCGCTCAATCCCGAGGGTGTTCTCATGCTGGGCCGTTCCGAAACGATCGGCGCGTTCTCGGACTTATTCGCTCCTCTGGACGACAAACGTTTCAAGATCTATACAAAAAAGCTGCTATCGGTGAGGCCACGGTTCGATTTTTTAACCGAGGACACCGCGCCCAAGGAACCGGAACTTAAAACAACTGCCGATGCCGCTACCCAGTCAACACAGCAAGCCATGGAACCGCGCCGCGTTGCGATCAATTCGAACGAGGCGGAACTGCTGCGGCGTGCCGCCGACCGCATTGCATTAGCTCGCTACGCGCCGGCCGGCGTCTTGTGTGACGAGGAGTTGAATATTTTGGAGTTCCGCGGCGACACCGCCGCGTTCTTAGCTCACGCGCCCGGCTCGCCCAGCCTCAATTTGAATAAGCTGGTGCGGCCGGAGTTGCTGGCAGATCTCTCGGCGGCGATCCGAGAGGCGCGCCAGGATGCGGTAGCGGTGCGAAAAACTGGTCTGTGGATTGGCGAGCGCGGCCACGCGCGCGAAGTGGCGCTGGAAATCATTCCGGTGCGCCGCGCGCCGACCGAGAGCGGTTGGTTCTTGATCTTCGTCGAGGAAACCCCGGCCGCACGCCCGATCGAGGCGGCGCCGGCAGGACTGATGGCGTCGCTTAGTGCACGCCTGCGCGGTGGCGCAAAGGCGCGCGCGCAAGCTAAGCGGCACACGCAACTCGAGCATGAGACCGTACAACTTACCCGCGAGCTCGATGTGTCCCGCCTACACGCGCGGGAAATCATCGAGGAATTCGAGAAAGCCAGGGAACAGCTACAGTCGGCTCAAGAGGAACTTCTCTCCAGCAATGAAGAGTTCCAGAGCAGTAACGAGGAACTCGAGACAGCCAAGGAGGAACTGCAATCGACCAACGAAGAACTCGCCACCACCAATGACGAGTTGCGGCAACGTAACGTCGATCTCCACGAGTTGAACGAAGAATTGCAACAGGCGCGGGATTATTCCCGGGCGATTGTAGAAACCGTGCGCGAACCGCTGCTGGTGCTCGATGGCGATCTGCGCGTGTTAAACGCCAACCGGGCGTTCTACTCTATGTTCAAAACCACGCCCGCGACGACCGAGCACTGCCTGCTGTACGAATTGGGCGAGCCTGGAAACCGGAACTGGGATATTCCCGCATTGCGCCGGCAGCTCGACGAGGTCCTGCCGACCAGTTCCGCCTTTGCCGACTTCGAAGTGACGCATGTATTTCCCGGCATCGGCGAAAAGACCATGCGGCTTAACGCCATTCGTCTGGCTTGGGCCGGCCGTGCGCTGATTTTGCTCGCGATGGAAGACGTGACCGAGCGCTTGGCGGCTTTTGATGCCTTAAAACAAGCCGATCGGCGTAAAGACGAGTTCCTCGCCATGCTTGCCCACGAACTACGCGGCCCACTTGCGCCGATTCGAAACGCGCTTGAAATTTGGCGCGGCGGTAATGCCAGCGAGGCCGCGCTGAGCCAAGCGCAAGCCATTATGGACCGCCAATTGCGTAAAGAAACCCGCCTGGTCGACGATCTGCTCGACATGTCGCGTATTACCAGCGGCGCGATCCTATTCAAAAAAGAGCCGGTCGACCTGACCCTCATCGCGCGCCAGGCCGTGGAAAGCACCCATCATCAATTCGATGCGCGGCGACATGAACTCACTCTGAATCTGCCGAGCGACAGCTTAATAGTAGAAGGCGACGCAACCCGGTTGGAACAAGTGATCTCGAATCTGTTGAGCAACGCCGCTAAATACACCAAGCGCGGCGGCCGCATCGCCTTAACCCTCGAGCCACAAGGACGCGAGGCGTTGCTGACGGTTGTCGATAACGGCATCGGCATCGCGCCCGAACTACTGCCGGTGATATTCGACCTATTCACGCAAGGCGAGCGCTCGCTGGACCGAACCCAAGGCGGCCTCGGCATCGGCTTGTCGCTGGTGCGCCGGCTCACGCAGATGCACGGCGGCACGGTCACCGCCGCGAGCAAAGGTTTAACCCATGGCAGTACATTTACGCTGCGCATTCCGCTCTTAACCGACGCCGGCGCCTTGCCGGCCACCGCTGCGCTAACACCGCAGACCGCGCCGGTCAGCGCCCGCCGTATTCTCGTGGTTGACGACAACGTCGATTCGACCGAGAGCCTGACCTTGTTATTGCAGTTGGAGGGCCATGACGTGCGCGCGGTGTTGGACGGTCACACCGCCATCGCCGCGGCGATGGCGTTTCACCCGCAAGTGGTGTTGCTCGATATCGGCCTGCCGGATCTGGACGGCCTGGAAGTGGCGCGACACTTTCGCACCCGGCCCGAAACGAGAAATGCGCTGTTGATTGCGTTGACCGGATACGCCCGGCCGGAAGACCGGCAGCAGTGCATGGACGCCGGCTTCGACCATCACGTGGTCAAGCCACTGGACTTTGAGCGATTAAGAACGCTGATCGCCGCCAGTACCGCGGCGTGAGTTAGAACCAGAGGTCGAAGTAAGACCAATTGCAATTGTATTTCTTCGGGTGCCACGCCACGAGCCGCTACTAGCTTGCCGCCTGGCATGGCATGGCCTGCAAGGCAATATCCATGCGGTTCACAGGCCGATGCGATTATTCTCGTAGCCCGGATGAAATGAAATGTAATCCGGGAAACACCGCCGCTACGCATCGGGAATTCGATGTTGTTTCACTTCGCGCCGGCCATAGTATCGATCCATGAGCGGCGTCGCCGATATGCCGTGTACCACTATCGATGTTGCGATTACGCCGAAAACCACATTGACGAACACGCCTGACACCTGCTCCGGCAGGCCGTGATTAATTGCGTACATCAAGTAATACAGCGATCCAAGACCACGAATACCGAACCAGGCCAGCAGCCGGGTTTGCGCGCGCGGCGTGCGCGAACCCATCAGGCCGATAGCAACGGCAACGGGGCGAATGAAAACAAACAGCAACGCACCGAACCCCAGCACCGCGGGTGTAAAACTTTGCGTCGTAATCATGCTGCCCAGCAGCACCACCACGGCAACTTCGACGATGCGTTCCAACTGTTGGTTGAAGTCGATTAGCGCGCTCGCCATCTGCGCCGGTGTACTCGGCGCATCGTTCCCGGGTGCGTCGTTCGCAGCGGATTTGTTGCGCCATCGCGACACGTTCTGCACTATTGTCTTGAAGCGCGCGTGGCCGATTCGGCGTAAACCCAATCCGGCGGCAAACACGGCAAGAAAACCATAGCTATGAATAAGCAACGCCAACCCATAGGAAAAAGCGATCAGTCCGAGCGCTAAAAACTCTTCCAAGCCCATGGCCTCGCGATGCACTCGGCGCAGGTGTAACACCCAATTCCCAACTAAAAATCCGCACAGCCAACCGCTGGCAACGCCGGCTGCGATGGGCCACACCACGTCGCGCCAAAGCCAGAGTGAGCCGGTTTCTCCGATTTCATGTAAGCCCATGAGCCCCAGCCCCAACATCACAAACGGGAACGCGATGCCGTCGTTGAGTCCGCCCTCCCCGGTCAAGCCGAAGCGCACCCGGTCTTTATCGCCGGCATCGCGCACTTGTACATCGGAGGCCAGCACCGGATCGGTAGGCGCCAAGATAGCCGCCAATAGCACCGCGGCGCCCAAGGGCAAATCCAGCATAAGCATGGCAATAGCGGCCATTAAAATGATCGTGACCACCATCGTCCAACTCGCCAGGCGCAACGGCAGGCGCCACGCGCGGTCGAACACGCTGACGCGTAGTTTCAGTCCTACCGTGAACAGCGAAATGAGCACAGCGACTTCGGCCACCAGTTCCAGCGCTTTGGAGTTGGCCATGGGATCGAGCGTGATTAAACCCACACCGTAGGGCCCAAGGGCAACGCCGATCAACAGATAAATTATGGCGGCGCTGATGGGCAAACGTTCCAGCAATGTGCCGACTAGCACCATTAACAGCAGGAAGGCGCCGCTGAGTAGAAACCAGGTGGTGAGCATGGCGAAGAAATATCCCCTGACGTTATTAGTGCAAGTATTACCGGCAACCGGCCGTGCCTGATTCCGCTAGAACTCGAAGGTAATTTGTGCCTCTTTAGGCGGGTTCAGCAGCCGTCGGTAGCAGGCGACGAGGGGCGGCGTGTAGTCGCGTGAATTCGGCGCCAAACAGCAGAATTTGCGCCGAGTAATAGACCCAAACCAAAATAACCACGAGCGACCCGGCGGCGCCGTACGACGATGCGATGCCGCTGTTGCCCAAATATAAACCGATCACAAATTTTCCAACGCTGAATAAACTCGCCGTTATGATGCTGCCGAGCCATACGTCACGCCATGTGACCTCGGCGTTAGGCAGCACTCTAAACAGCAGCGCAAACAAAAAGGTGAGAATAGTGAATGAGGCCGCGAAATTGATCAGTGACAACATCGGGCCGGTGGCGCCGGCTAGCACCTCAAGATACCCCGTGAAGGCGGTGATGCCGGCGCTGGCGATGAGCGATGCCAGCATCAAAAACCCGAGCGCGATAACCAGGGAGAAAGATAACAGCCGGCTGATGATCATGGAGAGCCAAAAGCTGCGCGGACGCGGCTTGCTTCGCCAAATGAGATTAAATGCATCTTGCAGTTCGCCGAATACCGCCGTCGCACCGACTAAAAGCGTTGCGATACCCAGCAAGGTCGCCGTGACGCCGGATTGCGATCGGTGTGCATTCTCAATCATCCCTTGAATCGTGAGCGCAGCTTCTTGACCGACCAGATGTTGTATCTGCGTTACGACGTGACCCTGCACTGCTTCGCGGCCGAACGCGAAACTCGCAACCGAAATCCCGATAATTAAAACCGGCGCGAGCGAAAAAATGGTGTAGAACGCCAGCGCCGCACCGAGGCGCGGACAACCATCATCGAACCACGCGACAGCGCTTTCCTTGATTAACCGGACAACGCGGAGGATAGGCCGAAGCAAAGGAAGCTTACGAATACGTCAGCGCAGATAATCCAAGCTAGCGCGCGTAGGTCTCAGCCAAAACATCAGATTCAATTCAATCGTGCTTCGGACTGCCACTTGCCGGAATTGGTTTTAGTAGCGGTGGGCGCAATTGCTATCGCGTGACTCGTCTCAGCAGGTTCAACGCGGGGGGAAATTTTATCGACATCGACCGCAAAGGCCGCGAAAAAGAACGTGACCGCAACGGGCACACCCAATAACCACGTGACTATCATTTTCATAGTAACTCCTGCTTGAGATGAATTTGCTATTGATCGAGTTACTACGTGCACGAACCGTGCCACGCAGGCGCTACGATAAATTACTCATAGAATCATAACGCTACGCAGATAGATCATAGTTTTAAGCGTTGCGTTTTGTAATTCTTACACAACCTCCCTGTCGTACTTACCGTCGATGTGGTTTCGCGATCATGGGTTGCGACGACGCAATTCGACCGGCTTGGAGGCGGTTCGCTCCCGCGCAAATTGGTTGAGTCCTTCCACCAGGACGGAAAACCCCATCGCAAAGTAAAGATAGCCTTTGGGAATATGAAACCCCATGCCTTCGGCGATGAGCGACGTACCGATAAGCAGCAAGAAGCTTAAGGCTAACATCTTTACGGTCGGATGGCGCGCGATGAAATTAGATAGCGGCGTGGACGCGATTAACATCACCGCCATAGCGAGCACCACGGCGATGACCATGATGGACAATTGTTGCGCCATGCCCACCGCCGTTATCACCGAATCCAGCGAGAACACAATATCGATTATTCCGATCTGCACTACAACAAACACGAAGCTTATCGGCGCGGCGTTTTTTTCGATCGTCGTCTCTTGACCTTCCAGACTCGTGTGAATTTCGTGCGTGGCTTTGCCTAGCAGGAACAATCCGCCCAGCGTAAGAATAATGTCGCGCCAAGATAAGCTCAGTTCGGCGATAGTCAGCACCGGTTGGGTCAGACCGATAATCCACGACAATGTCGCGAGCAAAAGCAAGCGCGTAATCAAGGCGAACGCGAGACCGGCTTTGCGAGCGGCGTCGCGCTGCGACGGAGGCAGGCGATCGGCAAGAATCGCGATGAACACCAAATTGTCTATACCCAAAACAATTTCAAGCACAGTCAGCGTAACTAAGCTAATCCATGCATTCGGGTCGGCAAGCCATTCCATTTAGAAATCCAATCGAAGATTATCGGGTTATCAGCACCCTATCGGTATTTTTACCGGCCCATCACCACACGGACAACATGGGCGCCGGCGTCATCGCTTAATGTAATGATTCGGTCCGTTTGAGCCTCGCCATTCAGCTCAAGCTTCGCCACTGCACAGCTTACCCCATGCGGATTTTCGACGACGATTTCATAGATCGAAGTTTTATAGCGGAGCGTCATTTCATAACGACGCCATGCGCTGGGAATGCACGGATGAAAGCTTAATTTCCCGGCCCGAATGCGTAGGCCCAACACGCTTTCGATACCCGCTTGATAAAGCCAGCCCGCGGCGCCGGTGTACCAGGTCCAACCGCCGCGCCGGGTATGTGGTGATTCCGCATAAATGTCGGCCGCCACAACATAGGGCTCGACTTTATAGGCGAAGGCGCCGGCTCGGGTGGCGGTGCGATTGATGGGATTCAGCATGCTAAAAAGTTCACCGACTTTGTCGCCCTCACCCAGGATGCTGTTGGCCATCAGCGTCCATACGGCAGCGTGGGTGTACTGCCCGCCGTTTTCTCGCACTCCGGGCAGATACCCTTTGATGTAGCCGGGATCGAGGGTAGTTTTTTCAAACGGTGGGGTAAACAGCAAAACCAAATCGTCGCCGGTTCGAACTAGGTATTCGTCGACTGCGGCCATCGCTTGGCGAGCCCGGCCTGGGTCGGCGGCGCCGGAAATAACCGACCAGCTCTGCGCGAGGGAATCGATGCGGCATTCGGTATTTCCTGACGATCCTAATGGGGTGCCGTCGTCGAAGTAGGCGCGACGGTACCAATTGCCATCCCACCCCGCTGTTTCGGTTACGTTCTTAAGTTGCGCCGCATGATTACGCCAGCGCGTGCTCGATTCGATTGCATCGCGTGACTCGGCTAAGTGGGCAAACGCCAGCAATGTGGTATGTAGAAACCATGCCAGCCACACACTCTCGCCCTGCCCTTTGTGGCCGACACGATTCATGCCGTCGTTCCAATCACCGCCGCCTATCAACGGCAGACCGTGCTGACCGGTTTTTAAGCTCACGTCCAGCGCGAGCGCACAGTGATCGAACAGCGTTGCCGTGCGCGTGGAAACGCTCGGCTCAAAATAGGCATCTTCTTGTTCCGCTAATAACGGTCGGCCTTCAATGAACGGTATGACTTCATCGAGAATGGCGGCATCACCGGTCAGCGCAACATAGTGCGCAACCACGTAGGGTAACCAAATTCGGTCATCGGAAAAGTGTGTGCGCACGCCGCGACCAGTCGGCGGATGCCACCAATGCTGCACATCACCCTCGACGAATTGACGCGCCGCTGCTCGTAAGATGTGTTCACGCGCAAGTTCCGGCGCCACCATCCCGATCGCCATGCCGTCTTGCAGTTGGTCGCGAAAACCGTACGCCCCACCGGCCTGATAAAACGCGGCACGGGCCCAGTAGCGGCAGGCGAGCGTTTGATAGAGCAGCCACCCGTTCAACAGGATGTTCATGGCGGCGTCCGGCGTGCGAACTTGAACGGTGGTAAGCAACTTACCCCAGTTATTTTTAGCTTCGTCTGAGGATTTGGCCCACGTCTGTCGCGCGCAGACGCTGCAGCAGGGAGCGGGCGGATTCCGCGGTATCGGACTGGCCAAGGAAAAAGACTAATTCCACTTGTTGGTCCGGTAACAATTCAACGCTGGTTTGCAGCGCAGCGCAAGGATCGAATCCGGCGCCGGTGCGTGCCGACAACTTCACACCGCGCAGTAATGCAGCCGGATTATGAAAGCTGCCATTACGCCCGAGAAACTCGGTTCGATCGCAGGTCCAAGCGGTTTGCCGGCCGGCAAAATCGGCGAAGGCAACATGTTCGCCAAAATCGGCATTCCATGGGTTGCGCGCAAACAGCGCACCGGTATCCTCATCCCGCTGCGTGACGATAAATGGCGAATTCGTGCCGCGTACCGTACCGAGCACCCATTCAACATATGCCGTGACGGAAATTTTTCGCGTCACCGAAGTGTGGTTTGTTAAACGCAGGCGAGAAACTTTGACCGGATCGTTCCAACTGACAAATAGCTCAAGCTCACTGGCTATGCCATACGCTCCGCTGCGAAACGAACTGTAGCCTTGGCCGTGATGTGCGACATAACTCGAATCCGCCAGCCGTATCGGCCGCGCAGTGGGTGTCCAAATCCAACCGTTGTCTTCGTCGCGCAGATAAAGTATCTCACCGGCGGGATCGCTGACCGTATCGTTCGACCACGGCGTCAACTGGTTCTCGCGGCTGTTGCGCGCGAAGGTATAGCCGCCGCCGCTCTCTGAGATCAAAAACCCGAAATTCGCATTGGCAACAACGTTCACCCAGGGTGCCGGGGTATTTTGCCCTTTGTTAAGGACCGTAATATATTCTCGGCCATCCACTGAGAATCCGCCCAATCCATTAAAAAATTGCAACTCCGGCAGCGGGATTTTGACCGCATCGAAGGTCGAGCGGCGCGTGCGTGAAGGCGTCAGCACCGAGGGCTTTTCTTGTTTCAACGGCTTGTTCAACTGCTCTATCAGACTGCCTTGTCCGGCAACAAGCACCGCGCGAGCCGCCGTCAGCACTAATGCTTGTTCTTCCTGAGACAACAAATCGGCCCGCAACACATAGACGCCGCCATCGATCTCCTGAGCTACGCGGTCCGCTAACGTCTGACTGGTGCGCACCATGCTCTCGATTACGTGCTGTAAATCTTGCGCGTAGGATACGCTGCGTTCGTTCAAAATAAGCAGGTCTACAGCCAAGCATTTTATTCGCCAGTATTCGTGCGCGCGAAGAAGCTGTCGGACGATGTCCATCTCGTCGGAATTCTTAATGCGCAGTACGACCAGCGGACGATCTCCCGAAATTCGATGCCGCCATAACGCGCTCGCGCCTAACCTGTTCAAGCGTAAAAAATCCGCACCGGGACGCAACGAAATATCTGGGAACAGAACATGATTCGCCAGAGATTGAAACCACTGCGCCTCTTCCGGCTCAATGCGCAAGTAATGCAACTGAACTTGGGCAAAGGTCCACGCCAGGGATGAAATGCGTTCGAAGATCGCCGGGTCGCTATATTTATCGGCTAAATCGATGACGGTATCGCGCGTATCCCCCACCATGGTTGAAAAGGTAATTTGCGCCTTTGCGCCGGGCTCTAAACGAACGCGCGTGCGCAGACTAAAAACCGGGTCCAGCACCGCGCCCACGGTGTTCGATAACGGGCGGCCATCGAGGATGGCGATCGGTGCACGAACATCGTGGCCACGACCGATGAAGCGCGCCCGGTCTGTTTCATATTCAATAGAGTGAAGCACGCTACACGCAATCACATGGGCGGCCCAAATCTCCCCTTCGGTATCGGCCCTAGGGCGCCGTTTGGCGAGCAGCGCGCGCGTTTCCGGCAGGTATTCGGTTTCAATAAATAAATTTGAAAATGCAGGATGGGCGATGTCCGCCGCCAAGGGTGCGAGCACCAATTCCATGTAAGAAGTTAATTCGATCTCGCAGACGCTCGATCCATTGTTGGTCAATGCAACCAGGCGTACCTCGGCGTTGTCCTCGGGAGAAACGACGACTTCGAGCGTGCTGGTAATGTCGCCGTCTCGCCGTACAATACGCGCGCGCTCCTCGAAAAACGTCGCCGCATAATGCTCAGGTTCCAGCACCGTGGGTTGATAGCCCGCTGACCAAACCGTTCCCGAGGTCACGTTGCGGATAAAAATATAGTTACCCCAGCAATCGCGGGTGACATCCTCGCGCCATCGCGTAACAGCTAATTTATTCCAAAGGCTATAGCCCGATCCCGCCGCCGTGAGCATGACGGTGTAGCGGCCATTGGATAACAAGTGGGTAGCGGGCACTGCGGTGTGAGGAGATTTAAAACGCCGCGCGTTGCGCGGATCGATCTGCGCCGCACGAATTCGTCGCTCCGCAGCGGGTTGCACCAACGGCGCGGGCGCAGCGTCATGGCTACGCTCCTGCAGCAATATCTCGATCGCCTTGATCATGGGCTCGCGGTGAAAACGATGGCGCATGATGCCTTGAAAAATTGTATTAGCGAGGGCCACCAGCGACATGCCCTGATGATGTGCCATGTAGGCCCGAACCACAGCCATGCTCTGTCCCTCGGGCAAACGTTCCGGCGTGAAATCGAGCGCTTCGAAATAACCAAAACGGCCACAGCCGCCGATGCTGTCCAGCTCGCGAAAGTTTGCGAGCGCAGCGTGGACATCGTACATGGCGGCCAGCGCCGTTGCGTACGGCGCGATGACCCGATCTTGTTCCAATCCGCGCTTTAGACCCAAGCCCGGGACGCCGAAGTCAGCGTATTGGTAGGTGAACGCCCGGTCGCGGACGTAAAAGGCGGACTCTGAAATTCCCCACGGCGTGCTGCCCTGCGCGTACTCAATTTGATGTTGAATAACGCGCTTACAGGTGAAATCGAGCAAACTGCCGTCGGGCGTGTGCAGGACCAGAGAAGGCATCAGATACTCGAACATCGATCCCGACCACGACAACAAAGCAGGCCCGCCGCTGAGCGAGGTCAAGCGACGGCCCAGACGAAACCAGTGGCGCACCGGCACGTCGCGTTTGGCGATGGCGATAAGGCTGGTCAGACGCGCCTCCGACGCCAGCAAATCATAATAACTCGCGTCCAGCGCACCCTCTGTCACCTTGTATCCGATCGAGAACAAGCGTTTTTCCGGGTCGAACAGAAAACCAAACTCCATTTCAAAAAACAGCCGTTGCGCTGTCGCCGCGAGCCGATCCAGCCGCTGGCTTAATGAATGGTTTGCGTCGATAGAATTGTTGAGCGCTGCCTGTAAATCGCTCGGCAGCGAGTGCCGTGCTGTGCCAGTTGAATCTGCGGCCGAAGCTTGCTGTTGCTCCTGTTGCGCGAACAGCACTTGCTCGCAGAAGGTGGGGAGTGTCGCTAGCGACATCGTAGCGTTCTGAAGTTTGACTAACTCGCCTTCAGCGCTGGCGCCCGCATCATGGGACGGAAACTCGATTTTTAACCACGGCAACAAAATGTCGATATCGCGTTGAACGGAACGAATGTCGCGATCAAGTGCTGCCGCCCATGCCATCAGTTCCGAATCAATCTCTCCCCGTTCCTCGGTAAAGGCCAAGCAAAGATCATTCAGATGGGAGGCATGTTCTGCGAGTGTCCGCCACCGAACAAACAACGCTGATCCCGTTGCGACCGGAGCGAATACACACGATTCCAGTTGTTCGGCACAGCGCTGCAATTCGTCTGCCGTAACAGAAAGTGTGCGTCGATCTTGCTTGGTTTTGGCCAGCGTTTCCTGAAACAGTCTGAGGGTATCGGCAACACCGGCGAACTGGGCCGCCGACAAAACCGGGCGCTGCCGCAGGTCCGCACACGCTTGCTTGAGTGCAAGCAAATGGGCTGCAAGGTTACCGCTGTCGACCGTCGATACATAGCGCGGTTCAAGCGGGTGCATGGTACGGGTATCGTACCAATTGAACAAATGCCCTCGATGACGTTCCAGCTTGAGCAGGCTTGCGAGGCTAAGCTCGAGCCGCTCGGTCATATCCAGTAAGCCCAGCCAACCGAAATCCCGCGCCGTCACGGTGGCGAGCAAATACAGCCCCATATTGGTCGGCGACGTTCGATGTGCCACCGCGGGATGTGGATCCTCTTGAAAGTTGTCTGGCGGCAAATGATTGTCTTCCTGCGAGACAAACGTGGTGAAGAAATTCCATATGCGGCGCGCGGCGTTGCGCAGCGATTGCGTGTCTGCCAAGGTCAACGGCCGTACTGTATCCACCGCGGGCGGCAAACTCATCACCCGCGCGAACAATGGCGCGACCCACCACAGCACCAACAACGGCGCCGCGATGCGCAGCGCTCCTGGGTTGAAATACAGCACCGCCGCGCTGGCGCCGATCACAACACCGGTTGCGCTGCGCAGTGGCCAGAGGAAATAGGCTAACGCTAAGCCCGACAAAGCTTTGGCTTGTGCGGCGGTGGTCCATTCCAGTAACTTGCGCCGGGTGATGAACAAGCGCACCAACGATCGTACGATGGCGTCCGCCATCACCCAGGCCTGATGTGCTAATAGGGTCAGGGCAAACAACACTTGTCCAACCGCCAACAAGACCTTTTCTGCAAAACTGCGCAGCGACCGAAACCAACGCTCCATGCGCAGCAATGCCACGAAACTGTCAAACAACGCCACTGCCGCCGGTGCGGCGAGCGCGGCAACGACCAGCGCCAGCCAGACGCCTTGCGGCGCGTTAGGCAATGTCCAGGAAACCACCAGCAACAACAGCGCAGCGGGCGCGGAGAGTGTCCGGCGCAAATTGTCCAACATTTTCCAGCGGCCGATTGCCGGAATATCGCGTCCTCGCGATCCGACTATCCAAGGCAGTAACTGCCAATCACCTCGCGCCCAGCGATGTTGACGCGCAGCCGCGACCTCGACATGGGAAGGAAAGTCCTCAAACACCTCGACATCGCTCACCAACGCGCAACGGGCGAATATGCCTTCAAACAAATCGTGGCTTAATAAAGTATTAGGCGGCACACGTCCGGCCAACGCTTTATCAAATGCATCGACATCGTACAATCCCTTGCCGGTAAAACTGCCTTCGCCGAATAGATCGTGATACACGTCTGACGCGGCCCCGGCATAGGCATCGACACCGCCTGCTCCGGTAAATAAGCGTTGAAACACCGAACGCTCCTCGCCCTGTGGCAATGTCGGCGTGACTCTGGGCTGCAGCAGGCCGTATCCCTGTGTGGTTCGCTGCTTAGCACTGTCGAAGCGCGGTTGATTCAGCGGGTGGCTAGCGATGCCCACCAATTGACTCACGGTGTCGATCGGCAGCTTGGTATCCGCATCGAGGGTGATGACATAACGTATGCCTACCGGCAATTCCGGTTCGTCGTGCACCCGCGGCAAAAACGAGGTATCGGTTGCGCCGCGCAACAGCCGGTTGAACTCGGTCAGCTTGCCGCGCTTGCGCTCCCAACCCATCCATTTGCCTTCGCCCTCGTTCCAGCGACGCCGCCGATGAAGTAAGTGGAAACGTGGTGTACCCACTTTCCTATGACGATCATTCAAGCGGGCTATTTCCGTCCGCGCGCATTGGAGTAATGCCGTATCGCTGGGTGATTCTTCGGCATCGGCGTCGACCCAATCCGATAGCAAGGCAAAATATACGGCGCCGTTGGGATTGGCGAGGAAATAAACCTCCAATTGTGCGATTTGTTCGCGCACACCTTTAGCACTCGTTAGCAATGTCGGCACTACCACGAACGTTCCAAGCTCTGCGGGGGGGCCGTGTTCGAGTTGAAGACGCGGTACGTGACGCGGTTTAAAGGCGAGCGTAACGAATCGATTGACCAACGCGACAGCCACATCGCCCGCGGGAAATAAACTCAACAATCCCAGCGCGATGAGCTGTGGCGCCGTCATCCCCACCGCTACGCTAATCCACATCGGCGCAGCGGCAATACATAAAGTGAGAAGCGCGATACTCGTCAGATAATTTACTGTGGCGCGGCGGCTGTAGAAGCGCTTTAGTCTATTGAGTCCGGGTGCGCGGTAGTTGAGCTCCGTTTCGATGACGGGACGTCCCTCCGCGATAAGGAAATAGCCTGGATCAAGCACGCGTGGATTATCGCCGATGGCATCACTTGATACGGTTGACGACGCTTCGATTTTATTCAGAACCGCCTCGCTACTTCAATTTCTGAAGTATCCGAGTACCTTGCTAATTCTTCGATCGCGTGACGATAGCGATCGCGGGATGCGAAATCCATGGCCGCATACGTCGCATGACTACGCATACGTCGCTCAACCAAGCTGGTTGTTTCAAAAAACACGCGCCAGTCGAAGGCCGATATCAACCGCATGCTGCTAATAATGTTGCGAACCGACAGATTGGCGGCTGACTGTGCAGCATGTTCGCGCTGTACTAATTCATCGATGCTAAGTTTTTGCTCCGCCAACCAATCGCTCAGCAGATTGGTCTCAAATGACGTCTCGATATGACGATCTCGCAAACGTTGCACCAATTGGACAGCAAATGCTCGGCGCAATGGCTCGGCAGGTAAGCGAAGCGCTGCTGCGCGCCCATTAGGATCAGCGCCGGCAACCCCGTTGATATGGCGGTTTGCCAACTCCCGCCCGTGCTGGGAGTTGGTGATTTTTTTGGCGAAGCGGCTCAAATTCTCAACCAACACGACCCGTAGTGTGATGGGCAGCGCCCATATTTCGCCCATGGTTAACGGCGCTACATCTTGATAGGCGGAAACGAAATCGATCAATTGCCGGGAATCGAAACGGCTATCGGTGTGAGCGACAAACGCCCACGACACGCCGTACACTCTGGGATACCCAGCGAGCGGGCCGTCCGCCAGTTTCGGCAACTCGCGATAGAACTGATCCGGTAAATGGTCGTGGATATCGGTTATCTGTTCCTCTACCACGTGGAAATTGTCGAGTAACCATTCGGCGGCGGGTGTGATGGCGCGCTGATCTCGCTCGGCTTGGGCTATGGCGTGTAATGAACCCTGCAATACTTTTTTGTTTGCGTCCACCCGTAGTGCGAGCGATTTTCTTTTTTGCGGCGCGCTCGTTACGGCTTGTGCAAGCGCCAGCGTTCGCGCGTGCTGTTCCAAACGCTCGTGACTGAAAAGTTCGGCACGAATCGGCTCTTCTTCCGCCTCCGCGTCGGGGCCGCTCCGGTACGTGAACATGGTGTTTTGCCGCCAAGTTGCGAGCAAGCGAATCTCCTTTTTACTGCACAGCTACCCTCGGTCGTCGCAGCTCTAACGCTGCGAATTAAACGCGATGCGATTTGAATGTGTAAGATTAAAAGGAAGCTGTCGACCAGTCGGCGAATGCTGCCGATGTGTACCAGTTGGTTTCGCCAGGGGAGGTAGACCCACCAAGTCCGGTACTTCTAAATCGCGACGCGACAGCTTCCGCTAGTGAGAGGAGCAAACCTTGTGCCAAAGACGGTGAGTAGCGGCGGCACTAGGAAAATCATGACGTTAATCAAAAACGACTAACGTATTATGTAGTTTTTACAACGACTGCGGTAATTTTTTCCGATATGGGAATCACACTCAAGGCTGCTACAGCCAATACTCCCAAAGCCGTGCACCCCATTCCTTCATTCTAAGGATGGGGCCGCGTGCTTCCCATCTTGCGAGATCGATCGGAGTCGCACCGGCTAAGTCCCGCTCAAACATGCTCTGCATTTCATCGGCGAATTTTTCCCCGAGTACGACGCCGTTCACTTCCTCATTGTGTAAAAAGCTGCGCCAGTCCATGTTAGTCGATCCTATGGTGGACCACACACCGTCTATCACCGCTGTTTTGGCATGTAACAATGCGTCGCGGTGCTCAAAGATCTTTACCCCGGCCTGCAACAAATCGGCATAGTGCGAGCGGCCGGCATGGAAAACCGCCGCGAAATCGCTGAAACCAGGGAGAATTAGTTTTACATCGACACCGCGCCGCGCGGCATCCTGGAGCGTTTCGATGGTTTGCGGGTCCGGGACAAAATAGGCCATGGTCAGGTAAACACTTTTTTCGGCATGGGCGATTGCAGACAATAGCGCCACGTAGGTCACGTTAAGCGCATCATCCGGGCTGGAACCGATTACCCGGACGACTTTGTCCCCCTTAGCCGATAGTTTGGGGAAAAAATTCCCTTGCGCGAGGTTTGAGCTGCACTGCTTCCGCCAAGTATTAACGAAAAGATTCTGAAACTCCGCTGCTGCAGGACCGTCTATTTTTACGTGGGTGTCGCGCCAGCCTTTATTGATGCTCGCCTTTTTTTGCTTACTACCAAACGATCCCGCTGAATAGACACCGCTGATATTGATACCGCCGGTAAACGCGGTCTCACCGTCGACAATTAATATCTTACGATGATCGCGGTTATTGATACGCCAGCCCTTACCCTTGAGCGGATTGACCGGATTAAATTCGCACACCTTAATTGCGTTCGCCTTCAAGCGCTCGAAAAACTCCGGCGGAGTCGATAGGGATCCCACCGAGTCATAGAGAATATTAATCTCGACGCCTTGGCGACGTTTTTCAATTAAAACGTCGGCCAACCGTTCGCCTATCGCACCATCGTCGAAGATATAGGTTTCCAGGTTGACATGGTCTCGCGCCCGTTGGATGGCCGCAAACATCGCCTTGAAGGTAGCAGGGCCATCGATCAACACCCGGGCTTCGTTGCCGGCGATTAGCGGCGGCCCATTTATGGCTTCGATGTAAGCCAGGTGACGGCGCAACAAATTCCCCTGGCCCGCGCGCTCTAACTTCTCGATGGCCTGACGCGCTTGGCGTTGCGACGATACGAACTGGGTATCCAGTCGCTCTTGCTGTTGCTTTTGTACGGAGCCGCGACGTAAACCCTTAAGGTCGGGTAAAGTAGCGCAGCCCGCCAGCATTAACATTACCAAGCACCAAAGCAGACATCCGCGGCAACCGTTAGTCGAGTCCTGTGGTCGACGTGTAGCGTGGAAAAACTCGCTGCGGCACATTGCTTGTTGGCGGATATCGACGCGTGCATCTGCAGGTCTCTCTGCCGAGAAGGTCGGCAATTCACGCGAAGTCAACTCACTGACGTCTAAAACGTCTTACGAGTTGCCACACTATCCATCCGCGCCTAAGCCACGTAAAAAATGCGCCCGGACTTCGCACGGTCAATAATGCGGCAATGCTACCTATGACGCTGATGTTTGATCGTAAAGAATTAACCAGCCTGAGTATGGTCGCGGCATAGTCGACCGGCGGCCGTAATTGATTGAAATCGCGCCTGATGTTTAATCGATACGCATCGCTGCGGACGATAATGGCGTTACGACGCTGTTGGATTTGTTGCTGTCGCCTTGACCAACTCATGGAATGTTATTTCTTAGGATCGTTTGGAACATACTTTTCAACCAGCGTGAGCAGGTCGTCCGCATGTTCTTCCTCCATGGCCAGGATGCCTTCCAGCATTCGCCGCGTGGTCGTGTCATGGTCCCCAAGATAGGTAATCATTTCTCGATAACTATCGATTGCGATGCGTTCAGCGACTAAATTTTCCTTGATCATTTCCACCAGAGACTCGCCTTCAACGTACTCGGCATGACTGCGACTGGATAAACTATCCGGAGAAAAATCGGGTTCTCCGCGCAATTGAACAATACGGCTTGCGATTTCGTCCGCGTGACCCTGTTCTTCAATCGAGTGTTGCATGAATTCCTGCGCAACGCTATTCGCGCTAAGGCCCGCGGCCATAAAATGGTGCCGCCGGTAGCGCAGTACACAGAGCAATTCAGTCGCGAGGGCGTCGTTCAGTAGCTTTATGACCGTTTCCCGGTGCGCGCCGTAACTGTCTGTAATCGCGCCCTCCTCGATGTGTTGCCGAGCTCGCTGCCGTAGTGTTGCAACATCGGTTAGAAACGGTGAAGGGTTAGTCATGGTTCATGCCTCTTTCTGTTCGGTTTACCCGCTAAATCAAATGATCAAAGCGGTTGATTATGCGGATTAATCTTTACCAGCTAAAAAGCCGGGAAACCATTTGCTCGTGAGCGATAGATCAACGCCTGCTCACTAACATGCCGACAATCACGCCGATGGAACCGACTATCGCAACGGCCTTCCACGGATTTTCCGCTACGTATTTTTCCGTTACGGCGGCAGCGTGCCCCGCTTGATCGCTGACCATGGATTGCGCATCGGTAAGCGTGCCTTTAGCCGTTTCTAACTTTGCCCTAAATTTTTCCCGAGCGGCGATGAAACCCTCGCCAGAATAGTCAGCGGTCGCCTTGAGCAATTCTTCCGCATCTGCGACGACGGCCTTAAAGCCGGTAGCCAGCGATTCAACGGTGTTATCGACGCTTTGGTCGATGGTGTGAGACACTTTCTTCAACGCTGTTGCGGCGTCGCTTTCGCTATGGATCGAACGGTTCATGACTTCTCCAATTATCTAAGTTTTGCGCCGAATCAGGCCCATGATCAAGGTAACCACGGTAACGAGTAGGAACACAAAGAATAAAATTTTCGCTATTTCGGTGGCGCCGGCGGCGATACCGCCGAAGCCAAACAGCGCCGCGATTAATGCAATTACAAAAAAAACGGCTGCGTAGTACAACATGAAAGCCTCCAATTAAGTTGGATAGAAATCAAGCGCTAAAGCGGTAGAAATAAGCACGTGGGTTGCCATCCGTTTTACGCTGAAGGAAAACCCCTGGCCTTCGCTATCGATTTTCGATCCTATCGCCAATTAATCTTCAGCAACCTTTATGCCAACGATAGGATGAGGTCTCTCGTGCTGAGTCTTCGAGGATAGAGCCTAATCCCGTCACCGTTACACGAATTCTGGTGAAGAAAATGCCGGTAAGAATTACAGTCTCGCTGTAATTTTTACCGAGGCGGCGGGATATACAGAGGCAGCAGCGCGCGCACGGTAACCCGCTGATGTTCTTTAGAGATGTCGATCCGAATCTCACCCCCGTGTGCTTCGACGATCAATCGTGCAACGAGCATACCGAGGTTATTTCCTTTCGACATCAACGCCGATTGTTCGTAATCGGAAACGGATATTTGGTCGACCTGCGCCTCGTCGGCGCTCAACACTACTTCTGCCATATCGGCATTGCTCGTGACGTGAAAACCGATACGGCCGCCCTGCCTCGTTGCCTCCACCAAACTACACGCAACATTGAGCAAGGCAAGTTTCACTTCTGACGGTCGACCGTGAATCGTGATCGGGTCCCCGGGCAACTGTAATTCCCGCCGAATTCTTTTAGATGCGGCTTCGTGCTTTAAAAAGCTGGCGACGTCTTCGATCACATTACGCACATCGAACGCTGTGAGAACAACGCGTTCCGCCGCGTTGAACAAATTCGGTATGTCTGCGACTTGCGTCTTGAGTTTTGCCAGTTCCTCGCGAAAAATGCCCTTATACCGCTCCCATTTGGTCGTGAATTCACTCGTAGCGCCGAGGCTAGCCGTTGATAACGTACGTTCAATCAATTCCAGAGTAATACGCATGGTATTGATCGGTGCATTGAGGTCGTGCACCAGTGTCGAAGTGAGGTAACGCTGAACGTTGTGATGACTTGCGAGCAAGAGTTGCTGCTCCAAATCGTCCAATACCTGTCGATCTTTGAGAAATACGACGTAACATTCGCAATCGCCGTGTCGCAATGGATAGATTTGCATACGCAGTAGGCGGGTCGACTGCGACGTACTCAATTCGGTGCGATGATTTAACGGCTTATTATTTTTTTCCAACCGTGGGAGATCGGGCAACTTTAATTGGTCGTAAAACTCCCGCCAGCGGCGCGTTAGCTCGTCGCCATCATTCGAGCCGAAGAAGGTATGGGCATTGGCGCTGGCAAATTTAAGGTTCGTATCGCCGTCAAGCAATAGAACACTAAAATTTAGGATCTTTGCTAACGCGCCGAATTCTTCAGTGTGGCTAGTTGATGGTCGCTTGGCTCGCGGCATCGCGTTTTCTCGTGTTTAAATTCGACCTTAAAAGTTATGCCTGATCTTACCGAAGCAGATGTCAACTTTACAGTAAATGCGGCAGCGCTGATTGACCTTGTTATTTGAAACACGGATGGCGGAGTGGACGGCTATTCGTCCGAACACAGACCATAAAGTGTCTCAACATTCGCTAACTCGCGAGGAAAATTAAGTTAACCGTAGCAGCATCTGTGCCATAAGCTTATTGTGCATTACGAGTGCGACCGAGAAAATCAATAGGCGCCCAGGCATGAAAGCTGCTTGCTATTCTATTTACGATAGGTAGCCTTATCTGACCACCCTTTGCTAATGGTTTAAATCACTAATTTTTTGCGTGAGATCGGCTTATTACCTACGACGCTTGCTTATCACTGCGGCGTAAATTTGTTTACCGTGGAGTAACGTACGTCCATAATCTCAGAAAGTAACAGGAGCAAAACAACGGTCAGCATAAACATGGCAGCGCCTGGAACAAATAGTAACGATCAAATAAGCTTTCACGGTATGCGAATTTTGGTGGTGGACGATGACGAGAATACCCGGGAAATGCTCAGCGAAGTTCTGCGTATTTACGACGCCGACGTAAAGACCGCGGAGTCGGTCGCCGTTGCCCGAAATTTGTATCAATCTTGGACACCGTCACTACTTGTATCTGACGTAGGCATGCCGGAGGAAGATGGCTATGACTTAATTCGCAGTATCCGCTCATTGCCAAACGGTCACCGCATGAAAGCCATTGCCATCACCGGCTACGCGCGGGACAAAGATCGTGACCTCGCTCTCGCTGCCGGTTATGATTTATTTTTAAGCAAACCGGTCGACCTCGATCAACTCATAAGTTTGATTGAGAGAATAAGTAACGATTAGCTTACTTCGCTAATACTTCGAGTATCTCCCCCTAACCATTCTCTATCTTTGGCAAATTCGCCGCGCGTCGCGGCAAAGAATTTCGGCATATTGCGAAATTTCGCCAACACTGTAAACCAAAGCCCTAAACCTGTTACTGCATAGAAAGCCGTCGCGCCTCCCAAAGCGAGTAAGCGATGCGAGTCCCAAAAAATTACCACCACCAACAGGGTTGCGAGTATCAGCGCTAAGCCGAAACAGGTGAGAATAATGCCGGACATGACCAGCAGCGAAAGTAGATTCAAACCAGTTTCCTGCACATCCAAAGCGAATAACGCTAATCTCGTTTCCGCTACCGCGACGATATTTTTGGCGAGGTTTGTTATTGAATCGAATAACTTCGGCTTGCGATTTTGCATTTGAGAATTCTCCAGGCCTGAATCAATCCGTCGGACTAAGCGACTACTCGCCGTCAAGTTTGAATTTCACTAAGATGTTTATCCGAAACGTACTCAAATAACCAGCACGCCGAGAAGAACACCAAAAATCAACACAATCAGAAAAATCGCAACGGAGATGAAAAACAACACCTTCGCGATCGTTTTCGCGCCACTCGCGACATTGGTAAAACCAAAAAATCCCGCAACCAATGAAAAGATAAAAAGAACAATCGCTAACTTAAGCACAGGCAAAACCTAAAATTCTTGTCGATAGCGCCAGTTTTTGTAAGACTTACAAACTCTTTGTAAGAATGGGGGCTCGATCTGTCGTTTGCCGACTGAACCTTATCCATCGGATAGCAGGGATACATGGCGTATTTTTTGTCTCACGGTGCCTATAGCAATGCAACTCCTATGCCAAGTCCAAGGGTGACGGTGCAAGTGGTTCAAGGTGAGCCGTATTCGCGCAACCGGTTGTACAGCGTCTTCAGACTAATGCCGAGTATCTCAGCAGCTTTCTCCTTGGTTCCACCGCACTGGTCCAGCGTGGCGAGAATGAGACGTTTCTCGACGTCGGCGATGGTCGCTCCCACCGCGACGTTGAGATACGGTCCGCTATCGGGTTTCTGTGAGCCCAGGTCCTGCGGTAAGTCACGGCTATCGATGGTATCGTCCTCTGCCATGATGTAGGAACGCTGCACCACATTGCGCAGCTCGCGCACATTTCCCGGCCAACTATAGGAACGAAGCACATCTAGGGCATCGGGCAAAAACACCTTGGTCGACCCCTCTGTTCGATTCAACTCGGCGAGGAAATGATTCGTCAATATTTCTATGTCTTCGCGCCGATCGCGCAAGGCGGGCAACAGCAGCGGGAATACCTCCAGCCGATAGTGCAGGTCTTCGCGTAACTTGCCGGCGGCAACGGCTTCCATCGGCACGCGGTTGCTGGCGGCAACGATGCGAACGTCGGCTTCGAGCACTTCGTCGGAACCCACACGGGAATACGTTCCAGACTCGAGCACCCGTAGCAACTTCACTTGAAGCTCCAGCGGCATTTCGGTGATTTCGTCGAGGAACAAGGTGCCGCCATGGGCGCGTTCGAAGTAGCCGCGATGCTGGCGGTTTGCGCCGGTGAAACTGCCCTTTTCGTGGCCGAACATTTCACTCTCGATGAGCTGGGGAGAAATGGCGCCGCAGTTGACGGCCAGAATGGGTTGTTTTCTGCGCCGGCTCAGCTCGTGTATGGTCTGCGCGACCATTTCTTTGCCGGTGCCGCTTTCTCCGGTGATCAACACGGTTGCGGCGGTCGGCGCCACGCGGGCGATTTGATCGTATACGCGCTGCATGACGGGCGAGACGCCCAGCAGCTTGCCGAACCGCCCTAGAGTGCGTAGTTCGCCGCGCAGACTGTTGATCTCGGTCTTGAGGTCGGCGGGCCGCGCGACACGGGAAAGTATCCCTTGAAGGTGCGCCAAATTGATCGGCTTGATGAGGTAGTCCGCGGCGCCCAAGCGCAAAGCTTCAATGGAGCTTTCCATACTGGCGTGGCCGGTAATCAGGACGATCTCGGTGGTGGCGCGTGACTCGACTTCTTGTATCAGGTCCATGCCGCTGCCGTCCGGCAGGACTAGGTCTAACAGCAAGACATCCGGGCGGCGGATGGCCATCTGACGCCGGCCTTCTTGCAGGTTATTGGCGGTCGATGTGGTAAATCCTTCGTTCGCCACGACTTCCGCTAGGGTGCTCGCCGCGTTGATGTCATCGTCTACGATTAATACGTGTGGCATTGGGTTTCACTAAAAAAACGGTTAAATGGGGAAGTTCTCATTACGCAGGCGCGGACTTCGTTAGCAATTTTGAGTATTTTTCAAATCAGCAAGCATATTTTGTACCAATTACAAAAAATAGCGGAAGTTAAGTTATTTCTTCCCCGCCCCCGGGGTGATCATGGCTTCCGGGCGCACCCACCGGTCAAATTGCTCCGCAGTTACAAACCCCAAGCCGAGGGCCGCATCGCGCAAGCTGGAATTACGCTCATAGGCTTGTTTGGCGATCTGGGCCGCTTTGTCGTAACCGATATATGGGGTAAGCGCGGTGACCAGCATGAGCGAATTTTTTAACTGCCGCTCGACCTGTGCCTCGTTAACGGTAATTCCTTTCGCGCAATGCTCGTCAAAGCTGGCCGTCGCATCGGCCAGCAGGCGTGAACTCTGCATAAAATTGTGGATGATCATCGGCTTGAAAGCGTTAAGCTCAAAATTCCCAAGCGCGCCACCGAGGTTGATCGCCACGTCATTACCCAGAACCTGGCAACACACCATGGTAAGCGCCTCGGCTTGGGTAGGATTGACTTTGCCCGGCATGATGGAACTACCGGGCTCATTCGCTGGGATGCGTAACTCGCCCAGCCCGGCCCGTGGACCGGAAGCGAGCCACCGGATATCGTTAGCGATTTTCATTAGCGAGGCCGCCACGGTTTTTAGCGCGCCGTGGGCGTGCACCAGCGCATCGTGGCTCGCCATCGCCTCAAACTTGTTCGGCGCGCTGACGAACGCCAGTTGCGTGAGATGCGCGAGTTGCGCCGTTACCCGTGCACCGAATTCGGGATGCGCATTGAGACCGGTGCCGACGGCAGTCCCACCGATGGCGAGTTCTAAAATATGCGGCAACGCCGCCTCAACATGACGCATACCGTGATCCAGTTGCGCGACGTAGCCGGAAAATTCCTGACCGAATGTCAGCGGTGTTGCATCCTGCAAATGCGTGCGCCCGATTTTCAGAATGCCGGCGAACGCTTGTTGTTTCGCATCCAGCGTGCGGCGCAGCTTTTCGAGGCTGGGCAGCATTTGCTGAGTTAGGCTTTGCGCCGCAGCGATGTGCATCGCCGTAGGGAAAACATCGTTACTCGACTGACATTGATTGACGTCGTCGTTCGGGTGTACCCGCCTGTGCTGACCACGCTCACCGCCCAGCAATTCCGAGGCGCGATTGGCGAGCACTTCGTTCATGTTCATATTGGTTTGCGTGCCCGAACCGGTCTGCCAAACCGAAAGCGGAAACTCGATGTCGTGCTTGCCTGCAATCACTTCATCCGCCGCCCGCATGATCGCATCGCCCTTCGATCGATCGAGCAGCCCCAAGTCCGAATTAACATAAGCCGAGGCACGCTTGACGAGCGCCAAAGCACGAATGAGATGCAACGGTATGCGTTCGTCTGAAATTTGAAAATAACGCAGAGACCGCTGCGTTTGTGCTCCCCATAGGCGCTCGGCCGGCACGTCGATGGGCCCTAGACTATCTAGTTCGATGCGATGTGGCGCCATGTGTACCCTCACTCAGAATGATGTTAGCGAACATTTAGGGAACCTCTGATTAAGTTCCTCGCGGTCGCGATGGACTTAATCAGAGGTTCCTTAACAATGTTATCCATTTTGCACAATCTCACCGCCGCTTGTTTCGGATTGTTTGTAAGATTCGCCGATTGATGGTAGTTTTCCCCATTGCGCGGAAGGTTTAGCACACGCGCCGCAATCGCGGCCCCGCGATCCCACCCAACTCGAGGAATCTACCTTTGAAGCCTTATGCTATTGCCTTTGTTTTCACCGCAGTCGTTTTTCTGGCTCTCGATTTTGTCTGGCTTGGTTTTGTCGCAAAAGATTTTTACCGAACGCAGATCGGACCGCTGATGCTGGAAAAGCCGCTGCTCGGTGTGGCGATTGCTTTTTACTTGCTATACACCATCGGAATCGTAAGCTTCGCGGTCGCGCCCGCGCTGGCAGCAGATTCCTGGACCCGCGCCATGGCGAGCGGTGCATTATTCGGGCTGATCGCGTACTCAACCTACGACCTGACCAACCTCGCCACACTGCGCGGCTGGAGCGTGAAACTATCGGTGGTCGACGTCGCGTGGGGAACCATCGTCACCAGTATCGCCGCTACTGCCGGCTATTTCGGCGCCCGTAGTTTTTCAGGAATTGCGACCAGGCTGTCATAACCGCTCGATGCGTGCCTACAACCCAATACCAGCGCGGCTCTCCAAGCATGCACGCCTGACAGGCAGAGTGGATGCGGCTCCTGGCAAGGCAAATAGTCATATCGATTGCGTTATCTTTGTCAGCTTAAAATTTCTACAGCTCACGCCGCTTGCTGGCTCAAGGAATCGATGACTTTTGCGAGCGCGTCTAGATCCACCGGCTTAACCAAATGGTGATCGAAACCCGCTTCCGCCGCACGGCGCTGGTCTTCGGGTTGGCCATAGCCGGTGAAGGCCACCAAGACTACGTGCTGGGTTTCCGGCGCCGCCCGCAACTGTCCGGCAACTTGATAGCCGTTGAGCCCCGGTAGGCCGATATCGAGTAAAACTACCTCGGGTTGAAATGATTTCGCTAGCGTTAACGCGGTTAGGCCTTCATGCGCCATGCGGACATCATGCCCATCTAACTCCAGCACCATCGCCATGCTTTCGGCGGAATCGACATTGTCGTCGACCACAAGTATTTTGCGCTGAACGTTTGCGGCGGCGACAGCAGCGGCGGCTTGGACCGGCGTGGCAGGAATTGGCGTGGAGACAACCGGCAGCTCGATACAAAATTCACTGCCCATGCCGGGGCCTGCGCTGGTTGCATGTACTTTACCGCCCTGCAATTCCACCAGCTTGCGAACCAAGGTGAGCCCAATGCCCAGCCCGCCCTGGTGGCGGTCCTCGGATCGCTCCGCTTGGGTAAATAGATCGAACACATGCGGCAACAGCTCGGTCGAAATACCGATGCCGTTATCCCTCACCCGAATTCGCACAGTTTGCATTTGCAGTTCCACGCTGAGGGCGATGCTGCCGCCCTCGGGTGTGTACTTTGCGGCGTTATTCAGTACGTTCGCAAACACCTGCGCCAGTCGCACGGCATCGCCGTTGACATAGAGGCGGTCGGGAAAAAGATTGACCTCGAGGCTTTGTCCGCGCGCATCGATTAACGGCCGCACCGTTTCCACCGCATGCAGCAAAACGGGTCCCAGTTCTAGCGTTTCTCTTTGCAAGGCGATCTTTCCATGGGTGATGCGCGACACATCGAGTAGATCATCCACCAGGCGGGTTAAATGTTCGACCTGACGATCGATCACTAAACGCGCTTTCTCGATATCCGGTTCGGCCGGGCCAAGACGCCGCAAGACCTCCGCGGCGGTGCGTATGGGGGCGAGCGGATTGCGCAATTCGTGTCCTAGCATCGCTAGAAATTCATCCTTGCGTTGGTCGGCCCGCCGCAATTGGTCTTCCGCGCGTTTACGCGCGGAAATATCCATGATTACCGCGACCAGACCTTGAACCTGTCCTTGCTCGCCGCGCTCGGGTACGTAGGTCACGTGCATGTAGTGCACGCCGATATCCTGATAAGGAATTTCTATTTCGAAGTTGACGACTTCGCCGGCAAGAACTCGATCGACATAGGACTTAAACGTCGCATACGCCGCTTCGCCCACTACTTCCGGTATTCGCTTGCCGATCACTTCGTCTCGATCCAGCCCAAACCGTTCCGCATAGGCTTTGTTAACGAACAGGTAACGATGCTGACGATCGACTTGCGCCAAGTAGACGGGTGCAGTATCGGTGATCAAACGCAATTGGCGTTCGCTTGCGAGCAGCGCGGCCTCCGCGCCCTTACGTTCGGTAATGTCGCGAAATACCAGAACGACACCGAGAATTTTTCCATCACCGCCGCGAATAGGCGCGGCGCTATCGTCGATCGGATATTCTTTGCCGTCCTGCGCAATCAATAGCGTATGGTTCGCAAGTCCCGCGATCGCCCCGCTTTCGAGCACCTTCGCAACCGGGTCCGCCACGCGCAGACGTGTCTCCTCATTGATGATATTAAAGACTTCCACGAGTGGGTGACCGACTGCATCGGCCGGCGACCATCCAGTCAATGTTTGCGCTACATCGTTCATGAAACTGACCCGGCCATCGGGGTCGGTAACGATAACCGCATCGCCAATACTGGATAGCGTGGTGCTGAACCACTCCTTCTGGTTGTGTAGGTCGAGGCGTGCGCGATCCCGGGTTTGCACATCGCGTCGATAGAAGTAAACCGCCGCCAAGGCGAGCGCAATGCCCACCAGCGCGGCCAAGATGCCCGACAGTAAAGCAATCTGATAGCTTCGCTTCGCCATGGCGGCCCGGGCGGTCAAGAGGGCTTCTTCGCCGGAATACATTTTGCTAAACCTATCGCGAAGGGTGTCCATGATGCGCTTACCTTCGCCGCGCGACACGAGTTCGCGCGCACCGTCTAAGCCGTCCTTTTCACGAGCTTGAATGTTACGGTCGAGAATGGCGAATTTTTCTGTTACTAAGGACTTTACCGCGCTGATGTGCTCTTGTTGCGCCGGGTGGTCTAGGGTTAATGCCGTGAGGCGCTGTAGCGCCTCGCCTATTTGGTTCTTGGAGTTATTGTATGGCTCGAGGTAAGACGATAAACCGGTGATGATATAGCCGCGTTGGCCGGTCTCGGCATCGACCAGCAACAACAGGACGCGGCTCATGGTATCCGTCACTTCGTGGCTAGTGGCGAACCCAGGCAGAGTTGTCGCGCAATTGACTCGTCACAAAATAGGCGGTGAAGGCACTGCCGATCTGCAACGCGAGTAAAAACATCAGACTCAGTGTCACTCTGATACTGGTAGACCCGTTCACTCGCTCTTCCCCTCTGCCCCTCGGGCGCCTTGAGCTCTTGCAGCGCTTTATTTAACGCCTTTACATGCGGCTTAGACGCAATACCTTTGTGCGAGTGAGGATCATACCGCAAATGCGCGGAGCGATAACAGGCAAACCCTGGAGCTCTACTAATGAGTTTTTCTTGCATAATGCTTTCGAGATGATGCCTGGAACGCTAGTACTGGTGCGGCTGTTCGGGCATGCATTGCCACGAGGCAAGCTGGGCGTGGCTGCTGGCAATGCAAAGAAATGTAGGGTGGATCAAGCGCAGCGGATCCACCATTCATCCATGCCTATGAACTACACGCGACGATACCCCGCCAACTCCATTCACGCCGCCTGAGCAAGCATTTGCACAACTTGGCGGGACGATTGCACTGCATGGTTGAGTTCATCGGCCGATAACATGCGCGTCAGCGGGTTCATGCGCGTCATGCGCGCTTGCCCGAAGATCGTGGCGAAAGCGACATCGGCTGCATCGCGCCCGGTGCCGATACGCACCACGTTTTGCGTCGAAGCCATGGCGGTCGGGTCAAACAAAACCCACTGACCTCCCACATAGGCTTCGAAAATCGCGTGGAAGTCCGGCGGCGGCGTATCCCACTGCACGTGGCCCGTAACAAAACGTGCTGGAATATTCAGCGCCCGGCACAGCGCTATCGCGACATGGGCGAAGTCACGGCACACGCCCGTGTGGTTTAGCAACACGTCGCGGGCAGTACCGTGCACGAGCGATGTTCCAACACCGTAATCGATGTTCGCCCGAATCCATTCGCAGATGGCCACCACCCGCTCGTAGTCCGACGCGAGGGCGCCAAAGCGTCGCGCCGCGAGGGAAAAAACCGCATCGGATTCGCAATAACGGCTCGCTAATAGGAACGGCATCACATTGGCGGGTAGGTTTGACACGGGAGTCAAAAACCGGCCGGGTGGCTGCGCGGCGCTTTCCACCGTCACGGTGGCGGTATAGCGGACACTCAACGGCCCCGGCAAAGCCGAAAGCCGCGTAAAGCGGTTACCCGTTGCATCGCTGTATCGATCCAACGCCAAAGGCGGGACCACCACAAACTGTTCGCGCAGCACTCGCTGTACCGGTGTTTGCGCCGCCTCGATGTTGAACACAAACACGCACGGGTCCAATACCTCGTAGTTTAATTCGCAGTCGATTTCAAATGCGTTCATGATTCCTAGTAGGTTTACGTTGTTGTATCGGGCGAATCAACAGCAACGTGACGCCGCCACGTTGCTGATCTAAATATTCGCTTGAAAATCGCAAGCCAATGCCCGGGTTAGCGCCGGCCATAAGCCTGTCGCTTCGGGCGCAACAATTGCGGAGTCGACTCTTCATCGTCATCCTCGTCATCTCGCTCGCCGGTGCCCAGCTTCGCTTGCAGTTCTTCTTTACGCTGCGCCATTTCCGCGCCGAGGGCAATTAAATCGAGTTTTGCTTTTTTCGCTTTGGGAAACATCTCGTCCTGTTCTTCCTTGACGTGATGATTGATGTATTCGGCCAATACGGTAAAGCGAGCATCGTATAGATCGTCGCTTGCGTCCATCGACTCCAGTTGCGAGATCAAATCTTTGGCGGTACCGTGTTCTACTTCGGCCTCATCCATTAGGTCTTGGTCTTCGATTCCATCGCGGACGGCGGGATAGAAAATTTCTTCTTCCAGTTGAGCGTGGATTGTGAGCTCATGACAAGCACGCATCACTAATTCGGATTTTTCTTCCTCGCTACCATCGTTTTGTTTCAGTTTCTCAAACTCTTTAAAAATCTTTTGTACCGCTTTGTGATCTTGAGTAAGTAAAGTAATTGCATCTTGATGATCAACGCTAGGCGTCTTGCTTGAGGTGGCTTTCATTTGGTGTCTCCGTCGAGTGGCTATGAAAAAGTAAAACGAATACCTACCCATAATTAGGGAGCAAGAGATATGCCAAGGACGATACAAACGCAATCGAGCACGCTAAGCGCGAACATGCATCGATTGCTTTGATTCGCGCACGCTACCAACCGAGCTCAACAGGCAAACTTTACAAACACATAGGTAATTTTGACTGTTCTTCGGGTCAGCGTTTGATACCGATGGCGCGTTGTTTCAAACGCTTCGCGTTTTTAGTGGTTCGCGTGCGGTACGGATCGAGCGCTTTGACTATCGTCGCTTCGCTTGCCTTTCCCAGAATTCGCGGCAGGTTTACCGGCAGCGCAGTGGATCCGCGACCTAACATCGGGCTCGTTGCCGTTGCGAGCGCGGCCCGCCACAGTTGCGTATTCACGTGCATGGCGAACGACCATGGCGCCAATGCAATCTGTAGCTGACTTTCCCGCCATGCCGCCCGTTTCTCGCTAACCATGCGCTTGGATTCATTGACTTGCCACGGCGATAGCGAGCCCCAAACAGGCGTTAATTGTAACGTCCGCAAATAGATGGTTTCGATGGAAGCGACGTAGGTCTGAACGGCTTGATCAAATAAGCTCATGATAAATCTCCAAAGTGTTGAGGGGGTTATTCGTTTGAACGTCTATGCCGGCACCGGCCACACGCCGTTGCCATCGGTAACAAAGATCCGGCTACCGGGTTCGGTTTCGATAAGATATCCACCCGTAAAATCGCCGAATGACGGTAGCACGGTCATGTCATCCGTGTTGTGAAAACACGGCAGCCGCAGGCGCTGACGGCCTTTACCGCGTAACTGAAATACCGGGTGAGTGTGCCCAGCGACGACGTGGTATCCAGCCTGCCGCGCCGGGGTATGCCGTAGTGCAAATGGCGCAAGCACCAACGGCTCGTCGACGATTTGAATATCCATTTCGGCAGGAGGGTCACCGGCGCGAAGGTCGTGGTTGCCGCGTATTAGGATACACGTAAGCGTTGCATGGCGTTGCCGCCAATCGCGCAGGGCGGCCAGCGCAGCTTGCGAATGGGACTTAGGCCCATGCAGAAAATCGCCGAGAAATATAAGCTGCTTGGCCGGATAGTTCATCAACAATCGATCCAGGCGCAAAAGGTTTGCCGCGGTGGTGCCGCGCGGCACCGGCTGACCCAGCGCACGATAAGCGGTTGCCTTGCCGAAATGCGTATCGGCAACGCACAGCAATTGCCGCTCAGGCCAGTAGAGGGCTTTGTCGGCGAGCAGCAGCACCTTGCTGCCGGCGATCTCCAGCGCGAATTCCCCGTTCAACGGCATTATCGGGACTGAGCGCCGCGTATACGCGGACGGCCATCCTTGCGGCCGAGTTCGCGCCGCGTGCGCTTGGGCTCGGCGATGTTAAAGCCGTTGCGCTCACCGAAATTGTCCGCAGGCGCGTAGCCGCCAGCGCCCGCTGCTTTTTCCAAGTCAGCCACCATGCGGGTAATGCGGTCGGCCAGTTTTTCCGAGCTCGAACTCTCGCGCATGCGCTCCACCAGCAACGGAAAGGCAAACGGCGTCGGGCGCTTGATTTGCTGTAGCTGTAGGTGTTTGCTTTGTATTTGCAGCAGCGTCTCGCGCAGCCGCTGCACATCGAGTTCTTGGTTCAGCACCTCTTGCTGAGATTGGGTCAGCAATAAATTATCGGGGTCGTACTTGCGAAACACCTCGTAAAACAGACCGGAAGAAGCCTGTAATTGCCTTGCACTTTTCGGCGTTCCAGGAAACCCCGCGGACACCAGGCCGGAAATACGCGCGATTTCGCGGAAGCGGCGCTGCGCCAGCTCACTCGCATTGAGGCTGCCGATCACGTCCTGCAACAGACGTTCGGTGCTGAATACTTCTGCGCTTAGGCTCTGCGCCCAATCGATTTCGGTAGCGGACAATAGTTCGAGGCCGTAGTCATTCACGGCGATGGAAAAACTGTTGGGCTGCTGTTTGCCTATGCGCCACGCCAGCAGGCTGGCAAGGCCCAGGTGCACATTGCGACCGGCATAGGGATAGAGAAATAGGTGCCAGCCTTCGCGCGAGTGCAGCACCTCTGCCAGCAGAGTACGCTGGGTGGGTAGAGCGGACCAGCTTCGTTGCACCTCCAACAAGGGTTTCACGAGTCGCATCTCGGGCCCGTCAAAATGGCCGTGTGCCGCCGCATCCATACGCGCCAGCAATGCAGAAGCGAGCTCGGTTGAGAGCGGCATGCGGCCGCCACTCCAGCGCGGAACCGCCGCCTTCTTGCTGCTCGCAATGCGCACGAAGGCAGTCATCTCGTGCACACGAACCAGTTCCAGCACTCTGCCGCCGAACAAAAAGTGGTCGCCGGATTTGAGTCTGGCGATAAAACTTTCTTCCACCGCGCCCAGAGACTTACCGGCGCCGCCTTTGCTCCAAAATTTGACCGCCATGCTGGCGTCGCTGACGATGGTGCCTACACCCATGCGGTGGCGGCGTGCGAGTTGCGCATCCGGCACCCGCCATACGCCCAGTTCGTCGGGCACGGCGCGGCGATAGTCCGGGTAGGCGTGCAGCGAACTGCCGCCCTGCTGTACGAACGCGAGCGCCCATCGCCACTCTTCATCGGTAAGTTCACGATAGGCAAAGGTCGTTGCAACCTCGGCGCGTAACTCATCGGCCCGGAAGCCACCACCGAGCGCTACCGTGACCAAATGTTGCACCAACACATCTAGCGGTTTACGCGGAGATAAACGTGGCTCTACCCGGTGCGCCGCGATCGCGTCTTGCGCGGCGACAGCTTCCACTAATTCGAGACTGTGGGTCGGCACAAGGGTCAAGCGCGATGGTCGCCCCGGTTGATGGCCGGAGCGGCCGGCACGCTGCAGCATACGCGCCACGCCCTTGGGCGAGCCGATCTGCAGTACCCGTTCGACCGGCAGAAAGTCTACCCCTAAGTCGAGACTAGATGTACACACCACCGCCTTTAACCGGCCTTCCTTAAGCGCGAGTTCCACCCACTCCCGTACTTTGCGATCTAATGAGCCGTGATGGAGAGCGATCAATCCGGCCCAATCGGGACGCGCTTCGAGCAATGCCTGAAACCAGATCTCCGATTGCGAGCGGGTGTTGGTGAACACCAGTGATGTGCTGCTGCTATCTATCTCCTGCATCACTTGCGGCAGCATGCGCAAGCCGAGATGGCCAGCCCACGGAAACCGCTCTATGCCGGGCGGTAACAGCGTATCTATGATCAAATTTTTCGCCAACTCGCCCTGCACCAATCGCCCACCTCCCATAGGTATCAGCACGTCCATGGCGTGGGGCAAATTGCCGAGCGTGGCGGAGAGACCCCAAGTCATTAATCCGGGTTGCCATCGACGTAACCTTGCCAGGGCGAGTTGGATTTGTACGCCGCGCTTATTGCCTAACAGTTCGTGCCACTCGTCCACCACGCTCATGCGCAGGCTGGAAAAGATCTCACGGGCATCCGCTCTGGTCAGTAACAGGCTCAGACTTTCCGGCGTGGTGATCAGCGCAGTGGGCAGCCGACGCGACTGCCTTGCCCGTTGCGCGCTACTTGTGTCGCCGCTACGCACGCCGATGCTCCAGGAAATACCTAGATCGGCCAGTGGCGCCAGGAGAGCACGCTCCGTATCCGTGGCCAGGGCACGCATTGGAGTGATCCATAACACTGTCAAAGGTGGCGCCCGTATGCCGCGTTTAGCGCCGTGCGCGCCTTTCGGCATCGGCGTAGTGTCGGCTGATTGCGCAAACCGATTCAATGCCGCCAGCCACACGGCATAGGTTTTACCCGTGCCCGTGGTTGCGTGAAGCAAGCCCGAACAACCTCGGCCGGCAGCTTCCCAGACTTCGCGTTGAAACGGAAATGACTGCCAACCGAGCTGCTTGAACCAGCGATCGGCGATGGTAGCAGCAGCACGATGGGTCGCAACGGGAATACCCGGACTCGCGGCGGCGACGAGTGGGGTCACGATGTCGCCTCGCTCGCAATTTGGGGCGCCATGGGTTCGCCCGCGCTTCGGGGCAACAGCGCGAACAGTGTCGCGAGTGTATCGGCCTCTTCTATTGATTTATCCTGGCGCCAACGAAGCATGCGCGGGAAGCGCACGGCGATGCCACATTTGTGGCGTGCACTTCGAGCGATTCCCTCAAAGCCTAGTTCGAATACCATGGTCGGTGTGACGCTACGAACTGGGCCGAATTTATCAATGGTGTGCTTGCGCACAATTGCATCGACCTCGCGCATTTCGGCGTCGGTCAAGCCGGAATAAGCTTTGGCAAACGGAACCAACTTGCGCTCGACGGCAGCGTCGCTCGCGTCCCACACGGCAAAGGTGAAATCGGTGTAAAGACTAGCCCGCCGGCCATGGCCGCGTTGCGCATAGATAAGCACTGCATCCACGCTGTAAGGGTCTATCTTCCATTTCCACCAGACGCCTACATCTTTGGTTCGGCCTACACCATAGTGCGCGTCTTTACTTTTTAGCATCAGCCCTTCCACGCCTAGGTCGCGCGAGTTTGTCCGCTGGCGTGCGAAATCCTGCCAGTCATGACCTTGTAATAACGGGGAAATTCGCAACTGAGGTTGCGCGCATTCGCTCACGATCCGTTCGAGCTGTAAGCGCCGCAGCGATTGTTTCTGCTGACGACTATCCTCGCCGTTCGATTCGAGTAAGTCGTACACCAGCATTACGACCGGCACATTTTCGAGAATCTTTTTACTTAAGCTTTTTCGTCCGATGCGCTGTTGCAGCAAAGCAAATGGCTGTATCCTGCCATCTTTCCATACCACGATTTCGCCATCCAGCACCGTGCCATCCGGCACGCGGTCCGCCAGCACGGCGAGTTCGGGGAAACGGTCGGTCACCAATTCTTCACCGCGCGACCATATCCACAACTGGCCCTTGCGTTTCACCAGTTGCGCGCGGATGCCATCCCACTTCCACTCGATTTGCCATCGGTCTGGCGGGCCTAGCTGCGCATCAAAATCCGCGGCAGCGATTTGCAATGGGTGCGCGAGGAAGAACGGATAAGGCTGACCCGGATCGCGCTCGTCCTCGCTGTTATCGCTGCCCGCTGCGATCAGCCGCAGGAAATGCTCGGCGGTCGGGCGCGCCGATAGATCGGTGTAACCCACCAGCCGTTGCGCAATGCGTTTGGCATCGATATTGACCAGTGTCGACAGCGCACGGGTTACCAGCAGCCTCGACACCCCTACTCGGAAACTACCGGTTATCAGCTTGATGCACACAAGTTGGCTGCGGCGATCCAATTGGCTTAACAACGGCAATAGACGAGCGATCATCTCTTCCGGCGGCGCCTCGCGCAAGGGCAATAGTTTATCTTCCACCCAGGTAGCGAGGCCATCCGTGGTACTTCGTTCGGACTGCGGTAACAGCAAAGATAGGGTCTCGGCAAGGTCGCCCACGGCCTGGTAACTTTCCTCGAACAACCATTCCGACACGCCGGAAGCCTCTGTCGCCAGCCTGCGGAGCAGCTTGGTTTGCACCAGTTGGCGCGGCCTGCCGCCGGCCAGAAAGAATACCGCCCATGCTGCATCGGCGTGGTTGGCGACTCGGAAATAATCTTGCAGTGCAGCCAGTTTGGCATTGCTGCTGGTGGTGGCGTCGAGCCGCGTGTAGAGATCGGCAAACGCTTTCACGCAGGTCCAACAGGACGGGCGATGGGTCGGCTTTCGTCAGCAAGGACTACTTCTTCCTCGTTACCGTATTCGGTCGCGAAACTTCGCGCATCGAGTCCTTGTTCCGTCAGCCAGCGCACCATGACATTAACCTGGCCATGGGTAACGAACACTCGTTCCGCGCCGCTCGCGCTGATCGCCCGTTGCAAACCCGGCCAGTCGGCATGATCGGACACAACGAAACCCCTATCGACCCCGCGCCGGCGGCGGGTGCCCCGCAGTTGCATCCAGCCGCTGGCAAAACCGTCAGAGTAATCGCCGAAGCGCTTCATCCAACTCGTGCCCTGTGCGGAAGGCGGCGCTAATACGATGCTGTTACGCATCTGCGTGGCATCGGTCATATCGCCTACACGCTGGGTAGGCGGCAACGCAACGCCCGCGGCGCGGTAAATTTCGTTCAGCGGTTCGACTGCCCCGTGTGTGAATATGGGACCGATGTCGGGATTGAGCCCGGAAAGCAGGCGCTGCGCCTTGCCGAAGGCATAGCAAAACAACATGCTGGTGCGGTTATCGGCGGCGTTGTTTTGCCACCAGTTGTTGATATCGGCGAAGAGTTCGGCTTGTGGCTGCCAGCGATAAATAGGTAATCCAAACGTCGATTCGGTGATGAACGTGTGGCAGCGCACGGGCTCAAACGGAGCGCAGGTGCCATCATCTTCCAGCTTATAGTCGCCTGATGCGACCCAGACTTCGCCCTGATACTCCAGCCGCACTTGTGCTGAACCGAGAACGTGGCCGGCGGCATGCAGGCTGAGTTTAACGCCGTGGTGATTAATCGCCTCGTCGTAATTGAGTGTCTCGAGCCGGATGCTCTCGCCCAGGCGTTTGCGCAATATTCCTGCGCCCGGCGCCGCCGTTAGGTAGTGGTTATTGCCAGGTCGCGCATGGTCGCTGTGGCCATGGGTAATGACGGCTCGATCGACCGGCCGCCAGGGATCGATGTAAAAATTTCCGGGCGGGCAGTAAAGCCCCTCGGGACGTGCAACGATGAGATCCATAGATTTTTGCCGAGAGGCGAATTACTGCTTTTTTTGCTCTAAAGTCTGACCAGTCGAGGGCATTTAAGTTCGAGCCGCGAAACTACGCAGACTATATAGATTATTCTCGTATTTCACGCGTAGCGCGTGCCGACGGCTTTATCCCGAGATCGGCATCTCGGCTTAATCACGATAATCGTTTGCTATTTGCTATCTGCACGTATCACACCACAGGCGATTCGTGCACCGGAATTACCCGCCGGCTGCCCTTTAAGATCGTCCGGTTCGGCATGCACAATCACACTACGTCCGATCACTCCGTTTAAATCTCCACGAATCGAAAGGTCGGGAATTTCAATCACGGTTGCCACATCACCCGCCGCATCGGCTTGCACATTGCCCAGATCGCCAGCGTGGCGCTCATTCCCGTTTCTGTCGCCATGTTGCTGTGCGGTTGGGTTGAAATGGTTTCCGGCGCTGGATGCATCTGCCGCACTACAATCGCCAACCTCGTGCACGTGAATGCCATGGGCGCCACGCGGCTCGAGATCCGATAGCGCTATCCGCACGGTGAGCGTATTTACTTTTTTTCCTACGGTGAAGGTGACCACCCCCGTGGCCTTATTTTCCTTGGTCGCTTTTAACTGAGCGACCGCTGTACCGCTTGTTGTCGACGTCGCTTCGCTTTGCTGAGCCTGGGCCAACGCAACGAAACCTCCAAGAAAATAGATGAATATCAACTTAAGCACCATTCGTCACCCTTTCGCGATTCACGCAAATTTGCCTTAGTAGTTTGGAACTCCGCACCTACTTCAAGCGCGACCGATCCATGGTGCGATAGGGCTTGTCGCGATCTTTACCGGACTTATGCTTATCCTTAATCTCCCTACGGACCTTTGACGTGACCTCGTCGTCGCCTGGCGCATTTTTGCCGACCTTTAGGAGCTTACGCCGCGAATCATCGAATTGTTCCGCCACGTCATAGCTGTCCTCGTCTCGCATTTCACGTTTCTTTTCCATAAGATGTCTCCTTGTCGGGTTGGGAAAAACTTCACATTGCCTTATCGATAATGCAAAACTCGTACCATCCAACAAGCCCAGGGAAACTAAAGAAGTGATCCGGTTAACTCGGTAAATTTTTCAACCTGCCCGCAAGATTTACTGAGCCATGTCCTCGCGTCGAGACGCTAAACCGATGCCCATTGCTAAAGTCGCAAACGCCTTGAGTGTTTGTTCCACTAACGAACACTGTAATTGCCATGGCACGCATGTTGCGCCTAACGGAGTATTCAGTAAGGGAGATAAAAATGTACTCGATAAATTGGTCTGCGCTTTTTGGCGTTCATGTCTCAATTGCGGAACTTGTGCTGCGCGGAAGTGCGATCTACTTTTTCCTGTTTCTGGTATTCCGTTTTGTGCTGCGTCGCGATGTCGGCGCAGTGGGTATTGCAGACATCCTGCTCCTCGTACTGGTCGCGGATGCTGCTCAGAACGCGATGGCGGGTGAATATAAATCTATTTCAGAAGGGCTTATTCTTGTGGGGACTATTATTTCTTGGAATCTTTCGCTCGATTGGTTGGCATTTCGTTTCCCTGCTTTTGCGAAATTCGCACAACCAAGTTCGCTACAGTTAGTGCGGCATGGGCGCGTAATCAACAAACATTTAGCACAGGAAATGCTGACAATGGATGATTTAATGGGCAAGCTGCGGGGCGAAGGCGTGGAAACCCTGGATCAAGTAAAACACGTCTTTATGGAAAGCGACGGCGCCATCAGCATCATCAAACGAACGGTAAGAAATGACTAAGGTAATCGAGGAACGACTCTCTTACCCTACTGCCTTACCCTACCTTGGAAAGAAACATAACAGCTAACGCGCCGCATTAAGCGCTCGTGTATCATTTAGTGACATATCGACCGTAAGGTGCCGGGAACATGATGCCTCGAACCGACGTAGAGAAGGAGCAATTGGTCAGGCTCGCATTGCATTTGTCGAGCCGGCGCGAGGTTATCTTGCAAGGCTGGAGACAAGCCGTTGAAGCCGATCCTAGGCTCACGACGGCGTCTAATTTGTCGCGCAGCCAATTTAACGATCATATCCCAGAGCTGCTCGACGCTTTCGAACGCGAACTCAGTTCGCTCGAACGGATAGACAAGGTGGAAGCGAGCGCACACCAGCGCGAAAGCGCGGCCGAGCACGGCACGCACCGTTGGCAACAAGGCTACGACCAGCGTGAAGTCATGTGCGAGTGGTCGCATCTTCAGTTATGTTTATTCGATGAACTCGAACATTATGAAAACGCCCACGCTGAACTCGCGTTTGGTGTAATGGCAACGGCGCGGCGAGCCTTAACCCGACTAGGTAGCGAGGGAGTGATCGAAAGTGCGACTCGTTACGCGCGCTTGCAACAAGTAGAAGCATCCGGTCGACTGCGGGACCTCGAACAAGCCCTGGCGCAGATTAACGAATTGGAGCAAGAACGCGCGTTGTTGTGGCGTGAAGCGACGCACGACCTGCGTGGCAAATTCGGTGTGGTGCAGAACGCGGCGTTTGTACTAAATAAGGAAGGCGTTCCCGAAGCTACCCGCGCAAAGTTCATCGCCGGGTTACAAAAGGGAGTCAAGTCGCTACATGCACTACTAACCGAACTGACCGATCTCGCTAGGCTAGAGGCGGGTCACGAACGCCGCAACGTGAGTTCTTTTAAGGCAACAACGCTGCTTCAGGAACTATGCGACAACTACCGAGAAATGGCGGCCCAGCGGGGGCTATTTCTAACGGCAGAAGGTCCATCTGATCTAACCGTCGAGGGCGATGCGATAAAAGTCGCGCGAATTGCGCAAAATCTACTCATCAATGCGCTCATGTATACCGAGCGTGGTGGGGTAGTAGTCGCATGGAGTTTGGAAAATGAAACGCCGGCCGCTCGGTGGGCGCTATGTGTACAAGATTCGGGGCCTGGTTTTGAAACAGGTCAAGTTAATCCCATAGCGCGCGAACTCCAACAAGCTACGGAAGAAGCTCAAGAAGTTGAAGACAAGGATGCGGCAACCAGTCCGTTGGAGAATAACGACCCCGCACCAACGCTCACCTCGCTATCCTCTCACCAAGCGCAACAGCCTCCGTTGCGCGAAGGAATCGGCTTAACTATCGTCAAGCGGCTGTGTGAACTGCTCGATGCGAGTATCGAGTTACAAACTTCACCCGGCGAAGGTACAACATTTCGCGTCAGCTTTCCCATAAACTATTAAGGTGACGCCCTCAATTGGATTGAAGGGGCTCTCCAGTGTTTGGATTCCGCATCGGTACTTTCGTGGAATCGTTTGGATCCTTTTTCGCTGGCCGTTTCCCAGCGGGAGGCTCAACGGCGGGCGGCTCGGGATTGGGTTCGTCGATTGGCCTATCCTTATCGGCGGTGTATGCTGCATCGTTCATCGCAGCTTGTTCGATATCACGCACCACTAACATTCCCGCCCTCGCCTTCCCAGCGTACGAGCTCTTCAGTAGGTTCGGCGCGACGACGCCTTGCCCGCAGCGAACGAGTAACGTCGAACCAAACCATAGCGACCACGGTCGCCGCAACTACCCAAACAAATTTATGACTCATGGTAGGCCTACCGGTGATGTAATGAGACGTGCTGGCGTAACGGGATCGAAGTCTATCCATTTGCCATCGCGCCATGTGCCGTCCGCCATTTCCAGATCCTCCGCACCTCGCGCGTTTAACGCAACGGATGCACGTTGAGTGGCTCGATCGTCCTGCGAATGCACCGCCACCAATACGCCGGCGCGCCGCGGTGCCGGAGTCGGACGCTCGTTTTCTCCCGCGCCGCTCAGCCCACCGGCAAACGATCCCGTATACGCGCCTACCCCGGCTGCGGCAACCGCCGCTGCCGCGCCGACAACGGGGATAGCAGTCGCTGCAATACCGATGGCCAGACCAATCGCGCCGCCTGCGGCAGCGCCGGTGATGGCTTCTTCGGTACTGTCATTTGCTCCAGGGTCGGCGTTGACGTGATCGCCGCCCATCGGCGCGGCATCATGCTGGCCCGGCGGATTAACGTAAAACACACTCACATCGTCATGGTTGATATTCGCATCGATCAACGCTTTGACCGCGTGTTCCGCTTGATCGAAGGTTTGAAATCGCCCCGCTATGATTACTGACATGCTCAGCTCCTAATAAATTAGTTAGTTGGTCAAACTAAGAAGGAAGCTGCCGGCTTCATCAGCGCTAGCTAGATACCAGTCGGTTTCATGAGCTTCGCTCCGTCCACCGAGTCCGGTATAACTCAGCAGCTTCCAGTTCAAAAGGAGCAAGATCCTTGCCAGATCGTCGAGCTGAGTTTCGGGATAAAAAAACCCCGCACTAGGGCGGGGCAATTCCTTTAGCTAAAGGGCTGGGTCTTCAGCTTAAGGTTTTAACGCAATTAGTTCACCGCGATGCTATTTTGCACGGCGGTTACACCTTCAACATTTTTTGCTAACTGCTCGGCTTTTTGTCGTTCGGAATCACTCTTCGCAGATCCGGTGAGCTGGACGGTGCCGCCGGAAGTCTCAACAATAATAGCCAGGCCTTTCACTTCTTCATCGGCAAGCAATGCAGCTTTGACCTTCGTTGTGATCGCGGTATCGTCGACAACTTGACCCGCGGACTGCGGCGCCGACTGCACTGCTAGATCGTTACGAACCGACTTCACGCCTTCGATCGACTGAGCAAGTTGCTCGGCGCGTAGGCGCACGGCGTCCGATCCTACAAAACCGCTAAGCTGCACGACGCCAGCAGTGGTTTCGACCTGAATATCGGTAGACTTGACGGTATCGTCTTTGATTAGATCCGCTTTGACCTTCGCAGTTACCGTGGCATCGTCTATGTATTGGCCGGTGGTGGATTGCTCTCCCTGTTTGGAGCAAGCTCCCAACGCCGTAACGAGTGCGATTGCTAACAGGCTCGAACGTATGTGCGAATACTGAACTAGTTTCATGAAAATTACTCCTTATCAACAAGTAGAAAAATATGCTGTCCTCGCCAAACGAGAACCCCAGTGGTTTCTACGGAGCAATGTTCATGCCAAACTGGTTTTAGGGCGTCTAGATCGTTCTTTAAGTGGAAAAAGTTAATAGTCGCAGCAAGTTTCCCACGGGCGAAATCAGGAAACGGGTACAAATTACAATCAAGTATGTAACCTCTACAATCGCGATGCTACTTCTAAGCAATGTCTATCCGCGTGCCCAAACTTCGTGTGGTTTGCGAGCCTCACCATACTCATGCTTCATTTGATGTTCGTGAAGCAGCGCCGCATATAGCCCAAATCCTCGGCGAGCCGCTCGTCGATATCTCGATAGGTGCTTGCATAATGCGTCAAATCTTCCCCGACGAAGCCACGTGTGCGCATTGGAACTTGGAAAAAATTTTCAAACGACACATAACCGCTGTAGTTGACGCGCTTGAGACCAGCCGCGATTTCTTGCCAATCGACCTGACCTTCCTCGAGCGACGCGAAATGCCAGCGCCACTGCTCGCCTTCGCGCAGCCAGCAGACATTTTTGGCATGCACGTAGTCGAGATAGGGGCCGAGCAGTTCAAGCCCAAGCTGCCAGCATTCGCGCCCTTCGATGATCATGTTAGCCGGATCGAAGTTAACGCCGATACGATGTGGGTCGAACGGCTCCACTAAACGTAACGCCAATGCGGCGCTCGGCGCGATAGTGCCGAAATGAGTTTCGATAAGAGGCTTGACGCCAAAATCGGCGATGGCGTCTAACATCTTGCCGATGTCGTCGATGGTTGTGAGATAGATATCATGGTAGTTGTGCTTACCATCATAGAGAACCGCACCCGGTCTAAAACGCGTGCAGCCAAGAATCGCACAGGCTTCAGCAACTCGTTTGTGTTGGTCGATATCGGGCAATGGCGCATAGCCCATAAGACACGAAACTTTCAAATCGTGATCCTCGAGCAGCGGTTTGATAAGTTTGGCTTGCCGCTCCACCTCCACCAGCTTGATGTGATAGTCGTCATGGAGGCGCCATTCGACGGCGTCATAGCCATGAGCAGACAATTTAGTTATGACCTCCGGCACGCTAAGTTCCGGTAGCGTGGCCGTTTGGACGCTGAATTTCATAACTTCCCGATGCCGGTGCGCAACCAGTATTGTCTCACGTTGGATTAGCTGCTCGTGTTTACCTATCTACGACTCTATCGCCTCGTACCAAGAAGCGGTTGTCGAAGCGCATCGGTATTGGATCACCCGAAATCGGTGCGTCGCTCGTTCCCGGCAGTTGTGCGTGAATGTGTAAATGAGGTTCATCGGTGCCGCCAGAATTACCCACTTCGGCGAGTTTTTGCCCGATATGTACGATTTCTCCAGTGCGCGCCAACACGCTACCCTCTTTAAAATGCGCCATGACGACATGTACGTTGTCGCACACTAGGATTACGTAATTTCCCGCCATGTTGGCGCGATCGTATTGGGGAACGATCATGTCAGGCAAGCCATCGACTGCCGTTGCGACGGTCCCGGAACAGGGCGCCAAGACCGGCATGCCAAAGATGAGGTATCGCGATGGATCGATGGGCTGTACGCCGGGCGCTCGCATGCCCCAATGATCAATCGCTACAAAGTCAACCCCATAAGCATTGCCGCGCCAAGCTAGTAGCCTCGGCTCGTTTGCGTGCATTGTTTTCTGGTGACTATTAATGCGTACATCGCTACCACCGTTCAATACGAGAAAAGATCCTCCCAGTAGTGGAAAGGCCATATCAACGTGTGAGCGGGTAGGCGATGTCCGTCCAACAAAGATATGCGAAGCTTCGGATGCCCCATAACCGCCGATGACCAAGAACACAATGGGAACGCACCAATGCCGCCAGTTCGGTGGCAACCATGCAGTGTCCCGACGTTTGCGCCACGCTTTCATAGCGGCAAACACGAACAACACCGCATACAGCCACGGCGCCCACCACGGTGGAAACAACCACACACCGGCCAATGCTATGGCCAACAGCGCCAGCGCCGTTGCAATAGCCTGTATGGTGAGAGCACCGCGGCTCGAAGCCGGTGCGACCGCAAGCCACAGTATCAGGCTCAGCGGCACAGCAAGTTGGAGGGCAAAAATCGTCAGCATGGGGTTCGCCACGAAAAATCCGTTAGCGCATGGCGAACATCACTGCCTAGCCGATGATTTCACGAACTCGTAGCCGATTTTTATCGGCTGCCCGCGCCAATAGGCGCAGACCCCTGCTGGGAATATCCATTCGACGATGGAAAACGAATCAGTGCGACATCAAAACCGGTACCGTCATATGCTGCAGTAATGTCTGCGTCACGCCGCCGAGCACGATTTCGCGAAATCGCGAATGTCCATAAGCACCCATTACGAGTAAATCAAACTCGCCGTCCGCGACTCTAACCAGAAGTTCGTCACCCACACTCAATTCGTCGGTATAACTCTGCGTGGCCTCCACATTTACGCCATGGCGCGCTAAGAAAAGACTGATATCGGCGGCAGGGATATCCTCGCGCTGGTTGCGGTCACGTTTCGCGTTCACCACCATTGCAGTGACCCGTTCTGCTTTCTCAAGTAGCGGTAATGCGTCGCTGACTGCGCGGGTCGCCTCACGGCTACCATTCCAAGCAACCAATATTTTCGTGCCCAGTGTCGGATACGCCGCTGTGAAGTAAGGAACGAATAGCACCGGTCGCCCGACGCTTAGGGTTACTATTTCAGGAAAGCTCGGCGGCGTGTTTATTAGCCGTTCGTCTGGGTCGGTCTGGCCGACGATAATCAAATCGGCATACAGTGCTTTGATCGCGTCAACAATATCGATGTCTAATTCTCGAAATTCACGTCTAGCCGAGTCAATTTCCCCGGCCCTGGCGTGAAAGAGTTCCCGCGCCGATGCAGCGCGCTCCGATGCTAGGGTAGACCGCGCGGCTAACCGTTGAGCAAGCCATGGATCCTGCAATGCATGCGCGGACGGAATCGGCTCGATCGCATAAACTCCCACTAGATGAGCGTCGAAACGTCCGGCCAGATTGGCAGCCACGTCTATTCTTGTTTGACAGTGCTTGCTGTCATCGACATATACCGCGATTGTTTTGTACGCCATATGCGAACTCCTTCAATGCCGATTTTCTCATCGGCGAGTCACAAGTTAACCATTGAATGGATAACTTCCTTTAGGTTAAAGCGTACTTACACTAGCGATTGGCTTTTTGACTGAAATCAATGTTGGATCAATTGGTTCAGATCGACGCTAATAAATCCTTCCGGACTGTTATTTGCGTTGGGTCATCTTTGCTCGTCTGCGTTGAGAATCCAAGAAACTTGACCAGCTTCAACATGGGTTGATTGGTCGTCAGCACGAAGCCTTCCATCGACTCTAATCCGATCGATCGCGCGTTTGCGATGAGTTCCTGCATCAGCGCCGTCGCTACCCCTCTGCCCTGCCACGCATCCGCGACAGCAAGAGCAAACTCGCATTGGCGACTATCCGGATACTTCACATAACGAGCGACGCCGATCTCCTCTTCCTTGTCATCGCCAGTGGCCAGCGCGATCAATGCCATTTCGTGATCATAGTCCGGATGCGTGAAGCGCTCTAGCATCGCGGGAGACAGCTCGCGAATGGGTTGCATGAAGCGGTAGTAACGGGAATAGTCGGACAACTTCTGGACGAATGCCTTCTCCAAATCCATGTCCGCCGGGCGAATCGGACGAATGGTGAGCGGTGTGCCGTCCCGCAGGATGATTTGTTTGATGAGATGTTTAGGATACGGTTGCGCGGCAACTTCCCTTGGTGGCGGGTTCATCGATTCCATTCGACACGTACGACGTTGTCATCGGGTCCGTATTTAATTTCAAGCTTGCCGCCATGGGCGTGGTGCAATGCATCTCCCACCGCTCGCGCCAGATGAATATCCGTGGTTGTGATCTTCATACCACCGCCATCCTCTTCGATGGCCATCACCCGCTGCAGCGGGTGTTCCGCCTTTTCCTTGGACTCCAGGTTGCGCACGATGGCAATAATTTCACTACGATGCTCGCCAACATAGGAACCAGCGAGCTGGACGTAACCAGCGGGAAAGTGATCGCGTATCCGCATGCAGGCTGGACAACGCTCACGGGGTGCGTAATCGTGCGCAGTCAACCATTGCCAGCGGCCATCGGCAAATACCGCACCGCAGTCGGGACAGCACGTTCCCTCAGTAAGTTTTTCTTTCGCTCGATAAGCATCATGTGTGCCCCTAGATAGATCCTGGATAGGGTGTGTCTTAAGAGAAGTACTGAGACGTGGTTTTTTCATAACATCAACTTTTCCGTGGGATCAGGTTGTCAGCTTAAATGAAACCACAGATCTCTTGTTGACCCAAATCAACCAAGCGAGCCAATGGCATTCACTCCGCTTAACGACCGATTGTACAACGAAGGTTCTGCTTGTCCATTCCCGGTTCCAGAACCAAAACTTCGCCGGTAACGGCGTTCGGACGGAATGTCGTGAATCCCTTAAGGCCATGCTGATAGGCTCGTTCATACAGCTTAGAGAATGACTCAAAGTCGATTGCTTCTGGCAGGTTGACGGTCTTCGAGATTGAGTTGTCGACATAGCGTTGAAGAACCGCCTGCATGGCCAGATGGGATTCGGGCGCAACCTCGCTCACCGTCGAATAGCCTGATGGCAACTCGGTTTTTCCATGATTTCCACCATGGAATAAGCTATAGGCATAGTCGATCACTTCCATTGGTTCGATCGTGCCGTCCCGTTGCCTAATACGCCGTCGATAATGGGGTGCAAACACCGGCTCCACGCCACTTGATACATTATTGGCGAATAGACTGATCGTGCCTGCTGGCGCTATAGCGCTGAGATGGCTATTGCGCATACCGAACCGACGGATGCCGTCGCGAATAGAGTCTGGTAATGTCCGGATGAAGTTGCCAGCCAAGTATTTTTCACTATCGAACAAAGGAAACACGCCTTTTTCTCGGGCAAGTGCTACCGACGCGCCATAGGCCGCGTGGCAAATCGTTTGCATAATTGCCTCGCTTACCTTCAGCGATTGATCCGAACCATAGCGAACGCCCAGCATAATCAGCGCATCGGCCAAGCCCGTTAACCCTAGGCCAATGCGACGTGTACGCCGGGCCACGGCGGCTTGGGACTCGATGGGGAATCGCGATATGTCATACACGTTATCGAGCATCCTGGTTGCCACTTGCGCGACGCTTGTTAACGCATCGAAATCCACCCGGGCATGCTCGCTGAATGGCGCGCTTATAAATTGCGTCAAGTTGATTGAACCCAAATCACAAACACCGTAGGGCGGAAGCGGTACCTCACCACATGGATTGGTAGCGCTGATCTGCTCGCAGTACCAAAGGTTATTCCAATTATTGATACGGTCAATGAACAGAACACCCGGTTCAGCGCAATCGTATGCGGCACGTAGCATTCTGCTCCACAATGAACGCGCTGAAATGCATCGCACTACGCGGCATGGCACGGGCCCCGAAGTGCCAGTCCAACGCCGTTCCACCACTTGGCCGTCGGTAACATTCTGGTCCCCTACGGGAAATACCAATAGCCACTCGCCATCATCGCGAACGGCATCCATGAACGCATCGGTGATCTGGACCGACAAATTGAAATGGCGCAGCGCCGTCGCCTCACGCTTGGCGTCAATAAATTTTTCGATATCGGGATGATCGCAGCGCAGTGTCGCCATCATCGCGCCACGCCGCGCATTGGACGATACGATCGCCGCGCAAGCGCTATCCCAAATACGCATGAAAGAGATGGGTCCCGAGGCGGTCATGCCGACGCCTTTTGCCTGCGTTCCAAGCGGCCGCAAGGTAGAAAAATCGTAACCCACGCCACCACCCTGCTGCATGGTTATCGCACCTTCTTGTAGCGCGGAGAAAATTCCCTCCAGGGAATCCGAAATCACACCCATGACGAAACAGTTGAACAGCGTCACTCGTTTACCAGTGCCCGCGCCGGCAAGGACACGCCCACCGGGAATAAAACGAAAATCCTGCAATACCGCTAAAAAACGAGATTCCCAGCCATCCTTATGGTTCACTTCAACACTCGCTAGCGCCGATGCGGTGCGCCGCCAGGTATCCTCGATTGTCGCGTCGATCACGGCCTGACCATCGCGAAACCGGTACTTTGCGTCCCAAATTGTCTGAGAGAGCTTCGACAAACGCTGGATACTACTCATGGATTAAGCTTGGAAGCCCCACTTCCATCACGAAGATTGAACTTGCCCCACCCTATACCCATCAGATACGTAGATATTGATAGAAGTCAAAAACTGACGCACCGATAGGCGCTAGCTTGGTGGTGTTTTTCGTTATTTCATTCGAATAAGGACTCGATCATGATTGATATCACATCCATGCTCGGCACTGAATCCGACTTTCTGTTATCTCATACATGTAAAGGCATTCTGCGCGAACGTTTGCACGTTCCTGGCCCGGATTTCGTCGATCGAGTCATAATGGATTCGGATCGTCATCCCGCCACGCTGCGTAACCTGCAAATACTATTCAACACCGGGCGTTTAAGCGGGACCGGCTATCTCTCTATCCTACCGGTCGACCAAGGCGTGGAGCACTCAGCAGGCGCGTCCTTCGCGCCGAACCCAGACCTGTTTGATCCAGAGAACATCTGCAAGTTGGCGATCGAAGGCGGTTGCAACGCCGTCGCTTCAACACTGGGTGTCATGGGTTCCGTAGCACGACGTTACGCTCACAAAATTCCGTTTATTCTGAAATTCAATCACAACGAATTCTTAAGCTACCCGAATACCTACGATCAGACCTTATTTGCAAGCGTCGAGCAGGCATTCGATATGGGCGCAGTCGCGGTAGGCGCGACAGTTTATTTCGGCTCCGTCGATTCACGACGTCAGATCTGGGAAGTGTCGCAGGCTTTCGCTAAAGCCCACAAACTGGGCATGGTCTGCGTGCTGTGGGCGTACACCCGCAACACGGCTTTCAAGCAAGACGGAGTCGACTATCACGCCAGCGCAGATCTGTCCGGACAGGCCAATCATCTGGCAGCGACCCTTAACGCAGACATCGTCAAACAAAAAATGGCCCTGAATAATGGCGGTTACAACGCGCTTAAATTTGGCAAGACTCATCCGAAAGTTTATAGCGAACTGACCAGCGATCACCCGATCGACTTGGTGCGCTATCAGGTAGCGAACTGTTATATGGGCCGAACCGGGATGATTAACTCAGGCGGCGAATCGGGAAAAAACGACTTGCATGATGCAGTACGCACTGCGGTCATCAATAAACGCGCCGGCGGTATGGGATTAATATCCGGCCGCAAAGCATTTCAGAAACCGATGAAGGATGGCATAGCGCTTTTGAACGCTATCCAGGATGTTTACCTTTCAAAACAGATCACCGTTGCCTAGTCGGTACTTAATCGCGTTAGTCAACTATAAGCGGTGCTTTTCCGAAGCGAGCGCGAAGCTTGTTGATTGTGACAATGAGCCTGGGTAGACGCACAATTCGATGGATTATCGCGCGTTTTCCGGGAAGGTCCAGGAGCATCAAACCGAGCAGTATCATGAGTAAGCCTTGCCCTGGAATGCCCGGCAACGATAGCGCGATGCCGATCACCACGATCAAAAGGCCTAGGACATTCTTGATAAACAAACCAACCCAACGCGCGGGCCGAGGCCAGTTTGCCATAAATGGCCGTATGATACCCGGCCGGAAATAGTCGGAAGGCAGACGTATAAGAACGAACGCCGCAATGGCGATCGTGCCGAAGAACGCGAGCAAAGAGACAACGAGCGCAATCGCCATATTCAGCTAGGGAAGCTCTGATTTATTCCGATTTCGTCGCAATACTGCGTTACTCAGGAAAAATTGTTCTTTACCTATCACACATAGGCTGCGTCACAATTTTTCCTTCGCGCCTCGTCTTGCTTAGAACTCGAAATAAATCAGAGCTTCCCTAGTTTCAGGATTACGAAACTTAAACAATCCTGGCGATTGTAATCAAATGTTGCAACGAACGGGAAATTGTCCCCGCCGTTGCTTCGCTACAGCGAAGGCCCTATGCTCCCAGCATGCTGTTTTTCATAGCGTACCTGGCAGTCAATGCAGCGCTTCGCGGTTGGATAAGCTTGTAAGCGCTCGGTACTGATCTGGCTACTACAGTCAATGCAGATACCAAAGCTGCCATCGCGTATACGCTTCAGAGCTCCGTCGACATCGTTCAATGCATCCGCATGACGGAACAGTTCAGCGCGTTCGTTATCCGCCTCTAACTCCGCATTAGACTCGTCTCCGGAATCCCGTACTTCGCCGACTAACTCTGAAAAGCTTTGATGCTCCGATTCCGCGAAATCAGCGCGTATATCGCCCGTTAGTTGATCTCGCAGCTTCTGCAACCGCAGACCGAACTCCCTCAACATATCTTGCCGTGAATCATGACTTGTTCGTTTGGTTGCCATGAGTATCCATCCAGATTTATAGGTTCGACGAGGACACGACATTGATTCATCGATAGATTCATTTTGGCTGTGACTTCTTGTCAACCTTTGATCTTGATCAAATTTCCTCATCGCCCATTGCTTACAGTGCTTTTGTTGCAGGCGCACGGTATATTCGTCGCAAAAAGTTTGATAAAGATCAAGCCGGTAGACTGTAGTAGCGGATAAATTTTAGAGAGCAGAACTTTTTTTATTGATTGATCAGGGATTTCGAAATGACCAAGATTTGGGTTTATGTAGCGGTGCTGTCGAGTTTCTCAAGCGCAAGTGGTGTACTCGCTCAGGATGCGCAGGTGGGGCAAGAGCTTTACCAAGGACGTTGCCTGGAATGCCATAAGGAAGCGCCCTATGGCAAAGGTCCCCGGAAGGCACAGTCATTGGAGAGTATGCGAGCCATGGCAAAATTATGGGATTCCATATCTCCAGGAACACCTTGGACCCAGCGCGATCTCGATGACGTTGTTTCCTACCTAAACCAGGAGTTTTATCGCTTCTAGTTTTCCACTTAAGTTGGAGAAGAAATCGGATGAGCACGCATACCTCCCTAGCGATCGCGGCCCTGTTAGGATTTTACGCGACATTGAGCGGCGCGACCGACCTGAATCGAGGGCAGGCGCTATATGAAATACGCTGTATTGAATGTCACGATGTGAGCGTTCATGGACGACAAAATCAAGCTGCGAAAAATTACGACGAAATTCGAAAATGGGTCATACGTTGGAACAACACACTGGGTGGACTCTGGGATACGGAAGATATCGAAGATGTGAGCGCTTATTTGAACACTCGATACTATCAATATCCCTGTACGGGACTACAGTGTTGACGGTCGGATCAAGACCGGGTTCGAGCGAACATCGTCCATGTACGCAAGCCACTGCATCTTAGCGGTAGACCAATACCGGGATATGACAGTGCGTCAGCACCTTGTTTGTTTCACTTCCCAGTAGTAGCCCAGTAACACCGCGGCGACCATGGGACGCCATGACGATGAGGTCGCAGTGGTATTCGTGCGCAGCTTCGATGATGGCGCGAAAGGGGTCCCAGTCGCGTTTAATAACAGTCTGGCATGGCACATTCGATTGAGCCGCCTCTTCTTCGACGACCGCCAAAATAGTTCGCGCTTCTTCAGCAGTCTCCCTCTCAAATTCTGCGTCGGTTAACATCTCATACGCACCATAGTCAGGGAATACCAACTGGCCCAGCTTAGGCATGACATTAATTCCGATGATTTCCGCCCCTAACGACTTAGCCAGCCGGGCGGCGGTTTGGATCGCCGCGAATGACAGATCGGAACCATCGGTCGGTACAAGCATTCGTTTGTACATGGTCAACTCCACCTTTCATTTACGTCATACTGTTTTAAGATATGACGATGCCAAATAAAGTTTGTTGACGTTCGTCAAACAAGCGAAGCGTAGGTTTCTTTCGGCTAGAATTGTGTTTGCGGACGGGCTCGGCTACATGAACCTCACAAACACGGCCGATGGCCGTCAGAATGAACTACCCCCCGCAAAGGTATCCCAAGATTGAAATAGCATCGCTAACCGTGTTTCAGTGGAACTGCTCATGACCAGTGATCCATCCTCAAATGTCACCCTAGCCCATACACCACTGTATCGGTTGCATATAGATCTAGGCGCCAAGATGGTGCCATTCGCAGGTTATGCAATGCCGGTTTGCTATCCGTCCGGTATTCTGAAAGAGCATAGACACACCCGCATGCACGCCGGGCTGTTCGACGTATCCCACATGGGGCAGATACATGTGACGGGAAACGACGCCGCCCGCGCGTTGGAATCGTTGATGCCGGTGGATATCTGCAATCTTCAACTAGATCGGCAACGTTACGGATTCCTAACCAACGAGGCCGGCGGCATTCTCGACGATCTCATGATCACTCGTGCTGCCGATCGCTTTGCTCTGGTCGTGAATGCCTCACGTAAAAAGGAGGACTTTGTTTATCTACTGCAACGCATTGCCACAGTTTGCACGGTGCAAGATCGTAGCGATCTCAGTCTGTTGGCGCTCCAGGGCCCCGAAGCAGCGCAAGTCATGGCTCGCCTCGCACCAGCAGCTACATCTCTGAATTTCATGACCACGGCCTCTTTAAACCTTATCGGTGTGCGCTGTTTGGTGGCTCGATCCGGCTACACCGGTGAAGACGGTTTTGAGATCTCCGTGCCCAACAGCCACGCCGAAACGCTGGCGCGTGCTTTGTTAGACCAACCGGAAGTAGCGCCGATCGGACTAGGCGCGCGGGATTCGCTGCGCTTGGAGGCGGGGTTATGCCTCTATGGCCATGACATCGACATTACGACTACACCGGTGGAGGCTAGTCTCACGTGGGCGTTATCAAAATCACGTCGCGATGGGTTTCCGGGCGCCAAAGTCATTCGTGAACAAATGGAGAAAGGCATACAGCGCCGCCGCGTAGGTATACTCCCGGAAGGTAAACTGCCGCTGCGGGAGGGCACGGTTTTACTTAACGGCGATGACGTAGAGGTCGGTAAAATAACTAGCGGTGGTTTCGGTGCGAGCGCCGGCGGGCCAATCGCTATGGGTTATGTCGAGGTTGCGTGGGGCAACTTTGGTTCGCGCCTTCAAGCCATGGTTCGCGGCAAATGTATCCCCTGCCGAATAGTTAAGCTTCCATTCGTACAACATCGATATTTTCGCAACTAAGTTCCGGAGGCCATCGAATGCCCGTAATAAAATTTACTCAAGACCACGAATGGATTCGCGTTGAAGACGATATCGGTGTAGTTGGCATTACCAACTTTGCCCAAGAGGAGCTAGGCGATCTGGTTTACATCGAGCTGCCCGAAGTAGGGAAACAACTAGCGCAGGGCAAAGAAGCTGCCGTGATCGAGTCCGTCAAGGCGGCAGCAGACCTTAAAGCACCGGTCAGCGGTATCGTGATCGAAGTAAACGGATCCTTGACCGAAGAACCGGCAAAAGTTAACACGGATGCCGAGGGTGAAGGTTGGTTTTTCAAGATCAAATTGGCCGATGCCAGCGAGCTCGACAGCCTGCTTGACGAAGGCACTTATGGCGCGTTAGTGAAAAAATAGTTCGATGCCCGCGCAATAGTGACCTTGCGACGTTATTCATTACCGACTCCGTTTCTCACCACTACGAGACGCTAGCATGACCGACATCCGCCGCACTCTCGACGAGCTAGAACAAAACGATGATTTCATTCGTCGTCATATCGGACCGACTAACGCCGAGCAAGCCGACATGCTCGCAGCGCTTAGTCTGCGCTCGCTGGAAGAATTAGCGGACAAAGTTGTACCGGTGGGGATTCGTCTGCGCGAGCCGCTCGCGCTTGCGGAAGCCCGCCCTGAACTCCACGTGTTACAGCATCTGAAGTCCATCGCCGCGCAAAACAAAGTGATGAAATCCTTAATCGGCATGGGCTACTACAACTGTCATACACCGACGGTTATCCAACGCAATGTTCTTGAGAACCCCGCCTGGTACACCGCGTATACGCCTTACCAACCGGAAATTTCTCAGGGCCGGCTCGAGGCATTGTTGAATTTTCAGACCATGATTTCCGATCTCACAGGAATGGAAATTGCCAATGCGTCACTGCTGGACGAGGCGACCGCCGCCGCCGAAGCTATGGCTATGTGCTTGCGTCTAACCCAAACCGATAGTCGAATATTTTTCGTGTCAAAAGACTGTCATCCCCAAACGCTGGCGGTAATACAGACGCGAGCCAAGGCCATCGGTGTGGATATCATCGTCGGCGATCATCGCTATGACCTCGGTCAACGAAAAGTTTTGGGGTTGTTGTTGCAATACCCAGCATCGAACGGCGAAATTCACGACTACCGTGACACCGTTGCCGCAGCCCATGCCAGCGGAGACCTTGTCGTCATTGCCGCGGACCTACTGAGTCTCACCCTCCTCACTCCTCCCGGAGAATTCGGCGCTGACATCGCCGTTGGCACCACCCAACGATTCGGTATGCCGCTCGGTTACGGCGGACCGCACGCTGCATATATGGCAACTAGGCGCGACTTCGTGCGCGCAATGCCAGGTCGGTTAGTCGGTATATCGATCGATAGCCATGGCAACCCAGCTTATCGTTTAGCTATTCAGACTCGCGAGCAACATATCCGCCGCGAGAAAGCGACTAGCAACATCTGCACTGCGCAGGTTCTGCCCGCGGTCGTTGCCAGTATGTACGCCGTATACCACGGCCCGTCGGGACTCAAGACCATTGCCGAGCGCATCCACCGCTTGGCAGCCGTGCTTGCCCTTGGCCTACGTAAGCTGCGTTATGAAGTCAAAACGCGATATTTCTTTGATACCATTTTTGTCGCGACCGGCACGCGTACCGCAGCGGTTCATGCCGCTGCGTTCGGAACTCAAATCAACTTGCGTCATGTGGATGACTCAACGATTGGCATTTCACTGGATGAAACCACTACGCGAAGCGATATTGAGTTGCTGTGGAGGATATTCTCGGCAAAAGAAGAGATCGAATTTACCTTCACCGAAATCGAACCTCTGGCGAAGAATCTCATCCCTTCTTCGCTAAGCCGCAGCACGCCTTATCTTTCTCATGCGGTTTTCCACGACCATCAGTCTGAGACGCAAATGCTGCGCTATATGCGTTCCCTCGCAGACAAAGACATCGCGCTCGACCGGGCGATGATTCCACTTGGATCATGCACCATGAAGTTGAACGCCACCACTGAAATGATGCCCATCACATGGGAAGCGTTCGCCGGCATGCATCCATTTCGCGCCGCGAGATCAAACTCAAGGCTACCAACAACTTATAAGCGAGCTGGAGTCAATGCTGTGCGCGATCACGGGTTTTGACGCCGTGTCGCTGCAACCCAACGCAGGCGCCCAAGGCGAATACGCGGGCTTACTGGCGATCCGCGCGTTTCACGCACACCTCGGCGAAACACAGCGCAATGTCTGCCTCATCCCAAGCTCCGCTCATGGAACGAACCCGGCATCTGCGCATATGGCGGGTTTCGACGTTGTTGTTGTCGCCTGCGACGAGGCGGGTAATGTCGATGTCACTGACCTTAAAGCTAAAGCGGATCAACACAAGGAGAATCTTGCCGCACTGATGATCACTTACCCGTCAACCCACGGCGTATTCGAAACCGCGATACAAGAAATTTGCGATGTCATACACCGGCACGGTGGCCAGGTGTATATCGACGGCGCTAATATGAATGCGCTGGTTGGCCTAGCTTTGCCCGGCAAGTTTGGGGGCGACGTATGTCATCTGAATTTACACAAGACGTTTTGCATACCCCATGGCGGCGGTGGGCCCGGTGTGGGGCCTATCGCTGTCGGCAAGCATTTGGCGCCATTCTTACCTGCGCTAGCTGTGATCGGCGAGCGGGCCGGCGTCGTCGGCCCCGTTTCTGCTGCCCCATGGGGCAGCGCCGGCGTACTTCCGATCAGCTACGCCTACATCGCTTTGATGGGTGCTACAGGTTTACTACAAGCCTCCCTCGTCGCAATCCTTAACGCCAACTACATTGCACGCCGCTTGGCGCCTCATTTCCCGGTCTTGTATTCGGACGCTAACGGTATGGTCGCTCACGAATGCATTATCGATCTGCGGCCGCTGAGAGAGGCGACCGGGATCACGGTTGAGGACGTCGCCAAACGTCTTATCGATTTCGGCTTCCACGCGCCCACCATGTCGTTTCCGGTGCCCGGTACGCTGATGATCGAGCCTACGGAAAGCGAATCGAAATCAGAACTAGACCGGTTTTGTGAAGCAATGATTTACATCCGTGAGGAGATTCGTGCGATCGAAATCGGCACCGCTGACGCGTTGGACAACACACTCAAAAACGCCCCGCATACCGCCGCGGACCTGGCCGCTGAGCCGTGGCCCCATCCCTATACGCGCGCGCAAGCGGTGTTTCCGCTCGAATCGCTCCGCGCTAATAAATACTGGCCACCCATCGGGCGGGTCGACAACGTTTACGGCGATCGACATCTTGTATGTTCTCGCTAGCCTTGGTTCAACCTTGAGAAAGCCAATACGTTTGAACTTGTACTAGGGAAGCTCTGATTTATTTCGAGTTCTAAGCGAGACAAGGCGAGAACACAAAATATCGACGCAGCATATATGCAATATGTAAGGCGATATTTTTTGTTCGTAACGAAGTATCGCGACGAAATCGGAATAAGTTAGAGCTTTCCTAGCGATAGACTAATACCGGGATCTTGCAGTGGGTTAGCACTTTGGCAGTCTCGCTTCCTAACAACAATCCAGCCAAACCGCGACGACCGTGTGATGCCATAAAGATCAGATCGCAGCCCCTATCTTCCGCGGCTTTGATGATGCCCTCGAAGGGAACGATACTCTTGGCATAATGAACATCACAGGTCACCCCGGCAGATTTGGCGTAGTCGGTTACCGATTTGAGGATCTTGTTACTTAGCGCAACTTCCTGTTCCGCGCGCTGCTCAGGGGAATAAACATCTAGTGGAACATAGTCGCCGTATGCCCAAGGGTACAAATCGATTGCACGGAACCCGGTGACTTTTGCACCGATGGACTTAGCAAAATCAATACCGGCCTTTACTGCATTCTCTGCTAGTTCGGATCCATCTGTCGGAATGAGAACGTGCTTAAACATATCGTTTTACCCCTCGTTAACGCTCATTTACATCATACAAAATCACTCGGTCCGTGAATTGATTTAAGTCAACACACGATCCGACTACTTTTTCAAAAGTTTGGGACGACCCGGTCCCAATGCGCCATCGGCACGGGCGGATAAATATGCGTAAAGATCCAGCACGTGTGGCTTGACTGACGTGTTGGTTTCCCATGGCGGCATTAAGATTTCGCCTTTTTTCCCCCGTTCCTGCTTCAGGACCTCTTCGATAATGGCTTCGCGGTAGGCGGTTTGATCGTCGCCAGTCTCGGACGAAGGCACGACAATCCGGTAGCGAGTAAGCACTTTTAGGGCGAATTCTCCAGACGACAAAAGCTTTACGCGCTCTGCCAAGCTGGGCGCCACATCGGTACCCAGTGCATCGACGCCGTGACAGCCATAGCAATGGGTATGGAACACCTTCCAGCCAAGGTAAGTGCCACGGTCAACTTTGCCGCGTACCACCTTATAGCTACCGGGTACCGGTTCTGCTGCCGCTGCGTCCTCAACGATAAGCGTCATCATGAGCGACGCTCCAAGTAGAATTCCCAGTGACGTTAACCATACGTAGAGCAAGTTAAGCATCGATAATTTTTTTCCATGTGGCCTCATACAGTAGCTCCTTAGTTCACACTCACGGTATTTACCGACGTCACAATAACCGTGGTCACCGACTTCTTTGTTGATCTAGGTCAAACCGATTGGCGCCCTACTACGTATGATAATTTGGTGATCGAAATTAATTGGCAAAAAGGACAGGTTATGTTCAATTCCCCTCTTCAGTATTGTCCGATCTGTAAACAACAAGTCGCACTCGACCAAACTAAAGAGCAGTGCGCTGAGGAGCAAAACTGCAAGGTAAAGGACTGTCCCCTATCGCACTTATTCGTCCCTCCAAATAGCGTTGATAATCAGGACGAGAAACGCAACCCCGATAACAACACTCTTAAGGGAATGGAATTTTGGCTACCTTGATGTAGCCAGATTTGGCAGTTGAGCGAGGTTGCCGGTAGCTAAATTGAGATGAACACAAAGATTATCAGATTTCATGCCGACGCACGTTCGAGGATAGTCGACGGGGTAAACATATTGGCGGATGCCGTTAAGGTCACGTTAGGACCAAAAGGGCGATTGGTTATTCTCGATCGAGCCTACGGCGCTCCAACCGTGATAAATTCTGGTGTCATCGTCGCCAAAGAAATCGAACTTAAGGATCGCTTTGAAAATATGGGCGCGCGCATGATGCGCGAGGTTGCTAGCCGCACCTCCGAAATGGCCGGTGACGGTACTACTACTGCGACTGTGTTAGCTCAAGCCATCGTGCAAGAAGGCATGAAGTACGTCGTCGCCGGTATGAACCCCATGGACTTGAAACGCGGCATCGAGAAAGCCGTAGAAGTATTGGTGGCACAGCTTAAGGCCATCTCGCTGCCGTGTGCGGCGAGCAAAGAGATCGCCCAAGTGGCGACCATTTCCGCAAATGGCGATCAAGCCATCGGTACTATCATCGCCAATGCCATGGAAAAGGTCGGTAAGGAAGGCGTGATCACGGTTGAAGACGGGCGAGGACTGGAGAGCGAATTGGAGATCGTCGAGGGCATGCAGTTCGACCGTGGCTATCTCTCGCCTTATTTCATTAATGTGCCGGATAAACAACAGGTAATTCTGGACGATGCGATGGTGCTGATTCACGACAAAGAGATTGCCGCGATTCAGGATTTCCTGCCATTACTTGAAGCAGTGTCGAAGTCCGGCAGGCCGCTGCTGGTAGTCGCCGAGGACGTCACCGGAGAGACGTTGGCGACGCTGGTCATCAATGGTATTCGCGGTATCCTCAAGACCTGTGCGGTGAAGGCGCCGGGGTTTGGCGACCGGCGCAAAGCGATCTTAGAAGATATCGCGATTCTGACCGGTGCCACAGTCATTTCGGAGGAAATGGGATTAAAGCTTGAGAAAGCAACGCTTGAAGATCTCGGACACGTCAAGCGTGTGGAGATCGAAAAGGACAAGACTACGCTGATCGAAGGCGGCGGCGCCCCGGAAAAGATCGATTCCAGAGTAAAACAGATCCGCGCCGAAATCGAACGTTCGACCAGCGATTACGATAAAGAAAAACTCGAGGAACGCGCAGCAAAACTATCGGGTGGCGTAGCGGTGATCAAGGTCGGCGCCGCGACCGAGACGGAAATGAAAGAGCGAAAATCTCGTGTTCAAGATGCGCTGCATGCAACCCGCGCTGCCGTGGAGGAAGGAATCGCGCCCGGTGGCGGAGTTGCCCTGCTGCGCGTGCGCCGCGCTCTCGACGACCTCAAGAGCGCTAATAGAGATCAGGACGCAGGTATTAAGATCGTTTGGCGCGCGCTGGAAGCACCACTACGACAAATTGTGGCGAATGCAGGCGAAGAACCATCCGTTGCGCTGCATCGGGTCGCGGAAGGCGAAGGGAACTTCGGCTATAACGTCGCCACCGGAGAATTCGGAGATATGATCGCGATGGGCGTCATCGATCCAGTCAAAGTCACGCGGCTTGGCTTGCAAAACGCGGCATCGATCGCAGGGCTACTGTTGACGACGGACTGCGTGGTCGCCGAAGAAACCGTGAGCCAAGAACCAGAATCCATAGACAGCTAGGCTGGACCGCGCTGGGTGACACCTAATTCCATTTCTGAATCAAAAATAACTTTGTCTGCTGCGCCTTGCCGTGTTACAGCACTGTCTGCGGCTCGCCTTCGCGTTCTTTTTGATTTGCAAACGGAATAACACCCCTCCAGCAAAGACGTTAACCATCAGGAATAATAATGGGTGGGTTACGGCGCTGGGTTCTCCGCAATCCCAAGCGCGCAAGCAATGGTTTCCACATCACCGCGCTGTCGGAAAGGCCCGCAAAACGAGTCGAGTCAACGCGAAAAACATAAGGGAGTTCATCCACCGTAAACGGGTCCTGAGAGGCCAGTTGTTCCTCGAGAACAGCGAGGGTCGCCTCGGACGCATCGCACCCCTTGTCGGCCCGTTGAACGATTCTGCGCCGTAGCTCCGGTACTGGCGCATCAGCATCAACGATGAAAAATGGCACACCGATCTGCTCGGCTAGTTCATGAAATAGCCGCCGATCCGACCGTCTCAGAAAAGTCGCATCGACAATTACGGGATAACTTGCCGTTAGGAGTGAGCGAGCAAGCCCGATTAATCGTTGATAGGTTGCATTAGTCGCAGCGGCTCCATATATCCCGGAACAAAGATCGGTATCGCTATGTTCAAGCGCAGGCATTCCATGCATACGTTTGCGTTCCACATCCGAGCGTATGCGTATCGCGCCTACTTGCTCGAGCAGGCTCCGGGTCAGGGTGGTTTTGCCGCTACCGGAGAATCCGTGGGAGATAATCAGCGCGGTCTTTTTCGGCGCGACATAGCGTTGGGCTAAGCTAAGGTAAAGGTTGCAATAGCCATCTCCTTCCGAAACCGACACGGGCTTTGAAGATTGTGTTTTAATTTTTAGCGCAGCAACTTTTGCCCTTACCGCCGCGCGATAGACTTGATAATACCGTAGTAACTTCACTCCTTCATAGTCGCCCGTAATCTCAATGTATTGATTGAGTAGCCGAGCCGAGAGGTCTTGTCTACCATGAAGGTCGAGGTCCATAGTCAGGAAAGCAATGTCGCTGATGACATCGATCCAGCGCAGGTCATCATTAAACTCAATGCAGTCGAATAGCGTCAGGCGCCCGTCTAAGCAAACAATATTGCCCAAGTGCAGATCGCCATGACACTCACGAACATAATCAGCTCGCTTGCGATGCTCGAATGCATCATTGAGCCGCGCAAATTCCTCTTTCGTCCATTGCTTCAGCGTACGAACTAAATCGCTATCGATCTTCACGGGCTGCCGCAACAAATCGTCGAAATTTTCGAGTGCCCGCGCTAGGATTGATTCCGGCTCGCCGAATTTAGTAGTTTGATTCGCCCGTTTCGCCGTCAGATGAAAACGCGCGAGCGCCGCAGCTAGTTCATCAATTTGGAGCAACGATACCCGTCCGCGGGCCACTAAGTTATCCGCCAATGAATCTTGCGGAAACGCGCGCATCTTCACCGCAAACTCCAGCACTTTACCGTCACCATCGATTCGAGGTGCGTGAACAGTACCCGTGACGGAAATTGTGCCCAAATAAAGGTGAGGAGCAAAGCGTCGATTGAGCCTTACTTCTTCGCCACAATAGAATCTGCGCGCATCAAGTGTTGTAAAGTTTACGAATCCGAGATCCACCGCTTTCTTAATCTTGTAGGCAAAGCCACCAACTATTAAGACAAAGGAAATATGAGTTTCAATAAGCTGCGGTGTAAATAATTCTTCGCCATTAGTCAACGCTTCGCAGAGCGCGGCTATTAGAAGATTCTGCTGCGAAAGGTCGAGCTCTCGTTCCTTTGCACTAAGCTCCACGATTATTTTCTATGCAACCACTCACTTCGATTTGCGGGTTTTAACTTCGACCATCTGTTCACGCGTAATCACCTTTGAAAGCTCGCTCAACTCATCGGCGACCAAAGCCACTAGATCGTCTACAGCCACGATTCCAACCAAGGCTCCATCCTCACCGACAATCGGCAAGCGACGAACTCCCCTAAAGCGCATCTGCTGAATAACCTCGAAAACGCCCTGATTTTCCTGCATCGTCACTAGTTCCGGACCAACAATATCCCCCACTGTAAGCACGTCGGGATCTAGCCCAAGAGCGACGATACTGATGGCGATATCGCGGTCGGTAACAATTCCTATCGGTTTACGTTTGCTGGTCTCCTCGACAACGACAAGGTCACCGACATGGTATTCACGCATTAGAAACGCGGCCTCGCGTACCGTATGAGTCCGATAACTGAATACGACGTCACGATTGCAAATTTCTCCGATAGGCATGGTTGTAGTCCTCCAGTGTTTAGCCGGGCTAAGAACGGGCTTGCCAACACGCCGGTTCAAAATAGTCGTATCTCTTCCACTCAAGATGAGTCGCAGGATTCCGAAGTATGGTAGGTGGATTTCTCCAATAATCAGTCTTAGAAGATCGACACCGGCGATGCTTCAAGTGGATTAATTGAAAGACTCGCCAACTAATTTCCTTCGCACTGGCCCAAAAGTAAACTAACTATATAGGCTTATATTTTACAGTTTACGCGGAGCAGACTCAGGGGCTTTGATCCTGGTCAAGAACCTGCTCTATGACGAGTTATCCTTTTGGGTGGCGCTCCGAGGTCCCACGTAGAATCTATTTCTTCTACTCATTTCACCTCGATCGATCGCAACGGCGTGTTATCTAATCAAGCCCCTAACTGCAGCTTCGCCCGAACCTTGGAGGGGCCCGAGTGGATTTACCGCTTCTTCAACTTCATGAATCACTGGCTGCCCGCTCCATAATTTGTAAACAACAAGATCGCGGTTGAGCAATATCAGTGCATTGAAGCGCCAACCCGAAATCTCCGTTCTGCGTCGGAAGTTCAAGAAATCGAACCAGAAGTTACCCGAACGTTTCCGATGTATCGATTTTAGATCGACTTCATAGACCTGACATTTCTCTTGGGCTGAAACGCACTCAACGATTCCGCGATTGAGTGTCATTGAGTCGATGGTCGTCGGTGGAATTAAGCGCCGTATCACATCGCCATAGGTCAAAATCGTCACTGCCGGGTTCGAAAACGGGTCATACCCCAATTGCACCATATCCTTCGCGCTGGTTTGATAGGGAACGATGCGATCAAAGGTCGCGCGGGCGGATTCAAAACTATCCCACCGATCTTTTACGGCTGTGTCGGACTTAGGCAGTAACGCGCTGCACGCGCTTAGCAAACCAATCGATATTATGATGATCGCTTTTTTCATTTAGCGTAGTCGTATTCATGACGACTTGCTTACCCAGTCAGGATATCTGGAAACGTCAGCAGGCAAACGAAAAAGCGGCCAGATAATCAAGTTCTGAAATCATTTATTTCTTCCATGGCCTTCCGCAGACTGTGCTCGGTGTTTTCATCGCGAAATACCAATACTGGAATATTGCAATGGGTCAAAACTTTCTGTGTTTCACTTCCTAGCAACAACCCCGACAATCCACGCCTGCCATGCGAAGCCATGAAGATCAGATCGCAGTCTTGTTCTTTAGCTGCGTCGATGATGGCGCGGTATGGAGAAACATTCACGTTGAATCCTGTCGTGCAAGTTACACCCGCTTCCTTTGCCTTGGCCTCAATCCCAGCAAGAAAATTGTGCGCTTCCTTATCTGCGAGGTCGCGGAATTTTGCCGCCGAATAAATGTCGACGCCATGGATGGGCACGGCGTAGTCGGGCGCCGCATGAAATCCGTGGACCGCAGCATTGATGGACTTGGCAAAGGCAATCGCCTCGGTAATCGCAGCATTAGACAGGACAGAACCATCCGTCGGAACTAAGATCTTCTTGAACATGTGATCCCCTACGTGGAAATAAGCATTTTATGGCCGTGATAACGCTCATAGAGCGCCATAGCCCACGCACCAATGCCGCCGACTAACAAAAGAAATACGATCAGGCCGCCAACGATGGGCAAAGCTCCGATCAATGCGAGAGCAATCAGTGCGACGATAAAACCTACGATTCTGATTCCGGTCGTAAGATCGCGACCTTTACGCAGATATCCTACACCGCGGTCACCGATGAACACCGCCGCCGTCAGATACCCGAGCATCAACATCAGTGGATAGAAAAAGAATACGGCTAATCCCAATGGAATTCCAAGTAATGTGATCATGAAAAGCACCGCGACAATGGGCAAGCCGATCAGTAAACCGAGTCCAAAAGCGATGCTCTTGCCCGGATTGGAGGTAAATGCTCTTTCAACCGCACCGGTAAAGTTAGGGAACAATAAAACCAACAGGCTCCCCATGACCATCAGCCCAACCAACAGAAACACCTTCCCCATCATCATCGCGACAATGCCGGCCGTATGCATCCCCTCAGGCATGGATACGGGACGATAGTCGGCGCCACCGCCAATTTTCGCCTGCGGATCGATCACCGCTGCTTGGGGGCTCCAATAGGTTAGTTTTCCACTTATCACCGCGTCTGGACCAAGTTCGATATAGCGTGCGGAGATATAAGCACTGCCATCTATCCGACCGTTGATACGTGCGCTATCGGCAGCGATGCTCAGATCTTTCCCAACTCGGCCTGCGACTTCGACGTGGGCGCCGCCGAGCGTCGCCTTTCCATTTACCGTTGCGCCGGGCGCGATGGACACATCGCCGCCTGCTACCCGTGCGTGACGGCCGATATCGCCTTCGATTACCACGTTAGCACCGGCTGCAAACAATCCTTCACCTAACCTCTCGCGGATGCGTACGTTACCACCAGCGATAAAGGCATCGCCGCCGACTGGTTGTGCGAGTAGGACTCTACCTCCTGCGATGAAGACATCCCCTTTTATCGGCTCGGAGACTTCGACATTCCCGCCCGCCGCATACAAATCACCCGCGCTCGTGACGCGAACACGAGCCGCGCTGTCCGCTGCGCCCCAACTCAATAGGGCAACACCAGCCATAAACAAGCCAGCGCTTAACCGTAATGTAAGGTCCCTCTTCAACATCGCTTAAACTCCGCTACTTTGGGCTTCGCGCGAACGGCCATTGAAACTCGTTCGCGCGATTCACGCAGCTTAGTGAATTTCCAGTTGTTTCGCGGTCGCTCCCGCTTTTTTTGGCAACGTTAATTCCAGCACGCCATTGACATACTTCGCATCGGACTTACTCTGATCCACGTCCGTGGGCAGTACGAAGCTCCGATACACCGCGCCGTAGTAACGTTCGCTATGCAGCACTTTCTCGCCTTCCTTCGCTTCCTTTTCTTTCTTAACCTCGGCACTGATGGAGACTTGGTTACCCTCGATCGCGACGCGGATATCGTCTTTGTTGATGCCCGGGATTTCTGCTTTCACGGTATATGCGTTGTCGTTCTCATTCACATCGACTGAGATGGTCATCGCCGCCTCATCCCGAAAGGGAGTAGGGCGAATAAAGCGCCGCATCAAATTATCGAAGGATTGATCAAATAAACCCAAACGGGTCACCTCTCCAAATGGGTCCCAACGAGTTAAATTAGCCATGCTGAACTCCTAATCGTGTATTAATCAAAATGCGGACTATCTATCACCGCTATCATGACAATACGATTGAATCGGATTCCCCGGTTTGACCCATATCAAAGTCGTTCTAAATGCGGCAAGATATCGATTGGCGCAAAGCAAAAGACCGGCGCATTCGATCTCACCCCTTTGACATAAATCAAACTTGCCCTCTGGCCCCGCACTACCATTTAAACCAAGGAAGCCCTGAATAAGTTCGAGTTCTAAGTGAGACAAGGCGCGAACAAAAAATATCGACGCCGCATATAAGTGATATGTAAGGAGATATTTTTTTGTGAGCAAACTTAAGGCCACGACGAAATCGAGCTTATTCAGAGCTTCCCTAATCTTTAAACCAATAGGAGAGCACCTTGAATCCCTTTGATGCCATTCATAGTCATGAGGAAAATCTGCTACACGAGTTGAAACGTGTTTTGCAATCAGCGGAAGAGTTTGTGGAAGCGACCGCGCACGATTCCGGTGAAAAACTTAGCGAGGCGCGTAAACAATTTACAGCGACGCTGAAAGACGCCCATCGCCATCTTGGGGATGCGGAGTCCTTGGTCAGGGCTAAAGCAAAGGTCGCCGCCGCAACAACGGATGCCTATGTACGGACAAACCCGTGGAAATCCGTCGGTGTCGGAGCCGGAGTGGGACTGATCCTAGGCATGCTGATTAGTCGGCGCTGAAACGAATCGGTAGTACTATGGCTGATGCCCACCCCCCGGTTTCGCTACTTGAATCGGCACGACGGCTTGGGATATCGGTGCTCGACATCGCCGAGACTCGGATAGCGCTATTTTCGACAGACTTACAGGAGGCCGCTTATCGCCTCGGATGGTTAATCATTTGGAGCGTAATTGGAGTATTTTTTCTAGGTCTTGGCCTTTTGCTGATCACTTTGTTGGTTGTCGCGTATTTTTGGGATACCCACAGACTGGTCGCATTAGGACTTGGCGGCGGGATTTTTTTGACGGCAAGCATTTCTATTGCCGCGATGATCAGTCACAGTACGCGTCAACATCGAAACTTATTCGCTGTCACTCTAGGCGAACTCGCCAAGGACCGCGATCGTCTGGACGCAACCGCATGATAAAAGGCTTGTTTCACCGACGCAGTCAGTTGGTCACTCGGGCGGCCGAGCAGAGGGCAGCGCTGTCGCAGCAAATACGAGATTGGCGGCGGCCATTGGAATTCGTGGATCGCGCCTTAGCGATTGTTCGGTATGTTAAGTCCCATCCATTGTTGATGGCATTGCCGTTCGGTCTACTCGTGTTTCGGCGGCCACGCGTATTGCTACGGTGGTTCAATCCCGGTTGGCTGGCAGGGGAAATATTGCGAAAACTATTCATCCACTAAAACCATTCTTTTCTTTGTAAAGTGACCTCTCATGTATGGCTTTAGCATCACCTTGCACCTCCCTTTCGACACCGCTATCGTAATGGTTACAGAAGCGCTCAAAGCAGAAGGTTTTGGTGTATTGACGGATATCGATGTCAAAGCGACGTTCAAAGCCAAGTTGAACGCCGATATACCAAATTACCGTATCCTCGGCGCGTGTAATCCACCCCTCGCTTACCATGCTATCGAGGCCGACCCGGAAATCGGCTTACTCCTCCCATGCAATGTGGTCGTTCGCGAAGGGCCGGGCGCGGTTGTCACGGTGTCTTTCATGGATCCAGTGGCCGTACTTGCCTTGGTGGAGAATGCAGATGTTCGCGCTGTTGGCCAAGAGGTTCGTGCCAAGCTCGAGCGTGTGCGGAATAATCTGGTCGATCAAACCCGATTAAGCTAGCGATCAATCCACGTGAGCATTAGGGAAGCGCTGAATAAGTTCGAGTTCTAAGTAAGACAAGGCGCGAACAAAAAATATCGACGCAGCATATGGGTGATATGTAAGGAGATATTTTTTGTGAGCAAACTTAAGGCCACGACGAAATCGAGCTTATTCAGAGCTTCCTTAGCATAATCTCCAGAAGATAATCTATAGGCATCGCCAGGAGGCCCGCGCATATTGCCGCTCAGGCCATGCAAGGCCAGGAGCCAAGCTGGACGCGGCTCACAGGCTATGCCGAGATGGCATTTGAAGGCCGATACAGCGCCGCCCAAAACGCTACGACGCTAACGATAAGACCACTCCAAAACACGCCCCAGAAATCCACCAAAGGCCCAGTGAGATTCATGTGTTGCAGACCCGCAAGCACGAACACGCAGAATCCCAAAACGATGTTGGTTTGACTAAACCAACTTGCGCAATCCGTCATTCGCGCCCAGATCCCGAGTCCTAGAATCACTAGTCCCGCGAAGAATAGCGTCACCGTGTTTGGCGCGACTAATTGGGGTTGGAGAACTGCCGCGTAAACCATCACTAAACCAATCAATGTATTTACCAAGTTCGGTAACATAAAATTACCCTTTATCCGTGAGTGAGTTCTAGATACGAAAAAGCGACTGGAGGGATTTTGAAACAGACAATGCAGCTCGCGATGATCAACAACTGCCAACCCACACCTAGGGGCGCAAAAATCACGATAAGTAAGGTAATGACAACCTGGAGGAAGTAGCTAACGTAGCCGGCATTAATCCATGCGTGACTGCGTTTGAGCTGGCCGATGGTATAGAACAAGCCGTAGCAACCCGCAAGCAATACGAATGCTCCCAGCAACAGCGCCGTGTCGATAAAGCCCAGCGACATTATGCGGGCCTCAGTATTGCCGCCTGGGAAGTTTTACGTTTGCCGAGCCTAAGCAAGTCGTAGACCAGCACCGCGTAGCCGACCGCGAAAATCATGCCGAAGGCCAGCCGCAGGTTCATGCCCTGCATGAACCACTGATTGCTTTGTCCCTCGATAAACGCCTGCAGGGTCGAACCGCCAATGGCGCGCTCGTAAAACGCCTGGGCGATACCCGAGATCAGCAATGCGCCGACCATACCGACCATTCCCACATTGAGCAAGGTAAACGACCATTTCCACGCAACGCCATTAACCTCGGTCATGTGGCGCGCCTTTTGCAACGCTAAGTACATCACCGACAGGATACCGCAAGCATAGGCGCCCCAAAACGCGAAGTGACCGTGCGATACGGTCCACTGAGTGCCGTGGGAAAACAAGTTGATCTGCGGCAAGGTCATCATGAAGCCGAACACACCGGCGCCGAGGAAATTGCCGAACGCTTCCGCCATCATCCAGAAAAACGCCGGCTTGTTCGTGGTCTTCATCCGATGCGTTCCGGCGTCGTACACGGCATGCACCACCATGCCGAGCAACGGCAACGGTTCCAGCGCCGAGAACAATCCACCAATGGCGAGCCAGTAGGATGGCGTGCCGATCCAGAAGTAATGATGACCCAAACCCAGAATTCCTGTCCCAAGTACTAACGCCACTTCGATATAAAGCCACATCTCGACGATACGCCGCTCGGTCCCGAGCAACTGCATCAGCGACAGAGCCATAATGCAGCCGATCAGCACCTCCCAAGTGCCCTCAACCCACAGATGCACCAGCCACCACCACCAAAACAAATCAACGGACATGTTGGTAATCGCCGGAAAAGCGATCAGATATAGCGCAAACAGCGGGACGAGATCGATGATTAGCACGCCCATGATCCCGGTTACTTTTTTCGCCTTGACGGTTGTGGCGATCACGTTATAGCAAAACACGGCCACGACCAGTACGATACCGATCGCCGCCCAGCGCGGCGCCTCCACATACTTGCGACCTTGATTAATAAACCAGAGACTAAACTCATTCGCGCCACCGTATTGCACGAAGATGAATACCAGTGAGACGACACCAATGGCGGCGCAAAGAACATAAAACATGATCTCGGCGAGCTTGAGTCCCTCGGTCTCGCGGTTCAGTTCGCCGGGCAGGAACCAATAGATGCATCCCATGAAACCGAGCAACAGCCAAAGGATCATCGTATCGATATGGAGAATCTTGGCGATGCTGAAATCCAGCTTGTTGAGTAGGAATCCCATCTGCACATAGTGGGTCGCCGAGAGCAGGCCCGAGACGACCATAATCCCGAACAGTACGATTGCCGCAGTGAAATATTTAAGCGCCAGTTCCTGTGATTTGTACATATCTCTTCCTCTTATTTGGCTTCGTTAGTCTTGAAACCGCTGGGAAAGCCGTTGGCGTCGATGGACGACATCCATTTCAAATAAGCAGTGGTCGCCACGGCTTCCTCGCGCGTGATCTTGAGATTCGGCATTTGCCTTCCCCAGGTCGGATATTTCTCTGGATTCATCAAGAATCGAACGATGGCTTCCTCTTTGCTGTCCGCTTGCGTCATCGGTATCCACATCTGCTGCCAAACGGGATCCAACCAAGCCTTGGTGAGATCCGGGGCGTAGTAAGAACCGTTGCCGAAAAATGTATGGCAATTGATGCAAGCACGGCTTTGAATAACCAGTTTGCCTTTATCCATCAGGGCTTCGGCTTCGCTGGCTGAATATTTACGACCGAATAACAGTTGCTCGCCGCCAATCACTGGGATAGACATGTTGCGGGTCGCATCGAATTTGTAATCGATCGCTTGATTGATGACGGTGTAAGACGGAACGTTGCGGCCGCCGGGCGTAATGGCGGACAAGCTATCTACCGTCAAAAAAATAAGCACGATGGTCATGACCACCGTGGAACTGATAGCGCCAGCGCGCCAAAACGTAGGATCTTGTACGTTCATGGATTTTCGTCCCCCGAATATACCGATACGGATAGCATTTGGTGCTGATTCGACACTCAATGTAAAACTGGTTAGCGGATTGCTATTGACTTAGGTCAAACAACTAAGCTTCAGAATCAATACTTCTGCTTTGCCAGCTATGTTCGCGAAATTAGTCGCGGTTTTTTGCGTCGCCTGGATCGACAGGTGATAGCGGCTGGTGCGATTTTGAATATGTCTTTCGAACGGGATAGTGGTAGTGCCCTCTTCTCGATAGCCATTGATGTCCAAGGGCTCATTCCACGAGTGTGAGGCTGATTGTGGTCAGATTTCAGCGGATGACCGTCCACGAACTTATACCACCTCACCTGAGCGTGAAGATTAAATCAGTCTAACGACCTTGACCGGGATAACTTTGACCCATATCAATCTCACACCATCCCGTGCGATTAGCATTTGCGATCAACTTCGCCACCACTAGCAGTTCATGGAATCGATCGAGCCGTTTACTCGCGAACCTCGGTTTGCCTATTTTTCGATGGAAATCGCCTTGCGATCCGAGATTCCGACCTATAGCGGCGGCTTGGGAGTATTAGCTGGGGATACGCTACGTTCCGCAGCAGATTTGGAGCTTCCTTTAGTGGCGGTAACTTTAGCGAGCCGGGAAGGCTATTTCCGCCAGACGATTGCCCCGAACGGTTCTCAACTCGAGCTGCCTGAGCCGTGGAACCCTGAGCAATATGCCACCCGCTTACGCGCTGGCATCGCCGTTCCAATTGAAGGCCACGACGTATGGATTGGCGCCTGGCTGTTTACCGTGGCAGGACGCACCGGGGCACGTGAGCCGGTTATCTTGCTCGATACCGACTTATCGCTCAATCGTCCGGAGGACCGCCTCATGACCCATTATCTGTATGGCGGTGATCCGGCCTATCGACTGAAACAGGAAATCATACTCGGGGTGGGTGGCGTGCGCATGTTGCAAGCCTTGGGCTTCACCATACGTAAATATCATATGAATGAAGGCCATTCGGCGCTCCTTACCCTCGAACTTATGCAACGCTTTGCCTATCCTGCGGAAGATCTAAGACCTGGCGATATCGCTTGTGATATTCCTCACGTCCGGAGTCTATGCTTGTTCACGACTCATACGCCAGTATCGGCTGGCCACGATCAGTTTTCCTACGATTTAGTGACTAAGATGCTCGGCAGCTACGTCGATCTAGCATCACTAAAAACGCTGGGAGGTCACGATGCTCTGAACATGACACGACTGGCATTGAACTTGAGCGAATACGTAAACGGTGTCGCGGAAAAACATGCCGAAACATCCCGGCGTCTATTCCCGGGCCTCCGTGTACACGCCATAACCAACGGTGTCCACCCCACAACGTGGACTGGTAAAAGTTTCGCGGCACTCTACGATCGCTATGCCCCCGGCTGGCAGCACGAAGCTCAGCTACTTATGCGAGCTGACCGAATTCCCGACGAAGCGATTTGGCAGGCGCACTTCAGCCAGAAACAAGCCCTCATCGATAGGGTTGAAACGGAGACGCAAGTGCGGTTCGATGCCGCTCTTCCCATTATCGGCTTCGCGCGCCGCATGACCGAATACAAGCGCCCTGACCTGTTATTCGCCGATGTGGAGAGACTCAGGGCAATTGCTCTAAACAATCCCTTCCAACTGGTACTTGCGGGCAAGGCCCATCCGCGCGATATCGGAGGTAAGCGCCTGATCGAGCGTCTGCACGAATTGATGCGAGAATTGCGAGACTTTATTCCGATGGTTTATTTGCCGAACTACAACATGGATTTGGCGCTCACTTTGGTGTCGGGCGCCGATCTTTGGCTCAACACGCCGTTGCGACCATTGGAGGCTTCCGGAACAAGCGGTATGAAAGCGGCCTTCAATGGCGTGCCTAGCTTGAGCGTACTCGACGGCTGGTGGGTGGAGGGTTGTATCGAGGGAGTGACAGGCTGGGCCGTTGGCGACGGTACCGACACGTCCGATCGTTCCGATCAAGATGATTTATATCGAAAGCTTGAAGAGACGATATTGCCACTGTATCAAAAAGACCGCAGTGGCTGGATCGCCGTGATGAAAGGTTCGATAGCAAAAAATGCTTCTTACTTCAACAGCCATCGCATGATGCGCCGGTACGTAGCCGAAGCATATATCCGGTAATGACCACAGCTACGTGAAACAGAGCGCGCAGCGAATCCGCCTTAAGATCGCTTCCGGTAAGCAAAACGGGCGGACCGGCCCGTCTAGCTAAAGAACCGCTGACTAGATCTCCTAACTTCGTGTCAGAACATTCCGACACGCTAAAGTAAACAATCCCACGAAACAAGTAGCACATGTCCGATACTGCATGCCTCTCGCCGCGCGCATCATTTCTTTAACGCACCCTAGTGTCGTGACACTAGCAATCAAATTCAAAAAACTTAACCGCGAGAAAAATAACCACCGCAACCATTTCGATACGTTCAGGAGAGCATTATGAGCTTTGACGACAGTTCAAGCCGCATTACCGAAGCCGATGGTTCGAGACAGTTTTCGGTTTCTGTGTCGGACGGGTGTGCAGCCTGCTCGAGCCTCGGTTTATGTTGGTCCGCCGGCATTGCTACCGACGAGAAGCGCTGGTACGACAATCTGAAGTTCACGCGCCGCCGCGTAAAACGTGGCGACGTGTTGTACCACATGGGCGATCATTTTGAATCAATCTATGCGGTGCGCAGCGGATTCTTTAAGACTCGCATCTTATTGGAAGACGGCCGCGATCACGTCACCAGCTTTCGGATGAACGGCGAGCTACTCGGTTTCGATGGAATCGCCAGCCAAACCTACAACTGTGACGCTATCGCCTTGGAAGACAGCGAAGTTTGCATCATCCCGTACCGGCGATTAATGGTCCTTGCCAGTAAGGTGCAATCCCTGGGCCTAGAACTAAATCGGATGTTGAGCAGGGAAATAGTCCGAGAGCAACAGGTCATGGCTTTGCTTGGAACTATGCTGGCGGATGAACGGGTAGTCGCTTTCCTGTTGAACTTGTCGACTCGATATCAAGAGCGCCATTATTCCGCTACCTGTTTTGTGTTACGCATGACGCGAGAGGAAATCGGTAGTTATCTCGGGCTGAAACTGGAAACCGTAAGCCGGGTGTTAGGCCGGTTACAAGCGGCAAAACTCATTCAAGTCGAACATAGCAAACAAATCACGTTACTCGATATCGATAAACTAAAGACCGTATTCGGTCGTCAAATCGAAGGAATGTGCGTTTCCTCGAAACTTCCCGTGGCACCTGTCCGTCAGCACACACTTGTCGAGGCTGATGCATGAACTCAGGAACCTCTGATTAAGTCCATCGCGGCTCGCGTTGGGCCCTGAAGGGGTCGATCGCTAGGCGTCGGCGCGAAGCCAAGGGTGGTTCCCTTGGCAAGCGGCGCAACGACGCGAGCGGCCCCTTCAGGACCCAACCCAGCATGGGCTGGAGTTTGCCGGGCGGCAGGCTTTGTTACGGACTCGCTTATGTAGGCCAGCTACACCGCGCTCGCCGCGTCGCGCCTGCCACCCGGCAAACTTCAGCGCGACCGCGAGGGACTTAATCAGAGGTTCCCTAAGGTGTAAGCGCCACTACAGCGAGGAACGAGCGGCGATGATGCAGTATTCTCAGTTACAGCCTAGCCCTGAATCGATCTCGACTTCTGATATGAGCTACGGGTTCGATATCAAGACGCCCCCTTCCTCGACTGGATTGGCGCCGTGGTGCGTTTCGGAATGTCAATTTCCTATTTTTGGCGATGTAGCAGAAAAACTAAAATACTGTGTTCGTTACGCAATACTCGCACCGTCATCACACAACACGCAGCCCTGGCGTTTCGCTGCAACGAGAAACCAAATCGCGTTGTACGCCGATCGCACACGCAGCTTACCAGTGGTCGACCCCAACGATCGGGAATTGATCATAAGCTGCGGCGCGGCGCTCGCCAATCTGTCGATCGCAATAAGGCATTTTGGCTATTCTGGCAAATTGACGCTTTGTCCCCAGCCCGACAATACAGATCAAATCGCAATTGTCGAACTGGGACAAGAACACCACCCCAATCGCGACGATGAGGTCCTGTTTCAGACCATCCCAATGCGCCGCACCAATCGTAATGCGTACGAGGACACACCGATATCCCGTTCTCTTTTTCGTGAATTGCGCATGATATGTACCCGCCATGGCGGCGCTTTAACGGGCGCGTCAGAAGGGGATCGGAAATGTGCAATCGCGAAGTTGGTGGGCCAAGGCGACCGGCAACAAATGATAAACCCGGCGTTTCGCGCCGAGCTCGCGCGTTGGATTCGCCCGGCGAAGACAAACAGCCACGATGGTATTCCGTGTTTCACGCAACATATACCGAGGATTCTGGATTTCGCGACGCCGGTGATGGCACGTCTCGTCCGAACTTTTGATATGGGGAGTTTAACGGCGGCGCAGGATGGCGAGCTTGCCAATGCGTCGGCGATGCTGGCAGTACTAAGTACGCCGAACGATGGGCCGGCGGACTGGTTAGCGGCTGGCATAGCGCTCGAGCACGTTATGTTAGTCGCCCGCGCGGCCGGCGTGTGGGCTTCTTTCCTCAATCAACCCATCGAGGTTCCGGAACTACGATTGACGTTACGCGAACTAATGGGATGTCCCGGCTACCCACAGATATTATTACGGATGGGGTATGGACATGAGTCCCAACCTACACCGAGGCGTAGCATAGACGAAGTACTGAGTGACTAGAAACCGCTTGCCTTAATCTATGCAGGTATTTATTGCCGAGACATAATCGCCACTGCGATTGAAGCGTTGCGGGCTGGGGCGTTTATCTTGGATAATCCAATATAAGGATCAAAATTACCCCGCTAGAATGACTGCGCCCGTAGAAACCAACTCGCAAAATGGGCTGCCTAACCTTTTGCATGCATTCGTTGCCAGGTTACCATGGCTGGTTCTCGGGTTAGCTTTAGCCGGAACATTCGCCACCTGGTATATGGCTCGCGCAGCCGCTCTCGAAGCAGCAAAAGTTGGCTTTGACTCCGCGGTAGGCGATGCAATCTCCGCTATCGAAAATCAAATGCATGCCTACCACCAAGTACTACGCGGTGGTGTCGCGCTCTTCGCAGCCGATGGTATCGTCGATCGCGCCGTCTGGCGGCACTATGCGGAAGTTCTGAATATCGAAGCTTCCTATCCGGGGATCCAGGCTATCGGTTACGCGCAGACAATCGACCGCGCCCAAATGGAAGCGTTTACCAAGTCCATTCGAGGCGACGGTAACTTGAACTATCGGATTTGGCCTGCTGGCGATCGCCCGTCGTATACCCCCATCATATACATCGCTCCTTTCGACGGACCTAATATAGACGTGTTGGGCTACGATATGTTTTCCGAACCCGTGCGTCGAAAAGCCTTGGAGGAGGCGAGAGACAGCGGTGAGGCGACCTTAAGCGGAAAGGTCGATTTAGTGCAAGACGCCGCTTCCATCGCGAAGCAAGCGGGTACGATAATGTATCTGGCGGTGTATCACCGCGGCATGCCCCATCAAACGCCGGAAGAACGGCGCGCGGCATTGCAGGGCTACGTTTATGGCGCCTTTCGCATGTCCGATTTGATGGGCAACACGCTCAAGCGCAGTAATTTCGCCAGAATCGATATCGAAATATTCGACGGCACGGAACCCCATCCAGAGTTGTTATTGTTCGACGGCGATTCCAGGCTCCACAGCTTCGCTAAAAACTATCCCACTTCGTCCAGTGCCGTGCGTCAACTAACCGTCACGGGACGCCCCTGGACGATAAATTTCTTCGCCCAGCCTGCGTTCGCCGCTGATTTCGACCCAGGAACGTCACGATTGGCTTTGATCGGCGGCAGCGTTATGAGCTTACTGTTGTTTGGTGCTGCGTGGATGCTGTCGCACAGCTTGAAAAGTTCCGAAACTCATGCCCATGCCATGAGCGCCGCGTTCCAGGAAAGCGAAGCCCGGTTAGATCGAATTATCCGTTCTGCAATGGATGCGATTATCACCATCGATGGAAATCAACAAATTGTAATGTTCAACCCGGCGGCGGAAAAAATGTTTCGCTGTGATGCAGATATTGCTTTAGGTAAGCCTCTCGAACGCTTTATTCCGGAGCGCTTTCGTATTGCGCATCATCGTCACGTGGAGCAATTTGGCACGACGGGTATGACCTCCCGCGCCATGGGCCGTGAATTGACACTTTATGGGTTGCGATACGACGGTGAGGAATTTCCTATCGATGCTTCGATCTCGCAGCTCGATCACAACGGCTCGAAATTCTTCACTGTTGTGCTGCGCGATATCACCGCTAGAAAAGCTGCGGAGGGTGCATTGCGTGCATCTAATCTCAAACTTCGCGAACTCTCGATTTATGTTGAGTCCGCCAGAGAAGCAGAACGTATCCGCATTGCACGAGAAATACATGATGACATTGCCGCCACTTTGACCGCGGTCAAGATGGATCTTGTAGCCATGACAAGTTTAGCGAAAAGCAACGTTAAAGCACTCGAAGAACGGCTACCCCATTCGATTAAGCTCATGGATGCCGCGGTTTCCACCACTCGCCGAATCATCAACGACCTGCGTCCGAGCATACTCGACAATCTCGGTGTGTGGGCGGCAATCGAATGGCAAACAGGTGAAACCGCGCAGCGGGCCGGCATCACGCATAGCGTGAAAATCGATAACGATTTGTTGTCACAAGAATTGTCGGCGCCGCGGACCACCGCCCTGTTCCGTATCGTACAAGAAGCGTTATCTAATGTTTGGCGCCACGCGCATGCGACGCATGTAACCGTGCGCGCCTATCGGGAGTCAAACCAAGTAATAGTTGAGATCGAAGACGACGGCAGAGGAATGACGGAAATTGATCGAAGCAAAGAAGGGCACTGGGGTATTATGGGAATGTTCGAGCGAGCTCGCTCCCAGGGAGGACACCTAGCGGTGAATAGCGTCCAACGCGGCGGAACCAGCGTAGTAGTGCGTATGCCACTAGTGCCGTGACACCAGCGAAACTCAATATTCTGATTGTCGATGACCATGCCGTGGTCAGAGAAGGTCTGAAGTACATTCTCTCTAAGGCCGATGACCTCGCCATTGTTGGTGAAGCCGGTAACGCGCCGGATGCCATGGCGTCGCTTCGAAAACATTCCTGTGACCTAGTATTACTCGATCTCTCGTTACCCGGTAAAACGGGGGTCGAATTGCTTAAAATGATACGCGATGAGTTTCCTCGGATTCGCGTTCTGATTTTGAGTACCTACCCTGAAGATCAATACGCTGTACGCGTACTCAAGCAAGGCGCGTGCGGCTACCTGACCAAGGAAAGCGCGCCGGAACAACTCATCATCGCGATCCGTAAAGTTGCCGGCGGTGGAAAATATATCAGCGCAACCGTGGCCGAACGGCTGTTGGACGAAATCGCCGCAGGCACCCGACACGCGCCCCACGAACTGCTGTCGGACAAAGAATTCGAGGTATTCAAGCTCATCGCTACAGGCAAAAGCCTGACGGACATCGCAGAGGGCATGCATGTCAGCATCAAGACCATCAGCACTCATCGCGCTCGCATTCTGGAAAAAACGGGGTTTAAGGCCAATGCCGATTTGACTCGTTACGCATTGGAGCATGGCCTAATCGACTAACTTTTCAACGTGGCGAGGGTATATCGTTTTGTCTTTGTCAGATTTTTCCTACGGAAGAATCGGAAGGTTCCGATGGTGCGCTATTGTTGAGAATGAGACGATTTATCAGTGTCCTTCGAACCTGAGTAGACCGAAGCCGGAAGCACGAACAATAATCGAGCCCTCTTACTCTCCGACAGTATCATTGCAAGCGTGAAAACATGCAGATGGACTTACTCTCAGATTTCCAGGTTGGCAACGATTGTGCCTAGTCTCAAGGTGGTACTGGTCGAAGATTCGGTCGCGGTACGCGAACGCATCGCACAGTCTCTGCGGAGTATCGATCATGTCGAGCTGATTGGTGAATTCGAAGATGCCAGCACCGCAATCGATGGCATCCGTGACCGCACGCCCGACGTTGTGCTGTTGGACATCAAGCTGCGTGGTAGCAGCGGGATGGAAGTAATGCGTTATGTCGAACGGACCAAGATCGATATCAAGGTTATCGTCTTGACCAATTACGCCGAACCGCAGTACCGGGAACTATTCTTGCGTCAAGGCGCCCACGCGGTGCTAGACAAGTCCCACGAGTTCCATCGTGTCGAAGAACTTTTGTTGCGACTGATCGATGCGAACTAAGCCTGCTTCGATTCTTTCTTGATCGAATTACGTCACTGATATTGGTCATTCTGGGGTATTTCCCATGTCCGAAGAACTTAGTAGTCACGATGCGGATATAGATCGCATTGCCCATATTCCTCTACAGGCACAACGCGCTGGATACCAGCATCTTTTGGCGTTGGCGGCCGGCCTGGAACCGGTAGTCACCGCAGTTGTTCACCCATGCGATAAAGAATCCCTGGGCGGTGCGATCGAGGCTGCCAATGCTCATTTGATCATCCCAATATTTGTCGCGCCGGAAAAGAAACTCCGAACGCTAGCTGAAGCCCTGAACTTTGATCTCTCTTTATATGAATTGGTGCCAGCGGCTCACAGCCACGACGCTGCTGCGAAAGCAGTTGCGGTGGTGCGCGAAGGCGCCGCCGAAGCGCTTATGAAGGGAAGCTTGCATACCGATGAATTAATGGCTGAGGTTGTTGCAAGGGAGACAGGGTTGCGGACGGGACGCCGGATGAGTCATGTATTCATCTTGGACGTGCCTAACTATCCGCGCCCACTTTTTCTAACCGATGCTGCGATCAATATCAACCCCACACTGATGAACAAACGCGACATTGTGCAAAATGCCATCGACCTTACTCACGTCCTCGGCGTCAACGACCCCAAGGTTGCGATTTTATCGGCGGTCGAAACCATCAACCCAGAGATCCGCTCGACGATCGATGCAGCCGCATTATGCAAAATGGCCGAGCGTGGCCAGATCGTTGGAGGCACGTTAGATGGGCCATTAGCCTTCGACAACGCCGTGTCGCTGGAGGCTGCTAAAGCGAAGAACCTCCAATCTCCAGTGGCCGGACAAGCCGATATCCTTGTGGTGCCCGACCTTGAGGCCGGCAACATGCTGGCCAAGCAACTGCAGTATTTGGCGGGTGCACGGGCCGCCGGCATCGCGCTTGGGTGCTCGCGTACCTATCGTACTAACCAGTCGCGCCGACAGCGCCTCGGAACGTCGCGCTTCCTGTGTCGTGGCACAGTTAATAGCCCATCACCGCCGCGATACGTTACAGTGAATGGCCAAATTGTGGTCGTCAATGCGGGGTCAGCAACTGTCAAATTCGCGGGCTATGAGATTTCCAGCGACCCTACCCATCTAGAACTGGGCTTTCGAGGCCTGCTGGAACAGGCGCCCGAGGGAATTCGATTTCACGTTGTCGATGGAAAAAATTCGGTGATTAGGGACGACGCTAGCGCCACTGGTTCGAGGCAGTTAACAGATATCTCGTCACTTATCGACCAAGCCCTACAATGGATAAAAACGTTCAATGACAACCCCATCGTCGCGTTCGGTCACAGAGTCGTTCATGGTGGCGATGGCTTCAGTGCGCCTGTACTGTTGAGCGATATAGCCCTTGCAAAGCTCGAAACCTATATTCCGCTCGCACCGTTGCATCAACCGTTCAACCTTGCCGCGATCCGAGCAATCCAAAAGTCATGGCCGAACACTCCGCAAGTAGCCTGTTTTGATACGGCCTTCCATCAAACTCAACCGCGTATCGCCAGGATGTTCGGACTGCCTTCCGAGTATTTTGACAAGGGCATCAAACGCTACGGTTTTCATGGGCTATCTTACGAGTACATCGCACGCGTACTTCCGGAATATTTGGGGGACACCGCCGACGGTAAAGTTATCGTCGCGCATCTGGGCAGCGGCGCTAGCTTATGCGCCATGAGTCGGCGTCAGAGCATCGCGACAACGATGGGATTCACTGCGCTGGATGGGCTGTTGATGGGAACGCGATGTGGCGCCATCGATCCCGGCGTGATCTTGTATTTAATGAACGAAGAAGAACTGGATAGCGAACAGTTAACCGGCCTTCTTTACCGGCACAGCGGTCTTCTGGGAGTTTCGGGATTGAGTGCTGACATGCGAGAATTGTTGGCAAGCGATACGCAGGGAGCGCTGGAAGCCATTGAGCTATTCGTCTATGGCGCCGTTCGACAAATTGGTGGGCTCATTGCCTCCCTTGGTGGATTAGATGCGCTGGTTTTTACCGGCGGGATCGGCGCCCATAGCGCCCCTATCCGTCAGCGTGTTTGTGAACAATCGGCATGGGTTGGTATCAATCTGGACCAACATCGGAATAGCGGCAACGGCCCAAGAATTAGCGTAGACGGCAGCCCAGTTTCCGTTTGGGCCATCCCGACGGACGAGGAAGAAATCATCGCCCGCCATACGCTCGAGCTATTCACTACGCTCCAAAATCTTTGATAATTGCGCCACTTTTTGCGCTAGATCAAAATCAACTCGCAACTGCACTTTAATGTTGCCAACAAGACTACCAACAACGGAGCACCTATGACTCAATATTGCTTTATCCCCTTCCTATTTCTGACGCTTGCGTTAGCCGCATGCGATCGAGTGCCTGATCAGCCAGGACAACCTGCGATTGCCGCGGTATCGGATTCCGGCGGCTCGGCCAAAGGCGACTTCGGTCCGCCGCAGGGGGAGCCGATCAAGGCTGTCCTCACCAGTCCGCCTAACGTACCGCCGCCAACCGGCCGTTCGACACCTGCGAAGGTAATCGTGGACTTGGTGGTGAGGGAAATGGAGATGCCTATCGCCGACGGTGTGACGTACACCTTCTGGACCTTCGGCGGTACGGTTCCAGGCAGCTTTATTCGGGTTCGGCAAGGCGATACGGTGGAGTTTCACTTAAAGAACGACCCGAGTTCCAAAATGCCGCACAATATCGATCTGCACGCCGTGACCGGACCAGGGGGCGGCGCGGCCTCCAGCTTCACGGCGCCGGGACACGAATCGCAGTTCACTTTCAAGGCGCTCAATCAAGGTCTCTATGTTTATCATTGTGCTACTGCGCCGGTGGGTATGCATGTAGCCAACGGCATGTATGGCTTGATCTTAGTGGAACCACCACAGGGGCTGGCGAAAGTCGATCGCGAGTATTACGTCTCGCAGGGGGATTTTTACACGGTCGGAAAGTATCGCGAAAAAGGCGCGCAAGCTTTCGACATGCAAAAAGCCATCGAAGAGAATGCAACCTACGTGGTATTCAACGGCTCGGAAGGCGCCATTATCGGCGATAAAGCGCTGAAAGCCGCTGTCGGTGAAACCGTTCGCTTGTACGTGGGCAACGGCGGACCGAACTTAGTGAGTTCGTTTCATGTGATCGGCGAAATATTCGATAAAGTTTATCAAGAAGGTGGCACGCGTTATCAGGAGAATGTGCAAACCACCCTCGTGCCCGCGGGCGGTTCGGCCATTGTCGAATTCAAGGTGGAGGTGCCGGGTACGTACATCTTGTTGGATCACTCGATTTTTCGCGCGTTCAACAAGGGTGCGCTGGGGATGATGAAAGTCGACGGTTTGGAGAACAAAGCGATTTACTCCGGCAAGGAGGTCGATCACGTTTATATCGGCGATAAAGCAGTGAGCGCCACGTCGGTGGCGGTGGCGGCGAAGGCGGCAGCCAGCGGCGCACTAACGCTCGAGCAGCAAGTCAAGGCTGGCGAGACATTATTCAATGGCACCTGTTCCGTATGTCATCAGAACAATGGCGCGGGCGTAGCCAATGTATTTCCACCGCTTGCTAAATCCGACTTTCTCGCCGATCCGAAACGGACAATCGGTGTAGTGTTGAACGGCCTGAGTGGACCCGTGACGGTGAACGGTCAGAGCTATGACTCCGTCATGCCACCCATGAGCCAATTGAACGACGACGAAGTGGCCAACATCCTCACCTACGCGCTCAACAACTGGGGCAATCCGGGTGGACGCGTGACAGCACGGGACGTAGCGGATGTGCGTAAATCCACGCCGCGGCCCAAGGGTGCCGCGCAGTGAAGATTGCGCGACAACTAGGGGTTTCGATGGCCGTGCTCGTTGCCACCGCGATCGTGAATTCAATCGCGGCCGACAGTACTGATCGCGTAGCCTACGCCAACGTTGCCGCAGCGAAACTGCGTTCGATTCTGCCGGCCGATCCCGCCCAAGCCGACGTCGCAGTGGCGGGTTTTCGGCTGAGCCGCAAGCCCGTTACCAACGCGGAATTTCTGGCCTTCGTGCGCACACATCCCCATTGGCAACGCGGACGCGCGGCAGCAATATTCGTCGATCAGAATTATCTGCAGCACTGGTGGAAGCCTCTTGAGTTAGGTGCGGATGCGCGCGGCGATCAGCCGGTTACATCCGTGAGCTGGTTCGTCGCGCGAGCCTATTGCGAGGCGCAACGCGCGCGGCTTCCCACTTGGCACGAATGGGAACTCGCCGCCGCGGCAGATGAGCGCATGCGCGACGCGCGCGCCGATCCCGCTTGGCGCAAACGCCTTTTGTCTTGGTACAGCCGCCCGTCCAGCAATACGCTCAACCCGGTCGGCAAGACGCCACCCAACGTGTATGGCATCTACGACTTGCATGGGCTGGTGTGGGAATGGGTAGAGGATTTCAACGCACTCATGATATCGGGCGACAACCGCGAGCAAGGCGATCCCGATCTCGCTAAATTTTGCGGCGCCGGCGCGCTGTCCGTTACCGACCGCGAAAATTACGCTGTGCTCATGCGCGTAGCGATGTTATCTTCGCTGCAAGCTAACTACACCACGAAAAATCTTGGCTTTCGCTGCGCACAAGATACTACGAAGGTTGGACGATGAGGCGCGTCATTCATTTCTGCGTGCTGTTGCCGGTATTTGCTTGGATCGCATTTGTCTCTGCCGACGAATTACCGTCGGATTCGATTTATCGGCTCGATGTGCCGTTGACAACGCAGGATGGAGAGTTGACACGGCTGCCCGCACTCGCCGGGCATGTGCGCATCGTCACTATGTTCTATGCTAGCTGCCCTTACGTTTGCCCGATAACGATCGAAACGCTAAAGTACGTCGACGCGCAACTGAGCAATAACGAGCGAGCCAAACTTCGTGTGTTGCTGGTCAGCGTCGATCCCGAACGAGATACGCCCAAAGCGCTTGCAAGCTTGGCCGCCAAGCGCCAATTAGACCTAAAACGGTGGTCACTGGCTCGTCCACAGGCAAGCGATGTGCGCAAGATCGCCGCGGTGCTTGGCATACAATATCGACAGCTCCCGGACAAGGAATTCAACCACTCGACAACACTCGCACTGATCTCTGCTGATGGTCGCATTGTCGCAAGAAGCAACAACGCAGGCACACTTGATTTACAATTTTTGACTGCGGTTCACCAAGCCCTCGCGGACAAATAACAACACTACCAGTATCGCACTCGACCCACATCGACGTGCACAAAATCTGAGCGGGGGTAATAGCCCACACCACCTCGCTTAAGCGACAATGCAGCGCGATTTAGGTCAGTAAGCGCAAGTCCCGGCAAACGTATGTCGATTGCCTTTCCTTTCGTATGCAGGCTTTGTTTCGCGACGCCTTCGCTTTGGGCGGCAAGGACTGCATTGGTCGCGGGCGAGCGAAACCCGGAGATGACGTGGAAAGCCGCATCGTTCTGAAGAGTTACGCTGAGACCGTAAAGTAAGTCGAGTAAGTTTGTATCCATGGAATAAACTTGGTTGTCGCGATGGTCCCGCAGAACACGATTGATCTGCGCTAGCGTCTCGGGAACGTAATCATCACCGATTCGATACACCGCATCAACGTTTTCTCCGGTGTGTGTACTATGAAAAGCAAGACGGCGTTCGATTTGTTTGGTTACCGCGCGCGCCATGCCCGGCGCAACACCCCAAGCAGCCGTAAGGATGCCTAACTTAATGAATCGCCGGCGGAATATCGTGTCCATGGGTTACGTTTTCCTTACTGGATACTAGTGTCGACCGATTTCTCGTGCGACCCCTGCTCTCTCTTCAATTACGGCGTAGACTCGATCCCAATCGATCGCTTCGTTGAGCTCATTCGCTTCGGCGAGGTTGCGCACAATCGCTAGCGGATCTACGCCACGTTTATAGATATCTTTATGCACTTCAAGATAGAGCCGGTTATGGACCTTCGCCATTAGCACCGGAACATACGTGATCGTACCACGTCCACCGACTTCCACGTCGGCATACAACGCCTCGATGTCAGTTGGATGCAATCGGATACAACCGTGTGAACGGAAATCATAGACGCTCGATGGCGCGATGGTGCCGTGGATGCCGATGCTGCCGATACTGAGCCCGATCCAATATCTGCCCAGCGGATTATTCGGCCCTGGCGGCACGCAGGTCGTGACCTCTTTACCTGCTTGACGCATTTCATCCTGAATAGATTGGGGCACGATCCATTCCTTATCTCGTTGCTTACGGACGATGCGAAAATGTCCTATCGGCGTAGGCCAATCGGGCCGACCCAAACCGACCGGATACGATACCTTCAATGCCGCAGCGTGAAAATGGAACAATATACGCTGTGGGATGTTGATGAGAATCCCTTCGCTGAGATCTGACTGCGGTACGATGTGGCGATTGTCTATCTTAAGGGCCATTTGAGGTTGCAGCACGCTGGGAAAACGCAGCCCGTTTTCACGTGCCAGTAGTGCCGTGCTCTCACCAAACCGTGCTCCGATTTGTGTAAGGCTGTCACCGGGCTGAACGGTATAGATAAATTCCTGCCCAGTGATCAAGTTACTTATCGGCGCGCGGTCGGCACTCCAAGCCGTGGACGCCAGCCAAAATGGCAGGATCTCTAGTGCGGCTAAAACAGCAAGAAAAGCGAGTCGGCGCATTGCTTCTTCGTGGTTGAGTGCAGTTGCAATAAATTAAACTAAGCCTGGGGCATACGGGCACTTCCGCTTTGATCCGCATCAAGCGAAGCAACGAACCTGTCGGGAGCCTTACGTCGACAACCAATTGTTGGTTGTTAGCTCGACTCTTGATATGGATCAATCCAATGGTTTGACAGCCACTTAGACTAAGCAAGCTCTGATTTATTCCGATCTCGTCGCAATCCTGTGTTGCTCAGGAAAAATTGTTCCTTACATATCGTCTATATGCTGCGTCACAATTTTTCCTTCGCGCCTTGTCTTGCTTAGAACTCGAAATAAATCAGAGCTTCCTTAAATTTTTTTAGTACAGGCGTTGGTCCTAAATGTCGCCTTACGTTTTATCGATCGTATGAAAAAGGAGTGGACGTTGAGCGAACCCAACCTAAGCGCATGGGACATTTCGGAAACTGATTTTCCGGGCGGAACAAACCCCCGTGAATTACTCATTCGTGCTGTCCGATACGCTATCCTTGCACCTTCCACCCACAACTCACAGCCATGGCAGTTTCGCGTGGTGGGCGAGCTATTGGAACTCTACGCCGATCGCACCCGAGCGCTGGCTGTCATCGATCATGCCGATCGCGAATTGGTGATCAGTTGCGGCGCGGCGCTGTTCACCTTACGCGTTTGTTTACAGAATTTTGGCGTTGAACCGGCTATCGAACTACAACCGGATGGGCCTAATTCCGATTTACTTGCACGGGTGAGCGTAGGCAAGCCCCGAATTCCTACCGCGCAAGACCGGACATTGCGTCGGGCCATTACCCAGCGGCGTACGACGCGCACGCCGTTCGAAACACGCGAATTGCCGGACCCGTTGCAGCGCTCGCTTGCCTCTGTGGTGGAACAGGAAGGAGCCTCGCTGTGGACCATGCGCACGCCTCAACAACGAGCCGAACTCGCGGATCTGATTGCGCAGGCAGACCAGGAGCAATGGTCGGACCCACGCGTTCGGCGCGAGCTCGCGGCGTGGGTACACCCCAATCGACGCGCCAGTCGCGATGGCCTGCCTGGCTATGCGCTTGGCATGGGAGATCTGATGTCGTCTACTGCGCCCATCATCATGCGTACCTTTGATCTGGGTGGCGGCATAGCGGCCCGCGATCGCGAGATTGCGATCGGCTCGCCTCAACTCGCCGTTATCGGCACCGTTGGCGACAACAGCAAAGATTGGCTTGTAGCCGGCCAAGCGTTGATGCATTTGCTGCTGCTCGCTACCGCCGAGGGCGTTCGGACGTCCTACTTGAATCAACCGATCGAACTACCTCACCTACGCTGGCGGCTGCGTGAAATGCTGGTAAACGAGCTATATCCGCAATTATGTCTGCGCCTGGGCTATGGCCCCATGGTAGAGCCCACGCCACGGCGCGCGATCGATGATGTGCTCGTCGTGGAATGAGACGCTTTCTTCCATTTCAATATTAAAAAATAAAACGAGGCGGCGTAGGTTAAGTGACGAGACATGAAAATACTTCTTGCCATCGATGGGTCACAAAATAGCAATCTTGCTGTGCGTTCCCTCATTCATCGGTTTTCCTGGTTTCGCGACACCCCTGAGATCGACCTTGTTTACGTCCATCCACCGCAAAGGCCTATCGGAACTTTACTGGGGACACCGCTGCCTCGGGAAACAGTGGATCGCCATTATCGAGAGGATGCTCAGACACGTTTAGCCGAACCAAAGCGACTTTTGCATGAGGCAAGTCTCTTATTCGAAACGCACCTGCTTACTGGCGAACCGGCGTTGGAAATTGGTAAGTTCGTGAAAGCCCATAAGTCCGATCTCATACTTATTGGGTCCCGTGGCATGGGTGCGATTGGAAACCTCGTGCTTGGCTCCACTGCGGCCAAAATTCTCCATTTGGCGAACATTCCAGTTCTGGTTATCCCGCCGGAAAATCTCGATTAACCACGCGAAATCTTGCGCGGTAGCTGCATTCTGTTGTCCAATGTTTTTCCGGTGAACGGAAAACGTTAAATCGAAAAATCGACCTAATCTTCAACTGGAGAAAAGATTAACTCACCGGAATCGAAGCCTCTCAGGGGATTAACTCAGGTTGAAGCCACCGCGCGTTTAGCGCTGGGAGGTTACAACGAACTGCCTGTGGCCAAGCCGCGCAACCTGCGCGCTATTACCCTCGACGTACTACGTGAGCCGATGTTTATCCTGCTCTTCGCGGGCGGAATGATTTATCTGATTCTCGGCGACGTTTCCGAAGCCCTTGTGTTGTTGCTTTCCATATTTGTGATTCTGGTTATCACTACGTATCAAGAACGCAAAACCGAACGGGCGCTTGAAGCGTTACGGGACCTCGCCAGCCCGCGCGCACTGGTGATCCGTGATGACCAACGGCAACGAATTCCTGGTCGTGAAGTTGTCCGTGGCGACGCCATTGTGATCGAAGAGGGCGACCGAGTTCCGGCGGATGCGGTGCTTTGGAGCGCAAATGACTTGCGCGTAGACGAATCGTTACTCACCGGCGAATCGGCGGCGGTAAATAAAGCGCCATGGGATGGTCTTCAGCAGATGACGCAACCCGGTGGTGACGATCTGCCGTTTGTCTTCTCGGGCACCTTGACTGTACAAGGGCAAGGCATAGGCGAGGTTGTCGCAACCGGCGCGACGAGTCAGATCGGCCGGATCGGCAAAGCGCTATCCGGCATTTCCCAAGAATCGACCAATCTCCAGAAAGAAACGCGTCGAGTCGTAAGGGATTTGGCATTAGGCGGCCTAGTGCTTTGTGTGCTCGTCGTGGTTTTATACCGTTTGATGCGCGGACCTTGGCTGGACGGCGTGTTGGCCGGTATTACGCTGGCCATGGCGATTCTGCCGGAAGAGTTCCCTGTGGTACTGACCGTTTTTCTGGCACTCGGTGCGTGGCGCATCTCACAAAAGGGTGTGCTCACTCGCCGTGCAACGGCAATCGAAACCTTGGGCGCCGCCACCGTGCTTTGCGTTGATAAAACCGGAACGCTGACCATGAATCACATGGCGTTGCGCAGCGTGTATGCGGCCGGCGAAGTGCGGGACATCGACATGGCGCGTGATGCGGAATTGCCAAGCAAGTATCACGAGCTATTGCGCGTCAGCATTTTGGCTAGCGAAGCAGCGCCGTTCGATCCGATGGAAAAAGCCTTCCATCAGGCCGGTCAGCGATTCTTGTTCCATGAACGGCTGCCGGATAGTGATTTAGATTTGGTACGCGAATATCCGCTAAGACCGGAGTTGTTGGTGCATGCCCACGCCTGGCAAAGCAAAGGCGGACATCATCTCATCGCGGCCAAAGGCGCACCCGAAGCCATCGCCGAGGTTTGCCGCTTATCGGCACAACGACGCAGCGAAATCGACGCCCAAGTAAACGGAATGGCTGAACGCGGTTTGCGCGTATTGGGAGTGGCAAAGGCGCGGTTCGCCAGCGCGCAGTGGCCCGATGACCAACGTGCTTTCGACTACCAATTTCTGGGCCTGGTCGCGTTGGCCGATCCGGTGCGTCCGACAGTCGCGCAAGCGATCGCGGAATGTTATCAGGCTGGCATGCGCGTGGTGATGATTACCGGCGACTACCCCGGAACGGCGTGCGCCATCGGTCGCGAGATCGGGTTGCATTCATCGGAGCAGGTACTCACCGGGCGTGACGTCAGCGCAATGAACGACGATGAATTAGGGCGATCTGTGAAATCCGCGAATATTTTTGCTCGGGTCGTGCCGGAACAAAAACTACGTTTGGTGAATGCACTGAAAAGCAACGGCGAAGTGGTCGCGATGACCGGCGACGGTGTGAACGACGCGCCCGCGCTTAAGGCAGCGGACATCGGTATCGCCATGGGCAAGCGCGGAACGGACGTCGCCCGCGAAGCTGCCTCGTTGGTGTTGATGGAAGACGATTTCGCTTCAATCGTCGCGACAGTACGTATGGGGCGTCGCATCTACGATAACATCCGCAACGCCATGAGTTACTTACTAGCCGTTCATGTTCCGATGGCGGGAATGTCGCTGGTTCCCTTACTGTTCGGCTGGCCCTTAATTTTCTTTCCTGTCCATGTGGTCTTCCTTGAATTCGTGATTGATCCCGCGTGCTCTGTCGCTTTTGAAGCAGAGCCCGATGCGGAAAAAGTAATGCGGCGCCCGCCTCGCCCTCCCACGGAACGCTTATTTAGCATAAAGGCGGTGACGCTGGCCGTGCTGCAAGGCATGAGTATGTTTGTCGCCGTATGGCTGTTGTACGGACTGATGCTCGAATCAGGCATCGCGGAAGCCGAAGCACGCGCCACCGCGTTTGCCTGCATCGTTCTCGGTAACATCGGATTGATCTTGGCGAACCTATCTAAAACTAAATCTATTTTTGCCGTATTGAGTACACCTAACACCGCCCTTCGTTGGGTAATAGTTGGAACGCTGTGCGGTTTAGCGGTGGCGTTGTACGTGCCGGGTGTGCGCGATTTATTTCGCTTTTCCTCTCCGTCAGCGACAGGTTTACTGTTAAGTCTCGCGGCTGCGGCAATAGGCTTAGTCTGGTACGAGATTTATAAATGGTGGCTTAGGAAACGATCCACTTAAAATGGGACCGCCAGTTTGACGGCAGAATCGGCCTGCGAGCCAATATCCATGCGGCTCTCCAGGCATCGATAAACGGCATTTTTGACCTCGGCGAGCGCGTCGGGCAGATATCCGATGCCGTTGCATGCGGTCTCTGCGTGGCATTGCTTGACGCACGTCAAGCCGGAATCGCGCAAACGCTCTATCCTGAAAATTCCATATGCTACTCACTAAGGAACCTCTGATTAAGTCCATCGCGGCTCGCGTTGGGCCCTGAAGGGGTCGATCGCTAGGCGTCGGCGCGAAGCCAAGGGTGGTTCCCTAGCGGTGGCGCAACGACGCGAGCGGCCCCTTCAGGACCCAACCCGCATGGGCTGAAGTTTGCCGGGCAGCAGGCTTTGTTGCGGACTCGCTTATGTAGACCCGCTACACCGGATCAGCGTCGCGCCTGCCACCCGGCAAACTTCAGCGCGACCGCGAGGGACTTAATCAGAGGTTCCCTAATATGCCTAAAACATTGGTTGTCTTTTATTCCATGACGGGCTTTACAAAAATCGCTGCCGAGGAATTCGCGCGCACGGGCGGCTGGGAGATTGCCGAAATACGAGACGTACATTCCCGTAAAGGGCTATGGTCTAAATCTCGATGTCTCATCGAATCGAGTTTTGGGCTCAATCCACGTATTGACTATCGTGGTCCGGATCCGGGCCGATATGATTTTGTATTACTCGGCGCACCGGTGTGGGGATTCCATATCGCCTCCCCACTACGCAGCTTTTTTGCACACCATCGAAATCAGTTGAAACGCATCGCGTTTTTCTTCACCTTCGGGGGCGGTGGTGCAGACAATGTTACCCGGCAGGCGGGCAAACTCCTTGGCAGCACCGATGTCCGGATACTGCTTTTGAAGGACAGCGAGATCGAATCGGGAAGTTTTCGTGGCCGCGTCGGCGACTTCGTCGCGGACCTTCGCGCTTTAGGCGCATGAACAAAGGCTACGGAACGAGTGCGCCGGCGTTGCTCTCTGGCGATGCCCATCCGCAACTGACCCAGGAAATTGCCCGCCTGACCAAGATCGAACAGATACCCGTCACGGTGGACGCATTCGCCGACGGGGAATCCCGGGTCTGCATCGAGGTAGGCGTTCAGGATCGGGATGTCTACATCCTACAGCCGACTTCGACACCCACTAACGAGCGCCTGATGAACCTCGCGCTGCTCGGTGACGCGGCACGCGCGGCGGGCGCGGCTCGCGTCACTGCGCTGATGCCGTACTTCGGTTATGCGCGCCAGGATGTCATAAAAAAACCGGGCGAGGCCCGCTCGGCGCAGTTCGCCGCACGGCTGCTGCACAGTGCCGGCTTCCACCGTGCGGTCGTACTCGAGCTGCACTCGCCTGCACTGGAAAGCGCGTTCCCTTTTCCGATCATCCATCTACAAGCCGACGAGTTGATGCTGCCGTTAATCCGCAACTGGGCCATCGAGGATCTGGTCGTTGTTGCCCCGGACGCCGGTGGACTCAAACGCGCGCAACGATACGCCACCGCGCTGGGCGCCGCGCTCGCGGTGGTGACCAAGGCCCGAATGGGCCCCGACACGGTGACGACTCTGCAGGTGCTGGGCGATGTCCGTGGGCGCGCCTGCGTGATCGTGGACGATATGGCTAGCACCGGGCTGACGTTGCTGGGCGCGGCGCACGCGGTTCTCGCGGCGGGCGCCCGGGAGGTTGACGCCTTGTTCATCCACGCAATCATGGCGCCGGGCGCACTCGAGCGCATCTGCAGCGGACCGCTGCGCCACATCGTCACCAGCGACAGTGTGCCCGGATCCGCGAACACCCGTTTGCAATTGGTTTCGGTAGCGCCCCTATTCGCGCAAACCATCACGCGCTTGACGCATTGATCGTGAGTAGAGATTTTCCAGACGCTTGCGGGAAGCATCAAACGGCGGAGTGAACGCGATCCGCCGCTAGGTCGTTAAATGGTCGCGGCACGTGCGCTAAGGTGACGGCTAAACCAGCGTGTCGCGAGTTGCGCCACTTGTTGCAACGTACCCGGCTCTTCGAACAGGTGAGTTGCGCCCGGGACGATCGTAAGTTCGCACTCGCAGTTGATCAGTTCGATTTTGGCAGACTCGTTCAGTTCGATCACACCATAGTCCCTGCCCCCGACAATCAATAGGGTCGGCGCGCGAACCTGCTCAAGAGCCTCGCTGCCAGCCAGGTCGGGACGCCCGCCGCGTGAGACTACCGCTGCGATGGCATCAGGCATCCGGGCGGCGAGGCGCAAGGCGGACGCCGCGCCGGTACTGGCGCCGAACAGGCCAACCGTCAGGTCGCGCGTAGCGGCGTGACTGCGTAAAAAGCGCACCGCATGGCCAATGCGCGAGGTCAACAAATCGATGTCGAAGCGCATTTCATAGTCGTGGTCTTCCTCACTCGTCAGCAGGTCAAGCAGCAACGTTCCCAGACCCACCGCTCGCAATTCCGCCGCGACGGATTGATTGCGTGGAGAATGCCGCCCCGACCCACTGCCATGGGAGAACGCTACCACGCCAATCGGTTTCAACGGCATTTCAAGCACGCCCTCGAGCTCAACCGTACCTGCCCGTATGGTAACCACCAACCCCGTTGTATTTGGACTCATCGCTTGGCTTCCATTTGTGGATGGTGCGCCAGTAATGCAATGACCTCCTCATCCTCGACCTGCGGAAACTCTCGGTAAAACTGGCCCACGGCGTAAAACTCCCGCGGTGCCGCAAGGCACACTACTTCGTCCGCAAGAGGCTGAACTCGCTTTAGGCTTTCCGGTGCTGCGACGGGCACGGCGCATATCAATCGCCGCGGCTGTCTCGCACGGGCGGCATGCAAGGCGGCGATCATGCTCGCGCCGGTGGCGAGCCCATCATCGACCACGATCACGATGCGATCCTTGGGATCTATCGGTGATCGCGCGGGCGTGTATTGTCTGCGCCGCTTGCGCAGCGTCTCGAGCTGAGTGCTCTTCTCGATTTCGAGGTAGGCGTCATTGGCGCCCACTTGTGCGGCGTGATCGGCGATATAACACCAACCTGATTCGTCGATCGCACCCACCGCGAACTCGGAACTGATGGGAGAGCGCAGTTTACGTACGAGAACCACGTCGAGTTCACCGTTAAGTTCCTCGGCCAGCACTTTGCCCATCCCTACGGCGCCGCGTGGAATCGCTAGCACCAATGGATTGCGGCCACGGTATCCTGCGAGGGCAGTCGCCAACTGCCGCGCGGCATCGATCCTGGAATTGAACAGCATCATGCCGCCATCATCTGCTGTATGGCCGACAACGATTTGCGCAAGATCAAACTCCGTACGCGGCAGCGCTTAAGATATCAAGTTAGCAGCACATCCGCGGCAATTTCGCCGCAAATCTCACGTTGAACGTCCCACACCTTTACTTGTCATTGCGACTCAGTCAACCACGCTCAAATGCGGCGAGTACAGCCTTGGAAATCCTCTCCGCCATGACCTTGCATCGGGTTTGACATTAGTCAATTGGCTTTCACGGACCGACCCCATACTAAACATTTGTTGGGGCAACCTATGTGTGTTCCGTTCGGTTTCGTTTCGCGGAGAAAGCAAAATGATTAGACCTGTGCGTATTGCGCAACTCCTCAGCCTCGCCGCCCTGTGGTTTGCCGTCGCGGGCGGGTGCGCAATGCATCACCAACACTCGGGAGAGGGTGCTTCTCAGTTAGCTCTCAACAACGGGAGCAAGTGGGCCACCGACGAGCCGCTACGGCTGGGGATGACCAAGATCAAGGACGCGATGCAACCTCAGTTGCCCGCCGCCTACGCGGGCGAATTTGACAACCACGCAATATGATGAGCTTGCCGATGCGATTAACGCCCATGTCGCATACATGGTGCAGAACTGCAAGCTGGATCAGAAAACCGACGCTATGCTGCACTTAGTGCTGGCCGATATCCTCTCCGGCGTCGAGGCGATGCAAGGTAAGGAGCGGCAGGTAGCAAGATCCGACGGCGCACGCAAGGTCGCCGCGGCGCTGGAGAATTATGGTCAATATTTTGATCATCCTGGTTGGCAATCGCCACAGTCATCAAAGTGAACGGGTCGGATTGTATCGTCAGTTGGCTGTTGTTTGGCGTAAGTGAGCCGAATAAAGACGCCGTTTACAAATTCCGTTACAGGACGTCCTGATGCGAGGAAGGAAGAATGGCGAACATAGTCAATGCCGGCGATCAATCTAAGATACATATCGCTTGTCCAAACTGCCTCAGGGAAAATCGCGTAGGCTCAGATCGTCTTGAAGATCATCCAAAATGCGGCAAGTGTGGAGCAGCCCTGCTGGAAGGAAGGTCCGTCGGCTTGAACGAAGAAAACTTCAATACCTTCTTGAAACCGAGCGGGCTGCCCGTGGTCGTGGATTTCTGGGCGCCGTGGTGTGGTCCCTGTAAAGCGATGGCGCCTTCTTTCGAACAAGCGGCAAAGCGGCTCGCCACCAGCGTGCGTTTCGCCAAGGTCAATAGCGACGAGGCGCCTTCACTAGCGGCGCGTTTCGCGATTCGCTCTATCCCGACGCTCATCCTATTCCAAGGGGGACAAGAAACCAAACGCATGTCGGGTGCGATGGATTTTAGCTCGCTAATGAGATGGCTAAATAATTAAAGGGGCACGACCATGAACCTACCGTACGGCTTCAGCAAACAGATCGATGCAAAATTCCACCTGGCTCCCGAACGCATGACGCCGGCGGGTCTGGCCTCGTCTTTCGACGTGGAACAAGCCGTGTCCGCCGGCGAGCAAACCCGTGCCCCGATCCCGGTACTTGAAACTAACCGGGTTGAGGCACGCCGCAATTTCGCAGTGTTGACTGGGCAGGCGCCCGGTGCGTTCCAACGCGCGCCCCCTAAAATGTTTCGTTTCCGCTGTTCGACAGCGGCACCGCTAAGGGTGGCGATCAAGACGGTGGCCGCTAGATTCCTCGGGCACAGCCGTCTTTGAGGGATTTTGGACTAGGTGATTTCAATGACAGACGATACTAGTGAGGTACTTAAGGCATATGCCGTGTGGGATAAAACCACGCGTTGGTTTCACTGGATTAATTTTGCCTGCGTGGTTGGCCTAATAGGATTTGGTTTATGCATTCTAAATAGCAAGGCACTGGGCGTGAGCCCGGACGGCAAGATTCTTCTCAAAACGCTTCATGCCTATATCGGCTACGTATTCGTTTTGAATCTCGCGTGGAGGCTTATCTGGGGATTCATTGGTAACAAATACGCGCGCTGGAATTCAATCCTCCCCATACAAAAGACTTATTGGCGTTCGTTGAAACACTACGTCGCGAGCCTCAGGCAAGCTCGCCCTGTACATTACATGGGGCACAATCCGTTAGGGAGACTTATGGTGATGCTACTGTTCGTGCTCCTCTCGCTGCAAGCGGTTACCGGCCTCGTATTAGCGGGAACAGATCTTTATCTGCCGCCATTCGGTCACGAAATCGCCGAGTGGGTTACGGGATCTGGAGAAGATCACCGAAAGCTAGCGAACCTGAAACCGGGGTCGAAGGAATCGGTTGACCCGGTAGCCTATGCGGAAATGCGTCGCTTCAGGGAATCGTTCATAACAATTCATCTGTATTCTTTCTACGTCATTCTCGGCGCTGTTTTTCTTCATATTCTCGCCGTGATAATCACCGAGGTGGTTGAAAACAACGCCCTCATATCCGCAATGTTCGCTGGCAAGAAAGTGTTTTCCGAGAAACCCGTCGATGCCGATGATTAAGTCACCGTGATCAGTCTTCGATCCCGATTTGCGACGGCGTTGTCGTTCGGCTCAATGTTGTTGCTGGCGAGGGGCCATTATTGTACGAGACGTGAGCCGATATTCTGATAGGAGAAACCGAAATGAGTCGATATACAAGTGTTGCCCCATTCCTCAGCCTCGACACGGTGTGGTTTGCCATCGCGAGCGGGTATGCAATGCATTACGAACATGCGGGACATGGCGCTTCCCAGTTGAGCCTCAACAACGGTAACAAATGGACCGAAAGCGTGCGCCCCGGCATCCCGGCGGGCGTGCGCGTGGTCGATGCTAACGGTGCCGAGGTTTTCGCCGGCGGCTTGCCGGCTCCTGTAATGGGGGCCTCATAGACACGCCTACGTGAATCGGCGTGTTCTCGCTGCAGTACTCGTCGCTGCGTTGGTTCTGGTTGCGGCTGCAAGCGTGATCTACCTGCGCTTCGGGCGCGCCGTTGCGGTGAGCATCGTCGAAGCAGTGCACGGCAGCGTAGCCCTGCGCGTGGTTGGCCCAGGCAGCGTGCAGGCGCGCGTGCCTGTGACGCTCAGCGCGCGCATTACCGCAACGGTCGCGCAGCTCAATGCAGATGTCGGCGATGTGGTAAAACGTGGCCAGGATGTTGCAGTGCTCGACGATCGCGATCTCTCCGCGCGGCGCGGCGTTGTCGGCGGCCAGCAGGAGGCGCTGGTGCGCAACATCAAAGCAGCAAAGGCGACAGTCGTCAAGGCGCAAGCCGAGCTCGAGCTCGCCCGCAGCAAGCAGCGGCGCGACGCTGAATTGCTGCGTTCCGGCTTCGTTTCGCAGGCGGTGCTCGACGCCTCCGCTGCAGCGTTGCGGGTAGCGGCAGCGAACCTCGACAACGCGCGCGCGTCGCATGCCGCACGCCAGGCTGAGATGCAGGCCCAGTTGCAGGAAGTACGTTACTCCGACACCGTGCTGTCGTTCACTCGCATCACAGCGCCGATGAACGGCGTCATCATTGCGCGACTGGCGGAAGTCGGCGCCACGGTCGTGCCAGGCAGTCCAGTCTTTCGTATGGTCGACCCCGCCACGCTGTGGGTTGCGATGCGCGTCGACGAATCCGTCGTCGGCCGCGTGCAGATCGGCCAGGTGGCCAGCATCCGCATGCGCACGGGGGAGACACTGACCGGGAAGGTGGCGCGCATCGCGCACCAATCCGACGCGGCAACACGCGAACTCGAGGTCGACGTCGCGTTCGATTCGCCGCCGGCGCGCTTCGCGATCGATCAGGAGGCTGAAGTCTCGATCGACACGGGCGAGGTGTCCGGCATCGCCGTGCCGCTGACCGCGCTGACGCGCGACGGTGAAGGGCGGCAAGGCGTGCTGGTCGTCGTCGATGCACGAACCGAGTTCCACCCGGTGCAGACCGGTGCGAGCGACGGCCAGCGTGTACTGATCGGCAAAGGGCTGGCGGGCGGCCAGCGCATCGTCGCACGGGCGGACGGCGTCAAGGCCAGCATGCGCGTGCAAGCGCTCGACCCCGCGAGTCGCTGACCGCTCGGCGCCAAAGCGTCCCATGGATCTCGCCGTCAAGGACATACGCCGCCATCTCGGCAAGTTCCTCGCCACGATCGTCGGCGTGGCGATGCTACTGGCCATCGTGCTGGTGATGAACGGCATCTACCAGGGCAACATCGCCGACGGCGTTTGGCTGATCGAGAACACCGCCACCGACCTGTGGGTGGTCGAACGCGGGCGCGGCGGGCCGTTCAACGAGAGCTCGCGCATTCCGCTGGACAGCTCCAAGAGTGTGGCTGCGACACCGGGCGTGGCCAAGGCCAGTCCGCTGGTGATTTATGCGGCACAGCGCGACATCGGCGCGAAGAGCCAGCAGTTTACGATCATCGGTTACGACGTATTCGGCGGGCTAGGCGGTCCCGGCCGGATGGTACGCGGACGTGTGATCGAAGCCCCACACTACGAACTGGTGGCCGACCGCAAGCTCGGGCTGGCACTCGGCGACAAGGTGCCGTTCGGCACCCACAACTACGTCGTGGTCGGCATCACGCAGGGCGCAGTCGATTCCGGCGGCAACCCGCTGGTGTACTTGTCGCTGCCGGATGCGCAAGAGGTTCAGTTCCAGCAAGACAACCGCGCGCTCGTCGCTGCGCGCGCTGCGAATATGAAACGGCTGGAGCGCGCGGGCTATTCGTCCGAGCAGGCGAGCCGGTTGCTGCCGCTGCTGTCCTCGTCCGGCGACACCGTCAACGCGGTGCTGGTGAAGCTTGCCCCGGGTGCGGACGGCGCGCGGGTTGCGCAACACATCCGTGACTGGCTGTACTTCAACGTCTACACAACCAATGAGGAGCGCGACCTGATGCTCGCGGGCCGGCTGGCCAAGATGTCAGCAGTACTGGGTTTGTTCCGCGTGCTGCTGGTCATCGTCTCGATCGTGATTATCGCGCTGATTATATATGTGCTGACGATCGAGAAGATCAGATCGATCGCGACGTTGAAGTTGATCGGCGCGTCGAACTGGGTGATCGTGCGACTGATCATGGAGCAGTCGATGGCACTGACGCTGGCGAGCTTCGCTGTCGCGTATGGATTGCGCGAGTTGATCGTCCCCGGCTTTCCGCGCACCTTGGCTTTTCTGCCGCAAGAAACTACCGCCACCTTCATGGTGATGCTGGCCGGTGGCGTGGTAGCGAGCGGGGTGGCGATCTGGCACGCGCTGCGCACGCCACCGCAGCTTGCTCTCGGAGGCTAAATAGAACAGTCCCCAAGCTCACCTTCTTCGCTGGTTCCAGCGGACGCACAGGCCTCCCTTGAGGCTGCCCAGCCGAAGACCGTGGTCGAAGTCGAAGGCGTGTCCAAGACTTTCGGCAGCGGAGAACTCGCGGTTCAGGCGCTGAAGCCCTGCACGTTCAGCGTGCAGGAGGGCGAACTTGTGGCGTTGCTAGGCCCCAGCGGCTCGGGCAAGAGTACGCTGCTGCTATCGATCAGTCTGATTCTGGAGCCGACGGCGGGGCGCATCGTGATCAACGGGCAAGAGGTCTACAACAACGGCTGGACCGGGGTCGACGAGCGCGCGTTCCGCCGCCGTAACATCGGCTTCATATTTCAGCAGCACAACCTCATCCCATTCCTGACCGCGCAGGAGAACGTTGCCTTGGTGATGCAGTTGAACGGTATCAACCGGCGTGCGGCGGCGCGGCGCGCGAAAGAGCTGCTCGGCTACCTGGAGATCGCACACCGCGCCGATTCGTTGCCCGCCAATCTGTCCGGTGGCGAGGTGCAGCGCGTGGCGATCGGGCGCGCGCTAGCCAACGAGCCGCCGCTGATCCTCGCCGACGAACCGACCTCAGCGCTCGACACCGATCGCGGCACCAAGGTCATGGCGCTGTTGCGCAAGATCGCGCGCGAGCGTCGCTCGGCGGTGATCACCGTCACGCACGATCACCGCATGATCGAGGGCTTCGATACCGTCTACCACCTTGATGACGGACACTTGACGCGCATGGCGCAGGCAAGGCACGCCACTGTTGAGTCTGCGCCCACGCTTTGAATTTGTCATCAGGATGGCAAGCCCGAGCGGGCGGAAGCATTTACCTTGCACTTTACTTGGATGGCAAACTAAGCGTTGGCGTCGACTATCCGTGACGGCCCAAACGATCGATATTTCGCCGGCCGACCACCAGCGCTTCAACGATGACCTGGCGTTAGCGGCAAGCTCGCGTTTCCCGACGATTCCGGATCCGCACAACACGGACATAAACCAACTTTTCTTCGACTACACCGGTCTCCCGAAGACACTCGTTCGCCTCGGCAAGCAGTCCATCAAGTTCATCAGTGTTTGCTTCGTTGGCAACGCCGAGTTCCGCCAAGTCATGCAGTGTTCAAAGGTGTGATGATCGAGAATAACGCCGTACCGCGTCTGGAGTCGCCGGCTCGAATACCGGCTTCGCCGACAACTCCAACGCAATTCTCGGTCTCCGCACAGACGGGAGGTTGACCTGAGCCTCTCCTATCCATTGTTGAAACAACTAACTGGCAAACTCGAGTACGCCAACTATCGAGGGAGAGACTTCGAGTCGGGCAAGCGAGACATCAGAGAAATAGGGCTCACCTTGATCTTTGTCTTCTAGCCGCGCCTCATGCTTTTTGATCTTGATCAACATGCTCGCGCGCGCCAGCGCTATGCTATTTTTATTTATGCAGCGCGCTAAATGAGCGAACGAGATGTATTCCAATCACAACGCACGACTTAGCGCTATCGGGAAACGCGCGCTCGCCCTCTCTCTTTTGGCGGCGGCCGAATTGTTTGCGGCGCAACCGCCCGGTGGACTAGAGACCGCGCCGGTCGTGTTGCGCGAAGTCGACCAGACCTATGTCGCCGAAGGCGTAGTCGAAGCGGTTAGGCAATCGACCGTGGCGGCGCAAATCTCGGGGCGCATCGTACAAATCAACTTCGACGTCGGCGACAGCGTGCGGCAGGGAGAAATCATCATACGCATCGACGAACGTGAGGTCAGTCAGGCGCTCGCCGGTACACAGGCACACGTCGCACAAGCTCAGGCAAATCTGGCGCAGGCCAAAGCCAACTACGAGCGCCAGCGCCTGTTACTGACACAAAAGTTCATCAGCCAAGCGGCGATGGACCAAGCTGCGGCCGACTACAAAGCTGCTCAAGCGCAAGTCGCAATGACGATTGCCAGTGCCGGACAAGCGGCTACCGCCAAAGGCTATGCGGCGGTTATCGCACCGTATAGCGGCGTGGTTTCCGCGCGCCACGTGGAGCTGGGTGAGACGGCCACGCCAGGGACGCCGCTGATGACCGGCTTCGATCCGCGCGGCTTGCGTGTCGTTGCGAATATTCCCCAATACAAATTGAGCGCGATCAACGACAAGACCATGGCGAAAATTGAGCTGCCGGCGTTCAATCTCTGGATCAAAGCAACGTCGGTGACGGTGCTGCCGATTTCCGATCCGCACACGCTGACCACCAAGGCGCGGCTGGATCTGCCGCAGAGCTTGCAGGGCGTTGTTCCCGGCATGTTCGCGCGTGCGCATTTCGTCGTCGGCCGCGCGACCAAGCTTGTCGTGCCAGCCACGGCTATCGTCCGACGCAGCGAAGTGACGGCGGTATACGTGATAGACGCCAAAGGCAGCATCGGTTTTCGCCAAGTGCGGCTCGGCGAAGCCGCGGGTGAAGACGGCCTTGAAGTGCTGGCTGGACTGCAACCCGGCGAGCGCGTGGCGCTGGAGCCGATCAAGGCCGGGATGCTTCTGAAACAACATAACAAATCCTGAGTACATGCTGTGACTAAGATCCTTTGTAGGAGGTATGGCATTAGTACACCAACCACATAGTTCGCGGAGGTTGTTATGACGCATATTGTTATTTTAGGTGCCGGCATCGGCGGCATGCCAACGGCGTACGAAATGCGCGAGAAGCTGGGCGCCAATGATCGCTTAACGGTCGTCGGCAACGGGCTGAACTTTCACTTTGTTCCGTCCAATCCATGGGTCGCGGTAAGCTGGCGTAAGCGCGACGACATCGAGTTTCCGGCGGCAACTTATCTAGCGCGGCACGGCATTACGTTCAATCCCGCCGGTGCGAAGCGCGTGCATCCCGAGCGCAATCAAATCGAATTGGGCGACGGCCAAATGCTCGAATACGACTACCTGGTAATCGCCACCGGCCCTAAGCTCGCCTTCGACGAAATCGCGGGCCTGGGACCGCAAGGGCACACGCAGTCGGTATGCCACATCGATCATGCAGTGGGCGCCGGCGAAGCGTGGCAAAAGTTCGTCGCCCATCCCGGGCCGATTGTGGTCGGTGCGGTGCAGGGTGCGTCATGCTTCGGCCCCGCCTACGAGTTCGCCTTCATCATGGAGACGGACTTGCGCCGGCGCAAGATTCGCGACCGCGTGCCGATGACTTTTGTGACTTCTGAGCCCTATATCGGCCACCTCGGCCTCGGCGGCGTCGGCGACTCCAAGGGCATGTTGGAATCGGCGCTACGCGAACGCAACGTAAAATGGATTTGCAATGCGAAAGTCGATCGGGTTGAAGCAGGCAAGATGTTCGTCATCGAGCTCGACGATGCCGGCAAAGAGAAGAAGCAGCATGAATTGCCATTCGCTTACTCGATGATGATCCCGGCATTCAAAGGCATCGATGCGGTGGCCGGTATCGACGGCTTAGTCAATCCGCGCGGCTTTGTCGTGATCGACGAGTTTCAGCGCAATCCAACGTACCGTAATGTCTACGCGGTCGGCGTATGCGTCGCAATCCCGCCGGTCGAAAACACGCCGGTGCCTATCGGTACACCGAAGACAGGTTACATGATCGAGTCCATGGTCAGCGCCGCGGTGAACAATGTCCGCGACTCGATCGCGGGTAAAGATCCCTCGACGCGCGCTACCTGGAATGCAATCTGTTTGGCCGACATGGGGGACACGGGTATAGCCTTTGTAGCGCTGCCGCAGATCCCACCGCGCAATGTCAATTGGTTCGGCGAAGGCCGCTGGGTGCACTTGGCAAAGATCGGTTTCGAGAAATACTTCATTCGAAAAATGAAGAAAGGCACGAGCGAGCCGATCTACGAGAAGTATCTGCTGTCCGTGCTCGGCATTGAGAAGCTAAAGAAGACTGAGAAAGTTGATGCGTGACGCCCATGTTTAGTAGGGTGGACGCATTATGCCTCCGCTGGGGTCTAATCTGCGTGGGTAGTGCCCACCTCAAATTCTAGTGGGCATCTCCGGACGTATCGCCCAAGTATTTCTGCAATCCCAACTAACTCCGCTGCTGGCGTTGTTGGGCTTGTTGCTGGGCGCGTTCGCGGTGCTGGTCACACCGCGTGAGGAGGAACCACAAATCAACGTTACCATGGCCAATGTGTTTATCCCCTTCCCCGGCGCTTCGGCGAAAGAAGTGGAAAGCCTGGTCACCACCCCAGCGGAACAGGTGGTGTCGCAGATCACCGGTATCGAGCACGTCTACTCTGTCACCAAACCAGGGTTGGCAATCCTGACCGTACAGTTCAAAGTCGGCGAAGATCGCATCGGCGCGCTAGTGCGCCTGCACGACACTATTCAAGCCAACCGCGATTGGGTATCGCCATACCTCGGTGTCGGCGAACCGATTATTAAACCCAAGGGCATCGACGATGTACCCATAGTTGCACTGACGCTTTGGAGCGCAGACGAAACGCGCGGCGCCTTCGAGTTGCAGCAGATCGCGCACAGCATCGAGGTCGAACTGAAACGAGTGCCGGGCACGCGTGAGGTCTACACGTTGGGCGGACCGGAGCACGTCGTGCGCGTGCTGCTCGATCCGGAACGCTTGAACGCACAGCGCATCTCCGCACAAGAAGTACGCAACGCGCTGCAACTGGCCAACGCCTCGCAGCCGAGCGGCAAACTGTTCAAAGAGAATCGCGAAATTCTGGTGCAGACCGGTACCTATCTCACCAGCAGCAGCGACGTAAAACAACTGGCGGTCGGCGTTCGTAACGAGCGACCGGTGTTTGTCGCCGATGTCGCCGAAGTGATCGACGGACCAGACCAGCCGATACGCTACGCTTGGTTCGGCACGGGCCCGGCTCACACCGGCGTCGAGCGTGGTGAATTTCCGGCCGTGACGGTGGCGATCTCTAAGAAGGCTGGCGCCAATGCGTCGACAGTCGCGCGCCAGGTGATCGAACGCGTCGCACAACTCAAGGGCAGCGTCATCCCCGATGGCATCGATGTCGCCTTGACGCGCGACTACGGCGCGACCGCGAACGACAAAGCGATGAAGCTGATTCAGAAACTGATCCTTGCCACCCTGTCGGTGATCGCGCTCGTATTTGCCGCGCTCGGTTGGCGCGAAGCGATTATTGTCGGCCTTGCGGTGGTGCTGACCCTGGCTGTCACGCTGTTCGCTTCGTGGGCTTGGGGCTTTACCTTGAACCGCGTGTCGCTGTTCGCGCTGATTTTTTCCATCGGTATTCTGGTCGATGATGCGATCGTGGTGGTCGAGAATATCCATCGCCAGCGTGCGTTAAGCGAGCAGCCGTTGCAACACATTATCCCGGGCGCGGTGGACGAGGTGGGCGGACCCACCATTCTCGCCACTTTTACCGTTATCGCCGCCCTGCTGCCGATGGCCTTCGTTAGCGGGCTGATGGGCCCCTATATGAGTCCCATCCCCATCAACGCTAGCGCCGGCATGCTGTTATCGCTGGCAATCGCTTTCGTCGTCACGCCCTGGCTAGCGCTGAAACTACTGCCGCAGCACTCAACGCATCACGGGCAGCCGCCGCAAAGTCGGCTGCAACAGCTGTTCAGCACACTCCTAACACCGTTTCTACGTAGTGCGTCGGGACGTCGGCGCCGTGCGATGCTGGGCCTGGCAGTATTGTTATTGCTGCTTGCGGCGCTACTGCTGCCGATGGTGCAATGGGTCATCATGAAGATGCTGCCGTTCGATAACAAGTCTGAATTCCAGGTCATGGTCGACACGCCGGTCGGCACACCGCTGGAACAGACCGCTGCGGTGTTGCGCGATATCGGCGCATACGTCAGAAGCGTGCCGGAAGTCACCGACTACCAAGCGTACGCCGGCGCCGCGGCGCCGATCAATTTCAACGGCTTGGTGCGACAGTACTACTTACGTGCGGATAGCAATATGGGTGACGTGCAAGTGAACTTGCTTGACAAGCACGCACGCAAACGCAGCAGCCACGCCATCGCTGCGGCGGTGCGTGCCCCGATCGAGGCGATCGCAGCGCGCCACGGCGCGAAAGTAAAAGTGGTCGAGGTGCCGCCCGGTCCACCGGTCATGTCGCCGATCGTGGCCGAGGTTTACGGTCCGGACTACGACGGCCAGATGCGGGTGGCAAAGTCGGTACGTGCTGCGTTCGCCAGCACCATGGACATCGTGGGTGTCGACGACAGCGTGGACGACACCGCGCCGAAGCTTGTACTGAAAGTACTGCAAGACAAGGCCGCGCTCGCTGGGGTCACCGCCAGAGATGTGGTCGAGACGATGCAGATGGGCTTGGCCGGGCTCGACGCTACGCCGGTTCATGGCGGGGTGGCGAAGTATGAAGTGCCGGTGCGCATTGCGTTACCGCCGAGTCGGCAGTCGAGTCTGGATGACTTTCTAAAGTTGAACGTGCGCGCCAACGACGGTGACTTGGTACCGATGTCCGAACTGGTCAGCATCACCCCGGTCGAGCGCGACAAGACTATCCATCACAAGAATCTGCTGCCGGTGGTCTACGTTGTAGGCGATATGGCCGGCAAATTGGACAGCCCGCTATATGGCATGTTCGCACTGCGCACCAAAATCGCCGACCAAGCGCTTGCCGAAGGCGGCACCCTTGGCGAATATTTCATCCGGCAACCGAGCGATCCATACGCGCAATACGCCTTCAAGTGGGATGGCGAGTGGCAAATCACCTACGAGACTTTCCGCGACATGGGCATCGCTTACGCCGTCGGACTGATACTGATCTACGTGCTGGTGGTGGCGCAGTTTCGCTCCTATCTCACGCCGCTTATCATTATGGCGCCGATACCACTCACCATCATCGGCGTCATGCCGGGCCACGCGTTGCTTGGTGCACAGTTCACTGCGACATCGATGATCGGGATGATCGCGCTGGCAGGAATCATCGTGCGTAATTCGATACTGCTGGTGGACTTTATTAACCTACGCGTCAAACACGGCATAGCGTTTCAACAAGCGGTAATCGACGCAGGTGGCACGCGCGCCAAACCGATCGCACTGACCGGGCTCGCGGCGATGCTCGGCGCTTTCTTTATTCTCGATGATCCGATCTTCAACGGCCTTGCGGTGTCATTGATTTTTGGCATCTTCGTCTCCACATTACTGACATTGATCGTCATTCCGGTGTTGTACTACGCGGCAAACTATAACCGCTACGAACGAATCGAAACCATGCGCGAGGTTACATCGGAAGTCGAAATGAGGTCGCCGGCTTAGCGTGAAACAAGGAGAAAGTCATGACTGTTAATCAACTGGTACGAGTGTTCGCGGGATTGTTTGTGATTATTTCGCTGGTATTCGGCGTAGAAGGTAGTCCAGTATTTATCAGCAAGTACTGGCTTTGGTTTACCGCTTTCGTTGGCGTCAACTTGTTTCAGAGCGGATTTACACGGTTCTGTCCGCTGGAAATGTTGCTGAAACGCTTGGGCGCCGCGCCGGGTTAATTCCATTTCTAATTGAAAAATGAGCCAAGTCGAACTGAATTAGGCGACGAGTCTGTCAATATGCCGAACCGCCCCGATGGCCATAGCATCGGCCTGAGAGCAAGTATCCATGCGGCTCTCCAGGCATTGATAAACGCTTTTCCTGTCTCGACAAACGTACGGACCCGATTTGAGCAAGCATTACCACGCTAAGAAATGCGCAATCTTTGGTTCTTTAGGTTGCCGCTGGGATTGAAGCCGTTAGATATTCATCACGCCGCGATGATGATGGTTAGCATACGTGAGAACGCTAGCGCTTCTCATGAACGCAGTTAGGCTGCGCCATTGTGCATAGCATGCATGAGCCCCAATAAGCCTAGGCTAGCAACCATAACGCCGAAAACAGCGCGAACAAACCGAACTTGCTGCAAGCGCCGAGGTTGGCGCAACAACAGCGAAGCGAATAGCAATGCGGGCAGTGTGCCGAAGCCGAATGCCAGCATAGTCGACATACCACGCCAAGCTCCACCAGAGGCAAGTGCGGTCACGAGCACAGAGTACACCAATCCGCATGGAAGAAATCCCCAAAGAACACCGAGCGCCACCGCGCGATGGGGACGATCAGCCGGTAGCCAAAACTTTGTGAAAGGCTGAACGCGGCGCCAGATCGCATACCCCCCGCGCTCGATCGGTGCTAGCAATCGGGTAAACCCTATCAGGTAAAGGCCCAGCGCCACTAACATTAAATTTGCCAGGAAACGCAACGCCGTTTGGATTGGAAACGCGTGTTCCAGCAGCAAACTGGCGCCACCTAGAGCGCCAGCGAGACCGCCGAGCGCAGCATAGGTCGCGATGCGGCCGAAGTTGTATGAAGCCTGCAATGTGAATATCGATTGCGTAACACGTGGCTGTGTGTTGAACGCCGCGACGATACCGCCGCACATGCCCGCACAATGCCCGGCGCTCAGCAAACCTAGGATAAAGGCGCTTAAGAGGCTTTGTGTCATGTTTGGTCTACAGTTGACTTGTTATTGGCTAACGCGCAAATAGACTGTCGACGACTCGTCGCTTACAAGCCAATTGCCGTTGAGGCGCCAGGTGCGCTCGATATCTTCGAGCGTCAAGTGATAGCGACCGGCGTCAACTTTTCTGAGTGAACCATCGTAATGGCCCGAGAGTGATGCGCTCAGCAGAACGGTACGATCTTTCTCGCGCTGCGTAGCATGGGTCAATACTAGACGCAGCATCGGTGGCAGCGGTGTGTCGGCATGGCTATGCATCACGACGGAAACGTTTCCGTCCTTGGCATTCATTTCTGCACTCAAACCAAGAGAGCGCGCCTGCGCATCGCGCTTCATGGTCATGTTGATCGCTTTGCCAGCTTTGTAATAATCGTCGACAACCAATGGATCGCTGTGCGTATAGGCAAGCCAAAATGTGACGGCACTCGCGAGCACTACTGCCAATGGACCCGCGATTAACAGCCATGGCCACAGTTCGCGATACCAGGGATATGAATAATTAGTCGACATATTATTAAGGAGTGAAAAATACTGATTTGACAGATACGGCGACCGAATCGTCGTCTTCCGCATTGATGTTGAACTCGATCGGATGGCGGCGCGTCGGCACGTTGCGTGGGTCGGCATAGACGTCTACCGGCAAAACCAATGAGTCGAGGGGCGGCACTAATACAGCGATAAACGGTTTGTGTTGAACGCTGGCGCCCTCGATACCGCTCACACTGATCTTGAAGTGTCGCGGCACTTCGGCCATATTCATGATCTGCAACCGATATACGTTTTCGATGCTGCCATCTTCCAGCTCACGTTCTAGGGCGGCGCGATCGCGCATCACATTCACTCGTAGCGGATCGCGCAGATACAGCGACGTGAAAAATGCCGCGATGATCGCAACCAAGACACTACTGTAGATAACGACTCGAGGTCTGGTGATATGGGAAAGGAAATGCTTTTCCTGGTATTTCCCGGCGAGCGCATTCTCGGTGGTCATGCGAATTAGTCCCTTGGGATAGCCCATCTTCGCCATAATCTGATCGCAGCCATCGATGCAAGCCGCGCAGCCGATGCATTCGTACTGCAAGCCTTTCCGGATGTCGATACCGGTGGGGCATACCTGCACACACACGTTGCAATCTACGCAGTCGCCAAGCGCAAGCGCCGTGCGGTCAGCCGATTTCGAGCGTGCGCCGCGCGGCTCACCGCGCGCTGGATCATAGCTCACGACTAAGGTATCAGAATCGAACATCACGCTTTGAAAACGCGCGTACGGGCACATATATTTGCATACCTGCTCGCGCATCCAACCGGCGTTACCGTAGGTGGCAAATCCGTAGAACAGGATCCAAAACATCTCCCACGGCCCGAGCATCATGTTCGCGACTTCCAGCCCTAGCGATCGAATCGGCGTGAAATAGCCGACAAAGGTAAAACCGGTCCACAGCGATAATGTAATCCAAGCAGTGTGCTTTGCCCCCTTGAGCGCAAGTTTTCGTAGACCCCAAGGCGACTTATCGAGTTTGATTTGATTGACTCGGTCGCCCTCGATTCTGCGCTCGATCCAAAGGAATATCTCGGTATAGACCGTCTGCGGACAAGCGTAGCCACACCACAAACGCCCAGCTACCGCGGTAAAGAGAAACAGCGTCAGCGCACTGATCACCAGAATCGCTGCGAGATAAATAAAGTCTTGGGGCCAGAGCACCAAGCCGAATATATAGAATTTACGATTGACCAGATCAAACAGTACCGCCTGACGGCCATTCCAAATAAGCCAGGGGAGGCCGTAGAACACCAGTTGCGTTACGAATACGATCGCCGCACGCCAACGCGCATAAAGGCCCGTGACCGCGCGTGGAAAAATTTTCTCACGCACGGCATACAGCGCTTGCTCGGTAGCTTGATCGAATTGTTGCAAGGGAAAGTTCGGGTAGTTATTCAAGCGAACGGGGCGCAAGCTTCACTAGCCTATCCATTTCATCCTTCATCCTTCATCCTTCATCCTTCATCCTTCATCCTTCATCCTTCATCCTTCATCCTTCATCCTTGTGGTCTACTTGTATCCCCATACCAGAAGCGTCAATACCATAAGCGCCACCCAGGCAACCAATCCCGCGGCAAATATCGAACCCGCCAAGAGAAACGCCTTACCCTTGTCGTCTAGTCGAAATACCGGCCGCACACCGTTGTAGATCAGACCGGCGGCCGCTAACATAGCCAGCGCGCCTATCGCGAGGTTGAGTCCTACGCTAGGGACAAAGAAAAATAGCGTCGCCAGCCATAGCGGCGAAGGCGCAATGGCCGCAAGAATGAAGGCTTCGCTGTAGCTCGGCCGGATCTCCACTACTTCACCTAGCCGCTGGATAACTAGTGCGATCACCAATACGGCGATAATTTCAGCCACGAAGAAGATCGCAGCGATGATTTGCAAGTCCTGCGGCGTTAAATGAGGTAGGTATAGCTTGCCGTACGCGACACCCGCGTAGTACAACATTAGCGCCGCCATTAGCGACATCGGGACAACAAAGAACGCGAGCATCTTGCTCATGGAAGGGTGAATATCCATGACCTCAACCCAGCCGTCGGTTTCGGAAAATACCATCTTGGGTATGGCGAGGAGATTCATATGGAGCCTATTGTGGTTGTACCGCCCCGGCGGTCTGCGCTTGCGATAGCCCGAAGATATAAGCCGACAATAAATGTACTTTACCTTCGCCGAGAAATTCCTTATGTGCCGGCATCTGCCCGATGCGGCCTTTGTTGATGGACTCCATCACGGTTTGTAGTGAGCCGCCGTACAGCCAAACCTTGTCGGTCAGATTGGGGGCGCCGAGTGCCTGATTTCCCATGCCTTCGGCGCCGTGGCAAGCAGCGCAAACCGCGAACATCGGCTTGCCTTGCTCGGCAAGCGCCACGTCATGTTTGCTACCCGATAATGACAGCACATAGTTCGCGATCGCTTTGACACCGGCTTCGCCTAGTGCCTCACCGAGCGGCGGCATGATGCCGCTACGCCCCGAAGTAATGGTTTCTCGAATCTTCTCTGGCTCCCCGCCGTATAGCCAATCCTGATCGATCAAGTTGGGGAAGCCCCGGGAGCCGCGCGCGTCGGAGCCGTGACACTGTGCGCAGTAGTTTACGAATAGGCGCTCACCTATGCTTCGCGCCGCGGGATCGGCCGCAACGATCTTAATATCCTGGGCGAGATACTTATCGAATAGCGGTGCGTATCGACTATCCGCGACCGCTTGCTCTTTCTCGTACGCTTGGGTCGAAGTCCAACCCCAAGCGCCGGCATAGGAGCCCAGGCCAGGATAGACCACCAGGTACGCCAGCCCAAAAACGATGGTGATGACGAATAACCACATCCACCAGCGCGGCAGCGGATTGTTAAACTCTGCTAGGTCTTCGTCCCAGATATGACCCGTTCCGTCTGGCGCTGTACTTGCTTTGCGTTTGCTATTTGCCATCAACAACGCGAGGCAAGCGAGAATACTCACTACCGAAACCAGCGCGATATAAATACTCCAGCCACTATTCAGAAAATCGCTCATTCTGGTCCTCTTTCGTATTGTGGTTTTGGATCCTGAGCGAACGGTAGTTGCGCGGCCGCTTCGAAAGCGTCTTTACGCCTGCTGCTCCAGGCCCATACAACAATGCCAAGGAAAAGTAGAAACATGATGACGGTGAACACGGATTGAATAGTCGAGAGATTCATCATCACCTCGTTTTGACGCTGGTACCCAGCACTTGTAAATAGGCGACGAGTGCGTCGGCTTCGGTCTTGCCCGTCACCTCGGTCTTTGCCGCTGCGATTTGCGCATCGCTGTAGGGAACGCCAACCTGGCGTAGGCCGTGCATTTTTGCGGCAACGTCGTCACCCGTTAGTTGCGGCGTCAAACAGCCACGGGTATCCAGGCATATTGGATTCCGGAACAACGTCGCGAGGATTATTAAGATGTACCCGGTGCCATTCATCGGAGTAGCGTGCGCCGACGCGATGCAAGTCAGGGCCGGTACGTTTGGATCCCCATAGAAACGGTCGGTCATAAACGAATTCGCCTGCGACAGAGTAGTGACCATAGCGCTCTGTCTCGGCGCGAAACGGGCGAATCATCTGCGAATGACACCCAACACAACCCTCGCGGATATAGATGTCGCGTCCGGTAAGTTGCAGCGGGGTGTAGGGCTTCAATCCCGCTACCGGTTCCGTGGTAGAGCGTTGAAAATATAAAGGGAGGATCTCGACAAACGCCGCCACGCTTACCACTAAGATGACGAACACGATCAATAAGCCGGTGTTTTTTTCGATACGCTCTTGCAAGTTCATGTTCGGTTATCCTCAAGCATGAGCGACGGTAGCGGGAATAAGTGCTTCCGCGGGACGCTGGCCGGCGATGGTTTTCCACACGTTGTAGGCCATGATGATCATCCCCGAGAACACGATCGCGCCCCCCAGCAAGCGAATGCCGTAGTACGGATAGGTCGCCTTCACCGATTCGACAAAACTGTAGGTGAGCGTGCCATCGGCGTTCACCGCCCGCCACATCAGGCCCTGCATCACTCCGGCGATCCACATGGATGAAATGTAGAGTACGATGCCGATGGTCGTGAGCCAGAAGTGTGTGCTGATCAGCTTCACGCTTTGCATCTCTTGGCGTCCAAACAAACGTGGGATCAAGTAATACAGGCTGCCGATCGAGATCATCGCTACCCATCCGAGCGCGCCGGAGTGGACGTGACCGATGGTCCAGTCGGTGTAGTGCGATAGCGCATTCACGGTTTTGATGGACATCATCGGCCCTTCGAAGGTCGACATGCCGTAAAACGACAGCGACACCACTAGGAATTTTAGAATCGGATCGGTGCGCAGCTTATGCCATGCGCCGGAGAGCGTCATGATGCCGTTGATCATTCCACCCCAGGAAGGCGCGAGGAGGATCAGCGAGAACACCATACCGAGCGATTGCGTCCAATCCGGCAGCGCGGTGTAGTGCAGATGATGCGGGCCGGCCCACATATAGGTAAAGATAAGCGCCCAGAAATGCACCACCGAAAGGCGATACGAGTACACCGGCCGGCCGGCTTGTTTGGGAATAAAGTAATACATCATTCCCAGGAAACCCGCAGTCAGGAAAAACCCAACTGCATTGTGGCCATACCACCATTGCACCATGGCATCCTGCACGCCGGCGTAGGCAGAATAGGATTTCCATAGGCTGACCGGAATTACAGCGCTGTTGACCACGTGGAGTATCGCTATGGTGAGGATGTAAGCGCCGAAAAACCAATTGGCTACGTAGATGTGCGGTGTCTTGCGTTTAACTATGGTGCCGAAGAAGACAATGGCGTAGGCGACCCACACGAGGGTAATCAGTATATCGATCGGCCACTCAAGTTCCGCGTATTCTTTGGATGATGTGATGCCCAGCGGTAAGGTAATCGCGGCTAAAACGATTACTATCTGCCACCCCCAGAAAGTAAACGCCGCAAGACCGTCACTGAACAGGCGTACCTGGCAAGTACGCTGAACTACGTAGTAGGACGTCGCGAACAGCGCGGAGCCGCCGAATGCAAAAATAACCGCGTTGGTGTGCAACGGCCGTAAGCGGCCATAGGAGAGCCAGGGTAATTGAAAATTTAAGTCAGGCCAGATAAGCTCGGCGGCGATGAAGACGCCGACCAGCATTCCGACAATTCCCCAAACTACACTCATAAGTGCAAACTGACGCACCACAGCATAGTTATAAGTATTAGTTGTTTGCATGTGTCACTCTCGATCTAACTATCAGTAGCGGAGGTTAAAAGGTCAGAGTGATCAAGTTTTTGATCTAAATCAAACCATCTCACCGGACGAGCGCAACGACCGAGGCGGATGGTCGTCGTCCATCAAAATATCGTGCGCAGGCCTGTCCAGATCTTCGAATTGATCGTTCTTAGACATCACCAAAAACACTGCTGCTGCGATGGCAACGAGCACCAAACTGAGCGGAACTAAAATATAGAGAACTTCCATTTCAAGCCTCTTTCAACGCGAACTTTGGCGAGATTATCGATACTTTGGACGTCGATCTACGATTAAGACGCAACGCATTGAGCACTACGAGTAGCGAACTCGTCGACATGCCGAGCGCTGCCATCCACGGGCTGATGAACCCGAACGCCGCCAGCGGAATAGCGACAAAGTTGTAAGCAAACGCCCACAGCAAATTTTGCTTGATAATGCGCAAGGACTGCTGGGCAGTTAATAGCCCGCGATGCAAGGGCAATAATCCCGGCGCCATGATCACGATATCCGCATGGATTTTAGCCAGGTCTGTGCCGCTGCCCATGGCGAAGGAAACATCGGCGCCGGACAGTACGGGAGCATCGTTGATGCCATCACCGATCATGGCCACCACAGCGCCCCTGTCTTGCAACGCTCGTACAAAATCGAGCTTGCGTTGCGGTGTCATATTTGCATGTGCTTGCTGAATACCGAGGACAGACGCTGTTTCGCGTACTGGGCCTTCCGTATCGCCACTTAATAGGATGACCTCCTTGCCCATCGTTTGTAGTGCCTTAACCACCGGCTTTACATCCCGCCGCGGCGTGTCCTGAAGCTCGAAGCGCGCGAGCCAGCCTCGTTTGCTCCCTAGCATCACGTTGGTCGCGGCTATGTTCGCCGCTCCGCGGAATGGAATAGGTTGCCCAGTAAGTTCCGCAACGAACTCCTCGTTGCCTATGCGCTGGATCTCGCCGTCGACTTCGCCTTCGATACCGCGACCGGGAAAATTGGTTATTCGCATTTCACTTGGGGTGCGCAGCGATGCAACCCGCTCGGCACAAATCGCACGTCCGATGGGATGTTCGGAACCATGTTGCAACACCTGAGCTAAAGCAAGACAGCGCTCCGACGGAAGGTCGCCCAGTGGCGTTGTCTTCAGCAGACACATTTTTCCCTCGGTAAGGGTACCGGTCTTGTCGAATACGAAATGCGTAGCACGTGCTAACGCTTCGATCGCATCGGCGTGGGTCACCAGCAAACCTTCTCGTAGCAACCGTCCGGAACTTGTCGCTAGCACCATGGGTGCGGCTAGCGATAACGCACAGGGACATGAAACAACCAGTAGAGAAATGACTGTAGCTAACGCCCGCTCCGGTGCTAACAATAGCCAAATCGAACCAACGAGTACCACCAGGGTCAGCAGCGCGAATACGAAGTGCTTCGCGGCTCGGTCGGCAACGTGTGCAATACGCGGACGTTCCGCAACAGCTCGATCCGCCATTAAAGCTAAGGTAGAAAGCATAGTGCCTTGACCAACTTGCTCAACCCGCATGAGTAATGGGCTACCGACGTTGATCGCGCCTGCGATGAGCTTAGCGCCACGCTGTTTCGCTATCGGTGCACTTTCGCCCGATAGCAACGACTCGTTCACCTCGCTAGAGCCCCTGACTACGATTCCGTCTGCGGCGACCGTATCTCCCGGCCTAACCATTACATAGTCCCCGATACGCAAGGCCACAGCAGCGATATGTTCTTCTGCATTCGAGTTCGGGTAGTTGGGCAGGCGAATCACGGCAGCAGGCAACCTACTAAAGGCGCTCTCCAACTGTGTCGCGGCGCGGTGGCGGCTTTGGGATTCCAAGTACCGCGCGGAAAGTAGGAGAAAGACGAACATCGTGATCGAATCGAAATAGACTGCACCGCGGCCGACTATGGTTGCAATTAAGCTAGCTACAAATGCAGCGCCGATACCTAGCGCCACCGGCGTGTCCATGCCTAAGCGCCGAAACTTGAGTTCGCGCCATGCGCCTACAAAAATTGGCTGGGCGGAGAAGAGAACAACGGGCAGCGTCAGCAGCAGGCTCGCAATTCGCATCAGATGCTCGATATCGGCGGTCATGTCGCCGTCGGCCAAATAGACCGGTACGGCGTACATCATGACTTGCATCATGCCTATGCCGGCGACGAAAATACGCGCCAGCCCGGTTTTGCGCTCGAGCTGTGTACGCCTTTCTCGGGCTCCCGCATCAAAAGGAATGGCTCGATAGCCGATGTCCGCAACCGAGGCGAGTACGGTGCTCAAGCACGCGATGCGCTCATTCCAACGGACCACGGCGCGTTGAGTGGTGTAGTTAATCGACACCGAAAGTACTCCGTGCATACGGCTAAGCTGGTGTTCAATTAACCAGACACATGCCGCGCAACGCATGCCGTCGAGCATTAGAGCGGCTTCGAGGGTAGTGTCATCTAGCCGCCGCACGAAACTACCTTGTAGAGCGGGATCGTCGTATAGCGCATACTGATCCGGCGCTATCGCTTTTGCGATGTCGGCTCGGTCCGCCTTGCTTTTGCGATATCGATAGTAATCAGCGAGCCCGTTACCAAGAATAGTTTCCGCGACGGCCTGGCAGCCTGCGCAACATACCGGCTCGCGGCCCGACGGCGTGACGACGTGAAAGCTTGCGCCCGCCGGGACGGTATCCCCACAATGAAAGCAAACGATGGGTTGGACGTAGTTGACCGAGATGCTCGGCGCAGTGATTGCAGTTACGAATGCCATATCGGTTGTTAGGATTATTGGGGATCGTCAAGAAAAACTGTCTGCCATCTTGATCGATCAAGCCAAGGTCGTCATTGACCTAGATCAATCTCACGATGCTCTTTGTTTACTCGCTTCGAAATTGATCGGCCTCTATATTTGAGAAGCTAGCGCTGCGAATTGTTTGATTTGGATCAAGGCGTTAATTTCCATCAAATACATACTTCAACGTAACGAGACTAATGGACTCGGTGATCGTTATAGCTGGGAGGCAGACGGGTCTTACTACTTTGAAACGTTAACTAAGGAGACTGTTCATGAACTGCCGATTAAAACCACACGTAATTACTACGGCGTTATTCTTTGCACTGTCAGGTATCGCGTCCGTGCAGACAAACGCTGCCGATAACCCGTTGCATCCGTCTTACCGCACTACAACGTGGAAGAAGGACATGACTCGGGACTTCAAAGTCATGGATACAAATAGAGATGGAAAAGTCGACATGGCGGAGTGGCAAGCTCACACCAATCCTTTGCATCCCGAATTCGCCAAGGATCACGCCAAACCCGGCACACCAAGGATGAGCGAACAAGAGTTGGATTCCGTATGGCAAGCGACGGCTGGATCGGATAGTGTCGTTACCATGAGCGAGTACGTTGCCCATACCAATCCGCTGCATCCGGAGTTTGAACGTGATCACGCTAAGCCTGGCACCGTGAAGAAATAATTGATGCTGTTGCCATAGTGAAGCAAGTGGTGGGAACTTTCTGTTCCCACCCGTTCCCTAGGATAACTTTAGTGAAATTTCTGCCATCAGCGTTACTGGTTAGAATTTCCGGAATAGCCTCCCCACCAAGTAACCGAATCTAATGCCGTTGTGCTCGGCGAAAACTTCTTATTGCGTAATCGCTCAATACTCGTTCCGATTCAGAACAAAGATTTGACCTGAGTCAAGGCACGCGCATGATCTCGGAACAGAATTAAATGATTATCTTTCGGTGGTGCGTAAATCAATGAAGGTTTTATTGCTCGTTTGTAGTGTTGTACTGGCCATCACAGCAAGCTTGTTCGATGGCCATTTGCTCAGCGGGATTCTTATGTCCCCCGTGTATGCTGACCTAATCGATACCAAACAAACCCCGCCTAATTTCCGAAACCTGGTTAAACAAGCCGGTGTGGCTGTCGTAACCATCAAGGTCAGCAGAAAGTCAGCCTTCACCTATCCCAACGCGAGCTTACGAGACTCACCCCACCAGGACGACGAACTAGCCGATCTGTTTCGACGCATTCTTCCACCGGAGGGGAGGCGTCGAGATAATTTGCAGTCAGCGTTCGGCTGCGGATTTATCGTCAGCACCGACGGATTGGTTCTTACGGATAGCCACTTATTGGACAACTCAAGTGAAATTTGGGTGCGTCTGAGAGACGGACGATCCTTTAAAGCTGTAATACTGGGGACGGATGCGCTCACCGATGTCGCTCTGTTAAAGATCGACGCCGCTAACCTTCCAGTCGTCACCATTGGCGATCCGAATAAGCTGGAAGTTGGAGACTGGGTGTTGGCCATCGGATCCCCTTTCGGATTCGATCATAGCGTGACACAAGGTATAGTCAGCGCTACCGGCCGCGCGCTGCCGGACGAATACTACGTCCCATTCATTCAAACCGACGTTTCCATCAACCCTGGTAATTCTGGTGGACCGTTATTCAACATGGCAGGAGAAGTGGTCGCCATCAATTCACAGATCTACACCCGCAGCGGCGGTTACATGGGATTGTCCTTCGCGATTCCAATCGATCTTGCGATAGGAGTTAAGGATCAACTTATGACCCGCGGTAAGGTCATACGCGGGCGCCTTGGTGTAAGCCATCAAGTGGTCGATGAAGCGATGTCTCTTGCATTCCGCTTGGGGACGCCGATGGGCGCACTGATTACGGAAGTCGAAAAGAATGGGCCCGCCGACAAGGCAGGCATCGTACCGGGCGACATTATTTTGAAGTTCAGTGGCGCCACGGTGGAAGTCTCCCATGACCTACCCAGATTTGTCGCTAACGCCAAGCCGGGAACGATATCGCCAGTAGAACTCTGGCGAAAAGGAAAACCGATGCGGGTCAAGGTGACGATCGAGGAACTAAAGCCTAGTACAACAAAAAAGAGCAAATCCGTCGAAGAGCTTTCTATCGGCGATACTGGACTTAAAGTGCGTGAACTTACTATCGCAGAGAAACGGGAGCTCAATTTGGAAAACGGTCTTTTCATCGCCAACGCCGAGGGAGAGGCGGCTCGCGCAGGCTTATCCGAGGGTGATGTCATACTGGCGTTTAACGACAGCGTGGTTACCAGCACAACGCAATTCCAAACACTGTTTGCGAACGCCGGGCAGATTGTTGCGCTGTTGGTGAGCCGAAACAATACCGTGATCTACATACCACTGCACGCCAAAATCACTTGAAACTAAACTTGGGTGTCTTTAATTATAGCTTCTGGTATAGCAGGTTTGTTGTGGGCTGGTGCAAAGCTAGATTGCCTCGCAACCGCCCATTCGCCGCCAACACACAAAGTACCACTATCCTGTTCGAAACCTTTCGCCTCGAACCCATCTATAGCATATACACGAGAAATTTTGAAACTTCGACAAAACGCGGAATCCCGCGTCTTTATTGGCTCCCCGACCTGGGCTCGAACCAGGGACCTGCGGATTAACAGTCGGATTTTTTGGCTTTGATTTGTCTGGGCTTTTCTCTAAGCTATTGAAATGCTTTTGTATGGGGTAATCTCGCGTTGTATGGAATTGTATTGCTTTGTACATTTTTCCTGTACATAGCCTGTACACGGAATTTGAGGGAATGAGTACCTTACTTCGCTTTGGTGCCCTCAGTCCGGCAAGTTCATATTCCGATATTTTTACCAATGATTTTAACTTTGATTTAAGCACCCAGTGTAATTGATCTTTCTGTCCATTTATCGGTCATATCATCATTGATTCCGTCTGTAATTTTATCGTTGAGTTTGTCTTTCCTTTCATCGTTCTGACATCTGAATCATTATTGTAATGATGGACTCCACCCGCCGTAAGATCACCGATACCGAAGTCAAGCGATTGCCTGTGCCAATGAGCGGTCAGGCGCTGTATTTCGATAGCGTATTGCCGGGCTTCGGTGTTCGGGTGACGCAGTCCGGGCGGAAGAGTTATATCGTCAACAAATGGTCCCATGGCAAGGTCCATCGCATCACATTGGGCGATGCCGCCCAGATCAATAGCTATCAAGCCCGCACCTTAGCCGTCACCCGGTTCGGCGAATTGGCCAAGGGAACGGATCCCGCCAGAGAGAAACGGGATGGGATCGCCAATGCAAAAATTCAGCGGCAGGTTGCTGTCGCGCGCGGCATTCCCCTGCATCAGGTATTGATGGATTACTTTGCCGCCAAGAAGAAGCTCTCTGCCCGGACCCAGTACGATTATCAACGATTGGTGCTGTGTTATCTCGATACCTGGCAAGATCGGCCGTTGGTTTCCATCGATCAAAAAGCACTCTCCAAGATTTATGACGATGTCGGAAAGCGTAGCCCCGCCCAAGCCAATTATGCGGCTCGACTATTACGTGCCCTCTTCTACTTCGCCAAGGCAAAGTATCCGAATATTGGAATCGTTGAGAATCCCGTTACTCAATTCTTCGAGATTCATGACTGGTATCGAGTAGACCGGCGGCAGACCTTGGTGAAATCCCATGAACTCAAGGCCTGGTGGGACGCCACAGAAAGTATTAATGAGGATTCCCGAGATTTCCTGCGGGTGCTGCTTTTAACAGGATTACGGAAGCTGGAGGGCGCGGCATTGGAACGATCAAATATCGATTTGAAGGGCAAGACGTTTACAGCGATTCGTAAGGGAAACAGTAAACACACCTTGCCGATGGGAAACCACTTATTTGAGCTGATGGCCAAACGGATGACGAAGACCGAAGGTGAGAAATACCTGTTCCCGTCCTGGGGAACGACGGGGCACGTAACGGAAGCACAGAAAGCGGTGGCTAAAGTGGCAACGGAAAGTGGTGTTGGGTTTGTGATGCATGATTTACGGCGGACGTTTGCCACTATCGCAGAATCGCTGGATATCAGTGCGTTTGCGGTAAAGCGTCTTCTAAACCACGCCGTCGACAAGAACGATGTGACCTCGGGATACTTAGTCCTGGATGCTGAACGACTGCGTAAGCCTATGCAGCAGATTGAGGATTTCATTCTCTCTAATGTGGGGATTCAGACGCGAGGGAAGAAAAGGTAAAGCGAGCAATCGCAATGGCGTCGACTCGCAGGAACAAAGAGTATTTTGAAGCAGAAAATCACCTTAGCCATGGATTCGTTCGCGAAGGTGCTGCGCAGATCGGTTGCCAAAACCATTACTTGCGGCGGGAATAAACGTCGCTGAGAATTTGGCATCCATACAGACAAATCATTTTATTATGCTTGCAACGCCTTAACGTAAGTGTTACCATTTTTCAATCAGTAATACTTTCCAGAGAGCTTACCATGCCTACTGCACTAACTTCCAAAGGTCAGGTGACGATTCCAAAGCATATTCGTGACGCATTAAAGTTGGAACCGGGTAGCTTGGTCGATTTCGCGTTAAATCGCGAAGGGGAAATCGTGTTAAATCCCGCCAAGCGGCCTACAACCCGCCGGACTAAAGATCGCTTCGAGGCCGTACGAGGAAAAGCGACTATCAAATGGCGTACTGATGAGTTGATGAAGCTATTGCGAGATGACGGCTGATGCTACTGGTCGATACGAACGTCTTAATTGATGTTCTAGAAGACGATCAACAATGGGCGCAATGGTCGATCGATCAGTTGCGCAACCAAGCAAAACTCCATCAACTGGCGATCAATCCCATCATCTACGCCGAATTTTCGCTGGCGTTTACCGAGTATGAGGATTTGGATAAAACAATCGCAACGCTCGACTTAACATTTCTGGAACTGCCGCGAACGGCGTTATTTTTGGCGGGCCGCGCGTTTCGACAGTACAAACGGTCCAAAGGCACGAAGCATAACGTGTTATCAGATTTTTTGATTGGGGCTCATGCGGCTTCCGAGAACATTCCGCTGTTGACCCGCGATACGAGGCGTTACCGCACCTACTTTCCTAGCGTTTCCTTAATCGCGCCAGAAACAGAAAAATAGGTTTTTATTCATTTCGTTTTGGCGATATCGGCATTTGTAAACCTTGGCCAAGCTGTGGCGGAGCCAGTTCCGCGTAGCTCGCTACCTGTCAACCCGTTGGATTAGCGACTGCGTATTGATCTAACATCTTCTCGATGTCGTCCGTTCGGTAGAAAACGCTTCGACCAATTTTAACGAACCTAATTCTTCGGGCGCGAACGCGGTCGGCGCGGAGGGTAAAGCGTGAAATCCCATATTGCGCTTCGACTTCGGTGTCCTTAAACAAACGCTGCGCAACATTCCCTGAAATCTTGGGGGCGACGATTTTCCCGGTGGTTAAATTTCGATGCGTCATTCCATCTGCTCCTTCAAATGCCATATTTGTTACCACCGAACTCGCTGATAAAAAGTATCATTGATGAAGACGTCGATGATATTTGGAGACGAATGGGGCTCAAGAGTCTTAATCCCATCATAGATCGTGACAGGATAGCGCGTCCGGCCGTCATTGCTGCGCCATGTCACGCCAATCTTGTTGCCGACGCAGGTTTTCATTCGTGCTCGATGATCATACCGATTCCATGGCAAATAGCCTTGCCCGTCTCCAATTCCAACAAAGATCGGGCCAGAAGCAGAGTCTCGATTAGAAAAACTCACTGGATTGATCTTGGCTCGTTGTATCGCGATCTCATCGCGAGCAAGTGCACGAGTACCGGGTGGGCACGGATCAAAGAAATTAAATCCTTGCTTTGCGTAGGATCGTCCTTTATCCGACTTCGCCATATCGCAGGTTGGAAATTCGTGGCCATCACGCAAGTGATCCCAAAGCCGCTGAATGGGAGGCTTACATTCTTCTACCGCTGAGGGACCCTTAGGATTCGATAAACAAAGCAACACTTCGCAACCCCAGTCATTGGCTATAGCGGTCTTGGCGCCAATACTGAGCAACAAAATAGTTACCAAGAAGCAGATACGTTTGTTCATGGCTGATTTCCCTCCTGAATAAGCTTATTTGGATCGGCAGGCGACGTCAGCGATAACTCAGCGATCATCGGCCGCGCGCCGCCTTCATAGTCGATGTGAATCTTGCCGCTGTCGATGCCGGCCCCGATAAGTTTGCGTCGAATGGCGTCTGCCCGCGCCTTTGCCAATCTAACGCTCGCGCGTCGATTCGGATAAAACGGCCGTACTTTGATCTCGACTGTCGACTTGATCGAATTTGCTGTTACCAACGCCGCTAGCTCACTGCGAGCTTTTTTGTTCAGCACGGCCGAATTCCTCGCAAAACGGATTTGAAAGGTTTCTGACGGCGAATGTCTTGCTGCTTCCACAACGGTCGAAGAAATTGATTCTTGTTTTACTGTCGCAGTCGGTGCGCTCGTTTTTTTCGGCAATACAACCGGTCCAAGATTGGCCATGGGTGGAATATCGCCTCGCTTTTTGATCGAAATGGGTAGCGTCGCTGAGGGAACGCTCAGATGTCGATACACACCATGGAGGATGGCGAAGTTGCCCATGCTTTCATGTGGGACAATCGCGTCGCCGGTCGTCGTTTCCGCGCTCACTACCAAGCCATCCGGAACGTTACTGCGGAATTGAAAGTACGTGTTTCCGCCATCATCAAGTACCCGAAGCAGCGCGATGGGTTCGGCGTTCGTCACCTCATAGTCGAAATAATAGGAGGATTTTGTAATCGGAGAATCTGATGGCTGGCTGTGCTTCTGCGTTGTGCCACACCCTGTGAGCCATACCAAAACGACAATCAATCCAAGCCATTGCACTGCTGCCTCCATTCCGGGCCAAAGTCTGCTGGCCCCAAGCTAAACTGGACGCCAGTGTAGCGCTGCATACGGGTATTCCAGCAAGCTAACGACAGGGGGCGAGTTAGCTTGCATCACCAAAAAAATCGTGATACTGAGACAGAAACTAAAAAAGATCGTTTACGAAAACGCACTTTCAGGCATACACTAATGTCGTTTTGTTCGGCTTCGGAAGGACTGCAATGGTGAAATGGTCGTTTCACCAATATTCGGGCTACAAGAAGCCCTATGTTTGGCGCATTACCGGCGTTACACCGGCTGGCCGCTCAACGTATGACTTCGTGCATGGCGTTTCAACTCGGCGTTCGATCAATGGAAAATTCGGCGATTTCGATTTTGTAATTCCCGAACCTGGCTTATACAAAGTCGGCAATACCAAGGACGACAACGGTTATCGATTTGTATTTCGGCACAAGGACATTTGGCGCTATCGCTCGATATATGACGAAGCCGATGCCATCAAGGTGGCACGCAAGCTACAAGCGGGGGAAACGATTCAAGACGTCACCGATGAACTGATCGATCAATTCAACTGGCACTTTTCCTATGCACATCACTCATAGCCGTTGCCTGGCGAGATTAAAGCATATCTGGTGGGTCGCGAGCATGGCGATCTTGGGAACCCTTACGGTCGCCGCTTACGTGATCGGTCTCGCTCTCAATGCGATATGCGTGATACTAGGCGGGGTCACAATGATTTCCGCCGCATCCGACTGGGATGCGAAGAAGAATCGAAACCACCGTGCACGCCAATTGCCGAGAGGATAAGCGGCAAAAAAGTTATTCCTGCTCTGTCAGCCGGTTAAAGATTTATGATCTGCCAACGTTTCAGGCAAAAAGCATTACAACCTTGGCGTCTTCCTCAATCGTTTAAATTGATTGCAATCCAACAAAATCGAAATGCCTCGACTTCCCACATTCACGCAAAACGAACTCATTCTATTAACGCAAACTCACGCCGGAATTCAACTATATGCCCATGAGATCGAAGATGGCGACGCCCGCGGTTGGGAATTGAGAATTCAATTTAACGACAAAACTAAAAAACGCATGCAAACCATGACGCTGGCAACCGCCCGGGGTAACGTAAGACTTTTCAAGAATCTCAATACGGTGATCGACTACATTAAAGCGCATGCCGAGCGATTTGATGAGTTCGCGGTGTATTTTGGGAACCGAGCTATTCGCCGAACCTAATGGCGCTGCAATCGCGTGCGACTAGTGATCCGCACGTGATTCGTGGACAGAGTTGGGCACTAACGAACCGCAGTGTAAATTGCGATGTGCGATTTGTTCACAATCCGCACAAAGTGACACTGATCCAAGTGAGCCTTTGGCGATGACGCTATAGTCGTCTTGTCTGTCAGGTCAAGTCCTGGTTCGGACACCTTAGCACCATTGCTCGAAATCGAAAACGATGAACTGGATAGAAGGTAATCGCCAACCCGGCATAGCCGCCGCACTGGGCGCTGCGCTATTGTTCGGCGCAGGAACACCACTCGCGAAATGGTTGCTCGATGGGATCAATCCGTGGCTGTTGGCAGGATTGCTTTATTTCGGTTCCGGAGCGGGACTTGCTCTCTATCGTCGCGCCATCGGCGCCCCCGCGGCTAATCTGCCAAAGAATGACTGGCCTTGGTTTGCTGGCGCGATTGTGGTGGGGGGGATGGTCGGTCCTGTTCTGCTGATGGTCGGATTGACAGGTATGTCCGCATCGGCCGCTTCGCTGTTGCTGAATGCTGAAAGCGTGTTTACGGCCCTCTTGGCGTGGTTCGCCTTTCACGAAAACTTCGACCGGCGCATTGCGCTAGGCATGCTGGCCATCGTGGTCGGCGCAGCGATTCTTAGTTGGCCCGGAGAAGCAGGTTTTACGGCGCTCTGGCCAACACTGGCTGTACTCGGCGCTTGCTTCGGGTGGGGTCTCGACAATAACTTAACCCGCAAGGTATCGCTTACCGATGCGACGTGGATCGCATCGGTCAAAGCTTTGGTGTCTGGCGTTGTTAATCTTGCTCTCGCCTTCACCCTTGGCGCGACGCTACCGGCGGTGCCCATCGCGGCCGGTGCAATGCTGGTTGGCTTACTTGCTTATGGCGTGAGTTTGACGTTATTCGTAGTGGGGCTTCGTCACCTTGGCGCCGCACGCACGGGCGCCTATTTCTCGATCGCACCGTTCTTCGGCGCGTTGCTAGCTGTGTTGATGGGTGAGCCGGTCACATCGCAGCTCCTGATAGCGGGTGCGCTAATGGCGCTGGGTTTGTGGCTGCACCTAACTGAGTGACACGAGCATGCACACAGCCACGAACCGTTGCTGCACGAGCACGAACATGTCCACGGCGAACACCATCAACATGAGCACGATCGTCCGGTCGGATCTGGAAGCAGCCATAGCCACCAGCATCAGCACCAAGCAATGACGCACAAGCATCCGCACTATCCCGACACCCACCATCAACATACTCATAAACAGACGTAGCTTGACCCTTGCCAGGCAATATGCCATTCGGCCTAGGCCAAAAGCTATATTGCTACTCGGGCCAGGAGGAATACAATCTTGCTAACAACTCGTGCGTAACCTCTCGGCGGCACGCACATCCAAAAAGTGAACGCCTATTGGCTTGTTTGTGCCAGTAGCGATCATCCCCACGTCGACATATAAATCCGCGCTTCCACTCGGGAAGCCCGATTGCATTTTCTATTTAGGAGGTCATCATGGCGACGAACCCCAAACCTTCGATCACCGATTTCACCCGCGACGTTCTTGGGCGCTACATCTGTAATGGCCTAGACGAAGCTAGGGCGAGCGCCGACCCGGCGAATCCAAACGCCAGGCCATTCGATGTGATCGTCATCGGCGGCGGCACGTTCGGCTCTGTGTTCGCACAACATCTTTTCTTTAAAGACAAGCAACACCGCCATCGCATTTTGGTGCTGGAGGGCGGTCCTTTTGTGTTGCCCGAGCATGTGCAGAATCTGCCGGTGCTGGGCCTTAATCCACCGTCTCCGACCAGCATCGCTGACCTGCGTAACGCCGGCAACTTCGGCCTCGATAAGCCACAGGCCGAAGTATGGGGCCTCCCTTGGCACTCGGGCGCCAAGTTCCCAGGGCTTGCCTATTGTGTCGGCGGGCGCTCCGTGTTTTGGGGTGGCTGGTCGCCACAACTGTTGGACAGCGAGATGCCGCTGAATCGCTGGCCGAATGCCGTGATAAATGACTTGAACAATCGCTATTTTGCCCAGGCTAGCCGGCAAATCGGCGTCGATGTCACCAATGATTTCGTTTTCGGTGATATGCATGTGGCATTGCGCAAATTGCTTTTTGACGGCATCACCGCTAACAAGGTGACCGATGCGATTCCCTTAAGTCAATTAGCGCTGCACCTCGATCCCAGTCAGGTCAAATCCGGTGACGAAGATTTAAACAAGCTGGAAGCACCGCTTGCAGTTCAAACGCACACGCGCTCGGGTTTCTTTCCCTTTAACAAATTCAGCGCGGTACCGCTGCTTATGAAAGCGGCACGGGCTGCCGCGATCGAATCAAACTTTGACGATACCCGACGCCGCCTTATGTTAGTGCCACGCTGCCATGTAAAGCGCTTGACGACGATCCAAGATGGGGCGACTCGACGTGTGACCGGCGTGGAAACCGATCAGGGAACGATAGCGTTACCGCCTAACGCCATCGTCGTCATCGCGCTCGCAACGATCGAAAGCACGCGCTTGGCACTGAATTCGTTTCAAGGCATTCCCAATTACAATGAAATCGGCACGAATCTATTAGCACACTTGCGTTCCAATCTGGACATCCGCGTTCCGCGCGACGCCCTGCCAGGCAATCTCGCACAGGAATTGCAGGCTTCGGCACTATTCGTGAAAGGGCGCCGTACCCACGCGGATGGCAGTGTGGGTCACTTTCATCATCAGATTACCGCTTCGGGTTTGGGCACAACTGGCACTGACTCCGAAACCGAACTGTTTAAGAAAGTGCCCGACATCGACGGGTTCGAAACATTTCTGACGGCGGACGACAAATCGGTCGTGATTACGATACGCGGGATCGGCGAAATGGAGCCGCAGAATCCCAATAGCTTTGTACGGCTCGATGCAGAACTTGACGAGTACGGCGTGCCCCGTGCGTTTGCGTCGATCGTTCCAACCACCAACGACAATCTCCTCTGGAACGCAATGGACCAAGCCGCCGACGAATTGGCAAAGATTTTCGCCAACGGCAAGCCTTTTGAGATTCTAGGCAAGCGGCAAGACGGTCTCGGCACTACGCACCACGAAACAGGCACGTTGCGCATGGCTGACGCGGCGGCGCAAGGCGTGACCGATTCCGAAGGACGCTTTCACCAGGTGCCCAATGCCTACGTGGTTGGCCCGGCGCTGTTTCCGACCATCGGTTCGCCCAATCCCATGCTCACCGGCGTTGCCTTAGCTCGGCGCATGGTCGATCGTTTGGTTCCCGCGGTTCCGCCGGTGGAACCTGGATTCACGGCTCTCTTTGATGGAACCGAGGCGACTTACAACGTTTGGCAAACCGTCGGGCAGGGATTATTTGAATTGATCGATGGCGCGATTGTCGTGCGCACCGGAAACGACCTGGGGTTGTTCTATTACCCTAAAGCCTTCGGTGATTTTGTGTTGCGACTACAGTTCCGGCTCGATCGAATCGACGATAACTCCGGCGTATTTGTTCGCTTCCGCAATCCACGACTGGCGGTACCGCGACGCGGCGATCCAACGATCTCCGATTTTTACGTCAACCGGCCCTTTGTCGCGGTCGATACGGGGTTTGAAATCCAAATCGACGAACTCGCGCGCGGAAACCAAAGCACAAGCCCGCCAGAACCTGACGGCATGGATAAGAAACGTACCGGCGCGATTTACGATATCCCCACTACGCCCAGCGGGATCCAACAAAACTTCCGACGCGGTCCTGCGCTCCAGCCGGGACAGTGGAACGACTACGAAATAACGGTCAAAAAGAGCGGCGCGGGGGACGTTTACACCGTGTTGCTCAACGGCCAACAAACAACAACGTACACCAATACCGACGCATATCGAGGCAAGTCGGCTGAATTGGATCAGGCATCTGGTTTTATCGGCTTGCAGTCGCACTCCGGTCGCGTCGCCTTCCGTAATATTCGCATCAAAGTGTAATCAAGGAGTCCGGAATGAAAACTTTACTTAAGCCCGCAAAAACGGCAACTTTCCCGAGCAGTCCATTCACGATAAATACCGCAACGCTCGCATTTAAGCAAAGATGGGTCGATGAGCAGTCCGGCGATGCTGTGCGTCGTGGCCGGGTGGAGGTTGACTACGACATTTATCGGCTTCCAGAGTGTTTTCGGCAACGTCACGGCGCAGAAATCGGCGATACGGAAGTATTCGTTCGCTTTCACCCTAGAGGAGAAGTATTCCATGGAAGCGTCGCAAAACCGATGCGCGAAGGTGGAGTAACCATCTCACACGCGCCGCTGACTTTCGAGATCGATGTTCCGTCCGACGCGACCCAGATGGAACTTTGGTTTCACAACTTTTCTTTCGAAAGCGGTCCATGCGATGCGTGGGACAGCCGATTCGGGCAAAACTATTGGTATACCGTTCAAGGCGATCCACCAAGCATAGTTGACGATCCAGTCGGCATTCGCGCGGAGGCACAAGTGCGGCCTGACGTTGCCAGCGTTTGGGAGCAAACCGCGAAAAAGCGAAACATGTTCCCCAGCCCCGCGTCAGGCCCACGCAATGGGACGGATATTCGGACTTTCCTGAATGTTAGCGCCTGGGTGAGCAACACCATTTTTGGCGCGAATGCCTGGATCGATTTGCACATCTTTGACGCCCAAGAGAAACGAATTCACGCGGAAACTATTATGCTAAGGTACACGGGATTTGGACCATTTCCGAGCTATGGCTTTGATGGAAAAATCTATCAGGGATCCGTCGCCACACCAGGATCGGTATCACCCAAACCGGACGCGAGGAAAATTCAGTATCGGTTGTACTATGCGATTCACTACCAAGTATTTACCGATGGGGTATTGCATCAAATCGAACTGAAAGATGACGTTGGAATCTCTTAGATATCTTGTGTTCTCGGCGCTCATATCGGCATCGACATCAAGCGATCAGTAAGTCGTGTTTTTAAACTATGAAAAGGAAATACGAATTCGAATGACAGCTTTGTAACTGCCCGCGCGTTTGCCCGTAGTAACCGCGGAAAACGAGAGACGCGCTTTTAAGGAATGGCTGCTCTCAGTCGTGTAGTGTGAACTCGGTAAATGGCCCCTGAAAGGCAGGAATTGGCCGTTGGTTTTGGTAGCACGCGACAATTTCAGCGCACAGTTTTGAATGTTTTTTGCCGTTCAACAAAATTTGTCGGCAAAGAAATTGAAACTTCGATTGGGATAGGCGCGAAATACGTCAGCGCTTCGTCTGTGGTGGCGTTTGGCCAACGATCCACTTCGTCGAGTGGGATTGGTCAGATCGAGCGTTTCTCGTCGCCTGGTGGGTGGAATTGCCCCTTAATCAGGTGATTGTCGGGGTTTACCGTTAGCAGGCTAAAGGAGGTGATGATTCGGCCTGATGGTTCGTTGTCGTCCTTGGAATCGTTGCCGCTCGCCGGCGATTTCCACCGATCGTAAATTGCCGCGACGCCAAACGGCTTCTTATCCTTCTGTTCGATGCGCCAACGGACAGGCTTACCACTTTCGTAATTCGGATCGTAGAAGGCGTCCATGGATAGGATGCAGAATTGGCGACGCTTCCAAGGTGTGCGATAGCTTGGTTTCTCAAATACCGTTTCAGTGCGCGCGTTGTAGGTGTGGCGATAGTTCTTTCCGTCTTTGGACCAAATAAGGATTACGTCAAAAAATGGCACCGGAACACGCCCAACCAGTCTTGATGCTATCACTATGGCGGGCAGGCCGAATTATCGGAGCGACATGGCCGGGATAGAATTCGGCACGCCAATCATCCATATCCTTGAACTGAAGGCCGTTACCGAAATATTCTTTGACGAGTTCCCGCGAGGTTGGGCGATAATTGGTGCACATCGCAATAGCTTATCAGCTCATTGCCAATTGCGACCGAAGAAACGGTCGCGTTGCTATGGTCGTAATGATCGGCACGGATTCGGCAAAATCACCAAAATTCCTGTACATATTCTGTACACGACCGGAAACAGAAAACGAAATCTGGGTAAAATATGCGGAACCCCGCGTTTTT